>CAWGVL010000092.1:0-53747 GCA_963825845.1 Bryobacteraceae bacterium | reverse complement strand
TCATGGACGCGATCACGTTGCATCTCGCGTTCAGCGCGATGTTACGGCAGAAGTGATAACCGTCACCGATCTGGCCCTTCAGGTTGGTGGAAGCTTTTCGCTCGCCGCGAGACCGCCGCGGGATGCAATCCGGCAAGCGGTCATCCAGATGTTATCGACGACGCCGTTGAGCGTCTGGAACATCTCCGTGTGCGGTCGCCAGAATCCTTCGCCCATAACCAAATATCCAGGTACACCATGCGAGTTCAACACGACCGACTTTAGTCTTCCAGCTTGCGTGCCGCCAGCCCGTGGCTATCGCGCCGATTATGTTTTGGCGGCTGTCATCTTGGCGAATGTGCAGGTTTCGGGACATGCGAATGCGTCCGCCTACCCGATGATCGTTCGAGGCTAGTGCAGGTTCGGCAATCTTGATCATCGTGTGCTTCCCCGATAAGAGTCCCGCAAGGACACATATCTTTAAGCTCACCGGCTCCGCGTTTCGTTCGCCCGCAAGGCCGCGCTTAGTTCGGTTGCGGGCTCTGATTATGCTTCTTCGGCGATCTGTGTCTGGCGTTTTGCTCACGCGTGCCAATCGGCTTCAGGAGACAACGCGTAGAGCACTGCCGCCCCGTGTCGGTGTGTTGACAGATGTGAGGATGCCCTCCCTTCAAAACAAAAAACGGCTCATTCGGCTCATTTGTTTACGTTTGGCCGCCGAGTTCACCGGGCCGAGAGAAGTATAAAACGCCCTCGCGCGCGCATGGGTGTTTGCGACGCGCCGGAAAGAGAGAATGGTCATGCAACAGAACCGCCTGCGTCTATTGAGCCGGGGCGAGCGCTTTTCGTGCCGGCTGAAATCCGGGGTCGGCTTCGAGTGCCAAGCGAAACTCCTTGGCGGCCTCGTCGGGGCGATTCTGCTTGCGGAGAACCAGGCCGAGATTGTAATGCGCTGCCGCGAAATCTGGTTTGAGCTGCACCGTGCGGCGAAACGCCGCGGCGGCTTTCTCCAGTTCGCCTTGGCGGAGGTGGAGACTACCGAGCGCGTTGAGCGCTTCCGGTGAGTCTGGCCGTGCGGCAAGAGCGGCTGCCAGGTTGGTCTCAGCCTCACCCCAATTCCCCTGCACCGTCTCCAGGGCGCCCAGGTTGTACCGGGCCGCGAAGTTTTGCGGATCGGTCGCAAGGACCTGCTGAAAGTACTGGCGGGCACGCATCGGGTCTTTTTTCTGAAGCCAGATCAGCCCTGACAACTCCGAAGCCTGCGTATAGTGGGGCGCGATGGCCAGAGCCGTCTCCAGTTCGCGGACAGCCTCGTCGATCTGTCCGAGTTGGTTGAGGCTGACCGCGAGATTGTAGTGAGCCCTCGCACTGCGAGGATCGTTGCGGGCGACCTCACGAAGGCCATTTGCAGCCTGATTGTGTCTTCCTAGCCGTTGGAGATTGAGCGCCATGCTCATGGAGAGGTCAGTGACTTCCGGATATTTTGCATGGAGCCGTTCAAGAATCCCGTTGGCCTCGATGACGCTGCCGGATCCGGCCAGGATGAGAGCGCGGCCGTACTGTTCAAAATCGGCGATGCGATCTTTGGGATCCGCACCCGGTCCTCGCACCGCCGAACCACCACCCGCGAGATACCCCAGGGACAGCAACTTCGCTTCTGCTTCCGACGTCAGCGCCTTGTTCGCAGCTTGCGTCGGAACAGAGTATTGGGAAACCACGCGTTTCATCCGCTCTACGAGCGCGGATGCACGCAACCGGTCCCGCGCGTAGATGTTCTGTGCCTCACCTGGGTCCTGCGCCAAATCGTACAGCTCGGGCTTGGGAGCTTCGATGTACTTGTAGCGCCCTACGCGCAAACACCGCAGGACCACGCATCCAAAATGCTGCGAGGCGTAATGGCTCTCACTGTAGATCTGATTGGGACGCGAGGCGGTGTCCCGCAGGCTTCGGCCTTGCATTGCGGCAGGGATCGGCAGACCGCAAAGGTCTAGCAGTGTGGGTGCCACGTCAATCAGGCTGGCTGGCTCGTCGCGACGGGCGGGAGCGGCACTTGCACCCCGCTGGCGGCGAACGATCAGCGGAACGTGGAGTGTGCTCTGGTAAATGAAGTAGCCGTGCGTGCTCTCACCATGATCGCCTAGCCCTTCACCGTGGTCCGAAGTCAGGACAATCACAGCAGCATCGAAGACGGTTCTGGGGAGCCGATTAAAGAATTTTCCAAGCTGTTCATCCACGTACAGAAGCTCCGCTTCGTAGCCGCTCGTTCCATACCGCCTCCGGTGTAACGCGTTGTATGGTGAGTGCATGTCGTAGAGGTGGACGAACGCAAAAAACGGCGCTGCAGAGTTCTTTTCGATCCACTGCGAAGCAGTGCCGAGAACCATTTCCGCTGGCCGCTTGATGTCACCCGGATCGCTGCCACGATGCCGGTCGAGGTCGAATGGGCTGTCGTACAGATCGAATCCCTGATCGAGGCCGAACCGCCTATCCAAAACAAAACCGCCCACGAACGCCGCAGTGCGATAACCTTTGGCTTTCAGCAATTCCGCCAGGGTCAGGGCCTGTTTCCCAAGCTGCTCGCCGTTGTCACGAATTCCATTCGCGAAAGGGTGAGTGGAGGTCATCAGCCCTACGTGCGACGGAAGAGTCAAGGGCACCTGGGCGCTGGCCTCTGTGAAGAGCGTGCCGCTCTTCGCTAAAGCATCGATGTTCGGAGTGGAAATCTTACGATTGCCGTAGCAGCTAAGCCGGTCAGCGCGCAGCGTATCGATGGAAATCAGGATGACTGGCGGCGGGTCCGGCTCCGCGCGTAACTGGCCACCGACAGCCGCCAGCAGCCAGAACCCGATTAGCCGCAGGCAGCGCATTTCACCAGAGGAACTTCATGCCGAACTGTATAGACCGAGGCGATCCCGAACCGATGTCGGGCTGGCTCGTGAGTTGTCCGAACGCAGCAACCCCGACCGTGCGATTCGGCCGTTGCAGATGAGGCGTATTCCAGAGGTTATACAGCTCGAAACGGAACTCCAGAGCGGTGCGGTCGGTGAGACGCTGGCTTTTGTATACGTTCAGATCCCATACCTGCCAGCCGGGTTCGTCCAGGATATTCCTGCCCGAATTGCCGAAACGAGGCGAACCCGCAGCAAGGGCCGCCGCCATGCCGGCGGTGCTGAAACAACTCGTATCAAACCAGCGCTCCACTGTGCGCTCACTGGTCGGCAGAGCGCCGTTGCAGACACGATCGGGACGTTCATTGAGTGTTCCGGTGCCGGCGAGGTCGCGGCCCGTGTTCGGGCTGAAGGGGAAACCAGTCTGGAAGAAGGTGACTCCGGATAGCTGCCAGCCACCGATCACTGTGTCGACTACGCGATTCTGGCTCGTATATCTGCGTCCTGCGCCGAACGGCAACTCGTAAATATAGCTGAGTACGAGCCGCTGCCTCGCATCGGTGTAACCACGGCCACGGTCGGCGGCCAAGTTGTTGTCGTCTTGTGGGGCAGTGTTGCCTAACCCCCCTCCGAAGCCCTCGTCGCCTTCATTGGTGTTGATGCTCTTCGCCCAGGTGTAGCCGCCGAGGATGGAGAAGCCTTGCGCCATTCGCCGCGTGAAACGAAGCTGGAGCGAATTGTAGTTGGAGTTGGCGTTCGAACTGACCGTCAGCATGGGTCCAAAGTCGGGCCACGGGCGGCGCGGCTGCAGCGCCCCTACGCCGGGCTTGGGCTGATTTGCGTAGAGGTGCAGGTTTCCCAACTTGATGCCAGCCGTACCGACGTAGCCGATCTCGATGGAGGTGTTCGTGCTCAGTTGACTCTGAATGTTGAAACTCCACTCATGGACATAGGGCTGCTTGAAATATGGATCGACATATAGGGACATATAGCTATCACGTAGGGCGGGAGTGGTGCCGCCGGCGGTGAAAACATTGGTCAAGTCGAACGTCGGCGCCTGGCCGACCGGAGCGAACGCGCGTTGGTTCGGCGCAAAAACTGGGTTGTTGAACGTGAAGTGTAGATTATTGAAGTTTCCGAGATCGAAGAACAGCCCATAACCGGCCCGGATCACCATACGATCCGATCCCGTGGGCCGCAGCGCGAACCCGATGCGAGGCGCCCAGTTGAAGCTATCGCGTATCACCAGGGATCGGCCGGATCTCCCGTCGAATCCGAGCGCCTTGCGCTGGTCGGCACAGGCAATCAGGCCACGGTCAGCGGGTTGAGCGGATTGGCGCACGCATGGTCTGCGTTGGCGTCGCCGGACACCAGAATGATACCGTTGCCCGGGGTGAAGAGAGGCTTACCGGGTAGGGGCAGGAACGAAGCCATGGTGTCACGCTTGTCCACCGGCATGCGGTGATACTCCCATCGCAACCCGATGTTTAGCGAAAACCGGTTGTTCACGCGCCAGTCATCCTGAGCATACGCATTGAGAAATTGCCCAAGATGATACAAGCTGATTTTCGCGAGGCTGCGCGCGGCATCCGGACCGGGGTAGCCCAGTATGAAATCGGAGAAGCCATAGCCCGTGAAGCGATCGTCGAAACGAAACTGGCTGTGCGGCGAAAACGGCGACTGCGTACCGAATATCTGGTACGGCTGTATGTCGGCGCCCACGACAACGGTGTGACGGCCCGGTAGCCAGGTAAGATTGTTGTTATACTTCTCCACCATGTCATTGGAGATGACGGGCCGGTAATTGGAATCGCCAACCGAGGGGTAACCCAAGACACCGATAACTGGAAATCCTTCATCGTCGGGTGAGAGAGCCTTAAGCGTTTGGATTCCGAAACTCTCCATGAAGCCAGCCGGACGCGGACATTGCGCGCAATTACGTACATTGACGTTACGGGAGAAGGACAATCTCAGCTCGTTCAGCAATCGCGGGTTAAAGGTGTGAGTCCAGCTAATAGCCGCGTTCTGACCGCGATACGTGGTGCTATCGCCGAACTCCGGGATGGTGCCTGGAGTATCCTGACTGGAATTGGCAAACAGGTAGCGCCCGAATAGCTGGTCCTTTTCGCCGAACCTGTGATCGATGCGGATGCTGAACTGGTGGTCATAACGTTCGTCCCGCGGACTTGCCGCCCAATTCGGGCCATCCAACGGTGAGCGAGACAGCGTCGGCAGCGGCCAAGGATTGAGCTGGATAATGCGTCTCGACACCGGGTTGATTCTGGTTGAGGGGATGATGTTGCCAGGGAATGGCACACAAGTCGCGCCGCGAGGGGGATTGACACATGTGGTCGGATCAACGATGCGAACGTTTCTGCTTAAAAGTTCCGAGAAATCACCCTGCCGCATGGCTGGTGTGGGTACCGGCTGGCTGCGTGTCAGTCCCTTGATCTGGGTCAAGCCCTCATAACTCGCGAACCAGAACGTTTTGTTACGAATGATGGGGCCTCCGACACCTCCACCGAACTGATGCCGCTTGAATTCCGGCCGGCGCAGCCCGTTTCGATTGTTGAAGAAGTTATTGGCATCCAGGTTGTCATTACGGAGAAACTCGAACAGGCTGCCATGCATGTCATTGCTGCCGGACTTGGTCACCAGATTGATGGTAGACCCGGCAAACCGGCCGGTAGCGGCGGAGAAGACGGTTGTCTGGACCTTGAATTCCTGCACGCTATCGACGGAAGGGGAGATCGAGAAACCACCAAAAGCTATAGTTCTTCAAATCGATGCCGTCCACGAGATAGTTATTGCTTGACGTGCGGGTGCCGTTGGCGGAATAGCTGGCCTCGCTGAATGGCGATCCAATCGGACTGCTTGCGAAGCCGCCATTGTCCTGGACCACTCCCGGGAAGAGCGACGCCAATTGGCCGAACCGCCGGAGGTTCAGCGGCAGCTCCATAATCGCGCGGTTCTCCACGATGCCGGCTACGGTAGCGGTGGTCGAGTCTACAAGCGGGGCTGAGGCCTGTACCTCGATCCTTGTCGTGACCTCGCCGACCTCCAGGCGCAGGTCCATTTGCGCCTTCTGATTAACGACGAGTGTGATATCCGTCAGAACGGACGTTTTGAATCCGGTCTTCTCAGCCGTTACCGTATAGGTGCCGGGCGTCAGGGAGGGAAGTATGTAGTCTCCGGTCGGATTGCTGACGGTTCGCGCCACAACCCCTGTGGCTTGATTGCGAGCCTGAACGACGGTGCCCGCGATACCAAGGGCATTCGCATCGATCACGGTGCCGGCCAAGCTTGCGCCGACCTCCTGCGCCAACGAGGGGACACAGAGCCACGTGACCAAAGCCACGAAAGCGGTCCCAAAGAAACGGCTGTTCGGCTGAAAGTGAGAGTTCATGGCGGTGTCCAGCGAAGCGTTATTCGGGATTATTTATTTGGATCTCTTGGAGGGTTAAGTATACGCCAAAGACGATCGAAGTGCTATATTGTCCGCCGGCGGCTGTCGGTATGATTGACGTCGCATGCGGTGCCGCTGGATTTCAGTCTTCGCCAGCACCCGAGGCAGGGAACCAGCGCGGCCAGGCCTGTTACATTGAAGTGTGTTGACTCGCTGTTCACTTGACACCGGTCGGCCCAAAGGTCGCGTCCTTTTTATCTCCGGCTATACGGGAAGTGTGCCGCCAGTACGATATGAAACTCTCGGACAAAGAGTTTCTCGCAAACCCCTTTACCCGAAGCCCTTCTGCGGGAATTCTGACGGCAATCCTCTATGATGCTTGTACGCATTGGATTAGGTCTCGAAGCGTGTCTGCTATAGCGTTGTCGCCCATCACAAATGCATTATGGGATGCGGCTCGGCGGCGGGACGTCCGCGGTAAAACGTCCCACGCGGAAGTGTGGGACGGAACTCAGGGTGTACGGATCTCCACGACTACGGAGTTATGGGATTTCCCAGTTTCACGTCGGCCAAATGTGCGGAGCGGAGCATAACGACAGTCGAGATCGGTAGATGATCACGCGTACACAACTCCCCCTCGTGTAGAGCACTGCCGCCCCGTGTCTGAGGGGGGCAAAAGTGTCGCCTTTTGCGCTTGTCTCGCTCAGCTGACCTGCGCGCTTGACCATACCGCCATCTGAACCGACCCGGGCGCTTTTATAGCGTCCGCAGAAACGCGATAAGCGCGGCCTTGTCCTGAGGATTGAGCGAAAGCCCAAAAGGGTGGCCCGGAACAGAGCGATACGAAACTCCGTGGGCCCTATACCCAGTGGGAACATAGTCCTTTCGCAGCCGTCTCGCGTCGAACCAATCCTCGAGCGTCGCGATCGTTCCATTGTGGGCGAACGGGCGCGACCCCTCACGGACTCATGCACCCTAACACGCACTCTCAGCCTCGCCTGCATCAGGGGACATTCTTACTTTGCTGGCGAAGGGGACAATTTCACTTTGCTTTGACACTGCTTCGCTGTCGGTTGAGTAGAATTCCCGAATCTGTTTAGGATTGGCAAGATTCCGGAAACCACAACATCGTGTTTAAGTTTGTCTACGCCTGGGTTCTGTTCTTCATTATTCGCCCTCAGCATCGCCTCGAGCTCCGGAAGCGTCAACATCTTGTCCTTCGGCTCCGGTTGCTTCGGCGTCGGTCGGGCTGGCCATCAGAAAATCGCGAAAGTGCTTCGTCGCAGCGAGACGAGCATAATGGTCCGGACCACCTTGCATGATCTGGCCTTCCTTCGTCATATACTCGCGCCTGGGGCTCAGCGCGTGCTCGATCGCGCGCATCGAGTGATAGAAGACGGCACGCATCTCTTGCCATTCATCGCCTACGAACTCGGCAATCAATTGCCGGCACTCCGGCGAGTTCGCTTCTCGCGATGCGAGGGTGCGTCCCATTCCTTCGGCTTCGGCGATATCGGTGACGGTGGCTCCGGAGGCTAGCGCCTTGGCGATGCGGAACAGACGGCTTTCGCGGCGGAGCTCCGCGGTGGGTTTGAACTGTGCTTCTTCGATGATTGGTGTCTTGCGTTTGCTCATGTGTGCCAATCGGCGCGACACGTCCGGTTTATGTGTTCAATTTCCGAGTTGCCGACTAGAACGAAGCCGCTGGCGCGGCGGACGCTTCGCGTGCGTAATGGGTGAGGCATCGCGCTGTAGCGAGGAGTATCTGGGTCACAAGGAGGTCTTTGTGACCCATCTTCGCAAATTGATGCTGGAGGAACTCCAGCGTCGTAACTTCTCTTCGGACACCATACGCGGCTACCTGGCGCGGTCGAGCATTCGCCGTCACTTTGGGAAACCGCCGGATCAGCTCGGACCGGACCACATTCGCCAATGGCAGGCCCATCTGCTGCACGAACGAAAACTAGCAGTAGGCACGGTCGTGAATCGCGTTGCGGCCTTACGTTTCTTTTTCGTGCGCGTCTTGAAGCGCCGATTTCCGGCCGACTCGATACCGTACCCGAATTACACCATCATCGTGTACCGAAGGTATTGAGCCTGGAGGAGGTCGCGCGTCTGATCGACGCCGCAGGCAATCTGCAGGCACGCGCCATTCTGATGACCTTTACTCAACCGGCATGCGACGGAGTGAAGTGGTCCGGCTGCGGGTCAGGCATCGACAGCGAACGCATGATCCTCCATATACGCCAAGGCAAAGGCGGCAAGGACCGCGATCTGCCGCTTGCCCAAGGCTGCTGGATACACTGCGCGAATACTGGCGGTGGAAGAAGCCGAAGTACCTAGCTATTCCCGGCAGGCACCGGCGGCGCCGAAGACCAGCACCTCAGCGATAAATCCGTCTGGAACGCCTGCGCAGATGCTGCTCGACATGCGGGCCTGAAGAAGCGGTAACCCCGCACATGCTCCGGCATAGCTTCGCCACGCATTTGCTGGAGGACGGCGCCGACCTACCACCATCCAGGTGCTTCTCGGTCACGCCGACCTGGAGGCCACCAGCATCTACCTGCATCTGTCACGGCGTCATCTGGACAAGACCGTCAATCCGCTGGAACACCTGACGCTCTCTGAAGTCTCCGAACGGCTCTATCACCGCAAGAGACAAAAATGAGCCGGCCTGCCGTGGAGGTGGCCGACATCCTCCGCGCACAGGGCAATCGCTTCCTCGACAAGTATCGCAATAGTTTCGACTTTCAGCAGCTGAAAGCCTTCCGTGCCATTCAAAGCTGCCGGACGGCTGCGTTAGGCGGCCATCTCGATGCTTGTCCTCGGTGTGGCCATCAGGCCATCTCTTATAATTCCTGCCGAAATCGACACTGTCCGAAGTGTCAAACACAAGCGCGCGAACGCTGGATCGCGGCACGGGAGCAGGAACTGCTGACGACCGTGTACTTCCATATCGTCTTCACCGTGCCCCACGAACTGAATGTGCTTGCCTTGGACAACCAACGTTGTTTTCTACGACCTATTGTTCAATGCGAGCGCTGCCACGCTGCTCGAAGTAGCAGCCAATCCAGACCATCTCGGCGCCGAGATTGGGATCATCAGCACGCTTCACACATGGGGACAGAACTGCTTCTCCACCCGCATGTCCATTGCGTGGTTCCGGCGGGAGGCATCTCGCCGGATCGCACACGTTGGGTGCACTCCCGCGCCACATACCTTTCTGCCTTAGAGGTTCTAAAACGCGTGTTCCGGGGTAAGTTCATCGCCGGCCTCAAACGGCTCTACCGCCGAACCCAACTGCAATGTACCGGTCCGGCTGCCGTCCTGGCAGATCCCAAGCAGTTTGCCAAGCTCCTGCGCCGGCTGCACAAACAACACTGGGTTGTGTATTCGAAGCCGGCATTTGGCGGCCCGTCTCAGGTACTGCGGTATCTCGGCCGCTACACACATCGCATAGCCATCTCCAATCATCGACTTCTCGCTTTCGATGGGGAGAGCGTGACGTTTCGTTGGAAGGACTACGCGCATGGTGGCAAGCAGAAAACGATGACGCTGTTGGCGACCGAGTTCCTACGCCGCTTCTTTCTGCATGTGCTGCCCAAAGGGTTCGTTCGCATCCGTCATTTTGGATTCCTCACCAACCGGCATCGTGCAAGCCGGCTCGCCCTCTGCCGGATCTTGCTGTCCTGTGAGGTTCCCTGTTCCCAGGCACGCGAACCACCCACAGGCACCGTGTCCCCGTGGCACTGCCCACGATGCGGCACGGGGATGATCATCACCCGCAGGCTTTCGGCGCCCGAGCTGTCGATGCTGTGTGCCAGTTTCGACTCATCGTAGAGCAGCGGCGTAGCGCCGGACCAACGACACGCCTCCAGCATGTCTTCCCACCAGTGTGTTCGAAGTGCCCACAATCGCTCTTTATGCAACGGGGAGTCGCCACCAGAATGCCATCTCACTTGCCGAACTGCCGAAACTCTGCGGTCGAATACGCCAATTGGCCAAGCCACCATCGGACGCCGTGTGAAGAAGCGGCATTGAAATCCCATAAGCGTCCCCCGCAAACGCCAGCGGCTTCCTTCTAGTCTCCTTATCGAAAACGCCTCGGCTCGGGTGCACGTCTCCGCCACTGCCTTATCCTGCCGAGGCCTTTCCGATGAAGGCTGAGCGACCAACCGGACGGAACCGTCTGTAATTGATGAACCGCGTGCAGGTTTAACGAAGTGGCCCCGATCTGTTAAGCATCGGGAAGGATTCAGAGCAAGTTCTTGGGCGACATTGCAGCACTCAGCAACCCTTGGCGGACCCGTCCGGGTTTCTCGGATCAGCTGCGCCCAGTCGCAGTGAAGACACGGCGTTAACGGCGACAGCATTTACCGACCCCGGTGCCCCCTTTGGAAGCAGACCCAACTTATGTCCTCGCTTCTCCAGCGCGGCGATCACATCGGCTGCCAAGCCGCCCCGTTCATACCTCAGAACATCGGGTATCAATTGGTGGTGAATCCGGGGCGCATCGACGGCTTCCTGCAAATCCATTCCATGGTCGATCATGTTTGTCACAACCTGAAGAACGCTGTTCGTGATGGTTGGTCCCCCCTGCGCGCCCAGCGCTAACCAAAACCTGCCCGCCCTATTTACGACAGTGGGTGTCTGCGACGAGACAGGCCGCTTGCCAGCCTGAACCCCATTTACCTGTCCAGCAACATATCCAAACGAATTGGCTTCGCCGGGCTTCGCCGCAAAATCATCCATGACGTTATTCAGCAAGAAGCCCGCGCCGCCAACCGTGACGCCGCTGCCGTAGAAATTACGCAAGGTATAAGTGTTTGCAACAACGTTGCCGGCCTCATCTACAACCGACAAGTGTGTTGTATTGGCCGATTCGTGTCGCGCTGGGTCACCCCATCGAATGTTTTCGCTGGGCGTCGCCTGCATAAGACCGATGGACCTGGCTCGCTCCTCCGCGTACGCTTTGGATAGCAACCCCTTCACCGGAACGCGTGTGAACGCTGGGTCCCCAATGAATTCCGAGCGGTCCGCGTAGGCGCGCTTCATTACCTCTGCCAGTAGATGGTAGCGAGCTGAGGAGTTCTGTCCAGGCGCGGCGAGATCGAAGCGCTCCAGCATGTTTAACATCAGAATCAACAGTGCTCCCCCGGACGCCACCGGAGGTGCAGAAATGACGTCGTAATCACGGTAGGTTCCGCGTACCGGCTCTCGCTCAATCGCACGATAGTTCTTCAGGTCCTTCAAATCGATCAGACCACCGCCGGACTGCATCTCCGCAACCAGCAAACGCGCAGTTTCGCCGAGATAAAACTCCTCTGGTCCTTGTATGCTCATCCGTTCAAGCGTGCCCGCCAGTTCCGGCTGTCGCAGGATCTCCCCTTCCTGCCAGAATTTACCGTCGCGCAGGAAAATGCGCCGGCTCGTCGGGAACATGCCCAACGCCTCCGATTGCTGCAGAGTGCCAGCCAGCCGCTCGGTTACCACATAACCTTCTTTCGCCAGCCGAATTGCGGGCGCTATGCAGTCTTTCCAGGGCAGGGTCCCGTACTTTTGCAGGGCATAGCTCAGTCCCGCAACGGTTCCAGGCACACCGCTCGCAAGGTGACCAACGGTCGACAGGCGCGGATCCGGTTTGCCATCCGGCCTGAGAAACATGGTCGGCTTCGCGCGTCGCGGAGCTGTCTCCCGGTAGTCAATAACAGCAGCTTTGCCGGACGCCATCTGAATCAGCATAAAACCACCGCCACCGATATTTCCCGCGCCCGGATATGTCACCGTCCCGGCAAGCGCAACAGCTACTGCAGCGTCGACGGCATTTCCGCCGCCGCTCAGGATCTCCACTCCAACATCGGTAGCCAAATGAGATTCGGTTGATACCATTCCCCTTTTGGCCTTTGCCGGGGGCCACGACGCAGCGTTGGACCTCGTCGAGGCCACCAGCGCGGTGCCGATACGAATCATTTCGCGGCGCGAGAGCATGCCGACCAGTGTCTCACTTGCGTGACGGGCTCTGGGCTCGCACCGGCTTATATGGCGACGGCTCCTGGACGCCGCACCCGGTGCTCGGATATGGCGAACAAATGGGGCCAACGCTCCTGCTCTGTAAGCGTGTACACCAAGAACCAGCCAGAGCGCCTTCGTTAGCAGGATCTGTGTGCCATTGGTAATCCGTCACCTTGAGAATCACGGTTCGTGGCCCGGGCCGATCAGGTCGTCCACTGTGAGATCCAACTCCGATTCCTCCCTGCATAACTCCCATAGAAAGAAGCCATCGGAATTATCCCCCTGAACCTGCGCTGTCGTTCATGAATCCGCACGTTTCGGTGCCCGCCTCCGTCAGTTGAGGGCTGCTCGCACTAGTGAACGGTGTGGCGGTCGGAGCGGCGTGGCTGCGTCTCTTTCCGGCTTCGGATCCGGTGTACGGCTTTGTAGATGCATTGACGCCAAAACTCAGCGTGGCGATCCTGCCCCAGTATCGGGGGCGCGGGATCGGCTCACGCCTGCTCGGCGGCTTGCTGCAGGAGGCTCCGGTCGTGTTTGCTTAGTTGCGATCCGGCCAACCCGGCCTGGCGCCCGCGCCCACGTGGCATTCGCGCCTCCCTGCTACCCGTGATCGACAGCACCGCGTAGACCTATGCAGCCTGTGAGGTGGCGTTACCGGAATGTGCGTCATGGCAGATCTGACAGTCTCGACTCCGCCGGACATCAAAATCTGCAACGTCAAGTCTCGACTATCACACCTCACGACACATGAATATTCGGCCGATTGTGCGGATCCCGAATCGCCTTCCTCAATACCTCCCGCGTAATCGGCGCAACATCACCCTCACCCAAAAAGAAAAACCGGAACAAATACCCGATCGGATTCCCCTCCGTCCAACCGAAGTACGCGTGCGCAAGTCTTCCCGTCGAATCACTCAACTTCATCAAAATCGCAGCCAGCGCATTCGGGATCGCAGGGCTCTTGGTCCGCAGTATCTGATGACGGCCCACGTGATAACCTTTCACCTCGATATCGCTGCTGAAATCGGAAGCATCCCCCGGCTCAATCTCAACAAAAATCAGAAATTCGTCCGGCGTGAGATGGTGGCAGTTCCTCGTACTTTCATCTTTCTTGTCGTACTCCTCCAGATCGTTCCGCCGCGGCCGGTGTGCCATCACACGGATAATCTGGTCATCATCACTCTCGATAATGCGCCGCGCCTCGTCATCGAAAGTGACATTGACAATCCGTAGCTCCGTCGCGCGCAATGCGCGGGACACCAGTGAAACAGCCACCGTCAGCAGAATAAAGAAGGACGCGATCTTGATACCTTCCGGCCGCTCAAAGATGTTCACAATCGTCGTATAACCAAAGACGATAGCAATTAGAAGGAACGGCAAACGCATACTGGTCTTCCACACCGTAAGCGTCACGGAAACGGCAGCCGAACTCATCAGAACCAACACTCCGGTCGCGTACGCTCCGCCTTGCGCGTCGACATCGGCGTCAAACAGAATCGTGACTAAAAAGGCAATACAGGTAAACACCAGCACAAGTGGCCGCGAAGCTCTTGCCCACTCGGGAGCCATGCCGTAGCGCGGCAGATAGCGAGGCACCAGATTGAGCAGACCGGCCATTGCCGAAGCTCCCGCAAACGCGAGAATCAGAATGGTGCTGATGTCATAAACCGTTCCGAAACCTTCTCCCATAAAACGGTGCGCGATAAAAGCCAAGGCGCGGCCGTTAGCCTCTCCGCCTTTCGCGAACTCGTGCGGATCGATCAGTGCCGTCGTCACCACACTGCTGCCCAACAGGAATACGCTCATGATCAAAGCGGCGGCCATCAGGAGCTTGCGTGTGTTCCGTATCCGGTCTGCAATCTCTCCTTCCACCAGCGGCATCACCGCAACGCCCGTCTCAAAGCCGGACAGTCCGAGCGCGAGCTTCGGAAAAACCAGCAGTGCAACGCCGATCATGCCGAAGGGACCACCGTGACTCTGAAACAGGTGCTCACGCCAACTCGACAGCACCAGTGGCTGACGGAATACTTCGTAGAACCCGGTTGCAATCACGACAACATTCAACGCCAGGTAAACTCCGACGAGCAGGACCGCCACGCCGATCGCTTCACGGAATCCGATCAGGAACACCCCGCCCAGCATCGCGATCAAAACGAGCGTGACTCCCAACTGATGTTGTAACCAGTGTGGAAAGAATGGATTCTCCACGATGTGAGCTGTGGCATCGGCAGCCGAGAGGGTCATCGTAATAATAAAGTCAGTTGCCGCAAATCCGAGCAGGCAAAGTACGAGTAGCTTTCCCAACCACCCTGGAAAGAGTTCGACGAGCATCGATATGCTCCCCTGCCCGTTCGGACTGTGCCGCGCCACCACGGAGTAAACAGGAAGTGCGCCAAACAGCGTGACCAAAACCAGAACGAGAGTAGCCACCGGCGAGAGATATCCGGCCGCCAGAAACGCTATGCCGGGCTGATAGCCGAGCGTCGAGAAGTAATCAACTCCGGTCAGACACATCACCTGCCACCAGCGATGCGTATGCACATGGGCGGGTCTGGAGTGAGGCCCCTCAGGAGCCTCTAAATCCTGCAGAAACCAGCCGCCGAGACCTGCTTTGTCTCCGTAGGTTCCCAATTTATTTCTCCCTGAGAGTCTTTAACTTACAACGAAACCAGCCGGAGCATCTCACTACCGCATGGTACAACCGAAACAGAAAGCGCCCGGCCGCAAGGTTCGGGCGCTTTTTCATTTACCGGGAGTACCTATGCCATCAGCCGAAAAACTCGCTGCGAACAGGAGCAACGCCCAGCGCTCCACCGGCCCGACAACCGAGGCCGGAAAGAAAGCCGCAAGCCGCAACGCCACGCGTCACGGACTCACAGGCAAGCACGTTGTCATTCAAGGAGAGAATCCCGAAGCGTACGAAGCGCTGCGCCGGGACTTACTTGAGGCGTACCAGCCCGCAAACGCGTTAGAAGACACCCTCGTGGAAGAAATAGCGCAATGTTTCTGGCGTCTCCAGCGCGCCAGAGCAATTGAGGCCGAAAACTTCAACCTGAGCTGCGCCGGAGCCGACCCTGTTATCGGCTTCAATTCCGGCCACATCCAGTTCGACAGAATGCGCCGTTACATGACGACAATCGAGCGGGCCTACCACCGAGCCCTCCAGCAACTCGAGCGAACACAAGCAATTCGCCGCAAAACCGAACCCGAGCTTGGCTTCGTTTCGCAAAAAGCCGAGAAACTGAAATCACCACCCCGGCTCATCGAAATGACAAACTCCGAACGCCGCCACCTACCGGCAGATGACCCGGCGCATCTGCCTCAAATCGGCATCCGTGTTGATCCGTGTCCATCCGTGGCCAATAATCCGCCAGGCCGCTAAAACACAAACCGCCCAACCAATAAATGATGCATACGCCCCGTCCCGATGTCCGAGAAGCTCCCGCGAGTCCCGTTGAAGGTACCAAAACTCGCACGGTTGGTCAGTATTAAACACGGCGTTCGGATCGGCAAACTGCGGCTCTTTCGTCAAATTATTCACGTCCCATCGAATCTCGAACCGGGCCCGCTCGGTGATCCGAAATTCCTTCGAAAGCGAAACCTGCGTCCACCGCAGTCCCGGGCCTTCGAACGTGTTCCGCCCGAGCGTACCGGCCGTGAACGCCGCCGGATACGCAAACCCATCGAAACTGAAGTACCGGTTCTGCGCGCTGATCGGGAAACGATTCGGCCCGATATCCCAGCCGCTCGGCTGAGCCACAGCATCCGGCGCAATCTGGTTCGGCCGCAACACGCCATTCGGGAAGTAGTTGTTAGGGCTGCCCGCAAAGGTTACGGACACTGGAGGTCCCGATTGATATGTTTGCGTCCATGCGCCGTCCCAGCCGCCGAAGAACCAGTCTTTCCATCCGCCGCCGCTCATCCAACGGCGGCCTTTGCCGAAGGGTAAGTCCCACGTGAAGACACCTACGGCTCGGTGCTGAATGTCATAGCTGGCGCGAGCCTTTTCCAGGCGGCGGTTGTAATATGTAATGCCGCTAGCTGTCCCGTCATCATCGGCATCGTTGATGGTCTTGCTGTACGTGTAAAACACGTTGAACGTGATGCCGGCAGAGTAGCGTTTCTCAACTCGCCACGTACCACCGTGATAGGTGTTGTGGCCGTAATTGGAATAATGATTGATGGTGTTGAACTGCGGAAAAGGCCTGAAGTTCTGGTAATTCTGGAAAATCTGCTGCTGCCGAGCCGGATCGTTCGCCGCCACATCGAGCGGAATAACGTTGATGTTCCAGTTGTTCAGCAATCCGACGCCGGCGGAACCCTGGTAACGGCCTTCCACGACGATCGAATTCGAGAGCTGATACTGGATGCCGCCCGACCAGGTTGCGATGTAGGGCAGTCTCATGTTGGGGTCATACCAGGAGGCGTTGCGGCCGGAGTAATTGGTGCCTACAAACGGTACGCTTCCATCGGGCGCAACATTGAATGTATATGCCGGTGGGCCATCTGACAATCGGAACACGGGATTCGGATCCCCGACAGGCGCCTGGATACTAGCCGTGGCTTGATACTCTTCGAAGTTCTGATTCAAACTGTTCGTGTACAGATCTGAGTGTGTGATCCCGAAACTGCTGCGGAAAACGAACTTCGGATGGAATGTCCATGCCAATCCGAGACGCGGCTGAAAGTTATTCAGATCCTTCTTGGCAAGTTCGCCGGGGTTGTGAAGGATGGCGCCCAGACCTGCCGGTCAGCGGATCGCGTGCTGTCGGATCGAACTGCGACTGCTGCCCGTACTTGGTATTGAAGGGTGATTCATAGGACCATCGCACGCCCATTTCGAGAGTCAGGTTCCGAACCGGACGCCAAGTGTCCTGTACGTAGAACGCGTGCGACCACCAGCGCGGAAGCCAGTTCGCCGCGGTGGTTGTGTAATCCGCTCGAACCACGCTGCCGAGAAGAAACGCAGCGAATGCGTTTCCAGTGTTCGCGCGGAACGGGAAATCGGTGCCGCCGAACTGATACGCGCCGCTCGGCAGCGACTCGACCAGGGAGTTATAACGGGTGCGGATGAGCTCGTACCCCGTCTTGAACGTATGGCTGCTGAAGACCTTCGTGAAGTTCTCCTGGAACGTGAAGTCCTCGGCGCGGGTGTAAGACCGTCCACCGGGACCGAACCCGTAAAAGCGCTGGCCGCTTGTGTTCAGAAGATCGGGGAACGTTTCCGGGCTGACGTTCGGGATACCGAGTTGCCCTGCCCAGTCCTGATTGAACGTCTCCGGCAAGGCGGTAAAAGCACGGCGATTGAAGCCGGCACGAACCTCGTTAATCGTCGTGGGATTGAAGGTAAAAGTATCGGAAACGACGATGTTGTGGAAATCCAGCGGCCGCACGTAGACATTGCCGAACTGCAGCGGGTCCGTCAGTCCGCGGACGGGGCGCTCTTCGCTGCGATGTCGAACCAGCGAGTAGCGTCCGAAGATCTTGTGCGCCGTACTGAACTGGTGATCGATCTTGGCATCGTATCGCTCGAACTTGTAAAGACCGGTGAAGTCGCCTTCAAGGTTGTTGTTCGGTCCGTTCGCGGTAACATCGCCGACGCGGCTCGGCTCCAGCCACGGTTTCAAAGCCAGCACGTTGCGGGCAACGGGATCGAATCGGCTCGCCGGAATACGGTTGCCCGGGAACGGGTCGCGAATCCAGTTACCCGATGCGTCCCGGCGTGTGGTCGTGGGGTCGTAAATCGGCAATCCGACGTCCGCCGAAGTTGAAATCGCCGTTTAGCATATCCAGGCTCGGAACGGTCGTGGTGACCGTCTCGGCAAGCTTCTCGTAGTGTTGTTGGAAACCGAAAAACCAGAATGTCTTGTCTTTGATGATCGGTCCGGACACGATCGCGTTCCATTCGTGATAGTCGAATGGTGAAGTGATGCGGGACTGTTCCAGGTAGTGGCGGTGACGTAATTTGCCGCTGGTATAGCGATCTTCTATGGAGCCATGCAGAGTGTTCGTGCCGCTTTTGAAAACAACGCTGAGCAACCCGCCCGAGGAATGTCCGAACTCGGCCGGCGTGCCATTCGTCCACATCTTGAACTCCTGGATCGAGTCAAGCGAGGCGACCATGGTGCGCTGATAATCGTTTACCTGCCCGACGGCTGGCTCTTTGCCGCCGACACCGTCCATGGAATAACCGATCGCGCGTTGCCGCTGTCCAACCGCGTGCGCCCCGTTGATGTTATTCATGTCGGGCATGTAAAGCAGCACGCGATGAACGAACTTCTGCATCACCGGAAGCCGTTGAACAACGCTGCTCTCGATGACTTGGCCGACGCCGGCCCCCTCGGTCTCGAGCAGCGGTGTCTTGCTCGTAATATTCACCGACTCTGTGACGCTGCCGACCTCGAGCACCACGTTGACGCGCGGCGTCTCATTGATGCGTAGGGTGAGGTCGCGCTGGACAACCGTTTTGAAGCCTTGTGCCTCAACCGTTAGCTGATAAGTGCCGGAACTCAGGTTCGGGATGAAGTATTCGCCGTTAGCTCCGGAAGCCCCTTCATAGCGGAAGGACGTTTCCTGGTTTTGAACAATTACCTTGGCGCTCGGAACCGCCGCGCCGGATGAATCCGAGATCGTCCCGACAAGACTGGCCGCGCCCGTAGTCTGCGACCAGGCAGCAGTTGCAAAAAGGATTGCAAGCGACAGAATGCGAATCAAACCTTCCTCCCAACCAACGTTTTTGTGATTAGACGACGACACACGAGTCCCGGTCAAGTCAGGATTCAACAGTTTTAAACGATTAGTTGCCCGCTATCAGATACCGAACACGTAAAGCGAGTTACCCATCGCAACAGCGACATACTGCTTCCCATCGACTGAGTAACTGATCGGATTCGACCGCGCGGCGCCGCCGGCTTGAAATTTCCAGAGCGGCTTGCCCGTCGAAGCATGTAGCGCAAACACCTGACCTTCGGTAGTGCTGCCGAACACGAGATTGCCGGCTGTCGAAAGCAGTCCGGCCCAGGGCGGCGAGAAGAGTTTGTGCTCCCACTTCTTGTCACCCGTCGCCGGATCGAAGGCCGTGACGGCGCCCCACTCCTGCTCGCTCTGAACGCTGCGGAACCCTCCGCCGTTGAACTGCTCGCCTTCTTTGTATTCCGGGTCACCGATGAAAAACACGGAGCCCGCTTCCCGAACGGCGACGTAGAACAGGTTGGTCTTCGGGGTTGTAAGTGGGACTGTACCAGTTGTTCCCGCCGGCAACCGACGGCCAGACGCGAGTGCCGTCGAGGCTCGGCATCGTATTCGGCGCTCGAATCGGCCGGCCGCTGTCGTCCAGGCCTTTCGCCCAGGTCTGCTTCACATAAGGCTTGCCGACGAGAAACTCACCGGTAAGCCGGTCGAGCACGTAATAGAACGCATTGCGATTCGGAAACAGCACGAGTTTCCGCTGCTTGCCCCGGACCTGTCCGTCGACAAGCACCGGGACCTCGGTTGCGTCCCAATCGTGAACATCGTGAGGAGTGAACTGAAAATGCCACTTGCGTTTGCCGGTGTCTGCATCCAGCGCGAGCAAACAGTCGGAGTAGAGATTGTCGCCTTCGCGGACGTCTCCGTTCCAATCGGGTCCGGGATTGCCGGTTCCCCAATAGAGGAGGTTGGTCTGAGGATCGTAAGCTCCGGTAACCCACGTCGTGGCCGAACCGGTTTTCCAGCTATCGCCCTTCCAGGTCTCGTTGCCTGGTTCACCCGGACCGGGAATGGTCCAGAACCGCCAAGCTCGTTTGCCCGACTTGGCGTCATAAGCATCGAGGAAACCGCGGACGCCGTACTCGCCGCCGGCGATGCCGACGACGATCTTGTCCTTCACCGCGAGCGGCGCGACGGTGATCGAGTGACCGGTCTTGTAGTTCGCGACCGTCGTGTCCCACATCACCGCTCCGGTCCGTGAGTTCAACGCGACCAGATGCGCGTCGATGGTACCGACATACACGAGGTCGCCAAGGATCGCGACACCGCGATTGACCTGGCCGCAGCAGGCGCGGACATCGTCCGGGAGCGGGCGGCGGTACTTCCAGAGAGGCCGGCCCGTTCGGGTATCGAGCGCGGTCACGTTGCTCGGCGGTTCGGAGATGTACATCACCCCGTCCACGACAAGCGGCGTCGTCTCGAACTTCTGGAGCGAGTTCGTCTGATAAGCCCATAGGGGCTTCAAATTCGAGACGTTCTGGTCATTGATCTGAGTCAGCGCGGAGAACCGGTGAGCAGAGTAGTTGCCGGAGTACGTCAGCCAGTTGCCTGGCTCGGCCTCCGCTTTCAGAATGCGCTCATAGGTCACCTGCGCGGAAAGGGAGCTTACAAGCGCGAGTACGACGGCTGCTCTCACTGCGGTCCTCCTGTCGTTGCGAGAAAGGCAACGATATCGTTGAGTTCCTGATCGGTCAGTCTCTTGGCGTAGGACGGCATGCTGGTGCGCTGTTCAACGCTAAGCTCAGCGAGATCCTGCTTCCAGAAGGAGTGCAGTCCGAGGTTGTTGTCACGCACTTGAATCGAGTAAGTATCCTCATTCATTCGGGTACCGGTGAGCTTTTTGCCGTCGCGAGTGGCCAGTTTCACGACACTGTAGTCGGCAGCCAATTCCCGGGAGGGGTCGAGGAGCTTGTTTCGGAGATACAGAGGGCTCCGTCGTACGCCAATGTCGGTCAGCGATGGACCCACGTGTCCGCCTTCGCCGTTCAGCACATGACAACCCACACACCCGCCTTTGCCGCGAACCAGGGCTTCACCCTTCTTGGCGTCGCCGCGGATCGTACCCTCGCCCGCTCGTCCAAGCGTGCGCACGAAGGCCGACATCTGCCAGATCTCGCGCTGCGTCATGTTGTGACTGGGCATTTCGGTATCGGGTAGTCCGAACCGGATCACACGATAGAGGGCGAGGTCGGTTCCACCGCGTGGCAGCGTCGGTGTCGCCAGGTTCGCGCCCTTACCCCCGTCGCCTTCGGGCCCATGACAACCGGCGCATCGGCCGGCATAGAGTTTCTTGCCCTGCTCGATATCGGCGGCAGTGGTATACGGGTTCTTCTCCTGCGTCGGAAGGTCGAGAGCAGTAATATGCTGGAACAGAAAAAGCGCAACCATCAACATTGCGAGACTGATTGTATACGCTTTTCAGCCGGCGCGGTCACGCGTAGAATTCGGCCCGATGCGCTTCCGCGTAGCCCTTCATGCGCGCGGCGAC
Organism: Bryobacteraceae bacterium; assembly: GCA_963825845.1. Taxonomy (GTDB): domain Bacteria; phylum Acidobacteriota; class Terriglobia; order Bryobacterales; family Bryobacteraceae; genus DASQDN01. The sequence continues at coordinate 32,227 of CAWGVL010000092.1, read as the reverse complement.
ATCCGGGATACTTGTCGATCACGTTCGTCGTCTCGAACGGATCCTTCTCCATATCGAAGAGCGACAGCTCGATCTTCTCCTGGCGATACTTGCCGGCAGCGCCGTCATTCCCCACGGTCTCGACCACCCGGTACGAGTGCGGAATATGGAGTTTCCATCGTCCATCGCCGCTCATCACGCCCTCGAACTTTTCACCCGTCGAGAAGGCATAATAGTCGTGCGGATTCGTCGCTCCGGATTTGCCGATGATCAGGTCCCATACGTTCTTGCCGTCTATCGTGTTCTTCGGCTGCGGCGGCGCCCGTCAGCCGCGGCGATTGTCGGCAGCAGGTCCATGGAGCAGAAGGTCCGCTTCGATACACGTTCCGGCCTTGATCAGCGCCGGGTATCGCATGAGGCACGCGCTCCGGGTGCCGCCATCGAAGCCCGTCCCCTTCGCCTCCCGATACGGAGTCTTGCCCGAGTGGTTGCCGTACACGGTCCAAGGGCCGTTGTCCGATGTGAAGATCACTAGCGTGTTATCTTCCACGCCGGCTGACTTGAGCGCCTTCGTGATCTCACCGACCGACCAGTCGATCTCCATCATGACGTCGCCGTACAGTCCCGCCCCCGACTTGCCCTTGAACTTCTCGCTGCAGAACAGCGGAACGTGCGGCATCGAATGGGGTACGTAGAGGAGAAACGGTTCGCTCTTGTTCCGGCGGATGAAGTCGACGGCGTGCTCGGTGTACCACGTGGTCAGCATCGGCTGGTGCTCCGCGCGTGACGCGCTCGATCTTGATCTTGCCGTTTTCCCAGAATTGCAGCGGGAACTCGGTGTACGCGCGCGGGGTTCTCCGGGATGAACTCCCACATGTCGTTCGAGTACATCAGCCCGCACGATTCGTCGAACCCTCGCGCCGGCGGACGCGTTTCGGGCTGATCGCCGAGGTGCCACTTCCCGAATACCGCGGTCCGGTACCCCGCCGCCCTTCAGGACTTCGCCCATGGTCGCGAACTTGGGGTCGAGGCCGCGCGCCCGCGGCGGGTGAGCGCCGAACACCTTGGTGCGCCCGGGATAGCACCCGGTCATCAGCGCCGACCGCGACGCCGAGCATATTGCTTGCGGGACGTAGAAGTTGTGATACGCGCAGCCCTGCTACGCCAGCCGCTCGACGTTCGGAGTGGATATGGTGGCTTGCCGAACGGCCGGAAATCGGCCCAACCCGAGTCGTCGAGGAAGATGATGACGACGTTCGGCCGCTTTCCGGCCATTGCTGCGGCAGCCGCAGTCTGGAGAAACTGGCGTCGAGTGAAGTCCATCGGCATGGATGTGAGAATTATATCCGGGCCATGAAGATCGCTACTTTCAACGTGAACTCAATCCGGCGGAGGCTGCCCGTCGTGCTCGATTGGCTGCGACAGCATGAGCCCGACGTAATGTGCCTGCAAGAGACCAAGGTGCAGGATTCGGACTTCCCGGTCGACGCGATCCGGGAGGCTGGGTATCACGCGACATTTCGGGGGATGAAAGGCTACAACGGCGTCGCGACCCTGACTCGCGAACAACCGGAGTTCGTCATGCATGGGCTTCGTGAAGGCCCGGACAATGAGGATGTTCGAATCCTGCAGACGGTCGTCGCGGGTATCCCGATCATCAACACGTATGTTCCGCAGGGATACAGCATCCGCTCGGAGAAGTACACCTTCAAGCTCCGCTGGCTCCGTGAACTGAGGCACTACTTCGACAAGCACCTCGATCCGCAGAAACCGGCCCTGTGGCTCGGAGACTTGAATGTGGCTCCTGAGCCGATCGATGTCTATCACCCTGACCGGCGCGTCAACGACGTTGACTTCCACATCGATGCGCGTAACGCGTACAAGGAGACGGTCGCCTGGGGCCTCGTCGATGTCTTTCGGAAACTACATCCCGATCGAGTGCAGTACTCTTATTGGGATTACTTCCGCAACGCGTTCGACAATAACTGGGGCTGGCGAATCGACCACATCCTCGCGACAGCGCCGTTAGCTGACGTATGCAGCAAAGCAGACGTCGACATGGAACCACGAAAGCAATCTGGCTCCTCGGACCATACTGTCGTCTGGGCCGATTTCGACATTGACAAGCTAAGCCACTAGCTCGTCAGCCGAATATGAATCCCGCTTGAATCGACGCGGACGCGGGTTATCAATGCTCTCTTGAAAGCTTGCTGCCGCGTCCTTCAGACGCTTTAACATCAGATGTTGCACGTTCGCCTGTTCGGCACGCGAGTGTTCGTCCGAACAAAACCGAGCGCCCGTGTAGCGCCGGATGCCAATGGCTTTTCCGCAATGAAGACAATTCGAGTTAGACATTATTATTATTCCGACTCCGACCGTGATTCAGCCACACACAACGCGCAACGGTCACCTGATGCCGGCAGCCGGGCTCCACAACGCTTGCAGTACGACGAACGCAAGGGCAAGAACTGGAACGCAATGATCGCGGTGATTACAAGTAAGAGAATTGCGAGCACGTCCCTAAGTGTATTTATGTATGCCTGAAATGACAATCCGGGTGACGTACCATAACGGCCGTACCGCTAAATACTTGCAATCGCGAAGACAAAAAGATGCAAGTCATTCAGTTGCTCGGCGTTTGTCGTATCCGTTTCGTACTAAGAAGGGCCTCGGAAACACAGCCATAGTACAGGGGTCATGTGAGTTTCAAATCCGGGACTAAGGCCCTTTTGTATCTTTCCGATGACTCGGTTTGCATTTAGAATCAGCATTCAAGGATAGCTAGGGTCTTATGCGTACTTTAACAATCGCTTCGCAAGTATACCGTACAGCTTCAGTAAGGCAACCGTCGGAGGTGACCGCTAGGCGGTTACGCTCACCGCGTCAACGTGGCAGCGCGATGATCGAGGCGGGATTGATGCTGCCGTTCTTAGTCCTTCTGACATGCGGCGCGATGGACTTAGCTCGGGTTTTCTTCGCGGGAATCGCTGTAGAGGGGGCGGCGCGCGCTGGTGTGCAAAAGGGGTCCTTCAGCGTAGGCGATGCCGCGCTCACAGAGATGACTACTGCGGCAGATAGCGATGCTGCCGGACAAGGTCTTACCGGATTAACCACATCATCGCGAACATTCTGTAGTTGCGTGAGCGGTACGGGCGAAGTGAGTTGTTCTACCGCGACGTGCAGCGGCGCTATTCCTCCCGTCTATGTGGAAACTACTGCGCGTTATACATTCAACCCGATCATCCCGTACCCGGGCATTCCACGGAATATCGCGATGTCCACTTCGGCCCGGTTCCGTGTCCAGTAAATCAGCTGACAAGAGGAGACCTACTTCTATGACATATCGTCGCGGCTCGCGAAGAGCGATGCAAAAAGGGTCATCAATGATCGAATTCGGTCTTTGCTTTCTCGTCGTATTCGGATTCATCTATGCCATATTTGAGTTCGGCAGAATTGTGTACTCATACAATGTGATCGCCGGGGCTACGCGAGAGGCGTCCCGTTATGCAATGGTCCACGGAAGCAACAGTGGCTCGGCCGCCACATCAGATGTCATTCGCGCACGGGTAGTACGATGGGCGATCGGACTCGACCCGGCAGCCCTCAACGTCAACACAACATGGACACCTGGAAACACGCCAAGATCAAGAGTTCGAGTTGAAACATCCTACACGATAACCCCTTATACGACTTTGCTCGTAGGGAGTCCCTTAACCCTGCGGAGCCGCTCGGAGATGGTGATCTCACAATGACGACTTATTCCACTTCCTATCTTCGCTCTCGCAACCGGTCTGACCGGCAGCGAGGCAGCATCATACCAATGGTTTCCGTGCTTGCGATGACGATCGTCGCCTTCATGGGACTGGCGTTCGATTCCTCATACTTTTACTATGAGAAGCGGCGCGCACAGACCGCTGCTGATGCCGGAGCGCTTGCCGGCGCACAGGAATTAATGCGCGGCAGCTCCACCACAATCACCGACGCGGCCCGGAAAGACACATCGCTCAACCGCTATACCCACCAGGTGAATGGCATCGACGTGACGGTAAATCACCCGCCTACTTCCGGATCTTATGTCGGCAACAACAACTACGTGGAAGTTTTCGTCTCACGCCCGCGTCCTACGTGGTTCATACGGATGTTCGGTGTATCGTCCGCTACGGTGAGGGCAAGGGCAGTCGCCGGGCTGACGGATTCGGCCGGTTGTGTGTATGCTCTGAACCGCGACGCGAGCAATTCGAACAATGGCATATTTGCGAACGGAACTACGAATTCGACATTCGGTTGCGGCGTATACAGCAACGCGAACTTCCGCACGGTAGGCGGCGGATGTGTCGTTGCACCGACCGCAAGTTACTCCGGCACCTATTCGAACTCAAGCTCGTCAGACGCTAACTGCGGTCCGGACGCCGTCTCCCAGGGGATTCCATCGGCCGATCCATTAGCCGGCCGGTACACAATTCCGGCAACGTCACCATGCACGTACAACAACTTCAAAAAGACGTCCGGGGCCGCCATTACGCTAACGCCTGGAGTGTACTGCGGCGGTATCGAAATCGGCGGCTCCGTGCCTTCCGCTACCTTCACGGCGGGCACTTATGTACTGGTTGGGGGCGGGATGAAGATAGGCTCCGGCGTGAGCGCGACTGGAACTGGCGTTACGTTCTTCAACACATATCCAGGCACGCAGATGAACAAATATGACGGCTGACTATAAACACGAGCGGCACTGTGAGCTTCACCGCGCCTACGAGCGGCACTTACAAAGGCCTGCTCTTTTATCAGGATCCTCGCGTAACATGGGCGTCCAATAACGGATCGCAGCTCACCGCCAGTTCCACGTCCCATGTTTCAGGGGATCCTATACTTCCCGTCGACAGACCTGACTTACGCAGGCAACAGTTCGAGTTCCAGTCGGGACCGGGCTACACGGTCCTTATCGGCTATAACATCAAGATCGCGGGCAACGCACAGGTGAACGCGGACTACAGCAGTCTCGACTGGCGGACACAGTCCCTTGCAAATGGCCGGGTTTGCGGAATAAAGCCAGGCGAGATCTCAACTACGAGGACAGCACGGCTTGCAGCATCGCTTTTGCATAGCCGACGTTGAAGATCTCGCCGCCAAAACCTCCCCCGCCGGGATACTGATTGCGAATGCCTTTCTCGCGGTCCATGTCGATGGCTCGAGGATGCTCGGGATACAAACCGCGTGGATATTTCTGGCGTACAAGTTCCTTCATTACGGCAAACATGTTGACCACCCCCTCATCAAGAAAGACTTCGGTGTAGTCGACGTAAGGCTTGCGAACACGCACATTCCGGAAATGCACATGATTGATGCAGTCCCGTTCACCCAGCCACTTGGCCACCGTGACCGGATCCTCTCCCATTTCGCGAGTGACACCGCAATCGAACGTCATACCGTTGTGCGGGCTTTTCACCAGATTGATGTATTGCTTCCAGTGCTCGAACGTTCCCATCAGTTGCTCGGAACCACGGCTTAGCGGCACGGGAGGATCGTTCGGATGCAGGGCGAGCCGGACGTTCGCCTTCTCCGCCTCCGGCACGACTGCTTTCAGAAAGTGCTCAGCGCGCTTCAGTTGCTCAGCACGCGTGTGGGTCCCGACATTTTCACGCGGCGGTAGATTCTTGGATAGCCCGTAATCATACGCAGTCAGCCCTGCGCCGCCGCGTCCGATTTCTTCTTTGTAACCTTCGATCAGCCGGTTCGCATAGAAGTTGTATTCAACGACGGCAAGGCCCGCTTTGCCCGCCGCGCGAATTGACTTAATCACGTCTTCAATCTGTGCGTCCGCGTTGGACTTGCCCCAGATTACGTCGTTGAAACCTCCGATCATCATATTGATGACCGTGATACCGGCCGACTTATACCGATCCATGATCGCGCGGAGGCCGGCTTCGTCCCAAGGAGCCCGAGGTCCGCCCATAAGCACGTAATCCACACCGATCTGCTTATAGCGGCGCATTGCCGCTTCGTCTGCATTCTGCGGCGCGCCAAGGCAAATCTTCGGCGTACCTGGCCCGAGCGCCGGCGGCCATGAGTTGTCGGGCGCCGCAAACGCAGTCGGCGCGAAAGGAGCCAAGCCTGCGGTCTGCATCATTCGTCGTCGTGAGAAGTTGTTCGCCATCAAAGCCTCTCCTTGGTGGAAGTCGTACAATATCCTATCTCGTGCGCTATCGTGTCTGCATATGCACGATTTCTCCCGTCGCGCCTTGCTTGCAAGCGCCGGCCAGTATCTCGCGTTGACGTACGCGTCGCCGTTCTTCGCGCTGGGGCAAGAGAAGATTGCCGGCAATCCATTCACGTTGGGCGTGGCCTCTGGCGATCCGACAAGCGATGGCGTGGTTCTGTGGACCCGACTCGCTCCGGATCCACTCAACGGCGGCGGGATGCCGCCCAATCGCGTTGAAGTCGAATGGCAGATTGCCACGGACGAGCAGATGGGGAAAGTCGTAAAAAAAGGACGCGCCACCGCAACACCGGACCTCGCGCATTCCGTTCACGTCGAAGTTCGAGGGCTCGAACCGGCGCGCTGGTACTGGTACCGATTCAAGACCGGTTCGCATGTGAGCGACATCGGCCGCACGCGCACGGCGCCAGATCCGAAGAAACCGCTCGACAAGCTATCGTTCGCGTTTGCTTCCTGCCAACACTATGAGGCAGGCTACTTCACTGCGTACCAACACATGGCGCACGAGGAGATTGAGTTAGTCGTGCATCTTGGCGACTATATCTACGAAGGCGCTATGCGTCCAGGGCGGCCGCGGCAGCACACCGGGCCGGAACTCGCATCTTTAAGCGATTACCGCAACCGGTACGCTCTGTATAGAAACGATCCGGATCTGCAGAAAGCGCATGCGCTATTTCCGTGGATCGTCACTTGGGATGACCACGAGGTGGACAATAACTACGCCGGCGACAAATCGGAGGACGGCGTTGCACGCGACGCATTTCTCGAGCGGCGCGCGAATGCCTACCAGGCTTACTACGAGCACATGCCTCTGCGACGGGAATCGATGCCCAAAGGCGCTTCGCTGCACTTGTATCGCAGACTGGCTTTCGGAGATCTTGCGGAATTTTCGGTACTGGATACGCGACAGTACCGAACGGACCAACCTTGCGATGACGGCAACAAGCCGCAGTGTCCGGCCGCGCTTGCGGCGGAGGCAACGCTGTTAGGACAAGAGCAGGAGCAATGGTTCCTGGATGGGTTGAGCCGTTCGCGCGCGAAGTGGAACATCATTGCCCAACAGGTGATGATGGCGAAAGTCGATCGCCGCGCCGGTCCTGAACAGGCATATGCGATGGACCAGTGGAGCGGTTACGAAGCGGCGCGCAACCGGATCTTGCAGTACCTGCACGAGAAGCATCCATCGAATCCGGTCGTGCTCACAGGCGATATTCACTCGAACTGGGTGGCCGATCTGAAGCTGGATTTCTCGGATGAGAAATCGCCGACGGTCGGGACCGAGTTCGTCGGCACATCGATTACGTCCGGAGGAAACGGCGCTGACAGTTTACCTGCGGTTGAAGCATACCTTCCCGAGAATCCTCACGTTCACTTCTATAACAACCAGCGCGGGTACGTCCGGTGCCTTTTGACGCCAGATAAATGGCAAACCGATTACCGGGTCTTGCCGTTCGTGGAGAAACCGGGCGCGGATATCAGTACACGCGTGAGCTTTGTTGTGGAGAGCGGGCGTCCGGGCGCTCAGCGCTCGTGAGATTGCCGTATCAAAGCCCTTCGGAGCTTGAAGGCTGGCCCCCCGCGAACTCGGCGTGATATTCCAACACTCGCTTCACGTATTTTCGTGTTTCGCGGAAAGGCGGGATCCCTTTGTAGCGATCCACAGTTGCGGGTCCTGCATTGTAGGCCGCAATGGCTCGTTGGAGTCCGTTGCGGGCGCCTTTGTATTTTTCAATCAGGAAGCTGAGGTACTTTGAACCGGCTTGGATATTTTGTCCCTTGTCGCTCGCATCGTACCCAAGTTCCTCGGCTGTCTCCGGCATAATCTGCATGTAGCCAACGGCTCCGGAGGTGGACTCGGCGTCCGGCTCGAATGACGACTCGGCGGCAATGATGCTGCGTATGAGAGCCGGATCAACGTTGTGCTCAAGGGCGGCGTCACGGATGGCTTCATCAATCGAGAAACGTTCTGGTTTCGGCAGTTTGGTAGCGAACCCCGGACAAGTTGGCGCGCTCACCACCAAGCCGGTAGTCAAATGGGTTAAAGACAAGAAAACATAGTATTTAGCTGCGATCAAAACACGCTCCGCAGGATCTGTAGTGTACCTCTACAGATGCGGCCGGAGCAGGATCGGGCACCGATTGCGGTCACCTATTACACAACTGTTACATTTCACGGAGGCTTCCGAGATCGATAACGAAGCGGTATCGTACGTCGGCATTCAACATACGTTTATACGCTTCGTCGATCTTTTGAATCGGGATGACCTCGACATCAGCCGCGACGTCGTGACCGCCACAGAAGTCCAACATGTCTTGGGTTTCACGGATACCGCCGATAAGCGACCCAGCCAGCCGTCTGCGACCCATGACTAGGGGGAATGATGAAAGCGGGGTGGCCTCGGGTACGCCAACGAGAACCATTGTGCCGTCTCGACGGAGCAGGTTCAGGTATGAGTTGTAATCGTGCTGGGCGGACACGGTGTCCAATATGAAGTCGAACCGGCGTGCATTCTTTTCGAACGCGTCCGATTCTTTCGTAGCGACAAAATCATGAGCGCCGAGCCGGAGAGCATCGTCACGCTTCGATGGAGAGTGACTTAGGACAGTGACTTGCGCGCCGATCGCGCGTGCGAACTTCACGCCCATGTGGCCCAAACCACCGAGTCCAACGATCGCCACATTATCGCCACCCTGGACGCCAAACTGACGCAGCGGCGAGTACGTCGTGATGCCGGCGCACAGCAGCGGCGCAGCGCGCTCGAGCGGAAGCTCCTTCGGAATCCGCAAGACATAATCCTGGTTTACGGTGATCCGCGTTGAATATCCGCCATAAGTGCGTGTCACACCATCGCGCTCGACTGCGTTGTACGTAAATGTCGGGCCTTCCTCGCAGTACTGTTCTTCACCGCTTTGGCAGGCTTCGCACCGGCGGCAGGAATCCACGAAGCAGCCGACGCCGACGATATCGCCGGCGCGCCACTTCTGGACTTCGGCGCCAACCTTTTCGACTTTGCCAACGATTTCGTGGCCGGGAACCATCGGGAAAAGCGCGCCTCCCCAGTCATCGGCTACCTGGTGGATGTCGGTATGACAAACGCCGCAGTAGAGAATATCGATGAGCACCTCTTGCGGCCCCGGCTCCCGCCGATCAATAGAGAACGGAGCCAGAGGTGTTTTCGCAGCCATTGCCGCGTAAGCAGGAGTTTTCAGCATTTGCTTAGCAAGAGGTTTTAGGGTTGACTTTGGTTTCGGCTATAGAGGTTGTAACAGCGTCATAAAGAAACGCGCGCGTGTGCTTCCGCAGACGGGGAGATTAATCGATCATGGACGGTAAAATAATAACTTGTATCGCTGTGCACTAGTTCTGTTCTTTACAGGCGCTTGCTTGCAGGCTGGACCGTCGTGCCCCGCCGGCACCCCTTTGGGCAGCATCGAGCTGACGGTCAAGCGCGGGGATAACGGGCCGGCTCTCCCGATAGCAAAGGTAAACCGCCTGGAAGAGGGCGATGAGATCCAGTATGCTCCGTCTCTGAAACCCAAAGAAAAGCGCGACGGCGACATCGCGCTGGTGCTGGTCGCATCGAACCAGAACAATGACTTCGCGATCCTGGACGCTAAAGACGCGGCGAAGCCGGCCAAATGGACGGTCCCTTTCCGGACGTCGCTCGCCATGTATGTCTATGGCCCGTCCGGGCTGAGTATTCGCAAGCTGCGGGGCGTGCTTGAAAAAGATAACGAACTGATCGCACAGCTTGCAGAGTACGCGGAGAAGACATCGCAGACCGAATCGGTGCTTCAAGCGATTGCGCAGTATGAGAACACCAGCGCCGGAGAAAACCTGCAAGCGGCACTGCAAGGATTTGCGCAGCAGTCCGGTATCAACGGCAAGCTGGATCGAAGCGCGACCGGCGACCAGCAGATGCTCGCTGCGATGCGCACATTGAACCCGGCGCTATCGGCGTATGATCCGATCTCGCCTTCGGGGTCGCAACGCCTTGGTCAGACAGCCGGCCTCGCCGCGACGGTGGCCGGCATGTTTCTGGGCAGCACGGTGGGGCTTGCCGCAGGCGGTACGGCGATGGCTCTGAATTTAAAAACGCTGCTGTTCCCCGATACGGATTTCCGCTCGGCGTATTCGCAGCCTGCTCAGATGGCCCCCCAAGCAGTGTCGCTGTGCACCGCTCGTGAGCCTTATAAGACTCGTAAGCGAATCGGGTACTTGTGGGCGCTGCGAATCCCTGACGCAAAACAGCCGACGATGAAGATCGACGGCCCGAACAATATCCCGGCGGGCTTGCGCTCTTCTTTAAAGGTCAATGTCAATGACTCGCAGCGAAAGCTCCTGAGCCGTGTGCAAGCTTGGAGCCTGAAACCGGTGAATGGATCTCCGATCCCGGCCAGCGTAAGTGCTCTTCCTGATAAGGGAGCGCTGGAGATCAACCTTGCATCCGCATCCGTTCCCCCGGGCCGGTATGAGCTTACGGGCATGTGGGATTGGGACCCGATGAGGATTGATGGGGAATTGTTTGTGGCTCCATTGGCCGAACTCGAGAATGCGAGGCTTACACCGGAATCGCAGAACCGGCTGCAGCAAGGCAACGGCAAGCAAGTGGTCACACTGGAGGGAGCCGATTTCCAGTTTGTCGAGAAGGCGCTTGTCGCACGAAAGGATGACAAGTACTCGAGTCCCGCTCCAGCGCCGTTCACGCTTCCACGAGGAGCACGACAAGGAACACAGAGGTCGATGGAACTGCAGATCGACACGACGAACCTGAAGGTGGGCGAGTACGCTCTAACGCTATTGCAGGCGGACGGCAAACCCCATGAAGTAAACTTCAGGATCGTATACGACCCGCCAAAGCTGACCCGCCTTCCGCTGAGGGTGAATGAAGGCGAGACTGAAGGCCGGATCGTACTCGAAGGAGAAGGACTCGACCGCATTACTGGCCTGTCCGCGACCGGTTACGAGTTCGAGTTGGATGCCGCGGGAGACGCGAAGCATCGAGAAGTGAAATTCCGGCAGACGACCCATGTTGAGAATGGATCGGCTACGGATTTGCGCGTATCGGTCCGCGATTATGCGCAGCCGATAGTACTTGCCAATGCATTCTATGTGGCAGGACCGAAGCCTCGCATTACTGAGGCGACGTCGTCACTCCCTGCGGACTTACAGATCGGTTTGCGCGAACGCGAGCTTCCCGCCGGTATTTTCATTGGAATCATGATGCGAATCACTGGTGGAGGGGCGGAGCCGACGCTTTCGCTTGCTTGCAAGGAGACGAAATCCGCGGCAGTCCGAGTGCAGGCTGGGGCTGAAAACGCGGGAGTCAAGCTGCAACTGATCCAGACGAACACGTTGTTTGTCTCGCTGGATCCAGGCGCATGGGCGGCGGGATGCGCGCTGACGGCTGTTCTTCACAGCAGGCAGAACGGCTCCTCCGATCCATTCGAACTCGGCCGCGTGATTCGCCTTCCATCGATCGACTCGTTCAAGTTGACGGACGAGGCAGCGGGAGAGGGCGAGTATTACGGCATCCTGACCGGGCGCGATCTGGAGTTGATCGGTCAGGTCGGATGGAATGCCGAGTCCGGTAAGCCGATTGAGGGTCTGCCTGTTCCGATCGTCGGCGAGGGAGCGAAGCAGTCGTTGAAGGTGCGGTTATCGTGGCCCTCTCCGACGCCGCACGCGCCCTTGTTTGTCTGGTTCCGTGGTGAAGATGTGGGGCGCGCGACGAAGCTGCGGTATTGATCGTTAGCCGAGGGCTTTGCGGAATCGCGCGATGATCTCTTCGGGCGCAACGGGCGCCCATGTCGCATTCACTCGCATGGTGAACCATTCGGCCGCGGGGGGCTGCGCGCTGATGCCCGCTTCTTCCAAGCGAAGCTGGTAGACCGGTCCATTCACGGAATGCACCCGCATCCGGAAAATATTCGTTCCGTTCGGGACTCGCTCGACCGTGAAATTTGCATCGCTACTGAGAGTCTTGATTACCGCTTCCGAAGTGTCCTTCGCTTTCTGAAACGTTTGCTCGAATCCGTCCAGGTAATGGAGCGTCACAGCCGCGTAGGGCCATGAATGAGGGACTCCACTCCCGAACATGCGGCGGGTATGGTACAGATCGCTCAACAGGGATTTCGGGCCAGCCAGTACTGCGCCGGCTGCGGCATTGAAATATTTGTATGTGGATACGTACACGGTATCGAAGAGCGCCGTGTACTCCTTGACAGCGCGACCTGTGTACGGCGACTCGAGAAACAAGCGTGCTCCGTCAAGATGTAGTCCGATGCCGCGCTCGCGAGCCCACGCCGCTATCCGGCTTATTTCTTTGAAGTCGAACGATTCTCCGTCGCGGCGCCGGACCGGCGTCTCGATTTGAATTGCGCCGATCGGGGTCGCCACGCGTCCGTGCTGAGAATCGCTGGAAGCACGCTCTACGTCGGAGAACGTAAATGTCGCTTTGCCGGGCGCGAGCGGAACGAGATGGAGTCCACTGAGTGTCTGCGCGCAATCGCCGCAATCGTTGAAAAGATGACTCTCCGCTTGTACAAGGACCCGGCGTTTGTCCCTGGCAAGCAACCGGACCGCAAGATGATTGGCGAGTGTTCCGGTAGGAAGCCACACCGCCGCCTCTTTCCCGAGCAGAGAAGCCATACGCGCTTCGAGTTTCTCGACCGCGCCGCCGCGGGAGTAATCGTCGGGCACGATTTGGCCGTTCTGAGTCAAGGTGGCAAGCAGTTGCGGAATAATCGGACGGCGAGAGGGGAATGCCATCGCCAAAGGCGTAGACTCGCCTCTCCGAAGAGGCGGCCGGCAACAGCGCGCCGGATAGGCAAGCAGCAGCCGGAGCGGCAAGGAAACTCCTGCGTCGCATCGTTGACGGCAATGATAGCAGTCCGGCAACCGTCAGTGCGATGGCGCAGCAACGAGATCGGATTGAAGCGCCCGCTGCATGATCACGGTATCGACCCAGCGGCCGAACTTCAGGCCGACGCACTCGAGGGTACCGACGGTTCGGAAGTCGTGCGAAACATGGAGGCGAACCGACGCAATGTTGCCGCTGTCTCCTATGATCGCGATCATCTGTTGACAACCCGATACACGACAGCCGTCAATGATCGCGGCGAGGAGTGTGCCGCCTATTCCGCGACCCACGTACTCGGGGTGGACGTAAACAGAATCTTCCACTGTAAACCGATACGCGGGCCGGGGCCGATACGGGCCTGCATAAGCGTACCCGGCGACCACGCCCGCGACATCGGCAACGAGATACGGAAGTCCCTGGGTGGCGATTTCAGACCATCGTCTGGTCATTTCGGTGATTCCGGGAGCTTCGATTTCAAACGTTGAAGTAGTGTTCCTGACATAATGCGAATAAATCGAAGTAATGGCGCCGAGATCAGGCATTAGAGCGGATCGAATTCGCATCGTAAGTTCCATCCGAATATACGCTAGCCTACACCCAAATTGGAAAATAGCGCGCTCCACTGTTACAACCTGGTTACACGTGGGTAGTTTAAATGTTAGATCACGCTATAATAAATGAAGGTAGGGTTGCTGTGCAGGGTCTAAACGAAGAGTGGGCAGGAAACGGCCGCACTCGTTGCCCGACGACGAGATCCGGTGATCACTTCGTTCAACTGTACGGCTCTGATGCATTATCACTTTCCGGCAACGTCGCACGTTTTTTCGCCGAGGGCTATCGAAACGGCGACGGCCTTCTGCTGATCGCAAACGCCGAAAATACTTACACAATTCTCGATGCGCTGAGAACGCTCGCGTTGGATCCGGATTCAATCCGGAGCAGCGGCCGGTTTGTTGTACTTGATGCTGAAAAAACACTGCGTTCATTCATGCATGAAGGTCAGCCGGACCGTCGAGGCTTTTTCGAGAGCATCGTGCCTGTCGTGCAGCAGTTAGTGAGCAAGTCGCCAAGTGGAGAGATGTCCGCATACGGCGAAATGGTCGGTGTGCTCTGGACCCGTGGCTGCTTCTCGGGCGCGATGGCGCTCGAGGATATGTGGAACGATCTTCTGTCCTCACGCAACTCCCGATTGTTTTGCGGCTATCCGATCGATGTATTCGGGGCTAGCTTCCATGCGTGCGATGTCGAGGCGCTTCTGTGCAGTCACAGTCATATGATTCCAGTGGACGCCGACGAAAAGCTCGAGATCGCGATTTGCCGGGCGATCGATGAAGTTCTCGGGAACCGTAGTGAAGCCGTCCGGGTTCGCGTAGAGGCGGAACAGCAACTCCCGTGGGCAATGAATTTACGGGCAGAGGCGGCGATCCTTTGGGTGCGCGAGCACCTTCGCGACGAAGCCGACGATATTCTGGCCCGGGCTCGTCAGTATTCCCTTCTCCAGGCGCCTATCGACCAGTCCGCGAGTTACTGACCGAACTCAAAACGATAAGCGCCAGAAATCGTTCGAGCAGAGTCCACTTCCAATCGATCTCTGAGCGCCCAAAGAGGCGCGGCGTCACGAGCCCGGCTCTCGTTGAACGTAGACGATCACGGGAAAAGACTTCGATCGCCGCGACGAAACGAGAACGCCAGGGGGAAGAGTGGATCTTCTCGATACAAGATAATAGAATTGGATCGATCCCGCTTACAAGGAGTAGGTTTTTGGTATCTTCAAGCGCCTCCATAGCGCCGCAGAATATTCCGGTACCGGCATCGGGCTCGCGATTTGGCAGAGAACTGTCGAGCGCGCCAGAGGCCGTATTTGGATGGAATCCCGGTTCGGACAAGGATCCACTTTTTCCTTCACCGCTCCCGATTAGCCGGGACGAACAGACTGGCAGTGTGCGGAACAAGGCCCACATTTTGCTTGTGGAGGACAATCCTGCGGACGTGAATCTGGTTCGCGAGGCGATGGACGAATACGGAGTGGATTGTGAGCTGTCAGTGATTACGGACGGAGCCGAGGCAGTCGCTTTCATGGATCACATCGATGCCACATCGGGCGCCTGTCCAAACCTGATTGTGCTCGATCTGAACCTTCCCAAGTGCACCGGTCTGGAGGTTTTGAAGCGAATCCGTGAGAGCGGCCGGTGCACGAACGCGCGCGTTGTGATTCTCAGTTCGTCTGACGCAAAGAGCGATAGGATAGCAGCGTTAAACCTGGGCGCGAACCGGTATATTAAAAAGCCATCGAATCTGGAAGAATTTCTCCGTGTCGGCGGCACGTTGAAGGACATGTTGAGCGAGGAAGAGAAGTGACGACTGTCAGTGTTCGCAGGGAACCGGAACTGAGCCACATCTGGCTTGTGGAAGACAACGAAGCGGACGTGCGATTGATGGAGGAAGCGCTGCACGAGCAGTCGCTCGCGTTCCGGATGCATGTCTGCCGCGATGGAGAGGAGGCGCGGCGGCTGGCAGGTATCGCCGGGGAGAACGACGCCGAGCCTTGTCCGGATCTGTTCATTCTGGATCTTCACCTGCCGAAGGTCGACGGTCCAGAAGTGTTGCGAACGTTTCGCGCGAACCGGAACTGCGCGAAAACACCGGTTATCGTGTTCAGCTCGTCCATGTCGCCGGCGGACCGGTTGATGGTGGAGCGTTATGAAGGCGTGTCGTTTCTTCAGAAGCCGATCGGCCTCGATGAATATATGGCGGTCGGGCAGCACGTGAAGGAAGCGCTCACTCGCCGCCACGAATCGCGCGCCTGAGGGCGTCGGCGATTTCACGCATTTCATCGGCATCCCGGTACGGGCGCCGAGGCCAGAAGAATCCTTTCATGCCGTCCTTGCGCCGGCGTGGAATCACGTGCACATGGAGATGCGGAACGCTCTGACTGATCTTGTTGTTGATCGCCAGGAAGGAGCCGTCCGCGCCTAGTCCCTCCTCCACCGCGCGGCTGATTCGCTGTGCTGTGGAGAACAAGGGTCCGAGCATGTCACCGGGCACGTCCATCAGCGTCTCGTAGTGCTTCTTTGGACAAACGAGACAATGTCCGGCAAACAGGGGTGTGTTGTCCAGAAAGACTACGCAGTGATCGTTTTCATAAACAGTTTCCGCCGGGATAGAGCCTCCCGCGATCTTGCAGAACACGCAGTTCCCGTCATTCACACTCGCTATCGTAGCCTGCCTGGATCATGACTCTGCCGCGGACAGTCCAGCCTCGCTAAAGGTCGCCATCTCGCGATACAGCCGCACGGCCGAATCGATGATACCGATCATCAGCGCGGCTCCCGTACCTTCGCCCAAGCGTAAGCTGAGGTCGTAATACGGGCGCGCGTTCAATAGCTCGAGCATCAGGTTGTGCCCCGGTTCCTGCGACTCGTGCGAGAAGAATGCCGTAGCCAAGGCGTCCGGATCGATGCTGCAGGCGACCAACGCTCCCGCGCAGCAGGGGAATCCATCCAGCACGACCGGCAGCCGAAGCTTCGATGCGCCCAGAATGAATCCGGCGATTCCTGCGATCTCGAAACCTCCGAAAGTTGCCAGGACACTGATCGCATCGCTAGGGTCGACTTTGTGGCGTTGAAGCGCACGGTCGAGAATCTCAGCCTTGCGACGCACTCCTTCCGAGTCTAGTCCGGCGCCTGGGCCCGCGGTGTCATAGGCGGATCGTCCCGAAAAAGCGCTTAGGAGCGCCGCGGCAGAAGAGGTATTGCCAATCCCCATCTCACCCACACCCACCATGTCATACTCGCTCGCGGCGCCCTCCGCCAACGCTCGACCTACGGACAGGGCTGCCTCGGCTTGTTCGCGTGTCATGGCGGGACCTTCGAGGAAGTTCTCGGTTCCCGATGCGATCCTTTTGTTCAGGACGCCGGATTGGACGGAACCACAAGCTCCCATGTCGATGATCAGCGGCCGGATCTGCAGGCGGCGGCAGAGCACGTTGATGGCGGCGCCTCCATTGACGAAATTCCGCATCATCTGGCGCGTCACGGTCTGCGGATAACGACTCACGCCCGCTTCGACGATTCCGTGATCACCGCAAAAAACATATAAACCCTTTCGCGCGGGCGACGGCATTTCTTCGCCGCGGATCAGAGCAAATTTCAACGCGATTTCTTCAAGGCGGCCGAGACTGCCTGGAGGTTTTGTTAATGAGTCGAGTCGGGCTTGAACACGCGCCTCGAGATTCGATGTCGAGTCAGAGATCATATTTTTTGATTTCGCAGTAGTCCTGCTTGTAATTGTTTATGGTTGACCCGGTGAGCTGGTTTGCGATAATCGCATTCACCGCTTCATGAGCGATGATAGCTGCCGGCAACGGACCCTGTACAATTTCGGCGAGGCCCCGTCGTACTCGCACCGAGAATTGCTCCCAACTTTCTGCGTCCGGCGGAGTGACCTCCGTCCAGTTTGCGATCTTCGCCGACGCTATGTCCGGCCAGCGCATTTCGATCTCGTCCCAGGAAAGTCCGTCCCAGGCGCCGTATGAAATTTCAGCGAGGTCAGCTCGAATAATGGGCCACGGATTCAAATAAGCCGCGGTCTCGCGCGCTCGTCTGAGCGGGCTCGAATAAACCACACCGGCCGGTACGTGGAGAGCAGCAGCTTTTTCGCGTCCCCTTGCGCTCAACGGCGGATCGGATTGTCCGGAAAGAACGCCAGTGATTTCCGGAATCGCGTGACGAATTACATACATCGTTGACATGAGAACAGAGCGAGGCCCCACGTCTCCACCAGCAGGCACGTTGCCCCGAGACAATCTCCTGTCACACCGCCGATTCGACGGTTGTAATACACGGATGAACCAACGACTATGATCGCCGCACCCCAGATCAGCAGTATCCCAGCTCCGGAGAAATACGACCAGACGATCGCCTGAACGATCGCGATGACCACCCCGGTTGTCGTCAGCGATCTCGAAAACTCGAAGCCGAGTCCGCCACCCGCGGGAGCAGAGATCCAGGCAAGGCCCGCGAGAGATGCTCGGGATACTGCCAAAGTTGCCGTAAGCGCGCGAACGGGTTCGGAGGCCATTGCCGACAACGCCTGCCATCGCAAAAGAGTGATCAGAATCAATGCGAGTGCGCCGTGGGCTCCAATACGGCTGTCTTTCAAAATCGCAAGTATGCGTTCGCGAGAGCGGCCGGCGCGGAAGGCGTCAGCAACGTCGGCAAGGCCGTCCTCATGCAGCCCCCCGGTCATTGCCGCCCAGAATCCAAGGACCAGTAAGGCGGCGAGCGGAGCAGGAACGAGAGCATATCCCGCGGATAGCATCAGCACACCGCCGAGTGCTCCGAGCGCAGCTCCGATGAGAGGGAAAAATGCGGCGCACTGGCCCGGAGGAGTGGTTTCACCACGAACAGGGACGATGGTCAGGAACTGAACCGCTCCGAGGAGTCGAGCGATCATTTGATGCGCAAGGGCAGGCCGAATACCATCCAGTAGGCTTCATTGGCGGCCTCGGCGGTTTGTTGATTCATGGAGCCCGCCAAGTCGCGGAATCGCCGGGCTAGCGCGTTCTCCGGCACGATTCCGCACCCGACCTCATTCGTCACCAACAGGACGGCGGCGGGTGATTCCGCGGCCGCATGCAAAACGTTTGCGGTCTCGCGCCGGATATCTTCAACGCCGGCATGCATCAGATTCGAAAGCCAGAGAGTCAGGCAATCGACGACGATGGCGCCGAACGAATTTCCGGAGTCCACAATGATCCGAGCCAGGTTGATCGGTTCCTCAAACGTCTTGAATTCCGGCCCGCGATCAGCCTGGTGCGCAGCAACGCGTTCTTGCATTTCGTGGTCCAGCGCTTCGGCCGTTGCGATGAAGGCCAGCGGTCGTTTGTGGCGCCGGGCGTAGTCGAGCGCGAAGCGGCTTTTTCCGCTTCGGCTGCCTCCGCCGATCAGAATGCAACTCACTCCGGCAGCGGCTTTCCCTTCGTTTCGGGCGCAAACGGAAGTGTCGCTATTCCAAGGAGGAACACGAGACACATAGTTACGCCCGCATACCGCATCGGCTCAGGCTGGTGAGCGTAGACGCGACTGGTCAGCAGACCCAATGCCAGCGGTCCGACGGCGGCCACGAAGCGGCCCACGTTGTAACAAAATGACGTGCCGGTACTCCGCAGACGGGTCGGGAAGAGTTCAGGGCAGATAGATCGCGTAGCCGCCGAAAAGCGATAACTGGCAGAATCCCATCAGCGGGATCATCCAGAAGATGTCGCTGAAATCTTTCAGATTCCAGAAGGTAAATGCGGTGGCGAACATCGCAGCGATGAACGAGACAAGGAAGGCCTTCTTACGGCCGACGTGCGCGGTGACATGGGTGAACGCATAGATGCCCAGGAAGCCGCCGATGTTTTGCAACAGCGAGGTAATGCCGATCCACAGCGTCTTCTTTCCGGCGATCTCAACCGGGGAGAGACCTTGTGCACGGAAGGTCTTGTCGAGTACCGATCCCAAAAGGTCGAAACTGAAGAACCCGATTCCCCACAACCCAACGACACCGGAGAAGGCGAGCATCATGCCGACGAACGCGTTTTTTCGCCACCTTGGATCGCTAAAGAGGTCGGTCATCGAGCCCATCGGCACCTTGTCGCGGCGCGCCTGCTGCCATGCCTCGGGTTCCTTCAGCCGCTTGAAGATGAGAATCGTCAGGAACGCGGGCAGAGCGCCAACCACGAACATCATTCGCCACGCGCTGCCGATCGCGCCCGATTGTTCCATCTGCCCGAGGATGATACCGGTAACGGCTGCCATCATATTGCCGACAGCAGAGAGAGCTTGCACCCAGCCCAACGCGTAGGGCCGCGCCCTCGGGGGCATGACTTCGGCGACGAGAGCGACGCCGACCGCGAACTGCCCGCCAACGCCGAGGCCCGTCAGGAAGCGGTACACAGAGAAATCCCAAACGCTTGTCGAGAATACACTCAAGCCCGTGAAGATCGAGTAGAACAAGATCGTCATGACCATCGTCTTCGCGCGCCCAAGACGGTCACCGAGGATGCCGAACAGCACGCCCCCGGAAGCCCAACCGATCATGAAGATCATCGTGGCGTAACCGGAATATTCGGCGATCTTGCCGGCTGCAGTCGGGTCGGCCGCAGACACACCGAGGAGGTCGATAATCGCCGGCCGTCGGGCCAGGTTGAACAACTGCTGGTCCATCGTGTCGAACAACCAGCCGAGCGCGCAGACCATCAACACGAACCAGTGGTAGCTGTTTAGTTCCTTGTACCAAGGGGCTCCAGGGGCCGTAGCCACTGGGGCCTGTTGGGCAGACGAATCGAAGTGCATGAAGCTGCCATTATTTCAGACTCCTCGCCTCAATTTGCAATACGCAAATCGGACTAGAGGCTGCGGAGGTGGAATCCACCATCCAGATTCAGGACTTGCCCGGTCGAATAGTCGAGCAGTCCGTCCGCTACAGCGCGCACTGCCTTGGCAATATCGGAGCTTTCGCCCATTCTGCGTTGAGGCAGGAGGCCGTTCGCAATCTTCTCGTCATAGGTTTTTTCGACGGCCGCGATCATGTCCGTACGGATAATCCCGGGTCGAATCTCAAACACTGTGATGCCGTGCGCAGCGAGCCGCTGAGCGTAGAGCGCTACGCTCATGCTCAACCCTGCCTTCGAGACGCAATACTCGCCGCGGTTCACCGATGCCGTGTAGGAAGAGATGGACGTAACGAACACGATTCGTCCGCTCCCCTGCTCTACCATCCAGCGCGCTGCGGATTGAGTCAGAAAATGGGGACCTTTCAGGTTGGTCGCGATCAGCTCATCGAAGCTCTCTTCCGTGGCTTCAAGGATGTCGCGGCGTTCGCGGGGAGCCATGCCCGCGTTATTTACCAGCAGATCGAGACGCCCACACTTTTCCCGCGTGAAGGCGATCAGCGCGTCACGATCCTGTTTGGATGCGATGTCGCATTGGAACGGGATCGCTCCCGTTTCGGCTTGCAGAGACTCCGCCGCATCCTTGCGGCCGCGATAGGTCGCGATGACGGTGTGGTTGCGCGCGAGGTCGACCGCGATACCGCGTCCGATGCCTCTGCTGGCGCCGGTGACGATGGCTACAGGTTTATTCACTTGGATTTTTCTGACGCGGACAGCGCCGCGTCGATCGCGTTGGAAATTTCCCGAAACGAAAAGGTCTCTACGTACGCTTTGCCGTTGACGAATACGGTTGGTGTACGCGTGACACCGAGCGCAACACCTTCCCGATAATCTTCTTCTACGGCTGCCGCCAGCTTCGCATCGTTGAGCGCTGCTACGGCGCTCGCCGGGTCGATTCTGTGATCGAAAGCGAACTCTCCAAGCTTCACCTGGAACTTCTGCGCGGTGATACTCGCGAGCTTGTTGAAGCAGTATCGTCGAAAAGCAATGCCGGTCTCGGCGTTCATGGTGTCGAAGTAGCGGGCGGCGACTGCGGCTGCATGCGCCAAAGGATGCTTCGCCAACGGGAAGTCACGATGCTCGAAGGCAACGAAGCCACCGTATTTCGGCAGCAGCTTCTCATCCAGCATTTCCCGATAGGCCACGCAATCGCCACATTGCAGATCTTCGTACGCGATGACCCGGACCGCGCTGCGGACATCGCCTTCGATAAAACGCTCCGGCGCTGAAGGAGCCGATTTCATATGCGCAATGGTTGTTGGAGCGTAAACGTAAGCCTTGTTTCCGATGGGATCTTCACCCGTTCGCCCTTGGTCAGCACTTGAACAGCGCCTCCTGCGGCCGCGCCGGAAACGGCTCCGATCGCTGCGCCCTTACCTCCGCCGGCAATTGCTCCGATGATCGCGCCGAGCGCTGCTCCACCTCCGACCACCTGACCGGTCTTACCGGTACGGGACCCGCTCGACTGACTGATTTCCGCGGTCATGACATCGACAGCTTTTCCGTTTACGACGACTGAAACGATGTCCAGAGTGAGTTCGGTCTTTCCGCTCAATTTGCCTGATTGTTTATCTTCGGTAAGCTTCACAATCACGTCTGCGCCACGGGCGATCACTGTACGCTCGCCAATCACCACCGGCTCATCGATGCTGGCTTTGAACTCCTGACCCACTGCATCTCGCTGCGAATCGACATCATCAATCAGTCGCACGATGAGGGGCGTGCCCGCCGGAACTTCCGCCGAACTTCCGGGGAGTCTCGAGGTCGCCGCCTCCGCCCGGTTCTGGACTGCGGGTTCGGTTGCGGGTGCCGCGGGCGCAGGGGCGGCCGGAGCAGGCGCCGGTGTCAGTGCGCCGCCGCTGTCCGTAGTGGAACCGAACTTAATCTCCGCAACATCGTTGATCGAATAACTTTGGACCCTGTCCCCGGTGTCGAACCGAATGTTTCGAGCGTCGCCGCCGAGATACGTGCCCTCCACGCTCCGCCCCGACTTCAAACTAAGCGTATCGGCGGCTGTGATTGAACA
Organism: Bryobacteraceae bacterium; assembly: GCA_963825845.1. Classification (GTDB taxonomy): domain Bacteria; phylum Acidobacteriota; class Terriglobia; order Bryobacterales; family Bryobacteraceae; genus DASQDN01. The sequence continues at coordinate 9,710 of CAWGVL010000092.1, read as the reverse complement.
CACTACGACTGCCAATGCGAGAGTGCGGTGCATACTCTTGATTTTACCCGGCCTTCTGGCCCCGGTAGGCGTTGAGCAGGTTCGCCGCAATGTCTTTCCCGCGTTCGAGGGCTTCCTTGTAGGCCTGCTTGCGCTCGGCAGGCGTCATGCCGTACCCGATCCGATAGAACCGCTCGAGCGACAAGCCCATGACGTACGTGCCCGCGAAAGCGATTCCGGCTTTGGGTATGATCCCTGCGCCCATGGGGATTACGCCGATCAGTTCTCGCGCGATCGCCCGCCAGCCGAAGGCTCCAGCGAAGAGCGAAGCAATTTCGCTCTTCTGCTCGCGGTAGCCGATCACGCGATCATTCGCCGCCGCAAGCATGAAGGCCATTCGGATTTGATTCATCGTGAGAAATGCGGTATCCGAGGCGAACTCGCCTACGGCCCAGGGTACTGCCAGAATCGGCATCAACGCCGGGACAGAGGTCGCGACGGAGAACAAAGCATTCTCTTTTGAAACGTTGAGGATGATGTCGTCGGAGACAGGCTTCCGGAACGGCAGGAACTGCCTGGCAAGGGCAAGCTTCAAATCCGAGTGCTTCTCGAGAATGTCGCACACGACCTGGTCAGGTTTGTTGCGGCGATACACGAATGACCCGGGATCATGCGGCACGCCTTCCTCGAAGATACGGATGACGGTCGGCCCGAAGCCCTCTCCCCCGCGACGTATAACTCCCGCGACCTCCGTATATCGCTCGCTCGACATCTGCTGCGCAGGCGCGAAGTAGTTCGCCATCTCCTCATGAATCCTGGGAGTAGACGCGAACAGCTCGATCGAGATCGGCTGGCGCGCCTGCTGGCTCACTTCCGTCGGATTAAGCTTCGACAAAGCATCCCGGATCTGCATCAACATGCGTGCGGCATTCATACTTTTATGATGGACGCGCGGAACGGGTTTTGAGAAACATCACTTTGATCCGGTCGCGCCAATCCATCGCGACTCCGATTGTATCTACTAACACGTCAGTCGAAAGATGCTCTACCAGAGCTTCCGTTGTCGGATGGAACGACAGCGCTGGGGCGACCAGAACGAGGCGCGGTGGCAAGCTCTGCAATGCAATCCCGGGAAAGTATCCACAGCGGCTGAAGTCTTGCTGCTGTGCATGCCAGCGCACACGAATCCAGTAGTCAAGAGCTTGGAGAGGCAGATGAAGATCCTCGGAGGCCTTCACCTCGACCACGACAAGGCGGTGGGCGTGATCCACTGCGAGCAGGTCCATCACGCCGCGGTCCCCACCGGCGAACGCAGGCGCTTGACGGTACACCGGCTCGGCCTTCAGCGATGCGTCGAGGTCGCGCAGATATAAGCGGGCTTGGGCTTCCAGCCATAACTCGGGTTTCTTCAGATACAGCGGATTCATACGATCCGCCGCAGCGGCGGATCGGAACCGGGCTAACTCGCGAGCGAGCGCCTCGATTTCGGGCAGGTGTGACTGCCGGGCGTTGTGCCTGATGTCTATGCCGAAGGTGAGTCCTGAACCAGGCTCCCATCGCGCGAACTCGAGCCCGTGTACAGTCCAACTGACACGCCCACCGTGCTCTTCGCGCTCCGTTACGAAGGCTTGTTGAGAAAGACGCTCGGTCCACCATGCACGTTCGGCGTCCACCGACCCGGCACGCTTCGGCAGCACGGTATCGATGTTGCCATAGTCCCGAATATCCACGCGATCTTCGATGCGATCGGTGTACACGAATGCCGACCACTCCGCTGTGTCCTGCCGTAAGTGGAGAAGGCGTAGGCATGTGGTCCGATGCCGGCCTTCAGGCACAAAGACAGCAAGTCCGCTGACGGCCGATTTTGTTTCGCGCTTTCGCAGGTAATCAAGCCAGATGAGTCCAAAGGTGAGTACCCCGTCGACGTCTTGAGCATCGGGCGGACAACCGATGGCCGCGCAGGCGCTTGTACCCTTGCGCAGGAGGGCGCGCGGATATGCGGGCGACAGGCTGTGCTCCAGGTCCGCTTCGGTACTCAGTTCGGCGACTCGCCAGCCCGGAAATTGCCTGAGCAGTGAGCGTCGAAACTGCTCACGATAAGTCTGTCGCGTCGCTCTTCGAGTGGCTTGCTGTGCCTTCGGCGCGGCTAGGTCGATCAGTTCGAGCACGCCTACCCGTTTTCCGAAACGTTCAGTCGAGAGTTGCACGAGGCCACGCTTGACCGCGAGGACACCCGTAATGCGGCGCGAAAGAGTGCGATCCCGGGTCCAGGCTTCCAGGTACACCCGGTCTGTCGTTCCGTCTATGTGGTAACAGCCCGGGGTAAGAGGGATCGGTTCCTGACCTGGCTCGACGATGGCCGGCTCTTTGGCGCCGGCAAGAAACGCTGCGATGATTTCGCCGGTGTCGTCGCGGGACTTCTGCACTAAAGGAAGTGGCGGAACCGCGTTGATTCTCTCGCGCTACAATCTGACTTCGTGCTGAAACAACGCTTGGAAGCGGTCGAAGAGCGTATTGACACAGCCTGCACGCGCTCGGGACGCAAGCGGTCTGACATTACTCTGGTCGCCGTGACGAAGATTTTCCCGGCATCGGTAGTGAAGGAAGCGTACGAGATCGGATTGCGTGACTTTGGGGAGAACTACGTACAGGAGTTCGCAGGGAAAGCGCCTGAACTCGGACTCATGCCCGGCGCCCGATTTCACCTGATCGGACATCTTCAGTCGAACAAGGCGAAGCTCGCATCTGAGCTGTTTCAGGTGATTGAGACGGTCGACTCCGCGAAACTCGCAAAGCGCCTGGATGCGACCGGAGCTTTGCTCGACGTGATGATCGAAGTGAAACTTTCTCCTGAAGAGTCGAAGGCAGGCGCGGATCCCGAAGCTGTGCCGGCCATCATTGACGCGATTGGCGAATGTCGAAACCTGAGGCTCACCGGCCTGATGACGATGCCGCCCTGGTCCGACGATGCGGAGCTTTCACGACCATACTTCCGGACCCTGCGCGAACTTGGGGATCGCGTCGGGTTGCCGCAACTGTCGATGGGCATGTCTCATGATCTCGAGGTCGCGATTGAAGAAGGCGCGACGCATGTCCGCGTGGGTACGGCTCTTTTCGGCAGACGACGCAAGCCGTGACGGTCGGATTCTACGCTCCGCTTCCCCCTGCGCGCACCGGTGTGGCGGATTATAGCGCCGCTCTGCTGACGGCGCTTCGAGCGCGGTGGAACGTGCGTGTGAACCGGGATGGCGACATCAACCTCTACCATCTTGGGAACAATCATTTGCACGCGCCCATTTATCGCCGTGCTCTGGCGCGCCCGGGCGTGGTTGTGCTGCATGATGCGGTGCTGCATCACTTCATGCTGGGCAGCTTGCCTCGTGAGCAGTACCTCGACGAGTTCATCTACAACTACGGGGAGTGGTCGCGCGAGCTCGCGGAATCGTTGTGGAGAGATCGTGCGCGCTCTGCCGGGGATAGCCGATTCTTTCAATACCCGATGTTGAGGCGGATCGCTGAGGTCTCCGACGCGGTGGTGGTCCACAATCCCGCGGCGGCTCGCATGGTGACGGAGCATTGCCCGGGCGCACGAGTGTTCGAGATACCGCATCTGTACGTGCCAGTGGAATTGCCCCACACCGCGGATGCAGAGCGTCTGCGCGCTGACTTGGGCGGTGGCCCATTATTCGGCGTTTTCGGCCATTTACGGGAATCGAAACGGATCATGTCGATCCTTAACGTGTTTCGGCGCCTTCCGGAATTCACCCTGTTACTGGCAGGGGAGATTGCCTCGTCCGATCTGCGGCGCGCCGTGTCCGAGTACGTCTCGGGGCTCAACGTCCGGCGCATCGGGTACATGTCGGAGCACACCTATTGGGCGGCGGCAATGGCGGTTGACGGGTGCATAAACCTTCGGTATCCCGCGGCAGGAGAAACGTCCGGAATATCGGTCGGGTTTATGGGAACCGGCAAAGCGGTCTTCATGACCGATTCTCTAGAGAACTCCCGCTATCCGGACGGGACGTGTATTCGGATCAGCGCGGGCCTCAGTGAGAGTGCTGAACTCGAGGCCGTGATCCGCTGGGCGGCCGGGCACCCGAGTTCAATGCGCGAGATGGGCGCGAACGCATCTGCGTACATCCGCGATGCGCATTCAATCGAGCGGGTCGCAGACCTATATGCTCTGGCGCTCCGCTTACACTGAATCGATGCGGCTGGTTGCGATGCTCGTGGTGAGCGGCGCGTTAGTGCACGCGCAAGTCCCCACGGTGGTTCGGGTGCCGATGCGCGACGGCGTCGGGCTCAGCACGAACGTTTTCCTGCCGGAGACGGCCGGACGGCATCCAACGCTTCTCCTTCGAACGCCGTACGGCAAGGGGTTCAACCTCATCACGGGCTACCGAGTGTTCCTGGATCGTGGATTCGCACTGGTCGTGCAGGATGTGCGGGGCCGGTATGCGAGCGAGGGTGTATTTCAGCCGCCTATTCAGGAGGAGCGAGACGGCGACGACACGTTGAATTGGATTGCCCGGCAGTCCTGGTCCGACGGAAATATCGGGATGCTCGGCGGATCGTATCTGGGAATCGCGCAATGGCGGGCCGCTTTGTCGAAGAACTCGCACCTCCGCGCGATTTTCCCGGTGGTTGCCGGTTCCGATGAGTACTTGGATCGATTTTACTCGCCCGGCGGCGCGTTGAAGCTTGGTCACCGCCTGCAGTGGATTGCGGAGAATCTGACGCTGCCGGAGTATGAACGTCCGACGTTTGATCGGTTTGTGCGACACCTGCCGCTGCGGAATGTCGACCATTTCGTTACCGGGCAAAAGGTCGGCTTTTTTCAGGAAACGCTGAATCATCCGAGCTACGACGCATATTGGCGGGCTCGAAGTACGTATGAGCGCCTTGCCGAGGTGTCAGTCCCGGCCTTCATCGTTGGCGGCTGGTACGACAACTACGTTGAAAGCGATCTGGCCGCGTTCTCGGCGTTGTCGAAAAGGAGTGGGGCGCACCGGGTCGTCATCGGACCGTGGCCGCACAACATGTCGATTCAGTTCGGCGGACGGGCTTTCGGACCCAACACGGGCGCTCCGATACGACGGTTCCAACTGAGCTGGTTCGAGCACTGGGTCCGTGGAATGCGGCCGGTCGCTGCCTATCCTCAGGCTCCTGTGCGTATCTTCGTCATGGGCGCGAATCGCTGGCGCGATGAGCAGGAATGGCCGCTGACGCGCGCGAAAGCGACGAACTTGTACCTGGGGGCAGGAAGAACGTTGTCGGCCGAGCCCGGGATGGCGGGGTTCGAACAGTACACCTATGATCCGCACCACCCGACGCCTACGCTTGGGGGTGCTGTGTGCTGCAATCCCAAGGTGTTTCCGTGGGGCCCGATGGACCAGCGAGAGGTGGAAAGCCGCACCGACGTACTGGTTTTCTCGTCATCGCCGTTGAAGAGCGACGTCGAGGTGACCGGAGAGGTTCGCGCCGTACTCTACGTCGCGACATCGGCGCCAGACACCGATTTTACGGCCAAGCTGGTTGATGTCTTCCCGGATGGATACGCCCGCAATCTGTGCGATGGAATCCTGCGATTGCGATACCGGAAGAGTCTCCGCAAACCAGAGTTGGCCAAGCCCGGTGAAATCTACGAGATCTCGGTCCCCGTCGGGGTGACCAGTAACGTTTTCAAATCGGGCCATCGGATCCGGGTGGAGATCTCCAGTAGCAACTTCCCGAGATTTGACCGCAATCCGAATACGGGCCGTCTGGTCGCCGATGAGACCGAACTTCGGCTGGCGCGACAGACGATCCATTACGGCCGGAAGCGGCCCTCCCATCTCGTACTGCCGATTGTTCCCGCGCCCTGATGCCGGTTGGTAGGATTGGGACAGATGTCAGGCAAAGAACTGGTCCGCTGGACCTGGATTCCGGTGGTTATCGCCTTCGGGTACGCGGCTTGGGTGCTGTATTCGCGGCAGGCCGAGAATGAACGGATCGAGGAAAAGGCCGTCCGGGAGCGCGCGGCGGAGGATCAGAAGGTACTCGAGAAGCTAGGGTCGGGGCGATTGAAGATCCTGATGTTCTATGCCAACCCGCCGGTCGTCAGCCGCGGCGAGAAGACACTGCTGTGCTACGGCGTGTCGAATGCCACGACGGTGCGCATCGAACCCAATGTGGAAGGGGTGGGGCCGGCGATCAGCCGGTGCGTCGAGGCGACTCCTCGCGCGGACACAACGTATACGTTGACGGCTGAAGGAGCGGACGCTTCGAAAGAGACGGGAACGGTTTCGGTGCGGGTGCAATAGAAAAAGCCCGCTAAAAAGCGGGCTTTTTGAGTTTAATTGGGCGATGTCCTACTCTCCCACACACTTGCGCGTGCAGTACCATCGGGGCTGAGAGGCTTAACTTCCGTGTTCGGGATGGGAACGGGTGGGACCCTCTCGCTATGATCACCCAAAGCCGGTGCGTGGCGGCAACTGGCGCGACGCTTCGCGTTGCGCGCTTGTGCTGACCGGCCACACCGGACATAATTGATATCTGACGGGCTAGAGCAACTAACTGAAACTGCTGATATATAGAGTAAATTTTATGGTCAAGCCGAACGGGCTATTAGTACTGGTCAGCTCAACGCATTACTGCGCTTACACACCCAGCCTATCAACGTGGTAGTCTTCCACGGCCCTTCAGAAGGTATAAACCTTGGGAAATCTCATCTTGAGGAAGGTTTCGCGCTTATATGCATTCAGCGCTTATCCTGACCGAACTTCGCTACCCAGCGGTGCCACTGGTATGACAACTGGATCACAAGAGGTTCGTCCAGCTCGGTCCTCTCGTACTAGAGCCAGGCCCTCTCAAATTTCCTCCGCCCACCGCAGATAGGGACCGAACTGTCTCGCGACGTTCTGAACCCAGCTCACGTACCGCTTTAATAGGCGAACAGCCTAACCCTTGGGAGCTTCTACACCCCCAGGATGCGATGAGCCGACATCGAGGTGCCAAACCGGAGCGTCGATGTGAACTCTTGACTCCGATCAGCCTGTTATCCCCGGCGTACCTTTTATCCGTTGAGCGATGGCCCTTCCATACAGAACCACCGGATCACTAAGTCCTACTTTCGTACCTGCTTGACTTGTAGGTCTCGCAGTCAACCTGGTTTATGCCTTTACACTCGACTGACGATTTCCAAACGTCATGAACCAAGCTTCGAGCGCCTCCGTTACAATTTAGGAGGCGACCGCCCCAGTCAAACTACCCGCCTTCCATTGTCCGTTCTCCCGATCAGGGAGAGACGTTAGAATCACAGAATGCCCAGGGTGGTATCTCACCGTTGGCTCCCCCAAGTCCAAAAACCTGGGTTCAAAGCCTCCCACCTATCCTGCGCAGAACATCCCGCAATTCAATGAAAGGGTATAGTAAAGGTGCACGGGGTCTTTCCGTCTAGCGGCGGGCATCCGGCGTCTTCACCGGAACCACAAGTTCGCCGGGCGGCCTGTTAAGACAGTCGTCAGATCGTTACGCCATTCGTGCAGGTCGGAACTTACCCGACAAGGAATTTCGCTACCTTAGGACCGTTATAGTTACGGCCGCCGTTCACCGGGGCTTCAGTTCAAAGCTTCGACTTGCGTCTAACCTCTCCCTTTAACCTTCCGGCACCGGGCAGGCGTCAGCCCCTATACGTCGTTTTAGACTTTGCAGAGACCTGTGTTTTTGTTAAACAGTCGCCTGACGCGCTTTGCTGCGACCCTGATAGCTTTCGCCCAGGGCACTCCTTATCCCGAAGTTACGGAGTCAATTTGCCTAGTTCCTGAACAGACCATCACCCGAGCGCCTTAGAATACTCATCTCGACCACCTGTGTCGGTTTGTGGTACGGATACCCTGCCCTCCTAGCGGCTTTTCCTGGCAGTCAAAGGAGCGGATTTGCCTATCTCCCTTTCCCTTCATCCTGGTTCGACACCAACCCTCCCCAGGACTTACGGTCTGCGTCCCCGCATCGGACTTGATCGGACAGCGGTAGTCACGGAATATTAACCGTGTGTCCATCGGCTACGCCTTTCGGCCTCACCTTAGGCTCCGACTAACCCTGAGCGGATTAACCTTTCTCAGGAATCCTTAGTCTTACGGCGACAATGGTTCTCACATTGTTTCTCGCTACTTATGCTGGCAGAGTCCCTTCTCATATCTCCAGTACTCCTTCCGGTATACCTTCGCTGATTTGAGAATGCTCTCCTACCAATCGATGATCGAAATCATCGACTCCATAACTTCGGTACTATGCTTTAGCCCCGTTGGATTGTCGGCACCGAGTTCCTCGACCAGTGAGCTATTACGCTTTCTTTAAAGGATGGCTGCTTCTAAGCCAACCTCCTGGCTGTCTGAGGCACTCGACTTCCTTTCCCACTTAGCATAGATTTGGGGACCTTAGTTGATGGTCTGGGCTCTTCCCCTTTTGACTACGAAGCTTAGCCCTCGCAGTCTGACTCCTGTGCTACTCGTTCATGGCATTCGAAGTTTGATTGGATTCGGTAACCTGGGAAGGCCCCTAGTCCATTCAGTTCTCTACCACCACGACGGACCACACAAGGCTAGCCCTAAAGCTATTTCGGAGAGAACGAGCTATCACGGAATTTGATTAGCCTTTCACCCCTACCCTCAGCTCATCCAAGCTGTTTTCAACCAACACTGGTTCGGACCTCCAGTCGCTGTTACACGACCTTCATCCTGGCCAAGGGTAGATCATCCCGCTTCGCGTCTAATCCCAGCGACTCGAACGCCCTATTCAGACTCGCTTTCGCTGCGGCTCGCTTTCGCTTAACCTTGCCACTGAGATTAACTAGCCAGCTCATTATTCAATAGGCACGAGGTCAGACTTTGTCCGAAGACCATAGTCCTCCCACTGCTTGTAAGCATGCGGTTTCAGGTACTATTTCACTCCCCTCACAGGGGTTCTTTTCACCTTTCCCTCACGGTACTAGTTCACTATCGGTCGCAAGTGAGTATTTAGCCTTACCGGATGGTCCCGGTAGATTCCCGCAGGGTTCCACGTGTCCCGCGGTACTTAGGAGCCACTTGAAAGAAGATTGCAATTTAAGATACGGGGCTGTCACCCTCTATGGCCCGACTTTCCAGACGGTTCTCATATCGCTTTCTTATCCCTCGTTCTAACCTCAACAGACCTCTCTTTGTCCGATTCCTTCTCGCTCCTTTAGCAGTCGCGGTCCGGTTTCCGACTTACCGCAGAAAGGGCGGTTGAGATTATTGTGGTCCTGCAACCCCGAGCTCTCCTTGCGAATCGCTCGGTTTAGGCTGTTCCGATTTCGCTCGCCACTACTTTCGGAATCACGGTTGTTTTCTCTTCCTCTGGGTACTGAGATGGTTCACTTCCCCAGGTTCGCTCCATACGCCTATGTATTCAGCGTATGGTAATCCGTGTTCGCACGGATTGGGTTCCCCCATTCGGATATTCCCGGATCATAGGTTGCTTGCACCTCCCCGAGACTTTTCGCAGCTGGCCACGTCCTTCTTCGCCTACTTGCGCCAAGGCATCCCCACGCATGCTCTTAGTAGCTTGACCATAAAACTTACTCCATACACAGAGTTCGTTAGTCACCTACTCGCAAGCCGTTTCCGGCCTGCTCGTGTCTTGATGCTATTGCTAGCGCTCCCTTACCTTCCTCCTTTGCAGAAGAAAGGCAGGTGAACTTGTTGCATCTACATTGATTTGTGCATTTCAAT
>CAWGVL010000091.1:0-72241 GCA_963825845.1 Bryobacteraceae bacterium | reverse complement strand
CTTCTACCTCTACTTCGTTACGGTTACCTACTTGTTATCCGCCATTACGCCACAAGCCTGGAGTCCAGGCGGGGAATGACACTGAGCATCTCGCCGAAATATTGTCGATGAAGCCGGGCAACACGCGCCGGAACAGCCGTGACCGTGCGCATCAATTTTGTCATGCGGGACTGCGGGAGTAATCCGGTTATCTCTCCCGCGGACGCAATGTAAACCGGAACATCCGGACCTCCTATCTCTGTACGGGCTTGGATCTCGCCCTCCAGCATGATGAGGAGGTATTCCGCAGGATCACCCTGACGCGATAAAACCTGACCCGCGGAATAGCTGCAGTCCTCGACGTGATCGGCTAGCCATTGCAGTTCGGCATCACTCAGATCCGCGAGCAGCGGGATGTTCTTGAGAGCTTCCTTCACAGGTAAATCGCGCAGACCGGGCCCCACCGCCGCCTCCTACACCGTACTCAAATGCTGATGCACAAACTGCACGGCGATGGCGCCTTCGCCCACTGAGGATGCAACTCTCTTCACGGATCCGTATCGTACATCGCCGATTGCAAAAACGCCAGGGACACTGGTCTCCAGCAGGTATGGATCACGATCCAGAGTCCAGTTTTTTGGCCGACGACCGCCGTGAATCAAGTCAGATCCCGTTACGACAAATCCTCGCGAGTCACGTTCCACAACCCCGTCCAGCCAATCCGTCTTCGGTTGCGCGCCGATGAAAATGAACATGGATGTTGCAGGAACCTGCTCGATCGTTCCCGAATGACCGCAGGAAATCGTGATTGCTTGGAGCCGGTCGTCTCCGTGCGCTGCGACCACTTGCGACCGAGTCTCCACTCGGATGTTGGGAGTCTGCGCGATCTGATCGATAAGGTACTGCGACATGGTTCGGGCGAGCGACTCGCCGCGCACGAGCATGATTACTTCCCGCGCGTAGCGTGAAAAATGCATAGCCGCTTGCCCGGCTGAGTTTGCGCCTCCAATGACAAAGACCGTTTCATCCTTGCAGGAGAGCGCTTCCGTCATCGCCGCGCCATAGTAGATGCCCGCCCCTTGCAATCGTTCGACACCGGAGGCGTCCAGAGTCTTCCACTGGACGCCGGTCGCAATCAGAAGGGCGTGGCAGGAGATATCCGTGCCGTCGGCAAGCTGGACGATGCGATACGGCCCATCCGCCCTCAATTGGAGCGCCTCCTGCGGAGAAAGGATTTGAACACCGAACCGTCGCGCCTGCGCGACTGCACGCCTCGCTAAGTCGGATCCGCTCAAGCCTGCGGGAAATCCAAGATAGTTCTCGATCCGGGAACTGAGACCAGCCTGACCGCCGGGGGCCTCTCGTTCTACGAGCACGGTCCGAAGGCCTTCCGAGGCGCCGTAGACTGCCGCTGCAAGTCCACCTGGACCGCCACCGATGATCAGCAGGTCGCAAAACTCGCTTTGGGCGCGTGTTTGCAAGCCGAGCTTTTGCGCAAGATCGGCTGGTGTTGGCCGGCTCAGGTGTGAGCCATCCGGCAGCAATACCGCCGGAAGTTCCGCGGATTGGATCGTCCCAAGAGTGGTGAGCAGTCGCTGCGCGTCGGCGTCGCTGTCCGCCGCCTCGACATCGATCCACGTGTATGGGACATGGTTGCGGGCAAGAAACTCCTTCACCGCATGAGTCTGCGGAGACCATCGCGCGCCGATTACACGCACCCCTTCAAACGGAGGCCGGTAGTCCGCCTGCCAATCGTCGAGCAAATCATCGAGAACTGGATAAAGGTTCTGTTCAGCCGGCTCCCACGGCTTCAGCAGATAGTGGTTGACTTGGACACGGTTGATTGAGTTGATTGCAGCTTCGGTATCAGAATAGGCCGTGAGTAACACTCTACGGGCATCAGGGTAAATCGATTTGGCTTGATCCAGGAACTCGACTCCGGTCATCCCCGGCATCCGCTGATCTGACAGGAAAAGCGCAACGGATTCATTTCGCACCTGGAGTTGGCGGATCAACTCGAGCGCCGCTCTTCCGGAATCGGCTCGCATTACCCGATATCGATCGGCATAGCGTCTCCGGAGGTCGCGCTCAACAGCACGGAGCACAGCGACGTCATCATCTACCGTCAGCAGCACCGGCTTTGGGGGAGAAGTTCGGACGTCAGTTGCCGGGTTCAATGTACACCTCTCCAATGCGCCGCGAAATCGCTTGCGCGATGCACGGGTTGAAGCCGATCGGCCTGAGGGGCTTTTCAAAACTGTAAGTAGTCAGCCTGACAGCCTGCTGACGCGGACATTCGGTCATCCGTTCACCTCCATTCATCATCACGCAGAGGTGGTTCGGAGTGCCGTGTTCGCGAAAAGGAACTTCCTTGAAACTGTGAACTGATAAAAACACCAGCCTTTTAACTTACGGAGTTCCGCCTGAGGCCGCTGCTGCCTGGCTCGCGTCGTATGAGCCGAGGAGCGAAATGTAGTCACTCTCGAGTGGGAATACATGCTTCTTACCGGGGATTATCATTCTGCCTACCGGCTCCAATCCGCCCATGACGAACGGCGCGATTCCTCCGGTATAACCCGAGCTGATGAATGTCTTGATAAACGTCCTCACCTCAGCCTCTGACGTCGCAAACGCTTGGAAGGAAGTCTCAGTCACGAGTAACAGCACCTTGATGTTCGGGAATTTCCTCGCGTTGGCGGCTCTTGACTTCTGGGCAAACTCCGAGTCACTGATGATGCTGACGTTCGGGATAGACCCGAAGAAAGTTCGAACCTCTTTCGGAGCGATGACCTTCTTCACATTGAGGAAGTCAGACACAGTCTTCAGCGAGTCTTTATCCGTCCCGATTCGGCAGGCGCGGAACTCCAGGCGCGCGAAGCCTACCTTGCGAATCGCGTCTACGAGGCCGATCAGATCCGACAAGTCCTGTTTGGGCTTCGGCAATTTCAGAATCTGGCTCCCTTGACGGAGATACCAGGCCTGATAGAAACCCTCGACCGTACTTTCCCAACCGGGCGTGCTCTCGAATCCGTCTTCGAGCTTTATGTCGGAATCGAAGTCCCTGAACCACTTCTGCCAAGCCTTTGGCTTTTGATCTGCAGGCAGAGTTCGAATGGCTTCTCGACGTGCGATACCGGAGCTGATTCCAACAATCAACTCCATGACCTTCAGCTCGGCGGCAGCAGCATTGCTCCCGCTCACGAGGGGCATCTTAAGTCCCTTTGGATTGGAGTGCGTAACGACCAACAATTCACCTTTCGCACCCAGAGCTTTCATCTCTGTCAGTACGGTCTTCAGATCGAGGTCGATGACGACGTTTATGTCCGTCGGCGAGATGGAAATGTCGCCGGCGGGGGAAGGCTCTCGCCCGTAGGTCCTGTAATAGGACTCAGCGTTGGGAACGGTTTTATCAATCAGGCAGCGCATTCAGTGACCTCCAAGGCCTCAACTCAGAACGCGTGGAATTGAGAAGAACACCGGAGCGTAAACGGTTAGGAGCCGTTCGTTGTGCAGGCGCACTTCCGCAGCGTCCTCAGGCGAGGGCGTTTGATTGGGCGTGTTTACCTGGACGGAAGCGTCGATACTGAAGCGCGCACTTTCCGCATGGCGGCTCGTTTGATGGCTCTTCGTCTGCGAGCGCGATTGAAGCGAGCCTTGTCTCCATTTTTGCTGGACATAGCGGTTCAAGCGTAGCAGGATTTTACAACGGCTGTGATGACCCGACTTACTGCGATGGCGAGTCATCACAGCGCAAGTTCTTCTTACACCGTAAGGAAAACGATTTTGGACGGGCTTCCGACCGGAACGTATTGTCCCGTGAATGTCAGCATTCCCGTAGTTTTGTCCACTCGGAAGGTCGTGAGGTGGTCACTCCGCTGGTTGCAAACATACATGAAGTTACCATTGGGCTCAGTCCCAAAGTGACGTGGATAGCTTCCGCGCGTCCAGTAATGTCTGGCGTTGAGCAGCCAGCCGTCCGGATTGATGTCGAACACCACGATGGTGTCGTGAAGCCGGTTCGCACCGTACAGCAAATTACCGTCATCGGACACATGAATCTCAGACGTGTAGTTCGTGCCAGCAAAGCCGGCGGGCAAGGTGGACGCGGTCTGTCCTTTCCACGTTAGGCGGCCGGACGCGGGATCATAATCCATCACCATCACCGTTGATGCTTCCTCAGTGATGGTGTAGGCTAAGCGGCCGTTCGGGTGAAAAGAGAAGTGCCGCGGACCCGCTCCAAGCGAAGCCTGCATAAAAGGTGTGTCGGCAGGCGTAAGCTTCCCCGAGTCCTTGTTGAGTCTGTAGACGTAAATCCGATCGGTCCCAAGATCGGAGACAAGGACGAAATTGCCGGCAGGGTCTGTTTCAGCCTGATGGGCGTGCGGCGCATCATGACCGCTGATTGCGAAGCTACCCGGAGGCGCCTCAACCGCGGGCTGGGGACCCAAGGGACCGCTGATCTTCTGAACATCAGAGGCAGCCCCAAGAGAACCATCGGGCATTATCGGGATTACTCCGACGCTACCGGCGCCGTAATTGGCCACAAAGATCCACTTCCCTGCCGGATCGACACTCAGGTGCGTAGGACCGCCGCCTCCTGAGCTGACGACGTTCAGGATCCTGAGATCGCCGAAGTGTTCCATCTGCAGGATTCACGTAAAACATATGGATGCCTTTACCGTTGGGGGTATAGGCTCCAACATAGGCGATGATCTGTCCGCTGCTCTGTGCAAGGGCAGGCACAGGAGCGGAGGCCGCAGCCAAAGCAGTTGACGCTTTCAGAAAAATGCGCCGGGAGAACGGGCCGGCGGAATGACGTGGCGAGTCTTCATCTGTAACGCCTCCAACGCAACTCTAAAACGGAATGTTGGTGCTTAGCTGCAGAAGTATACCCGAAGATTCGTCATACGTACATGATTTTTAAGTACGTCCACCGTTGATGGCACGTCCAAAGGCCAGGAGTTTCTGCGCCGCGGACGCATCCGTAGCGACTGACCTCATCCACGGGAGAGCGAAGTTCAGCAGTTCGCGCGCCGATAGCAAGTTGCACCGAGCATCCCCGACGCGCCCGCCCCAGTCCGGCTTGGTCGCAAGAAAAGCGTCAACAAGATTCGCAAAGAATCGGTCAGGCCAGTTAGGGTGCGCGCCCAAGTCCGATGTATCGAATTCCTCCACGTCCCGCCACACGCGCACGCCGTTCTCATCCACGGGGACACGATATCGCGCGATGCGTTTATCGGGGATGTCGACGACGTGCTCAGCGTAGTGAAGAAATGTGACGTTGTCGTGATCGGAGCCGAGAAGGAGGATTTTTCCGTCCAACTTAAGGAATCGGTCGAGGGGTGACCCGAAACCGAGCGCGTAGTGCCACGGCTGTTCCGAGATCAGGTACTCAGCATGCTTACCCCACACCACGAAGCGCGCGACGTGATGGTTGACCAGAGAACCCGGATATGTGCGAAGGAACTCGACGAGCACACCATTCTCACGCTGTGATCTGGCAGTAAGCGGGTCGAATGCGGGCAGTTTGTCGAGAAGTTCCTTCTCCTGGTCCGCGGTCAAGTGTCCACGCCCAACCTCGTCGTAATAGGCAGGGCAACTCGCATACATCATTAGCGTGCCCTCTGCCGTTAGAGCCTGCTTGAGCGCGAGGTGAATCTGGTCAGGTCCCCCGGCCACGTCACCCACGGCTTTTATCGACGCATGCAACATGAGTGCGTCTCCAGGGGAGACACCAAGTTTGCGACAATCGGCGGCGAGTTGATCCCTTGAATACATGATTCGTGCGCTGCTTCTTCCCGGATTCTACCTGCGTGCGTGCTGACCTCTTAAGCAGGTATTCGTGCCAAGATCGTACGGGAGGCCGCATGCCAAAGATTCGTCGTGTTCAAGTCTCGCGCCCGAACGGGCCTTTCGAGATTGTGGAGTACGCTAACCCAGACCCGGGCCCCGGATTCGTAAGGATCAAAGTCCAGGCTTGTGGCATTTGCCATAGCGACATCCTAACGAAAGAAGGAATCCTGCCGGGCATGGAGTACCCCAGAACGCCGGGCCATGAGGTGGTTGGGATTATCGACGCGCTCGGGACCGGCGTTCAAGGATGGAGCCTGGGTCAGCGTGTGGGAGTCGGGTGGCATGGCGGACAGTGCGGGTACTGCGATGCGTGCCGCCGCGGGAACTTCTTCGCTTGTGAGACGGAGACTCGCGTGACAGGCGTGACCTACGACGGCGGCTACGCTGACTATATGATTGCGCGCGCTGAAGCACTCGCGCGCGTGCCGGAGACTTTATCCCCTGAAGAAGCGGCTCCTCTGATGTGCGCGGGTGTCACCACTTTCAATTGTCTGAGGCATAGCGATGCGCGGGCCGGCGATGTTGTCGCGATACACGGACTGGGCGGACTCGGTCACCTCGGGGTGCAGTTTGCGGCAAAGATGGGATTCCGGACGATTGCGATCGCCCGCGGCAAAGACAAGGCTCCGCTGGCAGCGGAAATGGGCGCGTCCGAATACATCGACAGTGAGGCTCAGGAACCCGTCGCGGAACTCTTGAAGTTGGGTGGAGCGAAGGTGATTCTCGCCACCGTGACGAATGCCGAGGCGATGCAATCCGTCGCAGGCGGACTTGCGGTGAATGGAACCTTGATGATCATTGGCGCGGTCCCGACGCTACAGGTGAATCCATTGCAGCTTCTCAATCGCCGCCAATCAGTCAAAGGCTGGTATTCCGGGACTTCCATCGACTCGCAGGATACGCTGGCGTTTAGCGTGCTCTCGGGAGTGCGTTCGATGAACGAAGTGTTCCCACTCGACAAAGTGAACGAGGCGTATGACCGCATGCTGAGCGGCAAGGCGCGTTTTCGTGTCGTCCTCACGATGGGGAACTAGGGCGCACGTCCTCTTGCGTGCCCTCGACAGCTTCAACTTGGGGAATGTCCATGGCAAATACCACTTCAGTGTCGCCTCCAGCGTTCCTTTTTGATTTGGATGGGACCCTAGTCGACAGCGTTTACCAGCATGTGCTCGCTTGGCGTGAGGCCCTGGAACGCACCGGCCTGGAGTTGTCGGTATGGCGCATTCATCGCCGGATCGGCATGAGCGGAGGATTGCTTGTCAACGCATTGGCGCGAGAGACGGGACGTGAACTGAGTCGCTCAGAGGCCGAGCGTCTGCAGCTTCTCCATGCGGAGGCATACAAACGCATGACATCCCAGGTGCGCCCTCTCCCGGGCGCACGAGAACTCCTGAGCACTCTTGCCGACGCCCGTGTGCCGCATGCGATTGCAACGAGCGGTCGAATGGAAACGGCAGGTCCTGCCCTCGAGATGCTCGGCGTTCGCGAGGACTTTCCCGTGATCACGCGCGATCTGGTGCGGTACGCCAAGCCCGATCCGGACCTGTTTCTTGCGGCAGCGGATCGTCTGGGTGTTTCTATCCACAATTCCGTTGTTGTGGGCGATAGCGTGTGGGACCTGCTGGCGGCGCAGCGCGCCCGTGCACTATCGGTTGGATTACTGTCGGGCGGCTACGGCCAGGAGGAACTCGAGAAAGCCGGGGCATACCGCGTGTATCAGGACCCACGGGACTTGCTCGATCACTTAGATGAGATCGGTGTGAGGCGATCTGGTTGACGGTACCTGACACTTAGGAACGACATATTAACAACAGGGTTCAGATCCCGTCGAAGCTGATGTGGTACCGCCGAGCCGCAAGATTGTCTGCTGCGGCGCAACATGCGTAAAGGAACCCGCGACCAACATTCTGCAAAGACAACGAACCGCAAATCGGCAGGGTGAGGTGCGGCCTTGGACCCCATGAGCTGAGCACGTCGTTGAGCACGCACAGGCGAGCAGACACAAAGTGCAATCAAGGCGGATGTAAGTTTTGTGGCTTGATACGTCATAACTCCTCGTATTGATCCCGTGAGAACGTGAGCCGAATTCTTGGTCGCACAGGGCGAGGTGTTTACACGCGCCGTGCGACTCATGGTTCAACAACATCGAGCACGTCCGGCGAGAGTCGCTGGTCTGGTAATTACATGAACTACTTGTGTATTGATGAGACGTCGTTTGGTATCGTACCCCTCGACCTTATCGGAGCCGATAGGCAGACCAATCCATTGTGATTCCCAGTCACAAGTGCGCCCGAGTTGACCGGCGCGACGAATTCAGCGCCGGACTGATGAAATGTTCAGAGAATTCTCGCCGGCATGGACCACCAATCATCGATGGCAAATGAAACCGCTGTGCTCCCGTGCGTCGAGTTCTCGAAATCTCTGTATTATCTTGATCGACAAATAAAGGTCGAATCCAACGCCCGCAGTTACCCGCGCCGCCTTCCAATCGCTATTCGCAAAGCAGAGGGCTTGTACGTAACCGATGTGGACGGACGCGTGTTCATGGACTGCCTTTGCGGCGCGGGAACGCTTGCGCTGGGCCACAATCATCCAGTCGCGGTCAACGCAATTCGAAGCCATCTCGACACTGGCTTGCCAATGCAGACACTCGATCTGACCACGCCAGTGAAGGATGCGTTTGTTGAGCAACTATTCAGCACACTCCCGTCCGACTTTGCGCGGAACGCCAGAATTCAGTTTTGTTCACCGTCCGGTAGCGATGCGGTTGAAGCCTCTTTGAAGTTAGTAAAAACCGCAAAGGGGCGGTCCGGAATCTGGGCTTCTGCCGGCGGCTTCCACGGACAGACCCATGGATCGCTTGCCCTGATGGGAAATCACGGGCCCAAACAAGCCGTCGGCAATCTTATGCCGGGCGTTCAGTTCATTCCTTTTCCGTACAAGTTTCGATGTCCGCTCGGCCAGACACCGTGCCTGAATTGCCGGTGCGGCAATTACGTTGCGAACCTGCTCTCCGACCCGGAAAGCGGGATGATCAAGCCGGCCGGTTTCATCACGGAGGTTGTACAGGGTGAAGGAGGCGCTGTGCCGTCCGATGCTGGCTGGCTCCGCCATATTCGGCAGCTAACCATTCAGGAAGATATTCCGCTGATCTTCGATGAGGTGCAAACTGGGTGGGGCCGCACGGGAAAGATGTATGCCTTCGAGCACGCGAACGTCGTGCCGGATGTCCTTGTGCTCTCGAAGGCCATCGGAGGCGGACTTCCACTGGCCGTCATTGTCTATCACAAAGACTTAGATCTATGGCAGCCAGGCGCGCATTCAGGAACCTTCCGGGGAAATCAGTTGGCCATGGCTACCGGATTGGCGACACTGCACTACCTTTTGCAGCACGATGTACCTTCTCATGCAGCAGCGATGGCCTCCCGGTTTTCTGAACAGCTCCATGACATGCAGGCACGGCACTCTTTCATCGGAGAAGTGCGCGTGAATGGCCTCATGATCGGTATCGAGATTGTGAGCAACACCGAGACTGACAGAATCGGCCGCCGTGTCGGTGATCGAGAGTTGGCTCGCCGCATCCAGGCCGAGTGCTTCAATCGAGGGTTGATCATCGAGTTGGGCGGGCGGCATGGTTCGGTGATTCGTCTCCTTCCTCCCCTGATCGTTACTGCCGAACAGGTGGACGCCATCTGCGCCATCTTGAAGGAAGCTCACGCAGCGGTGGCCTGCACAACGGAGGAAGCACTTGTTTAGGTCGCACTTTTTCGGGTCCGACCCATGCGGCAGCGCCGAGTACCTGAAGACCATAACTACAGTCGCACGCACTCTTGTGAACGGACTGCCAAGCGGGCCATACTCAGGGTGCTCTCCGGCCCAGCTCCGTGCTGCACTCCCCAATTCAGTTGCTCCGACCGAGGGAACTACTCTCGAGCTCGCCTTAGAAGACCTGAACACCGTAATCACAAATTCAATCGCCGTGTGGCACCCGAGAGTGGCGGCACACTTACATACGCCCGTACTGAACGCTTCCCTTGCAGCGGAACTTTTGATTTCGGCCCTCAATCAGTCGATGGATTCCTTTGATCAGGCTCCGGCTGCAACCGTAATCGAACAGCAGATGATCTGCTGGATCTGTGAGCTCTCCGGCTTGCCGGCTACTGCATCGGGGACTTTCACGGCCGGGGGTACACAGTCGAACTACATGGGCCTGCTGCTGGCTCGTGACGAGTTTCTGTCGCGCCGATGGCAGTGGTGCGCGCGATCGAAGGGTCTACCTCCTGAGTCGAACAGGCTGCGGATCCTTTGCTCGGACGTTGCGCATTTCAGTGTAGAAAAAGCGGCGATCCAGCTCGGTCTAGGAACAGATTCGGTAGTCAGAGTTCCGGTAGATGCGGAGTTCCGGATGTCGACCAGCGCTCTGCAGGACTGCCTGGCAGATCTTCGTGATCGACAATTGGAAGCAATTGCGATAGTCGCAACTGCCGGCACAACGGACTTTGGATCGATCGATGCCCTGCCGGAGATTGCCAGGATCGCATCTGAGAATAAGATCTGGCTGCATGTAGATGCTGCATATGGCGGCGCACTCCTGCTCAGTGAAACGCACCGAGCCAGATTAGCGGGACTTTCGCAGGCAAACTCAGTGACAATCGACTTTCACAAAGCGTTCTTCCAGCCGATAAGTTGCAGTGCCTTTCTGGTGGCTGATGCGGATCATTTTCGCTTTATTCGAGTCCACGCTGATTATCTAAATCCCGAGAAAAGGGCGGCAGCCGGCATTCCGGACTTGGTGACGAACTCGGTGCTCACGACGCGCCGGTTCGACGCGTTGAAAATTTGGTTGTCTCTAAACACCTTGGGACAGCGCGAGTTTGGGCGCATGATCGACCGGCTGCTGGTCCTGGCATCGTTCACAGCCGAACAGATCATGGCCACCGAGTGTCTCGAGCTACTCCATCAGCCAACACTGGGATGTATCATTTTTCGGTTTGTATCCAAACATAACCCTGAAGCAGTCGACGAAATCAATAGATCGATCCAAACACGGTTGTTCAATGCTGGGGAAGCTGTTCTGGGCCAGACCGTTGTTGGAGGTCATGTATATCTCAAGATTACGATCAGCAACCCGTGTACTTCCACATCCGAACTGATCGAGTTACTGCGCACGATCATGACGACGGGACAGTTGGCACAGGCAGAGACGCTTGCTTTATCTGGAACATGATGGGTATCAGCATACTCCTCGCGCTTTCTTCCGCCTCATTTGCAATCGGGGGTTTGTGCATGAAGCTGTCAGCCGGGCTCACGCGTCTATGGCCCTCGATGTGCGTGTTCCTTCTGTTCTGTACAGGAGCCGGTCTGCAGGCCGTTGCTTTGCGTCGCACGGAACTCGGGGTCGCTTACATCTTGGTTCTCGGCGGTGAGGCTGTCCTCACACTCCTTCTCAGCACCTTTGTTCTTGGTGAGGGATGCCCGCCCGCGCGCCTAGGCGCAGCGGCGCTGATCGTCATCGGAATGGTTTGGCTACACGCGACGTAGCTGGAGGAGGTGCTGGCAGGAGTATGAACACGCGCTAACTATCGCGCTCGGTCCGCTTGTACGTCTTCGATTACCCATGCGCCTCCTTGTCGTCGCAACGTAACCGTGGCCGGGACGGTGCGCGGTGGTTCGGGACGTGGTTTGGCGGCGAGATGAGCCGTACTCGTTCTCAAACATTGCGCCGTCGCGCGATCGCCTTCAATCTTCCATGACACGAGACGCATTTGCACAGAGATCTCACGTAAAATCTTGAACTGATCGGTGAGCACCGTGGTGGGCGCGTTCTTCCAAATACGCGTGACCTCGTCGACATCCTTCGCCGACATTGCCGATGAGTATCTGTCCAGAGCCTGCCTGATCGCCGCCACATCCTGAGTCTCATCTACTTTGGACAGCAGGGATTTCGCCTCGGCAGTGTGGTCACTAGTTGGGAAGCGTCGGATGAACGCGCGAAGGGATTCAGCGTTATCGCGCCCGACGGCAGCCCATTCCAGTTGCTCAACACGTTTCCGGGCTTCGTCCGAGTGCTCACCTCTGGGATGCCGGTTTAGAAATTCCTGGAGAATCTTGGGATCGCTGCTGCCACGTACGTTTTCCCATTCGATCGCCTCGATTCTATGCGCCGCAGTTTCTGACAACGGGCTCTTCGGGTATGTCTTTCTGAATTGCTCGAGGCGATTTATATCCTTATTGTTCTGCACTTGCTCCCACTCGCGCACGTCGGGTGGGCGAAGGTCATCCGTCTTGGCCGGCTCTATAGGCTTGGGAGCCTCGGCGACAGTCGCAGGCTGTGCGGGTGGTTTGGCAGGAGAAGGACGAGGAACTTCGTTCAGCAGCAGGTCGTTCTTTGCAAGGTTAAACGTGCCTCCTGGATCAACGCGAATAGGTATCTCTTTCGGCACATATCCGTCCTTCGCGAGCCTGAGCACATGGGCGCCGGGCACGATCGGAAGTCTGGTATTTCCCTGCGCTGTACCAATCGGGCGGCCATCCAATGAAAGTTGCGTCTGCGGCATTGCTCCGGATAGCACCAACGTTGCCGGCAGCGGCTCCAGTCGGAATGAGATACGCTGCAGTGTTCCTTTACTCACAGCGACTTTCTGCGGGGTGGGACTCTTGAACCCTGGCTTCTCCACCCGAATCGAGTGCTCGCGAACGGGAAGATTATTAATGCGAACGATTCCTTGTTGCGAAGAACGGGGCCATCGCTCGCCATCCACGAACACACGGACGTCGTCCTCGCGTGTCTCTACGACGAGACTGCCAACGTCACGATTTGCGGTCATGAAGACCGAAAGCGACGGCATATCGCCGACGGCAATTACATAGTCGAGACCGTCGCGGCCGGCCTGCAGTCGCACCGCGTGAGTACCTGGGCCGAGATTGCCCAACACCAGACCATCACGCGTCAATTCCCCAGCAGGTCGGCCATCCAGTGTCACGCTGCCGGTACCCGTCGAAACGAGCCGCGCCTCCTGTCCGAGATTTGAAACTGCGACGGCCTGGACTTCCTTCCCCTCGACAGTTTTCTCAATCTGCGGCGCTCTACCCGCCACGGCTTCGAACCGTAAAGAGGCAGATGCGACGTCCTTAGAATTCACTTGCAAGGTGTGCCGCCCAACCGGCACAGCCTCCAACTGAAACTCGCCCGCTTTGAGGGCGCCGGTTGGCCGCCCGTCCAGAAGCACTGTACCCTCGCTCAAATTCGTAACGACTTGCAAGCGGGTTGCAAGAGGTTCCATCGTAAACATGTGTTGCGTGTGGGACTTATCAAACACAATGGGCCCTCTTATGACTCGATAACCGGGCAATGTGACTTCAACATCGTGCTTTCCAGCCGGGATCTCGAAGGTGCAAGGCTCCTGGGAACATGTTTTCCCGGCGATGCGAATCGTCGCTCCCGGAGGTACAGTTCGAACCGAGAGTTCAGGCGGCTTGGAGGCGCCTCGCGTAAATAGAAATACCGCAATGGCGAAGACAAAGGCGGTGGCGAGCCCGGTAGCCACCCATCTCCAGACTGGTGGAGCTCTTCGCTTTTCCATCTCCAACGTGTCTGAATCTGTTTGCGATTGAACTGCCGCGACAGGTTGAGATTGAGCCAGACTCGGCTCGGCTGCCGACGAAGAGAGGGCTGGCACAGTTTCGGGGTGAGTCGCTGGCGCTTGCGATGGCACGCTTTCGTCCGCGGGGCCGCCCTCTTCTACGATCCGGTCCGGAGCGAACGGTACATCCTCGACTGCACGAGCCGAGGATAAAAGCTCCTTCTGTTGCCGCTCGATATCCGTCAGGCGATCGATCTCGGCCTTCATGGCTCTCAGTCGCTGCTCATCCGGAAACGTGCTTAAACCAGCCTCGATATACTGCGCTGCGTCGCTGTAGTTCTTCTGCTCGCTGGCGGACTCAGCTTCGTGCATTATGTGACGAATCTGTTCTTCCCTGGCCTGCTCTGCAGCTTTCGCCTGGGCAACGTCGAAGAGGCGTCTTACGTCCGCATCGGAATCAGCATCGTGAACGATAGGCTGCAGGAGTGAAACTGCCAGATTCGGCCGATCTTGCTCGAGGTGCTCGCGGGCCTGACGAATCGCCGAAGCGATACGAAGCGCGCGCTCGTGGTCCCTGCGGCGCGCTTCGGTACGCGATTGCGAATTGAGAAGTCGAGGCTCATTCGGATGCTTGCGCAACGCCACAGCTAGCATCCGGGCAGCGTCCGAGAACCTGTGGCGATCCACAAGCGCCTCCGCTTCTTCAACTATGGTCTTGATCGCTTGCTCCTCTTCAAATCGCCGCTTCTCCGTCTGGATTGTTGTCAACAGTGACAGCAAGCGTTCATCGCCGCCAAGCTCGCTGACCGCGGATGACACGAGTTCCTGCGCATCGGTGTACTTCGCGGATTCCAGCAGCACGCTACCCCGCTGAATGACACTTTCGATTGCCTTAGCGTCGCCGTTGAGCTTGTTGTGCGTCAACGGCTGCCTTCAATAGCGTCGAGAGTTCTGAATGACTCGGATATTCAGCATTTGCCGCTTCAAGCAACGCGACTGCTTCGTCGAATCTACTTCCTTCCATCAATCTTCGTGCTTCCGTTGCCCGTGCTTGTGCGTCCGCCTCTCGTCGCCGCTGAGCTTGTTGTGCGTCAACGGCTGCCTTCAATAGCGTCGAGAGTTCTGAACGCTCCGGATATTCAGCACTTGCCGCTTCAAGCAGCGCGACTGCTTCGTCGAATCTACTTCCTTCCATCAATCTTCGTGCTTCCGTTGCCCGTGCTTGTGCGTCCGCCTCTCGTCGCCGCTGAGCTTGTTGTGCGTCAACGGCTGCCTTCAATAGCGTCGAGAGTTCTGAACGCTCCGGATATTCGGCACTTGCCGCTTCAAGCAGCGCGACTGCTTCGTCGAATCTACTTCCTTCCATCAATCTCTGTGCTTCCGTTGCCCGTGCTTGTGCGTCCGCCTCTCGTCGCCGCTGAGCTTGTTGTGCGTCAACGGCCGCCTTCAATAGCGTCGAGAGTTCTGAATGACTCGGATATTCAGCATTTGCCGCTTCAAGCAGCGCGACTGCTTCGTCGAACCTGCTTCCGTCCATCAATCTTCGTGCTTCCGTGGCTCGTGCTTGTGCGTCCGCCTCTCGTCGCCGCTGAGCTTGTTGTGCGTCAACGGCCGCCTTCAATAGCGTCGAGAGTTCTGAATGACTCGGATATTCAGCATTTGCCGCTTCAAGCAGCGCGACTGCTTCGTCGAACCTGCTTCCGTCCATCAATCTTCGTGCTTCCGTTGCCCGTGCTTGTGCGTCCGCCTCTCGTCGCCGCTTCTCCAACGACTCGCGGCAGCGATGACGCGCATCCAGGAGTTTCGGTTCGTTTGGAAAGGTTCGCAGTGCCTGTTCCGCCTGTCGCGCAGCCTCGTCCGGATCAGAAGCAAGCAGCGCATCAATCCTGGCGACGGAATTGTTGATGTCCGCAATACGCCTCGCTGTCTGAACATCGCCGATTGCGGATGCGATCTGGCGCTGATCTCCGTAGACTTTGCGCGCTGCATCGAGCGACTGTTGCGCTTCATCGAACCTACCGCGAGCCGCGAGTTCCCGGGCCGCACGAATAGCGTTGTCCAGATCCTTTCGTCTTTGAATCTCTTGCCTTAAAGAGGCCTGCTCGGCTAGCAGGCGCGGCTCTTCGGGCGCACTCCGGAGGGCCGCCTCGACGATCTGAATTGCACTGTCAAGGTCCGCTTTCGCGCGCAACTTCCCCGACTTCTGAATCGCGGTAAGTATTGAGCGTTCTCGCTTGAAGTCGTTGTGAGCACGATCGTATCCTGTCGGATCGCGGTGAGACGCGGGTGTTGAGGGTGATGTTGAAGGCCCTGCTCGATAGCTTTCAATGCGGAATCGAAATGCTGCTGCGCGGTGTGACTGGACGCTTGCCGGACTATTTGTTCGACTGCACGCTCGGTGTGGATCGCGTCCAGCTTTGCGATCACCTGCGGGTCGCTTCGGTCTGCCTCATCCAGCCGATGTAAGGCTGTGATCGCGCTCTCGAAGTCGCCCTCACGCGCATGCACGTCCGCCTGGTTGATCGCTCTCTGAATTGCCGCCGCCCGTTTCTGGTCGGCTATGTCGCGGCGAACACCTGTGAGCATGGCATTCAACGGGACATCGCCGCCATGCCGGCGTAGAGATTCTTCGAGAAACTCAGCCGCCTCTTCGAGCCGCCGGTTCCGAATCAGTTCCTCTGCACGACTGCGATCATGCTCGACTGCCTGATTCGCAGCGCTTCAGCCTCGGCGCGCAGCCCATCCTCACCAGGAAATTCCTGCGATGTCTCCATGAGGAGTGCGATCGCTCCATCGAACTCGAACGCTTCGGCTAGATGCGCCGCTTCCCGCAGCACCGAATCTACTTCCGCTCGCTTTAATGCGGCGGCCGCGCCCACAAGTCCGGTAAGCTCAGGGACGTCCCCGTACTCCCTGACAGCTGATTGAGCTCTGTCGAGAGCCTCCTGTATCTTTTCGTCGCGAATGAGAGCCTGCACCTCGGCGGACACTCTGGTAATAGCTTCAGCACGCTCGTGTTCCTGCCGTTCATCCGTGATCCGCCGTCTGAGCGCATGAAGTTGCGGATCGTCCCAGGACTGTATGGCGCGATTGATTTCCGCATCCGCGTCGTCGAAGAGCTTGGCCGCAAGCAACCGAAGGACTGCTTCTTCTGCGTCTCGGATCCCAACCTGACGTTCGTGAGCGGTTTGTGATTCAACGATGCCGGCGCGAATTGACCCGAGCACAGGTTCGTCCGGGTAGACCCGAAGCGCGCCTTCAACAAAGTCGAGGGCACGTTCGAATTCACAAGCTTGCGTGAGGGTACGAGCCTCTGCGGCGACTCGCTCTATATGCTCGGACTTCTCCTGCTCCCGGAGTTCTCCTTCCGCGTGCGCAAGCAGCGGTGGGATCTCATCTGAAACCGGAAACTCACCACGAAGAGTCGTGAGCCAGTCTATCGCCTGCTGCCATGCATGTTCATCAATCAGCTTCTTTCCAGCATCCAGACCTTGCTCGAGACGCTGCTCTCGCAAACGCTCTTCTATGCCGAGGTGAACGGCTGCCAGCGTCTCCTTGACTTTCTGAGACTCGGGGTAGGACGCCTCGAGTTCGACCAGCGTCCGCAACGCCTCATCGTATTGTTCGTCTCTGATCAGAGCGTCTGCTGCAGTCAGGCGCTCATTAAGCCGCCTTTCGCGATCACGAACCTCGATTTCCTTCTGGATTGCAACTAACAAATCGTTCGCTTGTTGGCTCCGGGGTGTGTTCTGCAGACATTCCATGACGCTGCTGTAGGCGCTCGTGAGATGATGCGCACGAAGTTCGTGACGCGCCTGGACAAGGAGCACCGCCGCTCGACTGGTCTTGTCGATACCCTCTCTTGCCTGTTGCAGAAGCCCGTGCAGTTCCGTGTTCTGCGGGTCAAGTCGCAGTGCGGACTCAAATGTTTGGACCGCTTTCGCGTATTGTTCCGCACCTAACTCCGCTGTTCCGGCAGCCTTTAGCGCTGTCGTCCGTTCACGGATGATGCGCATTTCGGATTCGCGGTTGATAGTCTCACGCAGGCGACGAGCAGAAGCATTGCTGGGATCGAGGTCAAGGATTTCGCGGATAAGCAGCTGGGCGCCGGTGACATCCTTTACGGTAAATTTTTCCTCCGCGGCAATCATCAGGTGTTCGGCGCGCTCACGCTGTAAGTCAAGCCGGATAGGAGCCACATCGAACTGGACGTCCTCCAGCGATTGATAACGGAGATTGCGATCCTTGCGGATCGCACGCATGATGATGTCTTCCAGCGCGGGCGGACAGTCGTGCACGAAGGCTCTTACCGGAGGTGGATCTACCGCAGTGATGTTGTAGATAGCAATACCTGGTTCAGGCGCGTTGAACGGATGATATCCAGTGACGAGTTCGTAATAGATAAGTCCGTAAGCCCAGATGTCACAGAGAGCGTCGATCTCACCTCCCTGAAACTGTTCGGGAGCCATGTAAGACACCGTGCCAATCATGGCGCCATCTCGCGTCAGCCTGGTACCGGTTTGGCTCAGAAGCCGCGCGATGCCGAAATCCATGATCTTCACGCTCCCATCGCTGAGAACCATGATGTTGGCAGGCTTCACGTCGCGATGAACAATGCCGTTCTGATGCGCGTGGTGCAGGCCTTCCGCCACCTGCGCCATGATGGACATTTTCTCGATGAGGGTTAGCTGTTGCCCCTTTGCGGAGAGCTTATGGAGATCTTCGCCCTGCAGGTACTCCATCACGAGATAAGGGGTGCCGTCCTGCTCTCCGAAGTCGTATACGGTAACGATGTTTCGGTGATGCAGCTTCCCCGAGGCGCTCGCTTCGTTGCGGAATCGGGTAAGTAGTTCCTTATCTGTATTTGTAATCAGGAGCTTGATAGCGACGGTGCGCCCCACGGTCGGATCGAAGGCGCGATACACGCGGCCGCAGCCCCCGCGTCCGAGTTCGGCCTCGAGCTTATACCTGCCGATCTGATCCATACGATTAGTGACCTACGCAATCGCGTTCAGATCTAATTCGCCGCCCATCCTGCGCCGTGCCTATCAAACGCATTCTAGTCGAAATGACGCTGTTGTGGGCAGCACAACACCGTTCACCGGCTCGTTTGAAAATCGGAATTCGCGCGGCCGCAGCAGTCCCTCCTCTCTCTCAGAAGCGAGATTTGTCCTCATTGCGCGCCAGACAACTGCATGGCCATCTGTCCGGCCGCCTGGTGTGCGGCTTCGAGTACGTCTCTGCTAACGAGTTGCTTGCATTGCGCGAATTAGTCCAGGTCGTGTATATGTAGCAGGTCAGATCACGGTTAAGGAGCACAACACACAATGGTCGGATCTATGGAAACCCTGCGCTGGGCCAAGTACAGCGCTATTGCATTACTGTTTGTTGAAGGAACATCACCGGCATTTCAGGCGCCGGTTGAAAACCGGACACGCACGATCGCAGCAGCAGCGATCACCGGGTGCAGTGACTCCAATATTCAGGGCTTCGCCTGGCTCCAGGAACGCCCATCGGACGAGGGTATCAAGACAGTTGATGTCTTTGTGGGCGCTCGCGGAATGGCGAAAGGGAAATACGCCGTACATATACACGAACGGGCGCAGTGTGAACCATGCACGAGCGCAGGCGGCCATTTTGATCCTGGACCTGCGGGCAACAGCAATCCCGATGGGAATCATCCATATCACAGTGGGGACCTCCCCAACCTGGAAGTGAACGATCAAGGCATAGGTGTGCTGTGGGCCACGACAACACGGCTAACGTTATCTGTGGGACCACTGTCTATCTTCGATGATGATGGCAGCGCTATCGTTATTCACGCCAATTCAGATTCCTACTGCCAAGGCGGCGAGCAATCCGGCTGCGCCGGCGGAGCACGCGCTGCGTGCGGGAGATTAACGCGGCAGTGACCCGAATTTGCGATGCGCGTCGCTATTCTCAACGTAGAGGTTGTACTAAGTTTTGCGTGCCAGTCTTGAGGTTTTGTGCTAGCGTAATCCGTGTATCTCTAGGAGGCTCCATGGAGATGAACAGGTTGCCGCGCTTCGGCGCGGTTGCTCTCGCCGGCTTTTCTGCTGTTTTCCCCGCCTTTGCACAGACTAATGTCTGCAATGGAAGTCAGAAGTTAGCGTGCTTGATGCCAAATCTCTTCGGCTCGTCCAACGGCGGCCTAACGCTTCCAAATCCCACGCATTCCGCTCACTTCATCTCAGATCCATCCGGGAGCACACTTCCGGTCATAGGTCCACTGAACAGCGCCCTAGCTACACAACTCAACCTGTTGCCGACTGTTTCGCCAGCATCCGGATTTGTATTCGCGTACGATCCCGCGACCGGTCTTTACACGCAGTCCGAACAAAGCTTCGGTCCGATTTTGTCCGAACGAGCGGAGACGCTTGGGAGGCGAAAGGTATTTATCGGTTTCACGTTTCAGAACTTCGTCTTCGATCAGATCGATGGTCAGAAACTCAGTGACCTGCACGCTGTCTTCACTCATGCGGAGGTTCCGAATGCGCCTGCCCCTGAATTCTTGCGGGACCTGATCACTGCTGATAACAATGTCCACTTGCGGGTAAGCCAATACACGACTTTTGTCACTGTCGGTGTAACGAACCGCTTAGACGTGTCACTAGCTATTCCTGTGGTCTCGACAAAGCTCGGGGTTGCGTCAACCGCCACGATACGCCGTAATGCGCCGAACGCCTCCGAACCCCAGCCTCACTACTTCGAAGGGGGCGGGGATACGAGTCACATTTCGAACACACAAACAGCGAGTGGACTCGGTGATCTGATCCTTCGAGTGAAAGGCACCGTGTTTCGAGGTGAAAGCAGCGCCGTCGCGTTAGGTACCGATATACGATTCCCAACCGGCGATGAGCTCGACCTGCTCGGTTCCGGCGCAGCAGGCGTGAGACCATTCGTTGTGGCCTCGATCTCATGGGGCCGATTCGCTCCGCACGTCAATCTTGGGTATCAGTTCAACGGGAAGTCGATTCTTGCAGGCAACTTTCTTACGGGCACCAAAGAGGGACTTCCTGATCAGTTTATTTACACGTTCGGCGCAGACGTCTCAGTCCATCGCCGAGTTACCCTCGCATTCGACTACCTCGGTCAACAAGTGATCGATGGACAGCGATTGCGGACAATGACCTACAGCAATAACGCCGGACAATTCAATGGGATACAGACGTATGACGACAGCTTCAATATCTCCAGCGGAGCTGTCGGATTGAAAGTCAGTCCGATTAACAAGTTATTGATCACGGGCAATCTGCTGTTTCGGCTGAATGATGCCGGCCTGCGTGCGAAGGTCGTACCGCTGATCGGAATCTCTTACGTCTTCTGAGCGCGGGTGAGTCAGGGATCTATGATAGTTGACGCATTCGGCATGAGTGACGCAGGATCGAGGGATGCTAACGAAGATCGCATCCTGGTAGATAACGTACTTGGCCTTTATGTGATCTGTGACGGCATGGGCGGCCACCATCGCGGTGAGGTCGCAGCCGAGTTAGCGATTTCCGCTATCAGACACTTCATAGAAGCTACGAAGGGCAGATTGGATGTCACATGGCCTTTCGGCTATGACTTCGATCTGTCGATCGACGGGAACCGTCTCGGTACGAGTGTACGGCTTGCTAATCGGCAGGTCTGGAGGCGTGCCGAGCAATCCATTGAGTACGCCGGCATGGGTACAACGATTGCAGCCGTCCTCGTAAACGGAGATCAGGTGACTATCGCCAACGTAGGAGACAGCCGTGTGTACCGGCTGCGAGGCGGGGCGCTGACGCGCCTTACGGTGGATGACACCATGGTCGACAGTATGGTCAGGCGAGGCCTGCTTACACCCGAGGAAGTGCTTAAGCATCCGTTGAGGAATGTTTTGACACGAGCCGCAGGATCGCAAGACACAATCGACGTGCATCTCGCAGATGACACAGTCCAGCCGGGCGATGTGTTTCTTCTTTCGAGCGATGGACTTCACGGTACTGTCAAAGACCACGTTATCGGCCCGATGCTAGCCTGTGACTCAAGTGAAGAATGCATAACGCGGCTGTTGGAAGCCGCAAAAAACGCCGGTGGTCCGGACAACATCTCGGCTGTGGTCTTGCGGTACAGTTAGACGGGTGTACGGATAGAGGTTACTGCAAGCGCTATGTTCAAGCTCGGTCGGTACGAAATTTCAGAGCAGCTTGGCGCCGGATCAATGGGTGTCGTTTATCGTGCCCGGGATGAAATGCTCGACCGCGATGTCGCGGTCAAGACCATTAGGACCGGGGCGGAAGTTGAACCCGAGATCCGGGAGCGGTTTTATCGTGAAGCCCGTGCTTGTGCAAGATTGGAACATCCCAATATCGTGACCATCTACGAATTGGGTGAAATTGAGGGTACTGCATACTTCGCGATGGAGCTTCTCAAGGGCTGTGATTTTCGCAGGATCATTCAGGAGCGGCGAGACATGCCGATCGAGGTGAAGCTCGAACTGATGATTCAGGTGTGCGAAGCGTTGGACCATGCGCATCGCCTGGGCATCGTCCATCGCGACATAAAGCCGAGCAACCTCTTTGCATGCGTGAATTCCCGCGCTAAAATTCTGGACTTCGGCTTAGCCCGTTTGCCTTCATCGCACCTGACGATGGCAGGCCGTATTATGGGCACGCCCCATTACATGGCTCCGGAGCAAATCAGAGGTCAGGCGAGCGACGCGCGTGCTGATCTCTTCTCCGCCACGGTTGTGCTTTTTGAACTCCTGGTGTACGCGCATCCATTCCGAAGCGCTGTTATTCCGCGACGGATTGTCGAAGAGGAACCTGATTCTATTTTCGATCACGGTGTAGATGTCCCACCGCTTCTTGGCAGAATTTTTGGACGCGGTCTCGCGAAAAAGCCGAGTGAACGGTACGCAACAGGCCGCGACCTTGCAGCCGACTTACGAAAAGTGCTTGAACACAACGTAACCGCGTTTTCGCCCTCCAATACTGCGGATCGCGATGGCAGGGAGCGTGAGACGACAACGGCTTCGACGGTCTCGCTCAGCGCCTCGACGGCCGAGGCGGGATATGACCACTCTACGGTCCGTAAAAAAAACGGGACTAAGCACGTCGTCGATCCTCACGACGGTCGAGCGCGAGGCTAGTCTGGCCGTGTGCATTGCTTGGCTGCCTGCGTAAGCGATGCCGCGTGGGCTGCTCTTAGCAACTCTCGTGCGGCGGAGCGACGGCGCCGGCCGGCCGCGATTCAACCAGGTTGCGGAGCTTCGATCGTTCCTCGGCGGTCATGCCCCTTGAACTTTCTCTCCCACGGCAGTTTCCTTCCCGACCCAGCGGTGTAAGGCCTCGAGGACCGCTAAAAAGAAGCCAGCTCAGGCCCAAAAGGCCTAGGGCTTGCCAGAATGTGATGGCATGCAGGCCAAAGAGGTCGGGCATGAGCCAGTTCCACAAGTGCAGCACCGCATTGGCAAAACCGACAATCCAGATCGTCAGGACCAGCGCTATTTTGAACCAGAAAACTCCACGGTTTTCGCTCATATGTCTCCCCATGTGCCGAGTAATCTTCACACGCCTTTCAGGCTTTCGCGTAGGCGCTTCACCGCATAGTGTTTACGAGCAAGCAGCGTGTTTACGTTCACGCCAGTCTCAGCCGCCATTTCTTTGAAACTGCGCCCATCGAGTTCGTGCGCGATGAACACTTCCCGTTGTTCTTCCGGCAGTTCATCCAGCGCCCGCTCCAGATGCTGCAACAACGTTTGGCTTGCGTATATCCGGTCGGGAGCGTCTTTCAAGGAATGCACCAAGCTCTCGATCAGCAGGGGCTCGCCGTCAGTAGTGTGCCCTACCGCCTCGCTCAAACTCATTACCCTCGTTTTCCGAAACAGGTCCGTGACTCGGTTGCGAGCCACATTGAACAACCATGCCCCGACATGCTCAAACTGCTTCAAGGACCGGTGTGCGAGTACAAACTCATAAAACACGTCCTGCAGTACGTCTTCTATGTCACTCGTGGTACCGCCTAACCTGCTCCGGACGTATGCGCGCAGCCTCCCCTGCTCACTTTTTATTACGTCGCTGATCCAGCCATCTTCTTCAATCCGACTGCGATCTTTCAACTCTCTCTCCCGGATCGCTGCTGAATACATGGGCCCATCTCCCTGACCGTCAACGCAGCAGCAAAGTCGGCGAAGATGCCTCCCTGACACATCCCTAACCCTGAGCGCCACACTATGTGAAACGTACGAGTCGCGAAAATATTGTGCGCACGAAGGCGAATATCAAAAGATTACCCTCTACCAGGAATCTGCCACGAGTGCGGCGGCACAAATTTGACCCTGGCGGCGCGTCCATGATGGAATAGCGCGGGATGGAGACCGAACGTCAGAAGATGTTGGCCGGGGAGCTATACGATCCCATGGATCCCGAGCTTGTTGCGGCCCGTGAGCGTTCCCGAGATCTCTGCCAAACCCTCAATGCAACCCGCGAGGCAGAACATGACGAACGACGCCGCATACTGAATGACCTATTTGGTTCAGGCGGCGACACGGTATGGATGCAGCCTCCGTTCTTCTGCGATTACGGGTCAAACATCGAGCTAGGCGAGCGCGTGTTCTTCAATTTCAACTGCATCGTCCTCGATGTGTGCCGGGTTCGCATCGGCAGTTTCTCGCTCTTCGGCCCAGCGGTGCAGATCTACACACCTATGCACCCATTCAACGCCGAACTGCCGGCGCCGACAGGAGTTCGGAAAAGCGGTGGAGATCGGATCCGACGTATGGGTTGGTGGAGGGGCGATTATCCTGCCGGGCGTACGAATCGGATCGCGCGCAGTGATCGGAGCCGGAAGCGTCGTGACGCGTGATGTTCCCGATGATGTGTTCGCCGCCGGCAATCCATGCCGCGTGATTCGCGAGATCACCGACTGAGGCGTTTTCTCGCGTATGTGAAGAGGACTAACGGTCTCGACACAGGTAACCGTTTCACATTCCGGCTGTACCGGTTCATTGCTGCGCCAATGAGCGTTCCGTACGGCTCGATCCGATTCATCGGACAACCGGCTCCGGCTTAACCCACGGAATGGCGACATGTCGGCGGAGGATGCCTGTAGGTTCGAGATCCAACTGCGCTACCTTGAAGTTTACAGATGACGAAAACTACTTTGATCGAAAACGTGTCAGCAGCGACGAACGGTGCGAAGAAGGAGACCGAGCAAGTGATTGACGCGGTTCTGGCAAGCATCACTGAGGCTCTGGTCAAAGGCGAGAAGGTAGATCTTCGTGGATTCGGAAGCTTCCAGGTGAGTGCAAAAAAGGAACGCCAGGGACGCAATCCCAGAACGGGAGAGACCATGACGATTGCTGCCCGGAACGCAGCCGTGTTCAAGCCGAGCAAGGAATTAACCGGCCGCCTGAACGGAGGTCTGGCGGAAGGCGACACTGCAAATGACGTAGTCGGTCACCCGAGCGAAGGCTCGCTAAAGGTTCACGGGGATAAGATCGACACATAGCGAGCATCGGCGCCTCAGCCGGCCATTTCGATCCGGGTTGTCACATACGAGCCCCAAAACATGTCGAATAAGACGGATCCTGAATGGCGCTTCGCGACAAACCGGTTCTAATTTACGACGGCAACTGCGGCTTTTGCAAGATCTGGATTGAGTACTGGAAAACGCTGACGGCTGACGCGATTGTGTACGCGGCGTCTCAGAACGTAGGACCCGAGTACCCGCAGATTCCGGCGGCTGCGTTCAGCGAATCCGTACAACTTGTCAAACCTTCCGGAGAGGTTCTCAGCGGAGCACATGCTGTCTTCGAGACTCTCGCATCCAGTCCCTCGCGACGGTGGCTTTTAAACTCATACTACAGCCTTCCCGGTTTCGCCCCGCTCACCGAAACGGCATATAGGCTGGTGGCTAGTCATCGAAACATATTCTATTGGGTGACTGTGCTGCTGTTCGGACGCAAGATCGAGCCGCTGCGATTCGATGCTGTCCAGTCCATTTTCCGAAAATCACTGGCGGCGATCTTCCTGATCGCATTCATATCTTTCGGAGTTCAGGCGCCGGCACTGATCGGGTCGCATGGTGTCGAACCGGTTGCGCTCTATTTCCAGCGGGTAGAGGCGCAACTTGGTAGCGCGGCGTGGCGAGCGGCGCCTTCCTTCTACTGGCTTCGAACAGGTGACCTGTTTATCCAGGCAGTTTGGATGTGTGGAGCAGCGTGCTCACTGCTGGCGTTTTTGGGCGTATTTTGGCGCGGCGGGCTGTTGGTTGCGTTCCTGTGTTACCTGTCTGTCTTCAATGCATCGCAGGAATTTCTCTCGTACCAATGGGATATCCTGTTGCTCGAGGCCGGTTTTCTAGCATTGTTCCTCGGCCACTCGCGACTCGTAATATGGCTTTTCCGCTGGCTGCTGTTTCGGTTGATGTTCCTGTCCGGGGCCGTAAAACTTCTCAGCGGTGATCCTACATGGCATAGTCTCACCGCACTGACGGTTCATTTTCAGACACAGCCAATTCCGACTCCGCTGGCGTGGTATGTGCACCAGTTGCCGGCATCGTTTCTGAAGGCGTCTTGTCTGGTGGTCCTCATTGTGGAGTTGCTCATTCCCTTTCTGGTGCTTGGCACGAGGCGCATGCGACTAGCCGCTGCGCCGTGGCTCATCGGACTCCAACTCGTGATCATGCTCACGGGGAACTACGCCTTCTTCAATTGGCTGTCGCTCTCTCTTTGCCTGTTCCTTTTCGATGACGCCCAGCTTGAACGCATTGTGCATAGAGTGTGGATCCCTCGGCCAACGAATGCTACCGCCAGCTTTGTATCTCCTGCTCTGCAACGGAGGGCCGTAGCTGCTGCAGCGTTGATCATAGTACTGCTGAGTTCGTTGTTCACTCTGCAGGCTCTTGGCGTTCAGATTCCAGCGGCCGCACGCACGCTCATTTCGATCGCGGCGCCGTTTGGAATTACGAGTAGTTATGGTCTGTTTGCGACCATGACGACGGTACGGCCGGAAATCGTTATCGAAGGCTCGAACGATGGCTCCAACTGGCTGGAGTATGAATTCCGTTACAAGCCAGGCCGCCTTGACCGCCGGCCTCCGTTTGTTGCTCCGCACCAGCCTCGACTCGACTGGCAGATGTGGTTTGCCGCGTTAGGCCGATACCAAGAAAATGTTTGGTTCCTGAACTTGCTTGCACGTCTCTTGCAAAATAACCCGGCGGTGCTCTCTCAATTCGAGCGCAATCCATTCCCGGATGCCGGCCCGCGGTTTATCCGAGCGAGCCTCTATGATTACCGTTTTACCGATTGGCAAACGCGGCAGCGAACGCACAATTGGTGGACCAGGACCCATCTCGGACTTTACGTGCCGTCGGTCACGCTCGAGGATCTCTCAGGTCTCCCGCTGCTCAAGTTTGAAGAACGAGCAAACCGGGCGGTTAAGCATTGACGTGCAGGTGAAGCCTTAGAACCGCGCAATAGTCTGCTCCTCAAAATCCAGGAAATAGACTAGAATCCATGCCTTCTATCGTGATCCCGGATGATTACCCAGCCGTCATGGCAGCCAGTAATGCGTATCACCGACTCGTAGAGAAAACGCCGGTTGTGTACTATGACACTCTTCCCGATTCGCAGGATGAATTAGTGGAGCGCATGAGTGATTCCGAGGTAGTGATCAACATTCGCTCGTCCACGAAGTTTACGCCGGAAGTGTTCGATGCATGTCCGCGGATGAAGCTACTCTCGATTTGGGGAACAGGCACCGATAATGTCGACCTCACGTCGGCCGTCCGGCACGGCGTAACCGTAACCAACACGCCCGGTGTTTCGGCAGTATCAATAGCTGAGCACTCGCTGATGTTAATGCTCGCCGTAGCTCGAAGGATCATCACTATTCACAATGCGGTAGTTGCCGGCGAATGGCCGGGCGGTCAGTCCGTGCAGCTTCACGGAAAGACGATCGGAATCATCGGGCTCGGCGCGATTGGGCGCCGGTTCGCTCGATTGGCCGAGGGAATCGGCATGCGAGTAATCGCCTGGACGATGCACCCCAATCCGGCTTTGGGCATCGAACTCGTGGAATTGGACGAATTACTGCAACTGAGCGATGTTATTAGCTTGCATTTGCGCCAATCCCCTGAAACGGCGGGATTCATTAGTCGCCCGCAGTTCCAACGGATGAAACGCAGCGCCATCCTGGTGAACACAGCACGGGGTCCGATAGTCAACGAAGCGGACCTGATAGACGCGTTGCAGGAGCGGCGAATCGCAGGAGCGGGATTGGATGTGTTCGACACCGAACCACTGCCGTCCGGACATCCACTTACCAAGCTCGATAACGTCGTAATGACGCCGCATTGCGCGGGGGAAACGCCCGAAGTCCTCGAAGCAGGTCTTGCGCTTGCCATCGAGAATATAGAAAAGTTTCTGAGCGGTCAACTACAGAACGTAGTCGTGCCGAGGTGAACTGCACAGTGAATGCGCCGGATCAGAATTTTTGATTGCCTGCCCTATTTTATGCGGATATAACTTCGCAAACCATTGACTCGGGTGCACCGCAGTGATCTAATCAACCCAATACAAAGCGCCTTTAGGCCTTATTTGGCGCGCCTATAGTTTTCGCCTTGGAGGTTGAGCTCTATGTTGAGCCGATTAGTCGGTTTACTCGCTGCCTGCTTTGTGACGGCGGGTCTTTTCGGACAATCTTTTACCGGTCAGATTTCCGGGCTGGTAACCGATCCTTCCGGCGCAGTGATCGCTGGCGCGGAGATCACCATTACAGATTTGGAAAGAAACACCGCTTCGAAAGCGGTGTCTAACGACACCGGGCTGTATCTGATCACGCAGCTTCAACCCGGAACGTACAGCGTTGCAGCCGAGCACCAGGGCTTTCGCAAGTGGATACTCGACAAGATCCCGCTCGCGACACAGCAAAGGGCAACTGTCAACGTCGTGATGGAAGTCGGCTCGGTGGCCGATCAGGTTCAGGTAACGGGCGAGGCTCAACTCATCGAAGCGGATACTTCAACGCTCAGTGGATTCGTGGAGAATAAACGGATTTTGGACCTGCCACTGAACGGCAGGAACATTTACCAGTTGGCCGCCCTGGTTCCAGGCGTGTTCATGGTGCGCCAGACGGGCGGCGTTGCCGAGTCGTTCACGGCCAATCGATTTATCGTGAATGGCGGACAGGAATCGACCAGCGACATTATCCTCGACGGTGTTACGGCGACTGTGTCGCACAACATCACGAACATCCCCGCTGTCAGCGCAGTACCGAGCGTGGAAGGAATCCAGGAGTTCCGAATTCAGACAAACGCATATGCAGCCGAGTTTGGTCGCTCAGGAGGCGGCCTGGTGACGCTGGTTACGAAATCGGGCACAAACTCCATTCATGGTTCCGCTTACGAATTCTTTCGCAATTCAAAGCTTGACGCCAACAACTTCTTCCAGAATCGGAACGGCCGGCCGCTTGCGAGTTTCAAACGGAACCAGTTCGGCGGCAGTCTCGGAGGGCCGATCATCATTCCGAAGCTGTACAACGGCAAAGACCGAACCTTCTTTTTTACGAATTACGAAGGGCAGCGCCGGAGCGCCGCAGGGAATGCATTCCACACGGTTCCGACCGAACTGGAACGCGCCGGCGATTTCTCGCAAACGTTCACGAGCACAGGCGCTCTCCGCATCATTTTTGATCCCGCTACAACGAGGCCAGATCCGGCACGCCCAGGATCTTTCATCCGGGACGCTTTTCCTAACAACCGAATCCCGCTCAACCGGTTCAGTCCCGTTGCTCTAAAAGCGCAATCGTATTATCCGCTGCCGAACGCGCCAGGATTGCCGTTTACGCGCCAGCAGAATCTCATACTGCAGGATGCATATCCCGAACCGCAGGATCGGATTGAGTTCAAGGTCGACCATAACCTTAGCGCAACGAAGAGGATGTTCGGTCGCGTCACGTTCATGGATTCGATCTATTCGAAGCCGAATTACTGGAAGAACGTGGCGGACCCAGGCTGCTGCGACCCTATGTTTCAGCGACTGTTCAACACTGCGTTGGACTATACGCAGAACATTGGAACGACGAACGTTCTGAATTTACGGTACGGTTTGGGGCGTGTGAGCGGGAACCGTGTTCCTTGGTCTTCCACATTTGACCCGAGCGGCGGTTTCAAGGTGACTGAGCTAGGCTTACCTGCCTACATTGACCAGAGGTCGGATCACCAGGTGTTTCCGACCATGACCGTTCAGGATATGACTCAGCTCGGCCCGAATGGCGGTGACATTTACTTCATGGGTGACACTACGCACTCCATGATTGCCAACCTGAATCGTGTCCAGGGACGGCACTCATTGAAGTTGGGTGTTGACGCACGAATCAACTTCGTCAACTATGGGCAACTCGGGACACCGAGTGGCAACTTCGATTTCACGAGAGCTTTCACCCAAGGACCGGACCCGCGTACCGCGGGCAACAACGGCGTAGGCTATGCGTCGTTCCTGCTGGGGTTCGGAAACGGCAACATGACCCACCAGATCAGGCCGGCGAACGCGAATCGTTACATAGCGTGGTACGTTCAGGATGACTTCAAGGCAACCTCGAAGCTCACGATAAATCTCGGATGGCGGTGGGATTTCGAGAGCGGAGTCACTGAGCGATACGACCGTCTCACCGGTATCGATCCGCTTGCGCCGAACCCGCTAGCCGACAAGACTGGCATGGATCTCAAGGGCGTGGCCCTGTTTGCAGGCAGCACGCTCGGCCGGCGAGCGATTCGGCCAACCGTGTTCTCGCAGTGGAATCCCCGCCTCGGAATCGCGTATCAAGTTACTCCGGGAACGGTGATTCGGACGGGGTACGGCATCTTCTTTGGGCTACCGTCCTATGCTGCAAGTTCGGGATACACGGGAGCGGCGTTCAGTTCGTCTACGCCATGGATATCGACTGTAGGCGGCGATGGTATCACCCCGAATCTCACCGCGCCGTTGACCGACCCATTTCCACTTGGCTTTAACCTGTATCCTGGAGCTGCTGCCGGTCCGAATGCCGCCCTGGGTCGCGGTTTAGGCGGCGGGTGGGAGCCAACCCTCCAGCCCGTGTACAACCAGAACTGGAATTTCACGATTCAGCGAACGCTGCTTTCGAACATGGTGCTGGAAGCCGCTTATGCCGGCAACAAGGGTACCCGACTTTCCCAGACGTTCCAGATGGACCAGTTACATCCGAGTCAACTCGCGTTGGGCAATCAGTTGTTGCAGCAGGTACCGAATCCTTTCTTCGGGCTGATCGATCCTGCCCTCGCGCTTGGGCAGCCGACCATCCAATACGGTCAACTACTCACGCCTTATCCTCACTATGATGGTGTGACCGCGACGAATGCGGCATTCGCAAACTCCACCTATCACGCCTTGCAACTTCGAGTAGAGAAGCGGTTCTCGATGGGCTTGAGCTTCCTTACCTCGTACACCTGGTCCAAGACTATATCGGACGCAGCCGACGGGCTGTGGAATCGTGCCGATGGCATTCGGGATAACTATTGCCGTGCCTGCGAGCGGGCCGTATCTTCCTACGACCAGCCTCAGCGTTTCATTGCCAACGTCACCTACGAACTGCCCTTCGGACGTGGCAAAGCAATGGGCAGCAATTGGAATGGCGTGATGAACTCGGCCTTCGGAGGCTGGCAGATGAACGGCATTCTGACGCTATCGAAGGGCCTCCCACTCTACAATTTCGCGGTCGCAATCAACAATTGCTTCTGCTTCGGAGGCGGTCAGCGCCCGGACTGGAGCGGCGTCAAGCCAGTAGTCGAGAACCAGAACATCGACCGCTGGTTCGACACGTCGCAATTCAGCCAGCCTGCGGCCTTTACATACGGGAACCTGGGCCGCACGATGACAGCGGTCCGTCAGGACGGCGCGACGCAGCTCGATTTTTCAGTCTTCAAGACCTTTCAGCCTGTTGAGAGGATGAGAGTCGAGTTCCGAGCCGAGGCGTTCAACTTCACGAATACCCCACTGTTCGGATCGCCCGGAACGACGTTCGGTCAACCGACCTTTGGCGTTGTCACGGGTCAGGAGAATACGCCCCGACAGGTGCAATTGGCGCTCAAAGTACTGTTTTAGAACCGCGTCAGGGGTCAGTCTCTGGCTGGCCCCTGCTCCGGCTTCAAGCCCATCATTCCCATTCACCGTCTGGCCGTCCAATGCTTCGGACGTGGCCAGCGCATTCAGACGCGCTTAGCTGCTGAGAACTGATCTAATCGAATCCAGGGATTCAGATTCGCCGGATGAAAATTACTAAGATTTCAACTCTCGTAGTAAATGCGCGCATGCGCAACTGGGTGCTTGTGAAGGTTGAGACGGATCAACCGGGCCTGTACGGATGGGGTGAGGCTACTCTCGAGTGGAAGACCAAGTCGGTCGTTGGCGCAGTCGAAGATCTTGCGGTCTTACTGATCGGCCAGGATCCGCGCAGAATCGAACACCTCTGGCAGATCATGCACCGTCAGTACTTTTGGCGCGGCGGCATTACGAACATGACAGCCATGAGCGGCATCGACCAGGCGCTCTGGGATATCAAGGGCAAGGATCTGGGCAAGCCCGTCTGTGACCTGCTCGGCGGCCCGGTTCGCGACAAACTTCGCCTGTACGATCACCTCGGTGGTGGGACGCTCGAGGGGATGTACAAGACTGCTGCGCCGGAAGCATTCGCCGACCGTATCCTGGAAAGCGTTTCGCGTGGGTTTACCGCCGTCAAGGCAATGCCCATTCCAGTTGCCGAGTTGGTCGAAAGCGCAAACGTCCTGAAGCACGCCGCTCGATGCGTCGAAGCAATGCGTAAGGCAGCGGGGGATGAGATTGATATCATGCTCGATCTGCATGCCCGGACGACGGCAGCGGCGGCGATCCAGTTCGGGCGGCTACTCGCGGAGTATAACCTTTACTGGTACGAAGAACCCTGCTGGCCGGAGCACGTTGACGCTCTCGTAGAGGTGGCTCGTGCGCTTCCGTTTCCTATTGCGACTGGCGAACGCCTGGTCGGACGATGGGAGTTCCGCGAACTGTTGGAAAAGCGAGCCTGTTCGATCATACAGCCCGACATTTCTCACTGCGGCGGGATCAGCGAAGGCCGTCGCATAGCAGCAATGGCGGAGACGTATTCCATCGCCGTGGCATGTCACAATCCCCAGGGACCGGTCAGTACGGCCGCGTCCGTGCATGTTGGCTTTGCCACACCCAATTACCTGATTCAGGAAGTCGTGCGGGCCGACGTTCCCTGGAGGGACGACATTCTAATCAACCCGCTCGACGTGCAGCACGGGAGTTGCGATCCCCCGATGGGGCCAGGACTGGGGATCGACATCAATGAGGCGGAAGCGCGCAAACATCCGTTCGCACCCGAAGTGACAATGGCCTACTCTCACAAGGACGGCTCGGTCGCGGACTGGTAGATAGATTTAGCAAACCTAAGCCCACGACAAGGCAATCACTTCTTCACTTGCCAAGTCTCGATAAACTTAGCGAGATTGTACACACGAATGCGGCCAAGATCCTGATCCCATGCGACTTGCGAGAATATCGGCCCCCAGACGGGCATCTCTCGCGTTCCATGGCCTCTCGAGTTCGCTACTTCACCTGAGATGATCTGCTGAACGCGAGTCAACGGAAACTTGCCTCCACTCCGCGTCGCAATCCGGGTCAAGTCTGGCGTAACCGGCTTGAGCGATTTCGCCATCGGTCCGTCACCTTTACCGTCCTTACCGTGGCATACGGCGCAGTATGAGTCATATAGCTGCGGTCCTTGGATTGACGCAATCAGGCGTGCCGACTCTGGATCCTCAGCCTTCTGACTGAAGGCAGAACTCAAAGCGCAGATAATCGCCACACACAGGACCAAACCCGTCAAAGCTTTTTGGATCATTTTGGTTCCGCTAGTAGAAGGATTCAGCAAACAGATCGCCACTATGGGATG
The DNA here is from genome assembly GCA_963825845.1 of Bryobacteraceae bacterium. Taxonomy (GTDB): domain Bacteria; phylum Acidobacteriota; class Terriglobia; order Bryobacterales; family Bryobacteraceae; genus DASQDN01. The sequence continues at coordinate 38,868 of CAWGVL010000091.1, read as the reverse complement.
CGAGGACCGCCGGGAACATCTTGAAACGACAGAGATCAAAAAGGTGATGCAGCTGGCAGGTTCTCAGCGGATTATCCGATTGCTCGAACGGTTCTCGAACCGTTCAATGGTTAACATACGGAACCGTAACTGATAACGTATATCCAATATGTATTGGAAGGCCGCCTCGGTCGTGGTGTTGGTTTTCGCGAGTGCGCAGTTCGTACAACCAGTGTCGGTATCGCGGACAAGTGTAGGCCAGGTACTTGCCGGTGCGAATGCGCCTGATGCGGTGCTTCGCATCGTTAGAGAAGTTGTCGCGATTGCCATTCCTGGAACACGGTGTGGCCGTGGTACTCGCGAATTTCACCGATATCATGGATCGTCGCCCGAGATGTTGAACGGGGTCGGAACTTCCTGAACTTCTCCGAGTGGCGGAAGTACTCGAGGGCGCAGAGGCTCGCCTTTGTAGCCGCCATGGCCTCGTCGGCCAATCAGAGCCGGATGCCTCCGGGGCCTTATCTGCTAATGCACCCGGAAACCCGGCTGTCAGAAGATGAGAGGCAGAAGCTCAAGTCGTGGTCGCGGTCAGAGTTCCGCAGGCTTTCAGCGGGTCGCCCTCCGGAGCGGCCTTTGTTAGTTCGGCCGCAGTCTCGAAGTTGAAACGCCGCCCGGCCCGGTGATCCATGCGGCCGCTCTGCGGAGCATCTATCTGCCCCAGAAGCTCACTCGCCAGATCAACGTTGGATCCGGCGGTGACGCTCGCGACTTGCGCCATCACATATCTGCACCGGTCCCGATGCCAGTCGGCGGGCAGGGACGACTCGGCGGAGAATGCCTGGACGGGGAACCATTCGAGGGCACGCGCCCTGTCAACATCAATGTAAATCTCCGCAAGATAGAGCAGCTCTACCACTTGCGTATCCGGCTGGGCTGCGAAAACGGTGTCGATTGCCCTTTCGGAGTGGGCGGCTTCGCTTCCGGCGATTTGGCGTCGTTTTGGGCACGCTGTGGGGGAACGTGCATCAGCCCAACAGTAATCTATCCTACAATCGGGGTAATGATCGATTTCACTCTCGCCCCCGCGGCATGACGTCCTGTAGTTTATACGGATCTGCGAGTTAATAGCCGTCTGACGTGTTACAATAGCTTCGTTCAAGCCTTTTCCGGGCGCACGAAATCCACTGTAACTTCGGACGGGTGGGTGAGTGGTTAAAGCCAACAGACTGTAAATCTGTCCCTCCTTGCGAGGTACGAAGGTTCGAATCCTTCCCCGTCCACCATCACCTTTATTCCTTCTTTGGGCCTGAGTCGTCAGGGTGAGTCGTGGAGTTTGACGGGCGCAGGCGTTTTGTTGTGCGCGCTTGTGCCGTAGTTTATAATTTGGGTTTACAGGCCGTTGTAGCTCAGTAGGTAGAGCGCGTCCTTGGAAGGACGAGGTCACCGGTTCAATCCCGGTCAACGGCTCCAGAGTTTAGTCACGCCCTGGCTCGATTCCTTCAACCATTCAGGTGTTAGATAACTGACTGAGGAAACGGTGTGGCGTCCATAAGCAAAGGTTTTCACTATGGCGAAAGAGAAATTTGACCGCAGCAAACCGCACGTCAATATCGGGACGATCGGACATATCGACCACGGCAAGACGACGCTGACCGCAGCGATCACGAAGACGCTGGCGAAGAACAATCCAAAAGTAAAGATTCGCGACTTCGATTCGATCGATAACGCGCCGGAAGAAAAGGCGCGTGGTATCACAATCGCGACGTCGCACGTCGAGTACGAAACTCCGAACCGTCACTACGCGCACGTAGATTGCCCTGGCCACGCCGACTACATCAAAAACATGATCACCGGCGCGGCGCAGATGGACGGAGCGATCCTGGTGGTCGCGGCGACCGACGGCCCGATGCCCCAAACGCGTGAGCACATCCTGCTCGCCCGTCAGGTAGGCGTGCCGTACATCGTGGTCGCGCTCAACAAAGTTGACATGGTGGAAGACGCCGAACTCCTCGAACTGGTCGAGTTGGAAGTTCGCGAGCTTCTGTCGAAATACCAGTTTCCCGGCGACGATCTGCCGATCGTTCGTGTGAGCGCCTTGGGCGCCCTGAACGGCGAGGAGAAGTGGACCAAGTCGGTGGAGGATCTGATGGCGGCCGTCGACGCGTACGTTCCGGTTCCGGAGCGCGTGACGGACAAGCCGTTCCTGATGCCGATTGAAGACATCTTCTCGATCCAGGGTCGCGGAACTGTAGTAACGGGCCGTATCGAAACGGGTATCTGCAAGGTCGGCGAGGAAATGGAAATCGTCGGTTTCCGCGACACCCGCAAGACGGTTATTACGGGCATCGAAATGTTCAAGAAGCTGCTCGACGAAGGCCGGGCAGGCGATAACACAGGCTTGCTGCTGCGCGGTGTTGAAAAGAACGACGTGGAACGCGGCCAGGTGATCGCCAAGCCGGGATCGATCAAGCCGCACACGAAGTTCAAGGGCGAAGTATACGTTCTGTCGAAGGATGAAGGTGGACGCCACACGCCGTTCTTCAACGGCTATCGTCCGCAGTTCTACTTCCGCACGACGGACGTGACGGGCGTGGCGAAGTTGCCGGAAGGCACCGAGATGGTGATGCCTGGCGACAACGTTCAGCTCGAAGTGGAATTGATCACACCGGTCGCTATGGCCAAGGGGTTGCGCTTCGCGATTCGCGAAGGCGGCCGCACGGTCGGCGCGGGCACGGTTGCTGAAGTCGTAGCGTAGTTGACGGGAAGTCAGGAGTAGATCATGGCCCGCGAAATCATCACGTTCCAGTGCACTGAGTGCAAAGACCGGAATTATACGAACATGAAGAACAAGAAGACGACAACCGAGCGTCTCGAGTTGAAGAAGTTCTGCCCGAAGTGCCGCAAGCACCAGCCGCACAAGGAAATCAAGTAAACTGATAAGGAGCCTACGGGTTCCTTACCGGACTAGGGGCGTAGTTTCAATGGCAAAACAGCGGTCTCCAAAACCGCATTTGGGGGTTCGAGTCCCTCCGCCCCTGCCAAGAATCTCAGGACAGTCGGAATCTCATGGAAGCGAATAGCTGGATGCAACGTGCGGGTCAGTGGCCTGCTCAAACCAAGAATTACTTCGAGGAACTGCAGCAGGAAATGCGCCGGGTCACCTGGCCTACCTGGAAGCAGGTCCGCGCCACAACAACCGTAGTTATCGTTGCCGTCTTCGCATTCGCCGCGTATTTTGCCATCGTTGACGCTGCGGTCGGTCGTCTGATCACGAAGCTCTTCGATACATTCTCGAGATAAGGCGGGCATCATGTCAGAGCAAGATCCATTCCAATATCCCGCCGACGGCGTCGCCGATCCCAGCGATGAGGATTTCTCAGGCGTGCCGGTCGACGAACCGGTAGAGCCACCCGTTTCCGCTGGTCCTGTCGCCGCCGAAGACGACGGGATGAGTTGGTACATCATCCACACCTATTCGGGCTTTGAAAACAAGGTCGCCGAGTCCCTCCGGACTCGCTCGGAAGCCTTCGGGTTTACGGACAAGCTCGGCCAGGTTCTGATTCCCACGGAAGAAGTCGTGGAAATGCGGAACGGCAAGAAGGTCACCAGCAAGCGTCTTCTGTATCCGGGCTACGTTCTCGTGCAGATGATAATGGACGACCAGATGCGGCACTATATCAAGGAAACGCCGCGGGTTACCGGATTCGTCGGTGGCGGCGGCGAGCCCGTTCCGTTGACCGCCGATGAAGTCAACAAGATTCTGTACCGTCAAACGACAGCGGTTGCTCCGCGTCCGAAGCTCACGTTCGAGAAGAGCGAGACGGTGCGCATCGTCGACGGACCTTTCACAAACTTTACCGGCAAGGTGGACGAGATCAATACCGAACGCAACACTTTACGTGTGCTCGTCACGATCTTCGGTCGCGCAACGCCGGTCGAACTAGAGTTTCTACAGGTAGAAAAGACTTAGTCGGCCCCCCGCAGGGGAACCGCATAGCAAGGAACAAACAATGGCGAAGAAAGTTACTGGACAAGTTAAATTGCAAATCCCCGCGGGCAAGGCGACACCCGCACCCCCTGTCGGCACTGCCTCGGTCCGCAAGGCGTCAACATCATGGAGTTCTGCAAGGCCTTCAATGCGAAGACCAACGCGAAGGACCAGGAAGGGCTGATCATCCCGGTGGTGATCACGATCTACCCTGACCGCAGCTTACATTTATCACCAAGACCCCGCCGGTACCTGTGCTCGTTAAGCGCGCCGTGAACCTCGCGAAGGGCTCGGCGGAGCCGAACAAGAACAAGGTCGGAAAGATTACGGAACAGCAGATCGAAGAGATCGCCAAGATTAAAATGCCCGATCTCAACTGTTTCGATGTCGAGGCCGCTGTCCGTTCCGTCAAGGGAACCTGCCGCAGCATGGGCGTTGACATCGCGAGCTAATAAGGTTTCAATCTCGTTATCGTGAATCGCGGCCGCCCCTAGGGGCGGCCTTTTTGTCAGTAAACCAGGATTATGGGAACCGCACCGACCCTTGCTCACGCGCCGGTTGACGAGTACTTGAATTCAAGCTACGACCACGATATGGAGTACGTTGACGGCGTGCTCGTGGAGCGCAGCCTGCCCACAATCTCCCACTCATTCTTGAATCCCATTCTAATCGGGCACTTTCGTCAGCTTGAAAAGGAATACGGCTACAAGGCGCTGGGAACTCCGGCACAGATCATCGAACGGGCGCGATACCGAATCCCTCATGTGATGCTATGCCCGAAGCCTTTGCCGGAAGGGGACATTTGCATTGTCGTGCCCTGGGCCGTGAGCGAGATACTTTCTCCGTAAGACGCGCTCGCCGCCACACGGGACCGGTTCCGAGATTACGAAAGTATCGGTGTACAGCATCTCGTGTTAATGGATCCGGAAGAGTTTATCGCGTACAGGTTCGAGGACGGGTCACTCATCGAGAAGAAACTCCCTGAGCCTACGGAACAGTAATCCAGAGATGAAGAACTAAACACGGTTGTCGGGAAGCACAGCATCGTGAGTACCGCGAACAACGCCGCAAGCCAGCCGGCCGTCAAGCCGAGAGCCTTGGCCAGAACCTGCGTATCTGTGTCGAAGTAATCACAATCGAGGATTCAGGCGTCAATGCTTAACCACCCGGTTACCAGACGAGGAGTACACTTCACAGAAGTACACTTGACGTATGGCAACCGCGCCGACTCTACCGCTCGATCGGTAGAGGAATACCTCAGAACGAGCTACGAAGCCAATTGCGAGTATGTCGGAGCAACACATTCGTATCACTCACACCCGATTTCGCATACCGGATGTCAGTGTGCTAACCGGCGCCCCTGCCGACGGTCGCTATCGCGACGACCGAACTCCGCCTCTGCTCACCGTCGACATCGCATCGCTCGTGGAACCGTGGCCCGGCGTTGCGCGCGAAACTCTCCGATCACCTCGCGATGGGTGGGTCAGCGGTCATGATTGCCGACCCGTACAATAAGACCGTCATGGTCGCGACTCAAACCGAGCCGCCTTCACGAACTCTCATCACCGCTCGTGGTCATGATTGATGTCCCCGACAAAGGCACTCTGCAAATCGACTTCGATGAACTCTATCGGAAGCTCGGCTAGCCCTTGCTACGATAATCAGAGCAATGCCCGATAACAGCTTCGATATCGTATCCAAGATCGATCTTTCCGAAGTCTCCAACGCCATCCAGCAAGCGTCGAAAGAAATCATCACCCGTTTCGACCTGAAAGACTCGAAGTCCAAGATCGAACTGAACGAGAAAGATAACAAGCTCATTCTCGCGAGCGCCGACGAGTATAAGTTGAAGGCCGTCACCGAGATCCTGCAGGGCAAACTGGTGAAACGCAACGTGCCGCTCAAAGGGCTGGCCTACGGGACAATCCAACCAGCCGCGGGTTCGACCGTTCGGCAGGAGGTCACGCTCCAGCAAGGCATCACAAAGGAGAAGGCAAGCGAGATTGTGAAAGCCATCAAGGACAGCAAGAAGAAGGCCCAGGCCTCGATCCAGGGCGACCTCGTGCGTGTCAGCGCCAAGGATCGCGACACTCTTCAGGAGGTCATCGCCCTCCTCAAGAGCAAGGACTTCGGCATCGATATGCAGTTCACCAACTACCGGACGAACTGATGGCTCGACGCATTGAGACGCACATGATTGCCGGACCCGCTGGCAAACTCGAGGCGTTGCTTGAAGAGCCCGAGCATGGTGAACCACGAGAGGCGATCCTCGTGTGCCATCCGCATCCCCAACACAGCGGGACGATGCACAACAAAGTTGTTTATCGGATCGCGCGTGGATTTCGGAAAGCCGGAGCCGTCGTACTCCGATTCAACTTCCGGGGTGTGAATCTCAGCGAAGGCGCTTACGGCCACGGGTTTGGAGAAGTCGAGGACGCGCGCGCTGCGTTGGCCTGGCTGCGGGAACGTTATCCGGACCTCCCTTATTCGCTCGCAGGGTTTTCTTTCGGATCTCGTGTTGTGCTGCGCTTAGGGTGCGACGACGCCGGAGCGCGCCGCGTGGTCGCGGTAGGATTCCCGACCGTGTACAGGGACGTCAGCTACGTCCAGTCCTGCGCGAAACCGAAAGTTTTCGTTCACAGCACGCACGACGAACATGGCCCGAAGGAAGAACTGACCCAGCTATTTGAGAGCTTGCCCGAACCCAAAAAGCTCATCTGGGTCGAAGCCGAAGACCATTTCTTCAAAGGCGCGCTGGACCAGTTCGAGCAGGCCATCGTCAATGTGGGCCTATCCGGCTAGCAGCGCCTTCAGGAACTGACCTGTATAAGAAGCCGGAACTTTGGCCACATCTTCCGGAGTACCCTGCGCGATCACCCGGCCGCCCCCGGCGCCGCCTTCGGGACCGATATCGATGATCCAGTCGGCGCTGCGAATGACATCCAGGTTGTGCTCGATAATCAGGATGCTTCCGCCGCTCTCGATCAGTCGCTGAAACGCGTCCAGCAGTTTGGTGATGTCGTCGAAATGAAGTCCGGTCGTCGGCTCGTCGAAGATGAACAGCGTTCTCTTACAGGACGCCTGGGACGAGATGGCCGGCCAGCTTCACGCGCTGCGCCTCACCGCCCGAAAGCGTCGTCGCGCTATTGGCCGAGCCTCAGATAACCCAAGCCCGACATCCTTCAGCACGCTTCAGCTTAGCCACGAGTCGCGGAATCTCATTGAAGAACCAGATCGCCTCGCGCACGGTCAGCTGCAGTACCTCGTGGATATTCAGCCTGTTGTACGTCACCTCGAGGATGCTCGACTTATACCGCGTCCCCTTGCACTCCTCGCAGACCAGCTCGACGTCGGCAAGGAACTGCATCTCTACCGTGACGGTGCCGTCGCCCTGACACACCTCGCACCGGCCGCCCGGAATGTTGAAGGAGAAATGCCCCGCGGTGTAGCCGCGCCGTCTCGCTTCCGGCGTTGCCGCAAAAGCCTCACGAATCAGATCGAACGCCTTGATGTACGTCACCGGATTCGATCGAGGCGTACGTCCGATCGGCGACTGATCCACCAGCAGCACATCGCTCAGCAGTTCGGCGCGTTTCAACTGCGCTTGCACTGCAGCTTCTCGCCTCGTTCGGTGTTCCTCGCGGAACATCCTCTTTGCCCAACCGCGCAGCGAGCGTTTTGTAGATCACCTCATGGACCAGCCTCGATTTACCCGACCCGGACACACCTGTGACAGCAACCATCATGTCGAGCGGAATATCGACATCGATGTGCTTCAGGTTGTTCGCCCGCGCACCAATCACCTTCAGCATCCGCTTGGGATGCGGCTTGCGGCGGTGCGTTTCGACGTCGCGACGTTTGCTCGCCCTTCAGATAGCGTCGAGGTCAGCGACTGCGCTCCGTCGCTCAGAAGCCGTAAGGGCCGGAAAAGAACACGCGCCCGCCATGCTCCCCCGCGCCAGGGCCCATATCCAGGATGTGGTCTGCCGACCGCATCACGTCGGGATCATGCTCGACGACAATGATTGTGTTCCCGAGATCGCGCAGTTCTCCCAGTATCCCCACCAGCCGCGCCGTGTCCCGGGCATGGAGCCCGATCGAGGGCTCGTCCAGCACGTAACATGCGCCGACCAGTCGCGAACCCAGACACGTTGCAAGCTGGATTCGCTGCGCCTCTCCTCCGGACAGCGTGGCCGAAAGACGTTCCAGCGTGATGTAGTGCAGGCCGACATCGTTCAGGAACTTGAGTCGCTGCCGCACCTCCACGAGAATCTTCTCCGCGATCGCATTCTCTTCTGGGCGAAAACTCCAGCGATTCGAAGAACTCGGAACGCCTCGGCCGTATTCATCCGCGTCACGATCGGCGATGGTCTTGTCGCCGACGCGCACGTATAGAGCTTCTTTGCGCAGCCGGGAGCCCTTGCATTCGGGACAGCGCGCATATCCGCGATAACGGCTGAGAAAAACGCGGACGTGGACCTTGTACTTCTTCTCTTCCACCTCGGCGAAGTACTCGCGGATGGCCGTGCGACAATCGCGCGCTTCCTTCGCATCCAGGTCGCAGAACGGAACGTCGAATCGAACCTTGCCCTTGTTCTCCGCCTTGAAGTGCTTCCATGCCCATTGGTGCTGCGGCTTTGTCCACGGATCGACAGCGCCTCCTCGCAAGCGACAGCGACGTATCCGGAATCACCAGGTCCATGTCGTAGTCGATCGTGTTGCCGAAGCCCTGGCAGCGGGGACACGCCCCGATACGGATTATTGAAGCTGAACAGTCCCGGCTCCGGGATCGCGAAACTCGAGCCCGCACGTCTTGCACGCGAACTTCTCGCTGAAGCGCAGGCGCTTGCCGTCGTCCGCCGGCCTGCTCGAACACCACTTCGCCCGACTTCGCGATAACAGATTTCGACGCGTATCAACGATGCGCTGACGCATATCGCCGCGTGATCGACAAGCGGTCCACCAGCACAAACACCGGACGGCTGAAATCGATGTCCAGCAGCGATTCCGGCGTTGAAAACTCGAACGTCTTCCCATCCTGGTATAGCCGAGTGAATCCCTTCGCGCGCAGCATGAACAGATGATCGCGAACTTTGTCCGTCTCCGCCCGTACGCAGCGACCGGAAACAACACGTACCACCGCGATCCTTCCGGCTGCTTCAGGAACTCATCGGCGATCTGATCGACGGTGTCCCGCAGAACGCGTGTGCCACATTCGGACAATATGTCCGGCCCACGCGCGCCCACAGCAGGCGGAAGAAGTCGTACAACTCGGTCGATGTTGCGACGGTCGAACGCGGATTCCGTGTCGTGTTCTTTTGTTTGATCGCGATAGGCGGAGCAATGCCAGTATCTCATCGACATCGGGCTTCTCCATGCGCTCGAGAAATTGCCGCGCATAGGCGGACAGCGACTCCACATAACGCCGCTGTCCTTCCGCGTAGATCGTGTCGAAGACCAGCGACGACTTGCCCGATCCGGACACCCCGGTAACCACGGTAAGTTGGTTATGCGGGATGTCTACGGAGATGTTCTTGAGGTTGTGGACCCGCGCTCCGCGGATCGACAGATAATCTTCCACTACCATTAAGTATCTCAGCCTCGAATCACAAAACCTTTCGGAAGCGCCTTCTTGCATGGTTTGAAGCGTCTAAACGCGACCTGCCGTGGCGCCGTGACCGCAATCCCTACACGATTTGGATTTCGGAGGTCATGCTCCAACAGACTCGCGTCGCGACGGCGATTCCGTACTTCGAGCGGTTCATCGCACGGTTTCCCACCATCGAAGCTCTGGCGAGCGCGCCGGAGGAAGACCTGCTGAAAGCGTGGGCCGGCCTCGGATATTACAGCCGCGCGCGAAACCTCCAGCGAGCAGCCATTCAGATGAACGCATCGTTTCCGCGGGATTACGACTCGATTCGTGCGCTCCCCGGTGTTGGCGCCTACACGGCGGCAGCCGTCGCCAGCATCGCGTTCGGTTTGCCGCACGCCGCGGTCGATGGCAACGTGGTTCGTGTCCTTAGCCGGGTGACGGGTGGCATGGACAACATCAACGACGAAGCAGACGCTCGCCTCGACACGAGGAGGCCCGGTGATTTCAACGAGGCCATGATGGAACTGGGCGCCACGATCTGCCTGCCGAAGAAGCCCCAGTGCCTGCTCTGCCCCATAGCCGACCTTTGCCAGGCACGGGCCTCTGGAAGGCAAGACGACCTCCCTGTGAGAAGAAGGTCCAGGCAGATCCGGGTGGAACGTTTGCTTCTGATCATTCGTCGGGAGAATGAAATGTTGTTTTGGCGTCGTTCCGAGAAGGAGAAGAAGCTCGCCGGATTTTGGGAGTTACCGGAACATTCTCACTTGCCAGAGGCATCCGTGGGCAGGAGCCTGGGACGGTTCAGCCACTCGATTACAAATGTTAACAACGTTTTTACAATTGCAGAGGCTGGCTTAGCCGTCGTACCACCAGGCTACAGTTGGCTATCGACGGACAAACCATTAAAATACTTGTTCAGCACGAGTGTTCGAAAAGCGTTGCACGTCATTTCGAAGACCGAAGGGGTTTAGCTTACTTATGCAGAGATCTTCCACCATTTTTATGGCGAAGTGTGTCACGATCCTCGCGGTAATTCCCGCGGTGATATTAGCAAGCGCGAGCGGGCCTGAAGCGCGATACACTGGCGCGCCCGGCGACCTTGGAACCTGCACTGCTTGCCACGCAGGCCAGGCGAATCCGACTGGAGGATCCGTCCAAATCACCGCTGCGGAAGGAAACACATACACGCCTGGTCAAAAACAACGAATGACCGTGACGATAACCGATACTGGCGCTACAGCGCGGCTGTACGGGTTTCAGGCAACGGCTCGTCTGGCCAGCAATCTTTCGCGTGGACAAGCGGGTACTTTAACTCCCAGCAATTCGGAGACGAAAGTCGTTTGTGAAGATGATCGGAATGCGCCTTGCCGCAGCGACGCGCCGCTGCAATTTATTGAACATAGCTTGGCGAAGAGCGGCAATACCTATGAATTCGACTGGACGCCTCCGGCCGGTGCAGATGCCGGACCAGTGACATTCTATGTCGCAGCGAACGCTGCAAATGGGAATGGTCAGAATACACGGCGATCGCGTCTTTACACGCGAATATCACGCTAACACCGGGCGGCGCTTCGTCAGGCTCGAAACCGGCCATCCAATCGAGCAACGGCGTACAGAACGGCGCGACCTTCGAGAACAATATGGTTGCCGGTTCTTGGACAACGATCAAAGGGACCGACTTAGCGCAGAACACGCGTATCTGGTTGGGTAGCGATTTCGTCAACGGAGCAGCGCCAACTGAACTCGACGGCGTCAAAGTCAACATCGATGGCAAGCCCGCCGCCGTGTATTTCATTAGCCCGACCCAAATCAATGTTCAGGCTCCGGACCTCGGTGGAAAAACCGGTAACGTTCCAGTCGAAGTGATTACCCGTAACGGCACGAGCAACACGGCCACAGGCAATGTATTGAGCGCGGCGCCGGGATGGTTCATGTTCGATCCCGAGACCGGAAATACATCGCAGGCACTCACGCGGACGGAACATTTCTCGGCAAAACGGGACTCTTCGGTTCAGCCCTGACAACACGGGCCGCAAAACCCGGAGACACTATCATTCTGTACGGCGCCAATTTCGGCCCGACGAATCCCGCAATGCCCACCGCGCGCGCAGTGGATGCGCTATCGCCGCTGGTGGCCACACCTACGGTGACAATCGGTGGCGTCACCGCACAGGTCTCATATGGCGGCGCAGCGCCAAACTTCATCGGCACCTATCAATTCAACATCGTTGTGCCCGATGTCCCGAAACGGAGATCAACCCGTGGTGGTGATGTTGCCGGGCGGCGCTCGCACCCAGGAGAACGCGTTTATTACTATTCAAAGGTGACCCTAAAGACAGCCGCATCGCTACTGCTCTCCGCTCTTTCCTTATTTGCACTGCCTACCGGAGCGCCTCCCGGCAATACAGGCGCTCCGGGCCATAACACATGCAATCAGTGCCACACCAGCTTTCCTCTGAATCCTCCCGGCGGTAGCGTCCGCATTGACGCGGCAAGCTATAAGCCCGGCCAACCGCAAACCGTGAAGGTTACCGTCTCACATCCCGAGGCACAGCGATGGGGCTTTCAGATTGTCGCGCGATGGGCCAAGAACCCAACCCAAACGGCCGGACCGCTTTAACGCGACCAACTCCTCCGTCCAAGTACCAGGTGACTACGCCACTCACACCATGGACGGTACGCTCGAAGGCGGATTGAACGGCACAAAGACTTTCGAAATCGAATGGCTCGCGCCTCCGGAAGATGGCGACATTATTTTCTACGCGGCGGGCAATGCGGCAAATCGCAACAACTCGAATACGGGAGACCGGATCTACACAACGCAAATTCGAGTGCAGCCGGACTCGGCGTGTGGCGCGAGTGAACGGCCGATCCTGACGCGAATTGTCGATGCAGCGTCGGGAACACCTGCAGGTTCGTCCAATTCGATCCTGACGCTCCTCGGACGAAACTTTGCCACCGGCACCTCGCGTGAAGCGCATGGCGGCTACATCCGCGATGGCAAGTATCCGTCCGAATTGAACTGCGTCGGTGTTGAGATAGCGGGCCAGCGAGTTCCGATTCTGTATGTGCAAGGCGATCAGATCAATGTTCAGGCGCCTACACTCACACAGACTGGGACAGTGCCGGTAAGAGTCATCGTAAATCCCGACCGGCAGAATGCAATACCAAGCGACCCAGCGACTGTAAACATCCAGAACTTCTCTCCATCCTTCTTCACCTTCAGCCCGACACGCAGCATCGCGGCTCGAATTCCGAACGGCGGCCCGATTATCGCCGAGCCAAGTGTCGTTCCCGGCGCCCGTCCCACCCGACCTGGAGAAATTCTCGAACTCTACGGCACCGGTCTAGGCGCTACACAGACTCCCGTCCCCTCAGGCGCCATAACCCCCAACCAAGCCGTCCCGATCACGGGTCGTGTGACGGTAACAATCGGAGGGACAACGCTTCACCGATACCGACGTCCTGTATGCCGGACTAGCTCCCGGAAATATCAGCGGCTTGTATCAGATCAACGTGCGCCTACCCGCTACCCTCAGCAGCGGAGATGTGCCCGTGACCATGTCCATTGGCGGCGTACAATCTGTCGCGGGAACAACCATCCCCGTCCGAACGCAGTAGCAAGATCCCAAGGGGCGGCCTAATCCGCCGCCTCTATCGCGAATCCGTGCTGCTTGCGATGATGCGGGCCGTCAAATGTCTTTGTCGACTTGAACAACTCATGACGGCCGTCTCCTGCGACATCCTTGACGCGCGACATCAATGTATTCGTCTCCTGAGACGACAATGGCTTGAATGAGCGCGCCAGCGCCACATCCTGCTTCAACTGCTCCATTGTGTTAATTCCCATCACCTGCGCGGTAACAGGTTGGCTGAGGCAGAAGCGATAACACTCATCCGAGGTGAGACCGACCTCGGTGAGAAACCGCCCATTCGGGTGTCCCCCACCCAAGCCCTTCATGCCGATCACGCCCACGCTCTTCTTCAGGCAAACTGGTATCACCTCTTTCGTGAAGCTGCGGAAGTGCGGGTCCATCACATTGACCGGCATCTGAGCGGAATCCCAATCGTGCGGCTTGGCAAGCATCTTAGCGTGGATGCGAGGATCTTTGTGGCCCGTGAATCCGATGAAGCGAACCTTGCCTTCCTTCCGCGCTTCCAACGCCGCCTTCAATCCGCCTTTGTCGAAAACCCAGTCCGGATCGTTGTCGTAGACCATTTCATGGAACTGCCACAGATCGATCCGGTCGGTCTTCAGCCGGCGAAGGCTCTCCTCGAGGTTCTTCTTCGACCCAGCATAGTCACGCTCGCAATTCTTCGTCATGAGAAAGACCTTTCCGCGACGGTTATCCATTGCGAGCGCCTTCCCCATTACTTCCTCCGAATGGCCATCGTGATAATCCCAGGCGTTGTCAAAAAAGTTGACGCCCTCATCGATTGCCGCATGCATGATGCGGATCGCCTCAGCCTCATCTTTGACGGCGCCGATGTGCCATCCGCCGAGCGCCACGATCGACACACGTTCGTTCGTCCGGCCGAGTACTCGTGTGGGCATCCCTGTCGCCGAAGCGCTGGATGTTTGCGCGATCACCTGCTCTGCCAGCAGCGCCACGGCCGACGCGTTACGCATGAATTCCCTCCGGGTAGACTCTTCCATGTTTGTCTCCTCCTTGGCGCAAATGGACGCGCACTGGCCACATGATTACACATCATTGCGCCTTATGCGACGGCTACGGCTTTTAGGCTACGCAATGGTGCTCCGGGAAGGAAACGTTTTACCGCTCACAGTTTCTAATTTAGGGGAGCAATGAGGATGAAACGGAGTTGGAGCCTTTTATTATTGATATCGATCCTTTGTGTCAGCGACGCCGATGCACGTACTCGCAAGCAGAACACAAGGAGCAGGGCGGCAGCCCCCAAGGTTATTGATATCGCGGCGGTCAATGATCCAAACGCCGCGAAGGCGGCGCCCGACGCGGGAATTCTGCGCGCCCAGATCCTGTTGGATCGCGCGAACTTCTCGCCGGGTGAGATCGACGGCAAACCGGGAGACAACTTTACGCGCGCTATCAGTGGCTTCCAGGAAGCGAGGTCGCTGCCGACCACTGGCAATCTCGACGATCCGACATGGGAGGCTCTCAACGCCGATTCGGCGGCGGCGGTGGTCCCGTACCGGCTAACCGAAGCGGACGTCGCAGGGCCATTTACCGAAATTCCGAAAGATCTGATCGAGCAATCGAAATTGGAAGAGCTGGGATTTTCATCGGCAGAGGAAGCGCTCGGCGAACAGTTTCATTGAGCCCTTCGTGCTCAAACGACTGAATCCTACGGCTAAACTGACGCTGGCCAAGAGATCCAGGTCCCGAATGTACTTACGGGTCACCATGCCGGCAAAGCCGCAAAAGATCGTTTAGCAAGTCCGGGACCGTGAGGGCGCTCGACGCCAGCGGGTAAGATCCTGGCTCAATATCCAGCTCCTCCGGCTCGGAACACGACCCGCTACCCATCGGTACATGGAAAATCAAGGGCGTCGCCAAGAATCCTGCGTTCAACTACAACCCCGAGCTCTTCTGGGATGCGGCTCCCGGATCACTACGAAGGCGAAGGTTCCCTCTGGCCCTAACAATCCTGTCGGCGTTGTTTGGATCGATCTTTCGAAAGAGCACTACGGGATCCACGGGACGCCCGAGCCTGGCAGCGTGGGCACACACAGTCTCATGGCTGCATCCGGCTGACGAATTGGGATGCGATGGAGTTGGCGGCGCATGGTCTCGCCCGGTTGCCGGCAGTGCTTACGGAATAGTCGAGATTATGCTCAGAACCATCCTTTTCTCACTGCTGCTCGCTTTCATCGCGGGGCTATTGGGTTTTACTTTGGGCGTTCGTCCGCGCCGGTGTCGGCATCGGCATCGCAACCTGTTCGGAGTTGGCTCCCACCCAGCGCCGACGACCAGACGCGATCGAGAACGGAGCCTCCGGCGTTACCGCTCCCTCCTCCAGTTGCGCCGGACACAATCTCACGGGTCCTTCTCTGCCCAACACCGTGAAAGGGCAGGCTGCTGGAGACTCAGCTCCGCTCGTTGATCGCGCTTTGGGTTTGCCCATCGTCGGGATTAAAGCCTCTGACATTCAAGACACGTTCGCACAAGCCCGCGACGGTGGGGATCGCAGGCATGAAGCCACCGACATCCTCGCCCCACGCGGAACACCTGTCGTCGCCGTCGACACAGGAATCATCGCGAAGCTGTTTACGAGCAAACCCGGCGGTCTCACCATTTACCAGTTCAATCCGCCGCAAACGTATCGCTACTACTACGCGCATCTCGATCGTTATGCCGAAGGTCTCAAACAAGGCATACTCGTGAAAAAGGGCGACGTCATAGGGTATGTAGGGACAACCGGGAACGCCCCGGCTGACACGCCCCACCTTCATTTCGCGATATTCGAGCTCGGTCCCGAGAAGCGGTGGTGGGAGGGAAAACCGATCAATCCGTATCCTCTTCTGATGCAAGCAGTGGGACACTAGGAAGGTGCGCATCCACTTTGTGGTGCTGGCCGCGGCGCTCTGGATGAGCGCCTGCAGCAAGGCTCCTTCTTCCGTGCAAACCAAAACCAGCGAAAACAACTTCAACAGCCGCCAGGACGTCCATTCGTACTCGAACCCGCAGGAAGTTCGGGTCCGGCACGTAGCCCTCGACCTGGATGTCCTATTCGGCGAGAAGATCCTTCGCGGATCGGCAACGCTGACGCTCGACCGGGAACAACGCGGCAAGCCGCTGATCCTCGATACTCGCGACCTGAAGGTTTCGAAGACAGAAGTGTCTTCCGATGGGAACACCTGGTCGCCGACTACGTTCCAGATCGGCTCGTCCGATCAACACGCTCGGCGCGCCGTTGACCATCGATCTGCCGGCAAATGCCAGTCAGGTGCGCGTCTTCTACGAAACCGTACCGTCGGCCTCCGGACTGCAATGGCTAACACCTCAGCAAACTGCCGGCAAAAAGCACCCATTCCTGTTCACACAATCAGAAGCGATTCACGCGCGGAGTTGGATTCCTACGCAGGACTCGCCCGGTGTCCGCGTCACGTATACGGCAAAAATTCGTGTGCCGGCAGGACTGCGCGCCGTGATGAGTGCACGCAACGATCCTAATCAAAAGGGGCGGCACCGAGTTCACGTTCAACATGCCGCAACCGATCCCTTCGTATCTGATCGCGCTCGCGGTTGGCGATCTCGATTTCAGCGCGATCAGTAAACGGACCGGCGTCTGGGCCGAGCCTTCCGTGCTGAACAAAGCGGCCGCGGAACTGGCCGACACCGAGAAAATGGTTCAGGCAGCCGAACGACTCTATGGGTTGTATCGATGGGAGCAGTACGACGTCCTGATCCTGCCTCCGAGTTTTCCGTTCGGCGGCATGGAGAATCCACGGCTCACCTTCGCGACCCCGACTATCCTCGCTGGTGATAAGAGCCTGGTCGGTCTGATCGCGCATGAGCTGGCGCATTCCTGGTCGGGAATCTGGTGACGAATGCCACTGGCGCGACTTCTGGCTGAACGAAGGCTTCACCGTCTACTTCGAGCGCCGCATCCAGGAAGAGGTCTACGGTCCTCGCCCGCTCCGAGATGGAGGCTCTGATCGAGAAGCAGGAACTCATTCAGGAGATGGCGGAGCTTCCGGATAAAGATGAGATCCTTTACGTCGACCTGAAGGGACGCGATCCGGACGAGGGCTTCACTCGTGTGCCGTATGTCAAAGGCATGCTCTTCCTGCGCCGGCTTGAAGAGATCTTCGGTCGGGCACGGTTCGATACGTTCCTGCGCGGCTACTTCAACCAGTTCGCGTTCAAGAGTATCGTTACGGGCGATTTCGTCGACTACCTGCAGCACAACCTGCTCGACCAAAATCCGGATCTGGCGAGCGAAGATCAACGTCGACGAATGGCTCACTCAGCCTGGTTTGCCGAAGGACACGCCTCAGCCGAAGTCGGATGCGCTCACGAAGACAGAAGAGTCGGCGAAGCAATGGGTGTCGGTCAGAGTCGCGCACGGACGCGCTTCCGGTTAAGGGCTGGACGACTCCGGAGTGGCTGCACTTCCTGCGGTCTTTGCCGCCGAACCTCGATGCAAAGCGCATGGCCGATCTCGACCGCGCATTCAATCTCACGCAGTCGGGCAACTCGGAAATTCTCGCGCGATTGGCTGCTGATGTCTATCCGCAGCGGTTATCAGCCGGCCTATCCGAAGCTGGACCGGTTCCTGATCGAAGTCGGACGCCGGAAGTACATCAAGCCGTTGTACCAGGAGTTGGCGAAGACGCCGGAAGGCAAAGAGCACGCGAAAGCGGTATACGC
Source organism: Bryobacteraceae bacterium (assembly GCA_963825845.1). Taxonomy (GTDB): domain Bacteria; phylum Acidobacteriota; class Terriglobia; order Bryobacterales; family Bryobacteraceae; genus DASQDN01. Next base: position 20,954 of record CAWGVL010000091.1, on the reverse strand, counting down.
GAAGGCGCGCCCGGGCTATCATCCGATCGCTGTGGCAACGATAGACGATCTGTTGAAGTGATCTGGCACGCGCTATAGCCCTGCTACACTTGAACTTCGGATGAGTTTCAGCAAGCTGGGGCAGTCCCTGACAGCCAAAGAGATCCTGGATCTAGTCCAGGACGATCTCCGAAAAGTTGAGCGGGAGATCGGACTCGAATCGATGGCGTCGGGGACAGTTGTCTCCACAATCAGTCAGCATCTCAACGGCAACGGCGGCAAGCGATTGCGGCCGATCCTGTTGCTGCTCTCCGCGAAACTCGTCGGCGACACCAATCCGAGTTGCATCCATCTTGGCGCGGTGGTCGAGATGATTCACACGGCCACGCTGGTTCATGACGACATCATCGATGTCGCTGAAACGCGGCGTGGCAAGCCATCGACGAATATTCTCTGGGGCAATCACACCAGTGTTCTTGCGGGCGACTGGCTGTACATGCAGGCGTTCCAGATCGCGCTGCGCGAGCGAAACTTCCACGTCCTGGATATCCTGATTGCGTTGACGCAGTCGATGGTCGAAGGGTGAACTGCTGCAGTTGGACCGAATCGGTCGAGGTGAACGTCACTGAAGCCGATTATATGGAGCTGATCGACCGCAAGACCGCCGGCCTGTTCTCGGCCTGCGCGCGCCTGGGTGTTGTCGCGGGCGGAGGGTCGGACGAGCAGGAACAGAAACTCGGCGATTTTGCGTGGAATCTCGGCATGGCGTTCCAGTTGATCGACGATGTCCTGGACTTTACGGCTCGTGAGAAAGTCCTCGGTAAGCCTGTAGGTGGCGATCTGCGCGAAGGCAAAGTGACGCTGCCCGTCATCTACGCGCTGCAGAGCTGCACGACATCCGAACGCAACTTGATCGAGCAGGTCGTAAGCGAGCGCAGTTACTCGAACGCGTCCTTCGATTCCGTGCTGTCGATCCTCGAGCGGACGCGGCGGAATCGAGCGGGCCCGCGAGCGCGCATCGGCGTTCTCGGAAAAAGCCCGGATGGCTATCCACTCCTTCCCCGAATCGCCCTACCAACGCGCCTTGGCGACCGTGACGGACTTGGTTACCGATCGCGAGTTCTAAAGTCCGTGCAGCTATAAAATTGATCTATGGCGTCGGCTGCCTGACCACTCCGCTTGTATCTGTATTGAAGAATATCTAAACACCAGCTACGAGCACGATGTCGAGTACGTGCGACGGCGTACTCGTGGAGCGTAGTTTGGCCACTATCCACGGTCTGCTACAATCAACTGATAGTCGGAGACATTCTGCGTAACCGTGCCGCAACAGAATTACAGCTGTTTGCACGCGAGTTCCGCATTGAACTTGTCGAGCGTCTCACGCTACCGCATCCCGGACGTGCTGCTGTGCAGTGTCCCTGTGAACGCGACGGACAAAGTGCTGAAGTCCGTGCCGCTTGCAGTCATCGAAATTTGGTCGCCTGAAGACCGTATGCCGCGGCAGACTGGCGCGTTTTGACGAGTATTGGAGTCGCGGAGTTCGTCCAGATTCATCGTTCCTGGATCCGGAAGAATTCACGGCCTTTCGATACGAGAATCGCGCTCTTGTCACATTGCGGGATCGAAAACCTCGCGAACTGCCGGACGGCCGCAAAGTACCCTTCTCACTCGAAGGAATTACTAAGCGAGCTTAAGGAGGAACTCGAGCGCCGAAGCTGAAGGTCACACAGCATCGTACTCGTAGCCGTAAGCGCAGGCTGCCGAATCTCCATACACCCTCGGCCCGTCGGCAACACCTTGCCAGGATTCAACCGGCACTCGGGATCGAACAGCGACTTCAAACGTAGCAATCATATCGAGCGTGTCAGACGAAAACTGCACGCCCATCAATTCCTTCTTTTCCAGCCCGACACCATGCTCACCGGTAATCGATCCGCCAACTGATATGCAGTAGGAGAGAATTTCATCGCCCGCCTTCTGCGCCTTCTCGAGATCGCCCGGCTTACGCGCGTTGAACAGAATGATCGGATGCATGTTCCCGTCGCCCGCATGGAAGATGTTGCTGATCGTCAGGCCATACTTCTGCCCGACCTCACCAATGTGCCGCAATGTGGGCGCAATCTGCGTGCGCGGCACTACCCCATCCTGCACGTAATACGACGGGCTCACTCGCCCGATTGCGCCGAACGCGTTCTTGCGGCCTTTCCACAGCAAATCCCGCTCTTCGGCCGATCGCGCGACACGAAATTCGCGTGGCCCGGCACGCAAAACAAGCGTCGCGAACCTGCTCTACCTGCTCCTCCACCGCTTCCGTGAGACCCTCCAACTCGATCAGCAGCACGGCCGCCGCGTTCATCGGATACCCCGCGTGAGTCGCTTCTTCGACCATGCGCAGCATCACACCGTCCAGCATCTCGACGGCGACCGGTGTAATGGCGCGACGGGTAATCTCGGCGACCGTATGCGCCGCATCGTCCGCCGAATCGTAAATGGCAAGCAGCGTCTTGACCGCTTCCGGCTGCCGCATCACGCGCACGATCACTTTAGCCACCAGGGCCATCGTGCCCTCAGACCCTGTAAGCAGACCAGTCAGATCGTAGCCGGGGAGATCCGGCTCCTTCCCTCCGGTCTCGATAATGGAACCATCGGGTAACACCGCCTGCAAGCCGAAAACGTGATTGGTCGTAACGCCATAGGCGAGGGTGTGCGGACCTCCCGCGTTCTCCGCCACGTTGCCGCCGATGGTACAGGCGCGTTGACTCGACGGATCTGGAGCGTAGAAGTACTTCGATCCCTGTACGGCGAGCGTCACGTCGAGATTCACGACGCCGGGCTCAAGTACCGCTCTCTCATTCTCCAGATTCAATCTCGAGAATGCGATTCATCCGGGCGAACGCAATCATGATTCCGCCGTCGTGCGGAATCGCTCCCCCGCTCAGTCCGGTACCCGCGCCACGACCGACCATCGGCACGTTGTACTCTTTCGCGAGCTTCACAATCGCCGATACATCCTCCGCATTTCGCGGAAACACCACGATTCCTGGCCGGGCCTTATCCACCCCGCCGTCGTACTCGTATAGCGAGAGATCCTGATCGGTGACGAGCACACCCTTCGGCCCGAGCAGTTTCATCAACTTATCCCGCAACGTGGAGGGAATCATAGGTATCCTTTGATGGCGGCCACGAGCTTGGGATCCGTCCAGTCGTGCGGACCGATGTACTTTTCAACGACCTTTCCATCCCGGTTGATCACGTAAGTCTCCGGCCACTTGAACGTGCCGTAGTCCGCGGCGATGTCGGCCTTCGGGTCGCGCGAGGTCTCAAACGCGGGCCGCGCCTGCTGCACAAACCGCTTATACGCGTTCTCGTTCGTGTCGATGCTGACCCCCAGCACGACCACGCCGGAGTTGGACATCTCTCTCGCAAACTGGTCCAGCGACGGCATTTCCTCGATGCACGGCGGGCACCACGTAGCCCAGAAATTCAAAACCAGCAGTTTCCCGCCGAAATCCGTGCGCGTAATCTGTTTGCCCGACTCGGTCTTGACCGAAAACGAGGGCGCGGTGTCCCCTTTCTCTATGATTCGGGGCTCGAACGAGTTCCGAATGGTAAACAGGAAAGCTGCAAATAATACAGCGAGAGTCGCCAAAAGAATGCGATCTGTGCTCGATGCGCGCATCTACTTTGATTCTATCGAAGTACGGAGATCTGCCGTATAACGGCCGGCCCTTGATTCTTTCCGGTCATCCGTGGCATCCAATGTCTGATGCTTATTACGCGCAAGGCCGAGTTCTCCGCGTCGCACCGGTGCTACAATCCGAGCCTTTCCGAGGAGCAAAATCGCGATTTGTACGGTGAGCGCGCCTCCAGCCACGGCCATGGGCACAATTACATCCTTGAAGTAACGATGGATGGCGAACCCGATCCGGTGACCGGAATGGTGGTCGACCTGAAACTTCTTAAAGACATCATCAATGACCACGTCGTCGAGCCGATGGATCACCGGCATCTGAATCACGAAGTCCCGCCGTTCGACCGCGTTATTCCGACGCTCGAAAATCTTACGCAAGACGTCTGGCGCCGCCTGGAGCCCCATCTCCGTTTCGAGAATGCCCGGCTGCGCAACATAAGAGTCTACGAGACGTCGGATCTCTACGTCGACTACGCAGGTCCTGGTACCCAACAAAGCTGGCAGGGAGCCCAGGAATGACTCTCACCCGCGTATACCGTTTCGCCGCATCGCACCGCCTCCATTCCGCGGAGCTCTCCGACACGGAGAACGAGGTGCTCTACGGAAAGTGCAACCATCCCTATGGTCACGGCCACGATTACGTCTTGCATGTCACCGTCGCCGGCGAGCCGGACGAGACCACGGGCCGCATTGTCGATATCGGCGCCCTCGATCGATACGTCCAGCAGCACGTTCTCCGCATCTACGACCACAGCGACCTGAATCAAGATGTCCCGGATTTCATCGGCGTGCCGACAACCGAGAATCTGGCGATTGACAGTGACCGCCGCCTGCGTCGCTCGTGGCCATTTGCGAATACAGTGATTGACCGAGTTGTTATCCACGAGACTGGACGGAACAGCATCGAACTGAGAAAGGCGAACTGACGACCAATGAGAAAAGCTACCGTAAAGGTAATGAACAGCAACGCTGCGGCCGCGGAGCCGCAGGTAGAAGGCCGCATTTCCGAGTTGATGCGAGAGGTCTTGGTGGAACTGGGCGAGGATCCTGATCGCGAGGGCTTGATCCGGACACCTCTGCGCACAGAAAAAGCCCTCACGTATCTGACCAGCGGCTACTCGGCGGACCTGAGCGCCATCGTCAACGATGCGCTCTTCGATGTCGAGTACGACGAAATGGTGATCGTCAAAGACATCGAGTTCTTCAGTCTCTGCGAGCACCATCTCCTGCCGTTTTATGGCAAAGCTCACGTCGCCTACCTGCCCGGCCACAAGGTCATCGGACTCAGTAAATTACCGCGCATTGTCGATGTGTTCGCGCGTCGCCTGCAGGTACAGGAGCGGATGACGCAGCAGATCGCAGAGACCATACAGGACGTGCTGAAACCGAAAGGCGTTGGGGTCATCTGCGAAGCGCGGCATTTCTGCATGATGATGCGCGGAGTCGAAAAACAACATTCCGGAACCGTAACCAGTTCCATGCTCGGGGCCTTCCGCGACAATAAAGAAACCCGGGACGAGTTCCTTGCGCTGGTGAAACAGGACTCATCCCGCTTCTAAACGCGTCTGCTACGATAGCCCTGAATGGAGAATTTCCGTCGTTTTGAGGCAGTCGATCCGTATGGACGAGCATGGCAGGTCGAGTTTCGCTGGCAGCAGAATGGCACCTCGATCCGCCACGCCGATACAGTCGACGTAAAATTCCAACTGATCCAGGGTTCGGATGTGACCGAGAAAGTGGTCGCCCTGAATCATCCCGATCTACTGGCGCTTAGCAAATCCGCGGGCCGCCCGGTGACCGACGCGTGGGTCATGAAGCTGGCCGCGATGCACATGAAAGAAATGATCGGGACAGACCGGGATATGGAGAAGACGCTCGTCACGGCGTCGCTTCATGACCTCGAGCGCTATAGCGCAAAACTCGACGCTCCATCTCCTGTGAGGCGCTAAAAACCCACGGTTAGAATCGGGGTATTTCGCCTTGCATGGTTACAATGTGTTTGTTTGACAGCACTCACCTACTTGGGAGGAAGCAACAATGGTCAATTGCCCGGTGTGCGATGCCGCGATGGACGTAGAAGAAGATGAACTGGACGAAGGCGATGAATTTACCTGTGACGAGTGCGGTGCGGAAGTCGCTGTTGTAGGCACTGATCCTCTTGAAATCGAGCCTTTGTCCGACGCCGACGAGGACGAAGACGAGGACGACGATGACGACCTCGATGACGAAGATGAGGAAGAAGAGGAGTCCACCGAAGAGGACGAAGAAGACGAGGATTGGAAGTAGTTTGGCGGTTCTCGCCATCGCCGCTCTTTTTTGCGCTCCGGCGCCTGTTGCATCCCAAAAACAGAAGAGCAAGGAATCGCAAGCGGCCTTCGCGCTGATAGCCGGCACCGTATACCGTCCTCCCGGATTCGCTCTGCCGGGTGTCGAACTCAAGTTCGTTCCCGAATTGTCCGAATCGCAGAATGTCAAACTGAAGAAGGCGGAGGCTGTAACCGATGCGCGTGGCGAGTTTGCCGTACGCGTCCCGGCCGTACCCGCCAAATGGTGCGTCGACGTCAAAGTAAATGGGTATCGTCTGGAGCAGAGGTATGTCTCTGTGACGGGGGAACAGCGTGTGGACCTGAGCATCATCCTTGAACCTGCTGGCCAGCCCAAGGAGGGAACTCAATGAAAAAGATTTTAATGGCTCTTATCGCTGCCGTCGCCTTGGCCGGAGTTGTGGCCTTGCCTGCGCGGGCTCAGAAGAAGGGTAATGAAGACCGGCAGACGCGATCCGTACAAGGCGTGGTTACGAACGAAGCAGATGCCCCACTCGACGGCGCCGTTGTCCAGTTGAAGGACACGAAGACTCTGCAGATCCGGTCCTTCATCACGAAGCAGAACGGCACGTATCATTTCCACAGCTTGAATCCGGATATCGATTACGAGTTGAAGGCAGACCACCAGGGCGCTTCCAGTGGCTCGAAGACACTGAGTTCTTTCGACAGCCGCAAGTCGGCCGTAATCAACCTCAAGATCAATAAATAGTCGCAACACGCTGCCAAGCGCAAAGGGCCTCCGGTGATGGAGGCCCTTTTCTGTTGCGTTTCTACAGCAGGTCGTCGCGCTTGCGCTGTTCCAGCTCCTTCACGATCGCGCCGACTTCCTGTGCCCGGCGCCGGTCCGCGATCAACAGCGCGTCCGGAGTATCCACGATCACCAGGTCTTTCACACCCAACAGCGCGACCAGTTTTCCTCTGGCATCGATGTAATTTCCCGTGCTGTCCTGCGCGATCGAATCGCCGGTGGTTGTGTTTCCATCAACGTCCCGCTTCAACAATTCGTAGACTGCGTTCCAACTGCCGACATCGTTCCACCCGATGTCATCGATCGCGATTCCGACAACATTGTTGGCCCGCTCCAACACGGCGTAATCGATCGAAATGTTTTCGCAGCGCGGAAACGCTTGCGCTACTTCAGCAATGAATTCCCGTTTGCCCCACTTTGGAAGGGCGGCCAGCAGGCTCCATGTCTTCGGCTGATGTTGGCGCAGAGCTTCGAGCACCGTTGAAGCCCTCCAGAAAAACATGCCCGCATTCCAAAAGAAGCGTCCCGAAGAGACGAATTTCTTGGCCGTTTTTGCATCCGGCTTCTCGCGAAAACTGATCACCTTCTCAATGTCGCCCGAGCCCGCTTCAACGCCTTTGCCGAATTCAATATACCCATAGCCCGTCTCAGCCCAGCGCGGCTCGATTCCGAACACCGCGATGTTTCCTGCATCGGCGGCTTTGAACGCAGGCTTAAGCAGCTTCGCGTACTTTTTCGGCTTCGTGATCACGTGATCGGCCGGGAACACACCCATCACGGCGTTCGGATCGATCGAGTGGAGAATATGCGCCGCCAGCCCGATGCAAGGCGCGGTGTTCCGCTGCGCCGGTTCCGCGAGGATCTGCTTTTTCGGAACTTCCGGAAGCTGGCGAATGATTTCATCGCGCAGATGATCGTTCGTAAGCACCCAGATGCGCTCCGGCGGAAGCACCGGGCTCAGTCTGTCGACGGTCTGCTGGATCAGCGTTCGCTCGCCTAGAAAGCTGAGAACTTGCTTGGATCGATTACGGCGGCTCCGCGGCCAGAAGCGCGTACCACGGCCTCCTGCCAGGATAAGGCCGTAATAGTTTTCTTTGGACACAACAGAGATTTTAGCGTGCGGTCCCGGTGCGGCCTATTCGAGGCGATAGCTGTGCAGAAGCAGAAACGTCCGCTGCCAGCGTGTTTTGCTGAAGAAGTTCAACGCCATGTCCGCCAGGTGGTCGAGATGGATGTTCCCGTCTGCGAGATGCTCCGTCGGCGCATCGTAGGACCACCAGATCATCGTCGGTTTGCCGACGATGTTCTCGCGCGGAACCAAGCCCCAAAACCGGCTGTCAGCCGAGTTATCGCGATTGTCTCCCATCGCGAAGTACTGCCCTTCCGGGACCACCAATTCTCCGCCTCTTACGTGATCTCGCAGCATCGCGATACCCCGCGCTCCAATGACGATATCGGGGGATTGCGGAAAGTTGTTCAGGTAATCTGAGGACTGCTGCGGAATTAGAATTTTGTATGGCTCGTTCACCGGGGAGCCGTTCAGATGGACGGTCTTGTTCACGATCCGGATGCGATCTCCCGGCACACCGATCACCCGCTTTACGTAATTCTGCCGGATGTCGAGCGGATACCTGAAGACAATGATGTCGCCCCGTTTGACGTCCTGGTACGGCAACAGATGAGCGCCGAGCGTGCCTGGAGGCGCATACGAAAGCCGGTCAACGAACAAGTGATCGCCGATGAGCATCGTGCCTTCCATCGAACCGGTCGGTACCACGAACGCCTGCAGGACTGTCGTCGTTCCGAACAGGAATATCAGAATCGTCACTGCCCACTCGGCAATCCAATGCCGCGCCTGTGACTCTTCGAGAACTTTGCTTTGCTGCGCCTCAGCTTTGCGATGGGAAGCCATGAATCAACATGAACGTACGCCGCCACCGAGTCTTCGTGAAGAAGTTCTGAACGAGATCGACAGCGTGATCGATGCTGATCGTCGGACTCGCAAGGCGGTCGGTTGTGGTCTCGTAAGACCAATAAATGATAAGAGGCTTGCCGATAATGTTCGCACGAGGCACGAACCCCCAGTAGCGGCTGTCGAGCGAATTGTCGCGATTGTCGCCCATGGCGAAATAGCTGTTCGGGGGTACCACGACCTCACCGTTCACCACGTTTTTCTCCAGCATCTGAATCGCGCCTTCACTCAATTGGAGATACGGCTGACTGGGGAAATTGTCACGATAGCTGTCGTTATATTCGGTCTTGTGGTACTTGAAGGGCTCATTCACACGAGCGCCGTTGCGGATCAGCTGTTTGTTCTCGATCCGGATCCGGTCTCCCGGAACACCGATCACACGCTTTACGAAGGTCTGCCGGATATCGACCGGATAGCGAAACACGATGATGTCGCCGCGCTTGACGTCCGTGTAGGGCAGCAGATACTTACTTACCGGACCCGGCGGCGCATATGCCAGCTTGTCAACCAGCAGGTGATCTCCGACAAGTAGTGTGTCTTCCATCGATCCCGTGGGGATGACGAATGCCTGAACCAGCGTTGTCGTGCCGAACAGCAACAGCAGAATCGTCACGGTCCATTCCGCGATGGCGCCGCGTTCCTGCTTCGGCTTCTTTCCGCTGGTAGTCGGCGGGGCTTCGGTGACTTTCTGTTCGCTCACTACTTTTCATTGTACAGGCGAATGAGTAGAGGCTCGCGGCTGATGGGATAAACTGTTTGTTCGCAGATGCATACGCGACGGGTCGGCGCCTTTTTGATCGGAGCGTGGTTGCTCGGCGCCGTCTTGATGGCCTTCATTTCTTCGCAGGCGTTCGTAAATGTCGAACGTTTCCTGAACAATCCGCCGGAGCAAATTGCGAAGGAGCTGGATGATATCGGGCCCGACGTGATGCGGCAGATTCTGCGGTATCAAGCGTCCCAACACACCAGGCATATCATCGAAACCTGGGAAGTCATGCAACTCGGACTCGGTGGGGCCCTTCTGGCGACATCGGTTCTTACGGCTCACCGCAGCCGCGTGATTATCAGCGCATCGGTGATCATGATCGCGATGGTGCTCTTCATGTATCTGTATCTCACCCCGACCATGAATGCGCTCGCCAGCTCCTATGATTTTCTACCGCCGACAGCTGCGCTTCAGGAGCGTGAAAACTATAATCAGCACGCCGTTTGGCGCCGCGTTCTCGAGATTCTGAAAGCGCTGCTCGGAATCGTGATCACAGGCCGGCTCCTCCTCGACCGCTACGATTGGCAAGATAAATTTTTCCCCGGCTCGTCGGGTGAATCGAAGGGCGTACGCCGCAGGCGGAAACCTCAAACACCATCCGGACCCAAGCCGCCCGAATCACACTCCTGATTCGCAGCCTCGTCACTGTAACATCCCCGTTAGAGTGGCGTCTATGAACGACTAAGACTCCGTGTGTCCAAGGTTAGCGAATGTCCGGCGATCAATATCTCATCTCTTCAGAAGCAGCCTTGGCCGAGCGCATGCGCCTCGCCAGGCTGATGACGGACGTCGCAGTTGCGCTGACCCGAAATGAGTCCCTTCCGAAAATCCTTGCGAGTTGCGCGCGCTCTCTGGTCGAGCACCTGGACGCAGCGTTTGCTCGCATCTGGACGTTGAACGATGAAGAAAATATTCTCGAGTTGCAGGCCAGTGAAGGCTTGTATACGCACCTCGATGGAGCGCACAGCCGCGTACCTGTCGGCAAACTGAAGATCGGCGTGATTGCGAAGGAGCGGAAACCCCATTTGACGAATGCGGTTCTGGGAGACCCGCGTATCGGGGATCAGGAGTGGGCGAGGCGCGAGAACATGGTTTCTTTCGCGGGATATCCCTTGATCATCGGCAATCACCTGGTCGGGGTGATAGCGATGTTCGCGCGAGTGCCGCTCTCGAGGCCCACTCTCGAAGCCATGGAGATAATTGCGCACGGCATTGCTCTCGGCATTGAACGCAAGCAATCCGAGGATGCGGCGCGCGCCTCAACCGAACAGGTTGCACGCATCGTCGAAAGCATCACCGATGGATTCGCCACCGTCGATCGAGATCTGCGATACGCATTCGTGAACGGCGAGGGCGCTCGGATCATCGGCCGTACGATCGAGGAACTGCTCGGAAAACCGATCTACGAGGCGTTTCCCGATATCAAGGGCACACCGTTTGACCGGGCGATGCGCAGAGCCATTCAGGATCAGAAGCCGCAGGAGATCGAGGAGTATTTCCCTCCGATGAACAAGTGGTTCTCTCTTCGACTGTTCCCAACTCCGGACGGACTTTCTCTCTACTATCGCGACGTCACCGAACGTAAAATCTCTGAGCAGCGCCTGCTGCTTCAATATGCCGTCAGCCGCGTGTTGAACGCCGGCAACGATGTCGAGACAACCGGGAACGAGTTGTTGAGCGCAATCGGATTGAGTCTCTCCTGGCGCGTGGGCCTGATGTGGACGCCGGATCGCGACGGCAAACACCTCCGATGCGCACACACCTATCGTGCGCCGAACGTGTTCGAATCAGAGTTCGTCGACGCTAGTTGCAGAACGAAGCTTGCGCAAGGTGAGGGTTTGCCAGGATTGGTGTGGGAGATCGCCAGCCCGTACTGGGCGGTGGACTTCGCTTCCGACCGGCGATTCCCTCGCGCTGCGATTGCCGCTGCCGAAGGCCTGCACGCCGCGTTTGCGTTTCCGATTCTGGCCAGGGGCGAGGTCGTCGGTGTCATTGAGTTCCTGAATCCCGGCATTCGCCGGCCGGACGCGAACCTGCTACAAACCGTGACTGACATCGGCCGTCAGATCGGTCAATATTTCGAACGGCACTGGGCCGCGGAATCGCTGAAGGTAAGCGAGCTCCGCAAGTCGGCGATCCTTGAAACAGCGCTCGACGCCATCATTACCGTCGATCAGGACAGCCGGATCATTGAATTCAATACGGCGGCAGAAGCGATCTTCGGGCACAAGCGCGAGGATGTTACAGGTAAGTCAATGCCGGAGTTGATCATACCGGAGCGGTTTCGAGACAGGCACTACCGCGGACTGGAGCAGTACCTACAGACGGGGGAAGGCCCAGTGCTGGGACAGCGCATCGAGCTTTCCGCGCTCCGGGCCGATGGTTCGGAGTTTCCCGTTGAACTCGCCATCAATCGGGTTCCGGTTGAGAACGCAATCCTTTTCACGGCCTACCTGCGGGACATAACCGAGCGCAAGTATCATGAGCGCGAACGGGAAGATTTATTGGCGCGTGCCGAGGCTGCGCAGCGATACTACCGTGTGCTCACGGAAGCGATGCCGCAACAGGTCTGGACTGCAAGCGCCGACGGAGCGCTCGATTACGTGAACAAAGGCGCGTGTGACTACTTTGGCGTCAACCAGGCCAGCGTTATTGGCGCCGGTTGGCAGGGTTTTGTCCATCCGGAGGACCTCGAGGCGTGTGGCCGGCGGTGGAGCGCGTCCCTCACGAGCGGTGAACCGTACGAAGTCGAGTTCCGCCTGAAGCGCGCTGACGGTGAGTATCGGTGGCATCTTGGCCGTGCGCTGCCCGTCCGCAACTCCGCTGGCGCCGTTACGAAATGGCTTGGGACCAACACGGACGTTCATGACCGACTTATCGCCCAGCAGGAACTCCGAAGCGCGAAAGAGTCCGCGGAAGCTGCAAGCCAGGCAAAGAGCGATTTCCTCGCCAGCATGAGTCACGAATTAAGAACGCCGCTCAACGCCATCATCGGATACAGCGAGATGCTCGAGGAAGAGGCGCTGGATCTCGGAGTCGAGCCGTTCGCCTCCGACTTGCCGAAGATTCATGGCGCGGGCAAGCACCTCCTATCGCTCATCAACGATGTCCTGGACCTGAGCAAAATAGAGGCCGGCAAGATGGAGTTGTTCATCGAGACCTTCGACGTGCGCTCCATGATCAATGCTGTTGTCGACACGATCCATCCACTCGCCGGCAAAAAGGGGAATCAACTGCTGGTCGAGTGCGGCCCGAATCTGGGATCGATGACGGCCGATCTCACGAAGGTTCGCCAGAGTCTTTTCAATCTGCTGTCGAACTCCAGCAAATTTACCGAAAATGGTCGCATCCGGCTGCTCGCATCGCGCTTCCAGTCAGGCGGAACGGATTGGTGCGAGTTCCGGGTGACAGATACAGGGATCGGCATCCCCGAAGAGAAGCAGCTAAGCGTTTTTGAGCCGTTCTCGCAGGTAGATGAAGGCCGGTCGCGGAAATTTGGCGGTACCGGTCTTGGGCTCGCGATTACCAAGCGGTTTTGCGAAATGATGGGCGGCCAAATCACGCTCACCAGCGAACCGGGAAAAGGCTCTGAATTCTGTATTCGCCTTCCTGCTACCACAGCTTGCAACGCTGAGCGGGAAACGGCGCCGGCGCCGGCGCAAGCGCATCAAAACACAGTTTTGATCGTCGATGATGATCCTGCCGCTCAGGAACTCCTGCGGCGATTCATGGAGCGGGAAGGATACCACCCTGTATCCGCTTCTAGCGGATCTCACGCGCTGCAAATAGTAAAGGAAGTTCATCCGGTCGCCATCACTCTCGATGTGATGATGCCCGGAATGGACGGGTGGGCGGTCCTATCCTCGTTGAAGAACGATCCGGAAACAGCCGACATACCCGTGATCATCGTTTCAATCGTCGATGACAAAAATCTGGGCTATGCGCTGGGCGCAGCCGAATATCTTACGAAACCTATAGACCGCGAGCGCTTCTCCAAAGTTCTCGACCGTTACCGTTGTACTGCGGGTAACTGTCCTGTATTACTCGTTGAGGATGATCCGGCCGTAAGGCAAACGCTTCGTTCCGTCCTAGAGCGCCACGGCTGGCGTGTTTCAGAAGCCGGCAATGGGGCAATCGCGCTGGAAATAATGGCTAACGAGGCGCCGGAACTCATCCTTCTGGACTTGATCATGCCCGAGATGGACGGCTTCGAATTTGCGGAGCATATGCGCAAAAACGAGCAGTGGAGATCGATTCCTGTGATTATCATCACGTCCAAAGATCTGACAGCCGACGAAATCAGCAGACTAAACGGCAACGTCGAGCGTATCCTTCGGAAGGAATCGTACGCATATTCCGATCTGTTAGGCGAAATTCACAGGATCGCCGCCAACAGCGGCCGGCTGCTCAGGAAAAAAACGTGATTAGGATCCTGTTGGTCGAAGACAACGAACTGAATCGCGACATGCTGTCCCGCCGTCTGCAGCGGCGTGGATATGACGTAATCCTTGCCGTGGATGGACAAGAGGCGATCACGACGGCGGAAACGAGCAAGCCCGATGTCATTCTGATGGACATGGATTTGCCGGTTCTCAACGGATGGGAAGCGACGCGGGCTCTGCGCATCAATCCCGCGATCCGTGATATCCCGGTAATAGCGCTTACGGCGCATGCGCTCCCCGCCGACCGACAACGCGCAATCGAAGCAGGATGTGACGCCTACCAGAGCAAACCTGTTGAGTTTCCCGAACTGTTATCGAAGATCGAACAGCTAACCAAAAGGCATGTCGCCAATGAAAACTGAGGAGATGCCCAAGCAGGCGCTGGCGCAACTGAGACACCAGCTTCGGACCCCGCTGAACCACATCATCGGATATAGCGAGATCCTTCTCGAGGACGCTGTAAGTGAAACTCCTGAAGTCCGCGGCTTGCTGACAAACGTTCATTCCGAAGCCCGTGTTGTTCTCGATCTTGTACAGCAGCACCTCGCTCCTTCCGCGGGACCGGTAACAACACAACAGCTCGACCAACTACGGGACCACATGCAGGAGCCGGTGCAATCGATCATGCGCGACATAGGCATGCTCGTCGACCGCGGTACCACTTCCGATCTTTTGGATTTGCTGCGTATCAATAGCGCGGCGAGCGATTTACTTTCTTTTGCTTTGGGCCAGCCGCCGAAAGCGCCAATTGCCCCGGCCATCACGGAAGAGTCAACGCCTGAAGACGTCGAAATTTCCGCGCACGCGTTGCTGGTCGACGACGATGAGAGCAATCGAGATATCTTGTGCCGCCAACTCGAACGTGTCGGCTGTACGGTAACGACCGCCGAAGATGGTGAGTCGGCGCTCGAGAAGATCGGGCGCACGCATTTCGATGTTGTGCTGCTCGACATCATCATGCCTGGCCTGGACGGCGTCGCTACGCTACAAAAAATCAAGGAGCTTGATCCAAATCTCCCGGTAATCATGATCTCGGCGCTCGACGAGATGGAGAGCGTACGCCGATGCCTTCAGCTTGGCGCCGAAGATTATTTGTTGAAGCCATTCGATCCTGTGCTGCTGCGCTCCGGTCTGGCAGCGACTCTCGATCGTCGGAGGCTGCGCGACGCCGAGCGCGAGCGCACAGCCGCGTTGGAAGCGGCGCTCAGCCGGTTACAGGAAGTGAATCAGGATCTCCAGCAGTTCGCCTACGCTGCTTCGCATGATCTCCAATCTCCTATCCGCACCGTGATGACCATGTCACAGCTGCTCGCAAGGCGCTACAAAGGCAAAATCGATGATGAGGCCGATCACCTCATCCAAAGCGTCACCGATGGAATGCGCCGCTTGAGTGAACTCGTCGATGATTTACTCGCGTACTCTCGTCTGAGTTGGCGGGGCGATGAGGCGCCGGCGGAGTTTTCGTTAGGGGCGTCGGCCGAGATGGCCCTCGCAAACATGGAGGAACTCTTGCGGGTATCCGGCGGCTCCGTCGAGATCGATCCGCTGCCGGTTGTCATCGGGCGGCGCACACACTTCGTGCAGCTATTTCAAAATCTGATCGGAAATTCGTTGAAATACCGCGGAGACCGGACGCCGAATGTTCGTGTCTGGTCTGAGCAGACTTCGGAGGCGTGTATCATTCACGTCGCGGATAACGGCGTTGGGTTCGACCCTGTGTACGCCTCGCAGATCTTTGAGCCCTTTAAGCGCCTGCACGGCTATGAGTACGCAGGCTCAGGCATCGGGCTCGCAATTTGCTCACGCATCGTAAAACAATACGGAGGACGTATCTGGGCAGAGTCGGAGCCCGGCGAGGGCTCGACCTTCAGCTTCTCGATTCCCGCTGCTTCCTGTCATCCGATAGCGAACCGCGTATTGCCGGCAGAGTTACATCCATCGGCATAGCTGCTGAAGCTTAGCCGCCGGCGGCGCGGCGTTTGCGGCCGCCTGCGCGGCGCTCGCCTTCGGCATGACTGGTGCTTCCTGCGGGCTTTTTCTCGGTTCCGGCTTGGTTAAGGCTTTTTTGCAACGCAGCCATGAGATCGATGACCGGAGCAAGTTTCTTAACCTTGGTCTCTTTCACAGCCTTGCCTTCGCGCTTGGTCTCGATCATCTCTGCGAGTCTCTTCTGGTAGGCGTCTTCGTACTTCTCCGGGTCGAACGGCGCAGCGAGGCTTTTCACGAGTTGCTCAGCCAGTTGAATCTCTTGAGCCTTTACTTCGGTGTTCTTGGTTTGTCCATACTCCGGAATCGCGCGCACTTCATTTGCGTAATAGATGGTATGCAGCGTAAGCCCGTCTTCACGCGGACGGATGACGACCGTGTACTCGCGTTGGTGCATGGCGATCTTCGCCATGGCGGCAAACCCGGTCTTCTGCATCGTCTCGAGCAGCAATTGGTAAGCGCGGCGGCCGGGCTCCTCGGGAGTCGCATAATAAGACGTCTCGAAGTACAGAGGATCGATTTCCTTCAACTGTACGAATTCGATGATCTCCATTGACTCCGAAGACGGAGGAGCCACTTTCTTCAGATCCTCGTCGGTGACGAGAACGTACTCGTTCTTCTCCGCTTCGTATCCCTTGACGATCTCTGATCGCTCGACTACCCGTTCGCAGGTCGGACAATAAAGCTGCTGCTTGATCCTCGTCGAGCACACCTCATGCAGCATGTTGAAGCTGATGCGGTCCGTTCTCGCCGCGGCAAATAGACGCACGGGGATCGAGATCAGTCCAAAAGTTATATAGCCTTTCCAAATGGTTGACGCCATAGCCGGAAATCTCCTGTCTGGCACAGCCAGCGCTTGCAGGTATGTGCAATCGCGCAGCCACCTCAATAGAACGTAAGAATTGCCTGCGCGCTTTCGCCGGACATCATTATGCCATGATTGCAAGCTGTTGCAAAGTCTCAGCTTAGCAGCCCTTTACCCGTTTGGTCTCACACTTGCTCCCTATAAAGCCGTACACCGGAGCCGCTGGCCCGGGAAGATGAAATCATGAAGGGAGAGAACAAAATGTTGCACTATGCGTTGATTTTCTTCTTAATCGCGATCGTGGCTGCGGTACTCGGTTTCGGAGGAATCTCTGTAGCGTTGGCAGGAATCGCGAAGATTCTGTTTGTTCTGTTTTTGGTGGTGTTTCTGGTCACTTTAGTCATGGGTGTGGCTCGGCGCGCCTAGCAGGAGCCATTAGAGCGAAGCGAAGTAACGTAACATATGATCCGGCGGTTTCGACCGCCGGTTTTTTTTGGCCGGTAGGCCGCCTTTTACCGCTACATGCCCTTCTACATACGAAGGTAATTTATGCCGTCGATTCATCAGCTAGGCGCTTCTAAGTCACTCACTTCCCAAGCGTTCCGGTTTGGCATTACAGTTGCTTAATAAAGGCCGGAGAATGAAATGAGCAACAGCTTCATGTCACCGCTGCCCACGTTCACACTAGAATCCCTAGTCGCCAACGGTCAGTGGACTGCTGCACAGGTCAACCGCGGCAAGAAGCCGGCCGTGAAGAACAATCCTGATAAGAAGAGCCAGCAAACTTCGGCTCCGACTGAAAAATCCGAAAATCTGCCCTGTAGGAAGGAATCGTGATGGCGATAAAAAACATCGCAGTTTTTGGTATTTATCCAGACCAGCTTACCGCTGAGGATGCTGTGGATAGCCTGAAAGACACCGGCTTTCGGAGTACGGATATATCTGTTTTATTTCCCGATAATCAGGGCACGAAAGACTTCGCCCACGAGAAGCACACGAAAGCGCCGGAAGCCGCGGTCGCGGGCGGCAGTTCCGGCGCCATCATTGGCGGAGCTTTGGGTTGGCTTGCCGGCATCGGCGCGCTTGCGATTCCCGGAGTTGGGGCTTTTATTGCAGCCGGCCCGATTATGGGGATGCTCGGTGGCATCGGTGTTGGTGGAGCGATAGGCGGCGTTACCGGCGCCTTGATCGGTTTGGGCATTCCGGAGTACGAAGCGAAACGCTACGAAGGCAGGATCAGGCGGGGAGGAATTCTGCTCTCCGTGCACTGCGATGACGCCGACTGGGCAAAACGCGCCCGCAATATCCTGCACCAGACTGGCGGAGAAGATGTTGCTTCGACCGGTGAAGCGCAGCGCCGACTTCGCGATGACGGATAAGCCGATGCGCCGCGGCGGAAGCATAACCGGCTACGACACGGGTCATGAAAATTAACACGATAACTGAAGGAGGGAGGAGATGGCCATGAAAAATATCGCTGCCTTCGGGATTTATCCCGATCAAGGGACAGTAAACGACGCGATCGAAAGCCTCAAGGCCGCAGGATTCCGTCAGACGGATATATCGGTTCTATTCCCCGAAAACCTGGGCTCGAAAGATTTTGGTCACGAGAAGCACACGAAAGCGCCGGAAGGCGCGGTGGCCGGCGGTGGATCCGGCGCAGTGCTCGGCGCGGCGTTTGGATGGCTGGTGGGCGCAGGCGCACTGTTCTTTCCCGGCTTGGAGCCGATGCAGGCTGCGGGTCCGATCATGGGAATGCTGGGCGGAATGGGCGCCGGTGTGACGCTGGGCGGCTCGTGGGCGCTTTGGTCGGTTCCGGAGTACCGGAATATGAGGCCAAACGCTACGAAGGGCGGCTGCGCAAGGGCGGCATTCTTCTATCCGTGCATTGCGACAACGCTGAATGGGCGAAGACGGCTCGAACGATCCTGAAACGCACTGGCGCGGGCGATATTGCGACGACCGGTGAAGGCTCAGAGCCGACTTCGCACGCACCGAGAAGCCGATGCCTCGAGAGCGCGTATCGAGTCACGACCACAACCGCACTAGTGTCAGTAACTCCGTTCATCTTCCAAAGGGCGCTGGGTTGAATGACCCAGCGCCCTTTTTTGTGCATCTATAGAGTCTCGGGAGTCCACGATGGCGGATCGCTCGCCGGGAACGATTCCTCGGACGAATTCGGTGACGGTATCGCGTTCCCACTGTTACCCGAACTGCCGTAGTACTGGCGTTCGGAGAAACAGCCGATCGCTTTTGGCCGGTACTCGCGTTGTGACGTTTCCTGTCTCCATCAACTCCTTGAAACGCTCCAGGTCTTCCGCGATGTCTTACGTGGATTATTTCCGAACATGCTCGCGATCCACTCGCCGAGCTGACCCGCAGGTGGATTGTACTGCATCGAAATCTTACACGCCGTGCCGCCATCCCGCGGTCTCGAATCGTACGAGCCGCCATTGTCTACATCGGAACCTTCCAGCGACCGCCATCCAATCAGGTGTTCGGTATATCGTTGATAATCTCGGCGTCCCATTCAACACTCATGCCGATGGGACCTTTCGCTGTCCAATGCGACAGACGGTCGTTGACCACCTTCACACACTCGAGATGATCCATGAATCGCGACAGGTTGCTGAGCTCTCGCCAGAACGCATATACCTCATCGACTGACTTGTTGACGTGAATCTCGTGGTCGACACGGATGCCGAGTTCGTATGGGACGCCGGCTCGCGATCCGGTACCTTTCGCGTGACCGCGTTGGCTGTTCGACGCCGAGGCCCCTCGTACATCGGGCAATGGCCGGTCATCCCCTCGCCAAAGCAGACTTCCGCCGAGCGCCGCTAGTCCGAAACCCGCGGTATTTCGGCGAGCTAAACCGTACGCGACTAACGAACTGCCACCAACCAGGGAAAGCCAACGTTCCGCTTCACTCACATTTGTGTCAGGCATTTTCGCCTTCAGTATTTGCATACTCTCCTCCTTCGTCCACAGCATCGCGCCTGTGAAAGAAAGACTCTGCCAATTTCGAAAGGTTTCCTATGGCATGACAGTCCGTAATACATTGAGAAACATGAGTGAAGTGCGCGCCGGCCGGCGAGTGATAAAGACGTCGAGCGAGGACCGTGTTGTGTTTCCGAGAGACGGCATTACAAAAGGCGAGGTCATCGACTATTACCGGCGAATTGCGCGATTTATGATCCCGCACGTTCGAAAGCGGCGGCTGACGATGGAGCGATTTCAACCCGACATCGACGCGCGGCCGGTGTTTCAGAAGGACATGCCGGAACACTTCCCGGATTGGATTCCGCGCATCGAAGTTCCGAAGCATGGCGGGACAGTGACTCACGTCGTTTGCGACAACGCTGAGACGCTGGTGTACATCACCAACCAGGGTGCCTGACTCCGCACGTCGGTTTACAGCGGATCGACAAGAACGAGTACCCGGACCAGATGATCTTTGATCTTGATCCGCCGTCCTACGACTTTGGGCCCGTGCGGACCGTCGCGTTCAAGATGCGCGGACTTCTCGAGGAGCATGGTCTGGTTCCGTTCCTCAAGACCACGGGATCGCGCGACTGCATCTGGTGGTTCCGCTCGACCGGAAGCTGCGTTCGACGATGTCCGGGCAATTGCGCGCAACATCGCGGAAGAGATGGTCCGGAGGAAACCAGAGCCTTGTCACGACCGAAATGCTGAAGAAGAACCGAGGAGGAAAGCTCTTCCTTGACGTGAATCGCAACGGGACGGCGCAGACCGCGGTACCAGCCTTCGCGATCCGCGCCAAGGATGGAGCGCCGGTCGCGATGCCGATTACGTGGGAGGAGCTCGAAGACGAGGGGCTGAACGCTCGCTCGTGGAATATCCGGAATGCGTGCGAGCGGATGGACAAAATCGAGGATCCCTGGAAGAGCCTAGGCTCCGCGACTCACAGGCTGCCGCGAATTGCGGCGTAGCGATTTCTTGAGATTAGCGGTCAGGTCTTGCTGCGCGGCCATCTTCTTGACGTAGCTCGTCACCACGTTCATTACACACGCCTCTTCACGACGCACACCGCTGCACGATTTCAGCGCATCGAAGAGCGACCCATCCGTGTACGCTTCGAGGAGTGCTGGATGTACATAGTACTTCTTGCAGGTCGCAGGACGGTTGCCCAGCTTCGACGAAACCGCCTTGATGGCTTCGACAATGCGTTTCTTCGCATCAGTCGTGTTCTTGCCGGTCCGAGATCCTCAAATACCAGC
>CAWGVL010000090.1:0-35994 GCA_963825845.1 Bryobacteraceae bacterium | reverse complement strand
TCCGTTTCCAGGAAATATCATTCCGCGCAGCCGCTTCGATCCCCAGGCGGTGAAGGCCATCGACGCATATGCATCGGGTCCGGGCGGCCGCCTTGTACCGAACGTGAACGGGGCTCCTGGAACCGTGGCTTACGTCCAGAACAATTATCAGATCGTCTCCGGCAGCGTGCAGCAGCCGCAAACAAAATGGAGCCTGAAGGGCGATCAATATATCCGTGAATCGGATCGTCTAACCTTTTATTTCGGTTGGAATGCCAGCCTCGAGAAGCCGGGCCCGACAGGATTGCCACGCCTTCCTGATAACTACAGCGATTACAACGATCTGGATCGCCGCAGCAAGGTGTACCGGATGACGTGGGACCACAACTTCAGCCCGACGTTCCTAAACCAGTTCCGCGGAGGCGGCAACGACTGGAAGGAGAATCACAATTCGGTGCAGGAGTTGACGGGTAACTGGAAGGACAAGTTTTGCATCGGCAATGCGCCTGATTGCAATTACAATCTTGGCCGTATCCGCTTTGATGATGCCTACACCAGTTGGGGGGCCGATTCGAACAACGGCTCGGAAAACCTGATCTATTCGTTCTCAGATGATGCGACGTTGATTCGCGGCAAGCACACTTTCAAGTTCGGCGGCATGTACCAGAAAGGCTCGTACAACGGCTTCGGGCGCCAGTGCGTCGCCGGCTGCGCGAACTTCAGCTTCCTCGGCACGGGCTTGGCAGGTGTGGATAACTTCAACCA
The DNA here is from genome assembly GCA_963825845.1 of Bryobacteraceae bacterium. Taxonomy (GTDB): domain Bacteria; phylum Acidobacteriota; class Terriglobia; order Bryobacterales; family Bryobacteraceae; genus DASQDN01. Next base: position 35,250 of record CAWGVL010000090.1, on the reverse strand, counting down.
GGCCGGAGGAAATGCCTTCGCGTCGTTCCTCCTCGGTTGGGCCACCAACGGCCAGATCGATACAGTTCGCTACATCGGTCAGCAGTGGCCGTACTTTGCCGGCTACTTTCAGGACGACTGGAAGCTCAGCCCGAAGCTGATGGTCAACCTCGGCCTGCGCTGGGAGACCACACTGCCTCCAGTAGAAGAACTGGATCGATGGAGTGACTTCTCACCCGCCACCCCGAATCCTGGCGCCGACAATCGTCCCGGTGCTTTGATTTATGCGGGTACCGGTGAAGGGCGACAAGGATCCCGCTCGCTTGCTGATTCATGGTTCGGCGGATTCGGCCCTCGAATCGGCTTTGCGTACAGCGTGAACAACAAGACAGTCATCCGCATGAACTATGCGCGTTCCTTCTCGCAAGTGACTACCACCACAGGGTCGACGCACCAGAAGGGATTCACTCAGACCACTTCGTTTCCGAATACCTCGAGCGGCGTGTCGCCTTCGTTCTTGTTGAAGGATGGCTTGCCGCCCTATCCGGTGCCACCGTTCATTTCTCCCAGCTTCCAGAACGGCTCCGATATGCCGTGGTGGCAGGGACAGGAAGTCGCGCGGTTACCGGAGCAGAACTCGTGGAACGTCTCGATACAGCGCCAGCTCACCGGCTCGCTCGTGCTCGACCTGTCGTACAACGGTGTGTCTGGGTCGCATCTCCAGTCCGGTGTCTTGAATTACAACCAGGTTCCGTTTGCGTACTCGCAGCAGTTTACGAACGCGCAGCTTGGTCTCCGGTTCAACGATCCGGCGCAGGCAGCACAGATCGCGGCGCTTGGAGTTCGGGCCCCGTACACGAATTTTGTGCGCGATTTTGGTGCGCGTGCGACGCTGGCCCAGGCACTGCGTCCATACCCGCAGTACACGGACATCGATACCTGGAGCGGCAACGGCGATCACAGTGGCCACTCGTCGTATCACGCGGGCGTGATCAAACTGGAGAAGCGGTACGCTGCCGGCTTATCGTTCACGACATCCTACGTGTTCTCGAAAATGCTTACGGATGCGGATAGCTACTGGATCACGGATAATCCTCGCGCGGCCGACCAGGGGAATCGCCGGCTGGAAAAGTCGATCGGTTCCTACGACGTGACTCATAACTTCAAGTTGGGTCTCACGTACGAGCTGCCGTTCGGACCCGGCAAGAAATGGCTCAGCAGTGGCTTCGCTTCGCAAATCCTGGGCGGATGGCGCATCTCGTCCATTAACCTCTACTCGAGCGGCCGTCCGGTCGCCATTTCCGGGGGTTCGGGCCTCGGCATCTTCAATGGCCGCAGTCCGGCGTTCGTCACTTCCTACGAGGGATTGCAGCCTCAATGGAAAGACGGCGACTTCGATCCGGCGTTGGATCGCTTCCAGGATGTGTCGAAGTTTCCAAGCCAGACGGCAATTCGCGGGATTGGCAACTCCACCCGCTACAATCCGAAGCTCCGGGAATTCCCGAATCTTAACGAGAACATCTCGGTGGCGAAACTCTTCCACTTCTTCGGTGAACGGGCTCGCGCCGAAATCCGGGGTGAGTTCTTCAACGTCTTCAACCGGACTCGCTTCGGCGTAGGCGGAACGAACGTGAGTGATGCGCCAAACTTCGGCTTGGTCACCAGCGTTCTGAACGATCCTCGCCGCGTGCAGATCGGCGCGAAGATTCTCTTCTAGACAGGAGCTGGAGAAATTCTCGAAACCATTCGGGGCGCTCTGAAAGGGCCGCCCCTTTTATCGTCACGGCGGCTGATTGCGATCGGTCTTCTTACAACCGCGCCGATGTGGGCCTGGGGACGTGAAGGACATCGGATCATCGCCTCACTAGCCCAGCAACGTCTGGCGGCGACGAATCCGGAAGCCCTGAAGGCGATCCGAAAGCTAATTGGTCCGCATCGAAGTCTTGCTGAGCTGAGCGCCTGCGCGGACGATATTCGAGACTACGCGCGCCGGCGAACATCGAGCCTCAGTTCCAATTGCCTGATAGACGAACGGGACATTGCTCGCTATTCAAACACCGAATCATGGCACTTCATTAACCTTCCTACAGCTTCGAGAGGAAGTATCACGTCGCGAATCGATTTCTTTACGGAGCAACTCGGCAGCACCAGACTGACCAACCGAACCCGAGCCGTGGCATTGATGTTCCTCACGCACTTGGTCGGCGATGTTCACCAGCCATTGCACGCCATCTCGCGAAACGGCGACAAAGGCGGGAATTCGGTATTCGTCCGGATCGGCAGAAGAGTGATGACGCTGCACGCGGCATGGGACACGGTTCTGGTCGATGGCCGTTCGACTCCGTCGGTCGTCGATGCTGATCGGCGCACACCAGAGGCTTGGGCCTGGGAGTCCTTCGAACTTGCGCGCACTATCGCGTACCGGGGCGTACCGGACCGGTCCAGCAGCCCGTCCAACCCGATTGTCTTGCCGTCGGAGTATCGCTCGCGAGCGGAAGCATGTATCCAAAACCGGTTATACGTGGCCGGAATCCGGCTCGCCGACTTGATTGCTAACGCTCTGCGAGCCTTTCCCGCAACTGGCGAGTAACCTCACGATGGCACAGTAGGCAGAGCGTACGAATATTTGATAAGTCGCAAGCTCCCCCGCCTTCCGCGACGGGAACAATATGGTCCGCGTCCCACAGCGTACGGCGATTGATGGTCTTCAATCCCCACTGCTGAAGCACCCGCACGCGGCCCCGTCCTCGGCTGCGCTTCAGGGCCAGGTATGCTGCGACTGTGTCCGTGCCGCACAATGCGCAGACTCCATTGTCTCGGGCAAAAGTCTGCTCCCGCAGAAAGCCGGGATCCGTTCGTAAGCGCCACTCGTGAACACAAAAATCGGAGCAGAACGTGAGCCGGCCTTTCGGGACCTCCAACTCGCACCAACGACAGAGGTTTCGTCCCGCAGCGCCTTTCGGAAGTTCCTGTCCGCGGACATAGCCGCCCTTGAGTGTACGTGGCTCCAATCCGACAGTTTACTTCGCTCGCCTGCCGCAGGCGAAGCTCCCGGCCATAGTTGATGCGCAGAACGGCGTGTTCGCGCGTCTCACCCCGGTTCTGGTGTTCTGGCTGCGCAGATTGTCCTCGCTCTGTTTAGTTCCCCACGGACGCCGACTTCAGGAATGCTTGCAGCCACGCCTCGACCTCTGCGACCTGCTCGGGCACGTTGTTATGGCCGGTTTCAAGCGCCAGCAGCAACTTCTTCTGCCCAGGAATTACGTTATAAGCCGAGTACATGGAAGTAGGGGGGCAAGTCTCGTCGTTGAAGCCCCAGGTGTAGAGGCCCGGCACTTTTACGCGGCGCGCGAAGTTGACAACATCGTAGTAGCGGGACGTCTCGATCTTGTCCTGCGAGCGATGCGAGAGCGGACCATCGGCGGCGCGGAACATGTGCGGCCAACCGCCGGCGCGATTTTGCAGGTATCCTGTCACATCGGAAAGCGCGGGGTAGTAGGCCGCTAAGCCTCGGACGCGAGGGTCCAGCGCGGCGGTAACGATGGAAAGCGCTCCGCCCTGGCTGCCGCCGGTGACCGCGAGATGAACGCCGTCCCATTTGGGATGGCTGGTCAGGAAATCGTTGGCCCGGACGCAGCCGAGATAGACACGGCGGTAATAGTAGCGATCGCGGTTGTCGAGTCCGAAGGTGTTGTAGTTGGCGAGGGCGCCGGCGCCAAGAGAGTCGTAGACGGACTGCTCCATAGTGACCGGGATGCCATGAATCCCCACCTGCAGGGTGATGATGCCGCGCGCCGCCATCTCGGCAAGGCCACGATAGGGGCGGACCCCGGCGCCGGGGACGCTAAGCAGCGCAGGGTACTTACCGGGAGCCTTCGGTTCACACAGAACGCCATAGAAACGCGAGGGCGCAGTTCCCATGCCGACGTTCTGCAGATTGACGTGATAGCAGTCGGCCGACGCGTTGCCATAGCCGGGCAGCAGCGTGATTCTCGCGTCCATCGGTAGCTTGGCAAGCGCCGCTTTGGCGGCGTCCCAGAACTGATCGAAGTCCGGCGGATCCTGCTGAGTAGGTTTGATGGCCTCCGGCTGAAAGGCGGCTGTGGCGAGTCCGCGATAGGTCTTGCCGTTCTGCTCGATGGTAGCGATGCACCGGAGAAAGCCGGGTTCGCTCATGGTGCCGCCATCAACAGTGAGGCCGTCGGCGGTGAGCGTCGCTGTCTTATCGATTTTCGGAGGCATCATCTCGGGACCGATGCGGTACGTCACTTTGGCGCCGGTTAACGGATGTCCATCCTGAATGGCGATGATGCGAAAACGAACAGGCCGGCCGGGTTCATAGCGCCAATCGGACCTGTCAGTGGAGACGCGAACCTGGACGGAGCCGATCCGATCCTGCGCGAGGAGGGACAAAGCAAGAAAGAAGAGGAGGGCGAATCGAAGCATACTGTGACTAACAACATACCGCGGCGGTTTCTGTTCGTGTTCCCGCTAAGGATTCTGTATACGCGTGAGTAGGCCAGTTCTAGCTTTTTTGCCGCTGTGGGTAGATCGTGTCACCGCGCTTGAGCATCTCCACAAAGCTCGCGATCTTCTTCCGCCGTCCGGCTTCGGTTTTCAGGTTATGGATTCGGAAGGCCAGAGCGAACCGGTTCTGCGCGCTCAGTTTCTCGAGCGTTCTTCTGGCTTTGGGCTCGGCGTCGATGGCGGCCTGCAGATCGCCGGGTAACTCCATTTCCTTGCCGCTGTGGTAGGCACGATCCCAGCGGCCATCCGACTTGGCGGCCTCCACCTGCTCGAGCCCGTGCTCGGTCATGCGGCCTTCCTCGATCAGCCGGGCGACGTTGGCCACATTGATCCGGCTCCAGGTGCTCTTCCTGCCGCGCGGCGTGTAACGCTGCAGATAGCTCTTCTCATCGAAGCTCTTGCGCACCGCGTCGATCCAGCCCCAGCAGAGCGCGACGTCGATGGCTTCCTTTGGGGTGATCGATTCGAGTCCTGAGTTCACTTTGTGGATCTTGATCCAGACCTCATTTTCTCTGTCGTAATGCTTGCTGAGCCACTCGTAGAACCTCTTGGCGTCTTTGAACTCTTGGATTCTATCGGGGTGGACCTTGACCGACGCCATTGGCCTGATCCTACCATCGTCGCGGAGCCTCGACCGTGCTTCGCTTGTCGCGGATTGCCGGAATCCAGGCCCCGTTTAACGGATCGGGGCCGGTCGCTGTTACTACGCAATAGCCCTGTTAAGCTGTTTCGCATGCATCGGCTTTCGGTAGCGCTGGTTTATGCGCTTATCCTCTGCGCGAGCGCGCTTCGCGCCGCTGGACCTGTTTACGTCGCTCTCTGGTTCGACACGGAAGACTATATAACTCCGGCTTCGGATGACGCGGCGTTGCGCATCGCGACTGACCTGACAAAACTCGGAGTAAAGGCCACCTTCAAAGTGGTTGGCGAAAAAGCGCGAATGCTCGAAGTACGAGGTCGCAAGGACGTCCTCCAAGCGCTTTCGAAGCACTCCATCGGATACCACTCGAATTACCACAGCGTGCACCCGACGCCTTCTGAATACCTGCGCTACTTCGGGTTTCTGGAGGGCGCGGAGGAGTTTCAGCGACGAGAGCAGCCCGGCGCACTCGACATCAGGAGAGTCTTCGGAACTCAGCCTTCGTGTTATGGCCAGCCCGGGTCATCATGGGGGCCACAAAGCAATTTAGCGCTTCGCAGGATGCGCATACCGGTCTATCTCGACGAAGGCTCTCAAGTTGGTCTCGACGGGCAGCCATTCTGGTACGGCGGGCTGCTGTACGTTTTCAACATGGGCGAGCAGACGTTTCGCGCCAGGCTCGACGTGGGCGCCGAAGACCCGGACGCATATGCGAAATTCGACAAAGTTGCCGCCAAACTTCGGTCGCAGAACGGCGGCCTGATCAGCGTTTACTATCACCCGAACGAGTTCGTGAACACCGAGTTCTGGGACGCCGTGAACTTCTCGCATGGAGCGAACCCGCCACGCGAAGAGTGGAAGCTGCCGCCTGCCCGGACCAAAGAAGATGCCGAGCGCTGCTACCGAGTCCTGCATAAGTTCGTAGAGCACATGAAGGCCTCACCCGATGTGAGATTCGTCACGCCCAAGGACTTTCTGCTCATGTACAAGCGCCCGGCGCCCGGCCCGGTAAACCGTCGCACGATTGCAGAACATCTGCGCTCCCATATCACGTTCCTGACGGCCGGAGATGACTCACTCTCGCCAGCCGACATGCTGCTTCAGCTTCTCGGGATCGAGCCTCAGGTTGTCGATGGACCGACCGCGCGCGCAACAACGACGCTGCGCGGCCAAACGATCCCTCGCACGACCCTTCAAACTGCCGCCCAGGATGCCGCCGATTTCATCCGCCGTAATCACCGGCTGCCAAACCAGGTATTCATCGGCGCTGAAACGCTTTCTCTGCCGGACTTCACGGCCACACTCGCCGTCGCCGTGCTGAGTTCCTCGGACTCCATAGCAGTCACACCGGGACGTCTGGAGTTCGAAAAGTATTTCGCCACAGATCCTGCGAAGTCCTTCGATTGGGTCATTCACCCGCAAGGTTTCTCCGCGCCCGAAATTCTCGAGCTTGGAAAGCTGCAGGGCTGGACATTGAAGCCTGCTCGATTGGTCGCGTCCGGCAAGAAGGGCGGCTAGTCGAAGCTATGCGTTGCGTTTGCGCCGGTAGGCCAACGCCGCAATCAACCCCGGCGGAACGAGCAGCATGGTTGACGGTTCTGGTACCGCAGTGTCCGATGCCCGCGTCAGCCGAAATGAACCTCCGCCGACGAGATCCGTGGGATCGCCGATTCTGGCATGTCCTCCGATCTCGGGCCGCTGCACGTGGATCGGAGGCACGTTCGTTGTAACGCATTCGGTCAACGTGACAGTGCTCGAGTTCTGGAATCGGTGTCTCACCTCTCCGGCAACTCAGGGGGTGGGGCGGGGAACCGGCGTGAACTCGATGCCTCTTTCGGATCGTCGAGCGCGAATGCCACGATGCTGTCATCGACCACGGGATTGCCGAAGAACCCGCCGCCCGTGGAAGCGATCACGACGTACTGCCTTCCGTCCCGGCCTTCGTATGTCATCGGAGTGGCCTCAGCCGCGCCCTTCAATTTCACCGTCCACAGTTCTTTGCCGGTCGCGGCTTCGAAGGCACGAAAGCGGGCATCGTCCGTTGCGCCCACAAAGACCAGCCCTCCGGCAGTGGCGATCGTACCGCCATTTCCAGGACGGCCGGTGTTGTGCTTGCCTTCAGGCAAGCTGTCCGTAACACCAAGGGGCACCTTCCATGCGATCTCACCGGTGTTCACGTTCACGGCTGCGAGTTGCCCCCATGGCGGCTGCTGGCAGGGAAGCTGCTGCGTGCCGGTGCCTTTCACGCTGAACCGTCCACCACCTGGGACGCCTTCATAAGGGCCATTCGGATCGACGCGGTTGCCCTGTCCGTTCGCCATTGCCTGACCATTCTTGGGATCGTGGTCTTTAAGCCCGGACATCCGCCCCAATTCGTTGACGTTGGCGAACAGATATCCAAGCTGCGGACTGAATGATGTTCCGCCCCAATTCACGCCGCCATGATTGCCGGGAAACTGCACACGCAGGCGGTTATAACTGGGCGGCAGAAAAGGCCCACCGACGTCCACGCCTTCCAACAGCTTCCTGCAAGCCGATTCCAGTTCGGGCGTGACCGTGGCGACTTCGTCCTTGCTGAACGTCATGCGCGAGAGCGGCGGCGGCTTGAGCGGAAATGGTTGTGTCTTCGATACACGCTCGAGCGGCACCTTGCTCGGAGGTACCGCACGCTCCTCAACCCCGTAGATCGGTTTACCCGTGACGCGATTCAGCAAAAACAGCATTCCTCCCTTATTCATCGCGACGACGGCCGGAATTGTTTTGCCCCCCCGCTTGACGTCGATCAGCGCCGGAGCGCCGGTCATATCGGCATCCCAGATATCGTGATGGACCACCTGGAAGTGCCACAGATATTTTCCGGTGTTCGCATCCGCGGCAACCAGGCTGGAGCCGAACAGGTTATCGCCGGCACGATCACCGCCGTACTGATCCACCGATGGCGCGCCGAATGGCATGTAAACGATGCCGCGCTTCTCATCTACCGTAAGAAAGCACCAGACATTCACGCCGGAGCGATTTTTCCAGCTATCACCAGCCCACGTGTCGTTGAACTTCTCTCCGGCCTGAGGAATTGAGCGAAAAGTCCACACGAGTTTTCCAGTACGCATGTCCCATGCGCGGACATCGCCCGCCGGTCCGCGAGGCGGATTTTCCTGCGTTGTGCCGCCTGTGATCACCAGGTTCTTGTACACGATGGGTGGCGACGTCAGAGCATTGCGGCCAGGCAGCCCGCGCATGATGGCCTCGGTATTCAGGTTAACGATGCCGTTATCACCGAAAGCAGGATTCGGTTTTCCGGTCTTCGCATCGAGCGAGTACAACTTGCCATCGCTGGAGCCGAAGACGATCTGTGCGGGCGTTTTCCCGTCGCCCAGCCCAGTACTCGAGCCCGCGCGTGGATGGATTACCGGATGGGAGCTGATACGACCAGAGTTCCTCTCCGCTGATCGGATCAATCGCCGCAACGCGGGAATATGGCGTGGTGATGATACATCACTCCGCGAATCACGAGCGGCGTGACTTCGCTCGGACGGAAGCCGGAGCCGAATTGAAACCGGCCGCGTCCGCCAGCCCGAAACCGGCGGTTCATCACCGACCGCGCCACCCTGGCTCCGGCCCTCCATTACCGCCGGCCCGCGGCCGCCGGCGCCCGTGAAACCTGGCGGCCTCATGTGATAAACCCACGCTACCTTGAGTTGGCTCACGTTCTCGGGAGTGATCTGCTTGAGCGGCGAGAACCGCAGAGCGCCTGGATTATGACCGTATGTCCGCCATTCTTTTGCAGGATCGATTGCGGCGCCGACGGCCGGAAGGCTCCCTACCTTCGCATTCACAGCCGTCGCGGGCCGCGAAGCGTTGTCCACAGTTGAGGAAGAGTCACTGACCGACGGCGTGATGCTTGCCGAACGCGCCTCCGCCGAGGCTCCGGCGCCAGGTGCGGCCCCATAGAACTTCACCAGATAGTTCAGAACCGTATTGAGATCATCCTCGCTACCCTGCGCGCCGAGGTTCACCATCTTGGAAATCGTCTCGGCCCAGGCCGCCTGTTCCTGGCGCAGCGACACCGCCTGATCGAGTGAGTGGCATCTCCCGCATAACTTGACCGTTTCCGCTTTCCCGGCGCCATCCGGCAGGACTGCGGATTGCGCAAGGCCGGCCGCGCACAGAAGGGCAATCGTCAGCTCTGGCTGACCAGCCATCGCCGAGACCGTCCGCAAAAAGCGTAAGCAAGGATTTCCCCGAAGTCCGAACTGCAGTCATTGAGATGGTCACACTATCTTATCGAGTGGCGGCGAAAGTTCGCACTCAGTTACCCGTAGCGTCAGCGGACTCCTGAGAAAGTAGAAGGACACACTGCCGAGGCGGTTTGTGACCGTGGCATAAGCTGTGAGGTATGGAGCGCACGGTGGTTGTTGCAGGTATCCGATGCTGATGCCGATCGAAAAAATTCAGGGCACTTACTGGAACGACATCCTGGAGCAGCCGTGCGCGCTTCGGGATACTGCGGCAGGACTCACTCCCATGTCCGAACTCGAATCCGTGCGCGAGAATCTGCTTGCGGGCCGTCTGCGACGGGTTGTGCTGACGGGCATGGGAGGCTCATACCAGATCTTGCATCCGCTTCACCTCCGTCTGACCGAGTTATGGTATCGACTCGATCATGGCCGAGACATCGGAACTGCTCTATTCCATGCCCGCGCTGATCGATACCCGGAATGTCATCATCGTGGTGTCGCAGTCAGGCGCCAGCGCCGAAACGGTCCGCTTGCTGAACCAGCGAGGGCCGCTGTATATCGGCATCACCAACACGCCATCATCGCCGCTGGCCGCGAACTCTGATGTCACTGTGTTGACCAGGGCTGGCGAGGAAGGCGGCGTTGCGTGCAAAACGTCGGTCACGTCGTTAGCGGCGCTGTACTGGCTAGGACAACAGTTAACCAACGGCAACCTCGAAGCCGCTCGGCAGGTGCTCGAGACCATCGCTCCGGCGGCAGAAGCATATCTCTCGCTGTGGCGCGATCATGTTGCGGCTCTTGCCCAAACGCTAACAGGTGTGAAGCACGTGTTTCTTGCCGGACGGGGCGCATCGCTAGCCGCCGTTGGGCTTGGCGCCATGCTGCAGAAGGAGGCTGCGCATTTCCACGGTGAAGGAATGAGCAGCGCTGCGTTGCGTCACGGACCCTTCGAAATGCTTGGACCGGACTCGTTTGTGCTGGTGTTCGAAGGCGATGACGACGTGCGCGAATTGAATCACAGCCTCGTGCGCGATGTCCTTGGGACCGGCGCGCGTGCAGCCATTTGCGGATTCGGTGTGAAACAAGGGCCTTTCGCGCTGCCGCGCGTATGACGATGCGATGCGGCCGATTCTCGAACTGATGCCTGCTCAGATGACGTCTCTGGCCCTTGGGTATCTGCATGGACGCGAGCCGGGCAAGTTCGAACGCATTACGAAGGTCACTACTGTGGAGTAGGGGCGCGGCGCAATGGGCGCCCATCCGATTTACGATTCCTGCCTAGCTGAGCTAACCTGGCCGGTGAGTTATTCCCCATCAGTTGGCATCCGCTGCAGTCCTGCAGCGCGCATTGACCCCGGTAATGGGACTGATCGCCAAGCGGGAAAGGTATTGGAGCAGCGGTGAGGTTGCGAGGGTGGTGACGAGCGCCATTATGACGAGCATCGCGAACAGGCTCGGTGAAAGGATGCCGAGATCCAAGCCCAGGTTAAGAACGATCAATTCCATCAGCCCACGCGTATTCATCAGAACGCCGATGGATGCCGCCGTGTTGACGTCCAGACCGGAAAGCCGCGCGGCCACGTAACTGCCGCCAAATTTACCGGCGGACGCAAGCAGAATGAGGATGCCGCAAACCAACCAGTGTTCGAATCCCTGAAGCAGACCAATTTGTGTCCGCAATCCAGTGAAGGCGAAAAAGACAGGCAGCAGCAAAACTACTACTGTGTCTTCGAGCTTTTCACGCGCCTGGGTCGCGACCAGAGAGTCGTGTGGTATCACGGCGCCGAGCATGGAACGCGCCGAACAACGCGTGAATTCCAATCCATTCTGTTACGAGCGCGCATGTGAGCAGAGACATGAAGATCACCGCAACACCCGCCTGGGTAAGCGTGCCTCGGGAATCCTGGAACCGCACCAATCGGATCACCAGCGGCCGCATCATCACGACCGCGCAAATGAACAGAATCGTCAGACCGGCCGTGAGCAGTGCTCTTCCGGGCTCTGCTTGGGCTACGCTCACAAGAAGAGCCAGCAGACACCATGCGGTTACATCGTCTATTGCGGCACAAGTGAGCGCAAGTATACCGAGCCTGGTGCTTTGAATCCCGCGATCAATCAGGATCCGTGCGAGTACCGGGAATGCTGTGACGGAGAGCGAAACGCCAAGAAAAAGCGAAAAGACGGTGAAGGGCACGCCTGGCGCAGCAAAATCGGAATACATCCACAACGCGGCCGCGGAACCGAGCAGGAACGGAGCCAGGATACTCGCGTGAGAAATCGCGACGGAGCTATGGGTGCCGTGCCGCAGCAAGCCGATGTCGAGTTGGAGTCCTACCAGAAACATGAATAGAATCACACCGACCTGAGCCAACACACTCAAGAACGGAGCAATGTCCGCTGGAAAGAGCATCGATGCCGTCTCAGGTGAAAAGCGGCCGAGCAGCGACGGACCGAGGGCGATTCCTGCAACGACCTCACCCATTACTGCAGGCTGGTGGATCCGGTGAAAGAGCCAACCTACGAGTCGCGCAAGAGCAATTATCAGGACAAGCGCGAGCAGTACGTGCGGAAGCACGTCCAATCGGGTCGTGACTGTCTTGCCAAACGACACTTCGCCGGCGGCGGAAGGAACCAGCCTGCTTCCCGCTGATCGAATCCACAAGAACATTGCAACGCTGACGCCTAACATTGCTACGTAAGCTGCCAAACTTTGCAATGAACCGCGTGAGCCCAAGCGCATAATGCCCATTAGAAGAGAGACTAGCAAAGCGTGGAACGCTGAGATGATAGTCATCGCTCCGTGGCCGCCTATGTGCTCAATGGACTCGGCTGGTCCGTGGGAGAGTAGTCGGTTGCTACTGACATGATCAGCAAAGCATCACCGATGGAACGACAGGCTGACGGGGTCGTATCCTGTTGACGTACTAAAAAACATAGAATGCGAGGGCGGGGAATGGAATTCGGAATGAAGGGAGACGTGGCAGTGGTTACCGGGAGCGCCAGCGGCATTGGTTGGGCCTGCGCCCAAAGCTTGGCGCGCGAGGGATGCAGCGTCGCGTTATGGGACCTGTCGCCTGAGGTGGACGAGAAGGCTGCTTCACTCACTCATCAGTTTGGCAATGCCTCGCTCGGCAAGAGGGTCGATATCAGCGCCGGTGAAGCCGTGCAATCCGCTATGCGGGAAACGGAAGCTACGTTAGGCTCAATCTCTCATCTCGTGCATGCGGCCGCGATGGGATCAGGCAAATTCGGCTTTCCCTTTACCAACCTGGAACCGGGTGACTGGCCGCGAGTACTGGACGTCAACATAATGGGAATGGTTCATGTGGCGCATGCCGTTGCGCCCGGAATGGTTGCTCGCCGAGCCGGAACCATGGTGTTTATCGCATCCGTGGCCGGCCAGATCGGTTCACAGACGGATCCACCTTACAGCGCCAGCAAAGCGGCAAACATCAATTTCGCGCAGTGCTTGGCAAAGGACTTGGCGCCTCACAATGTTCGCGTCAATATCGTGAATCCCGGCATGGTGAAGACACCTCTGAACCGGCGTGTCTGGGAGGCATGGAACGGTCAGCAGCCGCCAGGTCGCCAGCGTTCCTACGAGGAGTGGGCGGGAGACAAGGTGCGTACGGTCGTGCCGCTCGGCCGCTGGCAGGCTCCGGAGGACGTGGCGGACATGGTGGTGTTTCTCTCGTCGGCACGTGCATCGCAAGTGACCGGGCAGACCATCAATGTCGACGGTGGTCAGGTCATGCATTGGTAGACCGCTTCCGAAGCTGCGCTCACTCGCTGGTAAGTCCCGACACGTTAATGTTGGATGGACACAGTTAACCTGTCGCAAACACATAAAAAGCATGCTACTCTGCCCCTTGCCGAATTGTGCATATTAACGAGTGTTGAACCGCGCTTGGTCTGCGGGAGTGGCTAACGTATTTTCAGACGCTACTTTCAAACTCAACATGGGTAGCTCTGATCTCGCGATGCAACACGATTCAGAATTGCGCGGGTCGGGAGTGCGGGCTCACAGTGCCTTCATACCTGACTGGCTCAAACTCATCGGAATAGCCACTGGTCGCGCATTCCTGATCACAGGGCTCCGCGGCTGCTTCATTGAGACTATCGGGGCTACCTGACTGGTCCGGCCGACTGTGTTGAAGATCGGGGGGTACGGCGCCCTGCGCCACTCACTCGCCTCCTGTCCCGCGAACAAACCCCTGAGGTCTGTGGCATGATCACACGATCACCTTTGGCTTGTACCAGTGCGCATCTATCACCGATTGGAGAACGATTGTGAGTATTCCTATGCCTAACGTTGCGCGTCGGCGCACTGAAATGATCCGGACTGGGTTGATCGCAACAGGTTTGGCGGTGTCTACGGTGGCTATCTCATACGCAGCTTCTGATGCAACAACCTCGCCGGTGTTGACGACCCGAAACGAAACCGGTTATGCGAGTACGGTAAGTACTCAAGGGACCATAGACCGGCAAAATCCCTTTTTCCAGGATCTCGGAACCAATGGCCGCGCGTGCGTCCACTGCCACCAGCCCGATGCAGCATGGAGCATTACGCCGGCGAACCTCCGGCAAGTGTTTGACACAAGCGCCGGTCTTGATCCCGTCTTCCGGACGAATGATGGATCCAACAGTCCGCGATCGGACGTGTCTACGATCGAGAAGCGGCGGCTGGCATACAGCATGCTTCTCAGTAAGGGCGTTATCCGCGTAGGTCTCCCTTTACCCAAGGATGCCGAGTTTGAACTCATAGCTGTAGACGATCCGTACCGGTTCGCGTCTGTCGCCGAGCTGTCATTGTTCCGGCGCCCTCTGCCGGGCACAAATGTACGCTTTGTGAGCGCAGTGATGTGGGACGGGCGGGAAACACTCGATCCGATCACGGATGAGTACACCCTCAAGTCAAACCTCAGGCGGCAGGCAGCCGATGCCACTCTCGGCCATGCTCAGGCTTCTAAGGAGCCCACGCCGGCGCAGCTAAGAGAGATTGTTGATTTCGTGCTTGGACTGCATACGACTCAGATATGGGACCAAGCCGCAGGTGCGCTTGTTGCCCGCGGAGCGACCGCCGGCCCGGCTGCACTCATGCGGGAGCCATTCTTTATCGGCATCAATGACCCTGTTGGCATGAACCCCACCGGAGCATCGTTCGATCCTGTAGCAATGCGCGTTTTCGCAGCATGGAAAAATGTGACCGGGTCGAGCAATGATCTTGCGGACCTTGGAGAAACACAAAACAGGAGTTCCGCACGACAGGCAGTTGCGAGAGGCGAGCAGATCTTCAACACCCGCAGTATTGCGATTTCAGAAGTTGGCGGACTCAATGATGCGTTGAATGTACCCGTCCTTCAAGGGACGTGCACGACGTGTCACGACACTCCGAACGTCGGCAACCACTCTGTTTCGATGCCTCTCAACATCGGTATCTCCGATGAGAACCGCCGCACACCGGACATGCCTCTCTACACGTTGCGCAGCAAGAAAAGGCGCGAAGTGATAAAAACAACTGATCCCGGACGGGCTTTGATTAGCGGCAAGTGGGCCGATATCGGAAAATTCAAGGGTCCGACTCTCCGGGCGCTCGCTGCACGTCCCCCATACTTCCACAACGGTTCTGCCGGGACTTTGACCGATGTTGTGGATTTCTACGACAGGCGATTCGGCATTGGATTCAGTGCACAGGAGAAGCAAGACCTCGTCGCATTTCTACGAAGTCTGTGACAGGTATCCAGTGCAGGCGATGAGAATTAGAGCAATGTCCCGATAGACCGAGCGGCCGCCAAAGGAATATCCTTTGGAGAATGCTTCGCCGAGACTTCTTACCGCTCTTCGCTTTCTCGCCATGTCTTTTGCGCGCCCAGAAGACTGACCGCGTCCACGGCCGCTCAATGGTGATCGCCCGGGGTGGAATTGTCGCGACCAGTCAGGTTCTCGCCTCTCAAGCCGGCGCGATGATTCTCTCACAGGGCGGAAGCGCAGTGGACGCTGCCATCGCCGCTAACGCTGTGCTGGGCGTTGTGGAACCAATGATGTGCGGTATTGGCGGTGACCTGTTCGTCATGTACCGCGATGCCAGCACCGGCCAGATCACAGGCCTCAACGCCAGTGGTCCGGCGCCTCGAGCGATGACGATCGAAGCCTTACAGGCGAAGGGTTTAAAGAAGATGCACCGCACGGGAATCCACTCCGCTACTGTTCCCGGTTGTGTCCGTGGCTGGGAGGCGATGCACCGGCGCCACGGGAAGTTGGCATGGAACAAGCTGTTCGACTCAGCCATCCGTCTAGCCGGGGAGGGCTTCCCAATGCAGGAGATGGTGGGCCGCGTGTGGGAATCCGACCTTGTCCGAAAGGATGCCGAAGGGACGCGTGTGTTCTATCCGAACGGCAAGGCGCCGCTCGTGGGTGAAATCTACAGGAACCCCGATCTGGCGAAAGCCACGCGTCTGATAGCGTCCGGCGGAGCCGACGCTTTTTACAAGGGTGAAATTGCGGCCGCCATTCTAGCCAAATCGAAGAGGTTAGGCGGTCTCCTCTCGGCTGACGATCTGGCCAGTTTTGAACCCGAATGGGTGACTCCAATCTCCACCACCTATCGCGGCTGGCGCGTGCACGAACTTCCGCCCAACGGACAAGGATTGGCGGCTCTGTCGATGCTCAACATTCTTGAGAACTTCGATGCCGCAGCGCCATTTAGCGCAACGGAGTTCCATCGCAAGATTGAGGCGATGAAACTTGCTTACGCCGATTTGAAATATGTCGCAGACACACGTGTGATAAAGGTAGCTACGCAGGGGATGATCTCCAAACCGTATGCGGCGCAGCGTGCCAAGCTGATCAAGAATGAGCAAGCCAACTGCGCCGTCGAAGCCGGCACGCCTGCGGCCTCCAGCGATACGACCTATTTCTCCGTTGTCGACCGCTATGGCAACATTGCCTCGTGGATCCAGAGCGTTTCGGGCCTGTGGGCCTCGGGCGTTACCGTCGATGGCATGGGATTCCATCTACATAACCGTGGTGGCGGATTCAGCTTCGATACGTCACATGCCAACGCGCTAGCACCCGGCAAACGCCCCTTCCACACCATCATTCCCGCCATCATGCAAAAGGACGACTTGCATATCGGCTTCGGCATCATGAGCGGAGCCAACCAACCGCTAGCCCATGCCCAGTTCGTTTCCTACATCGCCGACCATGGCATGAACCTCCAAGCTGCGCTGGAAGCGCCCCGGTTTACCAAGTCCCGCCCCACGGGTTGTGACGTCATCATCGAAGCGCGGGTTGGCCTTGATACGCTGCGCGAACTCTCCTCAATGGGGCACCAGATCACCATCGCGCAACCGTACAGTGCACGCATGGGACGGGGCAATGCAGTTATGCATAACGCGAAGACCAAAGTGAACACGGCCGCCTCCGATCCGCGCGCAGACGGCGCCGCGATTCCCCAACTCGACTAGAGTGTTGGCAGACGGCCATTGGCGGAAGACGTTGTCGTCCCCAAGCGCGTGTTTGCCGGCTAGGCTTCGGCAAGGAATTCGCTCTTGCCGCAACCTCCACCGAACTACTCAAACTCGGCGGAGGGCAATCAGAATAAGACAGTGCGTCCTCCCCACGAGCCGCCACGGATAAAGTTGAAAAACTAATAGCCCTGTGTCTTGTCGACTACATGTGTCAATGCGGCGCCGCGCGCAAAGCGGCGGATGTTGTCTTCGATCACTCCGATCCGGCGTTGATTCGAGCCCTCGGCGGCAGAGGCAACGTGGGGCGTGATCACGACATTTGGAAAGTTCCATAAGGAATCCTCTGCCGGCAGCGGCTCGGGATCGGTCACGTCAAGGCCGGCGCCGGAGAGTTTCTTGGAATCCAGCGCCTTTACTAACGCTGGTTTGTCATAAAGCCTTCCCCGGGAAACGGCGATGAAGTAAGCTCCCCGCTTCATCGCATCGAATTGTCTCGAGGCGATCATATGCTCGCTTTTGGGAGTTAGTGGAGCGGCGACGAAGACTACGTCGGCCTTAGGCAGAACTTCATCGAGTCGGTCCGGAGGCACGATTTCTGAAAAGAAGTTGGAAACCGGCATGTCCTTCGGGTCCACGCCGATGACTTTCATCCCAAACCCATTGGCCCTTTGCGCGATCTGCGTACCGATGCCGCCGGCGCCGATGATCACTGCGGTCATACCGGGCAATTCGGTCATGCCCTCTGGTGTACTGCTCCGGTTGCCCCATTCGCGCTTGGCGCGGTTCGGGATGTAGTCGTACAACCCGCGTGTGAGCGCCAGCAACATGGCAAACGCGTGATCAGCGATCGTCGGCCCCTGAACTACCTTGCAGTTCGTCAGTTGCACGTCACTCTTAACGAACTCCGGCCAGAAGGAGTACGCCTCCACGCCGGCACTGATGGTCTGCACCCACTTCAGCTTCTTAGCCGTAGGGAATTCCTGCTTCGAAATTCCGCCAATGATCGCATCGGCGTCGACCACCGCGCGGGCGAACTCGGCGGGAGATCGGACGACAACGATATCAGCCTGAGTTCCTGCTGCCGCGCGGTATCTCGCCAGGGCAGCGTCGCTGGACACCCAACTCTGGCGGTCGGATGCCTGAATCAAGATCTTCTTTTCTGCGGCAAGAGTTGTCGCAGCGACGAGAAAAATCGAAAGGAGTACACGTTCCATCAGAGATTCCTGTGCGCATCATATCTCAAGCTTCAAAGAAGTACGTCATCGGCCGGCGTCGGACCTGTAGGTGTGCCACACAGTTGAAAGATATCGATTCCGCGGCCAGTACGAATGAAGCTCTATCAGAAACGTTTCATTGCGACTTGTAACTGTCTCGGGCTGTTGGCCTGAGTGCGGATACTCCGAAGCTGGTGGACCTGAAATTCATGTCCGGAGCAGCGAAAACGTGTGTTCGTGATGTTGAATGCTTTGCCGCGGAGTTGGAGATACACTCTCCGAGCACTGCTCACCTAGAGGTTCTTTGAACAGCCATGCATCCTTGCGTCGCGATACGGGCGCGCGTACCGACGGCGCTGCTCCAAAGTGCACGGTTCGGGCGGCGAGATTGCCGATAATTGAGATAAGCCTTCAGTGTCCGTTACCGATCCGCTGACGTGAGGATCACGCAGCAAGGGTCTCTGCCGCGTATCGCGGAAGAACGCCGCGCCGACCTGAACTG
This sequence comes from Bryobacteraceae bacterium, assembly GCA_963825845.1. Classification (GTDB taxonomy): domain Bacteria; phylum Acidobacteriota; class Terriglobia; order Bryobacterales; family Bryobacteraceae; genus DASQDN01. The sequence continues at coordinate 16,684 of CAWGVL010000090.1, read as the reverse complement.
CCGAGCGTCACCATTGAGGACCTCCTACGAAGAGAGGAGCAGTGGGTTTTTTGCCGGCCTTGGGTAGTGGACCGATATTCCGTGCCATCAACAAAGCCGGCCGGGATCGCGCCAAGAGGGTTCAGCCCAAAGGTGATCTGGTCAGTCGTCACGACGCCTGTGCTCGGCGCGATTTGGCGGGCGTAGCTCCGAGCAGATCCAGTTTCTGTTCGTGCAGAACGTCCAGACGGCCCAGCGATACCTTGGCTGCAAGCAGCGGCTGTGGTGCATCGGCGTGATACTGGCGGCGTGTCGGGAGTAATCGAGCGACCAAACGAAAGGATATGGCCGAGCCAGTGATGCCGGCGATCCCGAAGTGATGAGCGGAACTCGATGCTTTCGCGGAGCCCGAGTGCCCCTCAAAAACCTCATTGGATAGTCCGTTCAAATTGATAAAACAATAGATGTTTAGAATGTTTGAAGGATGGGAATCTCGGAAGAGCAGTACGCGCGGATCAAGGACAGCCTGCCTGTACAGCGCGGCAATGTGAGTTTGACAAACCTGAAAGTGCTCAAAGCAATCCTGTACGTAGCCGAACAGGGGTGCAAGTGGCCGGGACTTCCAAAAACGTTCGGCCGCTGCCATATGATTTATACGCGCATGAATCCACGGGCCAAGAGCGGCGTGTTAGACCGCGTCTTTGAACAGCTGCAAATGGTCGGGAAAGGACCTGTCACTCCAAGCCATGTCCCCAAGCGGAAGAAGCGATCCGCTGCCGGCGCCAATCAATGGTGGATGGCTGGATCCCCTGATCTAGAAGTCAGGGTATATGAATAGGTCACACTGATAGTTGCCGCTCCAGCGCTGACACCTGCGCCGAAGCACAGCGTAGCGAGCGCCCAACCCACCTTGCGTTAATAGATTCGTAAGTCCATGTTTGCTCCTTGTAACCTTCGTCATGGAATCCTGCTTCGGCAGGGGACGAGTATAACCGGGTCAGGTCATACTGGTCATTTCGCGAAGGTCTCTGCTTGCGCCAGCTTCTCATTGCCTCCATAGCTTAAGCGCCGGGGCGGGCCGAGCAGGAGCACCCGCATCCGGATCGCGCTTAACGCGCACCGGCTCCTCCTGAAGTGGTTGTGTCCTGAATAGCCACTCGTTGTGCGCGGTTTCTTCGTAACGCGGTCTTTGTTCTCGTTGTAAATGCCACCCAGTAAGCGCTAAACAGAATGTTGTGCGCTACTTCAGTTTTCATGACAGCGGCGGTGGAGTCGGGAAACTCCCACCGCCGGTAACGTGAGTCTAAAACGACCTAGGCTCCGGTAGAACCTGGCTCACACCCTGAGCCGTTGCAAACTCGGGGAGACCCATTGAGCGCATAACGGATTGGTATCCCGATAAGTTCGTCGCCAGAGAACAAGAACCCGCTGCGTGACATTCCAATCGCCAAATCACAGGCGGCACTGAAATTCGCCGACCACTGGATGAAGGAAGTTGACGGACTCCCATCCGACCCAAAGAACAACAGGCCACCTGTTGAATCTCCTCAACCGTCGGCGTTCCGATATTTGCCGTGTCGATGTTGGCGATATCCGTAGCCGTTGACAGAAACAAATGAAACAGCGGCCCTCCAGCAGTTCCTGTCTGAAGCCCGCTGTCGGATAACGACAACCCGCGCATGCGTTACGCCGTTATACTTGGGGGGATGATTGGAAAGAAAGCCATTGTTACGGGAGCATGTGGCCTCATTGGTTCAGAAGTCGCTGTATTTCTTGCAACAAAGGGATTTGCTGTCACCGGTGTCGACAGTAACCATCGTGCGGTGTTTTTGGGACCTGAGGGTGATACGAGTTGGTCGCTTCAGAGACTGAGACAGGAAATCCCTGACTACCAGCATGAACCGATAGATATTCGGGACCGAGACCGAGTACGGCGCCTCGTAGCGGAGGTTCGTCCGCATCTGATCGTACATACGGCAGCTCAGCCGTCTCATGACCGGGCAGCCGCGATTCCTTTCCTTGATTTTGAAGTGAATGCGCTTGGGACACTCAACCTGCTGGAAGCTGCGCGGCAATCCTGTCCTGAGTCCCCATTTATCTTCACCTCAACAAACAAGGTTTATGGCGACAGGCCCAACACAATCAGTCTCAAAGAGTCTGCTACGCGCTGGGACTACGACGATCCGGCTTACGAACACGGTATCGCCGAGACTTTCAATATCGATCAGAGCAAGCACTCATTGTTTGGCGCCTCTAAGGTCGCGGCAGACGTAATGGTGCAGGAGTATGGGCGCTACTTCAACATGCCAACGTGCTGTTTGCGCGGAGGTTGCCTGACAGGACCGAATCATTCCGGTGTTGAACTACACGGCTTTCTTAGTTTTCTGATCAAATGCAATGTGGAAGGTCGAGAATACCAGCGTGTTCGGATATAAAGGCAAGCAAGTTCGCGATAATATCCACTCTGAAGACGTAGCACGTTTCATGTTCGAGTTTTACAAGCGGCCGCGCGTTGCCGAAGTTTACAATCTGGGCGGAGGCAAGAGTAATTCGTGCTCTATCCTGGAAGCTTTCAGTACGATCGAGCGCATCACAGGAAAGCCGATGAAATGGTCGTACGTGGACGAGAATCGGATCGGCGACCACATCTGCTATTACAGCGATTTGCGCAAGATGCACGAACACTACCCCGCCTGGACGATCACCCGCCACCTGAATGAAATCTTCGAACAAATTGCGGAAAGCTGGACGGTGCGCCACAGTGCAGGAACTTCCCAATGAACCTGCTCATCACGGGTGTTTGCGGATTTGTCGGTAGCACCCTGGCTGAGACGCTGCTCGAGAGCACGGAAGGACGAACATCGTTGGAGTGGATAACCTGATGCGTGCCGGGTCGGAAACAAACCGATTGCGTCTGCGTGAAATGGGCGTCAACTTCATACACGCGGACATCCGATGCGCGTCCGACTTCGACGCCCTGCCGAAGGTTGACTGGGTCATCGATGCTGCGGCAAACCCAAGCGTGCTGGCGGGAGTTGGCGTGGATGGCACGAGCCGGCAGTTGCTCGAACACAATCTTTCGAGTCTCATTCACGTACTTGAATATTGCAAGCGACACGACGCCGGCTTGCTGCTTTTAAGCAGCAGCCGTGTATACTCTATTCCTGCATTAGCAGCTCTTCGTTTGCGTGATAATGGGCAAGCGTTTGAACTCGATACCTCAGGTCCGCTGCCGACTGGTGTGTGCGATTGTGGGATAGGTCCCGACTTCTCGACGCAGGCTCCCGTTTCGTTGTATGGAAGTACGAAGCTCGCATGCGAGGTTCTGGCGCTTGAATACGGCGCGGCATTTGGGTTGCCGGTGTGGGTGAATCGTTGTGGTGTAATGGCGGGTCCCGGCCAGTTTGGGACACCGGACCAGGGCATTTTTGCGTTCTGGGTTAATGCTCACTTGCGGCGCCGTGCGCTGAAGTATGTTGGGTTTGATGGCGGCGGCAAACAGGTCCGGGATGCACTACATCCAGGAGATCTCGCAACACTCTTACGAAGGCAGATGCAGATCGCGCGGCAAAACGGGCGACGCATATACACGGTCGGAGGGGGACCCGACAATGCCATGTCGCTCGCTCAACTAAACTCCTGGTGCAATGATCGCTTCGGAGTCCATCAGCCCGGAAGCGACGTCCCGACCGCGCCGGTACGATCTCCCGTGGATTGTTATGGACAACAACGAAGCGGCCCGCGATTTCGACTGGAGTCCTTCGATCAGTCTGTCAGACATTCTCAGCCAAATTGCGACTCATGCAACTGAGCATCCGGATTGGCTGCAGCGGAGTGGCTTATGAACGAAGACGCCGGAGAAGACGGCCGCCCTCCAATTCGGTTGCTCTCGGTAGTGATCCCCGCGCGCAATGAGGAGGGTTGCATCACAGCGACTGTTGAGCATCTGCATCTCGAATTGCGCCTGCACGATATTAAACACGAGATTGTCGTGGTAGACGATGGGAGCGCGGATTCCACGTGGCGGCTGCTAACGGAATTGAAGGACCACATCCCGGAACTCTGTCCTCTGCAGAACCCTGGCCCACACGGGTTCGGGCGCGCTATAACGTTCGGCTTCGAACACATGAGCGGCGATGCCGTAGTCGTAATGATGGCTGACGAATCCGACGATTGCCGCGACGTTGTCCGTTACTGGCAGCTTCTGAACGAGGGTTGGGACGCGGTGTTTGGTTCCCGCTTTATTCGAGGCGGGGGAGTTATCGATTATCCTGCTCTGAAGTTATATGTCAACCGCCTGGCAAACATGTTTCTGCGGATTCTTTTCAACGTGCCGCTGAACGACTTCACGAATGCATTCAAGGCGTATCGCAGCTCGGTTATCGAAGGGTGCCGTCCATTTCTGTCGCCTCACTTCAATCTCACGATTGAATTACCGCTCAAGACGATTGTGCGCGGCTACTCATGGACGGTAACACCGATCACATGGCGGAACCGGCGCACCGGGGAATCCAAACTGAAGCTGAAGGAGATGGGCAGCCGCTATTTGTTTATTACTTTTTATTGCTGGCTTGAAAAATACTTCAGCCGCGGAGATTACAGGAAGGCAACTGTTGAATCCATTCACTGTGCGGGATCGAAGTGCGTTTCTTCGAACCCAAGATGACATAAATGCAAATCTGGAGCGGCACTTCTGGCGCTGGACCGCAATTCTTGTTGTCCTGTTGGTTGCATGCGCAATCATAAAAGACATTCATTCGTGGTTGTGGATTGATGAGCTATACACAATTACGACGGCGCGTCAGCCAGGGCCCCGTGCGATCATCGAGGCAACGACCGAGGGCACAGATGGCATACCGCCACTGTACTCGATTATGGTTAATGCCTTACTGCAGGTAGTCCAGCCGGAAGCGCTGGCCGTACGATTACCAGCGACTATCGGGTTTGCGATTATGATCGTCTGCGTGTTGGCGTTCTGCCGGCGGCGGTTGCCTGCGATATATGCATTCTGTGCGGTGCTGCTCGCGTGTAACGCGAGTCTTTATTACGCGTCGGAGGGACGACCGTATGGCATCGTACTCGGTTGCGTCGCCGGCGCACTGGTTGCGTGGCAGGCTGCGGTCGATGGCAGGCGCAGAACCCTGAGCTTGACCATACTTGCAACATGCGTTGGGTTAATGACCGCAATGCATTATTTTTCGGTTTTCTTTATCGGATCACTTCTTGTCGCAGAAATCGTGCGGTGGGGCAGGTCGAGAGTGCTGGATTTTCGCCTTTTGGCTGCTGTTATACTTCCCGTCCTGCTAGTGCTTGCGGCGCACGGTCGCATTATCGAGGGGAGTAGGCGCTTTCAAGCACACTTTCACTCACCGGTGTCCTGGGACCAGATTCCGGAGTTTTATATAGAGTTTTTTTTGCCTATGGCTGCACTCGGATTTCTGGCGTTGGCCGCGGTTAGTGTTTTTACACCATCACCTCCAACATCGCCGACGCGGGGCGGCGGATTTATAGCTGCGGAGTGGGCTGCGATGATCACGCTGCTGCTCATACCCGCCATCGTGATCGTGATGTCAAAATATACGATCAACATGTTCCTTCCGCGGTACCTTGCTTGGGGAGTTATCGGCTTCGCCATTTTGATCGCTGGCCTACTGCACATAGCATCACGCGGTCAGGTGATGGCAGCGGTCGCCCTGGCGACCGTTCTGATTACCATCATTGCCGCGCGTGAAATCCGGTATTTACACAGCAAGCCTGTCCTGCGCGAGGCCGAAAAATTGAGGGTGAAACTCGAGACATTGCCGGAAGATGCCATTCCCATAGTCGTTCCGAACAACCGCGCATTCATTGAGTTGTCGTACTACGCTGCACCGCGAATTAGCAGGCGCCTGATTTATCCGCTGAATCGTGACCTGCAGATGCACTACAGGCATGTCGATTCGGCGTCGCTCCTTATGTCCTCGCTGAAGAACCGCACAAAGCTACCCATCATGAGCTACGATGAAATGCTGACCAAATTCCCGAGGTTTCTTTTAGCGACTCTACCTGAAGATTACCTTCCCTGGCACTTGGTGAGGAGCGGCTATCGCGTAGTGCCGATGGACTCGGTCGACCCGCCGGTACTTTATATAGTGGAGCCTCCCTCGGAAAGAACCGAGACAGGCAACTCCGATGTCCGTTGATGTACCGACATACCACACGATGAACTCCGTTTACTCACGCTGCCCGCTTTGGTCGTTTTAAGAACATGCCCGTCCACTCTCCCACCGATCTCGCGAAGATATACGAGAACAGATTCTCCGGACAATCGGAGTATCGCAAACAGGTCTGGAAGGTCTTGTCTTCTTTCTTTTCGAAGTGGATTTCACCGAATGCGACAGTGCTGGACCTTGGGTGCGGGTACTGCGAATTTATAAATTTGGTATCAGCACGGCGGAAGTATGCGATGGATCTTAACCCGGTGGCAAGCACACTCGCCGCGCCCGGGGTAACAGTCATCCAGCAGGACTGTTCCATCGCCTGGGATATCGCGCCGAACACGCTCGATGCGGTGTTCACGAGCAATTTCTTCGAGCATTTGCCGGATAAAGCGGCACTGGAAGCCACACTTGGGAATGCATGGCGCTCGCTCCGTCCCGGCGGCACTCTGATAATGATGGGACCGAACATCAAATATGTGCCCGGGGAGTACTGGGATTTCTTCGACCACTACATTCCTCTTACCGAATTGTCACTCGCTGAGGTGCTCAGGAAGTGCGGATTTGAGCTAGACGTATGCGTAGGTCGATTCCTGCCGTATACGATGTCACAAGGACGCACGTACCCGATCATAATGCTGAAAGCATACCTCGCAATGCCGTGGGTGTGGCCGTTCTTCGGCAAGCAGTTTTTGGTCGTCGCTCGAAAGAGCAGTTGTTGATGGACAGTTCAGTGGTACGGATCTGACCTGCGGCAATGGCCAGCAAGAACGCCTTGGGCGCCGCGGAGCCAAACAGCTTCCATGTTGAGGTGTTCGATGCGTTCCGGCCAGTTTGATGACGTGCGGGATCTGACGTTTTCGAGCAACTCGCATGGGATGACCAGCCGTCACGATCAAAGTTGTCTTCTCCCACAACCCAGCAGTAGTCAAGGCTCGGCGTATATCCCCATCGCTCGATCTACCAGAAGCCGATTGTCAAACTAGTTGGTCCCACCAGCGGCATCGGAGAAGTCGTCTGTTTTCCGATCGAAGATCGACAACAGACGAGGAGCGGTTGCGCAGATGAGCATACGTGATTTCGGCTGGACTACACTCGCCGAGGCAACGCAATCCGGAATATGACCTGTTGCGTGGGACGAGCGAGATTAGGCTCCGTCCCAGGTCATTTCAAGTGTTGCGTTATCTAGCTTGTCATGCTCTCGGTGAGTTCCCTAGACAGTTCGCAACGGTCACGCGCGGCATGGCAATACAGTCGCTTGAGGAAGCGAGGAATCCCTGCTCGCCAGAATTGCGTAAGGCTGCCGCTCGACGAATGACTGCCGCTGGATGATGTCCGTCACCGTTGAGTTGCCCCTTCGTGATTGTCTGTTACTAGCCGGCTTGCCCGTCCTGATCCACACATGAGGGCTCGCGGTCGACCCCCCTGAGTTCACGGCGCCGGGGAAGTCGAGGAGTTCAGCCACGACCATTCCACCGGGTGTATGCGGCAGATAGAATGCGACGTGGTTCCAAGAGCATACGGTGAGGATTCAAGCCTTGGTATCACCAACCCACCCACACCACTACCGATAACGCCTTGGCCCTGAGATGCCCCCTCAATTACCTCTGGGAAAAAGGGTCAAAGTGAGCGATCGCACCCTTTCGACCCCGAAAAATCAACAGAGCAGAAACCATGCAAAATCGCATACCGCCGATCAATGAGTAATCAGGCGCGTCTCGTGTCGCCAGCAGGAACTAACGACTTCACAGTCTTAATCCGGCTTACCATCTTGTTTTGGCGCGCGTATTTTCTCGGAACAGAGGCCGCCGAATTAGCAGGATTCTTCGTGAACACGGGCGCCCCAGGTGGCGCATGACAACTTCAATGAGTCTGCCGGTTGTTCTTGCCGCCTGCTGATCCGGCGAACCTCGACGCAGGCCCACGGTTCGAGTGGGCGTAGTCGCTTCAGTAATGGCGCTACTGTCCCGGTTTGTGCGCCGACCGGCTGCACGCTTCGGTGGCGCCGACTGGGTCGATCGCCGTTTTGCCCTCTTCGATGTAGGTAATTTTGCCCCCGGAGTCGATCACGAATGTCGCGCGGTTCGCGACACCGGCCTCCTTGTTCAGCACTCCATAGGCTGCCGAGACTTCCCGTTTTGCAAAATCGCTCAGGAACGGAACGGAGATATTGTTTTTCTGAGCGAACTCCCGCTGCGAGGGAACGTTGTCGGTGCTGATGCCGAAGACCTTTGCGCCCTGCGCCTCGAATTTGGCGATACCAGCCTGGTACGCCTGAAATTCCTTGGTTCAACCACCCGTGAACGCCGCCGGAAAGAACGCCAGCACGACGGTGTTCTTGCCTTTGAAATCGGAGAGCTTAACGCGATCGCCTTGGGTGGACGGCAAGTTAAACTCAGGCGCGGCGTCTCCCACCTTTAGGTGCGTTGTGGCTGGCGCCACATTCTGCCCGAACAGACCGACCGAAGCCAGCACGCCGAGAAGAACGAAAGATAAGGTTTTCATCGACTCACTCCAGATGAAATAGGCTAACATATTCCTGCACTCCGAATGCGGTTTTAAGGGATGTGTGGTTGCTCAATCGATATCCGCCTGCTCAATGAATGAGACGGTTCCCTTAATCGCGCAGGACTGTCGCCACTCTGGTTTCTTCTGCGCAGCGACGGGGGCATAAACCCGACATGCCGATTTGTGGGGATGAATCCTGACAGGTACTTCGGCAAAATCGGCGATTACACGGCCTCAGGTCTTGGCGCCGCTGGAACGGCCGCCGAGCGGCCCCAAATCAGCTCCCATCAAGGCGCCCCTGAGGTCCTGGGCTCAAAGCGTATGACGGTTGTTCCCGACAGTTATCGCGCGGCGGTACAATTTAGCCTTCAATGACCGGCCAGACCGCAACACAAGGAGTTTTTACATGACTGAAAATCACCGTATGGGGTCGAACCCACTCTTCACCCGGCGTGAAATACTGGGGATGTCCGGTAAGGCGGCTTTGGCCGGCATCGCAGCCGGTACTGTTTCGCATGCTGCGGAAAGACGGCCTCGTATCGCCTGTGTCGTCACCTATTGGGCTGCTCCGGGATCACATGCGGACTGGATCATAACCAAGCTGTTGGACGGTTATTGGTGGAAGGGCGCCCATACTCCTTCGCGGGTGGACGTTGTGTCCGTTTACATCCATCAGCTTCAAGAAAGCGGATTGGGTCAGAAAGTGTGCAAATCGAAAGGCATTCCGATCTTTAACACAGTAAGTGAAGCCCTCACGCTCGGGGGGAAGGAACTTGCGGTGGATGGTGTTGTCCTAGTCGGAGAACACGGGATTTATCATAGCAATCTCAAAGGGCAGAAATACTATCCGCGCTGGTGGCTCTACCAGCAGATTATCCGGGTTTTCGAGCAGAGCAAGCGCTCGGTGCCGGTCTTTAACGACAAGCACCTCTCCACCAGTTGGGACGAAGCCAAGTGGATGTTTGACAAATCTCGTGAGCTGAACTTTCCCTTGTACGGCGGTTCCTCCATACCGTTCTACTACCGCAAGCCCGAGATAGAACTCGATATCGATACGCCCATAAAGGCATCGGTCGTGGCTGGAAGCGCTGGAGATGAGGGAAGCCTTTTCCATTGTGTCGACGTGCTCCAGTCCTTTGTGGAACGCCGCAAGGGCGGTGAGACAGGCATCGAGGCGGTGCAGTGCATTCAAGGGCCTGAAACATGGAAGTGGACCGACCGCAATCCTTGGGCGGGCAATCTGCTTGATGCAGTGCGGACAAGCTTTGACCTGAAGCCGGGACACTTTCAGGAGACCGTCCGCGAACCAAGCGTCTCCATCGTGGACTATCGTGACGGGACGAAAGCGGCGGTATATTCGGTCCGGGGTGTGGGGTGGACCTACGCCGGCGACATCGAAGGGCGTAAGGACCCGACGATCATCTCGATGCTTGGCTGGCCCGGGCCCTACTCCCAGTACCACGCCGCGAACGCCTACGAGCACTGGCTTATCGAGATGATGCTGACCAGAAAGGAACCATACAATGCGGAGCGACTGCTTCTGTCCACAGGGATTGTGTCGTACAACATGGATTCAAACTGGGAGAACGGCCGTTACTATCGCCATCGGACGCCGCATCAAGACGCCGTTCATGGACATGACCTACCGCTCGACACGGGGACCGCTCTTTAACACGGGGCCGCGGCCGCCGGTCATCCCATACATACGGGGCTTTGAAAAATAGGCTCTGCGCGAGAATGTGTGGGAATGCGCGTTATAAGCCGCTTTCTGAAGAACTACAAATTCGGTCGCGGCCGCCGCAGCGTGAGTGACGTAAGGACGACGATGGCGAGATATGCCACGACACGGTAGCTCCAAGCGTGGAACACTCGAAGCAATTCTGTCCCGCCTTGTCGGCAATCCGTCAGTGATCTCGCGGACAACGCGCTCCCTTCCTCCTGCGCTGATCGATGACGGATTACCCGTGATCTGAGAGTAATCCGGAAACAAACCACCACAGAGGGCTGATAAACCCTTGCGACATTTCGCGAGTGATGCGCGGTCGTGACAATGACATGCGACACAGGTTCTTCGGCCCGAAGCAAGTACCGCGCCGGTTCTCCAGTCGCTACTCCGGGACGTATAGCGTTACCGTCACAGAGATGTGGATATCCGGAACCGGCAGCAGGTTCGCGATGTGATTGCTGCAGAGCGGCCTGACTTTGCGATCCATACCGCAGCCCAGCCGTCGCACGATAAGGCGGACTCTATTCCGTACGACGACTTTGACGTGAACGCCGGCGGCACGCTGAATCTGCTGGTCGCCACGCCGGATTTCGGGAGCATTTTCCCGAATGGCAGATCACGTATGACCTGCGCCGAATTGTCTTCAATATCGTGGACAAAGCGCTACAACAGCAGAACGCGTTCGCTCTCGCCTTCATGAGAGACTGCCACGTCTTCTCAGGGTCCTCCGGAGCCCGGACGATCGAGCGACCGCCACCCGAACCGGGTCTGCCGGGCCAGCCGTGCGAGCACTCGCCAATAACCGCCCCCGACTTTCGCAAGTCGAAATGACGAGGTGCCCATGTCTGTCGTCCGGTCAATCCAGGAGATGGCAACCTCCCGGACCGAGTAGCCCATCAGCAGCGGCTGCAGGCCTGTTTCCGCATTTACGGCAAAGCCAGGCTCCTGCAGCCGCAGATTATCTACCACCTCACGGCGCATTATCTTCAGGTTGTTCGTAACGTCCCGGAACTTCCGTCGCAGCACGATGTTCGCGATGAGATGGAAACCGCGGTTCGCGATGATCTTCGGGAGCGGGTAATTGAGCAGGACACTCTGGCGGGAGAAGCGACTGCCGACGACTACGTCATAGCCCGCGACAGCGGCGTCAAACAGATCACGGAACTCCGGCAGCAGGTGAGTAAAGTCGCAGTCCATCGACAGAACCCAGGGCGCATTGGCGGCGCGCAATCCATCCGATATAGCACGGCCAACCCCGTTCGGTGGCTTGCGAATTACAGGTGTGACCTGTCCCATCTCCCGCGCGAGTTGCAGGATGACGTCAGCTGTGCGGTCGCTGCTATTGTCATCAACGAGGACAAGATCACGGATGTAATCTCCGTAGAGGTCCATGATGGAGGCAACGAGAGGGCGGACATTCATCTCCTCGTTGTGGCAGGGTACAACAACGGAGACAGCGTTTACGAGGCTTGCATGTTCGCACATCGCGCCGCGTACCGCGAGCCTGCGTTTCTCGCCGGGCTTTCGACCATGGATCAGAACGGTACCTGCGAGGCTGCGGATACCCGGAGTGTTTTCGAGAATGATCGAGAGATTCCGTAGCAGCCAGACGAGCCTGCGAGTAAGGGGCCTGTACACGAAATCGTTGTAGACGGCGAGGATTCCGACGAACCCGACCTGCGACATCAACTCGTATAGCCGGTATCGCGACAGCAGGTGGCGCGGATCCTTATCCCGCAGCAGCGACCGGGCGAGCCTTCGCGCGCGGAGCACGATGTTCCAGGGATTGCTCTCGAAGAGCATGAGTTGTCCACCGGGTTCAAGAAGGGCGAACGCATTTCGAAGGAACGAGGCACAGTTACGGGCGTCGAGGAGATCGGCGGCAACAATACAGTCGAATGTTCGTCCAGCAAGGGGATCCGGCCAGGATTGCGCGTCGATGTGCTCGACCCCGGCGGGCATGGCACGAGGTCGTTCATCGCTACCGAAGGTGATGGCGGTTATTGGGTTCTCCCCACGCGTCACCGCGTACAGTTGTTGCGTGAAATAGCCCGCTCCGGCCCCGATCTCCAGGATAGTTTGCCCAGGAAGAAGGTGCATGGAGTGGCGGAGAGACTGTGCTCTCCAGAGCATGCGTTCCTCGACGATAGGATCGCGGCGGAGGCTATAATCGTCCCGGAAAGCTTCCCGTGCCCGCAGGACCCGGATTGAATCGCTCGACACAGTAACTGCTGACATAGGATTGGCCAGCGCAGAGCGCTGCCCGGAACGTCAAGAGTAGCAAAACGAGCCTGTTGCCGAGTTTATTCGTATGTGACAATGAAACGCAACTTCCGATAGAATCCGGAACAGCACAGATGACCAGCCGGGCCCGCTCTTGGCGAATCGCGCGACAGGAGCATGTGAATTGAACGCCGCAACCGCGAACGGAAGGCCGAAGCCGTCGCTGGGGGCGAATGCCACGTGGGCATTCGTCTGGTCCGTGTGGTTGCTTCTACTCGCAGCAGATCTGTGGGCCCTGAGCGGCACGTCACGAAACGTGCCTATCGGAGAGGACTGGTTTGTTGTGAGTGCGTTCACAGGCAATCAGCCGGATTTCTCGTCCTGGCTCTGGTCACAAAACAATGAACATCGTGTCCCGCTGCCCAGGCTCATCATGGTTGCTATGCTGCGACTCACGCACGGCGAACTCCGATCGGTTCAGGTGCTCAACATTCTGCTGATTGCAGCAGTGGCTGCAGCATTCATCCGAAAGGCGGTGTCGCTTCGCGACGGCCGGTATGCGTTCTCCGATGCTGTGTTTCCGCTGGTTGCGCTGCATTTCGGCCATTCAGAGAACATGCTGTGGGCATGGCAGATCACATTCGTCTGCTCGTTTGTTTTGATCTCGATCATTCTTCTCCAGATGGTCGACAAGACCGGGCTGCGTAGTCCGCGCGCCGCGCTGATTGGAGGCGGGGCACTGGTTCTGCTGCCTCTGACAGGGGCGACCGGGCTTCTCTTCGTACCCCTCCTCAACGGCTGGTTCATCGTGTCCGGACTCATGCAGACGCGCAGAGGAGGTGAGGAAAGGCGTGCGGGCTTCATTTTGCTCGCCGCAGGCGCCCTGACGCTGCTGGTATCGCTAATCTACTTCGTGGACTACGAAGTTCCGCCACACGGGGCAACCCGGCTTCCATTCGCTCAAGCGGTGCGGTCGGCTGCGCTCGCCGCGTCTTTTGGATTTGGACCGGCCGCTCGAGTTCTCGATATGGTGACGGTACCGCTGGCGGTTCTGCTCATGATTGGTACAGGTGCGCTTCTGATCCGGCGGCTCAGGAAATCGCACGGGACAGACAGGCAGAACACGGTGGGATTGGCAGTGTTCTTTGCGGCGTCCGCCGGCTACCTTCTCGCGCTGGGGTACACGAGGGGAAGCACGGCGATCTTCGATTTTCGACTGTGGCCGTTGCGGTATGCATTGATGGCCGCACCGATGATGTACTGCTGCCAGTTCATCTGGAACCTGAGTGGGGAAAGGGCCGCACGCGTCGGGCTTGGGGTGGTTACGGTCGCCCTGCTGGTACTCGTTCCCTTCAACACCGCACAGGGTCGCATCTGGTCGAACTGGTTCCGTGAGGGAGCGGACAAATTGCTCGCCGATATCCATCGAGGGGTCACGCCTTCCGAACTTGCCGCCACCCACAGAGGTTTTATTCCCACTTGGCTGGACCGAGCCGAGCCGGTTCGATACCTGCAGATGCTTAAGAATGCGGGTGTGAAACCTTATCATCAGCTTCGTATGGACCCCCCGAGGGTTGTTGAATCGCTGAACATGAAGCATCTGAGCCAGCCCGCCGATTGGGTTTGGGTTGACTTCACGTATTCCGCGGCGGGTGTGACCGAGGCCGCACTCCTCTGGGGCGTGGATGGCTGGCAGAATCTGCCGAAAGAAGTCCGGCCGGCAGACACGATGATCGAGAACAACGCGATGCAAACCATTCTCGTAAGATCAGGGGGCAAATTTCTGACGAGGCTGCAGGTACCCCGCGGGTCAACTCTCGATTTCGGAATAGTGATTACGAAGTGCGGCGAGAAAGTCCTGACGCCGACCTGGGATGATTTGCACCCTGCGGTCACCCCCGGCAGTACCGACATACGCGTGGACTCGCCGCTGCGATGCGACGAGACGGGCACGGTGGTATATGCCGTTGGTGCGACGCCCGTCACAAACACGATCCACTACGTTCATCAGCTGGCAGGAGAGGCGTGGCTGGTTTGGGGCGTGAACGGGTGGCATCCGGTCGAGTCCAGATACCGGAACGATGGCATCATAACGCCAATGGGATCGATGGCGAAAATTATGAAACGCACAACGGAGGGATTTACCGCGGACGTTACAGTGCCTGAGGGGGCGACCATCAATTATGGAGTGCTGGTGACCCGGCGAGGTTGCTGCATGGGGCTGAGCAGCTTTGTGTGGGATGTTCCACCGAACGCGCCTGCCAGTTCCGGGGAGCCAATTATGTTTCGTTCCAGCACTCCCATGCCTGACGAAAGCGCTCGTTTCCTTCCCGGGCCACGTCAGGCCGCGGCTGCGGTTGCAGGCCTGATCGGGCTCACGGCGTTTTTGATGTGTGCAGCGTTCGTGCGAACGAAAATGGCCTCTGGCGCCTGACGTTCCCGAACTCGCCGGAGCAGGGTCATTCGTATCAGGTCGGTGTTAATGGCCCGTTATGCCGGTCAGCCAGTATGGTCAAGTGGTGATGCAGCCTGCTGTTGCAGAACGCCGAAGCGCTCCGTTGCAGCGACCATATGCGCAGAGTGGGATGGCGGTGATGCAAAACGAGCAGTTGTAGGCAGTGCTCGGTTTCACACCGGAACAGATATGTCGCGTGGGGGCTTACGTTAATCGCAACGCGGCCGGCAGTGACTATCAGAATATCCGCTGCCCGCCGACACTGCCGTGACGGAGTTGGGATCAGAAACGGAGAACGGAGCGCCACCGGAAGATGGCGATAACGGCGCCTCCGATTACCCGCAATCAATACGGAAGTTAAATTCTACGGAATGGAGTAATAGCGGTAGGAGCTCTTCCACCGAAACTCTTTGCCCGGCGCGATCGACACTCCTACGAACGGTTCGACTGAAACGTTACTTCGAATCGACCACACGCTTAAGCTCTTTAGCGGCTTGTCGCCCTGCATGCTCACCCCGGCCTTCAGCGCCGGATTATCGATGCGGATCTGGTGATCGGAAGCCGTATGCCCAAAACCAGTGATTGGGAAAGACACAACATCCTCCCCGGCGAGGGTTTTCTTGTAGACAATCGTATTCCCCTCGATCGCGGCCAACTCCGGATGCGGCTTGCGCTCAGTGCTGACTGCGAACGGCAGCATAACCGTTGTGCCCGCCTGAGGCCCCTTGCCGTCGATCGCTAAGGAATTGTGATTGTAGACCTCCGTCTCGATCGCGTTCTTTCCGATGTTCTTCAAGCTGTGCGCGAGTTCCATCTCGGTTTTACCTTTTACGAGGCGGAGCGTCTTGCGGTACTCGTAGCCGTAACCCGAAGATCCATCGCTCAGGACTTGGAGCATCTCAATCGAGTCGCCCTTCCGCTTCACGGACCACTTCCCGTGATCGGCGATCGGATATAGCCTCCACCTGTCGTACGGCCTTCTCATCAATGCGTTTCAGCATCCCGACGCCGATCTTTACGAACGCTCCACCTGGCTTCGCGGCGTCGTATCCGAGCGGATGGAACTCGTCGGCAGGACCCATCGTCGAACTGCACGGGCCTGCCACGATATCTTCGCCGTCGTAGATGAAATCGTGAACGGTCTCGCTGCGCTTCGTAAACCACGGGCCGTAGTAGCTGCGGCCATTTGCCTCCAGGGAGGCGACAACACCCGACCAATCAAAGCGCGTCCCCTGATAGAAGCCGTTTACTGGATCCGGTAGATATACCGATACACGGACCTTTCCATTCGAGATCTCCGCTACCGGCGGACCCGCCGCCATCACCGCAACGGCTCCCGCCAACGCCAATCCCATGAACAATCGCATTGAAGGCATTATCTCCGAACGAACCGCAGTCCCTAAGATCAGGGTGGATGGGGGCATCTCAGGGGTTAGTGGCGCGAATGTAATTAGCAGGCGATTCGGAGTGACACTCAATCTGCGGATTACCCGTGACTCTCCGGAATGCGGCGCCTTGCAGGTCCGCGCGTAGGCGACGGCGCGTCAACTTGGATTGTAAAATGCTGCGCCGTTGATCGCGGGTGATTGGTCACGT
>CAWGVL010000089.1:0-178329 GCA_963825845.1 Bryobacteraceae bacterium | reverse complement strand
GTTATGTTTATGTAGCCTTGATTAAGTGCTCATATGCTGCCACATCATCGGCGAATCGTGCCGCTCTTCGGAGGTTCCGTGTTCCGCCGCAATTTATGCGATCGACATAGTCGGCCCGCACGGAGCGACCACGCAATTGGTCTTGCGACAATACACAAAACGGTATCGACTGGCCAATGAACCCGATGTCGTGGAGTGAAGCAGCAGCATTGATGACCGCGTCGATGAGGACCTTCCTTGTCCCGTTTGATCGCATTCAATTCCGATGCCGTGCGCTGCGATATACCATCCATTTTGATGACCCGTATGCCGGGCGCGCCTGACCTTCTTGCCGGTCGATTTGTCCACGTAGCTGAATGAACTGGCTGGCACTATCGCTCAATTCATCAGGTCCAGCAGGTACGGTGAAGCGTAATGTGGTGCTGGGATGAACGTGACCAACTGGAGATCCCATCATGGGCTGACAATGCCAGCACGTGGAAAGCGCTTCGCCGAGCGCGTCGCAGTGGGGCCAGCCACCGCTACCGAAGGGGTTAGCCACCGTGATTACCATCCGGGCAACGTGCTGCTGACGAAGCAGTCGTCTCAGGTATCATGAACTCGGTGAACGGCTGTACAGGACCATTGCGGAAGTCGATGTGTCTCATTCCGCGAGACCTGGCGATGTTCACGGTATTGAGAGTGCCGAAACGTTCGACAGGCGATATCGCGATCTCGCGGAGCGCCAATTCCAGATGCTTATTGGGACGCGTGCGCAATCGCCGATTACAACACGGGCCTCAACGGATACATGGCTTTCCGGTCCTTCGGTGTCCCGATCACAGCTCATGGATCACATCACGCATCAACGCCTTCGCCATTACCATCGCGCCGGATCAGGCGTATCTTCGGCCGCTCACATTCAATCAATGACCAGAACATTTTTTCATCACTTTTCATTACTGCCTGTCATGGCAGCACAGCCCGCTTACGACCTTGTTCTCCAAAGCGGGCCGTGTGATCGACGCGAAGAACCGCATCAGTCAGTCTGGATGTCAGCATAACCTCGGGAAGAGTGCACGCATCGCTCCCGATATCCCTGAGCACATTATCAGGCCCAGGAAAGTCATCGACGTCCGCCGGCCTATGAAGTCCCAGCCTCGTCGATCTTCTCTCATGCCCATCTATATAACCGTCCGGGCAATCCGCCACGAAGCAAAATAGGAGTGCAACCGAATGCATTCTCGTTTCGAACCGGTGTAACGACCATGGTCGATCCAGGAACCTCCGTCGGCTGGCGCAATTTCGCGAACTTTGCCGGCGAAATACGATGTGCAGGCCAGCGCTGGCGGCGCGCGTGCTGGCTTGGCTCCAGTAGCTGAACTGTGCCGCAGGTATGGGCCATGGCGATGGAGGTGGTTCCGGCTACAATGGACGTGGAAGGGGCCGTCAGGGTCGCCAAAGGCAATCCTGATGTGATTGTCGGGTTCAAGACTGCGCACTACGCGGGTCCCGGGTGGGCAGCCGTCGACGGCGCCGTAGCGGCAGGGAAGCAGACGGGACTGCTCCAGTGATGGTGGATTTCGGTCAACCCACAGCAGAACGAAATCTGAAACATTGTCTGGAAAAGCTTCAACCGGGAGATGTATACACCCATTGCTTACTGGGTCTGAGAGATGAAATCTTACGGGCGGCACGATGAATCCGGTGATGCTGGACGCGCGCAAGCGAGGCATCATCTTCGACGTCGGACATGGCGGAGGCAGCTTCTTCTGAACATGACGATACCGGCTATAAAGCAGCGCTTCTTTCCAAGTCAGTGTCTACAGGAGAAAGAAGAGACATGCACTTCAGCAGCGTGGATGGAGCCATGAAGGATCTCCTGAACGTCATGTCGAAATTCCTGAACGCTGTGGGGTGTCCCTTTGGAATAGTTGGTGCAGATCCTTCGAACATGGAGCCCTGTCCGAAGCCATCAACCGTTTCCACAGCTCGGTGATCTCGACGCGGGCGCAGAGGCCGACGTAGCCGTCTTACAGATGACAAAGGGCGGTATCGATCCTCGATTCCGCTGGAGCTCGCTATGTGAGGAATCAGCTGATTATTGGAGAAATGACGTTGCGAAAGGGCAAGATCGTATGGGACCTGAACGCCCGAGCCGGTCAGGACTGGGGAACCCTCCCTATAAAAAGCCTGACTGAAATGACGTTACGTATTGGTCTTCATCACGCAATCGCAGTCTGCGGCGCGCGCTCGGTCAAGAGGCCCAAAGTCCAACGTCGACCCAACAGGTACCGGTGCCGCCGGGCCGCGCGGTGGGACGCCGAATGAAGCTGGCCCGCACCATCCCGTGTCGCAGCAGATGAGGCGACCGGCGTCATGCACGGTAGTATGTCCTGTCACCGCCTTGACTTGCTGCGGATTCAACAATGCACGCGGAGTTCATCTTGTCGCGTGACCTAGAGCCTGGTTTAAAGTTGACCAGTAACGGCCCGTGCTACTGTCGTTGCCGGCGCGCGTACAACCTTCCGCTTGCAACCATTCACGCAGTCTCACTAGTTCTGCGCGCGCGATTTGTACGAACTTACGAGTCACTCTCACTCTTCCTGTGTCGGTCCAGGTATCCAACACACAGACCGCCAAGACTTCCTACCCACGTCGATGCCTGCGCACCGTTCGATAACGGCTGGGATCATAATACCGACTCCTCTCGACTGGCTGGTCGAGCGTCTTGCGTTGACAAGTTGTTTGCGAGCCAAAGCTCATTGGAGGGTGCGCTCCACGCCGGCCGAACCAGGCTAATCCCGGGTATTGCACCCCAAAACGCTGAACGGTTCACCTGCTTCAGCTTGACCCTGGATTATAGCCCCGATGCCAAATATCCGCGTTTTCATTTCCTCAGGGTGGCCGAAGGCCATAGGTGGTTATCGGCGTTGTTCCGTGGCTCTTTTAATCTTCACCGCTTATACCCAATCTTCCGCAAAAACCCATGACGCCACTGCGCGTCCGTTTCCGACTCCACACCCTTCGGCGACGACCCGTCATACGAATCACTCCAGAGAATTCCGCGCCCTTGCTCCGATTCCGCGACAATGGCCTCGACAGGATTTGCTGTAGCACAAAAGAGATTCACTACCTCTGGCACATCTTTTATCCGGCCCAGGATATTAATCGGAAATCCCTCCTTCATCACGATGACAAAGCAGTGCCCCGCCCCGACCACCTGCGCATTCCGCACCGCCAACCGCCTCAGTTAAGTCGTCATTTCCGTCCACACGGATCAGACATTGACCCGACGCCTCATTGAACGCAATTCCGAATTTCATCTGCGGAGCCGTCTCACAATCGCTTCATATAAGTCCTCGACTGTCTTAATGAAATGAGTTCGCGCCCAGGATCAAGTTTCCGCCTTCCGGTATTTCCAACCGGACCGAGCTGATTTGCATGCCTATAATTGTATCCGTGCAGAAGCACCCTGGCCCCCTTTCCGACGATGCCATTCTCAGTCATCTGTCCCGTGCTGCCACGCTCGATCCTCCTTCAAGAATTCGCGCGCGAGCTCGGCGCAAAAGGCGAGAGCAGGCAGCAACTCGAAGAAGCCCTCGAGCGTCTGACCGATCGCGGGGACCTCATCGAGCTTCGCGGAGGACAGTATGTCGTCGCCAGTCTCAGCCGCGAATTCATCGTCGGTCGATTGCAGATGCACAAGGACGGGTTTGGGTTCGTTATCCCGGATAATCGCCCTGAGAACATGCGAGGTGACCTGTTCATCCCGCCTGAAAATACCGGCCGCGCAATGCACGGCGACCGAGTGATTGCTCGCATTCTCCGCGTTGAATCCGATGGCAAGTCCGACGGAACCATCGTGCGCATCCTGCGCCGCGCGCACGCCACTGTTGTCGGCGAGTTCCTGGTAAAACGAAACGGATGTTTCGTGAAGCCTCATGACGATCGCATCCAGCAATGGGTCGAGATCGCGGAAGGCATGGAGATTCCCGAATCGCGCAGGACCGTCGATCGGGTCGGTGTCGAACCTGCCGACATCAAGTCGGTCGCAGACCTCGATGGCATGATCGTCAACGTGGAGATCCTCGAATTTGGCGAAGACGGAGAGAATCCGGTCGGCAAAGTCATCGAGGTGCTCGGCTCACCCGACGACTTCGGCATCGACGTGGAGATCATTATCCGCAAGTTCCATATCCCACATCAGTTTCCCGAGGACGTCCTCCAACAGGCGGAACACTACCAAAAGACGATTCCGGCCGTCGAGATTGGCCGGCGCCACGATTATCGCGGCTTCGATGTCGTCACCATCGACGGTGAGACCGCGCGGGACTTCGATGACGCCGTTTGGGTGGACCGTCTGCCGAACGGCAATTACGAACTGCACGTCCATATCGCCGACGTGAGCTACTATGTGCGGCCCGGATCGCCAATCGATCGCGAGGCGATGAAACGCGGGACAAGCGTGTATTTCCCGGATCGCGCGGTGCCTATGCTGCCTGTAGAACTGTCGACGGAACTCTGTTCTCTCAAGCCGCAAGTAGAACGCCTTGTAGTGTCGGCCATCCTCGAGATCGACAACAAGGGCGATGTAGTCGGCCAGGAGTTCACGCGCGGAGTTATTCGCAGTGCCGAACGGATGACCTATACGGACGTCAACCTTCTTCTCGAAGGAGACGAACGCCTGCGGCAACGCTACGCACGACTCGTCGAGCGATTCGAGTTGATGAAAGAGCTCGCATTGAAGCTCAATCGCAAACGTGTGAAGCGCGGCTCCATTGACTTCGATCTGCCCGAACCCATCATCGAGTTCGACCCGCACGGCGAGATGATCGGCGTATCCCGCAGTCCGCGTAATATCGCACACAGGCTGATTGAGGAGTTCATGCTCGCGGCGAATGAAGCCGTCGCTGCGCATCTCGAACAGGCGGAAGTGCCGTCCATCTACCGCATCCACGAGCCGCCCGACCCCAAACGCATTATGGACTTCGAAGAGATCGCCTCCCGCTTCGGGTATTCGCTGAATGCCGGTCCGCTGCCGGTAAAGAAGTTCCGCAGCACGGACCGCCGCAGGGATGGTCGCAAGGTAACCAGGGAGGTCGTACTTCCCGATGAGCGGATCTCCATCCCTTCGCGCGCGTACCAGAAACTCACTGCCAAACTGGAAGGCAAGCCGGAAGAGCGCATTCTTACGTATTTAATGCTTCGGTCATTGAAGCAGGCCAAGTACCGCGAAGAGAATCTCGGTCATTATGCGCTCGCGGCCGCAAGCTATACGCACTTCACATCGCCCATTCGCCGGTACCCCGACCTCATCGTGCATCGGATTCTGGGCGAGTACATGGACCGGCACACGACGTCATTGACGCAGGAGCAGTTGCGCGTCATCGCGGATGACTCCTCGCAGACGGAGCGCCGGGCTGATGAAGCCGAGCGTGAGTTGGTCGAGTGGAAAAAAGCAAAGTTCATGGAGGAACGCGTCGGCGAGGACTTCGATGCGCTCGTCATCAGCGTCACCAAGTACGGCTTGTTCGTAGAACTCGAACAGTTCTTCATCGAAGGTCTGGTACCGATCGACACACTGCCGGGTGACCGCTACGTGTATCACGAGAACACCCGGAAGATCATCGGCCAGCGTTCTAGACGCGAGTTCTCCATCGGAGACCGGGTTCACGTCGTGCTCGACCGTGTCGATGCGCTCGAGCGCAAGCTCCAGTTTTCCATTCTCGAATCCGCTCCGGCGCGCCGGCGCAAACGCCATTCGTAGAATAAAAGAAAGATGACAACGGACATTGGCGATCTCGTATCGCGGGGCGAGGAGTTCGCGAAGGCGCTGGCCGAAACCAAGGAACGGCTACAATCGCCGCGATTCGAGTGGTATCGCTACGACTCCCTCGCCAATCTCTCGCACCTTGAGCAGTTGCTCACAGGCGAGCAGCGCGACCTGGTGCGCCTGTCCGGTGGCGACCCCGTCCTGGACTTCGGATGCGCGGACGGAGACCTTGCATTCTTCCTGGAATCGCTGGGGCTGAAGGTTCTGACGTTCGATCACGTCCGGACGAACCACAACGGCATGATGGGCGTGCGTACGCTGAAGCAGGCCCTCAACTCGAATGTGGAGATCCATGAGTTGGATCTGGACAACAACTTCGAGATTCCGGAAGGCCGTTTCGGCCTCGCGCTGGTCCTGGGGATCCTCTACCACCTGAAGAACCCCTTCTATGTGCTGGAAACGATCTCCAAGCGCGCGAAGTACTGCCTGCTCAGCACGCGGATCACCCGTCTGCTCCCTGACCGCAAGACCGACGTGTCGCAGGTACCGATGGCCTACCTGCTCGGGGAGACCGAATTGAACCAGGATTCGACCAATTTCTGGATTTTCTCCGAAGCAGGTCTCAGAAGGATCGTGGAGCGAGCCAACTGGCGCGTGGTGGCATTTCGCACGATCGGCGATACCGAAGCATCCGATCCCGACAGCCTGGATCACGACGAGCGAGCGTTCTGCCTTCTTGAAAGTGTGTACGGTATGGGCCACCTCGAGCTACTCGATGGATGGCATGCGCCGGAGCCGGCCGGCTGGCGCTGGACGCAGAAGAGCTTCGGGATGCGTCTGCGTGGAATGAAAACGGTCACACTCAAGCTCTACATTCCACCCCACATGCTCGACGAGTTCGGGGCGCTAACCCTCTCGGCGAGCGCCAATGGCGAACCCCTCGCGCCGGAAACCTACACCGAGCCTGGACCGGCGCGCTATTCGCGGCGTTTGCCGGCTGGCCAGGACCCGGTCGATGTGGTGTTCACGGTTGATCACGTGATCGCGCCCAGACCGGAGGATAACCGGGAACTTGGCATCGTGGTCGCGCGTCTCGACGCTGAGTGACCATAGATCTGACATGTTGCAACTACGATAGGATAAAAGAGATCGTCTCGGTGCCATCATGAGTCGTTGCAGTTTACTCACCGTTCTTCTCTGCCTGCCTGTATTCGGGCAAAGCACGCCTGCGCAGAATCCACCGGCCGCGCCCGTGAAAGGTCAGGAACCTTTCAGGGTTCAGGTCCGCGAAGTCATCGTTCCGGTGACGGTCACGGATATCAAGGGCCGCTTCGTCTCCGATCTTGATTCGAAGGACTTCAAGATCTTCGACGAAGGGAAAGAACAGCGTATCGAGTTCTTTACTCGGGAGCGAAATCAGCCCGTTGTCGTCGGGTTTCTGCTCGACATGAGCAACGCAAGCAAGATCCACTGGAAGACGTATCAGGAAGCCGCCATAGAGCTGATCTCGACCCTCCTGCCGAACGATCCGAAGTACAGCGGTTATTTGATCACCTACAGCACGGACGCCGAGGTCGCGGTCAACACGACACAGGATGCCGAGAAGTTGATCGACCGTGTCCGCAAGATCAAGCCGGGCGGCGGCGCTGCTCTGTATGATGCGATCTGGATGGCATGCACGAGCCGCAAGCTGGTCAAAGGCGAACCGATTGAGCCCCGACGCGTCATTGTTGTAATCGGTGACGGCCACGACAACGCGAGCAAGAAGACCATCAATGAGGTGCTCGAGATCGCGCAGCGGAACCTTGTAACGATCTACGGAGTGAGCACGGTGGCTTTCGGGTTTAACTCGGAAGGTGAGAAAAACCTGACGAAGCTCTCCGACGAGACCGGCGGACGCGTAGAGTATCCGTTGGAAGGCGTTTATAAGGATGTGATTGGATACCTGGAAAAGCCCTCCGATGAAGGCAACTATGCGCTGAAGGTCGGTACCGGTGGATATGCCGCGCAGATCGCTCAGGGTATGTTCCGGGCTATCGCGAACGTCGCGGGCGAGGTCACGACACAGTACATCATCCGCTACATTCCTGAAGGTACGGAGGATCCCAAAACTTTTCGAAATATCAAGGTCACCGTGCCCGATCTACCGACGGTCAAGGTCCGCACTCGTAAGGGATATTACGCCGAGATCCCGCGGGGATAAACGTATATAGATGATCGCCACGGGACAGTTCACGATACTCCAGGCAGCGCTTTCCGGCGCGCCCCCTGAGAACATCGGCGTGCTGCTCGTGGATAGTTCCGGCTCTGCGCACGTGAAGATCCGGCGTGACCTCCACTCCGTGGCGGAGGAAGAGGATGCCGACTATCTCGAAGCGCTCGGATTCGATTTGCGGCAAAAGGCCGAAGAACTAGGCGGCCGCTCGTTGCTCCGCTGGCTGGTCGAGAACGCCTCGAATTTCCTACGGGTGTCCGACCCGGAGGAGACGGCCGTTCATTGGCCGGAAGCGGATCTGCGCCGGATCTATTCCGAACACGTCCACGCTCGCGTTCTCCCGTTCCAGACGCACCTGCCGCAGTACACGCTCGCAGCTGCGGCCGGAAGTTGGGGCGAAGCGATGGAGGCCGATCAGGAAGACTGGGTCGAGGCACCCGCGGATTTACGGCTCACGGAAGACATGTTCGTCGCCCACGTCGTGGGTCGGTCGATGGAGCCCCGCATTCCGGCCGGCAGCCTGTGTGTCTTCCGCCGGAACGTCACCGGATCTCGCCAGGGCCGACTTGTCCTTGTCGAGAATTACGGCGAAACGGGCGAGAATCGTTACACGATCAAACGGTATACCAGCGTGAAGCGGCGAACGGGAGAAGAGGACTGGGAGCATGAGACGATTCGGCTCGAGCCATTGAACCCCGAATACGAGCCGTGGGAACTGAGCCCTTCGGACATCCGTGTCGTCGGCGAATTCGTTCGCGTTCTCGACTGAAACCCTCCATATAGAACTAGTGTCTTTCCTGTAGGTATGCAGGGTTCGGAAAGACACGCTTGGGCCCGCATTCTCGGGTTCGTTTTCCTGACAATCCTCGCTGCGGAAGCGATCTTTCTTTACGTAAGGTGGCCGTTCATACGGGAACGGATTGCCGAGTCGTTACAAGGCCGGACCGGCACTCGGGTTCGTTTTGCAAAATTCCGACCGACGTTCTTCCCCCATCCCGGCTGCGAAGCCGAAGACGCTTTGTTCGAGCGGGCCGGGGTGAAATTGGGTTCGGTTCGTAAGCTCACGATCGTCGGATCGTGGGCCGCCCTTTTCACTCTGCAACACTACGTCAGCCGCATGCACCTTGAGGGAGCGCGCATCAGCATCCCACGAGATCTCCCGCCAACCGAAGGCGGGGCCAAGAAGCAGAAATCGGAGACAACCATCGGGGAGTTAGTCGCTGACGGAGCGATCTTAGATGTTCATACTCAGCGGTTTACATTCCCGCGACTCACGCTCCGCGATGTTGCCAAGAGTAAGGCGATTCGCTTCGACACGGATATGACGATTCCAAAACCGGCCGGTCGCCTCCATGCATCGGGTTCGTTTGGTCCATGGCAATCCGGTAGCACTCCGGTGTCGGGTTCCTTTCGTATCCAGGAAAGCGACCTCAGCAGCATCGGGGAGATTGCGGGGACCCTTTCGGCCGACGGTGAGTTCAAAGGGATTCTGGAACGTATAGAGGTATCCGGCGAAACAGATGTTCCGAACTTTCGTGTCAAGCGGCATCCGGTCCAACTGCAAACCCACTACTCGGCAACGGTGAATGCGGTGAACGGTCACGTGGCGCTACAGAAAGTAAACGGCCGTTTTCTCGATACGGAACTCCAGGCGACGGGAGCCGTCGAAAATCAGATTGCAAGAATTGATTTCACATCCGACCACGCCCGCATTCAGGATTTGCTGCTCCTGTTCACGCAAGGCGACAAGCCCGCGCTGAACGGTCCGATTGCATTGCGTGCGCACGTCGTTCTGCCGCCAGGAGAGGAGAAGTTCCTACCGAGACTTCGCCTCGACGGTGAGTTCGGAATTCGTGAGGCCACGTTCATGCTGAGCCGGACGCAGACTAAAGTAAACGAACTCAGCGCGCGGGCGCGCGGCAAAGACGTGGGAGAGCATGATCCTGCGCCGGACAGGGTCGTTTCGGATCTGAAAGGCCGAGTGGTGATGCGCAACGGCATCGCAACGCTGTCGGATATCTCGTTTGTCGTGCCGGGCGCGACCGCAAACGGCGGCGGTACTTATAATCTTCTCGACAAGCGCGTGAATCTGCGCGGGAAACTATCGATGAAGGCCACGGCATCGGAGGCCTCCAGCGGAATCAAATCAATCCTGCTCAAGCCGTTCAATGGCCTCTTCAAACGCAAGGACAAAGGCGCCGTTCTGCCGGTCTCAGTGACCGGCTATTATCCGCGACCGAAGTTTCGGGTCTCCCTCACGGACGGGAATTAGCCTCCGAGCATCGGCCGCTCAGGCGGAACCGGCGGCATTAGAACTGCCGCGAAGCGCCTGCTCGATGGATCGCTTACCCTGCAGAAGCGGAAGAAGATCGGTATCGGGAAACGTCACATCATATTGCGAGACAGTCAACAGGAGTGGATCCGAGTGTTGGTCAGCGTCCGTATGCTCGTCTAGTGGCAATTCTCTCGCGTTGCCGATCGCGACCCACTGGTCACGATGCTTCGCTATCAATTCGCACCTGCCCTCAAAGACTCGCAGGCCGAGGATGTTTAGCATGTAAGAGACACAGCGTTGTTCTTGGTTGATGACCCGCATGCTAGCTGAGTGAGTATGCTCTATCTAGAGTTACCCAATTTGCAAGTCATACAACATACCCAAAAGTCTGTACGATCAGATGATCGCTTGCCCGGATTCAAGCCATGTCAGGAAGGAGATTGCCATGCCGGGCAAGCGATCATCACCCACGCTCTGTCTCTATTTAACCTCGTGGCAGGCCTTGGAACCATCCTGTATATACCTTAATTTTATGAGATGATTCGCTTTCGAACCGCGTAGAGTACAATCTCCGCGGTACTGTGAAGACCGAGCTTCTGCATCATGTTGGTACGGTGTGTCTCCACGGTTGTAACACTCAGGCCCAACAGGTTCGCTACTTCCTTGTTCGACCGTCCTTCCGCCAGCAGTTGGAGAATTTCCTTCTCGCGATCGGTGAGCAGATCGTAGGAGTCCTCCAGCCCCCGCTGCCGCAGGTAACGGACATAATCTTCTAGGAGTGTCTTGGCAATTGCGGGACTGAAGTATGACTTGCCGCGTTGGATGGCGTGAATGGCCGGAAGTATCTCGTCCTCCACCGCGTCCTTCAGCATGTAACCCTTGGCGCCGGCGGAAAGCGCGCGTAGAATGTACGTTTCGTCGGTATGCATGCTGAGGATAACCGCGCTCGTTTTCGGACTCGCCTTTACGATCAGTGACACGGCCTCAATGCCGTTTAACTGTGGCATGGCGATATCGACGATGGCAATGTCGGGCTTGAGCTGCTCGCAGAGCCGGACAGCTTCACGGCCATTCGATGCCTCGGCGACCACAACCAGACCAGGCTCAGACTCGAGTACGAACCGCAGGCCCTTCCGAACGATTCCGTGATCGTCCGCGAGGATGATCGTCGTTTCAAACACAGGCCGGACTCCGTTGCGCCGGCATTATTACGGTCAACGCAGTTCCGTGTGTTGCACCCGACTCAATGCGCATGGATCCGCCAAGTTCGCGGGCGCGCTCCTGAATTCCCACAAGACCCAGACCTTTTCCGTACGCGCCTGCCTTCAACCCTACTCCGTCATCACGGATCGTGAGGCGCAGATCGCCCCGAAACTCTTCAAGCAGGATCGAGATAGACCGAGCCTTGGAGTGCTTGGCGCAATTGGTGAGCGCCTCCTGCACAATCCTGTATAGATTTGTTTTTTGACGGTCCTGCAGATCATCGAGCGGCGCCCGAACTTCGACGTTCACCGGGATGTCGTTCCGGCGGCAAAAGTCCCGGGCCTGCCATCGAAGCGCAGCCTCGAGTCCCAGGTCATCCAGCATGGAGGGGCGAAGTCCCATAGCGATATCTCGCACCGACTGCAGGGACTGGTCTAGAAGAACGCGCCCCTGATCGATCCGCGCCTGGAACTCTCTCGCGGGCGCGCCATGCATCTTTGCGAGACTACGAAACTCCATTCGCAAACCGGTCAGCATCTGCCCGATCTCATCGTGTAATTCTCGAGAAAGCGATCTCCGTTCCTCTTCCTGCGCACGCACAAGCTGCTGGGATAACTGACGCATTTGATTTTCAGCGGCCAGCGCCCGGCCGTGCTGATGCTCGCTGCGTCTCTCTAACTGTGAGACCCGGAAGATACTGGCGAATGCAACGATCAGGCCGCACACCAAAGACGCCAGCATCACAGATCGAAGGAAGCCGCTGAAATTCTCTTCACTTTGGGCAACGCGAGTACGCTGCTGATCGAGCGCGGACTTGTTGAAAGCTTCCACATCGGAGGCAAGCCCAAGAACGATTTCGCGCTTCGGAATCACGCGATGACGTAGAAATGCGAAGCTGTACGCGTGCTTCTCCTGAGGGCTCCACGCGAACACCGGATCCAGGCTGTCCCAGTACTCATTCAGTTCGCGCTGCATCTCGTGGACCTTGTCCGACTCATGCGAAGGCATCGAGTTGTCGAGTTCCACCAAGTCCTCATCGATTCGCTTCCTGAGATCCGTCATCTGGTCACGGTACTTGACGGCCCTTTCCGCGCGAGGATCCAGGAGGTAATCACGAAGGAGAAGACTGCTCAGGTGAATTCCGGCGCGTAACTGTTCGAGCCGTTGGGCGCTCTTCTGATAGGTTTCGTTCACTTCGGAGATCGCATCATGCAGCCGGCGAGCGCGATCCATGGTGGCCAAATCGCCACCAATCATCAAGGCGATCAGTACTCCAAACGCGAGGATCAACAAAGGCCAGGATCGAAATGTACGGGAGTACGTCTCCGGCGAACCGACGATCACCGCCTGTTCCGAGGGTGGTGGATCGGCCGGTTTGTTTGCCCGGTGCAGCCGGCGGGTCCGGTGTATCAACGAAATACTCCAAACTTCTTAACCATCTTACAGTTAGATGCAATATTCCTGAACATCGTAGCGCCGAAGATAGGGTCCCGCCATACGGTATTCACGGTATGCGGCGTACAGCAGTTGTTGGATGTCTACCCTGTTGACAGGATGGGCAGGTGGGACTCCGGTGGCTAATCTGGAAGTGCCGGGACAGCGGCGAACTAACCTCATGGCGATCTGGACCAAACAGAACCTACTCGACTTAGTCGCTTCACAACTAAAGGGTTATCGGTTTATTGTCGTTTCGAACCGTGAACCTTATATCCATGTTCGCAAAAATGGCCGGATCGAATGGATACGGCCGGCCGGCGGCATGGCGGCCGCTCTCGATCCAGTTCTGCGGGCTTCCCAAGGTGTTTGGGTGGCACATGGCAGCGGAAACGCCGACCGTGTCACTGTGGACAGCTTTGACCACGTTATGGTCCCACCAGATGATCCTTCGTACACCCTCAGACGCGTGTGGCTCCCGAAGAAACTGGAGGAGGAATACTATTACGGCCTCTCCAATGAGGGTCTGTGGCCGATGTGCCACGTCGCATTCCAACGTCCGAACTTCCAGACAGCACATTGGGACAGCTACCGCGCTGCAAATCGTCTGTTTGCGGACGCGGTGATCGAGGAAGCAGCCGGTCAACCTGCAGTGGTTTTTATTCAGGACTACCATCTGGCCCTGCTACCCAGAATGCTCAAGGACCACAATCCGAACCTGATTGTGGCGCAGTTCTGGCATATACCGTGGCCAAACCGTGAAACATTCCGTGTATTCCCCTGGAAACAGGAGCTGCTTGAGGGCATGTTGGGAAATGATGTTCTCGGCTTTCATCTCCGCTATCACTGTTTGAATTATCTCGATATGGCGGACCGAAATCTGGAAGCGGTTGTGGATATGGAGCATTCGACTATCCGCCAGAATGGCCACACGACGGCTGTGCGAGCGTTTCCCATCAGCATCGATTTTGAAGCACACTCGCAGCAGGCGCAAAGTCCGGCGGTCTCCAAAGCAATGAACCGGTGGTCTGAGCGGCTTGGGAACCCGGACTTTCTCGGTATCGGTGTGGATCGGATCGATTACACCAAAGGCCTCCCTGAAAAGCTCAAGGGCATCGACCTTCTATTCCACAGACACCCCGAATATGCAGGACGTCTTGTGTTCGCACAAGTTGGAGTGCCGAGCCGGACTGCAATATCAGACTATGGCCGATTGAATCAACAGATCCTCGACTTCGTCGACGAACTCAACGCCAAGTGGCGGCGCGGCTCGTGGCAACCCGTTCACTTCATCCACCAGCACGTTGACATGCCGGAAATGATGGCATTACACCGGCTGGCCGACTTTTGCGCCGTTACATCCTTGCACGATGGCATGAACCTCGTCGCGAAAGAATTTGTGAGCAGCCGCTTCGATGAAGATGGTGTGTTAGTGCTCAGTAGTTTCACGGGCGCAGCGCGGGAACTCAATACCGCTCTTAGCGTCAATCCGTTCGCGCCTGACGAGATCGCGGATGCCATGCATCAGGCGCTGATCATGTCACCTGCGGAGAAGACTCGCCGGATGCAGCGTATGCGCACCGCCGTGGAATCGAACAATATCTATCGGTGGGCCGGAAAAATCCTGGAACACGCGCTTCGTGTCGAGTCAGACGAACCTGTGATTGAAGATCTTACGAGCATTATGACTATAGGAGCAGCATGACACAGCTTTTGCGCTTTAGCGACGTCCGTGATTCGATCGTGCGAGCGCGGCGAGTTTTCGTCGTGTCGGACTTTGACGGCACCTTGTGCCCAATTGCGAGCTCGCCCGACCGGGTTCAGGTTTCTACCCGGACTCGACGCGTGCTTCAGGATCTGGGATCGTGCGCCAACGTAACCCTCGCAATCATCAGCGGCAGGGCGGTGGCCGATGTTCGCTCGCAGGCCGATGTCGATGCCATCTACGGCGGGAACCACGGTATCGAGATCTGTGGGCCGGGGATCGATTTTATCCATCCCGACGCGGCGGCGTTCAGCATGCGATTGAATCAGCTTTGCTCGGAGCTCGAGGAAGTCATTCATCCTTGGCCCGGGGCTTGGGTTGAGAATAAGGCATGGACGGCAACTGTCCACATGAGAGCAGTTCCAGTGGAGAACTGGCCTCCGCTGGTGAGCGCCATCCGGACTTGCCTGGCATGCGCTGAGAACCTGTTCGGGTTCCGTACGGGCCGTAGTGCGCTGGAGATCTACCCGAGAATCGGGTGGGATAAAGGTTCCGCCGTCAAATACCTTATACGAACGCTGGGGATCGAGGACGCGCTCACGATCTGTTTCGGAGATGACACCACCGATGAGTCTATGTTCGCGGCCATCCCGGATGGCATATCAGTTCGTGTGGGCCCGGCCTCTCAGACCTGCGCGACGTACTCCCTGCCGTGTGTCGACGATGTTACGAGCATGCTCGAGGACATCGTGAGCCTGCTGCGAACGATGCACAATCCGTCTGCTGTCTGGCGGTTGCCTCGAGGCGGCCAATGCCGGGGACAATCCTTGACAGCATCTGAGCCTCGAGCAAAGGCTGCTGTCGAATCGTGAGTAGCTGATTAGCTTTTTTCGTATTCCTAAAGCTTCGCGCCGCTTAGCACTGCAGTACCCGCTGAGCGGCGTTTTGTTTTTGCTGTGCCCGTATATGGATCTACGGCTCTCGGTCTCAGAATACGCGGTCGACCAGAAGCGGCGGCTCATGCACCTCCCCGCTTCTCACCAGAACCAAACGGGCGCTCAGTGGTCCGATAAGTTCGAAAATCACAACCGCTGAAAGGACGATGGTATTGACCACAGGCGCGAGGTCGGGGAACCTCGCTCCTATCGTGATTGTCAAGCCGATGGCGAGTCCCGCCTGAGAAAGCATTGCGAAACCCAAGCCATTCCGCACGCATGGCGGAATGTCGAAGCCGCGCGATCCGAGCCACGGACCCACCAACTTTCCGGACGATCGAGCCACCACATAAATAAAGCCCAATACTCCGAGTGTCGTCAGCAGCCCGATGTTGAGATCGGCTCCCGCGATGACGAAAAAAATCGCATACAAAGGTGGATCGGTCTGACCCAGCGCTTCGAACAGCCGGCGGCTTTCAGCTGAAAGGTTCACCATCGTAGCGCCGACCGTGAGCGCAGCAATCAACGGTGATAATTGGAGAACGTGAGACACCCCGACGCAAAGCAGCACACATCCGGCCAAAAGGATCAGAGTTTCGCCCTTTTCGATTACATGCGTCGACCACGTGGCAAGCAATACACCCACGAGAAAGCCAAGTGCGATTGACCCGGCAATCTGCCAGATGAGCGGATAAACGGACGAGTAGATCGCATACCATCCTGCTGTTTCTTTCGATCCTGCGGATATTTCCAGGATTGCCGCGACGATACTGAATGCGAACAGGCACAGCACGTTGTTCATGCCGATGACACCGGTCAGCGTCTCCGTCAACGGACCTTGGCTGTTGCACTCGCGCATGACCATCATCGTGGAAGCCGCGGCAGTCTCGATGGCCACGGCGCCGAGCAGCAGGGCGACTGGCCAGGATTGTCCCGCGACGATCATTCCGCCGGTTACCAGAATGGCTGCCAATGTGGACTCCGTCAGCGCGACGGAAGCCATTGCTTTTCCCGATGCTCGCATCCGTGAGAACTCGAAGACGGATCCGATAGAGAAAAGAATCAAACCCAACGCGACTTCGCTGAAGACGGCGAGCGTATCCAGATTGTCATGGGAAAGCCAGCCGAACACGTACGGTCCAACCAGAATGCCTGCGCCGATGTAGCCGGTCACCTCCGGTACGTGGAGGAACTTCACGATGTGCCCTGCGAACAAGGCGAACAACAGAATCAGTCCGAGGGATGCGAGTTCGTTCATTTGGCTGTTCCTTTTTCGCCCGAATCGTTTTCAGGCAGGGTCAACTTGACCCTTCGATTTCTCTTACCCCGCTCGATAAAGATCTCCACCGGAGCGCCGGTCGTCAGCACCTGCAGATCCAGTTCGGTCGAAACCGGAGACTCGTTTAACCGGACGATACGATCCCCGGTCCGGCCTCCGGTTTTCGCGAGCAATGACTCGGCGATCAAGGTCACAATGGCAACTCCGGGACGGACGGACGAGGGGGCTACTTCCAGGCCACAACACGCGCGCAGCAACTCGGAAAGAGTCGGCTCGAGGAAGTGTTGGAAGCCTTTGCGAGTAGTGAGGATTCGCCGATCGCCGCACGGAACCACAAAGCCGGCGAGATTATCATCCAAGTCGAAAGCGGTAGCTTCCGAAAGGGTCACCGGAATCGTAATGGTCGTCCCGATCTCATCGAGTGTTCGACCCTTACACTCAACAGTGGTCATCCCCACGGTTGAGGTGGCGGCCCATACCGGCAGACCTGCTTTATCCGTCGCGACGAGCAGAACGAGGTCACCGGGGCTGCGTAACACTTCCGGGAATTGCGCGGGTTTAGCGCGGGCTGCCTGCGCGCTGGCAACGAAAGCTGCCGCTTTGGTTTGGAAGAAGAGCGACCTCCGCTGCAGATCTCGCTTCTGCGCCATCAACTGGAGTTGAAGGAAATCGGAGTCTGACTGCACCGGCGCCGGGGTTTCCGCCGGACGCAAAAGGACGCCCCCTGCCAGCACTGCTACTGCAGCAAAACACAAGATAGCAATGTAGCGTTTGCGGGAACTCGAATCTGCCATTTTCATGGATTCTTCTATAGGACGGCATCGGAACGTGAGTTCATCTACTGTTGATAAAGTATTTCACTGCGCTACGGCAGCGCCTCGATCATACGATCGAGTTCTGCCGGATCAATATAGAAATGAGGAGAGACACGTACCCAGCCTTGCCGCGGAGCGGGCTCGAATCCTTGATTTCGCAGTTTGCTGACAACGACGCGGCTATCGATGTCGTCCCGGCGAAAGCTGATGATCCCGGCCCCGTTCTCGGAAGTCCGCTCCGTCAGAAGGCGATACCCGCGACGGCGCACGCCGTCGGCCACCCGGTCTCCAAGGCTCCGGAGGATCGGTGCAATCCTGCTCGATCCCGACTTCAAGTAGAAATTCAATTGCAGCTCGTAAACCGAACGTGCCAATCGTATTAAGAGTTCCACACTCATAGCGCCCAGCATCCGGACGCAGCTTCATGTCACGACATGAGTAATCATTGAATCCGGCGATGTTTGTCCAGCCAAATTCGACAGGCTCTATCAGGTCCTGGAACTCACGCTGAATGTAAAGGATGCCGCAACCTTCCGGCCCAAGCATCCATTTGTGACCATCTGCGGCCAATGCATGAATATGGCACTGTTTCACGTCGACCGGGAAAGCCCCTAACCCTTGGATGGCATCGACAAAAAACAGGGCTCCGCGCCTATGACAGATCTCACCTATCGCTTGAAGGTTTGCCCGGAAACCACTGAGATATTGTACGAAACTAATGGAAAGCAACCGTGCTCCCCGGACAGCGTCATCGATCTTGTCGAGCGGGTCCGTGACACGACAACCATTTCACGCCGACGCCCTTCGATTCGAGCCGTTTCCATGGGAAGTAGTTGGCTGGGAATTCTTCTTCAAAGGCGACGATGGTATCCCCGGGTCTCCAGTCGATACCTGACGCGACCGTGGATATGCCTTCCGAGGTGTTCTTTACAATCGCGATTTCGGACCGGTGGCAGCCAATTAGACGAGCGGATGCGACTCGAAGTCCCTCATATGCATCCAACCAACTGTCGTAGTGATGCGATCCGTATAGTAGTGCGTCATCGGCAAGGTGCTTCATCGCATCGGCTGCCCGGCGGCAGAGAGGGGCGACCCCGGCGTGGTTGAGATAGACCAGGTTTGTCGTAATCGGAAACTGGTCCCGGTACTCTTTCCAGAGCTCCAGATCCGCGCCGCTCAAAGATTCGTAACCCATCATCTCGACTATACGTTAAAGCTAGTGGAGCCTTCGCCCGCCGAGCGATTATTGGCCTGTTTAGGACGCTGGTGTATTTCAGTGCAAACGGGCTTATAGTAGAGTCAGCAGAATTGGCTCGTTAAGGAGTTACACGAATGAAACGCCTCATTACCGCGCAGTTCGGATTGATGGCGGCCCTCATGATGGCTGCGGGTCCTGTCCGGGCTTTCGCGGCCGAAGAGACCGACAAAGCGGAAACGACCGAAAAGGCCGATAAAAAAGAGCGAGAAGAACGAGAAGAAGCAGAAGAATAAGAAGAAGGATCCCGACGCGATCGGTGACCGCGACGTCAGCAAGGGTGTTAACTTTTATTCCATCGAGAAGGAAATCGCTCTCGGCAAACAGGTCGCTCAGGATATAGAGCGCCAAGCCAAGGTGATCGACGATCCCGTCATCGCGGAGTACGTGAATCGTGTAGGCCAAAATCTCGTCCGGAATTCGGATGTAAAGGTCCCCGTCACGATTAAGGTGCTCGATGCGGAAGAGATCAACGCGATGGCTCTGCCGGGCGGCTTCTTCTTTGTAAATTCGGGTCTTATTCTTAAGGCGGAGAACGAGTCTGAACTCGCGGGTGTCATGGCTCACGAGATTGCGCACATCGCTGCACGGCACGGCACACGTCAGGCGACTCGCGGTCAGGTTGTGAACCTCGCTTCGATTCCGCTTATTTTCATGGGCGGCTGGACAGGGTACGGCATCCGCCAAGCGACCAGTGTTCTGGTCCCGCTCGGATTCCTGAAGTTCTCCCGAGGGTTTGAGCAGGAGGCGGACCTTCTCGGTTTGCAGTACCTGTATAAGGCCGGATATGATCCAACGGCGTTCGTCGACTTCTTCGAGAAAATTCAGTCTATGGAGAAGAAGAAGCCGGGCACGATGGCTAGGGTCTTCTCGTCACATCCCATGACCGATGACCGGATCAAGGACTCGCAGAAGAATATCCAGGAGATCCTGAATGCCAAGCCGGAATATGTTGTGACCACGTCGGAGTTCAACGACGTGAAGTCGCGCTTGGCTCAGCTTCAGAATCGCCGCAAGCTCGATGACAAGGACGACAATCGTCCGCGCCTGAAGAAGGCCCCGGGTGGCGGCACCGCGCCGATCGAAGACAAAGACAGCAAGGGCAAAAAGCAGGACGAAGAGGACGAGCGTCCGACCCTGAAGCGGCGCACCTGATTCGAATTCACTTTCCCGCAAGCAGTAGAAGATGAACGGCCGGCGCCTCGCAAAGAGGGCCGGCCGTTTCGTTTATGGGACTTACTTCCCTTCCTCCTCGGCCGCTTCCTTCTCGTCCTCGTCGTCCTTCCCAAACACGGATACCGCTTTGGCTGAAACGGCGCCAAAGCGCTTGAATGCCTCCTGGATTTCAGCCTTGTTTTGCCGGTAGAAGCCGAGGTTTTCTGCCACATACGCGGGGAGCTTCGAGGTATCCGCCTTTGCGCCTTGCAGCATGCCATCCCCGAGCATGACTCCAATAAGACATTCCATGGTCATTCCAGCCGCCTTGGGTGTCACGCCGGCTTTCTGGAAAGCGGCGGTAATACGCGGCTCGGTCGCTTGCAGCTTCTGGGAAACCAGGCTCATCGTGTCGCGCCCGTTTGTGTCCGGCAGCGCCTTATTGGCCTGCTTGAATTTCTCGGCGAGGGCGGGGTCGGATACCAGCAGTTCGATCAGGTTCGAATACGCTGTCACAGTACCCTGAACCAGCGGCATGGTAAGCCGGAAGGATTCCGCCTCCTGTTGAGAAGGCTTGGTCTGCGACATCGCCGGTAACGCGACGAGTAGGGCCGCAATGATGGCATTAATTGTACGAGTTCTCACGAGGTAAAACGCGTAAGCAACCGGACAATCAGCTCAGTCAGACGCTCTTGTTATGGCTGCTTAAAGAGCGCTAACCTATTGACATTATGCATTTCAGGGTACTCGTAGCCGTACTTGTTTCGTTTTGCTTCGCTGGCTCCACACTGGTGGCTCAAGTTAGCACGTCGCGTATTACCGGCACCGTTACGGATTCCACGGGCGCTGTTGTCCCGAACGCAACCATCACACTCCGCAGCGAGGAAACGGGGACTACCCGAACCGCTGTCTCCGCAGAAAGCGGAACCTATACCTTTGATGCGATCCCTACGGGCATGTACACGGTCGAAGTGGAAGCGCAAGGCTTCAAGAAATCGGTTTTGAAAGGTAATGAAGTTCGCATCGGACAACCCACCACGGTAAACGCTGTGATCGACGTCGGCCAAGTCACGGAAACCGTTGAAGTGGTTGGAGCCGCTGAAGCCGTCCAGACCAGCACGTCCGGCAATTACGGCAATGTCCTCACGGAAAAGATCATCAAGGACATGCCGATCGTGGGGTCTCGCGGACGGAATCCGCTGAACCTCGTCCTGCTGCAGCCCGGGACGCTTCGACGGCTCGAACACGGGTGGCGGATATCATGTGCACGGCGCACGCGACCGGGCCTGGAATTTCACGTTGGACGGTATCGACAACAACGACCCGAGCGCTGGCGGATCGAACTTCTCTCCGACTCGCACCAATCCGGACGCGCTGAGCGAACTTCGCGTCGTCACCAGCAATCCCACCGCAGACATCGGACGAAACAGCGGCGCAACGGTGCTCCTCGTCAGCAAATCCGGCACGAATGAGTTTCACGGGAACGCGTTTTGGTTCTACCGAACTCCGCGCCTGAACGCGAATGAGTGGGCGTCGAACTTCAACCAGCTCGGCAAACGCCAGTTCGTCCAGAACATCTATGGAGGCAGCATCGGCGGCCCGATCTGGCGTAACAAGACTTTCTTTTTCTTCAACCTTCAGCGGCTCGCTGCTTTCGGAAACCCGGACGGCCAATCGCCTGGTGTACACAGCAGACGCTCGGCGCGGATTACTCCGGTATGTGGCTGGAGGCCGGAACCGGCCTTTTGGCGCGGCAGGAGCCTCGGTCGACGCCGCCGGGAATCGGCATTCCCGGAACGAGCATCGGAAACTACAATGTTGCGTCCAATGACCCGCAGAGGCTCGGCCTGGATCCAACGATAGCCGCAGGCGTCGCCAAAACTCCGCTGCCGAACAACTTCAGCGGCGGCGACGGCTTGAACACGGCGTACTTCACCTGGGCCTCTCCGGCTTTCGAAAGGCAGCAGGACAACATGATCCGGATCGACCATCAGCTAAGCGACCGGCACTGGCTGTTCGCCCGCGGATCGTGGGGATACCAGAACTACCGTTTGCGACGCCGCAAATTCGGGCACGGCGTTCTTCCCCGGCGAAGAGTGCAATGTCAACACCGAGCGCAATCCGAAAAACATAGCCGCAAGCTGGCGCTACGCGGTCGACGGCCGAACATTATCAATGAGTTCATCTTCGGGCACAGCGAATTCACGTTCGACTTCCTGAGCCCGCAGGCCCAACCTGGTCAGATTTTCTTTCAGGGCGGCGATGGCGGCGGGACGGTCGCCAACAACCTGGGCGCGGGCGATGCGCCCGTCATCATGCAGAATCTGTCCTACGCGATCGGCAACCTGCGGACCATCCGTACACGCCAGTTCGTGGATAACCTGCACCTACGTCCGATGCTGCGCACACCTTTAAGACGGGCTTCAATATCCGCTTCGTGCAGCACGCGGACATACGCGGATCGGTGGGAGGCGCAAATGCCAACACGACCGTGAACTTCAATCCCGACGATCAATACGATCGGAACCGCCGCATTCAACATTCCGGCGGATCTGAACGTACAATTCGACCGTCCAGAGTTCGAGCGGAATATCAACTTCCTGCTCGGCCGGGTGGGACGGATCAGCCGTGGGTTCCCGTCCAACGGGTCGAGCTATGTCGAGGACTTGCTCCGCGTGCAGGCGCAGTATGGCGAGATGGAGTTTTATGTTCAGGACACGTGGAAGATCCGCCGCAACCTGACGCTTGATCTGGGTCTTCGCTGGGAATTGCGAAACGAACCCAATGAGGCCAGCGGCCTGATAGCACGTCCGAACCAGACTTTGGTGTATGGAGCGCCTCCCACCACCACTGCGAAGTGGGAGCAAGGGCCATTCTATAAGAAGGACTGGAACAATCTCGGACCGTCGATCGGTATTGCGTGGGATCCGTCGGGCAACGGCAAGACATCCATTCGCACGAATTACCGCATCGCTTACGACCGGCTCCCGACCTTCGGTCTATCTACGATTTTCCAGACGTTGCCGGGAATAACGCTTGGAGTTAGCGATGATACCTTCGGACAGAACGGCGGCCGTCTGGCAAATCTACCGAAGATCAATCCGCCGTCAGTGGCGCCATCTTCGCTGGCTCAGCCGGCGGCGTACGGAACCCCGACTTTCACGGTTGTCGATCCGAACCTCGAAGTCGCTACGACACACATGTGGGCATTCGGGATTCAGCAGGAGATTCTGCCCCGGACAGTGCTGTCCGTTGACTACATGGGGCGCCGCGCTTACAACCTTTATGGCGCATACAACGCGAATCAACCCGAGATCTTTCGCAACGGTTTCCTGGACGCGTTCAAAACCGCGCAATCGGGCGGCGAAAGCACACTCCTCGACCAACTCACTCGTCCGGATTCGCGGAGACAGGCAAACGAATCGGGCGGGGCTTTCCTGCGGCGACAGTTCCCTTCCGAGATGGCACTGAACTCTGTTGGCGCCGTCGCGTTGAATCTCGGCCAGCGCATCCAGAAGGATGCGGGAGGAAACGATGCGAATCTTCCGGCGCTCGCGGGACTTTCGCCTTTCTTCTTCTTTCCGTTCCCGCAGTTCGGGCAGTTGCGCGTCATCGATTCGAACGATTTCTCGACGTATCACGGGCTCGAAGTTCAGATCCTGAAACGGATGAGCAACGGCATTGAGGCGCAGTTCAGTTGGACTTGGTCTAAGTCGCTGGACACGCGCTCGTATGATCCGGCCTTGACGATTTACGGTACGGGGACGACGCAATCCGCAACGTCTCAGCCCTTCGATGTGGCGAATCGTAAATTGAACTATGCCCGTTCCGATTTCGACCGGCGGCATGTATTCAATTCTTATTGGATTTGGGAATTGCCGTTCGGCCACAATCGCCGTTTTGGAGCGAACGTGAATTCAGTTGTGAATCAGGTGCTCGGAGGATGGCAGGTTGCGGGCTTCTTCCGGTATCAGACCGGGCGGCCGTTTACGATCTTTTCGGGCGCGAACACCTTATCCAGTGTTTTCCAAAGCACTGTTCAATGCAACGGATGTTCACCTGATGAGGGCCACGTGTTCACGAACTCGGCCGGTATCATTCAGTACCTCGACCAGGCAACGCGTGATAAGTTCACGTTGACGCCCGCCGGTGAGATCGGCAATACCGGACGAAACTTCTTCAACTTGAATCCGACGATTAATATCGACCTGTCTGTGTCCAAGCGGTTCTACTTCCGAGAGAAGATGAACTTCGAGGTTCGGGCGGACGCGACGAATCTGACGAATACTCCGGTTTGGGATGTACCAACCGCGGTTCGTACTTCGGGAACGCTTGGAAATCTGACAGGACCGTTAGAGACGACGGGTTCTCGTAAGATTCAACTCGGCGCGAAGTTCAACTTCTAAGATGGCACGGCTGGCACGCGGCGCGTACATCGGTAAACGGCCGCGTGCTGGTTCTTATAACCTCTCCAGCGCCTCATTCATCTGGAATTTAGTATTCTTCAAATCGGCGAGTGTGATCCCAACCACCTCAAACGCCAGATCAAGCCGCGCATTTGAGGGGATGTCCTCCTCCGAATCCGTCCAATACTCCGTCAGGTACAGGATGGCGGACATCGGAGACTTGTTCCGCTCCGGCAGGTGGTGATATCGAACGGCCGTGATTAGTTCGTCGCTGAACTTCCAATGCTTCAGGACGTCAGCGCCGGCTTCCGCGTGATCGAATCCGCATACGACGACTTCCGCAATCGCCGACTCGCAACCTTTGATGATGAGCCGATCCAGACTGGCGTTGAGTTCGTTGGGCATCAGGGCAATCGCGAGTTTGCCGACGTCGTGCAGCAGTCCGATGAGGAACGCTTCCGAAGGATCGGCCTTTCGCGACAGGATGGCGATCTGCTCGGCCACCTGGGCAGCTTCGATCGCATGTTTCCAGATGCGTCTCAGGCGCGGGGACGAATAGAGCGGCTGTACCGCGCTCGCTACCAGAATTCTCCGCGCATCCTCGATCCCGACGTAGCTGATCGCCTGCGAGACCGTCTTGATCAGCTGCCTGGGACTGTAGAATGCCGAGTTCGCCGCCTGGAGCATTTTGCCCGCGACAACCTGATCGGACTTGGCCACACGATCGAGACCAGGCAAACTGACTTCGTCCTCAGCAAGCAGGCTATATAGCTTCATGGCTACTGCCGGGTATACCGGAAGCCTCGACATCATACCGGCGAGGTCGCTCCGCCGAGCCTTGCGCAGGTACCGCAGAACGAATTGCACGGCGCGGTCCGTCTGCTCATGCCGCTCGAGCGCGTGCTGTAAGAGCGTTTCGAGTGAGTCAGTCTCGTACGGCGCGTATTCGAGTTGCTCATCGAATGAATTCGCGATGTCCAGGATGTGAGCGAGATCGTGGGCCCGCTTGCTGGCCAATCCGTGCCGCTTGCCACGAAATGCGATCAGGATCTGCTCGGCATCCGCGGAAAGGAGTCGCGGTGCATCGGAGACCTCGGCGCTTACAAACCCGAGTTCGCCTGCAAGCTTCGAGTACCCCGCTGCTTCCAGAAAACCGATGGGGTGGTGATGCATCGAAGCGGCTTCCTGCAGCGCGGATGCATCGCTGCCCGGGATATCGAGCACCAGAGCAAGTTCCTCGCACCAGGCGGCTACCCGCTTACAGTGGGCTTGCGCGCCGGGCTCCAGCATGCCGTTTCTGTCACTAGCGATCGGTCTCGTTGCGGTTCGGGTCAAGGCTACCTTCCTTCAAGGCACTCTTCGGCCCTGGCCGCGCCGCTTTTAAACTTTTTTTGGTTCAGCGATTCGAAGACCGCAGAACGATTCGCGAAAGTTCCAAAGGCGGATGACACGCTGCTCCCGCTCATAGCCGAGGATGTTGAGCGTGGCAGTGTCCATCCCGAACAGGCGGCCGGCGTCGGGCGGCAGGCCCAGCCATCGGGCCGTAAGGATCCGAAATATGTGACCATGTGCGAACAAAATCGCATCCCCCGCAATCACACTCACTCTCTGGATTACTCCGTCAGCTCGGGCGCCAACTTCAGCCAGGCTTTCGCCTTTATCCACATTCGCCGCCCAGATGGTCCATCCCGGACAATCTTTCCGTATGTCAGCGGTCTTCCGGCCCTCAAAGATTCCGTAGTCCCATTCCTGAAGGTCAGGATCAACGACGGCCTGTTCGTCAAAACCCGCCAATGAACACGTCTCAGTCGCCCGGCGCAAGGGGCTCGTCAACACAAGCGAGAATGTGCGCCCGCGAAAAACGTCGCGCAATTGCCTCGCGCGCTCACGACCAACTTCATTCAGCGGAATATCGGTGCGACCGGTGTGCGCGCCCGATGCGCTCCACTCCGTCTCACCGTGTCGGACTAGCCAGATCTCCTGTGACGCACTCATGATTATGGCGAGTCAGGGGAGTTTCACTGGTACTGAGGCCTTTGTGTTTCCCCACTCGATGTCGAGCGTGCCGTTGGATGCGCCGGATGCATTCAGATTGATCATCAAAGTTTCGACTGGCGCACTCAGCTTCGACACTTTCATATCGACGCGACCGAGATCCTGTGCCTCGCTGTAAGTGAGTCCCCACTGGCCGGTCTGTTTATTGACGACCAGTTTCCACCCATCCTCCGACGCAAGTATATACAGGGTGTGAACGCCTTTGGGTACGTGGAGATTACCGATCATCAGTTCGGCGGTGGATGTCAAAGTCGTCGCGGCATCTGCGCCGAGCCGCCAGATGCTCCCATACGGTACCAACCCGCCCTCCACCTTACGTCCGCGAGCAGAGGGCGCGTTGTATTCGATCGTAAATGTCTGGCTGCCGAGCGTCATGACGGTCTCCGCGGGCGGACTCTGCTTGTTGTTGGCTGTTACGCGCCGATTGCCGGTTGCGGCGGCGTTCAGAACGCAGGTCGAGGCCAGTGCGATGGCGACAAAAGTAAGTCTGGTCATGAGGCCGATTGTCCGATCTGAGCAGCGTAGCACAGAAGCCGGTTGGTCATTTCGCATAATCTAAGCAGTGACTCCGCAACCACTCATCTCGCGCCGCCTCTTGTTGTCGATGCCGCTTGTCTTGTACACACAGGCGCGTGGGGCAACGGAAACATGGCGCAGCAAGGAAGTCCGTCGCTGGCCCGCGCCCGAGGCGAATCAGGCTGTCGCTGTCGATGCACGACACTTCTATGCAATCGGGAACCACGTAATCGCGAAGTACGACAAGAAAACGGGACAGCGCGTGTCGGATTGGGAATGCGAGAAAGGCAATCCGCTGATCCATCTAAACAGTGGTATCGTGCGCGATGGCGTTCTCTATTGCGCGCATTCAAACTACCCCAGCGTTCCGATGATCAGTTCGATCGAGATGTTTGACACGAAAACGATGCGCCACACGGGCACGCATAGCTTTGGCATCATCGACGGGTCAGCCACTTGGATCGACTTCCGTCAGGGTCGCTGGTATGTGACCTTCGGCCATTATGGGAACAAGTCGGGCGAACCGAATCGCGACGCGCGCTACACCAACCTCGTGCAATTCGATGCTGAGTGGCGGCGATTGCAAGGTTGGGCCTATCCCGAAGTCCTCGTGTCCAAGCTCGGCCAGTACACGATTTCCGGCGGAACGTTCGGGACCGATGGACGCCTGTTCTGCACGGGCCACGACAACCCTGAGATCTACGTCTTGAGCTTTCCGCAAGGTGGGGCAACCTTGGTGTTGGAGAGTACGTTCGCTGCTCCAAA
Source organism: Bryobacteraceae bacterium (assembly GCA_963825845.1). Classification (GTDB taxonomy): domain Bacteria; phylum Acidobacteriota; class Terriglobia; order Bryobacterales; family Bryobacteraceae; genus DASQDN01. The sequence goes on along the minus strand of CAWGVL010000089.1, from coordinate 150,561 downwards.
TCATGGACAGGGGATCGCGTGGGACCGGACCGAGGCCTCAACCCTGTACAGCATCGATCGCGCGAACAAGGAAATCATCGTGACGACGGTTGTCAGAGGTTGAATAGTCAGGACACTCCAAGAATCCAGCCTTCAACGTCCGCGATCTCCCGCTCTGCTCGCTCCAATTCAGGGCTAAAGAACTGCTTCAGAGAGCCGGTTGCATCCGTCGTCCGCATCCATGCAGCGGTTGCGTAGGCGTCCCGCTGATGAGGATCGAACCCATGAAGGGTGAGGCTGTGATTCCAAAGAGAAGGATATACCTCGGCTATTACAGATCTGCCCGGCGGAATGTCCCATCCATCGAAGGGCCAGAAGTGCACCCGCTCTCCGGTGTGTTCTCGAATCCGGAGCAGCCACGGCAGTCCTGCATGAGTTGACTTTGCAACTGACCCCGGAACGTCGAAGTGAAATACGGATTTTGCTCCGCGCGTCCGAATCTCTGTCAACCGCCGCCAACGCGGGTTGCCGGAACGAGCCTCTCCGTTGCCCGTAATCCCGTCGCGGACGAAATCGACATACGTGTGATCGTTATCGGTCGGCCAGTGATGCTGGAAGTCTTTCAAGAAGGCTGTCCAGTCGCGTGGAGCGTCATTTCTCTCGAAATACTGAATCGGGAAGGAAAACGCGTGATCGATACCCACCAACGTTCTGCGATCTCCGGACAATTGAGTTTGCAGCCACTCGGCAACTGCACGACGTGTCCATCGGCGGCCAGACAGCTGGACTTCTGTAGGCGGTGTGTTCGGATCCGCCGTGTAGATGCGGAGACCTCTGAGACCCGAGTTCGCCGTTTCAGCCCCGGAATAGTCAATGCCGATATAGAACTCAAACATCGGCTCGGCATTCATGTCAGCCGATTGGCGCAATTTCGAGGAGCACCGTTTACGTTCCAACCCTTTACGAGTATCACGACCACCGGCGCGGTGGAGTTGTTTTCAAGGGCGGGCGCCTCCGCTGGTAGATTCTTCCAAACCGGAATGGATGGTTTCGCCTGTAAATGACTGAAAGTTAATAACTTGTCAAAAGGCCGCCAAAATGCCAGGGACAGGACGGGAGTGATGATGCGAACCATTACCATCGGGATCCTATCCGCTGTACTGGCGCTGAATGCCGCCGAAACCGATAGGAAGAAGAACGCGGGAGAGAAGAAGGCGACGACGGAGACTCAAAAGAGCACGAAATCGAAAGCCGGGAAATCAAACGCCGGTTCTGGTCAGACAGAGACGCGCGAGCGCAAATCAGAGAGCGCTCCAAAAGGCGAGCAATCAGATAAGACCTCGGCGCCAGAAATGCGACCGAATGATCCGCTAAATCCCGACCCCATGCGGCCCGGCGCGACACCCACGTTCCCGCCCGCGCCCTCGGCTGCGCCAGCCGAGGCGCCGCCGATTAAACCTCAAGAGCCAGCCGGACGAGTTTCTTCGAAGGTGTTACGACTCGCGTAGCTACAGCAGACGTTTCAGCTTCATCGTCTGCTTGCTATCGCCCCTAACCTGAGCAGCGCCGCCATTGGCTGCATCGCGAACACCCTCGCGCGAACGCGTTAACTCCAACTCGCCCGCTTTGAATGTTCCGGTGAATCTCATCCGAGTTTCGTTGATTTGATTGCCGGCCTGCTCCTGAGCAATCACGACAAAGCTGACCTGATCCCCTGTGACCTTGCCCTCCACGACAGGAGTACTGCGGTAATCTCCATACAACTTGCCGGTGAGCGATTCGCCTTCATGACTGAACTTGAAGGCGATATCGATCGGATCACCGTTTCGAGCGGGATACTGTCCCATCCAGATGCCGGACAGTTCGCCGGCGACCAAGGATCCGGCAAACAACAACGCTGTGATTATGCGCGTCATGATCTATGAAGCGTCTCGAAGCAATCCAGGGAGCTTACCTGTACTGTCTGCAAACCTCTCCACGGGTGTGCCGAATGCATCCAACATCGAGACATACAGGTTTGCGAGCGGACTGTCTTCGCCGTAAACCAGATTCTGCCCGGTATCGATGCGGCCGCCGCCCTTGCCTCCCAGCACGAGCGGCAGATCGTGCGGGTTGTGACTATTCCCATCACTCAGCGCCGAACTGAAAAGGACCATCGAGTTGTCGAGCAAGTTCGAATCGCCTTCTTTCATCGACTGCAGTTTCCGGAGCAAATAGGCATACTGCTCGACGTGCCATTTGCTGATCAACTCGTACTGCCGAAGCTTGTCGGCATCTTTCTGGTGATGGGATACGTCGTGGTGCCCCGCGCTGACCCCTTCGAGGAACCGGAAGCTCACATTGCTGACCGCATTACCAAACATGAATGTTGCGATGCGTGTCGTGTCACTTTGGAAGGCGGTTGCGATTACGTCCATCATCAGGCGGACATGCTCAGCGTGATCGCTCGGAGATTCCGTTGGAAGCGCTTTGCCATTGATGGGCACACGCGGCCGCCAGGTCTTCTGCGAACTGGCGCTTGCGCGCTGGACGCGCTCTTCGAGGGAACGCATCAGCGAAAGATACTCGTCGAGTCGTATACGATCCTGTGCGCCAACTTGCGTACGCAGCCGTTTTGCATCGGCCAACACCCGGTCGAGCAGCAACGTGTCCATCTTCGCCCCGCTACCATGCTGTCCGGTTGAAGCGCGGAACAGCCGCTCATAGGCGGAGCGCGGATTAATCTCTCGCGCCAGCGGAGTCGTGGGACCGCTCCATGCGATGTGCGATCCGTAGACGCGTGTGTATCCGACTACGGCGTCCACGCCGATCGCTACGGGCGAGATACCGAGTTCCAGGGACGGCAGCGGAGTCTCGTGACTAATACGCTGCGCAGCAACCTGATCCATCGAGATGCCGTTGCCTATATCTGCACCCGGCGTTTTCTTGATCGTGGCGCACGTCAGGATCGCGGCTTCCTTAACGTAGTGCCCGTCGCCGCCTTTCGATGCCGCATTCCACAGGTTCTTCATCACGACGATGTCGTTCTTGAGATCCTGCAGCGGTTGGAGTGTCGGCGAAAGATTGAAATCGCGGCCCGTGCCTTCGGGATACCATTTGCTCACATTGACGCCGTTCGGCACGTAAAGCACAGCCATGCGCACGGGCGACTTCCCTGCACCGGCCGTCGCGGCGATTGCGGAAGTAGCGGTCATCGCTTCCAACCAGGGAAGCCCCAAACTTACTCCAACACCTCTGAGTAGCGTTCTTCGCGATAAGGCGGTTTTACGAATAGTCAAGGCTTCTGCGACTCCTTCTGACTTGCGACACGGCCCGATGACGAAATGGCCGGCTGGGCAGGCGCAGGCGCCTGCATTCGAAACGGGACGCTCAGTACGATCGATTCGACCAGCGCGAGCGCACTATAATCATTGTCTCTCACTTGGGCCACAATGGAATCCACGGTACACGAGTCCTTCAACGTTAACCCTCGCCCAAGCGCGTATCCAAGCATCTTACTCGCCAGGTTGCGAATGAACAGGTCTTTGCGGTCCAGAAGAGCCTTTTTCAGTTCGTCAGGCCCATTGAACTTCGTCCCATCCATCAACTCGCCGGAGTTGTCCACCGGCTTGCCGGCGTCCTGATCCCGCCAGCGTCCGATCACGTCGTAGTTTTCGAGCGCGAAGCCCAGCGGATCGATACGAGCGTGGCAACTGGCGCAAGCGGGGTTCGCACGATGCTGCGTCAGCCTCTCGCGGACCGTTGTCGCGGGAGCTCCATCTTTCGGCTCCTCCAACGCAGGAACATTCGGAGGAGGAGGTGGCGGAGGTGTGCCCAGGATGGAATCGAGAATCCAGGCGCCGCGCAGCACGGGGCTGGTCCGATACGGGTGCGACGAGACGGCTAACACGGCGGGCATTCCCAACAATCCTCCGCGGTTCGATCCAGGCGGCAACTCGACCCATTGGGGTTGCTTCCGCGCGTTCGTTTTGATCGGCAAGTCGACGCCGAAGTGTTTGGCGAGATTGCTGGTCCCGATGGTGTACTTGGAATCCAGGAGATTCAGCAACGACATGTTTCGAAGCATCAGCTCGCGAAAAAACATGATCGGCTGGAAACGGATGTCGCCCCGAAGCTCCTCGTCGGCGGCATACGCAGGAAACAGCTTCGCGTCAGGGGCTTTGTCACCGCTGAGGTCGCGCGTATGCAGCCACTGCTCAGTAAACCGCTCGGCGAAGAGCATCGAGCGGTCGTTTCGCAGCATTCGCCGGACCATTTGTTTCAAAACTTCGGGATCCTGGAGTTTCCCAGCTTCCGCGACGTCGAAGAGAAGTTCGTCCGGCATGCTGCCCCATAGGAAATACGAGAGCCGCGAAGCAAGAGAATACTGATCGAGAGGCCGAGCCTCCGATGTGTTATTCGGGGGCTCAACCCGGAATAAAAAATTGGGCGATACGAGTGCGCCACGAAGAGCTAGCAGGATTGATGCGTCAAACGGCTGCTTCTGTTTTCGCGCGGCCTGGAACAACTCCATGTAGGGAGCGATGTCCGCCTCATCGACGGGGCGCCGGAACGCACGGGGTAGGAAATTCTGCAGGATCTTCCGGGCGGCCTGGTCAGGGGAAACACCCGGTCCGGGCTTGGCGATTAGAATCTTGTTCCTGGATTTGAATTCTTTGGCCGCAAAGTCGATGGCGAACTTTGCCACTTCCATGTACTTTTCGGAATGCAGCGGCGACAGGAATAGTGTTTCCGCTGCATTGTCGAAGCCCTCTCCGCCTGCTCCATCCGCCGGCAGCGCCTTCGCAATGTCCATGTGCATATCGAGCAGATCGCGGACAGTCGCAGCGTATTCATCCCGATTCAGCCGCCGGATCAAAGTGCGTCCAGGGGTGATTCCGGTGGCACACGCTTCGGCACGAAGCGACTTCTTCACCCAATCGGAGAACTGCTCGCGGAGATCGACCGAAGGAGCCGGTGAGTTTCGCGGCGGCATCTCGCCGTTGATGACTCGTACCCGCAACGAAGACCATTTCTCGCCTTCGGTCCGGAGGCTTTCCTGAGTCGCGACACGCTGCAGGCCGAAACCGCCCACACCTGACTTGCCCGGATGACAGGATTGGCAATACTTTTTCAGGAAGGATTGAGCATCGTCGAAGGAGAACTCTCCCGAAGACGCCGAGAACGCCGGTGAAGAGGCCAAAATAAACGCTAACGGAAACAGCCGGCGCGTGGCTCGATGGAACATACCCGCGCCTCAGTGTATCAGTTAATTGGCGTACATTGCCACATCCTGGTCTATACCGTGCGGCTTCGCCGCGCCTGGATGAAAGACCGGACACAAAGCGCCGTGAAGATCAGCATCAGAATCGCCATTGTGGCCTGAGCGATCACCGCATTTTGCCGCTCAACCGGCTGGCCGGTCAGGACCGCTCCGATCTTGGCCAACCCTCGAGCCGAACCGAGAAATCCGAGCAATCCGACCATTGCGGCGAAGTGCATCGCGTGTTTGCGCTTGTTCGGGTCTCGGGCTACAACACCACAGATCAGCAGAAGTAGGCCGAATACGGCGGGAATAAGGGCAGTAAAACTGACCATGCCACTACCGAAATAACCGCCAATTCCGAGGACAACGAGAATTACACCGAAGCTGATCGTCGTGTTTGCCATGCGCTTCCGATTATAAGGTTGTTATTCTGGACCCGTGTTGCTTCGCGTTATCACAGGCCTGCTGTTGATACTCTCTTGTCAGGCCGCCCAGTTTGTCAGTTACACACAGTCCGTCCGGCCGATTCTCGCGGAACGGTGTCACGTATGCCACAACGAGACGAATCGCAGCGGGAAGCTATCGGTCGGAAGCGTGCAAGCTCTGTTGACAGGAGGCGCATCCGGGCCAGTGGTGAGAGCGGGCCGTCCTGATGACTCCCCACTGCTACAAAGCATCACCGGGTCCAAGCCGAGGATGCCCAAGGCCGGCGCGCCGCTGACTGCCGACCAGACCGCAATGATCCGCCTTTGGATCGAGCAAGGAGCAAAGGACGATTCAATCGGCGCCCACAGCGAAGAAACCTGGTGGTCTCTGCGGCCGTTGACGCGGCCTGCCGTCCCGACCCAAGCGGAGGCACGAACACCCATCGATGCGTTCATTCTCGATAAGCTCGACGCGAAAGGCCTCACGCCATCGAAAACGGCCGATCGGCGTACGCTGATCCGGCGCGTGTACTACGATCTGCTGGGATTGCCCCCTACCCCGCAAGAGGTGGAAGCATTCGCCGCCGACAAATCACCCGAAGCGTACGACAAACTGATCGATCGCCTTCTCGCCTCACCGCGCTACGGAGAGCGGTGGGCCCGGCATTGGCTCGATATCATCCATTACGGTGACTCGCACGGATACGACAAGGATAAGCCGCGGCCGAATGCGTGGCCGTATCGCGATTACGTGATCCGCGCTCTCAACGAGGATAAGCCTTATACCCGATTCATTCAGGAGCAAATCGCTGGTGACGTACTGTTTCCGAATGACCCCGCCGCTTACGTAGCTACTGGTTTCCTGGCTGCCGGGCCCTGGGATTTCGTGGGACACCAGGAACTACGCGAAGGCACCACGGATAAAGAAAATACGCGCCTTCTCGATCGAGACGATATGGTCGCGACGACGATCTCGACGTTCAGCAGTATGACCGCGCATTGCGCCCGTTGTCATAACCATAAGTTCGATCCGATTCCGCAGCAGGATTACTACAATCTGCAGGCGGTCTTCGCGGGTATCGATCGCGCTGACCGCCCTTACGATGAAGACCCGGTAGTCCATCAACGGCGCCAACAACTCCTGAATGAAAAGCGCGCTGTCCAGATTCGCCTGCAGCCGTTCCTTGATAAAGTCGAGTTCGCCACCAGTCCCGATATCGTCGACCTCGATTCGCGCATCCAGGATGCGGGATTGCAAATCGCCCACATCGGTCCCGATCCGAAGACTCCCGACGATGCCAAACTCAAAAAGGAACTCGAATCGCGCCGTGTTGCGGATCGCAAACGGAAGCAGGAGTTGGTAGACGCGATCGTTGGACCGGAAACCTATGCCGCCATCGATAAATTCAAGCCGGAGTTAAAGGCAATCGACGAGAAACTGGAGTCGCTGCCAAAGCCTCGGTTCGTTTATACGGCCACGAACTACTTCACACGAGTGGGAGCATTCCGTCCGGCACTGCAACCACGTCCCGTCCATTTGCTCACGCGCGGAAGTGTTCAGGCTCCGGCGCAACTTGCATCGCCGGGCGCATTAACTTGTGTTCCGGGTCTGACTGCCAAGTTCACGCCCGGCGATCCTGCGAACGAAGGTGAGCGTCGTGCTGCCCTAGCCAACTGGCTCGCTGATCCAAAAAACGTCCTTACGTGGCGTTCTATCGTTAACCGCGTTTGGCAGTATCATTTCGGCACGGGAATTGTCGACACGCCGAGCGACTTCGGTCGTATGGGTTCCAAGCCAACGCACCCGGAGTTGCTCGATTGGCTCGCGGTGTGGTTCCGGGATGACGCACAGGGATCGCTCAAAGCTTTGCACCGAATGATCCTCCGCAGCGCCGCGTATCAGCAGGAATCGAACCAGCGCGAGGACGGAGTCAAGGTCGATGCCGATAATCGCTTACTGTGGCGAATGAATCGTACGCGCATCGACGCGGAAGCTGTACGCGATTCAGTGCTGTCCGTCGCAGGCAGACTAGACACAACGATGGGCGGACCTGCCGTGCAGTGGTTCTGGTTCAAAGACGACCACTCGCCCATCTACGACTACTCACGTTTCAATCCCGATGGAGAGGGCGCGCATCGCCGGAGCATTTACCGCTTCATTGTGCGAAGCGTGCCCGACCCGTTCATGGAACGTCTTGACTGCCCGGATCCGTCCGTTCTGACACCGAAGCGTTCCACTACGCTCACAGCTATTCAGGCGCTCGCAATGCTGAACAATCCTTTCGTCGTGCGCATGTCGGAGCATTTCGCCGCGCGCCTTCGCACTACCGCGGGCAGGCTCGAGGATCAGGTGCGAACTGCCGCTCGCCTGACATTCGGCCGTGAAGCGAAGGCGGAAGAGGCGCACGCTTACGTCGAGTACGCGCGGCAGCACGGACTCGAGAATCTGTGCCGTCTCCTGTTTAACACCAACGAATTCCTTTTTGTCGATTGAGTCATGGATAGAAGAACTTTCCTTCAGAATTGGGGCGGCGGACTAGGTGGTATAGCGCTCGCCAGTCTTTTGGGCCGGGATGCGCTAGGACAGTCAAAGCCGGAGTTCAATGGCGGTCTGCACCATCGAGCCAAGGCGAAACGTGTCGTTCAACTGTTCATGTCGGGGGCAGCGAGCCAGTGTGACACGTTTGACTACAAACCTCGATTGATCAAACTTGCCGGAGAGAAGTTCGATCCTGGTGAGAAGGTTGAACTCTTTCAAAGCAACCCTGGTGTCGTGATGCCGAGTCCATGGGGATGGAAGCAGTACGGTCAATCGGGGAAGTGGGTAAGCGACCTGCTTCCACATACCGCGGGTTGCATCGATGACATCGCGTTTCTGATGTCATTGACATCGAAGTCGAACGTCCATGGCCCGGCGACGTTCATGCAGAATACCGGATTCATTCTGCCGGGCTTCCCCAGCGCGGGAAGTTGGGTCTCGTATGCGCTCGGCAGCGCAAACGACAATCTACCCGTATTCGTTGTCCTGCCGGATCCTCGTGGGATGCCTCCGAATGGCGCTGGAAATTGGTCATCGGGATTCCTCCCGGCCGCGCAACAAGCTACGACCATTCGCGTTGGAACTCCCGACCCGATCGCCGACCTACGTCCACCGGCATCCGCGAAGTTCATCACAAAGGAGAGCGATCGCGAAGGGCTGGAGTTGCTCGCAAAGGTTAATCACAGATATAACTCCGAGCGCCCAGGCGATTCTCGATTAGAAGCGCGGATTGCCTCGTATGAGATGGCTGCCCGACTGCAGTTGAGCGCTCCTGAGGTGCTGGATGTCGCGAGCGAGTCCGATGCTACGCGCAAGATGTATGGCGTCGATGAGGCGCATACAGCCGATATGGGGAACAGATGTTTGGTCGCTCGCCGGTTACTCGAGCGCGGCGTTCGTTTCGTCCAGGTGTGGAGTGGCGCGGACAATGGATTCCCGCGCAGGAACTGGGATAGTCACGAAAATCTTGCCAAGGATCACGGCGAACTTGGCGCGGCTCTGGATAAGCCTGTTGCGGGCTTGTTAAAGGACTTGAAAGCGCGCGGTCTCCTGGATGACACGATCGTTTACTGGACCACGGAGTTCGGCCGGATGCCGTGCAGTCAGGGAAGCAAAGGCCGCGACCACAATCCATTCGGGTTTGCATCCTGGCTCGCGGGGGGAGGCATCAAGGGCGGAGTGACGTACGGCGCGACCGACGACTGGTCGTACAAGGCTGTCGAAAATCCTATCTATTGTTACGACGTACACGCCACCGTCTTACACCTGCTTGGCATCGATCATACCCGACTGACCTATCGGCACAACGGTATAGATCGTCGCCTGACGGACGTGCATGGTCACGTGATCTCGGACGTACTTGCGTAAAAGGATCCATCGAGGTCCAGCGGGTCCTTATGAATCGCTACGGCTGACGGTACGCCGTCCACATGCTTTGCGTTCGCGCGGCTTGTTCGAGCGTGAACTTGTACATGCATGCGTCGTCTGTATAGTCCATGAAGTTCTCGATCGGATCGACCCCCGGGCTCTTCGAGCCATTGCAGGTGTCGCGGCCCGTTGGGCATCCGAATGCGGGGGATCGTTCAGGAGGCGTATCGGAAACCTCGTCGTTTTTTGCTCCGCATCCGCCCTCAAATGTGTGGAACAGCCCGAGCCAGTGGCCGACCTCGTGAGTAGCGGTGTCACCCAGGTTATAGAATTCGGTTGAGCCTCCCGGCATCGACGAATGGAGGATTACGACACCATCTTGGGACGGCTGCGAAGCATAATCGAATGGAAAGGTTGCCCAGCCCAATAGTCCATCCCCAGGACCGGCACTGTATATATTCAGAGCATCGCCTCCACCCTTGCGCAAGGCTGATTTGGCCTGTGCCTCCGCAACCGTACCGGGCATCAGCATGAACCATAGTGGGTTTAGAGTTCGATCGACAGAAATGAGATTGAACCGGAAGCCGCCAGATGCGAACGCGTCATTCAGCACCGTCATTTGCTGTTGAATCATTGCAGCAGGCACGTCGCCATTGTCGACACCGCTGCCACGAGTGATGATGTGGAAGTAGACGGGGATAGAGGTCGAGCCTATGGGTTTTCCGCCCTTCTTCACCCTTTCCGCGACTGCCGCGTCGATGGCCGCAGCTTCGATGTCGTCAACATGTCTCGTTGCACAGCGCGCGCCACTGGCAGCGAATGCTTCTTTGCTGGACCACGTCACACCGTTGATCGTGATCGGCTTCTGATTCTGTGCTGCCATCGGACTGACTGCTGCAAGCAGCGCCAATGAAATAAACGTTCCTTTCCCCATGCGTCACCTCCAAGGGGACCATGGTAGTACGTTTTCTCACAGGATGAAGTGCTTGCCCGGCAGCTGCGATCGACACATGAAGTTCGCCGGACATGGTGTGGGTGACCTAAGCTTGCTGGCACTGCTCGTGGGCGTGTTGTCGAACGCGACGGAACTTCGGATGTTCCACAATCCCGTCACGTATTATGCCTCCTCCGATTGGTTCAGCGATCAACATAGTACGTGGGGTCGACAACAACAATATCCATACCTGAACCCGCGACGTCGTCGTTCGCACTAGTGGGAATCCCGGGAATGTGCTTTGGAATCAGCGGAAACGGCGCTAGCGCTTCGGGCTCTGTGATTCGCGCTTGGCCTCGTCCCACCCTTCCTTGGCTTCCTTGGAGGCCTTCTTCAGCTGTTTGCCGGCCTTCGCGGCTGCTTCCTTCGTCTCTTGAGCTAGCTCATGCGCGGCTTTCCCGGCCTCGCGAGCGACCGATTTCGACTCTTCCTTCACCTCCCGGCCGGCTTCGCGAGTTTCGCGTCCCGTCTCGCGAGCATTCGAGTTCACCTGCTGCTGAGTACAGCCCGCTAATCCAAGGGCAAGGATCGGCGCCAACCATTCGGTTCTGATCTTCATAATCGCTCCTCTAGTGGGATGCGGGTACGGGGCGACGTGTTTCCGGTCAGCGTGAATCATTGCTCAACAACGTGTTTACCATATCGCACCATCGATCGAATGAACGGAAACGCTCTCCCCGCCGGAGTAACTCTTGCGCGAGGAACCCGCGCGCGAATCGATCCCGGTGATCGGCAAGCAAAGCGGGCGCGACATCCGGCGGGCCATCTCCCGCGAAGGCGACACGCTGATAGTTGCCCAATGCATGCCGCATGACGGCTGATTTATCGATTCCGACATCGGGACAATAGAACGGTGAGGTCTTCGGCAAATCCAGGACAAGACCGCGTCCAGGAACGATCCGGCCCGGGTTGGAATGTACGACCGCTTGAACATTTACACGCTGCAATAGCAGGTCGATGTACCAGCAGGAGCCGGCCGATACGATGATCAGTTCCCAGTCCGCCCGCCTCAGGGCCTCGGCACATTCCGCGAGCGCAGGATCGGGCCGCACGTCTTTCAGCAGGTCTTCGAGGCTGCGTTCATCTTCGGGAGCGTTGGAGAAGAACGATTGCATCGCTTCGAAATGCGTGATCTTACCGCCACGGTAGAAGTCCCATATCGCCATTGCGTGGGGGCCCATGTAGCGCTCTGCAATCAGCGTATAGAAATCATTGTGGGTGATGGTGCCGTCGAAATCGGAAACGAGCGCAAATGAGGCCATTTTTCAGGATAGCGTCGCTCTGCGATGCTCCTGCTCACGCAAACCATTCCACCAGACTGCGCGAGGGCCCAAGCCCGGTGAGAGCGGACTCTATCGCTGCGTTGTTCCCCCAAACCACATCTGCGTAGTCGCCGTTCTCGACGTGGCTCTGAATCATGCCGCAGTACAGACCGCCATCCCTCTCGACATAAAAGCCGTAGGTGCGGCAAGCGATCGGCCTAGACGAGTAGACCATGCATGCGCCCGATTCGTGGTTCAAGAACGGGCATACGACAGGTCCGCCGGCGCTCGGCAGACACTCTACGCGAGACCTGACCAAGGCCTGTTCCTGCTCGGATAAAGTCTCAAATCCTGCTCGCAAGAGTTCCCATTCCGGCTGTGTAACAGACGGGACAGTCGCAAGGCGGCGGCAGCATTGGTCGCAGCCCTTCTTACAAAGCCAATCACCGCGGTCAGCCAAGATGGCTGATACGCGGCGATCGACTGTTGCCTGAATTGAAATGAGTTCTACTGCCACTACCAGTACAGCTTCAACGCGACCTGCATTTGACGCGGGTTGTTGGACTGGCTGGTGACGATTCCGAATACGTTGCTATTCAGGTTCGTATTACCCGAACCAAAAATCGTCCGGTTCAGAATATTGAACGCCTCGCCTCGAAGGTCAATGCGGACGTCCTCGCTGATACGGAAGCTCTTGGCAAGGCTGACACTCTCGTCTTTATTCCAGAAGTTGCGAACCTTCGGGTTGTATTTGGTGCTGTTCCCAAAGACGTACGCCGGCTGGGTCGGGAACTCCGACACGGGCTTGAGGAAACGATCGACGGCGGGGTCGAACTTATCGCCGTTGACTGGCGCGCGCCAGTTTTCGTAGCTGTCTATGACCGGGCGATTGGCGCCGTTATACAGTTGGTTGGCGAGGGAGTTGTTGCGCATCAGGGCAATTGGCGTACCACTCGAATAGATCTGTATCGCGCTGACGCGCCATCCGCCGATCACATGGCTCAGAAAGCCATCATTGAGCCACTTCTTCCCTTTGCCGAACGGCAGCTCATACAGCGTGCTGAACTTGAAGTTATGCGTTTGGTCGAACCGGCCGATCGACTTCTCCAGCCCGCGATTGTAATGATCCATCGCCAGACCTTCATTGGCGAAGTAGGAATCGGAGTCCGTCAGGAGCTTCGACAGCGTATAGTTCCAGTTCAGGGTCAAACCGGAAGAGTAGCGGCGATCCATCGTCAACACCATCGCGTGATACGAGGAGTGACCGCTCTTGTCGCCGTTTTGTACTCCCGTCACAACGTTCTGATACTGCGGGATATGGACGGAGAGCCTGGGCAACTGTTGCGACCCGCTGAGTCGGGAAGCTGGGGTACGGAATCGGAATGTTCGCTGCCCTGGCCTGCGCCGAATTGATGTTGGAGGTGAGCAACGCGAGCGCCTGGGTCGGACCATACTGCTGGACGAACTGGTCCAAGTATTTGGTCGGCACCTGGTTGTAATTCAGTAGGCCGGTCTGCAGATGCGTTCCAATATTGGCGTTGTAAGCGATGCCCAGAACCGTGTTAGCGGCAACTTCGCGTTGCGTGGAGAAAGTCCAATACAAGTTCTCGGGCGCACGCACGGCTTCCTGTCCTTGCCACCAGTCGATCGTATTGCCATTTGAAAACGCGGGATCGATCGATGGCGGAAGCGTGTAAGCCGGAAGACCGTTATCCCAGTTGAATGTGGGCGTTACACCATTGTTCGAATTTTCGAACACGTACTGCCCGATGAAGCCGGCGAAGTGGCCGCTGCCTTGAACCGCCGTAACACGACTGAACGATCGTCCAAAGGCAGCCCGGATCGTGCTCTTGTTATCGGGCGCATACGCCAAACCGATGCGTGGACCCCAGCCGCCGTACCAGCCCGGGACCAAGGAGCGCTTGTTCTCGCGACCAGATCCGAAGCCTGCAAACATCAGCGCGCCGGGAAAACCATCGGCGCCCGGATTCGGGCGAGTCGGATCGAGATCAGAGTATTCATCGCTGCCTGAAATAGGCGGCAGTGTGAACTCGTATCGCAGACCATAGTTCAGCGTGAGCTTTCTCGTGATACGCCAATCATCCTGCACATAGAAGCCGTGGTACCGGTAGTTCTGATTGACGAGCCGGATTGTTTCCGTGCGACCCAGGATCGCGTCGCCGAGAAGAAGCGAGGCAAACGCATTTCCACCGTTAGCCGGCGTTGTCCCGCCGGGTACGCCGGTGCTCTGATAGCTGAAATCCGCGCGGCCGGAAATATCCTGCTGGCCGAAACCGTTCGCGTTCTGGTTATGGAACGAGTAGCCGAATTTCATCGTGTGCGATCCGCGTATGTAGCTAAGATCGTCCTTCATCGCCCAACCGGGCTGTTCCGTCCCGTTGTACGCAGTGCTGTTCCACCCCGTGTACTCCGTCATCGAGATGTTCGGAAAATTCACATTGCAGTCGACGGCGCCTTTCATGCAGACTTTGTCTTTCCAGTTGCCGCCGGTTGCGCCGGAGAAGCTGTCTTTGCGGAACGAGTTCTTGAACCACGAGAAGTGGTTGACCATGCTCGCGCTGATGGTGTAGTCGTGAGCAATACGGAAGGCGTCGGTATCCCAAGCCTGGATTTGTCCGTTCCAAAGCGGTATCGGCAGTCCAGGAGGTCCTGCCGGACCTGGCTTGTTGCGAAATGTCGTCATGTTCCAAAGGAAGCTCAGACGCTGCTTGTCACCAATCATCTGATCGCCTTTGGCGCTCCACTTGTCCGTCGGCGTGATGAGTGTTCCACCGGTCACGATGTAGTTATTTCGAACGTAGGCGCCGGTGCCCGGCACGCCTCCCAGGTTCGGTGTCACACCCTCGCCATAGGGAATTACAGCTCGGCTCAATTGCGCAAACCTGTTAGCTGGGATCTGGTTGTTCGCGAAGACGTCGCGGATGAAGCCGGAGCCGTTCGGATTCGGCCGTGTTGTGGCGGGGTCGTAGATCGGAATCTGTCGACCATTCTGGTCCACCCACTTTGAGAAGTCGCCTTTGTACATCTCGGGAGTGGGCACGGTGAGGATGGTGTCATTGGCGCCGACACGATTCCGGAATCCCTCGAATGAGGCGAAGAAGAACGTCTTATTCCGGCCGTCATACAGCTTCGGAATTACAATGGGGCCGCCGGCAGTTACACCGAAGTCGTTCTGCCGGTACACCGACCGGGTGCGCGCAAAGAAACCGCGCGCGTCCATTGCATCATTTCGGAGGAAGTCGTACGCCGACCCATGGAATTCATTTGTCCCGGATTTGGAAGCAAACGTCATCACTCCGCCGCCGGCTTGGCCATACTCTGCTTTGAATCCGTTCGTGTCGACCGTGAACTCGGTCAGTGACTCGACAGAAGGTGTGTTCAATGCCGCCTCGGCTGAGTCCGAAGAACGGTTCGTGCCCACCGAGTGGCCATCGAGGGTCGCGTCCCAGGCAGCGGCTTGACCACCGCCGAGAGACATCTGCGTTCCCGATCCCTTGGCTTCAGGCGCAACGGCAACCAGGTTGAACGGACTGCGCATCGCGCCACCAACGACCAGCGGAAGCTCATCCACGAGTTTGTTCTGAACCTGTGTGGAGATCTTTGCGTTGTCGGTCTGGATGACCACCGCTGAAGCAGAGACTTCGACGGTCTCGCTGACCTGCCCAAGCTGAAGCTGGATATCGCTACGCAGCGTTGAAGCCGCAGCGACGATCACGTTCTCCTGTACAAACCGCTTGAAGCCGGGCGCGCTCACTTCGATGCGATAAGTACCAGGACTAAGATTCGGCGCGTTGTACTCACCGGAACTCGAAGCAACGACATTCGCCGTCGCGTTGGTGCTGCGATTGATTACTTTGATAACCGCCCCGGCCACGGCTGCGCCTTGCGGGTCCGAGATGATACCGCTGATATTGCCACGCTCGCTCTGTCCGAACGCAAACATTGACGTTAGGACGAGCGCGAGCGCTAGTCTTACATGAGACATGCCCACCTCCACACGAGATTGGTAATTCATATCATGGCGAGCCGCCAAGACGCAACTGCTTCGGCTTGAAAATAATAGGTTTGGTCGGAGCATTCGCAGTGGTACTGGACCTGCTGTACCTCTCGTATACTGGCGGTTGGCCGCGTCTAGTTATACGGGTCGCTTCGCTCCTTCGCCGACGGGACCGCTGCATTTTGGCTCCCTTGTCGCCGCCGTGGCGAGCTATCTCGATGCAAGGGCTGCCCCCGGGCGGTGGTTTGTGCGGATGGAGGACGTAGATACCTCACGGGTGCAGCCCGGCGCAGCCGACACAATTTTGAGAACGTTGGAACGGTTCGGCTTCGAGTGGGATGGCGAAGTGATGGTGCAGAGCAGTCGGACCTCCGCATACCGAAGCGCATTCGAGTCTCTGCGGAACCAGGGTCTCATCTATCCATGCGGATGTACACGAAAAGAACTGGCCGACTCGTCAATGGAATCGGGCTCAGACCTGCGATATCCGGGGATCTGTCGTCATGGGCTTCGCGCCAGGCCGGTCCGCTCGGTCCTGGCGGGTTCGTGTGCCGTCGGAGGCCATCGCATTCGAAGACCGGTTGCAGGGCACCAGCGGCAGAACCTCGATGACTATGTGGGCGACTTCGTGATCCTGCGCGCCGATGGGCTTTTCGCGTATCAATTGGCTGTAGTTGTCGACGATCACCACGAGGGCGTTACGCAGATCGTTCGCGGGTCAGATCTCCTTGACTCCACCCCACGTCAGATTTATTTACAGCGTCTGCTCGGCGCGCCTACGCCGCGACTACCTTCATACACCGGTCGCCGTGAACGTACTAGGACAAAAACTAAGTAAGCAGACACTTGCGCGCGCGATCGGTATTGCCAGTCCAGTAGGCTCTCTCATCGACACTCTCTCGTTTCTGGGACAGCGTCCGCCAAGAGAATTGCGCGAATCCGATGTCCAAGCTGTGTGGACGTGGGCTATCGCAAACTGGCGTCCTGATCTGATACCGAAATCCACGGCAGTCCTTACTCCAGAACCCTACCTTTAGTCAGTCGAAGGTTGCCCGATCTTGCCGGAGCGCTCGATCCTGGAAGGCACGATACAACTCACGCCTTGGATTCATGACGAATGACCTGAAGCAAACAGCGGCACTTGGCATCTCCGAGTGGAACGATTTGCCACCAGGGAGTCATCCACTGCACAGCGCCGGTTTCAATCACACTATATTGACCCAATCAATCCTTGTGCTTGTGACACCTTCTGAACGATGAGTAAGCATCTTAAAGTCGCAATGTGGGTGGCCGGACCCCGCCGCTTCGGTCGGCTCGAAACTCGATCTGCCCGGATGGTTAGTCCTTCGTTCAATGTTACTTTGGCCTCAGGTATCTTGATGCCGAGCCAGTTAGCAAAAATTCAGACGCGAGATTCAAGCGGCTTGCATCTCTGGTTGGTTCTTTGGAAGACATACTCCGCTGTACGCGAGTTCGCTGTCCACGACATTGACAAACTCAGCCTGACGCTGACCGATTTTGCAATTCTGGAGGCGCTGTTGAACAAGGGGCCATTGGCAGTGAACGACATCGGCAATAAGGTGGCGTTAACCAGCGGATCGATGACCACTGCCATCGACCGTCTGAAAAGTCGAGGACTTGTCGAGCGCAGGGGCGCTGAAACCGATCGCCGCGCCAGGATCGTACATCTGACGGAACATGGTCGAAGGTTGATCTCGGCAGCCTTCGCAAAGCATGCGGCAGCGCTGGACGGGCTTGGCGAGGAGTTGACTGCCGTAGAGCGTCAGCACGCAATCCGATTACTCAAGAAACTTGGACGCGCCACGGCCGCGCGCCTGGAATCCGAGTGAACCAGCGAACGTATCAGCGAGTACCGTGTGCGAAACTGGGATTTCACCATAAAACCACTCAAGGGACAATACCAATGGAAATCGTAAAGGTAGTTGGTAGAGAGATACTCGACTCGCGTGGCAACCCTACTGTCGAGGCGGATGTCTACCTTGCTGACGGCAGCATGGGACGCGCCGCTGTCCCTTCCGGCGCATCGACGGGCGAGCACGAAGCGGTTGAGTTGCGCGATGGCGACAAGGGACGGTATCTCGGCAAGGGCACGCGTAAAGCGGCGGAGAACATTACGTCCGAATTAGGCCCCGCATTGCAAGGCATGGATGCCAGCGAGCAGGGCGCAATCGACCGCAAGATGATCGAGATCGACGGCACACCGAACAAGGGCCGCATCGGCGCGAACGCCATTCTCGCGGTCTCAATGGCGACGGCGCGCGCGGAAGCGGCCTCGCAGCAGACGCCGCTGTATCGCTACCTCGGCGGCGTGCAGGCCAACCTGCTGCCCGTGCCGATGATGAACATCGTGAATGGCGGCGCGCACGCCGATAATTCCGTTGACCTTCAGGAGTTCATGATCGCTCCGTATGGCGCGCGACCTTTCAGCGAAGCGCTGCGCATGGGCGCGGAAGTCTTCCACACGCTGAAAGGCGTGCTGAAGAAACGCGGCTATTCGACGGCCGTCGGAGACGAAGGCGGCTTTGCGCCGAACCTGAAGTCGAACGAAGAAGCGCTCGAAGTAGTGATGGAAGCCATCACGCTCGCCGGCTACAAACCAGGCGAGCAGATCGGCATTACACTTGACCCTGCAGCCAGCGAGTTCTACGACAAGGACAAGAAGAAGTACGTCTTCAAGAAATCGGACAAGAGTGAGCGCACGTCCGAGCAAATGGTCGAGTTCTGGTCGAACTGGGCAGCGACAGTACCCGATCGTGTCGATCGAAGACGGCATGGCTGAAGACGACTGGGACGGCTGGAAGATGCTTACCGACGCGCTCGGCAAGAAGATCCAGCTCGTGGGCGACGATCTGTTTGTCACCAACACGGAGCGGCTTAGTGATGGGCATCGATCGCGGCGTCGCCAACTCGATTCTGGTGAAGGTGAACCAGATCGGCACGCTGACGGAAACGCTCGATGCCATGGCGACGGCCTTCAAGGCGGGCTATACGTGCATCGCCTCGCACCGCTCGGGTGAGACGGAAGACGCATTCATCGCCGATCTGGCTGTCGCGACGAATGCCGGCCAGATCAAGACCGGTTCGGCCAGCCGCACCGACCGCATCGCGAAATACAACCAGTTGCTGCGGATCGAAGAAGAACTCGGCGCAAGCGCGAAGTTCGCAGGCAGAAAGGCCTTCAGGCAGTAATGGCGAAGCCCGTCCGCTGGTATTGACGATCCTTGATGGCTGGGGCTTTTCCCCAGCTCGTCGAAGGCAACGCAATCGCCGCCGCAAGAAAGCCCGTCTATGATCGACTGCTTCGTGAGTACCCGAACACTCTGGTCCATACTTCGGGCCCGTATGTCGGACTGCCGGAGGGCCAGATGGGCAACAGCGAAGTCGGCCATTTGAACATCGGCGCCGGCCGGGTGGTTTACATGGACGTCACACGGATCGACATGATGATCTCGTCGGGCGAGTTCTTCTCGCATCCGCTGCTGGTGGACGCGATGAAGCGCGCCCGCAGGCAGCCATTTGCATCTGTTCGGACTGCTCTCTAACGGCGGTGTCCATTCGCAGAATACCCACCTGTATGCGCTGCTCGAATGGCGAAGGAACAGGGTGTGAGTGAAGTGTTCGTCCACTGCTTTACGGACGGGCGTGACACGCCGCCCGAGAGCGGCGCAGGATTCATCGAAGAACTCCAGCGCAAGATGTCGGAGTACGGCATCGGCAAGATCGCAACTGTCGTCGGGCCGATACTACGCCATGGATCGTGACAAGCGATGGGAACGGATAGAACGCGCATTCAATGCGATGGTACGAGGTGAAGGCGAGAAGGCCACCGATCCGGTTGAAGCCGTTCGCAGGTCTTACGAGCGCGGAGTCACCGATGAGTTCATTGAGCCGATCGTCATTGTCGACGAACGCAACGAACCTGTCGGCCTGATTCGCGAAGGTGACGTCTGCATCAACTACAACTATCGTGCCGATCGCGCGCGTGAGATCACGATGGCGCTGATGGATCCGATTCTCGAGCAGCCGTCCCGTTCACTCGTTCCGAAGAACCTGATCTACGTGATGATGACGCAGTACGACAAGAGCTTTGCCTTGCCGTATGTGCTGCCGCCGGAGCATCCGAACAATATCCTCGCGAATGTGATGGCGCAGGCGAACTTCAAGAATCTGCGTGTCGCGGAGACCGAAAAGTATGCGCACGTGACCTACTTCTTCAACGGCGGAGCCGAGAAGCCCTTCCCCGGCGAAGAGCGACAGATGGTCCCTTCTCCGAAAGTCGCAACCTATGACCTGAAGCCCGAGATGAGCGCCGATGGTGTCGCGGACGTTGTGATGAAAGCGATAGACCAGAACTCGTTCGACGTAATCGTGATGAACTTCGCCAACGCCGACATGGTGGGTCACTCCGGCAAGATGGAGCCAACGGTTAAGGCCGTTGAAACCGTGGACACTTGTCTGGGCCGTATCTACACGTTGCTACGGCAGAAGGGCGGCGCATGGATCATCACCGCCGATCATGGCAATGCAGAGACCATGATTGACCCTGTGACCAAAGGCCCGCATACCTATCACACGACGAATCCGGTTCCATTCTTGTATGTCGGCGAGGACCGCTCGCCGTTGCGGCCGAACGGAGCATTGCAGGACATCTCACCGACGATCCTCGGCGTGCTCGGCATCGAGCAACCGAAAGAGATGAAGGGCCACGATCTGCGGATCACCACCCTAGGATAGTGTCTGCGGGAGTCATGCTCCCGCACTTCCCGCGCCAGCGCTCTACTGAACGAATCCGGCCGTTTGCGTTCATGTGACGATGCTCGCCCCCTGATGTCTTCGGCGGCGATACCCGGAACCTTTCCGTGTCCCGTGGATAAAGGTAAGGATAGCGATCCGTCCGGACTTGACCCCCTTCCGAATGAAGTTGTCCCATCTGATCGGACGGCGGCGGCGACGAACTCTTCCCTACTTCCGCCTCGAGACAGGCAAGTAGTGCCCCGAGTTCTCGCCGTGCAGTAACATAACGGTTTGCGCATCGGTTTGCACACGTCTAAGGCGGGGTCGCTGGAACGAGCGGCCCTGAAGGCGCACGAAGTCGGAGCCAATTGTTTTCAAATCTTCTCATCGAGTCCCCGTACATGGCGGGCAGGCAAACCTGATCCTGCAGATGTGAAGTTGCTGAACGCGGCTCGTGAGAAGTATGACTTGACGCCACTAGTAATCCACGACAGTTATCTGATTAACCTGGCTTCGCGTGAGCCGGCGATCCGTACGTCCTCCGTTGCTGCCTTTCGCGGGGAAATCGAGCGCGCGATCTTGATAGGCGCGGAGTACCTTGTGATGCATCCGGGCAATCATAAGGGCCAGACGATTGAAGAAGGAATTTGCGGTGTGATCGAAGGCATTGAAGAGGCGGCTCGAGGCCTCCGCAGCCGACATTTGCAGATCCTGCTGGAGAATACAGTGGGGTCCGGCGCTCAACTTGGAAGTAAGTTTGAAGAGTTGCGAGCGATGCGTGAGTTGACTCAGCAACGAATCGATTTCGAGATCGGGTTCTGTCTGGATACTTGCCACTGCTTCGCCTCAGGGCGGTATAACGTGAGTACACCCGCAGGTTTGAAGCATACCGTGGAGGAGATCGAATCGGTACTTGGGCTGGAGTACGTCCGCGTCATTCATACGAATGACTCAAAGGGCGCCTTGGCTTCCCGTCTCGACCGGCATGCGAATATTGGCGAAGGTCAGATCGGTCTCGAAGGATTTCGCGGAATTCTGAACCATCCGAAGCTGAAGAAGAAGGCCTTCATATTGGAGACGCCAGTGGACAATCCCGGCGATGATAAGAAGAACGTGAACGCCTTGAAGTCGCTTTGTTCGCAAGGCAGGAAACGAGGCTGACGCCTCTCGGACGTGCTGAAGATTGCCCCACATGCGGAGATAATGAAAAGGCTATGAGCGAGGTTTCGGCTTACTGCATTGATGCTTCAGGATACTCGGGCTGGGCTGACAAGATCCTTCTCCCGGCCGACGAGCGCGAGGTCGTGGAGATTGTGAAAGCAGCTTCGGAAAGCAACACGCCCGTTACAGTTGCCGGCGCAGGATATGGGTTGACGGGCGGCAGGGTTGCCGAAGGCGGCTGGGTACTCTCGCTCGAGAAGTTTCGGCGGTTGGAGATCCACGAGGGGTTTGCTCGTGTCGGCGCGGCCGTTTCGCTGCTCGAGCTTCGCGATGCCGCGAGACCTAGCGGACAGTTCTATGCGCCCGATCCAACCGAGATCAATTCGTCGGTCGGCGGAACGATTGCTACGAATGCGAGTGGATCCAGGAGCTTCAAGTACGGAAGTACGCGCCGGCATGTGAACGCCATTCGCGTCGCGCTGATGGATGGACGCGTGGTGGACTATCGCCGGGGCGACAAGATCGACTTCCCTGTTCCGGCTATTCCGATCCCGAACGTGACTAAATACACCGCAGGCTATCCGCTGCGGCCGGGCATGGATTGGATCGATTTGTTCTGCGGATCCGAGGGGACGCTCGGAGTGGTGTTGGAAGCTGAGCTTGCGCTGCTGCCGCTTCGCGAAGACCTGTTCACCGCGATTATCTTCTTCCGAACCGACGATGACGCAATCGATGCCGTGGAAGCGTGGCGGCCGGTTCCTAATCTTCGTATGCTCGAGTACGTAGACCGGAAGGCGCTCGACATCATCAGGTCGCGTTTTCCGGAGATCCCGCAAGAGGCGCAAGCTGCGCTGCTGATCGAGTCCGAAGGCGAGGCCGACCTGGAGGAATGGGAACAGAGGTTGACGACGGCTTCCGCGCTGGTCGACGCTTCGTGGTTCGCGATGAGCGCCCAAGATCGTGAGCGATTCCGGAAATTTCGGCACACGCTTCCCGAGGTGGTGATCGATACCGTACGTAAGCGGGGCTTTAAGCAGATCGGCACGGACTATGCTGTGCCGCTCAACCGAAATCGCGATGTGCTCCGGTTGTATCACGAGCGGCTGGACGCTGCCGATATCGGCTCGTACATGTGCTTCGGGCATATCGGGGATGCTCATGTACATATCAATGTGCTGCCTGAAACGGCGAAACAGGCGGAAACTGCGACCGCAGTGCTGATGGATCTGGCGAAAGAAGTAGTCGCGATGGGCGGGACGATTTCTGCCGAGCATGGGCTCGGGAAGCAGAAGGCTCATCTGCTGACGCTGCAGTATTCGCGGGAGCATATTGAGGCGATGATGTCAGTGAAACGGCGTATGGATCCTCAATGGCTGTTGGGCCGCGGAACGTTGTTTCCGATATCGATGGAGTAGTTTCACTTGAAATAGTCGAGAGTTGATCTTGACCATTCGCGTGTCGGATGAACTCGCCACTGTCAGATATCAAATCGGGATGTACCTTCCGGTAACGCCACACATCGGGCCGAATGTTCGCAAGGTTTTGACCTACTTGACTCGTGAGCGGAAAGCATAAACAGGATTCGGCAGACTTCTCGAAGAACTTTTACGGCCTGACGATCCGAACGAGCATCTTAACGCTTGACTCGGCGCTGGCCTTCCGCTGATGAAGGGCATCGCCAGAATCGTGTAGGTGGTAGGGGAGGAACGCCATGAGTGCGGACGATGGCCGTCAGGATCGCGACGCAAAGGCCACTTCGGGCATCAATCGTCGCGAGGTGCTCCTCACTGTCGGCGGTGTTGCGGCCGCGGTCGGCGCTGGCGCGCTGACCTGGGGCGGCCTTGAGTTCCTCGTCAACAAACAGTCAAACCGTCGGTGGCGGCTTGAACGTCACCTACCTGCAAGTGGTGATGGTGTTGGGAACGCTGGTCTGCGTGCTGGGCGTTATCCTGTGCATCCGCACGGCTCGGACACGCTTCGACGACGGTCGGAGCCGCGCGGAAGGACGTCAACATGGGCATCGCGCGCGTGCCCGCGCTCGTCTTCGCCCGACTCGTCGCGCTGATGGCGTTGATCATCCTGCCGGTGGGTGCCGTCTTCCTCGCGAACTACCACACGTTCGAAGGCGTACACGAGGTCCGCGCCTGCGCGAGCTGTCACGTGATGCTGCCGATGGTAAACGACATGCACGATCCCGGCAGCGAAACACTGGCGGCGCGCCATTACAAGAACAAATGGATTGCCGAGAATCAGTGCTACCACTGTCACAGTGACTACGGTCTCGGCGGAGACCTCGAGGCCAAGATGACCGGGTTCCGGCATCTGGCGCGCTACACGACGCGCACGTATCACGAACCGATCGTGGCTCGCGTCAAGTTCGACAACAATAACTGTCTGCACTGTCATGAGGGCACGCCCATATGGGTGGCGGTCCCGTCGCACGTTACGGCGCACAAGGAACTCGCCGCGAACCAAATGATGTGTCTCGAGTGCCACGGCGACGCGCACCCGACGGCAGCGCAGCGAACGCCCGGCTCGAGCGACTACCCCCGCCTGATGGAGAGGATGAAATGAGGCTGCTGCGGTGGGAGGCGTTGTGCGCCATCGTGGCCTTCGCGCTGACGCAGGCGTTCATTCTCGTGCCAGGTCCCTATGCCATGGCGCTCTTCACGTTCATCGCCCAGCCGCTCTTCGCGATCGTGGCGATTGGGTATCTGCTCAAGGTGAGGGCTGACCTGCGAAAACGCGGCCTGTAGCGCTAGCTTCCTAAAACCCCTGTATCAGTTCGATGTTCAGAAAGCGCGCTCTGGGTTCGTGCCCGTAGGCGTCACGTGCCCGATTCCTGAGCAGAAAAGGCCAAACAGTACAAACGACGATGGCGCCCGACGGCGGCCGGCCGCACCGATGCGAGATGTACCAGAAATGCGCCGGATCCGATGTACAGTACAAATCCTGTTCAGATTCTGTACGGCCTTTTATTCACCGCCAGGCACCCGGTTTGGCCCGCTGTTTGACTGCTTTGCAGTGGGATGATTGAGCGTAAACATTCGATCCCGAGACGGCAGATTGGCCCGGCATGGCCTGGTCATATTGCGTTAACAGATCGAGCGCATTTTCGATCCGGTTCAGGCAGCACGACCGCGTGCGGTGGGCCGCTAGCCGCGGAGTAGTCTCCGGGCCAGACCCGGCCAGAACTCCGAAAAAGCAAAGCTGCTCATGCGGCTTCCCAGCCCCCAGACACATCGGAGGGATGCATCGCTCGCGGAACGCTCGCTTTCGACGCGCCAGCTATTGGAACTAAAATTACTGCCAACGTTGCCTGCTACGCGAGTACGAAAGTCTTCTTGATCCTCCGGGCGATATGCGACGAAGGTTGAAATGAGGACGTGGCGGGTCCGGCGGCCGAACGAGCTTCCGGCAGGCGCAGGAATGTATCTGGGATCCTCCCCGAGCGCTGCGCCGCTCAATGCCTCGATTGCGTTGCTTGTCGCTATACCCGTGAGCCGCATACCATAACGCTGTCCGAAGCCCTTCCAGGTTGGACCATACTCTTCCGGGCTCTCGCGCAGAGTTCCCCAGCCGGCACTGAGCGGTCCTGCGAGCAGCAGGCTCGTAGGCCCGACCGTGGATACGGCGAACCACCGAAACCTTTCCTCAGCAGTGATCCGCTTGTAGGATTGCGGAATGGCTTGCGGTGTCCCTGCAGCAGAGGGAGTTGGCCGGGCTGCTGGCCAGCGGACAGGACGGCTCCGCAAAAAGATCCGGCAGCGAGCAGCCGGCGGAACGCGAAACTCGGTGCGAATGGAAGCATTCTGATCCTGTTTCGGATTAACTTTTCAGTCAAGAGGTTCATATGCTTCCGGCAGCCGACGGGCGAAGCGAGTTGTGTTGGTCGCTTTTGAGGTCTGGATGTGCGATGTCCGCAACTGCGGATAAATGGACTACAGGATTCCACACGCCGCGCAAAGCGTTGCGCAGAACACACGCCCGCACCGGCAGAACGGATAAGGCGGTTCCGCCCCCCGGGTTGTGGTATCAAAAGCGATCATTCTTTTCCCGCCCATGTGTCGAGCACCTTAGCCGTAGATGCAACAAACCCCATTCCCGATGTCCTAATGCGAGGAAAGTCTGACGAATCAAGTCCAATTGTTGGTGTCCAACAGATCGAGTTTAAGCTATTCACAGTTCACTTCCGGACTTTGTGTGCCGCTGCGGCGGCAATGTGGCGCAGCATCTCGCGAAACATCAGTTCATGCGCGGGCCACAGCAAATACCAGTACAGGAGCCCTGCGAACCCACTCGGCTCGAATTGCGCGATCTGCTTTAACACCGTCGACGAGCCGTCGGGTTCGGCGCGGAACTCAAGCCATGCACGCCCGGGTACTCGCATTTCCGCAAACAGCCGCAGCCGACGGTCAGGCTCATAAGCCTCCACGCGCCAGAAATCCAACGTGCTTCCGGGTTGCGGGGTTTCGGGGTCGCGCCGGCCGCGGCGCATACCGACGCCTCCCATCATCAGGTCTATAAGTCCTCGAATCCTCCACAACAGGTTGCCGAAGTACCAACCAGTCCGTCCTCCGATCCGCCTGATAGGCGCAAATGCCTGATCCGCGGGCAGCGGCACTCGGACCATTTGTTCGTTGGTCAGCAGATCACGACCAGGCTCAGGGCCGATTCGCCAGCCTCCAGCGTGCGCCCGCGAGTCGCACCAACGGCTTTCCGCTGCGGGGCAGTCCTCGTTGGCCAGAGCTCGCTCAATCGCCCGGGTGATTCCCATCGGACGGATGTCAAACATCTGCCTCGCTTCAGGGCTTCGAACGACACTCGGGTTGCGGACGCTTTCGATGAGGTAACGCCCGATAGAGGCATACACAGGTGTAATCAATGTTAGCCAACGGCTCGATAAAGACAGGCTGAGAAAAGGAACGCGCACGATCCAGCGCCTCAGTTTACGTTGTCTGGCAAATTCGCGCATGATCCCGATATACGAGGTGACGTCGGCGCCCCCGATTTCGATGGTGACACTGCCTCGCACCGATAGCTTGGGAGCGGCCGCGAGATACTCGATAACATCTTCAATCGCGATAGGCTGTGCAGCGGTGCTGACCCATCGCGGAGTAATCATTACAGGAAGCCGCTCGACGAGAGCGCGAATCATCTCGAATGAGGCACTCCCGGATCCGATTACGATTGACGCCCGGAATTCGGTGACGGGAATGCCGCTGGAACGGAGAACGTTCCCGGTGTCGGCACGGCTGCGCATGTGAGGCGATAGGTCGTCACCGTTGGCCAAGCCGCCGAGATAAACGATGCGCTGTACGCCGGCTTCCCTGGCCGCGCGAGCAAAATTCGCGGCTGCGTGCCGATCCTGAGCTTCGAACTTGGGGCCAGCATGCATCGAATGCACCAGGTAGAACGCGGTGTCCACGTCTGCGAATGCCCTGCCCAAGGACTCCGGTTCGAGTAGATCTCCTTTCACCGCTTCAGTTCCGGCGGCCATGCGCCAGCGCAGCGCCTCAGGATCTCGGCATAAGCATCTGACAGATAGATGCTCCCGTTCGAGGCGACGCTGTAGACGCCCTCCCACGTATCCGGTTGCTCCTGTCAGCAGATACATCTCAATATGCCTGTTCGGGCGGCGTTGCTAGCGGCTCGCGGGTCCTGCCTGGTTTACCTGCACGCGAAGCCGCGCTTTTGCTGAGGGCTGGCCTGCACGCACGTCATCTTCCGTGAATACAGCCATCAGAATCTGCCTGGACTTCGTGCGTTCAAAGTCATAGATCATGCGTATAACGCCGCGGTTGTCCTGAATTCCATCCGGATAGGATACCCCGACACGTTCATCGAGCATCATCCCACCCATCCACGATTTTCCATCGTCCTCGCTGAGGTAGGCGGTCAGGTGAGATCGTGTCTTGCGGTCGGGTGGATTGTGGCGGACGAGCAGCAGATTGCCGGACTCGAGACGGCGGATAAAGAAGCGGGAGTTCACATGAGGAATAGGTGAAGGCTGCGCGGGAGTCCACGTCTTGCCGCTGTCGTTGGAGACGCTCTCGGCAATGCCGGATTTTGTCCGCAGCAGCATCCATAGCGTGCCGTCCCGGCGCTGGACAATAGAGTGTTCGTCGAAGATGCTGTCCACCGCGCGACTCTGCCCGAGATGAGTGAAGGTCTGGCCGCGATCTCGGGAGATGAACGCGTTGGCCCCTATCAACGCGCCCAAGTCACGGCGATGTTCCGGACGCGTTCCGTCGCCGGGCTTTTGCGCCCAGACAGACACAGGCAGAAGCCAGTGGCCAGTGGTGAGAGCGGTCGGCTTATTCATCATGATGCCGTCACAGATACGGCGCGGAGAGGACCAGTTAGGCCGACGATCCCCGGAGTTGCTCGTGTGCATCTCCCATACGCCCGAGCGACCGTCCCACTTATGGCTCGATTGCGCCCAAAATAGCCACATCCGGCCCTCGGGATCGTGCCAAAGCGTAGCATCGTAGGCGCGCACATCTCCGGGCGGATCGATGACGAGCTGAGGTTCGGACCACGTTCGCCCATCATCGTTGCTGGTGACAATCACGACATAGTTGCCCGGTCCTTCCGTAGGTTCGTCGGGTCCGCCGGCATACCACACGGCCCAGAGACGGCCGTTCCGCGCGCGTTCCAAGCCAGGAATTCCCTGAAACAGGCGCATGCCGTCAGCGTATTTCGGTCCGGGCGAGAAGTTCGGACTAACCGTCGCCAGGGCGTCGTGAAGATCGGCGGCAGCGAGCAAGGTCGTTGTGAGAAATAAAACTAGCCGAGAGAAGGACATGGACTGATCGGTAGTCTATCAGCGTGTTTGCCTGTCGCCAGCAGTATCCGTACCTGTTATTACTGCACGGAGGGCGGTGAAACAGCGTCTACGAGGTATGACTTCCCTCACCACTGGCCAGAAGTGTGCGTTAAGTATCGCCTTTTTGTTGCTGATTGCCGCGGTTGTAGGACAACGCGGTCAGGCTCAATCGCCGGTACAAGTCGGGATAGCTTCGCCGCTCCCCGTGTATGTGACGAATGCTCCAGCGTTGCCGGATGGCTTTGCACCCGGTACCAGGTGGAAATTCTCAACCTGGACCATGCCCAGCGTACTGAGTTGGACTGCGACAGTGAACCGAACCTCCGGCGCGTGGGCCCACCTGACCGTTCGCGGCGAAGACGGATCATCCGCGTCGAGATGGTACTATCTTCCGGCAATGGAAGGCAGTTGGGAACCGCAATAGTCTTACCGGATCCATCAGGACAACACATCGCGGCATTCACACCCGCCTGGAATTTCCCCTTCCGAAGGGAACAAGAAAGCGCTCCAGGAATCATCGTTTAGACGCGGTGTTGATGCAGCAGATACGGGATAGCTACGAGGCTTGAAGTAAGACCGATGCGGCTGCGTTTCGAGAGCGCGAACGGAGCTTAATGCAATTTTCCTACATTGCGCGTCTATAAACGGAGGCGAAAGATGGCTGACAAGAAAAAATGCGCGCACCCGGCTTGTAACTGCGCTGTGGCGGAAGGTGAATCGTTTTGCAGCACATATTGCCACGATGCCCGGACGACGATTGAACTAACTTGCAACTGCGGGCATCCCGGGTGTTCTGAAGAGATGGCACACGACGCATAAGCCTGAACTGCAGGCAGGGCCGCATAACGGCATCACAAGTGGAAATGCGGCCCGATCTTAGTCGCGGATCCACCGGTTGCCCTTACCCTCAAATCTAGGAAGTGTACCGTACGGCACACATGACACGTGCACCCGGAAACCGAGCGCATTGTGAATGATATTCCCGACCGTCTTTGCGAATATCGCAAGATCATTACGACCGGGCTCGGGCTCGATCTCTATACTCATCTCCTCCATGGCGCGGCGTTGAGACGTTTGCACCCGAAATTCTACTACGCCAGAAGATCTGAGTATTTCCTCTATGGCGCTCGGATATAGGTTGACTCCTCGGACAATTACCATATCGTCACATCGCCCGAGAATTCCCCCATCCAAGCTCAATTCAGCACTCCCGCAGCCACAGAGTACGTCCTGCGAACGCCTTACGATGTCGCCGGTCCGGTAACGCAGAAGAGGCGAACCGAGACGGCCGAGATTCGTCAGCACCAACTCGCCCGTTGCTCCAGGTTGAACAGATTCAAGACTGACAGGATCGATAACTTCCGGGAAGTACCCATCTTCGATGATGTGCAGGATGCCGCGGCGCTCCGGGCATTCGTACGTCACGGGGCCTACTTCCGTCATCCCATGGTGATCCACAACGCGCGCGCCCGACCAGAGTTTTTCGATAAGGGCACGCGTTGCCGGGATACTGCCGCCCGGCTCACCAGCCACGATAATCGTGCGCACCTTGCCTTTACGCAAATCAACTTTCTCTTCAGCCGCGATCTCGGCTAGATGGATGGCGTAGGAGGGAGTGCTGCACAACACGGTCACACCGTTGTCGAGAAGGGCTCGTAGTCGCGCTGCACTCCGCATGTTGCCGCCCGAGATCGATAGACATCCTATCCGGGTTGCAGCATCGAACGCCACCCAGAACCCCAGGAATGGGCCAAACGAAAATGGAAAGAACACGCAGTCTTTCGGAACGGTGTGGGCGGATTCATAGACCCGAGTCCAACAGTCGACCATCCACTCCCAACTGTCCGGAGTATCCAGCCAGCGGACCGGAGTACCGGTGGTGCCGCTGGTCTGGTGAAATCGAGTGTAACGTTCCAGCGGATATGACAAGTTGGATCCGAATGGCGGATATTTCGACTGATCGTCGACGATCTCCGACTTATCCGTGAACGGCACGGTTGCCGTGAATTCTGCGAGGGATGCGATGGCGGCTCTTACTCCCGCCCGCTGCAACTTGGCAGAGTAAAAGGGGTTTTGCGAGAGGACCGTCGTCAAAAGCAACTGCAGCTTTTCAAGCTGAGTCGCGTCGATGGTGAACCGGTCGAGCGAGCAGCGAGCCGACGGTGTCATCAGTCCAGGATCTCTGGCGGCGCGACTTCGATTTTGTCGGCGATCGCCTTGGGAATGGGAACTCCGGTCATCTGTCCGGTCGAGTTGTCACGAGTGACGCACACGACCGCCAGCGTTCCTCGCGCAACCTCCCGCTGTGGATTTTCATTCAGCTTGTGAAAGATGAACGAATAGACTATGCTCTTCTCCCGCTTCTCTCGTACGAGAAGCCGGATCTGTACCGAATCTTCAAACCGGAGCGGAGATCGAAAATCGCAAGCTGCATGCACGCGAGGCCAGCCGAGCGGTTCCGGATGTGTCGTATAGATCGACAGACCTAGCGATCGAAAAAACCCGTGTTCGGCCGCTTCCATGAACCGGAAGAAATTTGAAAAATGCATAATACCGGCCATGTCAGTGTCCGAAAATTCAACTTCACGGACGATCGTATGTTCGTAAGCCACAAGCGATTACCTGGCCCCAACCAGTGGCGAGCCATGTTCGAGCGGCGGCGGAACTTTGGCGAAATCCGAAACGGCCTCGAACAGAGGGTCGAAGTCTACGAACAAGCGGCCCATCAGGCAATCGGTAAGGTCGCCGGCAAACTGCGGATACTTGTTGATGAATGCTCGGAAACTAAACGCGTGATCGTAGAAAGTGTAGACCAGACGCCTCATCGATTCGATGCCGTAGCAGACCTGCTCTCCATACTCTGCAAATCGCTCGGCCGAGCAATCGCCTTCCTTCAACGCAGCATCGACGACGTCCGCGGCGAGTTCTCCGCTCCGTAATGCCAGGAATACGCCCGAGGAAAACACCGGATCCAGAAAAGCAAAAGCATCGCCGATCAGAACAAGTCCATTTGCGGCGCAGTGGCGCGAGCGATAAGAGTATTCGCCGGTAACCCTGTACGGACCGAACTGCTCACCTGCGGCAAGGTGCCGTTCGATCCAGGCGTTGTTGCCGACCTCCCGATGAAAGATCTCGGCCAGGTCCCTGCTGCCCTTGTAAAGATAGTCTTTTTCGGCAACAATGCCGACGCTAACCACATCATTGGCAAGCGGGATGTACCAGAACCATCCCTTTTCCGGAACGTAGGCGACCGTAGTGGCGCCCTCATCAATTCCAGGATCGCGAAGCGCCCCTTTGTAGTACGTCCAGATTGCAATCTTGTTCAAGTAAGGATCGCGAACCTTCCATCCATTGCGAGTCACGGAGAAAGCGTCGCGGCCGGTTGCATCCACCGTAATCGGCGCGTGATACTCCACCGAATCTCCATCGGCGTTGACGGCTCTGACTCCGGTAACATAGCCGTCCTTCTGAATGGTTTCCCGCACGGTTACCTGCTCAAGCACTTCGGCTCCTTTCTCTCGCGCGTTGTCCATCAAAATTTGGTCAAACTCGCTACGCAGCACCTGCCACGTGCATGCGGCCTCGTGTTTCAATTGCCGGAAGAAATAGAATGGCTGTGAGGCTCGCCCGTCCGAACTGATGAACTGCACGCTGTGTTTCTGGACGAAGTGCGATGCCTTCATCCTTTCAACGAGGCCCATCCTTTCAAGCGGGAAATACGTGTAGGGAATCAGCGACTCACCAATGTGATATCGGGGAAATTTCTCCTTTTCCAACACGAGTACGCGACGGCCTTTGCTCGCGAGAATGGCGGAGAACGACGAACCAGCCGGACCGCATCCGATAACAATAGCATCGTAGTTTCGATTCAAGGTCACTCCAAGATGAGAGGTGCTTTATGTCGTAAACGGCAATGTCGTTTTGCTGTGGCTCACGAATACCGGACATTGCGGTGCTCGGGCAAAAGAACTCGTGAAGCAACCGGTCTACCTGCAGGAGTCCATCACGGCTCAGTTGCAAGGTGCTCGAGTCGCGTTCCAGAAATCCTTGTTCTTCGAGGCGCGTCAACTGGGGGTCGAAACGCTGCTGCACGTCAACTCCGAACTTCTGCCGGAAATATTCGCTCTGTAGTGTCCTAGTTTCATCTGGAGCACGAACTCTCGAATCATGTGCTCCTCCCGGTTGGGAGTGAGCGCGCGCCAAATAGGAAGCATTCCGGCCTGTACCTTGCTCGATGTAGGGTTCCCAGTCATGCTCATTTTGATAGTGTGTGCCGTTCACGTGCGAGAAAGAAGCGACACCGAGCCCGATCATATCCGCGCCTGTCCATAGCAGATCGCGATAAAGAAACCGCGTCCTGGCCGGGTCTTTGACCGCGGTGTACGCGCTGGCGATGGTGTAGCCCGCTTCCTCCAACTCCGAAAACGCATAGTTGACCCACCCGCGCTTGACCGCCCAGTCCGCGACCGGCGCGACCGTCTGCCCGAACACCCGCATTTCTTTGAAGATCGTCGTGTTGTAGGGGACTTCCATCTGGTAGATGGTGACGCTGTCCGGAGCCAGCGCGATCGTCTTGCGCACACACTCCCGCCAGTTCTGCTTCGGTTTCGCCCATCATGCCCGCAATCAGATCGATATTGATTTGCGGAAAGCCGATGGAGCGGGCGAACTGGTAGGACCTGTCGATCTCCTTTGCGCCGTGAGCGCGACCGTTCGCTCGGAGGATATCTTCGTTGAAGTTTTCGATTCCCAGGCTGAGGCGGGTTACGCCCATCCCCTTGAGGATCTCGAGTTTGCCCTCGGTGATGGTGCCCGGTTCGCACTCGAATGCGATCTCTTCGGCCTGGTCCCAGGGAAGCTGGCGCTTCATCGCATCCACGATGCGGCTGAGTTGCCGGTCGAGAGAAACGATGGCGTGCCGCCGCCGAAGTAAATGAAAGCGCGGCTTCCTGCCGCCGATACATCGCTTTCCGGAATACAGCGTGAGTTCGCGGACGACTGCATCGAGATACCGGTCGATCTCGCGGAGTCCTTATCCGTATAGACCTTGAAGTAACAGAAGTGGCAGCGCTTGCGGCAGAAGGGAATGTGCACGTAGATCCCGAGCGGCGCATCGGGACGCGGCGGGCGATCCAGGACCTCGTTGCCTTGGCCGTGTGCTCGGAAGTCCAGAACGAGTAGGGAGGGTAGTTGGAGACGAAGTAGTTGCCGGCGGTGGTCTCTTCTTTTGCGCTTACGTGGCTCAACGCGAACCTCCTCTCGAGTTCTCCGACAGAATCCCAAGACCCTCGCATTCGGATAAGCCTCTGATTCTATCCGTATGGTAACGAACTCTCGAAGAGGGTTGCTGGAAGAAGGCGCAGCATTCACACCGCGCGATCCGTACGGATGTTCGGAGTTACGTGTGGGCCTCGGTAGTTCGCTGCTTGATGCAAGATCGTATCTTGTGCGCAGATTCGGAGTCGCCCTCGTGATCGAGCCAATCGCCGCAGCGACGGACCATGCGGTCCAGGTATTCTGTCCCAAGGTATCGACGCCGTCACCCGTCGGCGAGAGCTGCGACAAGCAGGCGGCGAGCCTCTGCGGGCTGAGGCACCGTGGATACGATGCCACCTCCATCGTCGGCGACGGAGCATAGGGAGGCTTCTCCCGGGCGGAAGCCGCAGCCTCTTGCGGGCTTTCATATTCGGCAGTCCCAACGCAAGCTGCGCATGACGGGCAGCCGGACTGCCCGCATACCGTCGGAAATCCGTTCGAGCACGTTGTTGGCCTGATGCATCACGGCAGTTCCGCCGAAGGCCAAAGCCCGCCCGACATCTTCGGTAAAGTAATCCTGCGCGATCGCTTCCTCCTCCCGGCCGCGAGGACAAGCCACCCGCAACCGCAGGGGTTGGGAAACGGCCTGCACGGAAGCCGTGTTGAGAACAGCGGTTATTTCGTAGGGTCCGGGCTCGGAAATCAGCCATCCCATAACACCCGCGCTGACAAACACAGTGTGGTGGATCGAGTCGCCGGGGGGCTGCGGGTAGCAGGACCTGCCACTTCGGTCCCAGACAATGAAGCACAAAGGGACGGAGTTCTGTCGCGAGTCCACCAGCCCGAGCTACAGAAACTGCTACGCTGTGGCCATTGCGGAAGATGCCTTCATCAACAACCTGAGGCCGATCGGTGTGGTTCGTCAGTTTCAGGTTGAGCATCACCGGCTCAAGGAAATCGAAGATATTCTGGTTGCGGCTGACGGAAGCTTCCAGCGTCCAGCCGGATATTGACGACGCCGCAGCGTCTTTAACAGTGTCGCCGTAGCGGATCCCGCCCATCTCAATGAACTGCTCGGGAGCATGACGGAGGAACGCCAATTCCTGATCGCTAAAGCTGTAGTCGAAGTTTGCAAAGAACTGCTCGGATAAGGCGCCTCGTCCGGATTGTTCATGAAACTCAGGGCAAAGGGCTCGCCTCCCAAGGGCCACCAGCCCGGAGCCGGCTTTTCCCAAGAATGGATCAAGTTAAAGCAATGGCCTGTCTCGTGACAGGCCGTGACAAAGCGACGACGGCGAATGTGAGCGTCCCGGTGGTCGTAGTTGTCGGGTACGTTCGTGAGCCACCAATCATTAAAAACTGCCGCGCCCTACGCTTGTAGACACCCTGGTAATCGAACATGATGCCCCGGGTTAAGGGGTCCTCGTGCAGACCTGCAAATAGGAGCCACATCGCCCATTGAGCCCGCGCCTTGTATCGGGACCAATACTGCTTCATCACATCATTCAGTTCAATGGACCATGTCTCATCGACATCAGCAAGCGAGAGCGGCACAACAGACTCCTCCTTCGAACGCTGTAGATCCACGCCCGCGCGGCTAAACACCTCCACCATGGTTAACGTCTGAACGGGCAACGTGGCGGGCCGATTCGGGTGGGCTCCGGTGTCGATGTAGGTCACTCGTGTTGCACCCTGAACCGTGTCCCATTCGATCTCGGCCGTGCGAAAGTATGGGGAAGCATACTGCAGCTTCCGCGTAACTGGGGGAGCACCGCCCGAGAACGTGACCGTCATCTCCGCCGGGGAATAGGCCACGACACCTCCGTTCGGCACCTCGATTTTCACGTCTTTGTAGGGCAGCAATTCCTTATTGCCCCACACACCGCGGATCGAGCCCTCCCAAATCCCCGGTGACGTCTCCTGTACGGACGCCGCCCATTGCACGAATCCACCAAAGCGATAAAGACCGGCGAAGAAGCTGCCGCTTGCCATCCTTTGGGGATACCATCCGTCCACATCGAGGCGTATCGATTCCACAACTCTGGCTACAAGAGCGTATCCCGACCCCGGTCCGAGTTCGCGGCGCTCGTACAGCCCACTCACGGTCCCCGTGTCAATGCAGCGGAACCGATCTTGACAGCATGGCCGGCCATAGAACCTCCTGAGTTCAGGCCAATTATCTTAACGGTTCCAGAGGCGGTTTGGACAATGCGCAAAAGCCGAGGATGGGCCGTCTATCAGTGGATCACGCTTTGGGAGTCGCGTAGTGAATATCGAACGGCTTATTTGTGATAAAGACGACGGTGACATCTTCGTCTGCAGTGGCGCCGTGCTCCATGGCGATGCCCTCAGGGAACCAAACGAAGCTGCCAGGCCCATAGTTCCCTGCATTCGTGACGAGCGTACCTTCCAGTACGTACATGCCGTGCGCACAGTTATGTGTGTGGAGAGGATTGATAACACCGGCAGGATAGCGGACAATCCGGACCTCCATTCCTGTGTCGGGATCTTCGATTAGATTCTTCCGGTACAACGCGCGTCCGATCTTCTCGTTGAAACGTTCCTCCCAGGGAAGCGATTTCGTGTCCAATGCGGTTATTTCGTGTGCCCGTGGCATTCCTATTGATTATGCGCCTTAGAATGGCGCTAATGCTGCTCTTTGCGTTTTGCATGTTGATAGGAGCCGATGCTCCCCCAGGAGTCGTGATCGATCATCAGCCGGCAGCGACACGCCAGTACATCGGATCGCCATCGATAGCGATTCTTCCCGATGGCGCGTATGTCGCTTCTCACGACTACTTCGGCCCAGGCTCGACGCAGTCTACTTCGGCGGTTTCGCGCATCTTCCGCTCCACCGATCGGGGTAAAACGTGGCGCAAAACGGCTGAGATGCGCGACCAGTTCTGGTCAAATCTGTTCTTTCACCGGGGACAGTTGTACCTGATGGGGACAACATCTGAATATGGCCGCGTGGTGATTCGCGCCTCTCGGGACGGCGGCTCAACGTGGAGCGAAGCGTCGTATTTGATAGACGAGCCGAATTATCACACCGCGCCGGTACCGATCGCAGTGCACGGCGGACGCATCTGGCGGGCGATCGAATACCATCCGCTGGGGCCATGGGGTTTTTTTGAAGCGCTCGCACTTTCAGCGCCGGTGAAATCCGACTTGTTGGATCCGAAAAGCTGGCAGTCAACTGAGCGACTCCGCTATCCCGCCGAAGCATCAGTTGGCAAGCACTGGCTGGAGGGCAACGTCGTCGTTGCGCCCGATGGTGAGTTGCTCAATATACTGCGTGTCGACAACGTAGAGAAAGCCGCCCTGGTTCGCGTGCGTGACAACAACCTGGAATTTCTGGGTCTTACCGATTTTCCCGGCGGCGCAAAGAAATTCACGATTCGCTACGACCGAAAGAGCCGGGATACTGGGCGCTCGCAAACCCGGCTCCGGGTGTTGAAAAGCCGGCGAGCGTGCGGAACACGCTTTCCCTTGTATCCTCACCCGACCTGCGCGAGTGGCGAGTGGAGCGCGTAATCGCATCGCATCCTGATGCCATCAGACACGGTTTCCAATATGTTGATTGGCAGTTCGACGGAAAGGATCTGGCTGCCGTAGTGCGAGTGGCGTTTGACGATGATACCGGCGGTGCAAACAACTTCCACGATGCCAATTACCTGACGTTTCTGCGGGTGCCGGACTTCCGAAGCCGGAAGTAACCGTCCCTTGCGACTCGGGTCACGTCGCGTTCCCGGCGAGCACAGATTCCCGGGCGGCGCTAGGCTAAGAGTCATGCGTCTCCTGGTTCTGCTGCTTCCCTTGCCGCCTCCGAACGTATGATCACCGGCTTCTGATAGACACCCTGCAGGGTGCGTGATGGATCGTAATCCACTGCCGTTCCAATCGAGTCTGGACGAATACGAAAGGCAAGCCAAAGACCTGTCGGATCCTTCAACTCAGGCGATCCGAGGCGATCCAGATCTTTAGGGAACGCACCCGCGCTTCCTGGATCCGAAGATACCTTGGCTCCCCATGAGGCTGTCAGACTCCGAAGTTCGCGCCTCGGCGGTCGATCTCGCGGACGCCCAACTCGCCATCGCGCGCTGGTACGACTTTCAAAGTTGGCCAGCGCTCGCGGAATATGTCGATGCGGTCACTCAGGAGGACTCTCCCGTCCACCGATTCGAATCCGCAGTGGAGGCGGTGATCAACGGTGATGTGCCGGCACTGGCATCGTTGTTGCGCCGCGATCCCGATCTCGTCCGGGCCCGGTCGACACGCGTGACCCATTTTGACCCGCCCGCACATCGCGCCACGCTCCTTCACTACGTTGCGGCCAATGGTGTAGAAGGCTACCGACAGAAGACTCCGGCAAATATCGTAGAGGTAGCGAAACTCCTTCTCGATTCGGGTTCGGAAGTGGACGCGCTGGCTGATATGTACGGCGGCGAATGCACCACATTTAGCCTGTTGGTTTCAAGCTGCCATCCGGCGAAGGCCGGCGTACAGGTAGCACTGGCCGAGACGCTTCTGGATTTCGGCGCGTCGATCGAGGGGCGCGGAGCAGGCCGATGGGTGGCGCCGTTGTTCACCGCCCTAGCGTTCGGGTACCTCGATACCGCCGAGGCGCTCGTCCGGCGGGGCGCGCGAGTCAACAACATCGCGCTGGCAGCGGGCCTGGGTCGAATCTCCGAGACGCGCTCGATGCTACAAGCGGCTGACGCTGAAAGCCGTCACCGTGCGCTAGCCCTTGCCGCGCAACTTGGTCACAGCGATGTCGCACGGCTGCTCCTTGACGCAGGGGAAGACCCAAACCGTTACAATCCTGACGGTACCCATTCCCATTCGACACCTCTGCATCAGGCGATCCTGCCGGGCCATCTCGCTGTTGTCCGGGCGTTGGTTGAACGAGGCGCAAGATTGGACATCAAGGACACGATCTATCAGGGCACTCCACTTGGATGGGCCATATACTCGGGTCAGGCCGAGATCGCGGATTACCTTCGCGCGCACGGAGCAAAAACGGAGTAGACGATGAATGCCGGAACCGAGATCGATGGCAACGTCCGGGAAGTTGTCCCGTTTCTTCATGTCTCCGACATGGAGAAGTCCCTTCGCTACTACATTGACGGGCTCGGGTTCACGATGAAGAACAAGTGGGTTGTCGACGGAAAGGTGCGCTGGTGCTGGTTGGCGAAAGGACGCGCAGCACTGATGCTGCAGGAATTTGCGAAGCAGGGACACGACTCCTGGATGGCCTCAGGGAAAGTCGGGGAAGGAGTGTCGCTCTGTTTCATCTGCGACGATGCGGTGGCGATCTATGACGATTTCAGGTCTCGCGGAATTGACGCTTCAGAGCCGGAGGTCGGCAACGCAATGTGGGTTACGGGCCTGTCTGACACGGATGGGTATCGCTTATATTTCGAAAGCCCCACGAACACACCGGAGGATACGAAGCTTTCTGAAGTCCGTCACATGGAATGACCACCGGAATGGATGCCGAGCCGTAAATGCGTCCGGCTTTGACCGTCGCCGCCGGAATTAGTTTGCGATGTCCCATGCGATGAACGCCAAGCGAATCGACGAAATCGAAATCGCCCTCGGCAAGTGTAAGGACAGCGATATCCGCCTCCGAACCTTCGCGCAGCGTGCCCAGCCCTTTTGGAAATCCGAACGTACGCGCAGGGTTCGAGGTCGCCCGCTCGATCACCTGCTCCAGTGTCATGCCCATGTGCAGAAATTTCGACAGCGTGGTCACAAGATCGAACACCGGTCCATTTACATTGAACTGATGTACATCGCTGGAAATGGTGCCCGGCAGTACATCCTGCTTCATCGCCTTCTCCGCCACATCGAAAGAGAAGCTGCCCGCACCATGACCCACATCGAGATGGACATCGCGTGCGACGGCCGACGTCACGGCCCGGAGAACACGTCCGTTGGCATCGAGGATGCCTCCGTTGCCGCCGCGGTATGAATGCGTAACCACGTCTCCTTTCTTCAGGACCGAGAGGATCGCATCCAATGTAGAGTGAGTGTCTCCGATGTGAACCATGAGCGGAAGATTCACCGCATCGGCAGCTTCACGGGCCAGATGTAACGCCTGTAGATCATGGTCACCCGCAATGCTCCTTGTCAGGCGGATTTTCACTCCAAGGATCACATCTCGGTTCTGCTCGATGGTTCGGATCGTAAGCTTCGGATTCGCGTAACGAAGATCGAGCAGCTCACCGAAGGGATTGTCATCGGACAGCGTCGATTGACCTACGACAGAGATATTCAATAGCGCATAAACGCGCGTGTCCACAACGTTGATGACGTATTTGCGAAGACCCGGAAACGTGTGAGCCCCCGCCGATCCTGCATCGAGCGCAGTCGTGACACCCTTCGCGATGCAATTCGGGTCGGCTGGAATACCAAGCGGGGCAACGCCATCGTAAACGTGGGTATGCACGTCGATCAATCCCGGTGTAACGATCTTGCCCTTTGCATCGAGGATGTGCCGCGCTTCGCTCACCGGGATATCGGAAGCGACGCGGGCGATCTTCGTGCCGCTTACGGCAATGTCGCGCGCAGCGGAGATGGATTGGGCGGGGTCGATCAATCGCCCACCCTTGACGATGAGGTCGTAACGAGGCGCGGAGCGAGGCTGCGCCCTAAGCAGATCCTCCGATCCGGCTGCCAAGCCGCACAGCAGGGAGGGCGTGATTGCTGTACGCTTCAGAAAACCGCGGCGCGAGAGTTCAGGCATGCGCAAATACTACTACGACAGAGCTATGGAGCGCCCACCCATATCCCGACCTTGTCCTGAGTTCTCTCGAAGGTTGCGGCCGATCCGAACACGACGCGTATCAGCGCTACATAGGGCGGCGCGTCGCCCAGCGGAGTGTTTGGGTGAACGCGTACGTTGAGTTGCTGGACACCAGCCAGGCCCGGCGCAATTCCGGCATATAGGATGTCCATGCCTCCGCCGGGGCCTCCGGGACCATATGCCTCGAGATGCTCGGCCAGAAAGCCGTCAGATGTAGTTCGACCAAGGCCCGTCCCGAAGAGAGCTACGACGGACCCAGGCGGAGCTGGGTGTACCCGTGAGTTGATCGTGCCGTCCTGGTTGATGGCGGCAGCGATAATGGGATCGGCGCTACCGTGCACGAAAAGGGCAGGAACTGCTCGGGCAATTTCCACTGGATAGCGTCCGAGAACTGTGCCCCCTGATTCGATACCGATCTCGCTTGATCCGAGTGGGACATCGTTTGGCACGAGAGTATTGATCTGCGTCTCACCCGCGTAAAGAATCGGCAGTTCGCGTCCACCGAGCGTTACTCGCACCGGCGATGGCAGTCGTTCGCCGAAAATCGTGAAGATCTCGTTGGCCGCAAGCGAAATATCTCCGCCGCCGAATTGGCGGCCCTGCAGATAACTTGCCGCGTTGACGACAGCGGTCACACCAGCCTGAGAGGCGCGACGGAAGTCGTATTGCGCCAAATAGAGTGCGCCGATCGCCGGCCTGCCGGCAGGAACGAGAAATATGTTCGTTTTCAAGGCGCCGCCTGTCGCCGCGACTTCAACCAGGCCTCCTGGTAGCGCAAAAATTGCCGGGGCAGTCGCGGTTCGCAGGTTCGCCCGCAGGATGGGTTCCAGGGTCTCAGGGCTGAGTTCGAGGACATCGTTCGATAGATACAGTCCGGAAAAGTAGTGTCCGTCCGGGCTTATCGACGCGCTGATCGCCCACTCGGGCGTCTCTGGATTGCCCGTGCGAGCTTTACGAATGAGGGTACCTGCTGGGCTCAGGATTGCGAACATCGCGTCGGTTCGGCTGCCCGGCATAACGTTGGCATCTTCTGTCCTGCCTGCCACAAATACGTTCCCGGATTGTGGATCGATCGCGAGCGCGAGAGGGCATCCCCGCCCTTTCCGCCAAGATACGTACCGTACATCAGGCGCTGGCCCGCCGGGTCAAGACGAACGATGAAACCGTCACCAAAAATCCTAAGACCGTCGTAGACTGATCCGCCGAAGGCGGGTTGCGCGGCGCCATGCGTGGTCGCAAAGTCATCGGATGTGGTTTCGCCTACGATGTACGCCGAGTCATCGGCTCCGACCGCGATATCCCAGGGTGTCTCGCTGAGCGTTCCCCCCAGCCACGTTGCATAGATCGTGCGCTTGCCATCCGAGGAGAGTTTCAAGACGAACGCATCGCTGCACGGAAACGGAACGATCGCATTCTTGTCGTTGCACCTTGCC
This sequence comes from Bryobacteraceae bacterium, assembly GCA_963825845.1. Taxonomy (GTDB): domain Bacteria; phylum Acidobacteriota; class Terriglobia; order Bryobacterales; family Bryobacteraceae; genus DASQDN01. Next base: position 108,489 of record CAWGVL010000089.1, on the reverse strand, counting down.
TCACCTGGTGTCGGTTTGAATGCGCCAGGAGTAGCTTGGAACTTTGGGTTTGCAACACCGGTGATATAAAGATTCGCGGTCGTATCGACAGCTATTGCGGAAGGACTTCCATTTATGCTGGTTGTCCAGACAGTGTGTCCGGCTGTGTCAAAACGCTCCACAAATCCGGCGCCGCCTGGAGACGTCGTGTCTTCGCCGGTGATCGTAACATTGCCACTTGCATCTACCGCGACAGCGGTGAGTCGCCTGTTAATGAAACTGGTCTCCCAGACCTTCGAATCGTCAGGAGCCATCTTCGTAATGAAACTACGGTAACCGAACGTCGATCCCTGATTCGGGACCGTCTGCAGGATGTCGAATTTCGCCCACACAATATAGCGATTTCCATCTTTGTCCATCGCGAGACGAACATCGCGGCCACCAGAGTTTTGCGGACTAAATGGAGCGCCTCCGATAAAGGTCGATCGGACGAGTGCCACGCCAGACACATTCTCTGCCCTCACGACTGACAACGCCAGCAACGATAGCAGGACGCGAAATATAAATCGACGCATAGAGGAAGAGAAGGATATGCATGTTTGTACCCATTTCGATACCAACTCAGATTCGGTATACTCCAACCACCCCAATGACGGGAGGAACAGCAAATGGCAGCAAGGCAATGGAACGAATCGGGCCGCGTCTGGGAAGAAGACCACGGCCTGCTTGACGCGGAGCAGGTGGCGAAGTGCGCCCGTGCGGACGAGGCCAGCCATTCCGCTCGCCCGTCCCGACGCGGATGATCTCCAACGGCGAGTACATGCCGGCGCCGCAGACCGACAAGCAGAAACGGGTCGAAGCGAGAATCGCCGACATGTCGGAGCGGCCAGCAGGAAGTTGGCGATCAGCCGCCGGCGTTTCCTTGCGGGACGTGGCGGCATGGCGGCCGCGTTGCTCGCCATGAACGAAGTGTACGGGCGGTTCTTCGACGTCAGCCCGGACGAGCTGTACGAACCGGCGGCGTACGCCGCAGGCCGGCCCCGCCGAAGGATCTGTTCGTCTTCGACGACCAGCTCCACCTCGTCCGCGGCAGCCAGCCGTCGCCGGCCGACCTGCGGGCCGTCGCCCAGGGGCCGTCGTCGGCCCCCCGGGTCAAGTCGAACCCCTTCAACCGCGCGGGCAGCGCGACGAGCGGGGTGACGCCTGGGGCGTCTGGAACCCGGCCCTCGTCGGCCTGCCGATCGACCCCGCCTACGCCCACATCACCCAGTTCATCAAGGACGTCTACCTGGACAGCCAGGTGACCATCGGGCTGCTGAGCAACGTGACCGCCTCATGGTCCGTGAGATCGGCGGCCGAAGCCGCCCCGGGCGCCGCGGAACGCGCAGGAGGCCCAGCGCGGCGAGATCCTCACGGCCGCCCAGACCGCCGCCGCGCGGAACTTCGTCAACGCAGATCTCCGGCTCGACGCGCATGCTCTGCCACGGCCTGCTCTACGTCGGCAAGGGCAATCTGCCGTTCATCCAGGAGCAGATCGACAAGAACGAGCCGGACTCGTGGAAGGGGTACAACATCTCGAACTCCGCCAAGGTGGACGACGACCCGAACAGCCTGATGCGGCAGTGGCGGCACGACGACGAGGAGGTGGCGTACCCGACGTTCGAGCTGATCCAGAAGAACTACGAACAGCTCAAGGGCAAGAAGCCGGGGTTCAACAACATCTGCGTCCACAAGGGCCTGGCCCCCGGCCCGCCGGACCCGAGCGCGGCCACCCGGACGACCTGCCCAAGGCGGCGCACGACTGGCCGAAGCTCAACTTCATCACCTATCACGCCTGCATCCAGCCGAACTTCTTCCTGGCCGACACGCTGGCAGGAGGTCAAGGCGGGCAAGCTCCGCGGACGGCGTGCCGGACATCAGTTGGACGACGGAGTACGCCCAGCTCGTGGCAGCGACCTGCCGAACTGCTACGCCGAGATCGGCACGACGTGGGCGTCGTCGGTGGTGACGTTCCCGACGATCGCGGCGCACATCCTGGGCCAGCTCATGAAGTTCATGGGCGAGGACCGGATCGTGTTCGGGTCGGACTCGGTCTGGTACGGGTCGCCGCAGTGGCAGATCGAGGCGCTGTGGCGGTTCCAGATCCCCGAGGAGCTGCGCGAGAAGTACGGCTACCCGGAACTCACGCAGGAGGCCAAGCGGAAGATCCTGGGGCTGAACTCGGCCAAGCTGTACGGCATCAAAGGCATCGAGAACGGTGACCTTAGCCGGAGATTCAAACCCGTCCCAAAAAACTACGAGACCCGAATGTCCAAAGAGTTGAAGACCATTCTGGAATTTCCAGGATTCACAGCGGATGGAATGGCGAAGCTGAAGGATGAATACGTTGCCAACGGCGCGGAACCGAGCCACATTCGCTACGGGTGGGTGAGGACAGAGGCCTAATTGGCTTCACGCCTGACTCACTTGCATTTTGAAAGTGTGACTGGTACCCTTTTCGAGTGGTCGGAGGCGGACGCGTGTGCGCGCAACTTATTTTTCGCGCAGGTGTCGATCCCGAACACTTTCACGCGACGATAGGAAGAAGGGATTACAACAAAGAGCTGACGGCGCCGCGAAGCGTCAGGCGCGAAAGCTCCGAAAGGAGTTGTCGATGAGCAAGGTACGGGTATTGGTAGGCACTCGCAAGGGGGCTTTTGTCCTGGAGTCGGACGGCAAACGCCAGAAATGGGATATCAGTGGGCCTCATTTCGGAGGCTGGGAGATGTATCACATGAAGGGTTCACCGGCCGACCCAAATCGGTTATATGCGTCCCAGTCGACCGGCTGGTTCGGCCAGTTGATCCAGCGCTCGAACGACGGCGGCAAGACCTGGGAGCCTGTGGGCAACAAGTTCGTTTATGACGGCGTTCCCGGCACTCACCAGTGGTACGACGGCACACCGCATCCTTGGGAATTCAAACGTGTTTGGCATCTGGAGCCCTCATTCACCGATCCAGATACGGTCTATGCGGGAGTTGAAGATGCCGCCTTGTTCCGCTCGAGCGACGGCGGGCAGTCACTGGCAAGAACTTTCAGGACTTCGCGGCCACGGTTCGGGCCCACACTGGCAGCCGGGCGCCGGCGGAATGTGCCTGCATACGATTATCCTGGATCCGACCGATCCTCAGCGGATCTACATCGCCATTTCCGCCGCCGGCGCTTTCCGAACCGACGATGGCGGAACGACGTGGAAGCCGATCAACCGGGGTCTGCGATCGGAGATGATGCCGGAACCAACCGCTGAGGTCGGACACTGCGTTCATCGGATCGCGATGCACCCGACGCGGCCAAACGTCCTATTCATGCAGAAGCACTGGGATGTGATGCGCAGCGACGACGGCGGCGACTCATGGCGTGAGGTGAGCGGAAATTTACCCACCGATTTCGGTTTTCCCATCGACGTTCATGCGCATGAACCGGAAACGATTTACGTAGTTCCGATCAAGAGTGATTCTGAACATTACCCTCCGGAAGGAAAGCTGCGTGTTTACCGGAGCCGGACAGGGGGAAACGAGTGGGAGCCGCTCACAAAGGGCCTGCCGCAAAACGACTGCTATGTGAATGTACTGCGCGATGCCATGGCGGTAGATTCGCTCGATTCGTGCGGTGTGTATTTCGGCACGACTGGCGGGCAAGTCTACGCGTCGGCTGACGCGGGGGACAATTGGGCTCCAATTGCGCGCGACCTTCCAGCCGTCCTTTCGGTCGAGGTGCAAACATTGCCATGATCCGTGTTGTACTTCCGGCGCATCTTCGAACACTGGGTCGAATCGAAGGAGAGGTACAACTTCAAGTCGAAGGGCAGGTTACGCAACGTTCGATCATTGATGCGCTCGAGGCCCAGTATCCCATGCTCAGCGGAACTATTCGGGATCACGTGACGCAGCAGCGCCGTCCCTTCGTACGGTTCTTCGCCTGTGAGCAGGATCTGTCGCATGAATCGCCTGACGCTCCGCTGCCCGATGCCGTCGTGACGGCGGCGGAGCCCTTCCTCATCATCGGGGCGATCGCTGGCGGGTGAGTGAACTAGCCGCCGGCGTCAAAGATGGTTAGTCGACGATCGCCTGATTAACGAGCGTGGAAAACAATTCGAGACTAGCCTTATCGAACGGCATGTACTGCTGAAACAGGAGCGCAACGAGTTTCTCTTTCGGATCCATTCTGAAATAGGTGCTCGCTGCGCCATCCCAGCCGAAATCTCCTACGCTTCCCGGGATGCCTCCCTTCGCAATATCCAGATGCACCGACCCGCCAAGTCCAAATCCATAGGCGCCGATTGGATCGATGGAAGGTGTTTTCAAGTTATTCAGGTGATTCACGGTCATCAGTTCGACGGTTTTCCGGCCGAGAAGCCGAATTCCGTCCAGATGTCCGTAATTCAATAACATCTGTCCGAAACGCGCGTAATCACCGATGGTGGAATACAGACCCATCCCGCCGAAGGGAACACGTTCATCGAATGTAACTGAGTCGAGGTTCGTTTCGACCAGTTTGCCGCCCTTGATCTCATACGTTTTTGCAAGCCGCGACCGTTTTTGGTGCGGCAGCACGAAATGGGTATCGTTCATCTGCAAGGGAGTCGTGATCCGGGTTTGTACGAATTGATCGAACGGCATCCCGGAAACGACCTCAACCAGATACCCGAGCACATCGATATTTACTCCGTAGTTGAACCTTTCTCCCGGTTGAGCCGTCAATGGAATCTTTGCGACTCTCGCCACGAACTCCTTCAGGCTCGGCGCTTCGAAGATCTTGGCTCGCCGGTAGGACTCGGAGACCGTATCGTTGCCCCACGTGTACGTCAAGCCGCTCGTGTGGGTGAGCAGATGCTTGACGGTGATGGGCCGCACGGCAGGCGCTGTTTCCGGACGGTCCGCGAGCCCGCCCGTGAGGACGCGCATTTCTTTGAACTCCGGGATGAACTTATCTACCGGATCCGCCAGGGTAATTTTGCCCTCTTCGATGAGCATCATGACGGCCACACTCGTTACGACCTTGCTCATTGACCAAATGCGGCAAATCGTATCTTTCTCCATCGGAAGCTTAGCGTCGAGATCGCGATATCCATAGGTCTTCCAATCCACGATTTTGCCGTTACGCGCGATCAGCGAGATTGCGCCCGCGCGTTTTCCCGATTTCACGAACTCATCAAAGCGCGCATGAAGCCGACCCAAGCGATCACTCGAGAAGCCCTCCTTCTCAGGGGTAGAAACCGGCATTATTTGCGCCGCCAACGCCGCCGTCAGGGAGAGAACGATTAGAGCAATTCGCATAGACATAAGATAGTCCCACGGCGCCCCGTTTGTTCAACGAGTCATAGAAACCCGAGCGCGCAAAGAATGCTACGCGAATATTAAGTTAGAACTCGTTCCTGTAATTCATGCTAAAGTAATAAGCCTCAGGGGACTTTTCGGTGACGAATCGTCTACTACCCCGTTTTCCTTGCAGCCCGGCCGCTGCGATCCCCAATTTAATCCGATCCAACCGCGCAGCATCGATGCTGCGCTCGGAAGAATGCATTCTGGGTGGACTGATCATGATTTCGTTGCGAACACTCATTCGTTGCTTCGCGTTTATTATGCCGCTGCTGTTTACAGCACTCATTTCCGGTCAGACGATTGATACAGGAATCGTTGGAACAGTATCGGATCCAGGCGGAGGCATAATCACGGGAGCAAATGTCCGGATTACCAACAATCAAACCGGCATTGCGCGGACCGTCACGACAGGACCGAGCGGCTTATTCGAGGTGCGCTATCTCGTGCCTGGCGATTACTCCGTCGACGTACAGGCGCCCGGTTTCCGCAGCGAGCGTCGTACTGGCATTCTGATTCAGCTCGGACAGCAAGCCAGAGTCGAGTTCACATTGCAAGTGGGCGACGTCCAGCAGACGGTTGAGGTGTCCGCATCAGCGCCCCTTCTTCAAACCGAGAATGCGACGCTGGGCGAAGTCGTGACACAGGAGCGCATCGTCAACCTCCCGTTGAACGGTCGTTCCTTCACGCAACTAGCGGCGCTCACTCCGGGCGTGCGCGTCGTGGATCCCTCACAGTTCACAGCCAGCACGGACGGTTCGAGAATTATCGCCAACGGCGCTCGGGATATCTGGATGCAGGTGAATCTGGACGGGGTAACTCTGGTAAACAACCGCAGCAATTATGTCACGCTCTATCCCTCCATTGACGCTCTGCAGGAGTTCAGAGTTCAGAGTGGGAACTACTCAGCAGAGTACGGCGGAAATGCGGGCGCCAATATAAACCTGCAACTGCGCTCCGGAACAAATCAGTGGCATGGCAGCGCTTTTGAATTCCTTCGGAACAACGCGTTTGATGCAAGGGGCTATTTCCGGCCGAGTCCTTTACCTCAGGATGTATTGCGGCGCAATCAATTCGGAGCGGTGGTCTCGGGACCGATCTGGCGCGACAAGACCTTCTTCATGGCTGGATACGAAGCGATCCGGTCCAGCCAGGAAAGCGCCGGAACCAGCATCGTCCTGAGCCAGGCAGAACGCGCGGGCAACTTCTCGGCATCAGCGACGCCGATCATCGATCCGCTTAGCGGCAATCCGTTCCCTGGCAACATGATTCCTGCGAACCACCTTAACCCGGTCTCGGTGAACATTATCAACTCATACATGCCGCTACCCAATACCACTGGCGCCGTGAACTACAACGGCGTTTCATCGGGGGAGTTGAAGACGGACCAGGGACTCGTTCGGCTGGATCACTACTTCGGTCCGAAAGACCAGGTGTTCGGCCATTACATCCGGTCGCGGCGTGATTTTCCGAGCGTTGACCTGAACCCGTATTTCTCTTACCAAGGGACTTTCCCGAACAGCAGCTTTGCCGTCCAGCATGTTCATACGTTCACGGCAAGCCTGCTGAACGAGATACGCTTCGGTTGGAACCGGGCGAACGTTTCAAAGCTGACACCGAGAAGCAACTCTGATTTCACGATCGAATCTCTTGGCATCACTGGATTGAAGGTCGGCGGCCCAAATGGCAGGCCGCTCCGTCCCGACGAGCAGGGATTCCCGGTTATGAACATCACCGGATTTCTCGGCATCGGAGATAGTCAGGCGTCATCCAACCTGGACAACAGCAGGACTTATCAGATCGTAGACAACGTAAGTTGGATTCGCGGCAGCCACGCGTTCAAATTCGGCGGGGATATCCGCCGTCTGCTCGACGATGCGACTACGAACAATTGGCCGTTTTCGCAGATGACCTTTTCGGGGGATTTGTCAGGGAACTCCGCGGCCGATTTCATGCTTGGTTATCCGCGCACGACGCTCACTCCGGAGGGCGTACCCATTTCAGCCATTCGGCAAATGCGCTATGCGGTATACGCTCAGGATGATTGGAAGGTCACTCGCAATCTCACTCTCAATCTGGGATTAAGATATGACCTCTACGGCCAGCCGCGTGAAATCAATGGGGTCACTCGAACGCTGCGTTTCGACCTTGATCCGACGAAGCCTGTGCTGTGGCCCGAACCGGGAGAAGTCGTCGACGTTTGGAAGAACGAATACAATTACCTTGCGCCCCGTTTCGGCTTCGCCTATCGTCTGCCGCAACGGATGGTGATCCGCGGAGGGTATGGCATTTTTTATTCTGCCGCCCAATTCGACAACGTCAACATTCTTCAACTTAATCCTCCGAACGGCGGCAGTTTGACAGTAATCAATCCCATCAGGAACCCGGTCGCGACAATACAGAATCCGGTGCCTGCCGAGTTGTATCCGCAGAATCCGATCTTCAACGTAGTATCCATTCCCCCAGATCGAGAACGGCGTAATGCTTATCTCCAGAACTGGAACCTTCAGGTTTCACGCGAGCTGAGCAACAGCGATGTTCTGGAGGTCGGTTGGGTGGGCAGCAAAGGGACGCACGTCGATACGAGTCTTAACAACTTCAATCAACCAGATCCGGGGCCCGGCTCGATTCAGGAACGACGTCCATATCCGATGTACGCGCGCATCCGGATGATTGCTACAGACTCAAATACGATCTATCACTCTCTCCAAGCTCGATTCGAGCACCGGTTCAACTCCGGCTTGAGTCTCACTTCGGCCTACACGTGGTCTCATATGATCGACGATGCCGCTCACACGATCAATCGTGGCGGCTGCGTTTGTCAGGATCCACGGAACCGGGGTCGCGCGGAGCGAGCCAGCAGCATTCAGGACCAGAGGCATCGTCTGGTCATCGGCTATGTCTTCGAATTGCCGATCGGCAAGGAAGGAAAGGAGTCAGTCGCGCGCTCTTCGGCAGTTGGTCGAGCGGAGGTATACTGACGCTCGCCAGCGGCTTCCCCTTCAACGTCGTGCAGAGCGGCGATACGCAGAATAACGACGCGCTCTGGCCACGGCCCAACCTAGTTGCAGGGCAGCAGGTGACGCTCGATGATCGCGATCCTGCACTCTGGTTCAACACGGCGGGATTTTCGCGAAGCGTTCTTTCGTACGGCAACTCGCCTAGAAACCCGCTCGTCGGACCCGGCACCAAGACGTTCGATACGTCCTTATCGAAAAGTTTTCGGATGCCGTACTCGGAAGCGCACGCACTGATGTTCCGGGCTGAGGCGTTCAATGTGTTCAACACTCCTCAATTCGGGACGCCGGGAGGTACTTTGGGGACGGGTACGTTCGGCCGGGTTACGAGTACCGCGTTGGATAACCGCCAGCTACAGCTAGCGCTTAAATATACGTTCTGACGCAAGGATCTACTCGCAAGCGATTGGGTGGCCGCCAGTCCGCTATATACTGTGAGCTGTCGATGATGCGCATCAATTCTGCTGCGCTGCGTTGCTGCTTTTTAGACATGAAGAACGAGGGACATTCATGAAGCGTGGCATAACATTACTCCTGATGACAGGCGCCATCGTACTTTCCTCTTGCTCGAAAAAAGAAAGCACTGAGCCCCCCAAGCAGGGTGCAGAGGCAACTACTCCACCCGCAGAAGCTCCCGCGCCGACGCAACCAGTCGGCGGTCCGCATGCCTTTGTTCATCTGAAGAACGGCAGCAAGCTGCCGGGCATCATCGTCGCCAGTACGCGAACGGATATGGTTGTCGCAGGGGACGATGGCATCGAACACAAAGTGCCGCTGAGTCAGATCAAGTCGGTGGAATACGGTGATACTCCGGCCACACAGACCCAAGCGGCCCGCGAACCCGCTACGCCAAAGAGGGCCGCTGGAACGCGATCTGACCCATCGACTAAGGAGGAGCCGGCTCCGGCTCAGAAAGACGTCGGCCGCGAACCGGCTCGCGAGACTGGCCCGCTCACTCCCACAACTCCGCCAGCGCCAGTGGTCACTACCAAGACCTATGAGTTACCGAGGGGCAGTGAGATTTCGGTCAGGACGAACGAGCCGATCGACTCGGAAACCGCTGCGGAAGGGCAAACATTCGACGCGCAGGTCACGCGTAACGCAACGGATGCGAACGGAGACATCGTCATTCCTCGCGGATCTCAGGCCCGGATCGTCATCAAATCCGCATCGAAAGGCGGCCGTGTTAAGGGCGCGTCCGACCTCGTACTGGATTTGCAGTCCGTAACGATCAACGGAAAACCGTATTTGATCGACACCGTAGATGTCACGAAGCAGGGGAAGTCAGGTGTCGGAGCTAATAAACGTACGGCAACGTATACCGGCGGCGGCGCAGCGCTTGGCGCCATCATCGGCGCAATCGCCGGCGGTGGAAAGGGCGCGGCGATCGGGGCTGCTTCGGGCGCCGGGGCCGGAGCACTCACACAGATTCTCACGAAAGGCAAATCTATCAAGGTACCTGTAGAATCAGTGCTCACCTTCAACCTCGACAAGGAACTGAAGGTAACGGCGGCGCAGTAGAGTCTCGCCGCGTTCGAAAGCGTGCCTTACATCGCCGGCGGGAGCACGGCGCGCGCGACGCGCATTACGTTGCCTCCGAGGATCATTCGGATGTCCGTATCCGAGATTCCGCGCTGCACCATGCCAACGGTGAACATCGGCCAATTTGTCCACGCAAGGCTTGGATGGGACCGGCTGTCCAAGGCGCCCTCCGGCCACAACGCCTCGTAACGAGTGCGCGCTTTCGGCCGGCGTCCCATCTTGCGATATTCAGCCTCGGCGCTCCGGGGTATGTACGCGATATCGGTTCCAATCGCAACATGGCCGGCGCCGAAGCGCTTCACCAGGTATTCGATATGATCTAGCATCGCGTTGAGATCGCCGTTCTTTCCGAGGAAAGAGGCAACGCTATAAACACCGACGTATCCTCCCGTATCTGCGATAGCGCGAATTACCTCGTCGGGTTTGGAACGAATGTGCCGGTGGACGCTGACCGCGCCGCTGTGACTCGCAACCACAGGCTTGTTGGAAGCCTTTGCAGCTTCGAGGCTTGTACGCCAACCTGAATGGGCGACATCAACGAGGACACCTACACGGTTCATCTCCGCAATGGCAGCGCGGCCCAGGTCGCTGATCCCGCTGTTCGCCGCTTCCGCGCAGCCGTCACCCAATACGTTGCGGCGATTGTACGTTAGGTGCATCATTCGGATTCCAAGTTGGAAAAACAATCGGATGTATGCTAGCTCATCGGTCACGGAGTTCCATTCCTGCGACAGCGGCACTCCATTGCCGGTAAGGTACAAGCAGTGCTTACCGCTCTTCTTCGCCGCGTCGATATCGGCTGGAATCGCAGCTCGCGTGACATGGTCACGAAGCACGTCGGTCAGATAAGTGAAATGAGCGAGCCTCTTCAGTAAGCGCAAAGGCGAACTGCCCTCCTCTCCCGCGTTCTGAATGACGCAAGTCACGCCCGAAGCATTCCAGGCGTCCAGATACTCCTGTCTTTGCGCGGGGTCATCGGCAACTCGAGCAAGCAGCATCTCGGTGTGCAGATCATCGAGTTCGAGAGCGCTCGCCCCCGCGTCTATCGCCCGCTTCATTGCATCCCCGTCGATCGCCGAACGCGGCGAGAATCCGTAGGATTCAATCACCAGAGAGTTCGCGTGCAACTCCAGTCCGTGCTGAAGATCCTTTTCACGCGGCTTGAGTACAGCGACTGCGGCATCACGCGCCTCTTTAATTTTCTCGTTCGTTTCGGACGGCTGGAATAGAGCCGCGAAAGAGGAACTCATGAATGCGCGCCGGTTCATCACGATTGTCTGCCTCTCGGGGGGCACTTGACCGATTTGAACTGAGTGCGGACAACAATGCGATCTTGCATATAAGCAGCTTAGTCGAAATCCAGCACCGCCCAGGTGTAAAGACACTGTGCGCCAAGGCGCACGTCGCCGACATCCGGTTGCTGCAGATAACTCTTGATTTGCAGGACTTAATGGATTAGATTACCGGAGACAGGCTTGCAGGACTGTCTGTCGGAGGATACGATGGCGGCCACAAAAGGCTTGACAGAACCACACCACCAACTCCCTACGGCAGAGAGCGAGGTTGCTGTTTGGATGCTGATCGTCGTCTTACTGGCACTTGCGTTGTTCGCTACCGCTAGTCTGCTGATCAAGATCGCAGGATAAGGCGAACACTGTACGCGACGTGCTTATTGCGCGGGCAGCCTTCCGCTTTCTACGAGTAACTGAGTTGCCTGTTCGACCGCACTACGTGCGATCCTTGCCAATCCAGAGCCAATGCTGACGCGGCGGACACCGGCGGCAGCTAGATCACTCACCTTCATGGTGTCTCCAAGTAGCAGTACGTTCACCGGCTTTGGCGCTACCGCCGAAACCATCGCGCGGATTGCGGACAGATCGGTTACCCCGGGAGCATACAGGCAATCGGCTCCGGCCTGGGCATAGGCGACCAGCCGGTCAGTTGCTTCCTTTACTTTGGACCTACCGATGAGCACGCCCTCTGTCCTGCCAACGAGCAGGACGTCCTGGCCTGACGAATCAATCGCTTTCCGCGCAGCCTTCACGCGTTCGATTGCGAGCGGAAGCGGGTACAGGTCATTACCGGTTCGATCCTCGATCGAGATACCCGCGACGCCAGTGTCAACTGCGACTAGCACGTTAGCGCCCACTCCTTCGGGCTCGTCGGAAAAACCAGCTTCGAAGTCTCCGTTTACGGGTAGTGCTGTCGCTTGCGACAGGTCGCGGAAGTGTGCCAATACTTCATCGCGGGTAAGTTGACCGTCATCCTTACCCCTGGACCACGCGTATCCCGCGCTGGTGGAAGCGATGGCCTTGAAACCAAGGTTTTCGAAGAGCCGAACTCCACCGAGGTCCCAGGGGTTCGGAAGAATGAAGCATCCTGCTTCGTGTAGGGCGCGAAACGCGGCGCGTTTTGCAGTTGTATCGTTCGTCATGATTTGAACCGTTTACCCTCTGGAGGAATGACTTCCCATCATCCCGCCTTCCGGAATGTCAGGTTGATGCGATGGGTCCCGAGTAAGGGATGACGGCCCGACTTGATCGGCAATACGCCGTGGTACCGCAATCTGGCCGGGCCGCCCCAAACGACTATGTCGCCGTGGTTTACGTTGACACGGATAACCTTGTCTGCTCTCCTCAGGCCGCCAAACAAGAAGACCGCAGGCAAGCCAAGCGATACCGACACAATAGGCTGATCGAAATCACGCTCGTCCTTATCCTGATGCAGGGTTAGTTTTGTTCCGGGCTCGTACCGATTGACAAGACAAGCGTCCGGCGTGTAGCAAGTGTATCCGGCACGCTCGGCAGCTCCCGTCGCGAGTTTCAGGAACGATTTCGGCATTTCAGGCCAACTCAAACCACTTTCCGGATCGATGGGGTCATAACGATAGCCCGTCCTGTCGGACACCCAGCCGAGCGAACCACAGTTTGTCATCGCGACTGACATGCGGTACCCACCGGGAGTGATCATGTGGCGAAATGGCGCGCCGATAACCACATCCTCGATTGCGGATACCAGAGATGTTTCTTGAGGGATGGCGAATTCACGCAAAACTGTTGCCCCAGGCCCAAGATCGACATCGGTCGGGCTATCGAACAGCTTCATGGTCATCCAATCACGGTTACTGCGCGTCATGGAAAATGATACCGACAGTATGACGGAGTCCCGAGCGGATGCGGCTCACACCGTGCCGAAGCTTCACGCGGTACATGCCGCGAGCACCTCTTACAGGACGGTGGTGAACAGCGAAGACAACGCCGTCTCCACGTCTAAGCGGCACAACCATCGGTCGCGACTGCATGCGCGGCCGCTGCTCCGTCATCACAAACTCGCCCCCGGTAAAGTCCTCACCGGGTTCCGACAACAATATGGCGAGTTGAAGAGGAAACACGTGCTCGCCGTACAAGTCCTGATGCAGGCAATTGTAATCGTCGGCCCCATACCGAAGCAGCAGAGGTGTCGGCCTGACCTGACCTGCCTGATGACACCGTTCGATGAAGTCGACGAAGTTCTGCGGATAACGGACGTCGATACCCATGGCTTCATTCCAACGGTTCGCGATCGGAACAAGCCGCGGATAGAAGACCGACCGAAGATTCGCAATGAGACGCGGGAGCGGGTACCGGAAGTACTTGTACTCACCACGTCCGAAACCATGCCTTGCCATCACGACATGACTGCGGAAGACGTCATCTTCCTGATAAAGAGCCGCGATGGACTGGCATTCTTCGCTGGAAAGAAGCCGTTCGACGATGGCGCAACCTTCCCGATCGAGATCCTGCGACAGACGGGGCCAATCGATATCGCCGACACGCTCATTCACGTCTGTTGATAAGTCTACGAAATGCGTTCCGATGTCTGACATTGGCGTTATACCTAAAATCTATCAGCGGCTATCACCTTTGGCACTCCGCTTCTTGCGTTCGAATTCGAAACGCGTTGCGAGCACCAACGGCCTGAAATGTCATACAGTACGAACGGCGCAGTGCCTAAGGGAGGATGGTTTGTGAACAAAAGTCAGCAAGTACTGAACCGCCTCGACAAGACATGGCGTGCGCTTGAGGAGTCCTACGCCGGTCTATCCGAGGTTGAGATGTTGGAGCCAGGCGTCACGGGCTCGTGGTCTGTGAAAGACGTCATTGCGCACGTGACGACATGGGAAGAAGAGGCCCTGAAGCATCTGCCAATCATTCTCACGGGCGGAAAGCCACCACGTTATTCCGTGACTCACGGCGGCATTGATGCCTTCAACGCCGCGATGACGGAACAAAAACGGGACTTCGAGGTTGCTGAAGTGTTGCGGCAACGCGACGCAGTCCATCAGCGCCTCATCGAGTTCATCGAGAGTATGCCAGAGGATCACCTCAGCAGCGATTCGCGTTTTCGCCGGCGTTTGCGGGCCGACACCAGCCACTATCCAATACACGCGAAGGCAATAAGCAACTGGCGAGCGCGACGACCAGCTATGCCGTAGTCTCCCCCTTTACGCTCCCGCCTCTCGCTCTTTCGCCTCTCGTTCCAGAAGCGTACGTTTGCGCTCAACGCCCCATCGATAGCCAGACAAGGCTCCATCACTGCGAACGACACGATGGCATGGAATCGCGACCGCTAACATGTTTGCACCGCACGCTTGAGCGACAGCACGGACCGATTTCGGTGATCCGATTCGCGCAGCAACATCGCCGTAGCTAACGGTCGCACCGGCTGGAATATCCCGTAATGCTTGCCAAACGCGTTCTTGAAAAGCGGAGCCGCGGATGTCGAGAGGCAGGTCCATCCCCAACGCGGGCGCTTCGACAAATCCTACAACTCTCGCCACTAGTTGCTCGAAGTCGGTATCTCCGCCGATCAGGTCCGCGTGTTTGAACCGGTCTTGTAATTCGCGAGTGAGGGAGTCCGGGTCATCGCCCAACAGAATGGCGCAGATACCACGGTCACTACTCGCCACAAGGATAGACCCGAGCGAACATTCGCCAACCGCGAAACGAATGGCGGTGTGTGCGCCACCCGAACGATATTTGGAAGGCGTCATCCCCAAGACCTCGTTTGAAACCTCGTAAAACCTGCTGTTCGAGTTGTACCCGGCGTCGTAGATAGCTTCCGTAACGGTACTGCTCCTGGTCAGTTCGTCGCGCAAACGTTTCGCTTTGTAGGCGGCGGCAAATCCTCTTGGCGTGAGCCCGGTGATCGCTTTGAACAACCGATGGAAATGAAAGGTGCTCAATCCGGCGCGATCCGCTAGTTGCTGTAGACCCGGAACTTCCGGCGATTCCTCAATGAAACGGCAGGCGGCGATAATCTTGGCGGTGTGCTGCTCGTCAAGAGAAGATGCGTCTGGTTTGCAACGTTTGCACGGCCGGAATCCGGCGTCCTCCGCTTCCTTCCGCGTGTTGTGAAACAACACGTTTTCACGTCGCGGCAGGCGCGCGCCGCAAGAAGGCCGGCAATATACCCCGGTGGTGGTAACGGCGTAGTAGAAGGTCCCATCCGCGTCAGGATCGCGAACAATCACTGCTTCCCACCGGCTATCGTTCACTGTGTCAGACGCGCTCTCTGAGGCAATCGCGGACATATTCATATCGTCTTCCTTTGTACGATTCGCTCTACGATATGAAGCTAGCAACGAATGCAGTGCTGAGGCACTCCGGTTCTTGCGCTCGAATCCGGAATGTAGGGGGCGACAGGGAAAATTAATCGCCCCCGCGGAATAGACTATTTTCGCCAGATGGCGGCAAACTTAGCCACGTTGCCGTCTTCATAGGCTGCGATACAGCGAGTGAGGTATCCCTGTCCCAAGCGGGAATCGAACTCCGATTGATAGGCGCTCGACGTGAGATGGTGTCTTCCCACTGTCGTCGCTTCATTGCCTTCGATGTTTGTTTGCTGGAAGATGGCCGAGAACCTCACCTCTCCATTGTGGTTGTAGGCCGATAGATATGCCACGTGCCGGCCCGTTGCTGCATTGGCATTCCATTGCTGCTGATACTCGTCATCCGTAAGGAACGATTTCAGCAGGTAGGAGCCGACGTCCTTCTTCTCGTAAAACGCGGCATAAGACCGTACACCGCTCACCGACACGACGGACACGTTAACCGGACGGAAGCCCTGCGGTCCGAGTTCGTCGAATCGAGCCTGGTGCTGCTCGGCGGTAAGACCATGGTAGGCCGTAAACGCCGGGCCCGCCGATTTCACAAAAATCGAAGCATAGCGTACCTGTCCACCACTCATGTAACTGGTCAGGTTCAGCGGACGGTATCCCGCGCCGGTCCGAGTGTTGAATTCCGCCTGATATTCCGACGCGGTCATTCCGTGCCGTGCAGCCCATGCGGGAGCGCCTGCGGCTGGGCGAAAGATCACGTTGAAGAATGTCTGTCCATTAACCTCGTAGCCGTCCAGCCAGACCGGGCGATAACCCGCCTTGGTTGCACGATCGAAGATCGTTTGATAGCTGCCCGCAGGGATTGCATGATGAGACACCTCCGCCCAGTTCGGGGGATACCAGGCCGGACGTGTTGCAGCAGGCCAGATGAGCACACCATCGTACGGAACGCCCTCAGCGTCCAGTCTTACCCACGGTCCTTCCGGGGATGGTGGTTGGAGCCTCGCAGCTTCGCAGATCCACGCTTCGCGGAACGGCAATGGGCGCAGTGAGCTGTTGCCCGATTGAGCAGCCTCAGCGTGCTCATGAGGTCCCGAGGAATTACCGGTGTTCCCGGCACGGCCGACCATCTGGCCTGCTTTCACGGCCGCCCCTTTGACCTTCATCGCATCGGGAATCGAGTTCTTTTGAAGGTGGGTGTACACCATGAGCTCATCGCCGTGCTGAATCCAGATATGGTTTCCGCCGACCGGGTCCGGAGTGGGTTCCGGAAAAGCGCCGGGCGTATTCGCATCCATCCCGTCGTGCCACGAACTGACGGTTCCATCCGCCATGGCGCGCACGGGTTTTCCATAGATCCGGTAATGCTCGTTCTTCGACCCGTCAGTCCCTGGCAAAAGTCCCGAGAAGGCATTTTTGCTCGCATCCCAGCCAGTGCAGCCAATATCATGAGCATAAATCTGCCGGCCGCGGCCACCGCCGTTTGCCCAATGACGAGCTGACGCCGAGAAATACTCGCCTACCCGAAGATCCGAAGCTGAGAAGGGGAACAGCCATCCACCCGTTGGCGCTGGACTCTTATGCGGCGTCAAGTCTGCCGTCAATTTGATCGGAAGAAGATAACCAGTGAACGACAAGCTGACTTCCACTTTTGACGGAGCGGGAGCATCCAGGTACATCGCGTTGTCAACTGTCTGTTCTTCAGACAGCTTCACGACTCCGTTCGACCACCAGGCGGATGCGCCCGGGGCAATCGGACCCGTGACGAGGCTTTCGCCCTGCATATTCTTCGCCGGCATAGAAGAGCCCGGAAATGAAAACGTAACGTTGGAGAGCGCAAGATCAGCGGACTCATTATTCTTAATCAGACAAGCCAGCACCAATTTGATCTGAGCTTTCGCTCCATCGAACTTCGGCGCCAGCGACAGGTAAACGGCTTTGCCGTTCTCCATCGGCTCGAGAGTTATGGATGCCTTGGGCGCGGCATTCACAAGAGGAAGCGCTTTGATCGCGAGCGTGCGCAGCCGTGCAGTCTCGATAGCTGGGGTGTCCATCGGTTCAACCTGGCAGGAGGGAACCTCGCGTAAAGGTGCGATTCTAGGGGTGGCCATGTATTGTTCTCTTTAGTAGTTTTTTTGGTCCGGGCTTCTTTGCCGTATCACAAGAATATGCGCAGGAAAGTTTCAATTCGACTCACAGTTTTTTTTGCACATAATTGCAAAGTTCAGTTCGGCGCCAAAGACCGGCGTGATCGCCAATAAACAGAAGGATAATTGTGCTGGTGGGTAGAACCAGAAACGCGGGATAATGCACAGCCCTGTTTCTAGCCCTGATCACTCACGCGCAGGATGCTGCACCGCCAACAGTTCCACTGAAAGTCTTCACCCCGATAACGGCGGGGGAAAAACGTCACATACAACCTGAGTCGCTCAGTGTGGCGTACGGACTTCTTCCAGGCAGCGCTAGGCAGCGGACTGCCCGAGCGGCGGGACTCTCCTTATGAATGGGACAGGGATGGGACGCGTATGGTTCTCGATTCGCGCAGCACCTGCTGAAACGCGCCCTATTACAGCAACCCAGGTTATTGATGGAGAAGACCGACGACTTACCGGCTTACATCGTACCAAGCTATGGCATCGGACTCAGGACGCAGTCAACTATACGTTCGTCTCAAGGAGAGATGACGGATCGCACGGATTTGCCTATAGCCGCGTGAGCGGAGCCTCCGCCCGGGTGGTCATTTCCCGCGCATGGCACCCAAGCCGGCTGCATACCTTTTTCGAGGGACTTACATCCGGAACGCTCGATCTTGGGTTGAGACCGGCATGAGCCTCTTAAGCGAGTTCACGCCGGACATTCTTCGCAGGTTGTGCCTCCGCCGCCACTAAGCGGATTCGTAGGCATCTCAGATGGAGAGGCGTTCCTCCTACTGCTTTTCAAGAACCTCCACCTCGTGAAACTTGACTCCTTTTTCGTCCACCCCATCAACTGTGTTTGTCATTGTCTTACGATCTTTTGCTACAACGGAGCGCACCGTGACTGTTACCTTTCCATTCTGTTTGACCGTCACGTCGTTCCGGTGATCATTCACACGCTTTACAGAGATGGTCATTGGCGGCCCGTCTGGGGTCTGCACCTGATGATCCTTTCCGTCCCAGGCCATGCTCGTGCCTTCGGGCCCGCCTTGCATGATCGGCCTGCCTTGTCCATCAACACCAGTGACGGTACGTCTGACCTTGTCGGCATCCGCCTCGAATTTGACAGTCATGCTTTGTGCCACCGGCATAGGGCTCGATTTTGACTTGGCAGGGTTCAGCTTCCAGACGCCCAAAAATGGGTTCTCGTCCGCCAATAAGGTGGCCGCAACGAGGAAAAGTTCGAATCGCAGAGATCGCATCAGAACCCCTCCTTTGGGGCCTGAGTAGTCTATCGCAAACGGTAAACGTACATAGCGATGGTATATATAAAAGACTTTACCGCGTCGTCAGCAATTCATCTAGTGGGAGAGACTTTTTGAAAGCCCAACCTTTACGATCCAGCCTTCGCATTCTATCGTTCCTATTTGTTCTCGTTTCGGAATTATCAGGGTGGCGACTCAGCGCTCAAGTTCTGTACGGCACTCTGCTCGGTTCGATCAACGATTCGTCTGGTGGCTTGATTCAGGGAGCCACTGTACGTATCACAAATAAAGAGACGGGCGTCGGTCGCGAGACAACGTCCAACGAAGCGGGCCTATACACGTTTCCGAACGTCATCGCCGGATCTTATGATCTCGAAGTTTCGCAGCCGGGATTTCGGACGGTCACTCGAACGGGAGTCATCGCTACGGTCAACTCGGTAACGCGTACGGATATCCGTCTAGAGGTTGGCGCAACGACTGAGCAGATTACGGTGTCCGCGTCAGCAGCTCTGCTGCAAAGCGACAAAGCCGATGTTCACGCTGAGCTCACCACGAAGGAGGTGATGGACCTCCCGACAGGAGCGTACAGAAATTACCAGAGCTTGATCAATTTGGTACCTGGCGCCACACCCGCGGATACCCAGAACAGTATCCAGGGGGCTCCCGCCCGTGGTCTCGCGACGAACATCAACGGCACGGCGAAGAACAATAACAGTACCCGACTGGATGGCGCCGTCAACGTCTATCTTTGGCTTCCCCATCACGTCGCCTATGTCGCTCCACAAGAGACGGTGGAGACGGTCAGCATTGCGACGAACAACTTCGATGCCGAGCAAGGGCTCGCTGGAGGGGCCGCGATCACCGTCGTTACCAAGTCCGGCACGAACGAGTTCCATGGTTCCGCGTTCGGCTATCACACGAACAACCACCTGAAATCGCGAAACTTCTTCCAGGTAGGAGATATGCCGCGAAGCAGCCGTAACATGGACGGCGCAACGCTCGGCGGCCCTATCGTGAAGAACAAGCTTTTCTTCTTTGGAGGATGGGAGGGAATGTGGGAGCGCACGGCCGCAAACGGCTTTTTCACGGTGCCCACGGCTGACATTCGGACCGGAGATTTCAGTGGTTACACGACCACAATTTACGATCCGGCCACGGGCGCGGCGAACGGCTCCGGACGCACCCCGTTTGCGAATAACATTATTCCGTTAAGCCGGCAAAGTCCGATTGCACGACGGATGCAAGACCTAATTCCTCTGCCCAATTTACCTGGGACTGCCTCAAACTATTTCAGTGCCGGCACACTGGTTTTCGACCGCCAGAACTACGACGCAAAAGTGAACTGGAATCGCTCTGACCGGCATTCGTTATTCGTCAAGTACAGCGCGATGGATGCCGTAGGAGCATGCCCATTTTCCCTGGCAGAGGCTGGCGGCCCCGCCGTGTGTAGCGGCAGTTCACCGGGAACCGCTAACACGTTTGTCCAAATCGCAACCATCGGCCACACGTTCGCCCTCTCGCCGCGCCTCGTTATCGATGGAACCGTAGGCTGGACAAGATTGGAACAGCAGGGGACCAATCCGGATTTTGGAACGAACTTCGGGCTTGATGTTCTGGGCATCCCAGGAACCAACGGGCCTGATCCCAGACAGAGCGGCATACCGGCATTCGCCATTTCGGGATACACCACGTTGGGCAATAGCGACAATCCGCGGCCGAACACCTACGCCGACCAAAGCTTCACGATAAACAATAACGTCGGATTCACGACCGGCAGGCACGACCTTCGTTTCGGACTGGATGTCGTGAGACACCAGTTGAACCATTGGCAACCGGAACTGAACAACCCACGCGGGGTGTTTACATTCAGCGGCGGAGAAACGGCTTTAAACGCCACGGGGGCGACTGCTCCAAATCAGTTCAACTCGTATGCCTCTTTCCTGCTGGGAACTCCGGTCAACGTGGGTAAGAGTTTGCAGTACCTGACGATGAGCGGTCGGGAGTGGCAGTTCGGAACCTACATCCGCGATCGCTGGCAGGCGACCCAAAATTTGACGCTCTCATTAGGATTACGCTATGAGTACTATCCTCTGATGACACGTGCCGACCGCGGTCTGGAGCGATACGATCCGGCCACGAACATGGTACTGTTCGGCCGCCGGGGCGACAATCCCGACAATGTCGGCATCAATGTCAGTAAGACGATGTTCGCTCCGCGTGTGGGCTTCGCTTACCGAATGGGAGCGAACACGGTCATACGGTCCGGCTATGGAATCACGTACGATCCCCTGCCCTTTTCTCGACCTCTGCGGGGTCCTTACCCCGCGACGATCTCCCAAACCTTCGTCGGTGCGAATACGTTTACGCCGTTCGGCGATTTAGCCGCAGGTATCCCGGCGTTCACGGGGCCCGACCTTACACCTGGTTCAGCCCCGTTGCCCGTTACGGTCGATACTCGTAGCCCGTGGGCAGGCACGCTCAACCGAGGCTATATCCAATCCTGGAATTTCATTATCGAACGCCGCCTGCCCGGCGACATGGTCGCCTCTGCCGGCTATGTCGGAACCCAAACGACAAATCAGCTTGCCGATCGCGATATCAATGCAGCTCCGATCGGCGGTGGAAACACAGGAAAACCGTTGTATGCGCAGTTCGGGCGCACAGCCGCGACAAACATGTGGGACGGCTGGCTGAGCGCCAACTACCATTCGGCCCAATTCTCGCTAAATCGCCACATGCGAGGCGGCTTATTGGTGAAAGGCGCGTATACTTTTTCCAAAGCCATCAACTCCACGGACGAGGACGGCTGGGCTGCGGTAATGTGGAACCATCCAGAAGTCCTCGATCGCAATCGCGCATTAGCGGGATACGATCGGACGCATATTCTCCAGGTTGGCTGGGTTTACGATATGCCATTCGGCCCTGGCAGGAAGTGGGCTCAGGGCGGCTTCCTTTCTGCCTTAGTGCGAGATTGGCAGATCAACGGGAATTTCAGCGCCTACTCGGGAACGCCATTCACGGTCACATCCGCAGGTACCTCGCTGAACGCTCCCGGAAACACGCAGACGGCCGATCAAGTTCTCCCGGACGTCGAGAAGCTGGGCGGCGTGGGCCGGAATGTCGCCTTCTTCAATCCGCTGGCGTTCCGCGCTGTAACTGAACGAAGGTACGGCACCACCGGACGCAATATTCTGCGCGGCCCTGGTGTCATCAACACCGATCTGTCTCTGTTCCGGTCTTTCCCGATTCGCGAACGATTCCAACTTCAGTTCAGGGCGGAAGCGTTTAACGCCACAAACACGCCGCATTTCAATAATCCCGGAGCAAACGTGTCGAACATGAGGATCGGATCATCCGGGGAGATTATCGACTTAGGAAACTTCATGTCGATAACGAGCGCACGTACCGATGAACGGGTCTTCCGCTTTGCTCTTCGACTGCAATTCTGAGCGGAGCTAATCCGCCCGTGAAACTACGAAGGCAGCGCCAAACCCGTTGCCTTCAGTAGATACTCCAGGTACCGGGCGTGACGAGTTCAAGCAAGTGGCGGTCGGGATCGCGGAAGTAAATACTACGTCCGCCACCATCCCAAGTACGTTTCTCCTCGATCCCGATTTCGTTCTCAGCGAGCCACAATTCCCATCTGGACAGTTCGTCAGCAGCGGTCGGGAACGCAATGTGCAATTCGCCATCGCCGCCGTGAGGCGACTCGAGCGAACGCGAACCGCCTTTCTTGAAGAGGAGAAGAACCTGTTGGTTGCCCGCGTTCATTGCGCAACCTCGTTCGCCGAAGTCCGCAATCACCGGGAAACCGAAGATGGTCTCGTAGAAGTGCACCGACCGCTCCAGATCATCAACGTACAGCGAAGACTCCAAGATGCCGCGGGTTGTGGGGGGCAATCATTCCTCCTGCTGGTAAGTCAATTCTACTGTTCAACACGCTGGCCTTCGTGAGCCGGCACGAGCCCGAATGTCATTCCTTATACCGTGGTTTTCAGCTCCCGGCATCCTGGAAACCGAGTTCGTGCTCACCACCTCAGGCGGCACTACGGAATATCGCTTTACGCAGTCTTTCTTGAACAACACTGAGTTGACGAGGGCGGCCTTCCGATTCGAATTGGGATTCGGCACGGGCGGCAATTTTCGTTATATGGCAGTTCGCCGATACGCTCGAATTCGACTCGTTCGAAGGACACTCGACGCAAGTTTCTCAGCGTTCCCGCTGACGACTGATGAGATGAAGGCGCTGACGTGGAGCGGCAGCAACGCTGCGGCATTCGCGTTCCTATCGGTGTTCCGGACGACTTGGCGGGCGCAAATCCGAGCGGTCTGAATCGATTTACTTTTGCGACAGACACCCATCGTAGTCGGTTGGACGGTACCCGGACCCACACGCTTCGGGCTCGGCGGCCTGGCGCTGGTTGGTATCGGGTTCCGGTATTGTCAACCTGCGTCGTTAGAGACCAGTCGGCCGATATCCCAGCCATACCCCTTCGTGACCTCGTCGGTGCAAGTCCTTGCAGGAGACTTGTCGAATTGCCCTTCGTCCAGCTATCCTAAGTTTAATGGCGTCTGAAACGATTCTCACGAAGTCCGAGACTTATGAAATCATCGAGGACAAGAGCGTGGCCGGCGGTCGGGTGATCCGCTGTACCGTCTGTTACATAAAATCGTACAATCCACGAGACGTTCAAGAACTGTATTGCAGTTCCTGTCGTTCTTCTCACGCGGCACTAGCGTCACGACTGCAGGCTCGTTAGACTAAACGCATATCCCTGCCAGGGGGTGCAATCCGTGGATTGTCCAAGTCCAAAGAAAGCAGCACCTTACAGAAAGTGCCCTCCTATCAAGAGTTCGGGCGCTTTAGGGATATTCGCGACCATTCTCGCCTCGCTTGTCTTGATTACCACTGTTGTGATCCTTCGAAGCTGCAGCTAATCTCGCGGGCCGGCAGTCACGGTGTGTGCGTGTTTGCCGGTCCAACAGAAAAGCAACGCCCTTTAGAGGCGATCACTTTCTCACTAGCCCTTTCGGTTTGTAGGAGGCGCAGCAGGCGGGATCTATAACTTCGATTGAACACAATGAAAAAGCTCTATGGCTGGTCGGCCATAGAGCTTTTTGGAGTGCTCTGAGTAAAACTAGGCGCGCTTCCTGCGCATAATAGAAACGACAGCGGTTAACGCGCTACCGACTCCGAAGAGCGTCATCGTACCGGGCTCGGGAACGACCGCAGCCGAAGTAACGAAGTTCGCCTCAAAAGCGGAGTCGATGAAACCCTGGGTGGCTACAACGCCCAGGATGTCAGCGATGCTCTGCCCTGCGAAGCTTTGGCTGAAGGATCCCACGAACGTTTGGGTCGTGGCACCCTGGTGGATGTTGCCTTTAACGTTGAAGTTTGCAACCGTTGCACCACCAGTGTCGATCAGGTTGAACTGGTTGACGCTGCAAGTGGACGCTCCAGGAGCACAGGCCCCAAAGATGCCCGGGTTGATAAATGTCAGTTCAAAGGTGATTGACGGATCAGCCGCGAACGTCAGAAAGTTCGGAAGGCTGAATGGCACGCCCACCGGCGCAATACCGGCATTCAAATCCTTGATGTCTCCGTCGTCCTCTGTGACGGGAATCACCAGACTGGAAAAGGTGCCGGTGGATGTCGGTTCAACGTTGAAATCACCGCCACTACCTCCCAAAGGAGTAAAGTCGGCGAAGTCTGCACCGATGCGGACAGAACCACTTATGTCTAAGTCACCGGTAATTGGAGCGGCGATCACGCTGATCGACGCTGCAAGAATTATCGCTACTGCTCTTAATCGCAAGCTATTGTCCTCCGATATTTCGAAACAAACACCTTATGAGACCAGTCGTGTTGCTCCGGCCCCCTAAGGTACTTCCCCTAGTTGATGGTAAGGCCTTTCATTCTTAGAGTCAAGGCAGAACCTTACCTAGATCGGGGTCGCATCGGCGTGCAAGTTGGTGAAAATGTGGAGGGAAATGAAACGGTTTCCGTAGCCGCTACACTACGCTGGGCAACGCACTAACGTCCGAGAGTAATTTAGACAACAGCCTCAATGATGTCGGCAGCTCGCTGAGTGCCGCCAGCGTCACGAATCGAAGATTGCACCCGCCGCGCGGCGACAGCGTACTGCTCGGAGGTCATCACGTCCTGAAGAGCATCGCGGACGCAGCTTACAGTGAGGGATCGGGCTGACAGTATCCGCCCGGCTCCCGTCCATTCAATTCGTCGCGCAATCGCCGGCTGCTCATACGTTATCGGGACTGCGACCAGCGGAACCCCGTGACTTAGGGAGTCGAGAACCGTATTCAGACCAGCGTGAGTTAGCGTCACGCGGGCGAGACGGATTACGTCGTATTGAGGCGCATAGTTGACCACAATGTGCGAACCCGGGAGCGATGCAGCAGCGTCCGGCGCAAGCGCGCCACCATGACTGATTACAGCCTGTACGCCAACATCTGCGCAAGCGGCTGCAAACACACGAAAAAGTTCGATCTTGGCGCCCTGCATCGATCCCAACGACGTGTAAACCAGCGGCTTGCCTTGCAATCGTTTCCAGGGAAACTCGGTTTTGACAGGCGACTGGTCGCGAAAAGGCCCCAAATACCGAAAACACGCCGGTAAGGCCTCCCGCGGGAAGTCGAAAGCGGGAGGTTGCTGACTCAACTGAGCCAAGCTCGAGAATGAATCCTCACCTGTGCGATATCGTCTTAGCCCCCAGCGCGTACGATATTGATTGGTTATCCGGGTCACTGATCGAACGGCATGCCGGCCGATCACGTACTCAGCCTTATTCTGGAGTCGGGACAGCCAAGTCCTTCGAAATGGAAGATTGCTGAACGGTGGAGGGATTCCGTCCTCGCGATTGAGGGCGAGCGCATTGCAAACCGTAACGTATGGGAGTTGCAAGTAGTCGGCGACGGACGCTCCTCCGGGCTCCATCTGGTCAACCAGCAACGCATCTACTTTGGCTGCCCGGACTGCGCCGGGCCCATCCCGCAGGAACATCTCAGAGCTTCGGGCCGCCGCGCCTACCGTATACCGCATTGCCGCTAACCCGCTCAACTCTCCTATCCTGCTCAGCGTCGATGTCAGCGTGCCGGACGGATGATCGCTCTGTCCGATCGCCACGAATTCGAGTCCTTCGGAGTGAACCTTGTCCTCCACATCCGCCATGTGGAACACGGTCACGCGATGCCCGCGGCGAACCAGTTCACGACCGATCGCACAAAAGGGATTTACATGTCCAGCTACCGGGGGAGTGAATACGCCGAAGTGCTTCATCAAAGGTGGGTTCGGAATACTTCGTTCGAACCTTTAACCCAAGCGGCGCTGCGGCGCGCTCTCATCGATGTTGGAGCGATTGAAGCCGGGCGCCGCGTCCGCGTGAGTAGAGTTTGTTGAGCGTTCGCCAAAGCCCGGGACTGAGCGTTCGATGGTAGGCCGCATCCGCAGGAAGTGTACGCACGAAGCGCCGGTGCGCTTCTGCCAGATTGTGATACGGAATTCCTGGAAAGTAGTGATGCAGCGCATGATAGCGCAGCCCGACAGGAGCCCACAACTCTGTCCAGAACGAACCCGGCGTGTCGATTGAATCGAGCAGTTGCTTCGTTCGATCCAGGGGAACGCCATCACTCTCATATTCGTGCGCGCCGAGTGTACGGAGCGCGTTCACGAGGCTCACAATGGCTGTCGAGCTATACCAGATGGCTAAGATGCGCCAGGAAGTAGCACCAGCCATTAGCGCGGCAAAAAAGCAGGCCCAGACTCCGAACGTCACCGTCTCCCAGATTTTCATCGAACGCATTGCAACTCGACCGACTTCCCTTCTGTATCCCAGGTTCATCGAAAGCGCGGAAGCATGCACTGCAAGCCAACGATGAACCGGTGGAAGCAGTAGGCCTATCGGGGTGAGAATCACAAATCGAAGAAGCAGGAAGGCCGGAATCAAAACGCTATGCGCCACAAAGAAGATCACCATCAGGTTCGACTTCGCAAACGGCATGTATTCCGGATCCTGTGAAGTACCGTATGTAGATAATTTGTGATGGTCCTGATGCACTCCTACATAAACAAAAGAAGGAAGCAGCAGCGGAACGCCAAACAGGAGATTCCATGCGGTTTCGAAACCTGGCAAGGTTCGGGCTCTGATATGAGTCAATTCGTGGATAAAACATAGGCCTCGATACATAGCGAGGCTCATCGCAACCAGCGCGAAGATAGACCAGTAAGAGTCCAGGGCCGCAGCTGCCCAGAATGCAGACCAGCCAATGATTGCAGTTAAAACCAGGTCCATCCAGAAGAGCCGTGGTTTCGGCTCATGGAGGTCGCGAACAAGATCGCGCGCACAATCATCGGCGTTGAATGCTCCATGCGCAAGTTGTGGATGCATAGACATCTACCTTTCGACAGCTCACTCGGCCTGAGAACGAGGCTGGTATCGACCAGGGGAAAGAATACCTTTGGGATCCAGTGCGCCTTTGAACGTCCGCAGCACGCGATTGTATCCGTTATCGCCGCTCATCTCCTGCATCGACTGGATTCCCAGTCTGTAGGAGTAGTACCCGGCTGACCAAAGCTTGCCCAATAACTCCTGGTAGCATCCCATAGCCTTCTGGTCTTCACCCGCTACGGCTCTGTCATACGCGATCGTAATCACACACGCCACAGCACGCTCCGTAATAAGCGTTATGGAAATCATCGGCTCAAAAGCGTGTCTCAGTAACACCTCACAAGCGATTTTCGTAACCGCGCGCACGTGGTCCCCCATCATGGGTGCTACGGGTGCGCACCAGAGAAGCCCACAGCCGTCGCGGTCCGGGTCCATTGACTCTGGAATCGGGCTTCGTTTGCGCCAGTACGTGCTCTCGAGCGGCTTATCCGTCGGGATTCCGCGCATCAGGCCATAAACTGGCTTCACAAGTTCGAGTGCACGGCTAAGATCCCAACTGGTGACCATCTTGTACGGGGTGGCAAATCGGCCGGCAAACGAGAGCAGGCGATCATCTACAAATTGCAGCTTGTTCACTCGATGGGCCAGGGCGGACTTGATCAGGCGTCGCGCCTCAGTTACCTGCCTCTTGGTCCCGTAGAGTCCTCCCGATCCGTTCCACGCGCCAAAGTTATGCTGTTTGTACATGCCCCGCAAGAGTTCAGGTGTAAGCGGGGTTTGGCCACGCGTTTCTTCCCAGGGATATCGCTGCAAGGAAGATATGACCTTGTAATCATTCACAATATGTGAAGCGCTGCGAATAGTGTTGTTCAGGCGAAGGGGCCTTAAGCCGTCGATCAGTTGTTCAAGTCCGGAATCGAGATCACAACGGAAGAAGTACGCCTGAAAGTATTCCGGCGCCGGCATCAACCAGATCGTCATGCGGGTGATGATGCCTAGATTGGATTGCGAAAACAGCCCATCGATCGTAGGCCCGACTCCCCAGCGATAGACCGGCCCCGCCTGCGCATTGGGAAATCGTGAAAAACCGGTTTCTACAACCTCCCCGTTCGGAAGTACAACCTCCAATCCGCAGGAGTTTGCAAAATGATCCCCGTACGGTGTGTGGCCGAATCCCCGCTCCATGGTGTTGCCGATCAGACTGCAGTCCGGGGTCGAACCCGTAGCATCGATCCAAAGCCGGGATCTGCTTTGTTGAAGAAAATCAATGACTTGTCGTTGGGTTACGCCGGGCTCAACTGTGATGTATGCCAGTTCTTCGCTGTAGTCCAGGATGCGATTCATGCGCCGGAGTTCCATGACAACGCATTGATCGATAACCGGCACGCGGGATCCATACCCCCAATTAAAGCCGGTACTGACGGGATACAGCGGAACTGCGTTGCGATTGGCGATACGCACGCATTCCTGCACTTCGTCTCGCGATTGAGGGCGAAGAATAGCCGGAACCTGCTGTGTTGTTTCAAAGGTGGCTGTTTCAGAGGTCCGAAGAGCAACGGAATCGGTGATGACAAACTCAGCCCCGATTACTTCTGTCCACTCTGATATTGCTTTATCGAGCGCTACGCTCGTGTGTGTTCTCACGGGACCCCTCAGACTAGTGCAACGTCTGTTGAAAGTGTCTCAACACACTCTACGCGCCGGCAATTTTGAAAGTTCGCAAACGCGATCTGGTAGCTATGCAGCACTGGCCCTTGCGACTGACGGGTGACGCCACGCGCGTGGAAGCACCTCTGCGGGATGCGGCGCTGTGGTGGGATGGCCAAAATGAGAGCAAATCACTGGGACGTCAATCATCTGCAAACGGATAGCGTTAATCCACTGCCGAAATCGATCCGCCGGGTATCGCGAATCGAATCGCAGAATTTCCATCTCGCAGTTATAAGTAGGCTCATGGTAGCGCGGGAGAGGAAATCCGGACGCGTGCATTGGCGATCCACCCAGACGCTTCAAAATAGATGCCGAACAATTCCTTACCGTCACGGTGCTCACGACGATCGCCTCCCCCAGGAAACCGGCTAGTCCGTAACTCCCGAGAGCGATTCGCAGCGCCTCGAGCGTGAATCGCATCTCGCGACCTAATGCCCAGCCGCCAACTTCACCGAAGCCGATATTTAAGCTCCTGGCAAGCGAAACTTCGGCGTCTACCGCCGCGTGCAGCAGTTTCCCCAAGTCGGACTGGCGGCCATCGCAGATTTCGCGACGCCCAAGTCGCGAAACGATACGTCTTCGGGATACGGAGAGTAACGGGAACACCCACTCACTTTTCCGTTAGCATCCAGAGTCAGGACGTGCCAGCTTCGCTCGTCGATAGCAAGCTTATGTCTTCCATCGGAAGTGAGCTGATCGGCTGTGATCGCGCCATCTTCGACGTAGAGCGCTCCGCGCAACTGCTGTAGTTCGGTGAGGAGTTGTTCATGCCTGTGTACATCAACGCCAGCATTCTTGAACGCATCTGGCACCGCACAAAGGGTGGGCGCCAGCAACACCATACCGCGATTGTTAGCTGGCCTATCGGAGAAAGTCAAATTCATAGCACGCTTGAGCCTAGTCTCTTGGTCTGTTTGTCTAAAGCTGCATGCACCGAGTCAGAGACCAACCTTACTTGGCGCCATCCCGCGTGGTTCGCTCGGGGTGGTGCTGCCAGGGTCGGTACCTGCACAACCTGCTTACAAAACAGCTCCGAATTCGAACTCCCGGAGCCGACTTGAAGATCCACTACTGAAGCACTATTAGTACCATCAACAGTGTCGTACTGCAAGCACTACTTTGAGGGCTCCCTATCGGGGGTTATCGACTCCCCCCGTCGCGCGCCGAAGTCTCTGATTCCGTTACTTCGAACCTCAGCGTAGTGGAACACCCAATGTACCTGGGTCAACTGCGTCCAGCTCGCGAATGGAACTTGATGAGGCAAGCCGACCTTTACTGTGATTCGTACTTAGAGTACAGTACTCCTGCTAAGGTGTAAACCCTAGCCGAGGGGGAGGTCACGGTTTCCCCTCCGAGTAACTGGTACTCCCCCTCCGTATCACTGTCGGCGCGCGCTCGGCGCGCCGCACCCTACCGATGTTCCAGAACGGAAAGCTGACGGGTCGAATACGATAGGTCTCAAGCCCCGAAGTTTTCCACCCTATGCGCCTGTGAGTATCACACTAGCGGACTTTCAGAGTTCCCCTACGATCAACCACACTCGTCACTATCCCACTGAAAACAATGGGGTACATCGGCGTCCGCCGCTGCCTAGGTCCGTAGTTGCTACATTCATGTTCCGTGCTGTCCTCGACGATCAAAGGATTAAACAACTGATCAAGGCCGCAGCGGCGGGATATCAGCCGCCGGGCAGTTTGATTTATAAAAGAGGTTACCCGGTCATGGGTTCAGCGCTGGAATCGACACTGACGACAACGAGTCCTAAGTCCGCGCGCAGTCTTATTCTTCTCGCGCCTGCCGGCTCATCGGTGCCAACCGGGTTTGTGAAATCGAATTCGAACAAACGCCGCTACGAAGATTTGCTATCTCGAGTCCAGCGATTCCGCGGCGCGACATACCTCGCCGACGGCGCCCTCCGCCCAGATGATCTGGACGACAACGGCCGGCATCGCGTAGAAAGCGATTACCGTAGTTGGCACCTGATAGCCGTCAATGAAGATGAGGAAGTCTGTGGTTGCTCACGGTACCGAATCCACACGCGAGGAGTTACGTTTTCCGATCTTGCGGTCAGCCGGTCTCCACTGGCGCAGTCGGACCTTTGGCGGGACAGGTTGTATTCGGCAGTCGAGCAACAAAGGGCGCTCGCGCACTGTCGCCGTATCGATTTCGTAGAGGTAGGCGGGTGGGCCATCGCTGAAGACTTGCGCTGGACAATGCAGGCGATGCGCATCGCACTGGGAACTTACGCGCTAGCGAGCCACTTGGGAGGATGCATCGGAATCACCACTGCAACGCTCAGGCACCAGTCTGCAAACGTACTACGCAAGATCGGCGGCATGTCCCTCGATCACGACGATGTTGAGATACCACGGTACTTCGACCCCGAGTACAACTGCGAAATGCAGGTACTGAAGTTCGATTCAGCCGCCCCGAACCGAAGGCTGATTCCTTGGATTGAGCAACTGCGGTCCGAGATCTGTCGCGTCGAGGTCGTCCTGGCGGATGTTCCGAGCCGTGTCAAGGCCCTTCCCCGGAACGCGGATGTTCTCTGCTCTGTGAACAGTAGTTCCGGCACAGGCATTTCTCGGACGTCGAGGTTGCGGAACCCAGTCAGGCCTATGGCGTTTCCGACAGGATCTCAACGCGGCGCACACTGGGAAATCAAATCGAATTGTTTCCCGATCGGGAAGGTAGACAAGCAAAGTCGCCGAGCTATCAATTAGATTTCAAAGACAGGTCGAGTGAGCAATATCCGGTAAACAACGAACCAGCCGGCT
The DNA here is from genome assembly GCA_963825845.1 of Bryobacteraceae bacterium. GTDB lineage: Bacteria > Acidobacteriota > Terriglobia > Bryobacterales > Bryobacteraceae > DASQDN01. The sequence continues at coordinate 76,703 of CAWGVL010000089.1, read as the reverse complement.
TTCATCTACGGGGTGGCCAAGCTTTTCGCGCGCGAGCAGATCCCGCAATTGAGGGCAATTGTCTGCGGCAGCAGTAGACGGTGCGCTCAGATCTACGACGGAACTCATGCAAACATCGCAAGACAACACGTGCTCCAAAACGAGGTCGTGCAAATCCACGACGTCGCCGCCCGCTGCCGCCTGAACGTTCGATGCGATATCCGAAATGTCGTTGTGAGAAGTTAGTAATTGCACACCTACCTCGTAGGCAAAACACTCAAAAAGCGAACAAAGTCTTCGCCCAGAACCCAAGCGTCATCTAGTAGACGCTTTCCGCGAAGAAAAGTCTCGACTCCCTCAACCGGTCTACGCAACGTTGCGTCTGGCATTTTCCTAAGTTTTCTATCGGCAGTCTTACGCATTCACCTGAGATCTAAGCAAGTAATAGCCCGGAGTCAAGCTTAATAGGCTTATTCAGACGAGAGTATACAGCCAAAAGGGTACAGCGTTAAACTTATTTTTTGTCCCGCAGGCATATGCCAGGATCGAGGGCAGGGTTAACGGGTCGTCCACTTCGAGAACTCGAACCACTCTCTTTCCGCTTGCACCTGTGATCCTCCCGTGATGCCCACACTCTCGAACGCGAAAAAACCAATGTTTACTGCGCATCGGATCAAATAATTGCAGCCACTGGAGCTGGCCGGAAAGCGATCAAAGGCTGTCCATTGAGCGAGTGTGTGCTGAGCCTCGGCCCGAGAACCACCTTCTGATACGTCCGGATCACGCATCGCTTCCTGAAGCAGTGATGTAAACGCCCGCCACACGAAAAATCCTGAAAGCTAAATATGAATTTCGGTAGCTGTCTCGGACTATGAATTATGGAACTATTTCGTCGCGCGTACTACGGAAAGGCATCCTGGTAAACGAATCTTCCGCTTCAAGCATCTGACCCGTTATGCGCATCGTTCGTTCCCTGCTCGCGATCGCGCCGCTCTTCGCGGCGGATCCTCCGGCCATCCACCTATACCGCGTCGCGAGCGGGTTCGAGATGCCGCTGGATATCCGCTTTCCTCCAGATGGGTCAGGGAGGATGTTTGTCGTTGAGCAGCGAGGCCGGATTCGAATCGTAGAAAACGGCGCCGTCCTTAGTGGGCGGCCGTTTCTTGATTTACGAGCGAAGGTGAGCTGCTGTGGTGAGCGAGGGCTGCTCGGGCTGGCGTTCTCGCCCTCATTTGGAGGGGATCGCACTTTTTACATCAACTACACCGATCTACAGGGAAATAGTGTCGTCTCTCGAATGCGCCTGGCGGATAATCCTCACGAAGCCGATGCGAGCTCCGAAGAAATCATACTGAGGGTCGCACAACCCTACGCGAACCACAATGGTGGGAATCTCGTGTTTGGTCCGGATGGCTATCTCTATGTGGGACTCGGTGATGGCGGCAGTGCCGGAGATCCGCAGAACAATGCGCAACGCCCGGATGCGCGTGCTCGGCAAGATGCTGCGCATCCGTGTTGAACCTGACCAGGCGACATATGGGGTGCCTTCCGATAATCCTTTCGTCAACAACAACTCGTATCGGCCGGAGATCTGGGCAACCGGACTGCGCAACCCGTGGCGATACTCGTTCGATCGAGAAACGAAGGACCTGTGGATTGCCGATGTTGGGCAGGGGCGCGCGGAGGAGGTCAATTTTCAACCCGCGGCCAGCAAGGGCGGCGAGAACTACGGATGGCCAAGGACAGAGGGACTCGAATGTTATCCACCTGGGTCTACGTGCGACCGCACTGCCGCCACGCTGCCGATTTTGGAATACGGCAGAGCCCTCGGGCAATCGGTGACAGGGGGATTCGTCTATCGCGGCTCACGCTACCCGGATCTGCGCGGATTCTATCTCTATGGCGATTTTGGATCCGGCAATCTATGGGCAGTGCAGCGGCAGGGGTCGACTTGGGACAATCGCCTGGTTCTGGCGACCGGCCGCCAGATCTCGACGTTTGGTGAGGATGAGACTGGAGAGTTGTATCTGGCTGATTATCGGGGGGACATTTACCTGATCGCAGCCGGTCCGCCCGTCGCGTCAGCGGCGCGGCGTAGTAAATGCCGCAAGCTTTCAGTCCGGACTGTCCCCCGGTTCACTCGGCACAGTTTTCGGACGAGGGCTGACTGCGCTACCGCGCATCATACAGGCGGGCGTATTTCCGATTCCAACGGAGCTGGCAGGAACGTCGCTAAAGTTAAATGGCATCGCGGCGCCAGTCATCGCTGTCGCAAACGTCGATGGGCAGGAACAGATCAACTTCCAGGCGCCGTATGAATTAGCGGGCGCGCAATCGGCAACGCTCATCGTTACCGCAAACGGCCGCGCCAGCTCTCCCGTGGAGGTATCGATCACGAGCCTTCAGCCTGAGATTTTCGCAGTCACCCGCAACGCCGGCGCCATCACGATTTGGGCAACTGCGATCGGTCCTGTATCCAATGCCCCGGGAACCGGAGATGGAGCGCCGCTTTCGCCGTTGGCAACTTTGACATCACAGCCATCCGTCACGATCGGTGGCGATCCGGCGGCCATAAGCTTTGCGGGTCTCGCCCCCGGCTACGCTGGACTCTACCAGATCAACGCGACACTGCCGGCCGGCGCGATCACGGGCGCTCCTGTACTGCTTCTCGCGGGAGGGGCCACGAGCAAGCCCTTCAGTTTGCCCTAGTTGTTACCATCAACGGTATCGACTCCTTTATCACTTTCAGTGCGGGATTATCTCTCCTCATCTGGGCGTACCTGCTATTGTTCCGTGGAATGTTCTGGCGGATCAGTCCGCTCCTCCAGAAACCTTCAGGACCGGCCGCACGCTTTCGCGTTGCCGTCGTAATTCCCGCTCGCGATGAAGCAGACGTCGTAGGCCAAGCGATCGCATCCATACGTGCCCAACAACTCGACGGAGAATTGCTGATCTTTGTCGTGGATGACAACAGTTCCGATGCGACAGCAGAAATCGCGGCAGCCCACGGAGCCACTATCATTCAGGCGGGACCCCTACCTCCTGGCTGGACGGGAAAGCTTTGGGCGCTGGAACAAGGTGTGAAGGCGGCCGCTCGGACAAATGCAGACTACCTCCTACTCACTGACGCCGATATCGTCCACGGTCCAACGAGCATCCGTGACCTCATCGCACGGAATGTGCCGCTCGCTTCAGTAATGGTGAGGCTCCGCTGCGATTCCCTGCCCGAACGGCTGCTGATCCCGCCGTTTGTATTCTTTTTCTTCAAGCTCTACCCGCCGATGTGGATCGCCGACCCGCGTGCGAAGACAGCTGGAGCCGCGGGTGGATGCATCCTGATCCGTCGTGAAATGCTCGACAAAATTGGGGGTATCGAAGCGATTCGCAATGAACTCATCGATGACTGTGCCTTGGCGCGCGCTGTAAAGAAACACGGGCCGATATGGCTCGGAATGAGTCCGGAGACGCAAAGCATCCGCCCGTATGCGACATTCGGCCCGATCTGGAACATGGTGGCAAGGACCGCGTTTACTCAGCTCCGACACTCGGGGGTACTTCTGGCCGGCGCAATTGCGGGCATGTTTTTCACGTATCTGGCGCCACTTCTCGCCACCTTGACTGGTTCATGGATCGGAGCTTTGACGTGGGTCGCGATGGCTGCTGCGTATGCGCCGATGACGAGATTCTACGGCCAGCCTGCTATTGCGTCATTCTTGCTCCCGGTTGCGGCGCTGTTCTATTCAGCAGCGACGATACATTCGGCGATCCGGTATTGGCTCGGCATCGGCGGTCAGTGGAAAGGCCGCGTGCAAGATCGAAAATCGATCCAATAAACGCCTGGCGTCCCCGCCCTGACTGTTCAGACTTGATGACGAACGTGGGCTTAAGCGCTTGCCAATCTGGCAGTTCGTAAGGGCGCAGGTTCGTCTTCACTGTTGCGGTGAGATCCTTGGATTCATAGGGACCGATAGAAGGGATCGTCGTCGGGAACTCGAAAACTGGCTTACCTGCCGCACTCAGCGTAATCTGCGCACGCAGATCGGGCAGATCCGCAGGTGAGTGATTTACGACAATATATCCAATCTTCACCTGCCCGCGATTGTCTTCCATCACTCGCAATCCCGCAATCTCGACGTACTTTGCCAATGGATGCGCGTGCGCGGTAGGAGATGCCGGCGTCCTACTCGGGCTCTCGAGAGAAGTGGCGTCAGCAGGTGTCTTTCTTGGCAACACAAACAGATACAGCACCGCGAGTAGCGCGCAAATTCCGGCAGCTGTTGCCGCTGCCACGAGCGCTGGAGATAGCGGACGTCGTTGCGGCGCGGTCGGATGATATTCCGGCGCAGTTGCATAAGCGGGCGGATAAGGAGAGATGCTACTCGGCGGTGGTGGATATGAAACTGGTGGCGAAGTTGGCGGAGCGGGTGGTACTGCAGCGGGAGATTGTGGTGGAGGCGGGGCTTGAGTCGCCACAGGTGAGGACTCCGATACGGCCGCGGCTCGAGCACGGCATGTCGGGCAGTCGCTTTCCGACGGAGGAACTTCCGATCCGCATTTAGGGCAAATCCACGTAAACATTGGCTGTTACTTACTGTAGCGTGATTCGATGCAGTTGTTCGATACGCTTGCGAATTGTGCGTGTGAAACACTCTTCTTCGTCTCTTGACGCGCCCCCCGCTCTCAGGCCCATTCGAATCTGAGCATCGGTAATTCGGCCGAGATGGGTCATCAGCCAGCGCACGTCGGCAACGCTGATGTCATTCTTGAAGTCAGCCGTATGCTCACCTCCGAAGCCGAACTGCACCAGACCCTCTTTCACGCCCGCCACAAACATCGGCGTCTGATCCTCGTACGCCTGGCAACTCCAATGCTGCCGGCCCAGGAATCGTCCCCACGCGCCGAGTGATTGCCCCCAATCGTTCACGAACTGAAAGCGGCGTCCATCGCTCAGTTCAATCAAGCTTGTGTTGCTTCCTTTCTTGATGTCGCGCGAGTCTTTATTGTCCCAGTTGGAAAACAGCATCATCAGAATTTTCAAGCCGTTCAATTCCCGAGTGCCTTTATAAGGAGTGTCGGTCCAACTCCAGGAACCGACGAACCTGGCTCCGGGTTCGATTTTTTCGAAGGACGCCCACGTGAATGAACCGTCGGGTTTGATGAAACCCCATGCTCGTTTCAATGGAGGAACTCCATCGATTCGCCCAGAAGCGAAGAAGTGCGTTGTCTCAGAGTAATATCCGAGCGCTTTGACGAATCGCGTTATGAAGGTCTCGGGCTTCACGTCGAGCCCGCCTTTCACTCGCCACTCGATTCCCGCTGCGTCTCGTACAAAGATTTTTGGACTGGTTTGGCCCAGATCCTCCCGCAGGAAAGTGTATGGTGGCTTTGGCGGCGTCGCAGCGGTGCTGAGGTCGTAGGCTTCAATGGCTCCAGGATCCTGCCAAAGGATTGCCGCCGCAACCAGCGCAAACGCGGTCATTTACAGTTGTGAAACCTGTCGGAGCTGATTTAGCCGCTGGCGAATCGCCTTTCCGATGCATTGCCGCTCGTGCGGGTCCGCGCCCGAAGCGTGTAATCCGGCGCGAATCCGGGCGTCGGTGATCCGGCCCAGGTATCCCATGACCCAGCGCACATCGCGAGCGGTGATTCCATCTCTGAAATCGCCATCGTGCTGGCCTGCAAAGCCGAACTTCACTTCTCGGCCATCGACAGCCTTTACAAAGTCGGATGACTGCCTCGAATAGCCGTCACAATCCCATTTCTCGCGTCTGAAGAAATTGCCCCATCTGCCCATCGATCCACCCCGGTCAGCAACCATATAGATCAAGGGGCTGTGCACACGGCCGTCGGTCACGATTCCGGTATTGCTCGAGGAATCGCAACGGTCTTTGTTGTCCCAATTTGACCTCAGCATCACGATGACCTTAAGTCCGTTCGACTGATAACTGTCGATGAAAGGTTGTTCTTCCATGTCCAACCGGTGGCTTGCAAATACTTTGCCGAACGATCGATCAGTTCGAACCGCGCATCCCGGAAATCACCGTTCTTGCCGAGGTATTTAGCCGCACGGCCGGGATTCCGAACACCTCGAATGCGCCCCTCCCGAACATAGTACACAGGTTCAACGAAGTACCAGCCGCCCACGCCAGGCGGGAGGCGAAAGTCTCTGCCTTCACCTCTTGCCCCCACTTCACTGACCATTCCTGTCCAGCAGCGTCTCGCACGCGAATTTTTGCAGCGCTTCCGGAGGGTCTGGACTGAGGAAGAAAAAACGCGGCCTTGGGGCTTTTGCCTGGCCACCCGGATCTCGAATGAAATCAAGGCGTTCCACGGCTCCGGGGTTACACCACAAGGCAGGCTGATGCGCCGCTGCCAGGCTGGGAATCACGAGCAGTAAGAACTTGTAACGCATACCGCCTTGTTAGATGTCCCTGGCGCGATAATTGTACGGTGGCTTGGTTTGTTAACGGAGAGGTAGTAGATGACGCGGCTGTGCGCGACGAAGCGCGGATGATGCGTCCGCAGTACATGGAGTCTATAGGCTCGATGGACCCCATCGATGCCGAGCTGCAGCTACGCGAATGGGCTCGCGAGAACGTCATTGAGCGGATGTTGCTGAAAGCTGCCGCGCTGTCAGATCCGGACCCCATACCTGCCGACGTGATCGCCAAAGCGATCGAGGCAGTCAAAACAGAAGCCGGCGGCAAAGTCGGGTGCGGTACGCGGACGACGGACGGCGACGTGAGGGTACAGGCAGAGACGCAGTACCGGATCGAGCGCCTGCTCGTGCGTGTGCAATCCGACGTTACGCCCCCAAAAGCCAAAGAGATCTCAGAGTTCTACAAGCGGAACAAAGAGCGGTTTGTCACACCTGAGCTCATCCATGCGGCGCATATCGTCAAGAACGTCGACGAGCAGCACGCTGAAGCGACTGCGCGCTCGAGGATAGAGACGGCGTACGCCGAGATACAAAGTGGCGCTCCATTTAGTGAGGTTGCAGATCGTCATTCCGACTGCGCCGGCAATGGTGGCGACCTCGGGTGGTTCCCGCGCGGAGAAATGGTCGATGAATTCGATACCGTCGTGTTTGCATTACCGGTTGGAGTTGTCAGTGAGATTTTCGAAACTCAGTTCGGTTTCCACATCGCGACCGTTCTTGAGCGGAGACCTGCCGGAGTAAGGTCATTCAAAGAGGTCGAGAATGATATCGCAGCCGCGATCCTGAATGAAAAACGGCAGAAAGCTGTGGAGGACTTCGTCGATGGACTGCGCGCGCGTGCGGACATTCGTCAAGGAAAAGCGGCGCAATGAGCGGCGATCTGAAAGTTTTCGTTCCGCCTTCACCGTGCTGCGTTCCGAGCAAGCGGCATGCAGCGCAACTGCAGTTCTCTCGCTCCATGTCCGAGGCACGAGAACGCGTCTCCTCAGGATCCGTGGACGGAATGATTCGGCTGGACGGGGGACGTTTCCTGATGGGAACAGATTCCGCCGAAGCATTCCCTGCAGACGGCGAAGGTCCGGTTCGTGAAATCACACTCGATCCCGTGTACATGGACGCGCGGCCTGTCTCGAATGAACAGTTTCGTGAGTTCATTCGAACAAGTGGATATAAGACCGAGTCCGAACGGTTTGGCTGGTCATTCGTGTTCCACACACATGTGCCGAAAGAACGCATCGAAGACCGTGCCCTAGGCGTTGAGTGGTGGTGCAAAGTGTCCGGCGCAGATTGGGCGCATCCTGAGGGACCCGGCTCATCGATCGATGCGCGCCTGAGCTTTCCTGTAACTCATGTGAGTTGGAACGATGCGGCGGCATATGCGAAGTGGGCCGGCAAGCGGCTCCCGACAGAGGCCGAATGGGAATATGCCGCCCGCGGCGGGCTGGAACAGAGGATCTACCCTTGGGGCGATGAATTAACTCCCGAAGGGAAGCACCTGTGCAACGTCTGGCAGGGGGATTTTCCGAACACTGACGCCGGAGAAGATGGCTTCACGGGCGTCGGCCCGGCGGACGCTTTTCCTCCGAATGACTATGGACTCTTCGGTATAACCGGTAACGCGTGGGAATGGTGCAGCGATTGGTTCCATCCGACCTTTCACGCAGCGGCAACGACCTTGAATCCGGTCGGGCCTCCCCAGGGAACGACGAAGGTGATGAAGGGCGGTTCTTATCTCTGTCATCGTTCGTATTGCAATCGATACCGCGTGGCGGCTCGAACCTCAAACACCCCGGATAGCGCGACCACGAACATCAGCTTTCGTACCGTACGGGATGTCTGAGATTAAACTGTAGCCGCGGATGCCCGGACTGCGGCCGAACGGATTGTGCTCGGAAACCGACGGTCACGAAAGGCAAGGATCGGATCCTCGAAGAGTCGCGTCAGAGCGATCGCCCAAAGAATTAACACCGCAACATAGGCAGCGAAGACCAGGACTGACGAGTCCGGAGCCAATCCGGTGAGGCGCGAGAAGATCACGAACATCGGAATATGCCATAGATACAGCGCGTAAGAGCTGCGTCCGACTTCGGCCATCGCCCGTCCAAACCGTCCCGAGTCGCGGGGCTCCTCGCACGCGGCGGTTAGCACCACGCCTCCGAATCCTATGCTCAGCACTGCCAGCCCCACGGAGAGGACAATTTGCTTCGGCGCGAAGAGGACGATCACAAGCCCTGCCGCCATCACAGTCAGGAGCAGCGGGTGCAGACGTTTTAAACGGACCTTGGTGAGGTCCCTGTCGCATGTATAGCAGTACCCGATCACCACGCCGACGAATAGTTGATCCAGCCGTACATGAGTGCGGAGCACCGGGCTCGGGTCCCAAGGTCCTGTGCCGAGCTGCCTGACGCCCAAGTAGCGCAGTGCTGTACAACCGAATAACAAGAGGATGCCGGTTGCCGGGACTACCCAACGATAATTGGCAGGTGGTATCACGACAAGCAGCAGCGGAAGTAGAAGATAGAAATGCTCCTCCACGGCCAGCGACCAGGTGAGCCCCCAGATGCCTTCTAAATAACTCTGCATAAACAAGAGTTCGGACGCCCATTGTCGTGCTGCTGCAGGCCGAGGGAGGATGAAGGGCGTTAGAGCAAGGAGTAGCCAGAATGGTGGATAGATCTTAAAGGCTCGACGGACATAAAACCTCCCTACCTGAATGGCCCCGGCTCGCGCCACCTCCGTAAACAGGAGACGCGAGATTAAGAATCCGCTCAGCACAAAAAACAGGTCTACGCCGATCCAACCGATAGCCGACAGGATCGGTACAAACTTTATGTGCATGCACACGACCAGGAGCGCCGCTACCGCCCGCAGCACATCCAGCCGCGTTGATCTGACGGCCGGTCGTGACCCCATGGCGGTAGATCGGATGAATCCGACCCGAACTTGATAGCTATAAGAAATGGCTGTATTTGCGCAGAAGCTCGTACATGACAATTCCACCGGACGTAGCGACATTCAGTGAATGCTTCAGACCCAGCATTGGGATCCGCACATACGTGTCGCACATCGCGACCAGATCCGGCGCAACGCCATCCAACTCATTCCCGAAAATTACGCATACGGGGAATCGTGGAGCCCAGTCGAACAGATCGACAGAGTGAACGGTAGTCTCGATCACTGCCAGTTCGTACCCTTGGCCGCGGAGTTTCGAGGCGGCTTCAAGGGAGCTTTCGGAATGTTCCCAAGGTACGGTGTCTTCGGCCCCGAGCGCCGTCTTCAAGACGCCTTTATGTGGAGGAAAACTCGTAATCCCGCACAGGACCAATCTTTCGATGCTGGCGGCATCAGCGGTGCGAAAGAACGAACCGACATTGAATGCGCTTCTCAAGTTGTCAAGCAACACCGTGACCGGGAAATGATGAATCGAATCGTATCGCTCAGAGCCGATGGTCACCTGGAAAGGCACGCGCTCCTCGTTCATGCCTAAAAGTCGATTGAAGCAAGAATATCTGAAGGTCTCTTCTCGAACGCTCGGGCGATTGCGAGCAGGCTTTCCATGGACGGCATATTTGCGCCACGCTCGATGGAACTGATCTGCGACACACTCAGCTTGGTCAATGCGGCCAGATCCTTGAGCGACCAGTCTCGTTCCACGCGAAGCAACTTTATGCGATGACCGAGCCGTTCGCGCAACCGATCCTGGTCCGTACGGCCTAACCCGTAGGCCTCTACTGCGTTGCGAAGCGTCTGGCGGAGCTGATTCAAGGAAAACGGTTTTGAAAGATAGTCGAAGACCCGAAGTTTGAACGTAGTCCGCATATCCTCGAGCGAGGGATAGCCAGTGACGACGATCACGCAGAGCGTCGGCCAGCGCGTGAGCAGTTGCTCTAACACCTTCTCCCCCTTGAACTCTCCCATTTTCATGTCCAGCAAGACGATATCGGGCACGCGCGATTCAGCATCCTGAAAGAGATCCTCGGGATGCGCGTAGGCGCGCACGGAAAACATCCCCTCGTCTCGAAGGAAATCCTCGATGTAGGTGCGAAAGTCCGGATCGTCATCGAGGACTGCGATATAGATTAGTCCAGGTGTCGAGATATCCGGAGTAGTCACTCTTTCTACTCTAAAAGACAAAGGTCTTCCAGCGGCAGATCGTAAGGAACAGCCGAACGACGCAAGCCTGTTATGCGCGCTTGTAAGGCGAGGAAACGTACTGCTTCGACTCTTTGGCAACATCGGACTCCGGAGCTACAGCGATCGCCTGCTTGTAGGCGCTCACCGCCTCATTCCGGCGACCCTTCATGTCGTAAAGCTGGCCGAGCCTCATCCATGCCAATAAAGCAGTGTGGAGGTCGAGACGTTGCGCTCCGCTGGTCGCTTTCTTCATTTCTTCCAGCGCTCGATCGAGATCCATATACCAGAACAACAGATTGCCACGGTAGTACTGGATCTTTTCCATCGGTAACGCCTCGAAGCCTGACGTATTGGATCGCTTCAATTGCTCGGTCTTGTTTAGCTCGGCCAGAGCTGGCTCCTTCTGGCCCAAGTCGCTGTACATCTGAACGGTTTCGAGGCGAAACAGAAAGTTCCGCGGAAAACGTTCGATCAATTCGTTCAACAAAGGAAGAGCCTGCTCCGGCTTCTTTTCCCGCCGGTAGATTGCGGCGAGCAGCACCTTGGCATCGTAGCGATTCGCATTACCTTTCGTGGCCACGAGTTGCAAAGTCTTCATCCCGCTCTCACGGTCGCCGTGGAAACCGGCGACAAACCCGAGGATCTTCAAATGAAAAGGCAAACTGCCGATGATGTAATCGTGTACACCCTGCACGAGCTGAGCGTCGATATTGTCGGGTTCCAGCTCTATAACGCGGTTGTGAGCCTTTCGGGCCGAAGTTGCGTCCTTTAGGGAATCCATCCACGCCTTGCGCACCAGAAAGTTGTAGTTTGCGCGTAAGCCGTGCGATACCCCCAAGGCATAGAGCGCCGGGACGTCGTTCTGATTCTTATCGAGGCGGGCCTGAGAGATATCCATAGCCCTCTTGATCGCGGAGTCGAACTCCTTTGTCGCCTCGTTGCTTGCACCAAGCTTCTCACGCCGGATAAATGGATTCGTTCCGCTGACGAGTTCACTCTCGAGCGCGCCACCGCGAAACATCTCGCGATACAGGACAGCCTGCGCCAAGTGATTTTGAAAGTTCGGATTAGCGGGATCAGTGGCAGCTAGTCGCCGGAACTCGGCAATCGATTGGTCATATTCGAGATTGTAGAAGTGCTCGAAACCCTTGGCCGCACGGTTCTCTCCCGTAACCGTCGCGGACGCAAAGGTTACACAAGCAAGCAGAGTTGTTGTTATGCGCACTCGGCTACTTCCAACTCTCGTAACGCCCAGTTGGCGTGACTCGCGATAATCTCATCCTCTGAAGCCGACAGTTGCTGCAACACGCTTCGGTACTTGGGATCTTTGCTGTTGCCCATCGCGATCGCAACATTTCGCAGGAATCCGGAATATTTCACCCGCCACACAGGAGTGTGCCGGAAGCGAGCCCTGAAATCATCGGGCGAGAGCCCTGCCATCTCCTCCAACGCTGCTCTATTAACAACGGATGCAAACTCCGGATCGTCAGTTTCCGTCGCTTTCCGGTTCCAGGGGCAGACGTCCTGGCAAATGTCGCACCCGAAAATCCACTGACCGTTTCCCGAACGTACATCCATGGGAACGTGGCCACGATGTTCGATCGTGTAGTAGGAGATGCAGCGCGTCGAATCGAGGATGCTGCGTTGACCGCCGGGAACGATCGCCTGGGTCGGACAGGCCTCTACGCAGCGCGTGCACGTTCCGCAGCGATCCGGGGCCGGCGTCCCGGTGTCAAGCGGCAAAGATGTAATGAGCTCGCCGAGGAACAGCCACGAGCCGAGTTCCTGGTTGATGAGGCAGGTATTCTTGCCGATCCATCCGATACCCGCCATCCGGGCATAGGTACGCTCCAGCAGAGGCCCGGTGTCGACAAAACACCTATACTCGAATTCGCCGTACACTTCCTTCAAACGCGTGGCCAGCCTTTCAAGACCTTCCTTCATCACCTCGTGATAATCGCGAGTCACCGCGTACTGCGCAATGTGCGAAGGCGGATCAGCTTGCTTGTACACTTTCGCGACACAAACCAGGGACCTAGCCGACGACAGCAATGTTCGCGGATCGCGACGAATGTCCGCCCGATGATCCGTGAGGTATCGCATATTCCCCGCCATACCCGTTGCAACCCACTCGAGAAAGAAGCCGGCATCAGGCGAGGGTGTGGCCGGAGCGACTCCGGCGAGTTCGAATCCGCACTCACGAGCAAGCTGTTCCAAGGAGGCGGCTCTCACGCCTTCATGGTACCGAGGTCAATGGACGAGTCGGACCCAGACCGCAACGAGCAGGGCGGCGATTCCGAGGAAACTGCCGAACGGCAACTCGTATGTAGAAGCGTCCTTCTTCGTGATGAATACGTACAGGAGTCCGCAGACACTGCCCATGACCGAACCTACTACAACCGTCAGCAAGGCCGGTCCCAAGCCCTCGAAAGCGCCGATCATTCCGACCATCTTGACATCGCCGAAACCGAGGCCCTCTCTCTTCCGGAGCTTTTCATAGAGACTTCCAATGAACCAGAGCATGAAACTCAGAACTCCGGCGCTGAAAGCCGACTCGAGGACGGAGATCGTCCAATCAGGCCAGTCCGCAGGCAGGAGTAATCCCAAAATGCCACCGGGCAGCGGCACGAACGCGGCAAAGAGCATTCCTAATACGATGCCGCCTTTCGTAAATTCATCAGCGAGAATTCGCTCTTCAAGGTCCATTGCGACCAGTGTGACCTGGATCGCGGAAAAGACACAAAGCTTCACAGCTTCGAGGGTTGGGCCGCGCCAGAGAAATATTGCAAAGAACAACAATCCCGTGATGAGTTCAACGATCGGGTAGCGCACGGAGATCTGAGCGCGGCAGTGGCGGCACTGACCTGCCAACCAGGCATAGCTCAAGACAGGTACGTTGTCGTACCAGTTGATCGTGTGCTCGCAAGCGGGACAAAAGCTCCGCGCCGGACGAGCGACAGACAAGTCGCGCGGCATCCGGTAAATGCAAACGTTCAGGAAACTTCCGAGAATGAGTCCAAAAAGACCGGCGAGGATCGCCTCTAGCACCGGACCACCCGGCCGTACTCCTCGATGGTTTTTTCGATCATGTTTTTGGCGGAGAACTGCTCTTCGATGCACCGCCGGGCATTGGTGCGCAGGCGCTCCTGCAAGATGAGAGCGCGACGAATCGCAGCAGCTATGGCCGGAGGTTCGTTGTCGGTCAGGATGCCGTTTTCACAATCGGAAACGATTTCGGGAAGTCCGCCAACTCGACTGGCCACCACGGGAACGCCGTGAGCCATGGCGAGTAAGGCCGCCGACCCGAGACCTTCCGACTTGGTGATGTACACCAACAGCGCCGCTGACGACAAATCCGCTGGAAGGTCATTCGAAAAGTGCAGTTCGACACCCGCGAGACGGGCGCCTTCACGGGCGAGATCGGACCCCTTCATCGCATCCAGCGTCGCCGGCGCGATAATCCGCTGCCCGGTTGAAAGCGCTTCCGGAACATCGACCCCGTCGTATACAACGGATATTTTGTCGGCAGGGATCTCCGCTTCGACGAGTTTTCGTTTTACATGCTCCGAAACAGCCAGATAGCGGCTGGCTCGTCCGTACTTCCATCGTGAAAGGAAGGTCTGTCCGACGGGAAATCCGACCCGCCGCGAAACGACAAGTGGAATTGTCGGCGCCAAAGCCGCGGCCCAGGTATGCGACCGTGCGTCATGGGCATGGACCAGATCGAAATCCCGAGCCATGGCTCCCAAAGACAACATTGACAGTCCCGCAGCTTGGATGCCGGCCGTCTTGGCCTCGGCCATCAACGGCCCGTCTGACGGGGTAAGAAGAACGTTCCCTGCCCCAAGCCCTTTGAGCAACGAGAGGACTTGCCACTGGCCTCCTCGCATTTCTGTTCCGGAATCGAGGTGCAAAACCCGCATTGGGTCCTCCTGCGATTAGCGACGCGGCGCCATATTGCGCGCCTTGGCGTATTTAACAAAATTGTAAAGCGCAGCCATATACGCGATCGTAAGTCCCTCCAACCCGTCCTGAAAACCGCGCCGGAAGAAATACGTGCGAAGAAACGTCCAGGCTGGATCGAGCAGCAGTTGCTTCGTGCCGACGTGCTTGCCTTGGGACACGATTTGCTCGGCTGCAAGCGTAGTATATCGATCCATAGTCTTGAAATGCTCGGCGAAAGAATCGCAAGTAAAATGCAGCAGATCGGACTCCAAATGCCCGACCTTTCCGTCGACCTTTACGCTCTCATGGACGAAGTCACCGACCCAGAGCGCTTTGCGCCGGTGATACAGCCGAATTTTGCGATCGGGATACCACCCCGAATGAAGAATCCATCGGCCCATGTACTGCGCCAGCCTCGGCACAGTGTAGGCGTCGTAGTTCGCGCCGTTCTTTTTAATTTGCCAGATTTCTCCTTCCAGCGCTTCGCTGAGGGCTTCATCGGCATCGATCGACAAAATCCAGTCATTCGCCGCATGTTCAGCCGCCAGATTCTTTTGCTGCGCGTATCCTGGCCAGGGACTCTCTACCACGAATGCGCCAAGGCTTCCCGCAATCTCCGCTGTGCGATCAGTGGAATGACTATCCACAACGATAATTTCATCGCAGCAGCGCAGACTTTCCATGGCCCGCGCAATGTTCCGCTCCTCATTGAAAGTTATGATTGTGGCTGAGATTCGCATCGTCAAGCCCGGACGGGTGAGGAAGAGAACGACACCACCAAGATGATCAGGGCTAGAATCGCAAGTTGAATCCGCCCCCGTCCGAGCGGAGTACGATCGTACAGCCTGGGGTGCTTCATTCCGAAGAAAAAGATCAGAGCTGCCCAGAAAATCCAACTGAACGAATCCGTGAAGTAACCGAGGGGCAGCAGCGCAAAAACGAATAAGCGGGTCAGAAGTTTGTGATACTCGCCTACAAACGAATAGAGGATATGCCCACCATCTAGTTGCCCTATTGGCATTAGATTTAACGCGGTGGCGAGCACTCCGGCCCACGCAGCGCGAGCAATCGGATGTACCAGAATATCGGCCGAGTCGACGCCAGGCATGATCCAGCTTTCCAGGATCCTCATAATGCCCGGAGTACCGAAGACGAAGTCGCCTTGGATGGCGATTCCCGGAATGATCTTGGAATAGGCCAAGCCAACGGCAAGCGCTGGTATCACGAAGGCGAAACCTGCCAACGGCCCCGCAATACCGACATCAAACAATTCTTTCTTCGTGGGAATTGCGGATCGAATGCGAATGAAAGCGCCGAACGTGCCGATCAGTGTCGGAGCCGGGAGAAAGTATGGGAGGCTCGCCTCGATTCCGTAGTACCGGCAGGTCAGGTAATGCCCCATCTCATGGGCCAGAAGAATGGTTAAAAGCGTGACGGAAAACGGCAGACCGGCAACCAATGAGGAAGGATCCGTCACCGCCGTGATCGCCGCCCATAAGTCATCGATGTAGGTCGGACGGTTGTGGTCGAAGTTAACGGCCAACCTCGAGCCGACCGCGGTCGTCGACAGCAGCGTGAGGACAAACAGGAGTAGGTGACGCCACACGCTTTAGCGCCACACTACTGGAGTTGCTGAAGCTCTTTCCCCGGCTTGAAACGAACGGCCTTGCCGGGAGGAATAGCTACCTCTGCCCCAGTGCGCGGATTACGTCCGATTCCGGTCTTTCGCGGACGGACGTTGAAGATTCCAAAACCGCGCAGTTCGATTCGCTCGCCCTGCGCCAAGGCGTTCTTCATGCTTTCGAAAACAGTTTCCACAGCCATCTCCGCTTTTGTCTTGGTGATGCCTGTTCTGTTGACGACTTCATTGATGATGTCGAGCTTGATCAATGCCTGCCTCCGAAAGTTTCAGACGCGACCCGGGGCCGAATCCGGCGGGACAACAAACTCATGATAGGATTGGCTTTAGCCGATTGTCAAGGCGTGCTCAGCGGCTCGAGGCACCAGACGGGCTGCTCGGCTCCGAACCCCTATGGCCGTTGCCACTGTTCTCGACAGCGATGTATTCCGAAAGATTTGCGGCCGATTCGCAACGGGAATAGCAGTTGCAACCGTGACAGGTTTGAATGATATCCCATATGGGATAACCGTTAACTCGTTCACCTCCGTTTCGGCCGTACCTCCGCTAGTACTCGTCTGCATCGACTATCGGAGCACGGTTCTGGCTCATTTCCGCGCAAGCTCCTGGTACTGCGTGAACGTTCTCGGGCAGGATCAGCGCGACTTGTCGATCCGGTTCTCGCAACGCATACCGGATCGATTCATAGGCCTGGAGTGGCAGCGTGGAGCCTCTGGCACGCCGGTTCTCGGCGGATGCCTGGCAAATATGGAGTGTTCGGTCGTCCAAACCATTGAAGCAGGCGATCATGCGATCTTTATAGCGGAGGTAATCCATGCCCGCTGCCGGGACGGCAAACCCCTTCTTTACTTTGCAAGCGACTATTGTGATCTGAGAGACTAAGCAATTTGTTCACTCTGGCTGAATTTTTTATACAAGGGCAGCGCCCGACGTCTTCCCTCTTATTCAATACAGGTCGAAAAACCCCGTTTGGTACAAGCATTGCTTTTACTAGCGGGTATTCCGTTAACGATACGCTCAGGAATGAACCGCGCCAATGGTGAAAGTACAGAGTAGACCCGTGGAAGTCCTGTTGGTAGAAGATAATCCTGGGGATGTACGCCTCACCCAAGAAGCCTTCAAGGATGGACGAGTATACGTGAATCTGACCGTCGCCTCCGATGGTGTCGAGGCCATGGAGGTGCTGCGCCGTCAGGGCATCCATGCCAAGAAACCCCGCCCGGATCTGATCCTGCTCGATCTAAATCTGCCCAGGAAGAACGGTCGCGAGGTTCTGGAAGAAATCAAAGCAGACGAGATCCTGAAGAGAATTCCTGTGATCGTCATGACCACATCGAAAGCGGAACAGGATATTCATCGGGTCTATAACCTGAATGCAAACTGTTACGTAACGAAGCCCGTTGACTTGGACGAATTCCTGAACGTAGTCCGGTCTATCGAGGATTTTTGGTTGACGATCGTCACATTACCGAATGAGTAGTCTCTCCGGAGATTTGCTTGCGAATCTGTGCGATTTGCCACAGATGTCGTCGGTCGTGAGCAGGTATCGCCAGAAAAGCCCAAAGCAAAGAAAACTTAAGAAAAGAAGATGCCGGAGAGGTCACGCGAGCCCGTTTCAGGTCGAGCCCCTCGCTTTCGCCTGAGAGTTCGATCAACCGTTCATGTGACGATGCCCACCGCGCGAGCAGCTCATCGCGATCGAACGCTTTAGACGGCGGGGCAAGAGTTTTCGGCGCCTTGAACCTCCGCTTGACCGGGAGGTCGATCGAGGCGAGCAGTCGTCTCTCAATAAACCCCAGTTTCGGTTCACTAGCGGCGGTCCAGCCCCTTCGTCGCGCTTCGGCGATCGCTTTCTCAATCGATAAGCAATATTTTTCGTTTGTGGTATTCAGATGAGCGATGCATTCCGCAACGGACCAGGCGTTCTCAGCCGGCCGCCAGTTCAGTTGGCCGGCCGAGAGATCCAGCGTCACTTCCCTTGCGCGGGGAAGCAAGGCGCGGAATTGGTCCTGAATCATTACGCGTGAGCGGGATTTTTCTTTTCCGGATCTATCCCTAGCTCGACGATTGCCTTTTTCGCTTTTTTCCCGTCGTACTTGCCATCGCGAACCAGCTTTGCAATGGCCGCAGCAGCAATCGATTCCGCATCGTTCTCGAAGTGACGGCGAAGATATTTGCGATTATCGCTCCGCCCAAAGCCATCCGTACCTAGTGAAACCAGCCGATCCTTTAACCAGGGAGCCAACTGATCTGAGAGCGTTTTTACGTAGTCTGTCGCAGCGATGATTGGTCCTGGAGCCCCTTCGAGCGCCTTCAATATGTAAGGGAGCTTCGCCGGCTGATCCGGATTCAAGCGGTTCCACCGTTCGGTGTCGACAGCCTCACGGCGCAACTCGTTGTAACTGGTGACGCTCCACACGTCTGCGTGAATTTGGAATCTCTCCGCAAGCAACTCCTGTGCTCGAAGAGCTTCGTTGAAGATCGGACCGCTGCCGAAGAGTTGAACCGTCGCCTTCCCGCCCTGAGCGGCGCGATATTTGTAAATACCCTTCAGCACGCCTTCGGCAACACCCTCGGGCATCTTGGGATGGGCGTAGTTCTCGTTGCAAACGGTCAGGTAGTAGAACCTGTCTTCACGATTCTCATACATCCGCCGCAATCCATCCTGGACGATGATGGCGATCTCATAAGCAAACGCTGGATCGTAGTGAATGCATGTTGGAACTGTGCTCGCGACGATCGGGCTGTGACCATCCTGGTGCTGCAAACCCTCACCCAAGAGTGTCGTGCGACCTGCGGTTCCACCGACGAGGAAGCCCTTGCCTCGGGAATCACCGAAGGCCCAGATCAGATCGCCGATGCGCTGAAATCCGAACATCGAATAGTACACAAAAAAAGGAATCATCGGCACGCCGTAGTTTGCGTATGCCGTCCCGGCTGCAGTGAAACTCGCCATCGAGCCTGCTTCCGTGATGCCCTCTTCAAGGATCTGGCCGTCCTTCGCTTCCTTGTAGTACATCACCATGTCCTTATCAACCGGCGTGTACAACTGGCCTTGGCTCGCATAAATCCCAATCTGGCTGAACAACGAGTCCATGCCGAAGGTGCGAGCCTCATCGGGGATAATCGGTACGACGAGTTTCGAGACATCGCTCTTCAGGAGCGCTTTGAGAACCGCGACGAATGCCGAAGTCGTCGAGGCGGCTCGTCCGCCCGAACCCGCCAGCGAATCACCGAACGTTTCGAGCGCTGGAGTTTTGAACTCAAAAGGACGAACCGCGCGCACGGGTAGTGGACCGCCCATGGCCTCAACCCGCTGCTTGATGTAGTCGGATTCGGGCGAACCCTCGGCAGGTCGAAGGAATTCGAGCTTCTTGACCTTCTCCTCCGGGATGTTCATGTCGAACCGCTTGTGGAAGTATTGGACCTGCGGCTCAGTGAGCTTCTTCTGTTGATGCGTGGCGTTTCGGCCTTCACCACCCTCGCCTAATCCGTAGCCCTTAACCGTCTTCGCAAGAATTACGGTCGGCGCTCCGACGTGGTTGACGGCTCGGAGATACGCATTGTAGACCTTGACTGGATCATGCCCGCCGCGCCGGAGGTTGGCGAGTTGATCGTCGCTATAGTCCTTTACCAACTCGAGCAATTCGGGATACTTCCCAAAGAAGTGCTGGCGAACGTAGGCGCCACCTTTGGCCTTATAGTTCTGAAACTCTCCGTCGACGCATTCTTCCATCCGCTTCAACAGCAGACCACTCCGGTCACGTTCGAACAAGTCATCCCAATCAGAGCCCCACAGGACTTTGATCACGTTCCAACCTGCGCCGCGGAATGCCGCCTCGAGTTCGTTGACAATCTCGACCATTGCCGCGAACAGGGCCATCGAGACGCTGCAGGTTGCAGTTGACGACGAAGATCAGATTGTCGAGCTTCTCTCGGGATCCCAGCGTCAACGCTCCGAGCGACTCTGGTTCATCAGTCTCACCGTCGCCGAGGAAAGCCCATACTTTGCGGGGCGTTTTAGGAATAACTCCGCGATTCTCCAGGTACCGCATGAATCGTGCCTGGTAAAGCGCATTGATGGGCCCGAGCCCCATAGATACGGTCGGGAACTGCCAAAATTCCGGCATCAACCAGGGATGCGGATAAGAGGATAATCCCGGATGCTCCCGTAGCTCATGACGGAAATTCTCGAGATGCTGCTCATTGAGCCGGCCCTCGACAAAAGCGCGCGCATACATCCCGGGTGAGGCATGACCCTGGTAGTAAATGAAGTCTCCTGGCTGGCCATCGTACGATCCGTGGAAGAAATGGTTCTGCCCTACTTCAATCAGCGTTGCGAGCGAAGCATAGGTGGAGATGTGCCCTCCGATATTGTCGTCGTTTTTGTTAGCTTTGACGACCATGGAAAGAGCATTCCATCGTATGTAGTTCTTGATCGTCCGCTCGAGCTTACGGTCGCCAGGATACGGCTTTTCCTGCTCAACGGGAATCGTATTGATGTACGGAGTTACGAGTTTGAGAGGAGCGGTAACACCAAACTCGGCCGCACGATCATTCAGACGCTGAAGGAGGTAAGTAGCCCGGTCAGGCCCTCCCTCGTCGATCACCTCATCGAAGGAGTCGAGCCACTCGCTCGTTTCCTGCGGATTCAGGTCCTCGGAGGCTTCCAGCTTTTGTATATGCATTTTTCGGAGTCTCCTCCCAAGATACCGTCGGTCGCCGGGTGGGTGCAAATTTCAACACCCTGGTTGCGGTAGGGATTGCGAGCAAGCTAATATGAAGAGGTTGTTTCCTGCACGTCGGGGCGTGGCTCAGCCTGGCTAGAGCGCCTGGTTCGGGACCAGGAGGTCGGAGGTTCGAATCCTCTCGCCCCGACCATTTCCCTTCCCATCAACAGGCTTCACGGGCTCTGGCTCTACGCCAACAACGGGGCAGACCCCAAATCCCCAGCCATCCACAAAATCGTTATTCCGGGTATGGCGCCACATGGCAGCGATCTCGGTTCGCCAGGAATGCAGCGTGTGTCCGAGCGTGACCAGTTGCGGCAACCCGGATTGGCGGAACTGGCAGACAGCTTCAAGAAGCTGGGAATCAGTGTTTAGCATTGCTTGCGCGTGCGGTGCTTATTCAGCAGCAACGAGCACAGGCGTTGTTTGAAATCATAAATCGGCTCGAGAACGGGAAAACGGGTCAGGTAAATTCGACAAGTTGACCCGCTGCTCGGGTTTGAAGTCGTGGCGATGGCGGCGCATCAGCGACAACAGCCTTGGTGTTGGGCGCCGGCAGGATCCATGTCCCGCCAAATAAATGCCGATTGATGAGCCGGATGACGTGAAAACGATCGGCAACATTCAGCGCATTGGGGAAGTGCTTGCGAACGATGGACGGTAGACCGTCGCCACATCCATGCACACGACCCGGACCTCCGATTTTCCTTGCAGCCGCTGAAGATAAGGTTCCAGGGAATCCACATCACTCCTTAGATCCCCTCCGAGGACGCGCATTCACCTAGATCCTGGCACAGGAACTGTCGCGCGATAGATGTATCCGGTCACGCGATCCATATCGGAGCTTGTGAGATACAGGTGGTTGTTGTCCGTGCCGCGTCCGAACTTCGCGTTCGTCAGAGCTTTCTGTGCGGTCGTTATCTTGTGCGTGGTCTTCCCCTCTGGGTTGATCCGGTAAGCCGTACCGAAACTGTAACAGGTAAGCCAAATGGCGCCTTCGCGATCGACAGCCATTCCATCAGCCACACAATCATTCACGGTCGCGAGTTCATTCATCGGCCCGGCAGATCCGTCCTCCTGTAGAGGCCACTTCTCGATCTTCGATGTCGCTTTTGCGACATTGTGTGCTACATACAGAGTTTTCTCGTCATTGCTCAGGATGATTCCATTCGGCCCTGTGATCGAATCATTGAAAACCGTCGTTTTTCCACTCGGATCGACGCGATAAATCGTGCCATTCGGAGCATCGCCATAGTATCCGTTTGGATCTGTGAAGTAGATCGTGCCCGTACTCGTCACAACCGAGATCGTTTGGTCCTTTCGCGAGTTTGGCGTCTTTCTCAAAGCCCTGGGCGACGGTGCTCACCTTCTTGCCGGGTGTCACCCTCAGGATCCGGCGCTCGTCAGTTGCCGTCAGGAAAATGTTGTCGCGGTCATCGATCCAAAGGCCGCCGGGTCCTGCCTTGGCCGCCACAGCGAGATAGCGCTGCGCTCCATCTTTCTCGTTCCAGCGGACGATGCCCTTGTATGTCCCACGGGAGCAGAAATACAAATTGCCCTTTGAATCGATCGCAGCACCTTCGGTATTGCCCCAACTCGCGTCAGTGGCAATCTGTTCGGCGACAATCTCCGGCACAGCCGCGGGGACTGCTTCGGCAGTTGGTCGGCTCGTCTCTGGGGATTTCGCAGGCTCAGTCGTACAGCCCACAGCAAAGAGTATAAGCAGCAAGGCGGAAGACTTTCGTTGGCGTTTGGTCATGGCGTAGTAGCGCCTATTATCTCCCGCATTGAATCTGTCGTGTGGTCCGCCGACCGATTTAGGACACGCGGAATGATTCTAGTTGTGGTTAAGGGCAGAACGGACTTTCGAGAGTAACTCATCCCGTGTAAATGGCTTCTGGAGCCACGTGGTCCTGTCTGGTAGCTGGCCTTCCGTGATGGATGGATGTTCGGTATATCCTGACACGTACAGCACCTTCAATTCGGGCTGAACCTGCGCCAGTTGGGCAGCTACGTCTGGACCGCTCATGCCCGGCATCACCATGTCCGTCACAAGCAGGTCCACTTGCGAGAGCTCTGACTTCGATAGTTTCAAAGCACGTCCCGCATCGTCGAGGGCCAAAACCGTATATCCAGCGTTCGTCAACAAAGATTCAACCAGTTGCCGCACGGCGCCTTCATCTTCAATGACGAGGATTTTCTCGGAACCCGTGACATCCCCGCTCGCCGGCTTACTTCGCGCCACCGGGCTGGTTTCCGGAACGCAGGGGAGATAAATTTCAAAGCTTGATCCCACCCCAAGCTCGCTTTGGACAGCCAAAAACCCGCCGCTTTGCTGGACGATTCCATACACCATCGACAGGCCGAGGCCGGTGCCTTTGCCACTGCCTTTCGTCGTGAAAAACGGCTCGAAAATTTTCGTCTTGGTCTCCGCGTCCATACCGGAGCCCGTATCGCGGACGGTCAACATGGAGTAACGTCCAGCCGCCCGCCCATGTACGGCGGCTCGCGAGACATCGACGAGCGTTTCGGCCGTAGAGATGATCAATTCACCGCCGACGGGCATTGCGTCTCGCGCGTTGACAGCGAGATTCATGATGACCTGCTCCAGTTGATGGTGATCCGCTCGAACAAGACCGATGTTCGGTTCCGACTGCACCGAGATCTTTATGTCCTCTCCGATCAGGCGCTTCAACATGCCTTCCATTCCTGAAACAACCGTGTTTAGATCCAGGATTTCCGGTTCGAGAATTTGTTTACGCGTGAACGCGAGGAGTCTTTGAGTTAACGCCGATGCTCGCTCGCCGGCCTTGATCACCTCGGCCATGCTGCTCTTGGCGTCCTCATCGTTCAAATCGTCCGCCACGATCTGCCCGTAACCAAGAATGATGGTCAACAAATTATTGAAATCGTGAGCAATGCCGCCAGCCAACCGGCCGATGGCTTCCATCTTTTGCGCCTGCCTTAGCTGCTCGCCGAGCTCAAGTTTTTCGGTCACGTCCTTCAGATAAAACGCGACACCTTCCAGCGAGGGATTTACATGGATTTCGAACCAGGCGTTCAGGTCCGGAAAGAACCGCTCGGAACTGACGGAGCGATTCTCGGATAAGGCGGTATCGACGTCCTGCCGAAATCCGGCGTCCGCCATCTTGGGAAACATGTCCCAAAGGACCTTCCCCACTGGATCGATATCCTTGAACAGACGCGATCGTGCACGATGGTTCGCGTACTCAATAAGGGAACCGGCTGAAATTGCAAAAACGCAATCGGTAGTGCTCTCGAGAACGGAATTCAAACGCTTCGCTGCCGCTTCCAGTTGCTCGGCATGCGCGCGGCCTTCCTCAAGGCGGTCCAAATAAATACGGTACGAGCGATAGACGAGATAGATAACCGGCAGGGTCAAAATCGAGGCCTGCCATCCGGCGCTCCGAGTCAGATACGTATACAGACCCGCAACACATGCGCCGCCAAAATAGTAGGGGAAAGACCAGAAATAGTAGGTCCTCCACGTGTCAACAACGGATTTCCTTTCGGTCAATCCGACAATGATCGCGACCGTTAACGTGTTGCCGACAAAGAACGTCGCGGCCGCGGCAGCCAGACGGACAGGAATGGGCAGGTCGGGCTTAAACCAGGTCGGGGCGGTATAAGCGAAATGGGTTGAGATTGTGGCAATGACCAGGCTGGCAACATTGAAACTGAGGTGAATCAGCTTGGGGCGTTCACGGGCATGCCAGAATGACTGCACGAACGAAGCTGCCACCGCGATAACTAGCGTCTCCGGAAGGCTTAGCTCAATAACGCCAATAATCAGAAACAGAAAAAGCACCGACATCGTTCCGCGGATGCCGGGAAGGTTTACCTTCAGACCCGAGGCGAGCAGCGCCAGTATGAGATAAGCCGTAAAACGAAACGCATCCTTCGGATGGAACTCAGGTAAATATCGCGCGAGTGACACCACTCCTGCGGTAAGGATCAGAACGAGGTAAGCCTTACTCTTAAAGGACATATCTCCGCCGTGGCGAAGTCGGCCCCAGCTCCCTCAATGGAAAACGACGCTGAGTTCCCAGATAGATCTTGCTCGATTTACGCCAGTCGTTTGAAATTAATTCCAGAGAATAGCAAACATCATATCATCTCCTATCGATCGCCGTTTTCATTTACCATTGCAGGTTGCGGGGTCGAAGTACCCCACATTGCGGCCGTTCCCCACATCGCCGCTGTACCCCACATTGCCGCCGTGGCGGTCGGGGAAAATGTACCCCACATAGCAGCAGTGCCCCACATCGCCGCCGTACCCCACATTGCGGCAGTGCCCCACATTGCTGCCGTACCCCACATTGCGGCCGATCCATGCACCATGGAGACTTCGCCCGACAACGGGTCGCGAAGCGCAATCGGCGAAAGAGCTATGCCGGCGGGAGCCGAAGAATCCTTCAGCGCAGCCGCTATGTCCAAATAGCCCGCGCCGATTGTGAATGGGTCTGATTTGCTGCGATACGTTATACCCGTCGAAGGGTCGGTAGACGCCATTTCCGCCGGAAAGTCCCTCCCCGCGGTTTTCATCAAGCGGTACTTGACCAAATCCGGCGTAAGTTCAGGATTCTGTTGCAGCATCAGCGCGACAGCCCCACTCACCACTGCGGCCGACATGCTCGTCCCACTAAGCTGAAAATATCCAGATGTAGCCTTGCCCTCATTTCCAAACATCCACCGCGGAACGATGTTGTCCGGGTATATGTCGGACAGTTTCGATCCCTTGGACAGCAGGGAAACCATTCCATTTCCCGGCGCCACCAAATCGGGTTTCACAATGTGGTCTACAGCAGTTGGACCTTTGGAACTGTAGGTGGCCATCTTGTCATCCGACCGGTTGGGTGTCCCGACGGTATTCATCGCTCCTACGGTGATGACCCGCGGGCTATTGCCGGGAGCCGATATGGTTCCATATCCTTTCGTTCCAAATCGGTCATCGCGTCCGTCGTTCCCCGCAGCGGCAACTACGACGATGCCCGCCTGCCAAGCTCTCTCCACTGCCCGGCAGAGCGGATCAGAGTCGCAAGCTTCATAAACGGGACGGCCAATCGAAAGATTGAGAACACGAATGTTGTAGACGTTCTTCAGCTCGATAGCTTTTTCGATTGCGCGGATGACCGCACTGTCCGTACCTTCGCCATTCCGATCCAGGACACGCAAGGATACGAGGTGTGCCCCCGGCGCAATTCCACGAACCTGGACGACCCCACCGCCGCTTTGAGACGAGTGCCCGTTTCCAGCGATGATCCCCGCCACGTGAGTTCCGTGACCATACCCGTCGCTGCCATCTTTTTCGCTCGGAAGGAAGCTCGAGGAGAATTTGACTCGTTTGCCCCCTGAGTTCAGATCAGGGTGCTCATCTATACCGCTGTCGATCACTGCGACGCCGACACCTTTTCCGTCTAGCCCGCCATCGATTCCGGCAGCCTGTGCCCCCGTCGAAATCCATGAATAATCGAGAGTGCCACTGAAAGAAGTGGACCGCAGACGCCGGTCAGGGCGAACAGCAACGACATCCGGATCGTCGGCCAGCGACGCGACATCCCTGCCGGTGATCGTCACCACCTCAGACCGGACGGACGACAAATATCCTTTGGAGACCGCGCCAAGCCGGCGCAATTTGCTCGTGCGGTCGATAGCCGGGCGGCTGTTTGATTCTGCGGCATACTCGACCATCACATCAACGCTGTCGGCGGGGTGAACCGATTGCAGGTCCGAGGAGATTTTCGCGCCTGCCGCAAAGGAAGGTCGTGATAGAAAACCCGTCAAAAGTACCGTGACAATTGCGGTCTGTTTCAATTGAAATGCAAACATGCGTCACCCAGCTCAAATGCCCACAGCTAACTGCCCGTGGAACAAGAATTCAATGTCGGATATTTATCCATCGGACACGGTGAGGAATTTCGAGTTAGGAAATAGTCCTAGTCAGGACGCAAAAGCATCTCTAGCGAAACTAAGGTAAAAGCGCTTATAAAAAGAGAGTTACGTGCGGTGCGGGCACACCACACGTGTGGGTAGTTAAGGATTATCAGTGCCTGTTGAATTAGAAATCGCTCGGCCGATTCGAGGAATTTGCAGTCTCTGTACAGCCGCAACCAGCTTCTGAGTATATGGATGCTTGGGGCTTGCCAGCACGGTGTCTACGCGCCCACATTCAACGATCTCGCCGTCATGGAGGATCGCGATTCGATGGCACAGCGCCGCGACAGAAGGCAAATCATGTGAGATAAACAGAACACCCATATTTTGGTCGCGGTTAATCCCCCCGATTAACTCGATGACCTCCCGCTGGGTGATGACGTCAAGCGCGCTTGTCGGCTCGTCTGCGATTAACAGAGTCGGGCGGTGCAAAAGCGACATTACAATGAGGACGCGTTGCGCTTGGCCAACGCTAATCTGGCCCGGGAAGCGCCGTAAAAATAGTTCGTCCGCAGGCAGGCCACAAGAGGTTAGCAACTCCGATACACGCTGTCTCTCCGCGGACCAACTACTCTTCGCGTGCGCGTTCCACGCTTCCCGGATCTGAGTGCCGATCCGAAGCGCGGGATTTAACGCGCCGGACGCGCCCTGAGGGATCAGGCTAACCATTCGTCCACGAACGTCGCGCATTTGCGCTTCGGTGTAGGTAGCGAGGTCGGTCCCGTTCAGAACCATGCTGCCGCGAATCTTTGCGCCCGTATGGCGCAACAGACCCAATAGCGAGAGAGCGAGGGTGCTCTTCCCCGATCCGCTTTCACCAACTAATCCGAGGATCTCCCCTGCCCGCACCTCGATTTTGATGCCTTGGAGCACCTCTCCCTTTTGCGGGTAGTCTACCCAGAGCTCGGTCGCAAGTGTCGGGTGTGTCAGCGCTACCGTCCGTTCCGCTGATCCGCTTTCAAACGCAGATACTCTACATTCCAAACCAGGTGGGGAGGAAGTGCAGACGGCGCTGCGTTGCTTACTGAGTCGGATACAGCCACAAGTACATTCGGATGGACGAGGTATGCGAAAGGCGCCTGCTCGGAAACAATTTCCTGCACCTTGTCAAACGCCTTCTTGCGAGCGGCCAGGGCCGACGACGTGGCCTGCTTCTTCATAAGCACATCGATCTCAGCTTCCCACGGTGTTGCCGGCGACTTCTGTCCCGGGTTCCAGGCATGGTGCGTGCTGGAACTCATCCAAATGTTCATCTGTGCGTTTGGATCGAGTTCAACATTCGAGAACCCGAGAAGGCATGCCTCGTATCTTTGCGTTTTCATGATCCTTTCGATTAGCGATTGAAACTCGAGCGGGGTGAAATTGACCTGAATTCCTATTTTCTTGAGATCCTGCTGCAGCAGAGTTCCAAGTTGCGCGCGAGTCTTCGAACCTGCATTCGTGATGAGCGAAAACTCCACCGCGTTTCCGCTTCGATCACGCAAGGTTTCCCCGACCAGGCGGAAGCCGTCCTCTTCCAGCAGCCGCCGAGCCTGCTGCACGTCATGTGATTGCGGCTGCACATGCGAGTTGAGCCATACATGGTTGCTCGGCGAAACCGGCCCAGCGGCCGCTCGAGCATATCCGTGGTACACCAGACGAACCATGTCGGCGCGTCGAGTAGCCGCCGAGATTGCTCGTCGAAAGCGCTGCGATTGGAACCATGCGCGTTTATATTCGGGAATAGGAGCCGTGGCCACCTGGTTGAACCAGAGGAATTCCGAATCCAGCGATGGGCCGGCGTCTACCACGGCTTTGGGCATATCCTTCTGAAGACGTGCAAAGAGCTCCGGTTCCAAATTGTCTATGAAATGGATTTCGCCCCTCCGAAACCGCAGCAGTTCATTCTCGCGGTTCGATTGAATGTCAAGACGGATCGAATCCAGATATGGGAGTTTCTTCCCGTGACGGTCCGTCTTCCAATAATGTGGATTTCGCCGTAGAAGAACATGCTGCCCAGCCTTGTACTCGGCCGCGAAGAATGGTCCTAGGACTGCCTTTTCTTTCGTCGGCGATCGCGACGACGAAATCGCCAAGCTGTCGAACAGATACTCCACGCCTGCCAGGGGTTCTGAAAACGAGATCGACACGGCATAGGGACCGCTCGATGCAAATTTCATTTGACCCGAGCCGGATCGGAACTCATCTGCAATAGCAGACGCAAGAGTCGGATCAGTCATACGACGAAACGTAGCCAATACGTCCTCTGCATCGAATGGCGTCCCATCGGAGAATCGAATGCCCCGACGCAAGACGAAGTCGATTCGCTTGCCGGAACTTTGAAGTTTCCAGGATTGGGCGAGTTCGGGTTGGAGTTCCTGAGTAGCTCGATTGAACCGGATGAGGACACCTCCCGTCAGATAGCGGATCCGTTCTGAAGCTTCCTCGGCTGCCAAAAGCGGATCGAAGGTTTTCGGGTCGGTCCTGAGACAGAACCGCAGCTCACCTTGTGCGAGAGCGACAGCCGCCATCACGGCATACGCGATGCCGAGCCTCAGAGCTACTCCCATGTTTTTACCTCTGCAATCGCGAGATGAAGACTTGTGATAACGCCCAATAACAGAATCGCAGGAGCGATCACCCAAGGCGCGTCCGGAATACGCTCGTAATTCTGTAGTTCTGAAAGCATGCCCCCAAGAGACGGCATTGGTTCTGATACCCCTAATCCGAGCAAACCGAGGTTCGCTTCCGTCAGAAGAAACACCGGGAATGAATATCCAAAACTGAGCTCGAAGTACAGCTTTCAGGTTCGGGAGCAGGTGTATCAGTATCAGGCGGAGTCCTCTTACACCGCACGCCCTGGCGTAAATGATCGGCGAAGAATTGCGGAGCGCGATGACGCTCGCCCGTACCACTCGGCAGCAGGAGCCCAGCCGACTAACCCTATTAGAACCGCGGTCGCAGTCATGGACACGATCGGCCGTGTGTTCAGCGGCAGCACGGCTCGCAATGTGAGAAGTAAGAATAGCCACGGGAGCGACAACATGAGATCCATTCCCGATGAGAGGGCGGAATCCACCCATCCGCTTCGCAGCCCCGCAATGACTCCTACAAACGTCGCAAGTGACATCGCTGAGCAAGGCGGTTCCGATCGCCAGCAAAAAGGACGCGCGGCAGGCGTGGAGTAAGCGCGAGAAGCGGTCGCGGCCAAGTTCGTCCGTTCCGAGTGGAAACGCTCTCGTGGGAGGCTCGCTTGCGTGGTCGCGAAATTGCTCGGCATAACTGTGGGCGCCACGTAATCTGCTGCGAGGGTGACTACAGATGTAAATAGAAGAAAACCGATCGCGCTCACCCGGACAAATTTCATCCCGTTTTGTCTCCCAGCCGAAGCAGGACAAGATCCGAACATAGATTCGCCACCGCAGTAATTGCGGTCAGCAGCAGGGTAATCGTGACCAAAACCGGGAGATCGCGGCCGAGAGCGGCCTTCCACGCAAGGTGTCCAAGACCCGGCGAGTCTGATAACGCCTCAATTGGAATGGAAGCGCTGAATGCGAGTGGTATTGATACACCACACAACGCGATCAGCGGAACCGTCGCGACTGGGGCCACGTACCACAGGAACACGCGAGCGGACGACAGCCCCCGAGCCCGTCCAAAAAGAACGTGCGGCCTCGCCAAGGCGGACCGAACCTGCTCATAAACGTGCGGAAAAACGCGTGGAAACACGATCACGGCAACTGCGGTCCATGGTGGAAAACGGGCCACTAGACAAAACACCGCAAGTACTGCGGACGGGATGCTCAATGCGCCGGCCGTTAGCACTGTTGCGCCCGTGAGCGTCACTGCCCGATTATTCAGCGCAACAGCCGTTCCCGACACGAGCGCCGCGCACCAGGCAGCGATTAGGCCCTGAACGACCATGCGAGCGGTGGCGCCGAAACGCTCTCGGATCAGTTGTGCGACAGCCTGGCCATACAGTTCTGATCGTCCCGCATCGCCGCGTCCTAAGCCAAAAAGATAATCCACGTAGAAGGACACGGGATCGCGATGTTGAGCACGCTCGCTTGCAATCAGTTCGAGGCTCCGGGTGAGTCGGATATCGAGTTGCGCCTCATCTATATCGGAGCCCGGCGCAAGGCGGACGAGCGCCGCGCCAAGCAAACCGGCAAGAGCGAGAACGAGGACCGAGCGTAGTGCGCGCTCGGCCAAGCTCACGAGTAATGCTTTGTTGGTCATCTTTGAAGTTTGAAATGCGATTGCTTCAGATTCTGACCAGGCAATCGGGAATCAATCATTTCTTCTACGCTCTGGGAGTCTATTAAAACACGATTTTCCAGCGAAAGAATATTTCGAAGCCCGACCGGCAGTTTTCCTCGTATCTGGAGATTTCCTGGTCCGACAGCTTATAGCTTCAGAAACGTCAGACGCAGAGCCATCTGTACAACTCTCGGCCGGAGCGCGCTTGTGAGCCGCCCGAAATTGGGCTTGCCACATTCATCTCCGGCGGATTGAACTGCCCGCTTTTTGAAGGCGTTGAAAGCCTCCGAGCGGAACTGGAGGTAAATGCCCTCTTTTAGGGTGAAATTCTTGAGGCGGAAAGGTCCGTTTTCCACCAGGCCGGAGCCGTGATAATGTCTCGCGCGGAGGTGCCGAACCTCAGAAGCCTTCGCGCGGCCTGATGTTATTGAAAATGGAGAACGCGTCAATTCCCTTCGCGTCCGCTCGCGGTGTCACATACACCAGTCCGGTCAGATTCATCGACCCGAACACTCTCTTGCCGCGCCCGAACGGGAGTTCGTAGACGACGCTCATGACCCACCGATTGCGAATGCGAAATCCGAAAGCCCTTGTCAAGTTGGAAGTTTGCGGGGTTAAGGTTGGGTGAACCAAAAGAACCAGCCGAATCCGGGGCAATCGACTTAGCGAACGTGTGCGCCATCAAAATCTGGAAACCACGACTGAAGCGCTTCTCCAGTTTCAAGTTCAAGCCGTGAAACTCAGACCACCCAGCCTGCAATGAGTACAACATCTGATTCAACTGCGGATGGCGGGCGGCGATCGTCAAGCTCCGCAGCGAACAGATTCGTACCTTTGGGTGTCATGTATTTCTCATCGATGGGGGATGGTCGCCACCGGAAGTGTATTCCTCATTCGTATTCGGGCAATCCGCGCGCCGTCAGATTGGTGTTCTGTCGCACGAAAATCGGAGGGCCATATCGGAGGACCATTCGTGATAAAAAGCGGAGCGGCCACTGTACTTCTGTAACCGCAGCGGGCAGTTGCGAATGACTAATTCGCCGACGCCGTCCGTCATTGCATTTCGCTGTTGCCCCGTGGCGATGATAGCAGTGACCACTTTCGAATTCGGCTCACCGGAGCCGGACTCATCGACGACTGAGCCGAATATCGTGGACGTGTTTACCTCGGAGTGCATCGTCACAAGGATTACAGACGAAGCAAGAGTGAGTAGACCCCAAGAACCGAACGTTCATGTGACCACCTTCAGATCAAATTGTGCTGAGTATATAGGAAGTCACACTTCGCTGTCCAAACCATAGCCATAAATTCTGACTGCATTTCCGTGCAGCATGTTTTTCGCTGCTCGAATGAGGTCTTTCTCACGTAATCCGAACCTGTTCTTCTGTTCCCGGACCACATCAGTGAGGATTTCCCGAGTGAATAGAGACGATCCAACCGCCATCTCAACGGTAGTTGCGTCGTGGCCGCACGTGATCTTATCGGAAGGGACGTAATTCCACCATTGCTCGACTGCAGTTCGAAAGAAAGAGGGATTCAGGATCGGCTGCCAGCACGTATCGATGTAGATGTTCGGGTTCTGTCGAGCAAGCGTGCCGGCCTCCTCGAGAAACGGCCAGCAATGAATCATCACGACCTTCATGCGTGGGTAGCGGCGTGCCAGTGGCGCAAGCGGCAGAGGAGAAGAATTCGGGAGATTGTGGGTGCCGACGTGGACCTGGTGCGCCCACCCGCGATCGTGCGCCAGCTTGCAGCATTCATGGACTATCCAGTCTTGCAGCTTGCGGCGGGCGTCGAGCGAGGACGATCCCTGCCAGTCCTTGATGTCGCTGTCAGATCTCGCCTCAAAGGCGAGGTCTCGCCTATACGCTTGAAGCTGTTTGATGCCGACGGCGCGGTTCAGCTGCGCCTGGTCAAACCAGTAGGCCAGCAATGCGCGCCAATTTTTTGCGTCAACGGGCTCGACGCCAGAAACGTCCGATAAGCTGCTCCGGCGTTCGGCCGGGCCTGTCCAGAAATCGAGAAAAGGATCGATACGCATGACGGTCCGTGTAAATGACTCGTCACGCGCCGATGTGGAGGATTCCTGACGGCGGTAAAACTCAGGGTGAACCGGCCGTATGAGTTCGCTGAAGTTGGCTGCTGCCATGGATTTTCGATACCAGCCGAAAGCAGATTTGTAATTGCGCTCGATAGCTCCATCCAGTCGGGCGAGCGAGACGCCGTCCAGAGCCGAGATATCGACCCCATACAAAGACAAAATTCCTCGACGGGTGCACTGGAAGATGCCGTTGAACTGATATTCGCGAAGGGCAGACCGCAATGCAGAGAATTCTTTCCATCCCGAGGGCCGTGTAAGGACGTTTCGATCTATACCGGACGAGATTAGGACACCTCGCAGGTAGGGTTCGATCAGGAGATCGAACAATGAAGTATTCCGCGTTGGCAGCGCGCCTTGCGTGATGTCGGCACGGTATCCGCCGGGAAAAGTACCAATAGACTCAATCGAGCCCCAGTGCTCATGTGAGCAGAAGTTCGGGGCGGCGCGTAGCGCCGCAGAGATATTCGTCTGCGCGAAAGTCGGTGAGGCGATCAGGGAGGCAAAGGTCCTGCGCGTCATCACGGACATGATGATACACGCAGGACGTAGTGCGATCTACAACGGTCGCCGATGAAGACGCGTGTAAGAAGCAATATTCGGCTGCTCGAAGATTCCATTCAGTCCCTTGTTGCAGCTAATAAGAAAATTCTTTAGCTGAATCACGTTTGTGTTGGGAGTAATCTGAGCTTCAAACTTACGCTGCTGGCCATTCCATGGAAAGGTGTATCGCATGTACCTGGCTCCCGCTCCCTCAATAGGCGTGAATTGACCGCGCGCGCTGAGCGATTGCGCGAGTTGCTTCAATTCGGCATCCATGCGAACAATCCGCCAAAACGTCTGCTCGGTCGGAGTTACCGGACGCGCCTGGATTTTCTGAGATGATTCGAATGTGTCTCGGAACATTGTGTCTCTGATGAGAAACGCGTTAGCTCGAACGCGAAACAGCTCACAGATGGAACCGAATTTAGTCACAGTGAGTGCTGCCAACCACGCGCATTCACGACGTGAGAGCTAGCTGCGCGCCTTCTTTATCTCCGCGATGAGAGCGGGAACAATTTCGAACAGGTCTCCGACAATGCCGTAGTCGGCGACTTCAAAGATCGGCGCTTCCGCATCTTTATTGATCGCCACGATAGTCTTGGACCCCTTCATCCCAACGAGGTGCTGAATGGCGCCCGAAATTCCGATCGCCACGTAGACCTTGGGTGATACAGTCTGCCCGGAACTACCGACCTGGCGTTCCATCGGGAGCCAGCCGTTATCGCAGATCGGGCGTGATGCCGCGACCTCGGCGCCGAGCGCCTGCGCCAGTTCCTCGATAATTGCGATGTTGTCCTTATCCTTAATGCCCCGCCCCACCGATACGATCTTGTCGGCAGTGGTGAGATCGACAGCACGCGCCGACTCGCGGAAAGGCTCTTCGGGTTTCGATCGAATATCAGCAGCCTCAATGTTCACCGCAAAATTCTCGACCTCCGCCGCTCCCGACTGCAATTCTTGGGCCCTGTAGACACCGGCTTGGATCGAGACAAAGAATGGAGCGACCCCGCTAATCCGCACGTCTGCGTTCAGCTTGCCCTGAAAGAGTTGACGAACCAGCAGCAAATTTCCGCCATCGGCGCGCAGCGAGATCACATCGCTTACCAGGACACGGTCGAATCGTGTGGCCAGCTTCGGCGCGAAATCCCGGACCGTGTAGGTATGCGGAAAAAGCACATACTTCGGCTGCTTGGCTCGGATGAGTTGTTCAAGCGCGATCGTATAGCCCTCCGGCGTGTACTGCTGCAACGTCGCATGCTCGATCGAGTACACCGGACCCGCCGGAGTCTCGTTTGCGCCGGCGCCGATCACCACAGACGCGACCGGCATGTTCATCGCACGCCCGAGTTCGTGCCCCGCGGAAAGCGTCTCGAGCGATAAGCGGTGAAATTGCGAGCCCGAACGCTCCAGGAAAACTAGAATCATAGTACTCGCGCCTCGAATTTGAGCTTCTCAACCAGTTTGGCGGCCACTTCTTTCGCGGGGCCTTCCAGCAGTTGCGTCTGCTTGGATCTCTCGGGCAGATAAACGCGCTCGATGTTCACCTGTGACGTCGCGTGCGCCTGAAGGTCTTCCAGGGTGAGGCGTTTCACTTCCTTTGTCTTAGCTTTCTTGATACCCATCAGCGATGCATATCGCAGCTTGCTGATGCCCGATTGAATTGTAAGCACGGCGGGCAGAGGCATTTCGATGTGCTGGAACCATCCGCCCTCCAATTCGCGCTTCACACGAATGCCCTGGCCCTTCACCTCGACTTCCATGATGATAGTCGAGTGGGCGAAGCCGAGCAGTTCCGCAAGCACGACACCGGTCTGCCCATACCCAAGGTCGTCCGACTGCAGCCCTGTAAGGATTAGGTCCGGCTTCTCATCAGTCAATGCCTTCGCGATCAATCGCGCGACACCAAGCGTATCGAGTGTTGCCAGATTTTCTTCTTCGATGTGGATTCCACGGTCAGCGCCTTTCGCGAGCGCCTCCCGGATGGTCGATGAGGCCCGCTCCGGACCCAGGCAAAGAGCAATGACTTCACCGCCGTTCTTCTCCTTGAGTTGGAGACCCTCCTCGAGGGCGTAGGCGTCGGGCTCATTGATCTCGAACGTCAGATCGTTCTCTTGAATCCATCGACCGCTATCGTCGGCGCGCAGTTGCGAATCACGCGCGGGCACTTGTTTGATAGCAACAACGATCTTCACGAGCGCTAGCATAGCAGGAGTGCATTTCGACACCGAAGAATCGCTGGACTGCTTCCTCGCCGCGTTCGAAGATGGAACTTGGCCGAGTGCCGACTGGAAGCACGGACATCATCTCGTAATGGCCGCCTGCTATGTGTTCGCGCACGGCCGCGATGCGGCACTGGAAAGGGCTCGCGCAAACATTCCGAAGTACAACGAGGCGCTGGGCGGCAAAAACAGCGCCAATAGCGGCTATCACGAGACACTTACGGTCTTCTGGATCGACCGTGTGGTCGAGACCATGCCAAAAAGCGGTTCGCGAGTCGATGCCGTACGGCACGTCGTAGATGCCTTGGCGGCTAAGCGTGATCTTTGGCGGGAGTATTACAGCTTCGATGTCGTCCAATCAACGGAGGCGCGAGCACGGCATGTTCCGCCTGACCTCACGTTCGGTGAAGCGCGACTCGCACAGGACGCCCCGGCTATAAGATTGTCAGTGATGGCAGTCCTCCACGATCCTACGGACCGCACATAAGCGCCAGAGCACAAACAGTTTTGACACTCACAGCCAGCCCAATGCGCGGCTCGGAGAAGAGCCCGATCTGCACTCCGGCGTGCTCCATGGCGCCGAACGCGAACAGAGCCGAGTTCGCAAGCATGATGTAATAAGCTAGATGTCTCATCTCATTAGGAGATGATGATTTATCAGGAAGGCAAACTAACCAGGCGCTGACGATTCAGGGGTGGTGGCCAGGGACGGATTTGAACCGCCGACGCCGGCCTTTTCAGGGCCGCGCTCTACCCCTGAGCTACCTGGCCAACACGATTAGTGTAACAAACGACTTCCGGTTATCGCTACAATCGCCGCGCGAAAAACTCAACGAGGCTCGTGACAATATGAGCAGTCGTTGCTGGCGCTCTTCATCCGATGGCAGTTCATACATCCGCCCATAGAGATGTCCGTCTCGCGGAAAAGCTGGTCGCGCTCGGCAACTTGAGCGTGGCATTCCTGGCAGGTATTCCCTGCCTCCAAATGCGCCCGGTGGCTGAACATCACGTACGTGGGGATCTCATATACACGAGCCCAACGGATCTGCCGCGACGTTTTCGCGAACTCAGTCAACTTCTGAATAGCTGGACTGTCCGTTTTCACGGATGAATGGCATTGCATGCACACCTGCGCCTGTGGGATCCCCATAACCTCTCCGGGATCTTTGTTGGGATGACACATGTTGCACTTGAGCTTTAACTTGCCGACGTGAGTCTTGTGGCTATAGGGGATCGGCTGCTCAGGCGGAGGAGGGGGCGGCTTCGGCGGCTGGTTCTGCGTCTGCGCAACCCCGGCTGCAAGGCACGCTGCGGCGATACAGATCTTGAACAAATGCTTCATCATGCTAGATCTCTCGCTTCCTCAATTGCTCCGCGAGATACTCCGAAGCCCGCATGGATAATGCCAGGATCGTCATAGTGGGATTCTGCGAGCCGCCGGTGACGAAACTGCTCCCATCGACGACAAAAAGGTTCTTGATGTCATGGCTTTGGTTCCATTTGTTCAGCACGCTCGTCTTCGGGTTGTCACCCATACGGCACGTGCCGAGTTCGTGAATGCTATATCCCGGCGGAAACATCTTGTCGGTCCGGTGAAGTACTTCGAAGCCGGCCTTCCGGCAGACTTCACCTAGGGTTTCAACCGCATCCTTGGCCATGTTGAATTCGTTGTCTGTGTACTTGCACTGAAAATTCAAAACGGGAATGCCCCAAGCGTCTACGACATTCTTATCGATGCGAACGTGATTCTCGTAGCGCGGAAGCACTTCTCCCATCAATGTAGCAGCGAATCCCGCCCCTCGGGCCATGTCCAGGTCCTTTTGCAGTTCTTCTCCCCACGATGGGAAGTACCGCGCGTCCGGAGTACCGCCGCTAGAGAAATCGAACGCATATCCGCGAATGAAGTTCTTCTCTTTCGTGTTGATGTTCCGAAATCGGGGAATGTACCCGGCACCTCCCACGAGCCCTCGCGGCGCTTTTCCGTTCTTCGCCTCGGGTATGAGAGCCACGACACTGTTGCTCATGTAGAACTGATCATGCAGATAATGTCCCAGCGTGCCGCTGGAGTTCGCAATCTTTGAATTGAGCAGAATGCGTGTACTTTCCAGGCATGATGCGCCGACGACGACCGCCCGCGCCTTCGCATGCAATTCCCGCTTCGACTGGCGGTCAACAAAATGCGCGCCGTTCACCCGGCCCGTATTCTTATCAACGGACACTTCACGCACCACCGCATTCGGTACAACCGTCAGATTACCCGACGCCACCGCATCCGGCAGCAGTAGATTGAACGAACTCGCCAGAGAGCCGTCACCCAGGGCGCGCCGGATCTTCGTCACCGTCATTCCAAGCGGCTTCCCCGCGTCGGCCAACCGCTTCGATGCAAGACTGTCGGGTGACCCGTCCTCGACAAAAATACCGTCCGGCAACTGCGCTAAACCTTCTTTGCGTCCCGATACGCGAAAGATCGGCTCGACGCGATCGTAGAAGGGAGATAAATCGGCATGACTGATCGGCCAGTTTTCGCCGAATCCGTCATGATCCTTTGCCTTGAATTCGTAGTCGCTTAAACGAAATGACATGCGAGCCCAGAAGTTGGACTTGCCACCGAGCATCCGAACGCGAACCCAGTTGTACGGCTGCTTGGGATCATGTGTATACGGAACCTGAGTTTCGTCCACCCATTGATTCGCGTTGAACTCATTCGCCTGAAACAGGTGCGGCAGACGACCCGGCTTACCGAAGCCGCGGTACGGCAGTTCGTACACAGCCTTCATACCGCGATTTCGCTGAAAGTCTACCTGAGGACCTGCATCGAGCAGCAGGCACTTCACTCCTTTCTGCGCGAGCGTGTAGGCCGCCATTCCTCCGGATGCGCCGGAGCCGATGATGAGAACGTCGTATTCTTTACCAGCCATTCAATTCGCCTAGTCGATGGGATACCAATACAGTCCGACGTTGCCGCCCCTGCGTCCGCCTGATCTACCCGCCGCGAGCGAGTACTCCTTGGAGTTCAGCGTTGCCGTGCGGACATCCTTCTTCGCTTCCCGAAGGAATGCCGCAAGCGGGTCCGTCAGCGGTTCGTAGGTCCAAGGCTGCTTCAGGGGAGCAAGTAGCGTAGCAGTTTCCGGTGCATCAGTATCAGCGAAGTTCTTGCTGAACTTCTTCTTCGATTCGGCGTTCAAAAGATCCAGGCCTTTTGTATACAGTTGCTGCCGGTCTCGCGGAGACTCGCTGATCAGAAAGTCCAGGAACTCGGGCGCGCCTGCCTCCAAGGCCCCCGGCGCGCCGTTCATTGGAGGCATGATGGTGACGCTAAGCTTTCGGAGTGTCGCAAACTGTGTCGCATTGAAGAACTTCGGCGACATGTCCGCGACTTCGTCAACCACCGCGGTCTCAATACGAGTCGGCGCCGCAGCAGCAGTCGGTGTGCGATTCAATGGCGCGGGCGGCACGGTCGGATCCAGAGCCGGAGGCGCCGGGGAAGTAGGCGCGGGATTGTTGTTCGCGGGCGCGGTTTGCTGCGCGAGCAGCGCGGGCGCCAGTGGCACAGAGGCCACTGTCCTGAAAAACCTTCTACGTTTCATCGATTCGACTCCTTGGTCGCTGTCTTTGCTGTGGAAGTCGTACTTGTCGCCGCCGGTTTTCCCGAGAGAACGTCCGTGGGAAGCCGCCACCGTTCGTCGAACAGGCCGGCTTCAGCGATCTCCGGAAACTCCGCCCCGTCTTTAACCTTCAGCGTCGCAAAATCGCCCAGACGCGGCATCGGATATTCGCCCGCATACTCTCGATCCTCAATGGTCAGACCCGTATTCAACACAACGTACTTGGATGGATTCAGTGGGTTCGGATAGATGAGCGCCGGGAAATGCTCGGCGGAGGAATAGCTCCGCGACCCATACCGGACGGTTTGCTTCGTCCACTTGACCGGAAGCTTTCCGTTGATCTTCGCAATCCAGCGATTGCTTCCGGGATCTCCAAAGAGCACCACATGGTACTTTGCGAAATCAGCTCGAGTCACATCCTTATCGTCTTTCACCCGTGGGTGGGCTCGCAGGTTCTTCGCATACAAACGATCGAAGCGGGCGAGCATCCGCAACGCTTGATCGTGCGCCGCAGGATTCCACGGAGTGCCCGTCGGACGAACGATCAGGAACGGATCCATAAAGGCATCGTCGATAGGTCCTTGCAATCCGTGAGTCTTGTAGAGTCCGGAAGGCTTCCGGCCCGCCACTACCCACCCTGAATTGGCCTTCTCAAACGTGATCTCCGGCGATCCCTTCACTTTCAGAGTCGTGCCATCGATCCGGACGTCAGTCGCGTTCGTCATCTCACGAAGCGCCAAGCGGGCAACATTCTTCGTCGTAACGTCGTACTTCCTGCCGCCTTCGGTTCGCGTCGCATCGATCTCAGCGCGTTCATAGAGCTTCTCGAGGCGATCCGAGTCGCCCAGTGCGAGTTGTTGAACCGAGTCGTATAGGTCAGAAAGCGCAGGTGATCAGGACTGACGCGCCCGCGGTCCCC
The DNA here is from genome assembly GCA_963825845.1 of Bryobacteraceae bacterium. GTDB lineage: Bacteria > Acidobacteriota > Terriglobia > Bryobacterales > Bryobacteraceae > DASQDN01. The sequence continues at coordinate 36,259 of CAWGVL010000089.1, read as the reverse complement.
GTACTTCTTGAGAAACGCGTCGAGTTTGGAGCGCACTTCGGGACTCGTGCTGTGACCCATGCTCTTTGGAGACAAGAAAAGTGGCTTCCGTCCCCTTCGCATGGAGCTCGTAGGGATCGCCTTCTGATGGATATCCTTCGCGCTCCAACTGCTCGCGAATCTTGATCGAGGATTCTAATTGTCCGCGGGTTGTCGTGCCCTGCGGCAAAGGAGGAATCGAGCTCAGGCCGGTTTCATTCTCTCCATCGTGGCCGGCCAGTGGAAGATTGAACGCATTCAACGCCCAATCATTGATGTTTTCCCAAATGCGCAGCGGGCCCTGTTGATGCGGTGGGAACCCAGGCATCTGCGATCGCCGCGGCCAAGTGCCGGCGCCGATCTCGGCGGCGGCAAAGAAGCCCGGATAGTGCAGCGCGATGTGCCATGCGCCGCATCCGCCCATCGAGAACCCGCGCAGAAGGATCCGGTCCGGATCGATTTTGTACCGCTTCTGCACGGCCGCGATCGCCTCGAAGACATCCGTCTCGCCGACGATATGGAAGGCCATGCCGTTCCAGCGTCCATACACGTCGAGTTGAATCTGCCCTTCATCAGCGGGATTCGTGTGAGAGGCGGTGGCTTTTGGAATCGGGTGATGAAACTCGCTTCCGTATTCCGCTGATCGCGGCCATGGAGCCAGACATACAAGCGAACCGGCTTCGAACCGTCATAAGAATCGGGGATGCGCAAACCGTACAACTGCACTGAACCGTCGAGGTCGGAATAGAACCCGTGAATTCGACGGCCCTTCTGCTGCATCCAGGGGGAATCTCCCCGACTGCAGTTGCTTCGCACGCTCGAGTCCCTGATCGAGTGTTGTGAGCGCATTGGTGTAATCGTCCCGAGTGAAGAAATGCTCAGGGAACTCCAGTAACCACTGGCCGGCTTTGTGGAATATCTCAACGTCGGCGAGCAGGTCCTCTGAAACCCCTTTGGCCTTCAGCGCTCCGACGGCAGCCGCTAATTTATTGACTCGACTTTGTACCTCCGCGCGTTCTGCTGAGGTCAGTTCGATCGAGGGCACGCGAGGAGGTCCTGCCGGTCGCTGTTGCTGCTGTGCGATCAGAAGACAAGCTATCGCACAACCTAATCCAAGAATTCGTTTCATAGCGGCGTTTCGATCTTATATCTTCAACGGCAGCTTGGGACGGAACCAGTGCTCCCAGATGCCGAACCGGGTTTCTTCGGGCATCCTGATTCCCGACTGCTTCAACGCGAGCAGGATTTGGCCGCGATGGTGCGAGTCATGTGCGATCAGATAACCCAGCAGCATGAGGCCGCCACGGTCCTTTCTCCGCTCGCCCGTTTCGACCAGGCGCTGTAGTCGTTGCTCCACCGCCCTGCTAGTGGCGCGAAAGGCTGCAAGCAGCTCTTCACGACGCGGGGAAGCGCCGGTTTCAAATCGCGGGATTCCACGCAAAAACTCGCGGCCGATGTGCGAAACACGCACTTCGTGCAGATGGGCAAAGACACGACTCACAGTCCTCCCGGTGGACGGTTTTCCGGTCTTCAGGAGTGGAACGGCCGCGAAACCCTCGTCGGGAATATTCTCGAGAAGGAAAATGTTGATGTCGTCATGCACCCGCCAGATTTCGAGAACGTTTTCAACCATCGCCCTTACTTCGTTTGCACAGGAAGCAGAAGCGATTGCGAAAGCGTCTGGTCGCCGAGCACAACTCGCATCGGAACGTCCCCGCTCGCTATGCCGGCAGGTACTACCACATTGAACTGATACAGACCGACAGCGGACGGAGCAAGTCCTGCGTAATCGACGCGCGCCTGAATGTCGCCGAAGAAGATCTGGATCGGGCTTGCCAGAGGCGCCAGACCTGTTGCGATCTGTCCAGCGTACGGAACGCTACTCGGAGTTACAGGGCCAAAGCCTGTACCGTAGAACGTCAATGTCTCGCCTGGAACAGCCGGAGCGGACTGAACACCCGAAACACTTCCGTTGCTAACGTATGTCCCATTACTCGCATGTATTGCCGCTACGTATTGTTTGTCGCCGACCTTGAAGCTTGCCGGCGCGAGCAGTCCTGCGGCAGTGGTCTTCATTGTCAATGACACGGCCGTGCTGCTTTGCCCGTTCGTGGTCACGACTACCTGCGCCGTTCCTGACGTCGGAGCGTTCGCCGGGACTTGAACGTTGATCTGCGTCGGGCTCACGTAGTATACGTAGGCCGCCTGTCCTCCGATCGTCACGCTGACGCCTTCGAGCGTTGTCGGGGCGGCGCCGTCCGTGAAGTCGCTGGAGGTCCACTCGCGCGTTGTGGTCGCCAGATCCGACCCGTAGATCTCAATAAAAGATCCAGGGGCCGCTTCTCGAAGAGCGCCGAAAGCGCTCGCGCTGGCCACCCCAGTGATGCCGCTTACCGGCGTAATGGAGGTGATCACTACCGGAGTCCACGTGTTCGGTGATCCGTTTGGATAACCGATCAAAGGCATCTGATCAAGCGGCTGAGCAACAATTGGTGGATTCGGGACGCGCACAGCGGCTATGCGGTCCATTATGGCCAAGCCCGACGCATTGACGATACGTCCGAACACCGTGAATCCGCCATTCTGGTTGTTCAGATTGCCCGCATTGTTCGCCAGGTTGAAGAACCACTGATTGGTCGCGCTATTCGGGTTGTCGCCGAGTTTTGCCATGGCGATAGTGCCGCGTGTATTCGAAACTCGGTACTCATTCACCACAGGCGCGTCGGAGCGGATCTCATCAAATGTCTGGTTCGCGAACGTGTATCCACCGCCTTGAATGATGAAGCCAGGGACAGATCTATGAATAATCGAGTTGTTGTATGCTCCTCGATTGACATAGTTCATAAAGTTCTCCACGGTTTTCGGCGCGCTGTCGGGCAGCAACTGCACATCGATATCGCCTAGGCTGGTCTTGAACCGAACAATCTGACCGGTCGAGGTCTGGCCGGGTACAATTGCCGGGAGCAGCAGAAAAAGGCCGAGAACACCGGCCAAGCGGATTGTCATAGAACTTACTTGAAGTTTAGCGCGAGCCGTTCGAACTCCGATCGTTTACGGGTTTCCACAGGTCGCGTTCAACCATCCATTCCTTCAATCGATCCGGCCACGTCATGACTGGCGCGGGCTTCTGCGTGGGCCGCAGAGCATATCCGTGACCTCCGTACGTGTAGATATGCATCTCAGTCGGGATCTTCTTCTCGAGCAGCTCCATATAGAACTTCACCGTGGGTTCCACGTGCGACCGGTCATCGTCTGTGCACACCATAAAGACCGGAGGCGCATCGGAGGGTACTGGAAACAGGGGCGGATCGTTTGGTTTGTTGGCGCCGGGACGATACCACGGATAGATCAGTACACTGAAGTCCGGACGTGAACTGACCCTTTCGACCGGATCGTTCGCATCCGCCTTGCCGGCATCGAACTTCGTACCTATCATGCCGGCGATTTCTCCGCCCGCGGAAAATCCGATGAAGCCGATCCGTTCAGGATTAACGCCCCATTCCTTGGCACGACTCCGTACCAGACGCATCGATCTTGCCGCATCAGCATAGACATGCTCTGGCAGTGTGTACTTGGAGCCTTCGGCTTTCGCGAGCCGGTACTTCAAGACGAACGCCGCGATTCCCTGTTCATTCAACCAGTCCGCGATTTCCCAGCCTTCTTTTTCAATGACCACTCGCCGGTGGCCTCCGCCTGGAGCTACCACCATGGCAACTCCGGTCGCCTTCTCCTTTGGCGGTAGAAATACATGGATGGCTGGATAGTGTGTGACCGTGTAGTCTGCCGCCCATCCCTTGTAGTTGGGGTTGCTTGAGGGTTTGGAAACTTCTTGAGCGGTGATTCCTTCGGAGCCCGGCGCTCCTTTTTCCCATAACTTGATTTCCTGTCCGCGCTCGGTAGCAATCGCAAGACCCGCGAACATAAGGCAGCCGTAAATGGTTCTGAACTTCATGGGCGTTCGCCGTCACTTTATCACGAGCTTCGGCCAATTATGTGCAGTAGACATTCGTGAGGAGTGATGACCAGATATGATTAGTAACTCCATACGAACAGCCGCTCTGGTAGCGGGTTTAAGCATTTCTCTTTGTGCTCAATCAGATAGAGTTCCGGCCGGAACCGAGATTACGGTCCGGACAACAGATACCATCGATGCGCGCTACCCTTCCGACAGTAGAATCTACACGGGTGTGGTAGATCGGGACGTTCGCGACAACTCAGGCAACGTTGTTATTCCGCGTGGTTCCAATACGGAGCTGATCATGAGAGACGCATCAGACGACGAGATTGTTGTGGATCTCGAGTCCGTGGTGGTCAACGGCCGGAGATACACGGTCAGCACACCGTCGGAAACCGTTACAGCTGAGGGGCAAGGCAAAGAAGGCGTTGGGGCTAACTCTCGTACGGGTAAGTACGTAGGAGGCGGCGCAATCATCGGCAGCATCATCGGCGCAATTGCCGGAGGAGGCAAAGGCGCAGCTATCGGTGCAGCAACAGGAGCCGGTGCAGGTGCTGTAGGTCAAACCGTCACTCGAGGCGGCAAGGTTGCACTGCCTTCCGAGTCATTACTGACCTTCCGCTTGGATCGTCCGTTGACCATCGGCTCCGCTGACAGTGGCTACGATCGCGATGGCGTCCATTATCATCGATACGACCGAGACACTCGAAGCCGCAGCGTGCGGTAATTACTTAAATCAAAAGAGGCTACCCCTGTAGCCTCTTTTCTTTTTGGACATTTTCGCTACAATCGCGACGGAGGTGATGATGATGAGACTCTCGTTTGTGTGTATTCTTCTGTTCGATTTTGCTCTCGCCCAGGATCACGGACCTACGACGGATCACTCGAACAGATGGAGCGGTTCTCAACCCAACCCGGCACGCGTGTAGCGTGGTCGCGACAGGTCGATAGGATCGAAGCGGGTCCATTCGTTGCCGTCGTAAACGTGATCATCCTTCAGGACACTGGAAGGACTTCTCGCATCATGTGCGGAGTGCAGATCGTTTTAAATGGTGAGGCAAACGAGACCGCATCTATGTAAGTCAAGAGCACACCGAGCGTCTGATCTCCGCACTGAACGAAGTCGCCACCGGCTATCCAGGCTTTTTCCAAAGAATGAGAACCACGTCAAAGTGCTTTGGCACTGGAGCCTTCCTCCGCGCCATGCGGACGGGTGCTCACTTCTTTTTTCCATCCCAATGCGAAATGGCCGACGGTGGCGAGGGTTATCCGTTCCACAGGCAATGAAACGTTTTGGCTTTACGGATATCGACACGGCGCCCTTTGCCAGAGCCATTCGTTCGGCACTGAATGCGCTGAAGCAGCGCTAGCTGATCAGTTTGTTCGTGAACTCGTGCTCGCCGTGAACGTCGGTCAGCCGCATATCGCGGCTTTGATACGGATAAGTCAGCTTCGTATGATCCAAGCCGATCAAACGAAGAATCGTAGCGTTTACGTCATGGACGCTGAACGGGGACTCCTGCGCGCGCAGACCGAAGTCATCGCTCGTCCCGAGAACTTGCCCACCTTTGATTCCTGCGCCCGCCATCCACATGCTGAAGGCATAAGGATGATGATCCCGGCCGTTTTTGCCCTCAGCCAGGGGAGTCCGGCCGAACTCACTACTCCAGACAACCAGGGTCGAATCGAGTAATCCCCTGGCCTTCAAATCCGTCAGCAGTCCCGCAATGGGCAGATCGGTCTTGGCACACATCTTCGTGTGCGATGCCGCGAGATCGGTGTGAGCATCGTCCCAGTCCTCTCCGATGTTCGTACCCGAGTACAGTTGCACGAAGCGAACTCCGCGCTCTACCAATCTGCGCGCAAGCAGGCATTTGCGCCCGAAGTCGTCCGTAACGCCTTGCCCCACGCCGTACAACTTCTTCGTTGCCTCGGACTCTTTGCCGATGTCCACGGCTTCGGGCGCGGAACTCTGCATACGATAAGCCAACTCGTAGGAAGCGATACGCGCCTCCAACTCGGAGTCATAACTCCTAGGCTCGAGATGCCGGCGGTCCTGCTCATTGATGAAGTCCAGTGTCGAACGCTGCGCTTTTGCGCTAACGCCTGCCGGAGTGCCGAGGTTCAGCACAGGAACCTGCCCGCCACGGAATACCGTGCCTTGGTACACCGCAGGCAGAAACCCGGAGGCGTACGCTTGGGGTCCCGACTTCGTGGCCCCGTCACTCATAACCACGAATGCGGGGAGATTCTGACTCTCCGAGCCCAATCCGTACACAACCCACGAGCCGAGACACGGCTGACCGGGGAACTGCGAGCCCGTGTTTCGCAGATAAATTGCCGGCGCATGATCGAATGCTTCTCCATAGCAGGAGCGGATCAGCGCAATCTCATCGGCTTTCGAGCCGATCTGCGGAAACAACTCGGAGATCTCGATGCCCGATTGACCATAGTGGCGGAACTTCCAGGGGCTGCCGCGCATAGGAGCTTTCGCGAAGTCGATACGATTCGTCTTCAGGCCCTTTGCCGCCTCCGCGGAAATGCACTCTCCGCTGCGTTTCGCCAACTCGGGTTTCGGATCGAACGTATCCACATGGCTGACGCCGCCATGCATAAACAGGTAAATGACACTTTTTGCCTTCGCCGCCTGATGCGCGGGCTTGGGAGCCAGAGGGTTTCGCGAAGCCGCCTCCAGCATCGAGGCAAGAGCGACAGAGCCGAAGCCTCGGCCTGCCTGCATTAGAAGTTCACGCCTGGATAGAGATCTCATTTTCATCAATCCACGTACAGGAATTCGTTAGTGTTGAACAACGCGCGGGCAAGTTCGGACGCCGCATCAGGCAATGTTCCGAGTTCCGCACCCTGATCGCGCAAGAACTTGCGCCCTCGATCCAGTTCTTCCACGTCGGGGTCGCGAACGAGCACCCGACGCCACACTTGCGTGACAATCGCCTCGTAATTGCTGTCTTTCGAAACAGCGGCAGCGAGGCGCTTCGATTCTTCCACCGTCCATCGGCCGTTCAGCAGCGTAAGCGACTGCGGCGCGGTGTTGCTGGCTTCCCTGCGCGAGCATGTGCGGATCCCATCCGGCGCATCGAAGCTCTCGAACATCGCGGGTCGGAACGTACGCCTGGACAGCATGTAGATGCTTCGGCGAGTTTGCTCCTCGGGATTCGCGGTGATAATCCACATATTGTCCGGATTTTGACTGAGCCCGTAGAGTTCTTCCCGTGCGACCGGAGGAACCACCGGACGTCCGCCCATCTTCAGGTTCAGTGCCCCGGACGCCTGCAGCATCGAGTCGCGCATCTCTTCCGGGAACAGACGCCGGCGGTTCATATGCGATAAGAGTTTATTGTCGGGATCGCGCTCCAAAGCTGCCGGCGAAGGATGCGAACTCTGGCGATATACAGCCGAGAGCATGATCTGCCGGTGTAGCTTCTTCATAGACCACCCATTCGAGACGAACTCTGTCGCAATCCAGTCGAGCAGTTCCGGGTGCGTCGGCGCCGCGCCCCGAGTGCCGAAGTCACTCGGGGTCGCCACGATCCCTTTGCCGAAATGATATTGCCAAATCCGATTCACGATGACGCGCGCAGTGGTTGGATTTGATGCGCTCGCGATCCATTCGGCGAGGGCCTTCCGGCGTCCCGTCGAGATGGCGTCGATTGGCGGATCGGCGATATCCCCACCTCCGAGCACTGTAAGGAGGCCGCCCCGTACCTCTTCCGGCGGCTTGCCGGGACGGGGTGGAAGGAAGGTCTTTGGCGCTTCGCGGCTGATGTCATGGACACCAGGCGCAAACGGTCCGGCCTTGAATCCCGTAAACATGGTCACGAGTTGCACTTCAATCTTGTGCAGCGCGGCCGCGTGCCCGGCGTCGAGTGTGGCGCGTACCTCTTCGGCTGTGGATGAAATCTTTTTCCGATTCTCCTCGACCAAGGCTCGCTGCGCCGGAGTTCGCTTCCCTTCCTCGGTCGCGAACGCATCCCGCACCTCAGCCGGCAGTTTACTCAGCTTGTCATCGGACAACTTCTTTTGATACGGCCTCAAAATCGCTTCAAGTTGGTCGCCGATCTCCCGCAATTTGGCGTGTCGCAGATTCTCGCCCAGATCATACCCTCGCGCGGGATCGTACTGAAGAAAGATGCGAGTCTTCTCCGCAGGTACGAAGATCGCTTGCATCCGGTAGTAGTCGCGCTGCGGAATCGGATCGAACTTGTGATCGTGACAGCGTGCGCACCCGACCGTAAGTCCGAGAAACACCGAGCTAGTCGTATCGACATAGTCCGTCAACGTCTCGATCCGATTCACATCCTCAACCTTGTACAGCATGTCGCGATTCGGGCCGACCGTATAGTAGCCCGTTCCGCTTTGGGCGATCGGATCCTCAGGGTAAAGCTCGTCCCCCGCGATCTGTTCCTTGACGAATCGATCGTAGGGTTTGTCCTGGTTAAACGACTTAATTACGTAGTCGCGATATCGCCAGGCATAGAGCAGGTATGGGTCTTGTTCGAACCCGGATGTATCACCGTAGCGGACCAGGTCGAGCCAGTGGCGGCCCCACTTTTCTCCGTACCGGGGAGAGGCAAGGAGTTCATCGATGAGCTTCTCGTAAGCATCCGCCGATTTGTCCTGAACGAACGCTTCCGTCTTCTCGACGGTCGGAGGCAAACCGTGCAGGTCGAAATACGCCCGTCGAATGAATGTTCTTCGGTCGGCTTCCGTGGCAAGCGAGAGTTTTGCAGAGTGTAACTTCGACAGGATGAAAGCATCGATGGGCGTTCGCGCACGGGCATCCTGAATGGCGGGGACCATCGGGCGTGCAGGAGTCTGGAAGGACCACCATTTCGAAGCTTTCGCCGCACTTGAAACGTTGGCGGCTTCGGGCCAGGACACCCCGCTATCTACCCACTTCGACAGCAGTCCTACTTCTTCGGCGGTCAGCTTCTTGCCGGGAGGCATAATCAGTTTGCTTGTGTGCCCGACCGCCTGTATGAGCAGGCTCGCAGAAGCCGAGCCCGGCTTCACCGCAGGTCCGCGATTGCCGCCTTTGAGCAGGCTTTCTTTCGAATCCAACCGCAAGCCGGACATGGCGACGCTGCCGCTATGACACGAACCGCATTGTTCTTGAAGGATGTGAACCGCGCGGCCCGGAAGGTCCTGCGCAAGCAGCGGTAAGGCAGAAAGCGACACCAAAACCAAACGGGGCAGCATCGGTCACCTCAGTGTACCGAACATCTGCCCCGTGCAGGTTCGAAACTGTCGCTGCGTTTAGCTGGCGATCTTCTCAGCGTCCTTATTAGGAGGGTTCGCCGTACTGGGAGGGTTCGCCGTAGAGTTGCTCCCGGCATTGCCCGTAGTGTTGCGAACGATGTCGATGCTGCCCTTGAAGTAGGCGTCGTCCTCAATGATAATGCCGGTTGTCTTGATGTTTCCGACGAGGCTGCCCTCTTTGCGTATCGTGATCTTCTGGGTTGCCTCAACGTCCCCTTGCACCTGGCCCTGAATGATGACTTCCCGAGCCTTGACGTTCGATTTAGCCTTACCATTGGGGCCGACCGTGCACCGGCTGTTCTGGACATCAACGTTGCCCTTAACATCACCGTCGATGAACAGGTCCTCTTTGCTGATGATGTCGCCGATGATCGTCACCGCTTTGCCAATCGCCGTTCCGCGTGAAGCGGGTTCGGGCGGCCGAACTTGCTGCATAGGCTGAGGCGCTGAGTAGGTCGCCGTATTCTGCGGTTCAGGACGCGCCGTGGTCGGCGTCGGGGTTGTGTCGTTTTTCTTCTTGTCCCACATATGGTTGCTCCTGGTGTCTCTAACGTGCTCCCCTGAGCTCTGGACCATCCCACCGGATAGTACTAAGTAATGAATCTTAGTATCCCACTTTGAAAACAAAGTGCAAGTGGAATGTTCGGGATGACTAAGAAACTTTCTGTTCCGTGTGGCTTAGGTATTCCTCGTACGGACCTTTGAAGTCTTCGATCGAGCCGTGGTCAAAATGCCACACTCGTGTTGCGACTTCGTCGATCAGGTCGTGATCGTGGGTCACCAGCAGGACGGTACCGTCATACTTCTGCAACGCGATATTGAGCGCGTTGATCGATTCCAGGTCCAAGTGGTTGGTAGGCTCGTCCAACACAAGAAAATTCGGCTTCTGCAACATCAGCCGGCAGAACGTGAGGCGCGCTGCCTCGCCCCCGGACAACGCCTTGGTCGGCTTCAGCGCGTCGTCGCCGCTGAACAGCATCTGACCGAGCAATCCGCGGATCTCTTCGACGGAGGCCTGAGGATCGAACGAATGTAGAAAGGCCAGCGTTGTCGTCGACATATCGATGGTTTGTTGATGATCCTGCGAGAAATAGCCTACCGCGACTTCGTGACCCCAAGTTACCGTGCCGCTATCGACCGCAAAACCCTTCTCCTCATCGACGCCCGGAGCATTCCGGAGCAGCGAACGCAACAACGTAGTTTTGCCCGCCCCGTTGCGACCGATCAGGGCAATCTTCTCGCCTCGCGAGATGCTGGCATCGAAGTTTCGGATGATCCGCTGATCGTCGTAGGATTTTGATAAGTCTTTAATTTCAAGAGGATGCCGTCCCGATTCTCGCTTCATCTGGAAGCGGATGAACGGCCGTTGAATATTCGACCGAGCCAATTCCGCCGTCTGCAAACGCTCGACTTCCTTTTTTCGGGATGTCACCTGTGAGGAGCGCGTACCGGCCGAGAATCGGGCAATAAACTCATTCAACTGCGCGATTTTCTTCTCTCGCTGCGCGTTTTGCGCTTCCACACGGGAACGAATTTGAGTCTTGGCGAGCACCATGTCGTCATATCCGCCGGTGTACATGATGATCGTTTCGTAATCGATATCGGCGACGTGGGTGCTCACTTCGTTCAGGAAATGGCGATCGTGTGAAATGACGATGAGCGTGCCTTCGTACTTGCGGAGGTAGTCCTGTAGCCAGTGCACGGAATCGAGATCGAGGTGGTTGGTCGGCTCGTCCAGCAGCAATGCGGCAGGGTTGCCGAACAGCGCCTGCGCGAGCAGCACCCGGACTTTCTGACCGCCCTGTAACTCACTCATAGCGCGCTCATGAAGCTCGGACGGGATGTCGAGTCCGTCGAGCAGGATCGCGGCGTCGCTCTCGGCTTCGTACCCGCCTTCTTCCCCGACGATTCCTTCGAGTTCGCCGAGTCGCATGCCGTCCTCGTCCGTCAAGTCGCTCTTCGAGTACAGGACGTCCCGCTCCTGAAGAGCGCTCCAAAGCGGCGCATTCCCCATGATCACGGTGTCGATGACGCGGAATTTGTCAAAAGCAAACTGGTCCTGACGGAGGATGCCCATCTTTTTGGGGCGGGTGACGCTGCCTTTCGTGGGGTCCAGGTCGCCGGTCAGGATCTTCATGAATGTGGACTTACCGGCCCCGTTCGGTCCGGTAATCGCGTAGCGGCGGCCAGTGAAGAACGTGGTGGTTACGTCCTCAAACAATATGCGTGCGCCGTAGCGCATCGTGACGTTATTAACTGAAATCAAGGGGAACCTAGGGAGGTCGACGGCAGGCAGCCGTGGCCTTCCCCTATTCTCTCACAAGATGTTACGGCTGCTCGCCTGGCTTCACGCGACGCCAACCCCCTTGCTGAGGCTGAGCTTGGGGTTGGACTTGGGGCTGCCGCCCGGGTTCGTTTTGCAAAACAGGCGCCGGTGCGGCATCAGGCGGAACCGGCGCGGCAGATGGAGGCGCCGGCTCGTCGGCTCGACGCCAGCCGCCGCTACTGCTGTTGCCGGTACTCTTGTCCGTAGGAATTGGCTTTGTTTCGTATTTGTCGACCGCGCTGCCGTCCTCATTGACCGCCCGTCGCCGACGCTGAACGGGCCGGTCGTCGGATGGCGAGGCTGCCGGCTGACGAGAGGCCGCTGGCGTTTTGCTGATCACGACTGGCTCGGACGATCGATTCCCATCCTGACCCACATAGGACCTGCGGTAACGAACCTCCGATCCGGGGTACCGCCGCCGCGCGGCGTCCGACAGTTCCACCTGGATATTCCGCTCCTGGCCTGGCTGAACACCCTCTGGCAGGTTGAAATGGAGCGCGTACCGCTGCCGGAGGCGCATCAGCGTCGTTTCAAGCGCCGACGCGTCATCCACACGCAAGCTGTCGCCGCCCGAACGCTTGGCAATCTCCTCGGTTCCGGCCGACCTCGTGCGTGCCCGTGTCATGATGACCGGCCCATTCCCGCCGCCGCCCATTCCGCCGTAAGGGCCGCGTCGACCGAGAATGATGCCGCCGAGTGGGCCGCCCATTCCGCCACCGGGCCAGCCTCCGCCCATACCGCCGCCGCGCGGCCAACCTCCTCCACCAACTCCGCCGCCGCCCCCTCCCCCACCGCCGTATCGTCCGCCTAGCGCATCCGGAGCGATCAATGCGCTCATGACAGCATCGGCACGTGCCAAGGCCCGCAAAACACCTTCGTCATCACGATCGCGCTCGGTCTGATCGTCCGTCAGGATTACGATCGCGTGGCGAGCTTCCTTGCGGCCTTCTTTGGCCAAGTAGTTGGCGGCATCGTGCATCCCACGGGTAATATCGGTACCGCCATCGAAGGTTTCCTGGCTGAGAACGAGTCCGAGTTCACGCTCGACGATATCGAGATTGTTACGGAATGGAAGCCGAAGCCTCGTCTGCCGGTCGAACACCATGACGCCGACCCGGTCGCCGCGACCGAGTACAAGCATGGCTTGGTGCGCCGCCTCAGACAGCCGTTCTATGTGCGGCTGCATGCTTCCACTTACATCGAGGAGCAACAACACATCGACGGGCATGTCCTCGCTTTCAAAATGACGGATCTGCTGCTTCTGACCATCTTCGGTGAGAACGAAGTCTTCGGGCTGCAGACCGGTGATCGCTCGATTGTTCCGATCGACAACCTGTGCATCGACGCGAACCAGCGACACGTCACTACGAAACGTAATGTTTTCTTCGGCCGCTGCGAGGGAAATACTTAGGAATACGAACGCGGACAGAACACAAACGAGACGGGCCACTGCGACTCTCCCTTTCCGAGCGGAGGCTCAGTAATGGTACGTACAACCGGAACCGTACGTTTCCGGCAATTCATACATAGGATATAGTGCTTTACGATGAAGCGAACCATTATTTTGACAACCGTTCTTTCCTCGGGGCTCACCGCTCTGTCATTCTGGGCGATGGGTATGGCGAAACTTCCTTCCGTAGTGAAACTGGACAACAAACGCGTCAAGATCACCGAAGTGACCTACGAACCGGGCGTTCCTCGCGAGCGGTACATACGTCCCACGGATCAGGTCATCGTGTTTCTGGACGAAAGCCGATATGAACGCACCGATTCGAAAACAAAGGAGAAACTCATTCGGGAGCGCAAGCCGGGTGAAGTCCTCTGGCATGACAAAGGTGAGGATGCACCGGTGCTTGTAAACCTGGGAAAGAAGCCTTATCGCACACTCGTGATTGAATTGAAGTAAGTAGCAGGAGACGTGTACGCAGGAGACATGGTGACAAGACGTGAATTTGGGTTCCTGACCGCCGGCGCGGCGGGACAGCTATTAGCGGCCGACAAGGAAGCGCTGGTGTTCATCGGCACGTACACTCGTGGCGGCAGCAAAGGGATTTATTCCTATCGCTTCAATCCGAGTTCCGGAAAGTTGACCGAGATTGGCGTTGCGGCCGAGGCGCAGAATCCTTCTTTCCTGCACGTTTCGCCGAGCGGCAAACGGCTTTACTCGGTCGGCGAAGAGGAGGATGGTACCGTCACCGCATTCGGTGTCGATCGGGCTTCGGGCAAGTTGACGAAGCTTAATGAACAGCCGACCGGTGGTCAGGGGCCTTGTCACCTTGTGGCGAATAAAGCGAACAAGAACCTGATCGTTGTGCATTACGGGTCCGGGAGCGTGTCCGCGTTTCGACTGAAGGACGACGGGTCTTTGGGTGAGAGAACCGCGTTGGTCCAGCACAACGGGTCCGGTACCGACAAACGCAGGCAGGACAAAGCTCACGCCCACTCAGTAAACCTTTCAAAGAATGAGCAGTTCGCCGTAGTGGCAGATCTTGGTATCGATCAATACATCGTGTACAAATTCGATCCGGCGCAGGGTACGTTGACGCAGCACTCGACAGCGCAGGTCAAGGGCGGCTCGGGTCCGCGGCACTTCTCGTTTCACCCCAACTATAAATATGCGTACGGTGTGAACGAACTCTCGAGCACTGTAAGCGCCTTTCAGTGGGACGAGTCGACGGGCTCTTTGAAAGAAATCCAAACGCTTTCAACATTGCCGTCGGACTTTAAGGGGACGAGTTACTGTGCCGAGATACTCGTGCATCCATCGGGTAAGTTCGTCTACGCTTCCAATCGTGGACATGATAGCCTTGCGGGTTTCTCGATCGCATCGGATGGGAAACTGACCTCGATCGGCGCGACCCCTACCGGAGGCAAAACGCCGCGCAACTTCCGGATCGATCCTTCCGGCTCATGGGTTATCGCAGCGAATCAGGATACCGGCAACCTCGTCGTGTACCGGGTCGATAAAGCGAGCGGGAAGCTTTCAGCCACGGGTGAGCAGGCGAAGGTTCCCTTCCCGGTTTGCATAAAATTCGTGGTCTAGTTCGAGTTCGTTCGTCTTAGTCCAGGACGGAAGCGACGGCCATGGATACGAACGCATTGCGCTCGTCGCTTCCCCCTTCGCGGTGAATCAGAAAAATCCCGATCATGTCTTTTGAGGGGTCGATGAAGCAGTACGTGCCATAACGTCCTCCGTGGCCGTATGACCCGACGGGCGTCAGCGCTGCCGAATCTTTCGCCACTGCCCATCCCAGTCCATATCCGTTCCCTGGAGCATTGGTTGCGAGATCGCCCGTGTGTACGCGAGTCATGGCATCTACGGATGCAGGCGAGAGAATCCTTACTCCGTTGTACTGCCCGCGGTTGAGCATCATCTGGTAAAGGATGAAGAGATCTGTGGCAGTGGAATACAGCCCCCCTTCGGGAAGCGGGTATTTCGCTCCGACGCGGAACTTCATAGCTCCTTCGCCCAATGGATCGGCCGTGTATTTCAGCGGCTTACCATCTTTCAGGATGTAGGCCGTCGGCATGCGGCCGAACTTCTCTTTCGGCGGATAGATGTACGTGTCCTTCATACCGAGCGGCGTGAAGATCCGATCGCTCAGGAACTTCTCAAACGGCGTCCCGGAAACCACTTCAACGATGCGCGCCAGCGCGGCGATGCCGGTGTTGCTATACATCCATTTGCTTCCCGGATCGAACGCAAGCGGCTGCTGTGAAACGACTAGCACGACCTCGTTCAAAGTCTTGTGCAAGGCTCCGTGCAGTTCCCCGATACCTGCAGGCGGGTTCGTCGGAAGTCCGGATGTGTGCGTCATCAAGTCACGAAGCGTGATCAGGCGAGACGGCCGTTTGAGCGACATCGTCTGATCGCCTTTCTTTTCGATGACCCACATGCCGCGAAACTCAGGCAGGTATTTCTCGACCGGATCGGTGATCGAGAGCCTGCCTTCTTCCGCCAGCATCATTGCCGCCATCGCGACGACCGGTTTTGTCATCGAGTGAATCTGGAAGATTGCGTCAGTCTGAAGCGGCTGCCTGGACTCAATGTCGGTATAGCCAACCGCGTCCAATGCTGCAACGTGACCGTGCCGTGCTACGAGCGTTACGACGCCGGCGACGGTGCCGCGCTCCACAAACGACTTCATGCGCTCGGGAATTCGAGCACTACGTTCCGGATCGATGCCCGTTTTCGCGCCGTCCTTCACAATGGCGGGTGGCGCGCAGAACGCGGCGGAGACAAGCAGTGCCCAACAACCGAATCGGAACATTGCGGCTATTCTATCCCGCTGCGTATACACTGGAGCAAATGCTTCGCGTTTGTCTCTGTCTTTGCACCGTTGCAGCCCTTGTCGCCGGGCAGGAACCCAAGCGGCCGAAGATCACCGGCGTGGCGCATGCCGCCTTCTATGTGAGTGATGTGAACAAGGCTCGGGCGTTCTACAAGGACCTTCTCGGATACGAAGAGCCATTCTCGTTGAAGAACGCGGACGGTTCGCTATCGCTGACGTTCATCAAGATCAATGACCGCCAGTATATTGAGCTATTCCCTGAGCGCGAACCGAAATCGGACCGACTGAACCATATCTCGGTCGAGACGGATGATGCAGAGGCGATGCGCTCGTATCTGGCGGCAAAGGGCATCCAGGTCCCGGCCAAAGTGGGCAAGGGACGCATCGGCAACCTGAACTTCAACGTCAAGGATCCCGCCGGGCACACAGTGGAGATCGTCCAGTATACGCCCGATGGGTGGAGTCTGCGCGACTCGGGGAAGTTCATCTCCGACAGGCGCATCTCGGAGAGAATGATTCACGCAGGAGTGATCGTGAATTCCCTCACTCCCGAGATGGATTTCTACAAAGGAGTTCTAGGATTCACGGAATTCTGGCGCGGATCAAGAGACAACAAGATCTTGAACTGGGTGAATATGAAGGCGCCGGACACAACTGATTATGTCGAGTTCATGCTTCATGACCCGATTCCGGAATCGACACAGCGTGGCTCGGCGCATCATGTGTGCCTGGTAGTTCCGGATATCGAGAAATCTTTGGCCATTTTGAAAGAGCGCGCCGCGAAGGTCGGATATACACGTCCGCTGGAAATTCGCACGGGCGTCAACCGAAAGCGTCAGTTGAACCTGTTCGATCCCGACGGCACGCGAGTGGAACTCATGGAGCCGAATACGGTAGACGGGAAGCCTGCACCGTACGCTACAGCTCCATGGCCGAAGTAAACTCGACGCTAAGCCGCGGCATGGACCGCTGATGCGGGAACAGCCTCTTCGCCCATGCGCATTGGCTGGCGTTTCCAATAAGTCAACGACCTCCACGCCCACTCGAGTGGTCCGAAGCGATAGTGCTTCAGCCAGACTGGACTGACGATCATCTGCATAGCCCAGATCGCGGCGACGACGTAATACAGCTGATAACGCTCAAGCTGTCCGTACAGTTTGAAGCCGTAACCCGTGAACACGAGCGCACCGACAACGGACTGCGTTACGTAGTTGCTGAAGGCCATCTGGCCCACCGCACCGAGGCGCTCCGTCAGCGATCGGAGCACGCCAGTCTTGCACATCAGCATCAGTATTCCCAGATGTCCAATTGCGATGCTCAGCCGACCGACATCGTATGAGGTGGCGGTGAACGATTGTACGATCGGATCAAATCCGCTCTGAATCACGATCCACGCCGTGTAGCTATTGACCGGAATGCCGATGAGGTACCCAGCAACTGCCATACGGGCGTACGCTCGCGATGAGAGTTCCGCGCTCAGGACACCGAGTTTCATCAGTCCCATGCCGATAAACATCATGCTCCAAATGTCCCAGTGCATCGGATGATAAAACGGCAGAGAATGCCAGAACGAGACCGCCTTCGCTCGCGCTTTGATGACACTCGCTGGGCTTCCGGTCCATTCGGCCCTGTCTTTGGCCAATTCCTCGGCCGTCGGATGCATGAACCTGCGCCACTTCTCGTAGTCGATCTTCGCTTCCGTTTGCTCAGGCGTTAACTCCTTTCCACTCGCCTCGATCGCCAGCGCCGCACGGCCGTTCGTGATCATCTCCCGCTCTGCAAATCCCTTGCCGATGTAGCTCAAGGAAGTCAGAACGAGCAGGACACCCCCGATCGTCAGTAACTGCTTGGCCCGCAGTTTGCGGAACGGATACAGCACGAGGGCGCACAAAGCGTACGGGTAGAGGATATCTCCCAACCAAAGCAGGTAAGCATGAATGATGCCGAATGCTCCCAACCACAGATTGCGGCGATAGTAAATGTCGGCTCCATCCCCACGCTTGTCGAGCCGGGAGGTTAACAGAATGACGCTTGCGCCGAATACGAGTGAGAAGAGGCATCGCATCTTGCCTTCGGCTAACACATGCATGATGGCCCACACTCCAAGGTTCCAACTCGTATCGCCACCGCTGACCGAGGGATTATCGTATGAGGCCATCGGCATACCCATGGCCGTGATATTCATCAGCAGAATGCCGAGTAGAGCAAATCCGCGAAGGGTATCAATAGCGGTGATGCGCTCAGCTGCAGAGACTGGCGCCGAAGGTTCAGGGAGGACGGGAGAAATTGCCGACTCCCCAGGATTCGCAGATACATCAGACGTATCCATGGGACTCCTTCCGAATGGGCGTTAGTATAGCTGAGTATCGAAGGTATGAGGAAACTCTTCGCCGGGCTACTTGTCGCGATCGCGCTGGTCGGACAAACAGCGCGCGACCTGAAGGTCGAGCGCACGGCGCCGCCACTGCCCGATAAACGGTCCAGGTGGGCCCTCGTCGTCGGTGTGTCTTCGTACAAGCATGCGCCTCCCACGGCGCAGCTTCGCTATGCGCATCGTGACGCAGAGGAGTTTGCGAGATTTCTCCGTTCTCCGGAAGGAGGCGCCATAGCTGCCGATCATGTTCAGCTTCTCACCGATCAATCGGCAACGCTAGCCGGAGTGCGGGCCGCGCTCCACACCTGGCTGCCTCGATCGGCGGGACCGAACGATATCGTCTATTTGTTCTTCGCGGGACACGCAGTGGTAGCGGAGCGCAATGAAGGCTACTTTGTTGCGCATGATTCAGACCCACAAAACTTGCATGCCACGGGATTGTCATTCAGAGAAGTGAATGACATGCTTTTGAGCAAGCTTCGCGCCGGGACGGTCGTGCTTCTGGCTGACGCATGTCATGCCGGCGCTATTGGGTGGACTAGTGATCCGACGGCGCCTTCGCAGGCGCAGGGAGCCCTGGAGGCGCTGGGGGGAAAGGATCGCGCGTTCTTGAAGCTACTCGCGTCACGCCCGAGTGAGCGATCGTTCGAGGATGAGCGCTGGGGTGGTGGCCACGGAGTGTTCACCTATTCTGTTTTGACGGCGCTGCGAGGGGCAGCCGAACGCGAGCGCGACGGATTCGTCCGCGTATCAGAATTGATCGATTACGTTTCCCGGGTGGTTCCCGAGCAGACTGGAGCCAAGCAGAACCCTCGGATTGCAGGCAACTTCGAAGGCGCGCTCCCTGTTGCGGCGCTCCCAGCGGACCAGCGGAAAGACTCGCCCGCGGTCGCGACGCTCACCCTTCGCGGCACGCCTTCGACCGCGATATATGTCGACAACCAGTTTCGCGGCGCCATCCGACAGAACGGAGAACTCTTGATCGAGAGTGCGGCAGGTCCGCATAGTCTCGCAATCGATATGCCGGGGCAGGATACGTTCGACCAGCAGGTCACGCTGCGCGCCGGACTGAATGCGCTCGATCTGCAAAAATCTGCCGAGTTCGCGTTATTTCGGCTTCGTTCAGCGATCCGTGCCGGAACGATCGTCGGACAGGGTGGAGCGTGGGAGTTTTACAAGTCGCAGTCGTTCCCAGGCCAGCAGTCTGCCGCGGCCGAGGCCCTGATTACAGCTGCTCTCGAGGAGACTGGGCAAGATTGCGTTTCGGATTACGTGCAGTCGACTACGAATTCACTGAAGGCGCCTATGTTCCTCCGTGCAACAGAGGCTTTTAACTTGTTGCGTACACTCCGCCCAAGTGACCCGTCGCTCGGAGCAAAGCAGCAATTCTGCCAAGCACGTGCGCAAATCGCCGCGAACGAGTTCGCGGAAGCCGTCGACAGCCTCAATCGATCACTTGCCATCGATTCGGAATTCGCGTGCTCGTACAATGCGCTTGGCGTTGCACTGACCCGCCTGAATCGGGCTAAGGAAGCTCGCGCGGCATTCGAGAAGGCGGCCCAGTTGACGCCTGTCTGGGCGCTTCCGCCACTGCAGATCGCACAGCAACTCATTAACTCCGGTGACTTGAAGGGCGCTTTGCCTTACCTGGAACACTCGGCAAAGCTCAACCCTCGCGCGATCGGAATCCAATGGTCGTTGGCCCGAGCCTACCGACTACTTGGGCGCGGTCCGGACTTTGAGCGCACTGCTAATGCGACGGTCGCGATTGACCGCAACTATGCGCCGATCTACACCGAACTGGGACTGTACTTTGAATCGCGCGGGGAGTTTGCGAGGGCTGCGCAGGCATTCGACGCCTACCTAGTTTTAGCCCCTAATTTTGCGGACAGCGCGGAGGTTCGCAGACACGCTCAAAGGAATCGAGCGGCGTCGCAACCGAACGCGCCACCAACTCTGCGCCGCGAGACCGATAAGAAGCGCTAAACGTTCTCCGGAATCGTATACGGGCTGCGGTACTTGCGCGTCCACAACTCGTTTGCTTTCGCATTGCCGACGAACTGACCGCTTTTCGGGTCGACTTTGAGTGTCGGTCCAACGCGGTAAGCGATGTTCGCCAGGTGACAGAATGCTGCCGATCTCGCGCCGATTTCAATCTCGGCGTTCAGCTTCGTATGGTCACGCGAGCGGATGGCCGCAAAGAAGTTCTGCATGTGCCCTTCAGTGGGCTCGTCCGTCGTCTTATCTTCCATGACCTTTTCGTACTTCTCACGAGCACCGGCGCTGGAACCTCGGGCGAGTTCACCGCTGATGTTTGCGGCCGTGCTCTTGTACACTTCGAAGCCGGAGTGATCAACGACCAGGAAACCGCCGGTCCCGAAAAAAATGTTGCCAACGTAGTTTGGCCCACGCACTGGGACGCCCCCTTCGGGAGGAGTTGGCAGATTGCGAACTTCAAACGTCATCTGAGCGTCGCCAAAGTCGAACGTTGCCTGTTGGGTGTTTGGCGTCTCCTGGTCGTCGTCCCACCCAAACTTCCCGCCGCTACACGTGACCGTTTTGGGCCAACCATCACGATTGAGTCCCCAGAGCGCGATGTCCATCTCATGGACGCCTTGATTTCCGATATCCCCGTTGCCGGTATCCCAGAACCAGTGCCAGTTGTACGCAAACTTGTTCTTGCTGTAGGGCTTCATCTGCGCAGGTCCGAGGAACTTCTCCCAATCAAGGCCGGCGGGTACCGACTCATCGGGCGTGCGTCCTATGGAGAAGCGGCGGCGGAAGCATTCGCCGCGGGCATGATAAACGTTGCCGATGATGCCGTCCCGCAACAATTGAATGGCTTTGATCTTCTTTGGCATGGACCGGCTCTGCGAACCGACCTGCACCATCCGTTTGTACTTCCGAGCTGCCTTTACAAGTTGTTTGCTTTCGTACATGTTGTGGCTGGCCGGCTTTTCCACGTATACGTCCTTGCCGGCCTGCATGGCCCAAATCGCCGCGAGAGCGTGCCAGTGGTTCGGTGTCGTGATGGATACGGCGTCGATATCCTTGGAGTCGAACATGGCGCGCATGTCCGCGAAGTCCTTAGGTTCGTACTGCTTCTCGCGCTTGATTTTGGCCACACCTCGCTCGCGCGCGGCTTGGTTCACGTCACATAGACCTGCGATGCGAGATTCGGCGTCAA
The DNA here is from genome assembly GCA_963825845.1 of Bryobacteraceae bacterium. Lineage (GTDB taxonomy): Bacteria > Acidobacteriota > Terriglobia > Bryobacterales > Bryobacteraceae > DASQDN01. The sequence continues at coordinate 14,830 of CAWGVL010000089.1, read as the reverse complement.
GCTTACCGTAGAAGTTCATGTGATCGTTACCACGACCACCCAGCCCGATGATGCCTACATTTATACGGTCATTTGCGCCTAAAATTGGAAACTTCGCAGTTGCAATTGCAGCGGCGGCTACCTTGACGAACTGCCGTCTGGCTGGACTCTGATCCATGTGATCTCCCTCGCTTAGAAGTATATATTGCGCGTCCGGGGGACCGCCTCTGATAATGGAGTTCGCTTGACCATACGTGACGCGACCGTCGACGATGTACCTCTTTTGCTCGGGATGCTCCGCGAAGCCTCCCTCGAGCAAGGGTTTCCGAACGAACTTATCGTGACAGAAACGAATCTCCGGGAGGATGGTTTCGGACCCGACCCTCGCTTTAGAGCGATCATCGCGGAGTGGGAACAAGGGCCGGCTGGAATGGCGCTATTCTTCTTCAACTATTCGACGTGGGGAAGCCGTAAAGGTCTGTACCTGGAAGACCTCTATGTCCGTCCCGAATGCCGAGGTAAAAGCACGGGTCGAGCGCTGATGATCCACCTGGCAAAGATTGCCGTCGCTGAAGGGTGCGGACGGTTTCAGTGGGTGGTCCATTCCGAGAACGCCCGTGCCGTGCGCCTATATGAATCCATTGGCGCAGCAAGTCTTCGCGAATGGACGCTGATGAGTCTGAAGAACGATGCGATCATGTATCTCGCCGATAGGGCTACTTCAACTCCTTGATGAGAAGTTCCCGGAACTCGGCTTGCATGCCAGGACCTTTGTGAAGTTGGAGCGCGATAATTCCCGATAGCTTCGCCGAGTCGTGAAGGTCTGAAGTGAGAAGACCATTGACAAAGACCTGGATGTGGTCCCCTTCGCAACGCACTTCCACTTCATTCCAGCCGGTCGGCCTTACAACCTTCTCGGCCTTGTCCTTCCAGCCGTTTACGATGACTCCGCGCTTGCCTTTCTCGTCGTAGATACTGCCCCACCAGTTGCCTTCCGCCATGTCGGCCTGATAGCCTTTGACCACGAAATTCGGGAGTTCCTCGCTCCGGAATTGGATGCCGCTGTTGTGATTGCGGAGCTTTACCTTGGCCTTCAAATGGAAGTTGGCGAACTCCTTTTTGCGATAGATGAGAAAAGTGTTGTCCTGGAGCGTCACGCCGTCCGTAGAACCCACGATCGATTTGTTCTCGGCCTTCCACAGTCTTGGGTCGCCTTCCCATCCGTTCAAGGTCTTGCCATCGAACAAGGGCTTGAATCCGCCGTCAGCGGCGTTGGCAATTGCTCCTGCGATAAGGAGGATCAGGCATACCATTCGTTTCGTCATAGAACGTTTGGCAGCATGATATCGTACGGACGTTGCTATGACTCTTCGATGCTTTTCGGGCATGTCGTTACTGCTGATCGCACCCTGCTTCGCCGCTGGCACCGAGTTTCCCAGCGCGGAGATCTCCAACGGAGTGGTCACGGCGAAACTGCTCCTGCCCGATGCAGAGAAAGGATATTATCGCGGCACTCGCTTCGACTGGTCCGGCCAGATCCAGAGCCTGAAGACGAAGGAGCACGAGTACTTCGGACAGTGGTTTGAGAAGTACGATCCGAAACTGCACGACGCAATCATGGGCCCGGTCGAAGAGTTTCTTACCGATGAGAAGGCGCTCGGCTACGATGAAGCGCCGGTCGGTGGAGAGTTTATTCGCATCGGCATAGGCGCGCTTCGGAAGCCGGAGGAACGCCGGTTCGAACGCTTCAAAACGTATGACATCGTGGATGGTGGCAAATGGATAGTCCGAAGAGGCAAGGATTGGATCGAATTTACCCAGGAACTCGGCGACTATAACGGGTACGCATATCAGTATACGAAGCGCATCTCGCTTTCTGAAGGCGCGCCGGAGATGGTCATCGATCACAGGCTGAAAAACAAGGGTAAGAAGGCGATCAAAACATCTCAATACAACCACAACTTCTTCGTGCTCGATGGCCAGCCTACAGGGCCCGACGCTTCGGCACAGTTTGCGTTCGACCTGAAGCCGCAGCGTCCTGTGCAAGCTGATTTGGCGGAAGTGCGTGGACGAACCATCGCGCACAAGACAGAGCTAATGAAGGGGCAGAGCGTCTACTCGGAGTTCGAAGGCTTCGGTGAGACTGCGTCCGATTACGACATTCGCGTCGAGAATAAGAAGTCCGGCGCCGGCGTTCGCATTCAGGGCGATCAGCCAATTACGAAGCTGGTGTATTGGTCTATTCGTACGACTTTGTGCCCGGAGGCTTACATCACGCTGCAAGTACCGCCGGGCGAAGAATCGAAGTGGGCCTACAAATATACCTTCTACGATATGCGGAAGCAGTAGGGCGCTCAACGCAGCGCGGCGTCTATCGCATTTTGCGCGAGCGGCTCGATTACTACGTAGCCGGCATCGTTCGGGTGCAGTCCGTCGTACGTAAGCTCAGTCTTGAGCATGCCTTTGTCGTCTACCATTGCCGAGTAGTAATCCAGATAAACAGCGTGCGTTTTTGACGCGTAGTCCTTTAACCAAGCGTTCAAGGCGCGAATGGTTTCAGGCGGGCGGCGCTCTGTCTGCGGGCGTATCGCATCGGTGACAGGCATTACCGATGCGAGGACGATCTTGATACCGTTAGCTTTAGCAAGTTCGGCCATCGACATCAGATTGCCTTCGATCTCTTCGAGTGTCATCGGTCCAGTGTTTCCCGCTATGTCATTCGTGCCTGCAAGGATCACCACCGCTTTCGGCTTCAAAGCGATAACGTCGGGCCGGAAGCGAATCAGCATTTGCGGGGTTGTCTGTCCGCTGATTCCGCGATTGATGTAGGGTTTTCCGGGGAAGAACTTGCCGTAGCGCCGACCCCACGCATCCGTGATCGAATCGCCCATGAAAACCACACGCTTCTCCCCGGCCGCGGGGGCGGATACCGATGCGTTTTCTGCCTTGTAGCGGCCGAGATTCGCCCAGTCTTTCAGGGTCCTTTGTGCACGGTCCAGTTCCGTCTGGACCTTATCTTGAGGTGCTACCGGCGCCGGCACTTGGGTATAAGCTGTACACGCCAACAGCAAAGCGGGAATCGTAAGCCTCATAACTGGCCGAATTTTATCATCACGCGTATACTGATGGTCCTGATGCAGATTAGCGCCATTCTCCTCTCGTGGGTCGCACTCAGCGGACCCTTGATCGGCGCGTCGACGATCGAGCAGAGGTCGCGTAGGATACTCGACGAAGCACTGAAAGATAGAAGTCCGGATACTCGGCGCGAAGCTGTGCTCTCGCTGAGCCTTGTTGGACAACGCGAGCCGTTATTCGCCAGACTCGAGTCAGCGCTCTTTGACGAGAAGGACGTGCCCGTCAGACTTGCTGCCGTCTCGAGCTTAGCGGAGATCAAAGGCACTCGATCGAGAAAGGCTTTGAAAAAGGCTCTGGAGGACGACGTGCCCGAGGTAAGCTTTGCCGCCGCCAAGGCGCTGCTGATGCTGAATGACCCTTCCGGAAAGGCGGCTCTGATGTCGGTTCTGAGCGGCGACACGAAGTCTTCTTCCAGCTTCTTTAGCAAGCAGAAGAGAGACGCGATGCGGATGATGCAAACTCGCAACGGGAGGTTGATGTTTGCTCTCCGGACAGGAATCGCATTCGTCCCGGTACCGGGTATGGGTCAGGGATTCGCATCGATGCAGGGCATCCTGTCGGATCCCGGCGTGTCGGGGCGCGCGACCGCAGCACTGCTCCTCAGCCGTGAGAAAGATGCAAAAACTGTGAAAGCGTTGAAAGACGCTCTGACGGACGAGGACTGGTCGGTGCGGGCGGCGGCGGTGCACGCGCTCGCGCTAAGCGGCGATCCGAAGCTCCGCAAAATCTGGAACCGTTGCTCGATGATGACAAGAAGGCCGTACGCCTCCAAGCGGCGGCCTCAATGCTGAGGTTGAGCGGCCTGCGTGCGCGTCCTAATCCGGCAGCGTCTCCGCGCTCGGCTCCGGCAGCGCAAAACTAGCGAGAAATCCGATCGCGTATACGGCGAGCGCAACGATCGCCGCCGAATAGGCAAGCTTCATCGAAGGGCTGTTACCCGGGACAACGTTTGCCAATTGAGTAGTGACGAAAGCAGCGGATGTGCCGACCATGCGTCCGCCTACATTCGCGGCGAAGCTTTCTCCGGTACCGCGGAGATAGGTCGGGTATACACGAGGAAGATAGTTTCCCCAGAAGCTGAACTGAGCGACGGTCAGCAGACCAGCGAGAAACACTCCCCACTTCAGCAGTTCGAGATTCGATACCGCCGGGTACAGAAATACGAGCGGCACGATGAATAGTCCAGGAACCTGAAAGATGCGGAGAAGGCGCCTCCGGCTGACGATTCGAACTGCAAGAAACGCGAGGATGAACCGGCCAACCAATCCGCCCATCTCCTGATAGAACTGCACGCTGCTCACAGTCTTCTCCTGAAGAGGACGAGTCATGGTCGCAACCTCGGCCAGCCCCGGTACGATTCGAGGTAAGTGTTGGATAGCGCCGAACGCCGCGCCGTAACTGCAGGCGAACATCAAGGCCGTAACCAGAGTTGTCGTCCTGTACTGCGGAGCGAACAACTCCGCGATGCTGGGCCGTTTCAACGTGCCCTCTGCCTTTTTGCGCGCCCACGCGGGCGATTCGGGCAGGAAGGGACGGATGATGATCAGCGGAAGAGCTGGGATAACCCCTGAGATGAGCGTGTATCGCCACGGCGCATGGGCTCCATGGATCGCGGGTAGCGCGTCGGCATAATGAACCGCGAGAAAGTAGGCGCCCGTGACGAGCAGTCCACCGATCGAAGAGAACGCCTGAGTATATCCGAGCACCGCTTCGCGCCGCTTCGGATCGGGGAACAGTTCGGCGAGCCAGGCCACCGCCGCCACGAACTCGACGCAAACGCCGACAAATGTCGTGGTTCGGAGAAATAACAGCATCGGCAGCGACGTGGCAAATCCGGCAGCCAGCGCGGAGATTGCATATAGCAGAATGCTCCACACCAAAACCTGCCGGCGGCCGAATCGGTCTGTAAGGTACCCGCCTAGTAAGCCAAATAAACCTCCCGCTACTGCCGGTACCCAGAAGAGCAATCCTACCCATTGGTTGAACTCAGGGCTACCCGGCTTCAGATTCGCAAGCTCCATCAGCGCTGGCCGTACGATCAGCGGCAGCATCAGGAGCTCATAAATATCGAAAGCGAATCCGATCGCGGCGATGATGCAGATAAGCCACTGAACGGGCGTAAATGGGGCGCGTGCCTCAACCGACTGGGGGCTGTTCATCTGTATGTTGTCTCTTGTTCGTTAGCGAAAGCTTATCAGTTACCCGGGTACCACCCGCGATCCCACGGAAAAGCAACTGTCGGCGGGTTCTTGTATCGAGCCATGCGGAAGTCGATACTGGACCCGGCGCCGGGCTCGAGACGGACCGTTATGAAGGGCGCTCCAATCTGCGTCTCCGACGATCCGGTCTTCGCCGACTCCAACTGATGCTCGCCATAGGCGCCGCCTTGGACGATTACGATGCGCGGTTCGACGGGATTGGTGTTAACCAGAGTCAGTGTGGCCGAATCGGCTGACATTTTTTCGACTAGCGCACCCACATCGGCCGGTAGCCCCGCGCGACGGTTCTGAGGATCGAAGTACCGGAAGCGACTCAGCAAGGTCCAGATGCGCCCACGAGAGAAATAGCCGCCCATCGTGAGATTCACCAAGGTATCGGTAGTCGCGGGGTTCAGGTCGAGCAGGTAATCCGCCAACCGGGTATCGCGAGTCGTCGGGTCCTGGCGGATGAGTTGCATTTTTCGGCGGATGGTACCCATATCCTTCTGAAGCGCCTTCACCGGGTAATCGGGATTCGCGCCTTCGAGGAATCCGATCCATCCTTCTTTGGCCGGGATACGTTCCAGATCATTGCGATTCATTGACCAGATATAGATTTCAGTGAGGCGGTCCGTCATGAGGTTGTCGGTGTACTGGTACCACTCGGGCTTGCCGTTATGCTTGTAGCCTTTCGGATCTCCGTACATCTGGGGAATCATCACCTTACCGTTCACGATTTTCTTCTGCGCGTAGATGTTGTCCATCTGGCGGCGAAGAACGTCGACAAAGGATTGATCCCCGCTCATGAGGAGCGCGTTTGCAAATCCGGGCCATGAGCCGGCGGTAAGGTAATTGCGGTGCGCGATCTTTCCGAGTTCACCATCGAAGATCGTGAAATTCCATCCATACGTACCCTTCCACCACTGGCCATTGTGTTCCCCGCCCGGCTTGCCATCGAGACCTACATTGCTGGGAATGTTCCCGCCGCACTGCTCGGCACGCTGCTTCCAGGCCCCGACATAATCGACTACCCAGGTCTTGTACTTGGGATCGCCGGTTAGCGCAAACGCATTCAAAGCGAGGTTAGTCGACGCGAGATTCAGCCAGTTGTCGCCGACGCTGTCGAGGTACTCTTCGCAGTGGGCGAGCATCTTCGGGTAGTAATCCTTCATGGGCAGCATCTGAGACCTCCCGGCGGCGTTGTGCATCAGGTGAAAGCTTCCGGGAACCGGATCGCCCACCCAGTCGTATACCGTCGCCTTTCGGAGCATTGGCCCTTTGCTTCCGTTCCAGATGCTCTTGATGACTTTGTTCACCGGATCGTAGTTCGGAGCTTCCGGATCCTCGTTCATGTACATTCCGGCGAAGCGCTTCATGCGGTCACGATAGAGGCTGTTGTTCGGATCGGACAAACCCAGAAAGAAGAATCCTCGCAGTCCCTCGCCCGTGTGGAACCAATCGGATTGCGTGATGAATTCTTTGTAGTGCGCGCCGTTCTCGGCGAGTTTGGTGAGGGTCGTCCGCAGGTCGGCGTACTGGCGCCAGTGGCCCTCTTGCGCCTTTTTATAGAGGTTCAGGACCGAGTCTGACCCGCCCAAAGCATGGAGGAGGGTCCAGTTATTGAACGTCTCGATCGCGTCGTCTGGTCCGTCCAAGGTTCCCCAACGAATCGTGTGAAGTAGATAGCCTTTGTCATCAACGTACTTATCGGCGAACCGCTGGACGGCCTCGGAATTGAATCGGAGAAGGTCACGTTCGAGAACCGCCCATGCGGGAGGCGGCATAGGCGTCTTGATAACGATAGCCGGCTCAGCCCACGCAAGGGAGCAAAGCCCTAGTGTGACGAGGGATAGCGAGAACATCCGAACCATAGCCATCTACTAAATCACATTCCGCCAGGCAGTGTGAACTTGCGACATCACTGAGCGTTCCAGGCACAAAAAAGAGACCGTAAGATGGCGCACATAAGCAGTTCGCAGCCGATTTTCGTCCTAACTTTGGAACTTATTGGAAGTCTAAAACGTATTACGGGAACAAACCGGTTCGCTGATGCGTCAGTGCCTGTTAGCAACGCGTGGCAAGCTATTGATCGGTTCCAGCAATAAAAGGTACATAACCTGCATGCGAAGTCGTATCTCGCAGGAGCACTACAAAGGAGAGCAGCCATGAGTCTGCGCGTAAAGGTGTATGGCCTGTTGGCTGTACTAGCTATTCTCGGCGCCGGTGCGTATGTATACAAGACGAAACCGGCGTGGTTTGGATCGGTTGCGCAGGCAAAGGGTTCCGAAGATTCCAAGGGCAAGAATTCCGGTAAAGAAGCTACACCTGTCGAACTCGCGCTCGTAAAGCGGGGTGAGATCGCGGCTTTTCTTTCCTCTACCGCGAACCTGCGAGCTCTCCGCGAAGTCGTCGTCTCTACGCAAGCCGAGGGCATCGTCGAAAAAGTCCTGGCGGAGGAAGGCGACTTCGTGAAAGAAGGCCAAGTTCTATGCTCGCTGGATGACACCCAGGTGAAGATCAAGCTACAGCTCGCGCAGGAGAAACTGGCGCAGGCAAAGCTGCAGATGGACAAGGCTCTCATCCGGCAGCAGAAGGCGCTAGCGCAGATAGGACACACGCAGGCCGAGTTTGAACGGTATGAGAAGGCCCGGAAGGAAGGCTTGGTAAGTGACAAAGAAGTCGCAACTTACAGGTACAAACTTGAAGAACTGACTCATGACGAGCGCGCTGCCGTTTCGGAGAACAAGGAATTCCAGCATAAGGTAGGCGAACTCGAAGCCGAGATCGCGCAGAGCAAGCTCGATCTGTCACGCACGGAAGTCCGAGCCCCATTCGCGGGTTTTGTAACGACTCGCACGGTCAACGTTGGCCAACGGCTCAAGCCGATGGACAATCTTTTCAACCTCGGGGCATTCTCCCCGTTGTTTGCTGATGTACATCTTTCCGAGCGCGATACACGCGCTGTACGACCGGGTCAGCCCGCAACCGTACGCCTGGGCAGTGATGACACGGCGTTCTTGCAGGGTCGTGTAGAGCGAATCAGCCCGATCGTTGACCAGGCCAGCGGCACGGTGAAAGTCACCGTTGCAATCGATCCAAAGCCGGGTTTTCGACCCGGCGCCTTTGTTCGTGTGGAGATTCGGACGGATTCCAAGCCGGACGCAGTCGTGATTCCCAAACGAGCATTGATCGAGGAGGACGGCCAGAACTATGTCTTCATCGCGCAAAACGATACCGCCAAACGGGCCAAGGTGGAACTCGGATACCAGCGTGAAGGGGTCGTCGAGATCCGCAACGGAGTCACGCCCGGGACAGAGCGTGGTTGTGGCCGGCCAAGGCGCGTTGAAAGAGGGCGGCAAGATCAAGGTCCTGTCGCGCCAAACCGAAAGCGCGGGCAAACCGTCGCCCGCTGCGTAAGGAGGCTCCGTCCCAATGATCAAAGGAGCCATCAACCGTCCGGTGACGGTCTCGATGTTCCTGCTGGCTATCAGCCTGTTTGGATACATCTCGCTCGACCGTCTCGCACTGAACTTACTTCCCGACATCTCATACCCCACGCTTACCATCCAAACCGAGTACGCCGATGCGGCCCCGGAAGAAGTTGAGAGCCTGATCACGCGCCCCATAGAGGAAGCCGTCGGCGTACTGCCCGGACTTACGAGACTCAGTTCCGTGTCACGGCCAGGTCAGTCGGAAGTAGTTCTCGAGTTTCAATGGGGCGCCAAGATGGATCGCGCGAGTCTTGAAGCGCGAGAAAAACTCGATGTGGTTCAGTTGCCTCGCGACGCTAAACGCCCGGTCCTGTTGCGATTCGATCCTTCCTACGACCCGATCATGCGACTGCGTTTGTCCGGGAAGGACATGAGCCTCAGTCATCTCCGATATGCAGCCGAGAAGGAACTGAAAAAGTTGCTGGAGTCAACCTCCGGTGTCGCGGCGATCAAGGTGATCGGCGGTTTGGAAGAGCAGATCCGCATCGAGATTGATGAGAAGAAGCTTGCGGAACTTGGCATTCCTATCAGTGAAATCACACGGATTCTGGAGCAGGAGAATCTTAACCAGGCCTCAGGAAGTCTGTATGATCTCGATGCCAACTATCTCGTCCGAATCCTCAGCCAGTTCAGATCGGTCGAGGAAATCAGCAATATCATAGTCCGCAATCAGGGTGGCCGGCGAATTGTCCTCAGCGATGTCGCATTGGTATATCGCGGCACGAAGGACCGGGAAGTCATCGCACGGCTGAACGGCAAGGAAAGCGTCGAACTCGCTATTTACAAGGAAGCTGACGCAAACACGGTCACGGTGTCCGCGGGTGTCCAACAAAAACTCGATTCGTTGAAAAAGGCGAACCTGATGCCCAAGGGCGTCGATTACCAGATCGTCTTCAATCAAGCCGAGTTCATCAAGATGGCCATCGATGATGTCCTCGACTCGGCTATCGTGGGTGGATTCCTCGCTATTTTCGTCCTGTTCCTGTTCTTACGCGATCTGAAGAGCACGCTCATCATCGGCTTCACGATCCCGGTGTCAATCCTTGGAACATTCGGCCTGATGTATCAGACGGGAATTTCGCTGAACTTGATGTCACTAGGTGGCGTCGCCCTAGCAGTGGGTATGTTGGTGGACAACTCGATCGTCGTGCTGGAGGCAGTCCATCGCTATAAGGCTGCTGGACTTCGGGTGAAGGACGCTGTGTACAAGGGAACGAAGGAAGTTGCGGCTGCGATGGTCGCGTCTACCTTCACCAGCATTGCTGTTTTCCTTCCATTGATCTTTGTCGTCGGCATCGCGGGCCAGCTGTTCCGTGATCAGGCGCTGACTATAACGTACGGGCAACTCGTCTCCCTCGTAGTAGGCTTCACGCTGACTCCGATGATTCTCGCGATCGAGGCTCGAAGGGTCTTCCGCGAAGAGGAAGCCGCCGAATCCACCGTTGTGGAGCGGCCGTTGAGCGGGCGTCCCGCTATCCGTCGCATGCAATTGGCCTCGAGGTGGATCGAAGGGAAATGGCGCATTTTAGCCCGCTTTTTATTCCGTGATCTGTCGCGGGTCTTACTTACCGATCTCCGAAGCCTGTTTCGTGCCATCAGCCGCATCCTTTCGCGCATCGTCACTCCCGGGCTAGATGCGTTCGAAGCAGTGTATGGACGATTCAGCAATCTATATCAGCCTGCTGTAGAGGCAGCGCTGAACCATAAGCCGATCGTTATCCTTTCCGCTGTCGCTTTGTTAGGAGCTTCGGCATACATCGGCAGCAAACTCGGAGCGGAGCTTATCCCGTCACTCACGCAGGGCGAGTTCCAGTTCGAAGTGCGACTGCCCGAAGGCAAAGCGCTGCAGCAGACCGACGGCATCATGCGGACGCTGGAGCGCGACGTGATGCAGTACGCGGAGGTCCGCTCTGTCTTCTCGAGCGTGGGAGGGAGCAACAAGAATCAGTTCGCTCGCGAATCCAAAGAGGAAAACGTCGCTCAGCTTTACGTCGTCATGAAGAACAAAAACGACAAAGCGGCGGAGGCACGGACGATCGAGCGCATTCGAACCGCCCTTCAACAGTATCCCGAAGTGGCGTTTACCTTCAGCCGTCCCACCCTATTCAGCGTGAAGACGCCTGTCGAAGTCGAGATCTACGCGTACGATTTGGATCAACAGAGACGGGCCGCAAACCTGTTGACCGCTCGGATGCAAGGCATCCGTGGCCTGAACGACATACGATCAAGTACCGAACTCGGCAATCCTGAGATTCAGGTTCGCTTCGATCGCGAGAAATTGGCGCGCATCGGGCTCGATGAAAACCAGGTATCGAACGCGGTTCGGAGCAAGGTGCGAGGAGATATCGCGACGCGTTACCGCGAGGACGACAAGCAGATCGAGATACTCGTCCGCGCCGATGAGCGCCAGCGGAACACCATCGAAAGCGTGCACAATCTGTTGATCAACGTTCCGAACCAACAAACACCCGGGCGGCTGGAAGCGCCGCAAACGCCCTCACCGCAGGACCAGCAACAACAGGCGGGAGCCGGCCAGAGTCGCTCGCAAGCGCCACCCCCACCGCCTCCTCCTGTCGTGAACAATGGACCGCGCGGAGTACCTATCCGCCTCGGATCCATAGCCGAGGTGTCCGTTGGCCGGGGTCCAAGTGAGGTACGTCGGATCAGGTCGCAGCGGGCGGCTGTCGTGTCGGCGAACCTTTCGGGCCGCGATCTTACGACCGTTTCCGATGAAATCCGTGCGCAACTCCAGCAGCTTCGCGCCGAGCTTCCGCCCGAGGTTACCGTACAACTCGGAGGACAGAACGAAGAATTGAACACTTCATATAACAGTCTCGCTTTCGCGCTCGCTCTTGCCGTGTTCCTGGTGTACTTGGTTATGGCCTCGGAGTTTGAGTCCTTCATGCACCCGCTGATCATTCTTTTCAGTGTTCCGTTTGGCTTGGTGGGTGTCGTGTTTTCGCTTCTAGTGACGAACACGACGGTGAGCGTCATGGTGTTATTGGGCGTGATCATCCTGATCGGTATTGTCGTCAATAACGCGATCGTGTTGATCGATTATACGAACCAGCTTCGAACCGAAGGACACTCGAAACGTGAAGCGTTGAAGCTCGCAGGCGAAGTGCGGATGCGACCGATTCTGATGACGATGCTGAGCAGCGTTCTCGGCCTGGTTCCAATGGCGCTCGGGTGGGGCGAAGGCGCGGAGATTCGATCGCCCATGGCAATTGCCGTCATCGGCGGTATGTTGTTCTCGACCATGCTCACGCTGATCTTCATTCCCGTGATGTATGAGGTTCTGGATCGGAAACGCTATCCCGGTGACGTGGTTGCGGCCCTGGCGGAAGAACGTGAACCGCTGTACCTTGGCGGCGCCGCATCGGAAGCGGCCGGAGACTGAAGCCATGGAAGAACCTCGGCGCGAAAGCGAAGACAAGCGCGCAGCGGGCCTGCGACTCGCGCAGTTCTCAATCGATCACCCCGTCACTATCTTGATGATCTTTGCATCATTCATGGTGCTTGGAGCCGTATCGATCAGCCGCATACCGATCGTTCTTACACCGGACATCAGCTTCCCGTTCGTGAATGTGTCGATTCCCTACCCCAACTCAACCCCGGGACAAGTATTGGAGGCCATCGCCAAACCCGTTGAAGAAGCGCTCAGCACTCTGCCAAACGTTCAACGCCTTCAGTCCCGATCGAGCGATGACGGCGCGAACGTCAGCATCGGATTGGAGTGGGGACAAAACGTCGACATGATCCTCGCCGACGTTCGTGAGAAGATCGACGGCATTCGAGCCGATCTGCCCTCCGACGTGCAACGCGTAAACATTCAAAGCTGGGGCACCAATGACGAGCCGGTCATCAGCGGCCAATTTTCATCCGAGATCGATCTCCGGAATGCGTACGACCTGCTCGACGCGAAGGTCAAGAAACCGATCGAGCGGATTCCCGGTGTGGCTGAGGTCGAATTGTTCGGCGCACAGCGCCGCGAGGTGGATATCTACCTTCGTCTCGATGACATTAAGCGACACCGTATTGATGTCGGCTCGTTATTCCGCCGTCTCGATAGCGCGAACCTGAACGTCTCTTTGGGTAAGGTGGAGGACAGTCACAGCCGGTATGAAGCCATCACGCGAGGTGTGATTCGCGGCCTGGATGATATCAAGCAGTTCCCCGCGGACGGTCGCGGACTCAAGCTCGAAGACATCGCCGATATTGTCTATGACAAGCCTGTGAGCCGAGGCGGTCGACACCTTAACGGTAACTACGCGGTCGGCATCGACGTCCGCAAGACCTCTCAGGCCAACACGGTCGAGACAGTCCGCCGCATCAACGAGAAGATCGCCGAGATAGAAAAAGACCCAGGACTGAGGGGAACAACCATCAAAGTGTGGTGGGATGCTGGCACACAGATCACAAGATCCATCAATGGCCTCCTTGAAGCGGGAATCATTGGCGCGCTTCTGGCAGTTCTGATTCTTTACGTCTTCCTCCGGCGGCTGGCTCCTACACTTGTGATCGGTTTCGCGATTCCCTTCTCCATGGTCGGCACCATCGGATTCATGTACCTCCTCGGCAAAACACTAAACGTGCTGTCGATGATGGGCTTGATGCTTGCGGCGGGTATGCTCGTTGATAATGCGGTCGTCGTGCTCGAATCGATTTACCAAAAGATTGAGAACGGTTATGATCGCGTGACAGCGGCAATTGTCGGCACGAAAGAGGTGCTGAGCGCGGTAGTTGCCGCAACGATGACTTCGATCATCATCTTCGTGCCGCTGGTATTCGGCAAGAAAACGAACCTGTCAATTTGGCTCGCGGACACGGGCACATCGATCATTCTTGCCCTATTATGTTCGCTCTTCATCTCGTTGACGCTAATCCCATTGGCGGTCGCGAAGTTCCTACCGGCTAAACATATCGCTTACGCAGGTGACAAGTCGCGTACACACAAGCTTCGCGATCGGTATATGAAGACGGTGGGGTGGTCAGTGCGCCACCCGTTTGTCGTCGGATTTGTGATCGCACCCGCGTTGGTGGCTGTTGCGTTCGTCAACCTCAAGAAGATTCCGGACAATTCCCCGGAAGCGCAAGACCTGCAAGATCTCACCATTCAGTACGAGTTCTCAGAGAACTACCATTATGCGAAGATCGAGCGTGACTTCGTCAATCCTGTCGAGAAGTATCTCCTCGCGAACATGGAAAAGATGAAGATCAAGGACGTATCGACCTGGTACAACAATAACGAAGCGTTTACGCGTGTTTCCTTCGATAAAGACAAGGTGACGCTAGAACAACTGAAGACCATCCGCAAGGATATAGCGGCGGGCCTTCCAATCATCCCGGGCGCCGACATCAAGCTCGGCCGGCAGGAAGGCGCGGAGAACCAGAACTGGCTTGGTGTGAACCTGTACGGGGACGATCCTTCGAAGCTTCAGGAACTCGCCAGTGAAGCCCGGACGAGACTACGCGCACGGCCGGGATTCTCGGAGATCCACACTGACTCCGACAAAGGTCGCGAAGAAGTTCAGATCCGTCTGGATCGCGAGTTAGCGAAGAAGTACAACATCTCCTCGAAGTCGGTTGCGGACACACTCGGCATCGTGGTTCGCGGACAAGAGATTCGTGGATATCGAACACCAGATGGAGAAGTCGACATCTGGATGCGTCTCCAGGCAAGTGATCGCTCGGATCTCCAGGATCTGAAGTCTATCGTGGTTGGAACGGGACCGGATGGGAGCGAGGTGACGCTCCAGCAGGTGGCGAAACTTGACATCATCAAAACGCCGGGCACTATCCGTCGCGAGGACCGGCGTACGTTCACGATGATGTTCGTTGTATACGGCGGCGAGAAGAAAGAAGAAGGCAAGAAAATCGTCAGCGAGGTCATGGATACCTTGACTTTCCCCCAAGGCTATGGATGGAGTTATGGGTTCTGGACAAAGCGTGAAGAGAAGGAAGACAACGAGTTCATGTTCAATATTCTCTTTGCGCTCGCGATGGTTTACTTCCTGATGGCCTCAT
>CAWGVL010000088.1:0-47592 GCA_963825845.1 Bryobacteraceae bacterium | reverse complement strand
CGTGATCTCAAACCGGCCAACATCCTCGTCACAAAAAACGGAATCGTGCTGCTCGATTTCGGGCTTGCAACGATGGACGGTGTACTTGGAGTGGGCGCAGGCGACGAGACGATCATCGAAAACACGCGGCCCGGTCAGATCCTCGGAACCCTCAACTACATGTCCCCGGAACAACTTCAGGGGAACACCACCGACGCGCGGAGCGATATTTTCAGCCTCGGTCTGGTGCTGTATGAAATGCTCACCGGCACGCGTGCGGTGTCCGCGAAGGATCCGGCGAGCGCGATATCGGAAATCATACTGGGAGTGCGCCTCAGGTGGATACCGCTTCGTTGCAACTCCCGGCAGCGCTGGGAGTGGTGGTGCAGCGCTGTCTGGAGAAGAAGCCGGAAGACCGCTGGCAGTCGACGCGTGACATTCAGTGGGTTCTCGAAGAGATTCGGTCGACGCAGGAGACGCCTGCGGCCGCTCAGTTAGCCAGGCCGGGAAAGGCGTCCTGGAGGGTTCCTCGCGCCGCGGCAATCTCACTGCCCCTTTTGATGCTGCTACTAGGCGCTGGGCTGTGGTGGTCGCTGAAAACGCGGCTCCCTGATATTCCCGAATGGCGGGTGCGGCCCTTGACAGCATACGCAGGCCTCGAATCCATGCCGGCGCTTTCTCCGGACGGAAAACTGGTCGCATTCGTGTGGAACGGCGACGAAGGAAAGAATTTCGATATCTACGTCAAGCCGATTGGGGACGAGACACTCCCCTTGAGAATCACCAATAGCCCTGCCGATGATACTTCACCGTGCTGGTCCCCCAGCGGGGATAGATTAGCATTCCTGCGCAAGACAGGGGACGGAGTGAACATTGTGATCGCTTCCTCGCATGGCGGGGGAGAACGCGTAATCACATCGCTCGCTGCGAGCAGGAGCACGGATCTGGAAAGCAAACTGTCCTGGTCGCCGGACGAACGATTTCTGGCTGTGGCGAGTGGGCCCATTCTGCGGGTGAACGTTGAAACGCGGGAGGTGAAAGAACTGACCGGGAAGGTCCCCGCCTCACAATACGATTCGATGCCCGCATACGCTCCGGACGGATCAGCGTTGGCGTTCGCCCGCGGTCCATATGCAGCGAGCCGGCGTTTGCATCTGCAGAAGCTCGACCGCAACGGTGAACCCAGCGGAGAGCCCACTCCGTTGAGCAGTGCTTCTCAGGGTCTCATGGGTTTTGCCTGGTGGCCCAAACGCAAAAGTATCATCACATCCATCGGTCACCCGGACAGCTTCCTGGAAGCTGTCCGGATACCGCTGTCAGGCGGAGAGCCACACTATCTCCCACTGGACGGTACCGCAGTGTGGTACCCGGATTACAACCAGCTTCAGCACCGCCTTGTCTACCAGCGTCGGTGGCTCGATCTGAATATCCTTCGAGGATCGCTTCGAACACCGGACAAAACACCTGAGCCCGTGATTGCATCGACCCACATGGATTTGGCCATGGACGTTGCGCCCGACGGCGAACACATTGTGTTTGCATCCTCCCGAACCGGAACCATGGCCATCTGGCGAGCCGACCGCAAGGGCGCGGACCAGATCCTGCTCGCCTCTCTTCCCAACGAGCCGCTTGGCAGTCCCCGATGGACACCCGACGGCAAGTCCATCATCTTCGATGGAGGCCGCATCGGAACGAGCGCGCTGTACACGGTCTCGGCCGAGGGCGGAATTCCGGCAAAGATGCCTGGGAA
The DNA here is from genome assembly GCA_963825845.1 of Bryobacteraceae bacterium. Classification (GTDB taxonomy): domain Bacteria; phylum Acidobacteriota; class Terriglobia; order Bryobacterales; family Bryobacteraceae; genus DASQDN01. The sequence goes on along the minus strand of CAWGVL010000088.1, from coordinate 45,863 downwards.
CGGCCAGTTCGTCCGGCCGGCAGTCTCGCCGGATGGGAAGTGGGTGTATTACACCAACTCGTCCACGGGCCGGCGTGAACTGTATAAAATGCCGTTCGGCGGCGGAACACAGACCCAGCTCACTCATGAAGGGGGAACCGACGCCATATCCTCATCGGATGGGGCAACGGTGTTCTACTATCGCGATGGCGAGGTCCGGCGTATCGCGGCGGCGGGTGGCCCGGAATCGACGGTTGCCAGGGATGTCCGACGCGGGAAGTGGACGCTGTCGGGCGACAAAGTCTACGTCGTTCGCACTCGCAACGATCGATCTGTCGTGTTTGAAATGGGGGCAGAAGGTCAAAACGAAAAGGTCGTTTACGAGGCGCCGTTCCGCCTCGAGGATACCTGGACGGTATCCGCGATCAGCGTCTCTTCACGCACAGGGGACATCTTCCTCCAGCAGCAGGCTCGGTTGGAGAGTGATCTGATGATCGTGGAAAACTTCCGCTAGTTCTCGTTACCGGGTAGTTGCCGGCGTGGCCGGCCGGGAAATTGTCAGCCGCGCTATTCCTTTCGCAGGGCACAACGTCGCGCGTACTGCTCGGGTAAACGACCTATGGACAGCGTGCCCGGTTAGGCAGTAGCCTGATCGTGGACACGATGATCTGTAGGACTCTATCGATCGCGCTTTTTGCATGTGGCGCGGCGTTCGCGCAATTGGAAAGTGCCATCATCACCGGTGCTACCGCGCCGGCGGCAGCCAAAGCCGGACAGACGGCGGCGAAGGGAATTCGCTCCACCATGGGCCGCGCCGGCAATGCTCTCGGCAGCCGCGGCCGGAGGATCGTCATCATCCGCGCCCGCGCGCACTGCGGCCGGCAACGCGCGCCTGGCGAGCGCAGCCGTGGTGAACCGAACGTGTCGGACGCGAAACCCGACTTCAACAGCGACGACGTTAAGGTCGGCATGACGCGCGACGAATTGATGGCGGTCACCGGCAAGCCCTACTTGAAGATCACGATCCCCATCGAGGGCGGATCCTCCGAGCGGCTCACGTATCAGATGAAGGATGGCGGCTTGCTTCGCATCGTTCTCGAACTGGAGAAGGTGACGGACATCAAGCCGCTCGAAACGGCGCGCTGAGCGCTGCTGTTGCTGCTGCTCTTCGCCCGGCTCGGCATGGCGGCATCGCCGCGCCATTCTCCTCTATGTCCCAACAATCCGCTTCTCGACCAAGTGGCATCGGGTACGGTACCGCGATCGGCAGCATGGATCGCATTCCATTCGGCGATGATGTCACGTTCGAAGAAACAGCCGAAGTGATCGCGTCGACCTGTCTGCTTGGGGTGCGACGTGCAGATCAGCCGGCGGCGGCTACGGCAAGATAGGACGCCTTCTGAAGTGACACACTGAGATGGTATTCGTAGAGCTCGACGTTCTGCACACGGCAACAGGGAAGTTTCAGGTCTGAGGAGATATCACGGGCTATGATGACGCCACGGACTCTACCGGGATTGTCAGCAAGATTCGTTCCGATCCATCCCATATACCGAAGAAGTTGGCCGATAACTCTGTCGTAACCGCGCGAAACCTTCAACTCTATGACAACATACGTCCCGGTGGAATCGATTGCAAGAATATCGATATAGCGCCCTCCAACTGGATACTCGATACCCCTGACGCCCTCATGCTCATAGAGACTCAGACCGGGCTCGATCACCTGTAAGTTTCGTGCAAGGTAATCTCGGAGGTCGGATTCATATGCGTAGTCGCCGCTGCCGGAAGGCTCCTCGTCTCCTGGTTCTAGCGCGGGATCGTTGATCGGGATGCCGCCAGGGGCCTTGCGATGAATTGGTTGCGGGTCCTTATGTTTGTCATAGAGACGAAATCGCGTGGAATCGAGTTGGAAAGAGGTCGTCATCCGGTTTGGGCGAGTGATGGATGCCGGTAGGAACATTCGTCGACATGCGCATGAGGTGGACTAATACCGTGGCGCGTTTGATCCGCGGATAGTTGTCCCCGAACGACTCTGTAATCTGGTCGCGAGTAACTACGTGGCCCGGCTGTAAGCCTAGTTCACGCACCATGTCGTGCATGAGCGAGCGAGTGGGTCGATCGTAGATTGGCATATGCTCCTTGAAGATATCGACCGATTACCCGCCCAACTTCACAAATCATGGTTCATCTAAGGCAGAAACTCAGCAGTTCCCAGCGGTAGCCACCAGTCGACTCGGAACGCGGCCCAACTTGCGGGGAGTAATCCGGCCCGGACACTTCTGGCAGGAGTTGGCGGCAACCCGTCAACCTGGACTGGTAAACGCAATGCCCCAGGAGGATCAACCCTTCAGAGCGATAGCTCCGCACGTCAGAGTATCGGCGAACGGGGCTTCTTATAGTCACTCTCGGTGCTTGGTGATCAGATTTCGCTGGCTGTCCCGACTCACGCTTGGCCCGCGCGCTCGCGCTCTGCAACAAGATTCCACACGTCTTTCGGCGTACCCTTAAGCACGTATACTTTCAGTCGCAGCACTGCCCGTCCATCGGTGATCGCAAGCGCCCTTGGATCCGCATGGTGACACGTCCGAGCCGGATTCGTAAAAACAGATTCGCAATGGAAGGCGTGAGTAGCGGCCGTCCATCCGCTCGGCTGCGATTCAGTGGCAAGAAAGGCGGCGTCGGCAGCCCGGGATCTGAAATACCTTGTCACGCCGTCCAGGCGATCCACTCGGCGCTCGGCAGGCGGTACATTCTTTCCTACTCGGGCTATATATCGGCAAGGTAGCCATTCCTCAGCGTTTTTCTCAAATCGATCGGTGGTTTCAGAAGCGATAAGTTCCAGACCTTTTGAATCCGTGGATGTACGTTCGTTCTAGGAAAACATCGGTAAAAGGCCGATACAGTTTGACGCACGTAGGCGCCTCAACTGCCGCCAACCGGCGTACGGAGTTGCTGATGACCTCATGGGTAATTACAACGCCATTCGCTTCAAGGGCCGCTTTCGACTTCAGGGTGAAACCCGACGGCGTTTTCATTGAAAACGAAAGGGCGTTGCCGTCTTTCAACCAGGTGACTTCTCCCCGCAGGGCCGGGTCGGATGTATACATCCTGTAGAACCAGGCCTGTTCGCTGTCGGCTTTTTCTTTGCGCCACGCGTGCTCGGGCATCTCGATGATAGCTGACGGATACTTCGTTTCGGGCAAGAACAAAGCGACGGCAGGGCGCTGAGGATCGCCGTGTCTCTCAATTCGGAGACCTGAACCAGAGGCGACGGCGAAGCTGTTTGCTGGGCCCTGTCCGAGTGCCAGCGGCATACCGGCGGCCGCCCCTAAGACTTGTCTTCGAGAAAACAGCACGAAGTCAGCCTACCAGATACCTGAATAAGGTATTGTTTGCTTAGCGAAGGCGCGGAAGTACGGTAATGATTGGTAATCGCCGCGGACCAACGCTAACGCAATTGCAGTAAGGAAGAGTCACTGCAGCCGCACCCGGATTTCAAAGACTTTTGGCCAGAGCTTGCCGGTCACAAACAGCCTGCGGCCCGCAGCGTCGTAGGCAATGCCATTCATTACGGGATGCAGAGGCTCTGTGGGAAGCGGCGGCATGCGCGATTTCAGTTCCGCCAGATCGATCCAGCCGGTGACCTGACCGGTATCCGGTTGAATGATTGCGATTCGATCCTGCGGCAGAACGTTGGCGTAGATCTTGCCGTCGACGAACTCGAGCTCATTCAGATTTTCGACACGCTTGTCGCCGTCGAACACTTCGAGACGGCCCAACTCGACGAAAGTCTCGGGATCCAGGAATCGCAGTTTCGAGGAGCCGTCGCCCATGATGAGCCGGTGATCGTCATGAGTGAGGCCCCATCCTTCGCCTGGGTACATGAAACTCGACCGTGGCTCGAGAGACGCAATGTCGTAGGTCACGCCGACGTTGTCTCCAAAGTGTCGTCTGACGTCCTCGAAAAATTTACGCAGGTGCCATATCGGCGCACTTCCCCTCCTTCTTGGAGTCAACTGGACCAGCCTGCCGCGCCACTCGGTCAGGCCTTCGCCGAAGTCGCGGGGATTCACGGCGCGCTGTTGAATGACTTCGCCGGTCTCCAGACGAACCTTTCGCAGTGACGATCGCCCGGTGATGCCGGTGCTTTCGTAGAGGAATCCGTCAAGATAGATCAGGCCCTGTGTGTAAGCGTCCGCATCGTGCGGATACTCGCCAACGATCTCGTATCCGAAAACGCTTCCAACAGCCTGCGTCTCGCGTACCGCAGCGGGCGGCGCCGCCGTAGCCGAGCGGAAGCGTTTAAGAACGATGACTGCACTCGTGGCCAGAGCCAGCAATCCGATGACGATTATCCCGATTCGTTTCGATCTCATCCATTCACCGACTTTGCAGTACAAAGTATATTGCGGTGTCGCTCGTTTGTGCAAGTTCTTTGTTGCCTTGTTGGCATCGCTCTTGCTTTGCCGATTTCCGATTCCTTCTTTTCGTCACCCTTGCGTACGGCATTCAGCGAGAACCACGTTCGCCAACGGTGACCAATCCGCATCCGGGCACCCGCCGCATTACTCTTGCCTTGTCGGCAAGGGTTTAGTAACGCCAGCTGGTCGTATAACGGCCAAGTCGCTGAAGTGAGTGTCCGGCTCACAGTTGCGATGGCGACGTCGCGGTCGTAACGCGAACCAACTTCCGGATCGACCGAACGACTGGCGATGTGCCGTCCATCCCTGCGTTCAACAAGGGAAAGAGAAAGACACGGTTGGTCTGGTTTAGTGGCGTACAACGAATCCGAGCTAGCTCTACTCTTTGAGCCGGGAATCGTAACCGAGGATAGTCAGCAGAATCAGCTGCGGAGCTTTCCATGCGTCCGCTGGCTCGAACCACTCGGTGAGCGAGTGGTGATTGTCACTGGTTCCCCCTCGGCCCAGCGTGATGGCCGGAATACCTTGGCTGATAGGGATGTTGGAGTCTGTGCTGCCGAATACCAGAACTGGCTCAAAACTGATTGCTTTAGCTGCCCCGAGAGCGGCCTGAACGAGCGGACTGGAATCCGGCGTTCTTCCGGACGGACGGCTGCCAATCAATTTGATGTTCGCTTTCACCTCCAGCCTGGAAGCGGCGCGTTTCCTGTTTTCCTCCTCAGCGCCGAGTCGTACGGCTTCAAGGAGTTTGACCTCGATTTTGTCCAGTTCACCGGGATCGTTTGAGCGAAGGTCTACCTCGAAAGAACACTCTTCCGCGATCGCATTGACGGATGTTCCGCCGCTAATTCTGCCAACGGTAAAGGTTGTCTTCGGAGAGTTCGGAATGTCCCAGTCAGAAATCCGTTCGATAATCCTGCTGGCGGCATGAATTGCGCTGGGCCGGCCAAAATTGTTGTAGCTGTGCCCCCCCGGGCCATGCAGAGTCACGGAGTATCGCTTTGAGCCGGTGCCCCCCGTGGTAACGTTTGCGGGATTCGTTCCGTCGATCGCAACGAACTCCTTCAGACGGCTGCGAAAGGCGCTCTCGTTGAACAGATACTTCACCCCGTTCAGGTCCCCTAATCCCTCTTCGCCCACGTTTGCGACAAAAAGAAGGGTTCGGCGTGTCCTGATGTTGCTTTCCCTGAGCGCCTCGATGACATTCAGTAAAGCTGCTAAACCACGGCTGTTGTCTGCCAGCCCTGCACCGTACCAGCGCGGGCCTTCTTTGCGGACTTTGGTGTCCACGTTCTTATCGAATGCGATGTCGAGGTGAGCAGCGAGAACAAGTATGTCCTGTGTGTCTCGTCCCGCCAGCCGAGTACGTTACCCTGCTTATCGATCTCGACATTCTTCAAGCCTCGAACACGGAACTGATCCGCCATATACTTCGCGCGCTCGGACTCGTGAAACGTTGGAGCGGGAATTTCGGCGATGAGAACTTGTGTGGCAAGAGTCTTTTCATGCGAGGACTCGATGTACGCAAGCGCCTTCCTGATCTCAGGACGTTGCAGAAGCGCGTCGTCAGCGAGCGCCGGGAATGCGGCATATCCGAATAGAAAAGCAACGGCGAGAATTCGCATGGGTTCGATGTTATCAACGTACAGGTCCGTGGTTGTCCCTGGGTCTCTTGCGTCACCGCATGCGCGGCCTGCTTCAGCGCCAGATCGAGTAGCAAGCGCCCGAACTCATCACGGCACACTCGCTGGATGCGAGTGGATGACGGCGACCGGGCACTGCCTCGAATCGACCGTGCGGCCGATCAGGCCCAAGAGTCCGAATCTCTCAAGCTTGGCACAACCCGACTTATCGGTCCCGATCCGGCTCAACTACCGAGTGGCCGACCAGGACGGAGCCGCTGGCGCGGTGGACGCTACGCGTCAGTCTCCGGTTGGCGTCTCCGAGTCGGCCTTCCTTGCTTCGGACTAAAGATCGACGTAGGATCAGCGTATGTTGTGGATGAGAGACGTCCAGCGAGTTCGGGACCTGAGTGATTCATTGGTACTGGAAGCGCTACAGTACCAAGACGGTATTCAAATTCCATAGCTGCCGCATCCGCCGCAAACGCCAGCGGCTTCCTTCTTGTCCCCTTATCGAAACTGCCTCGGATCGACCTAGATGCCGCACGACTTTCCCTGCGCCGAGGCATTTCCGATGAAGGCTAGCGACTATCCGGGAAATCGGAGACGCCGGCCCCGCGGCATCTCGGGGGCTTGCACATTTCCGCAAATGGTTAGTCGCAAGTTCCGGTGGCGCGTGATGCGCCCGGAATCGGGGGCCGGAGACATGAGCGGCTATTCAACAGGATATAAGATTCCGGCAACGTCAACGCGTTCGTCAAGCGGACTACTGTGGAACTGGCTGAACCTGCGTCAGCAATCCTTCCCAGTTCTGGATCACGACGATAGATGGCCCGTCGGCCGTACTCACCACCGGAATCACAAAACGGCTGCCATCGACGGACACGTCAAATCCGGGACAGAGTGAATGGCGGCTCGCGCCTCCGTGCTGATCGTGAACAACGCCTCCGCCGGACCAAATTCGGGCGGAGCGCCCACTTCACAGGCACGGCCTCACGATTCCTGCGCCGTCCACGAAATACAGTTCGCGGCCATCCCGGCGCCAACGAATGGTTGCGGCGCCGCCTTTGACGCCCGGTAGCGCGGACCCGTTAATATCAGGCGCGGCACCCGAGTGGAACGCCTGCACATACACCTCGCTGGAGCCCGACTCATTCGACGTGAATGCAAACCATTTCGCGTCCGGAGAAAAAGCGCCCCAGCTTTCATGAAAGCGGCTATTCAACAACGGCACGATCTTCTTTCCCTCGCCATGTCGATCACGCTGATGTCCGACTGCTGTTCGTTCGCAAAGCGAGGAATGCCCGTGTTCATGAGAGCGATGAAGCGCCCGTCGGCTGACCAATCGAGCGGAATCTGGAAGTCCTGCCTCGGGCGCGGCTCTTCCGCGTCCAGTTCTCCCAACCCGCGCAAATGGACTCGCGGCCCGGTTTCCGTGGAGACCCGAACATGAAAACCATCTTCTTCGAATCGGGCGACCACACAGCGCAATCACGACCGGCGGACTCGGACGACAGCCGGCGCCCGGCGTTCGTTTTGACATCGAAGAGCCAGAGGTCCTGCCCGGTCATCCAGATCTATAGCCGGCCGCGGCCCATTTGCCGTCCGGCGATAACCGCGCTCGCCTTCACGTTCACGTTGGCCGGGCCGATTGTTCCCACTCTCCCGCCCGGCGCGATCCACCCAGGCTAGTTGCGTCCGGCTGACGAATTTCTGATACGCGACTACGCCACGTCGCGGACACCGAGAAGTCCGCCGCGCCTGTCGCAAACTGATAGACGCTACGGGCCACCGGCATGGGTCTCCGGATAACTCCCAAGTGCGAGGATCAAACGGCCAGCGCCAACAATACTCCCGCACGAACGTACAGCAATATCCCCTTTCCGGATCTCATTGTCGAGGCGATGAATTGCGCTCGCGTCTCGGATTGGAAGAGATCCTTCACCACTGCAAAATCGGACGACCGGACGATGCGCACCCACGCCGGGCCGGTTGTCACATCGCTTCATCCATCAGGCAGACGAAATGCTTTCCATCGGGCAACAATTGGGGCCACCAACGACTACTCCCGACTTCTTTCAAATCGCCGCCCGATGCGCCGACCGTGTAACTCGCCGATGCGCCTTGACAAATAACCGCTCTGGACCCAACCACGCGCCGGTAATCATAAACGGCGGCGACTCGGCGAGCAGGACTGCGCGCCGCCTTCCATGGTCTGCGCGCCAGAGTCTTCCCTTGGCCATGAAATATAGGGTTCGTCCATCCGGCGACCAGAACATCGTGTGCGCGCCCTCCGTACCGGGGACCCTGTGCGGCTCGAGCGACTCGAAATCCCGAACGAACAGGCTGAACGCCCCGCTCGCGTCCATCGCCGTAAAAGCCAGTTTCGTCCCGTCCGGAGAAAGCGCGATTGTCTGCCGGCTGGCACCGCCTTCCAGAGCAAATCCCGCGGGAGGTGGACGGAGAACCGTACTACACGAGCCGCCGGGAGTTGCGGCCTGAGTGTGTACCAGTAGATCCCGCCGGAAATCGCCGTCATTACAAGCGCACCGGCCACCGCCAGGCGGAGCCATCTGCCCGGCGCTGGCCGGTTCGGCTCGATTCGCAGCGCCAGCGGCGCTGGCATTTCGCGGACCGGCGCATTTGCTGAAGCGAACCGCACCGGAGCGGCAAACCGATAGCCGCCTCGGCCGGGGATCGTCTCGACGTAGCGCGGCTGGTCTGCGGAATCACCGAGCGCCTGCCGCAGTTTATTGACCGCCGCATTGAGACCGTGCTCGAAGTCGCCTGCTGTCGCCCCGGGCCAGAGCCGGTTGCGAAGATCTTCGCGGGTCACCAGTTCGCCGGGACGCTCGAGCAATGCCTCCAGAACCTCCCGCGGTTGCGATGGGAGTCTGAGTCTGGAACTGTGCTTCCACAACTCTCTGACCGACGGGTCGTATTGAAAAGGCCCGAAGCCCAGCTTTGGTCCGGGCACGGCCTGAGGAAGCATCCAGTCTCCTTAAGTCGGACCGAGTATAGCAGTTGATGACCGATGCCAGTAACTATTGCATATTCATTGTCTTATCCGACGATCTCGATTGCACAAAAGAACGACCGCGGAAGCGCCCGCCCGGCGGTAGGGTGGATCTGCTGATCGAAAAGCAGCAGAGGAACTCAACTATGAAACAGCGACTGTCCGCATTCGGCGCCGTCGGAACCGTTCTGACCGCCCTGATTCTTAGCCTGCCGGCAATGGCAGGAGAAAGCGTCCCGTTCAAGGGTCGGTCCGGGGGTGTAGTCACCAATCTCGGCTTCGATCCGGTCCGGAATATCGTCTACCTGCATCAGGCCGGAAAGGGGCACGCAACGCATCTTGGGAGCTTCACCCTGGAGGGCGATGTAGAAGTCGACCGCAACCGGAGTAGGGAGAGTGACATTTGTACTCACAGCGGCTAATGGCGACGTCGTCTTGATGAGAGGCGATGACGGACACGGAACCGGTCCAACAACTGGGGCCGCGACCCTTCGGATCGTCGGCGGGACGGGTCGCTTCCAGGGCGCGACTGGGTTAATACAATGGACGGGTACAACCGCCATTGCTCCACCGACCTTGGAACCCAATCCCTATACCGACGTGTTCGAGGGAACCATCTCGTTCAACGAAAAGTGGGAGGCAAATCTCCGCCAGCGAACCCTGAAGGTTATGGGATCCGCCTCCGGAAGCGCGCCACGATCCGTCCGGGTGATGCGTGGAACAGGGACTCCGCTCCACGGCCTAATCGTCGTGGAAATGGCCACTCACCCGGCGCGGTTCGACGCATCATGCTCTTGGCCTGTGGCGTCAGGGTCGCTCGCCAAAACGCTGCGCCTAGCCACCGGCCTCGCGGGGACGAACAGCCACGTCCTCGCAGCCCCGAACGCGCTATCACTCTCGATAGGACGCTATGCTCTTTCCGGATTACTCCTGGATCACGCGCAATCCGGAAGTTGACTGGACGGGTGGCGAGTTTCCGGTCCCAATCGCTTCGACGATCGTGCCTTTTAAAGATCGCAGCCGCTATCCAGTTCGTCGTTCGTCATAAAGAATTCCTCGTTAGAGGCAGTTGCTACGTGATTCAGTCCATCCGCACCGTAGTAGATGTTCTTGCGTAGTTCCTCTTTCCGCTCGCGGGTGATGATCCCTTCTCGTTCGAGTTTGCCGCCAAATCTCGCGACCTTCTGCACATAGCACCCGACGTCATCGGCTACTTGTCGCGCAATCAGTTGATCCTCTGAAGACGAAGAGCGAATCGAGCCAATTATCTTTATCTCCTCTTCCGTGTATTTATTCTCGAGTTCGGTCAGATCATTTTTTCTGAGCTGGGAATAGTCTTTCACGCAAAGAGCCATCACCGTTCCCCGGATGCGCAACTCACTCTCCCTGTACGTTTCGCGGCAAGTTGTGCAGGTGTACGTCGGCTCTGATACCTTCTCAAATAGCGGATCGAACTGCTCAAGGTCGCTGTCATACGCAAATCTATGCTGCCTTAGGATATTTTTGTCGATGGCAAAGCCCAAGTTATTCTCAAGACACACGCCATAATCAATGCAGTAAAGACTTCTGGCGGATTTGTCCTTCTTTGTGGTTCGCCCCTTGGTAAGCAGATGAATCACGAAACACATGCTTAAGTATTTAAGGCGCACTTCGTTCTTTGGAAGTACCATGAAGTGGCTTGCTTCTGTACCCTTCGCACGCTCGGCGACGGCTCGAGCCAGAACTGCGTTCCAGATCTCTGAAACATATTGGGCAGCGCTACACTGCCCTTAGAGGCACCTTCTAGTTGATCTACGTATGCGCGTGAGGCATATCGAATACCGTAGTCGATATCCGACTTGGTGATTCGCCTGTCCGATTGAGAAGCTCGACTCCACGCCTGTTTAAGAACGATTCCGAGTGTCCGAGGTACTCCCATTGCGGAGCGAGTCATTTCTCGCCACGCCTCGTGCGGGTCCTCGAAAACCTGCTTGGGTGCCAAATCTGCATACACGCGAATTCGCTCGGATACGATCTTTTCAGTCAAAAGCTCAAGTTCGCTCATTGCATTATTGAGGGAGTTGCTGCGCTCGACGAATGCATCGAGATCCAGAGAGACTTCAAAAAGGTCCCGTTGTAGTATTAGTGAACTCCCAAGAGTGTACTTATCGGTGATGGCGCACAGTTTGACAAACAGGCCGGAGTGATTGCCGATCAACTTCTTGAGAAGGGTCGTGAAGCGCCTTTGAAAGTGTTCATTCAGAGCTGAGAATTCGTCAATCAGTAAGAACACAGACGGGATGTCCGCCGCTTCTCGGAGATCCCCGATGAGCTGTAATACATCGGCAATCGTCAGTCTATACGCGATCGAATAGCTGGACCTCTGTTCTTGCTCAGTTGCGCTCTCAGACTTCGACTTTGCACCTGCGGAAACTGAGGGCTTCTCGGCGAAGTTCGCTCCAGCCGATGTTTCGATCTCGAACCTAGATCTTGCGGCGTCTTTCGTTTCGACTTTACCTGACCGGTCGATTGTGCGCGGCAGACCGGACTGTAGTATAGTGGCGAGTTTTGCAAGCAGGGATCGCGTTTCACTGACCCTCTTTGCTTCGGCGGATTGGAACAACGATCGAAAAAAAACCCGGCTGGGAATTTACCGCAGGCCAGTTCCGGCTGATTTCTTCTGTAATCGCGTCACAGAACTCAGAAACGAACACATGTTCAAAATCGGAATATTCGTCAGATTGCAAGTCGGAAAGCGCCTGGCACTTATTCAAGTCGATGTAGATTGCGAGAGTGCGAGGTTTCGCGATTGCGGGCTGTTCTCTGTCCCACGAACGCATTGACTCGACTAACGCCCGATACAGCAGCGTGGTCTTTCCGGTGCCCCGTCGTCCGACGATGAGTTGGTCGCTGTCACTGAGGACGTTACGCAGGAATCCATAGTAGTCGACGTAGTATTCAGCCAAGAGGCTTAGCTTTGCGGTGTCCCTCAATGCGATATAGTCAGTCCGTAGCATCGAGTTGAACGCGTCATCAACCTTCTGGTTAGCCATTGAGGTAACAAGTTTATCAGGGGGCCGTCGGGCTTACCCTGAAGAGTTGAGCATGGTTCGAGACCACGTCCGAGTGCATGCCTTCAGATTAGTACTGTGAAACGCCGTTGGATCTTCAAATCCTCGCCTCCAATTAGAAATGTATGAAGAAGCCGGCAGGGGACAACAGCATCAACCCAGATAAATTCTCCAAATTAGCCACCCCTAGAAAGTCATTGTAACGCCAAACCACAAAAATATCTACCCGAAAAACCAACAACTTAACCTAAAACCCCACCCGAAACCCAAACCCACGCATGGTAACTTCCAACCAGGAGGAATCATGCGCACTGAAGCGCAAATCGCAGCATCCCGCGCCAACGGCGCCAAATCCCGAGGCCCCGCCACCACCATCGGCCGAGCCATATCCGCCCAAAACAGCACCGCTCACGGACTCGCCGGCGCGAAACTCATCGTCATCGAAGGAGAATCATCAGACCGCTGGCAAGCTCTCCTCGAAGCCTGCCACCGCGAATTCCAACCGGAAACCGAAATAGAAACCGAACTGGTCACGGAAATCGCCGCCGCCCGCTGGCGCCTTCGCCGCTGCTGGTCGATGGAAACGTCCCTCTTCGATATGGAAATCGCAAAGCAACGCGAAAACCCCGAATTCGAGCCCCAGGACTACGAGTCCCAGCACGCAGCCGCAGCCCGAGACCTCGGCCAGAACATGCGCCTCATGGACCGCTACGAGACCCGCATGCGCCGCAGCTACGAACGCGCCGTCGAAAATCTCTACCAGCTCCGCGCCCGCCGAAATAACCGAAAATTTCCAAACGAACCCAAGAATTCCGGCGAATAATCCGCAGAAATGATCGAAGTCGCGACCAATTACGGCCCGAATCCGGCGCCGCCGCGATACGTGTACCTCGGCAAGCAGCAACCCAAGGAAGAACCCAAAGCCGAAACACCGAACGCAAAGGCCGCCGCCCTTCCCAAGCCCGTCGACTGGAGTGCCTTCCTCGTCATCCTCATGCGAACCCTGATGCCCTTCTCCGATGCGCGCGATGCCGTGCTCGCCGCCATCGAAGCCTACGACGGAGCCTCGCCATGAACCACCCGATGATCGCCCGAGTCGACGCAGCCCGGTTCGCCAAAGAGGCCCTCGGCTTTCAACCCGACCCGGTCCAAACGCAAATCCTCCAGGTCGGCCACACCCGAGGCATCCTCAACTGCGCGCGCCAGTGGGGCAAGTCCACCGTCATGGCCATCAAAGCGTTTCACCGGGCCTACTTCGTCGCCAAAAGCCAGATCCTCGTCGTCAGTCCAACCGAGCGGCAAAGCGGCGAACTCGTCGCCAAGGCCCAGGACTTCGCCTCAGACCTCGGACTCCGCCTCAAAGGCGATGGCCGCAATCGCATCTCGATCAAGTTCCCGAACGGCTCGCGCATCATCGGACTGCCCGGCCGCTATGAGGGCAACCTCCGCGGATACACCGCGTCCATGCTGCTGGTCGATGAAGCCGCGCAGGTCCGCGATGAAATCTACAACACCGTGCGCCCCATGCTGGCCGCCACCAACGGCGAGCTCTGGCTCATGAGCACGCCCAACGGCAAGCAAGGCTTCTTCTATGACGAGTGGATCAACGGAACCGAGCCCTGGCTGCGCATCGTCGCAAGCGCGGACAAATGCCCGCGCTACGCCCCCGCGTTCCTCCTGGCCGAGCGCCGCAAAGGCGAAGCCCGCTTCCGCCAGGAATACCTCGGCGAGTTCACACACATGCAAGGAGCCATGTTCGACGAAGCCCAAATCCGAAGCTGCTTCGATGACACTCTGAACCCGTTCATCCCGGAAGGAGCGAAGTAGTTCCATCATGTCGAAAACGTCATGCAGAGCCGCCACCGGCAGGGAGCGGAGCGTAAACCACCCATGCTAAAACCCGGCAACATCGTCATCGGTCTCGACCTCGGCCAGAAGCGCGACCCATCCGCCATCGCTATCCTCGAAGTCGGCGAAGACGTCACCGGCCGCCGCGATCCCGTCACCTGGGAATGGGAGCGCGAGCCCTACGTCAATCTCGTCTACCTGGAGCGCATCGCCCTGGGCACGCCATACCCGGACGTCGTGCAGCACATGCACAACCTCTTCCGGGACGGCCGCCTTCATCACTGCACACTCGTCGTCGATGAAACCGGCGTAGGCGCCCCGATAGTCGATCTCCTCAGACGCGCCCAGCTACCGTGCCGCCTCGTACCCATCACCATCACCGGCGGCGCTCAGGACACAGTCGCGCGAAGCGGCAGCTTCCACGTCCCCAAGCGCGACCTCCTGTCCTGCCTGCAACTCCTCTTCGACGAAGGCCGCTTGCGCATCCCGCGCCGGCTCCTCCTCGCCGAAGAGTTCGTCAAGGAACTGACCGGCTTCAAACCCGGCTCGCGCGATGACATGGCCCTCGCGACCGCGCTCGCCTGGTGGTGGTGCCGCAAAACAGAGGCATGGCGAAGCCCGCAAGGAAGGTTGATCTAGACCATGCGGCTCAGGATCGCACCGAAGGAAGCTTACACGCAATGCACGATGTACCTCGTGAGAAGCGCCGAAGGATCGCGACAACTTCTTCTATTGGGAGGGAAACCCGCCGCCTCGCTACAACAACTTGATGACTTGGTGGGTAGAGCCGAAAGAAGGAGGCCGCGCGGCGATTAAAGTATCGGACGGGTAACCTCGGGCGCAACGGGACGCACTGGGAAGCGGATTTCCCGATCGGCAAATGGCATCGAGTGGCGATGCACATCCGCTGGTCGGAGGATCCGGAGAAAGGAAATACGCGGCTATGGTTTGATGGCGCTCTGGTGCTCGATAAGAAGTTGAAGACAAGGGGCCGGACACTGGGTACTTGCTGTCACCGGCAAGCCCTACTTGAAGATCACGGTCCCTGTCGTGGGCGGTCCTCCGAGCGGCTCACGTATCAGATGAAAGATGGCGGCTTGCTTCGCATCGTTCTCGAACTTGAAGAGGTGACGGAGATCAAGCCGCTCGAAACAGCGCGCTGAATACTGCTGTTGCTGCTGGTCTTCGCCCGGCTCGGCAGGGCGGATTTGCTCGCAGCGGAGCGGGCTCTCGTGCGATGATGCAACATCAGGCGATGAGCATTTACGACACGATCGGTGCGCGCACCATCATCAACGCGAAAGGCCCCTCTACGCGCGTCTCCGGTGCGTTGCTGGCCCCGGAAGTCACGGCGGCCATGCAGGAAGCCGCGCAGTATTGCGTCGACATGGCCGAGATTCAGGCTGCCGCCAGCAAGATTATCGCCGAAGCCACGGGCGCCGAAGCAGGCATCGTCACCTCAGGCGCCGCGGCCGGACTCCTGTTGGGCGCCGCCGCCTGTGTGGCGGGCCTCGACCCGGCCAAAATGGCACGCCTGCCTGACACCACGGGCATGAAGAATGAAGTGGTGATGGTGCGCAGCCAGCGTAATCAGTATGACCATGCCATCCGCTCGGCCGGCGTCCATATTGTAGAAGTCGGATTGCCCGACCGCGTAGCGGGCGCGGGCATCCGAGACGCCGAGTCGTGGGAGATCGCCGCCGCCGTGACCGAGCGCACCGCCGCTATATTCTACGTGGCCAACGCGAGCGCTCGCCCCAGGATCGAGGAAGTAGCCCGCGTGGCCAACTCCAAACACGTGCCGCTGCTCGTCGATGCGGCCGCGCAACTACCGCCCGCCGCCAACCTCCGCCGCTTTATCGCTGCCGGGGCAGACCTGGTCGCCTTCTCAGGCGGCAAGGCAATCGGCGGCCCGCAAGGCTCCGGCATCCTCTGTGGCGCGCGCGACCTCATTATGTCGGCGGTGCTTCAGCAACTCGACCTCGACATCGCATGGGAGCAATGGTCGCCGCCACCGAGTCTGATCGATAAGGACCGGCTCGCCGGACTGCCTCCGCACGGGATCGGCCGGCAATGCAAGGTGGGCAAGGAAACCATCGTGGGCCTGCTAGTGGCGCTTCGCCGCTTCCTCGCTGAGAATGAGCAAGCCCGGTACGACCGCTTGCTCAGCATGGTGAAGCGGCTCGATTCTGCCACCGGCTCCCTCCGCAACGCCCGTACCGAAGTGCGCACCGGTGGCGCTACACCCAGGTTCGTCCTCACGCTCGAGCCCGGCTTCAAAATGAGTGGCATGGATGTCTGCATTGCGTTGCAAAGCGGCGCCCCGTCTATCCACGCGGATCCTTCGCAGGCCGCCAGCGGCATCATCGGCTTTAGCCCCGCCTGCCTGCGTTCGGAAGACCCGGACGCCATCGGCCGCAGGCTGCGGCAACTGATCGGATAGCGCGAACTCTCCGCGTGCGCGAAAGGGAGCCGTCCTGTATCGGTTGCCGTGCGACCCTCCCGACAGCAGAGGCGCATTTCTAAATCTCGGCGTATTGTTTCGGCATCTCGCCAGGCGTGATCTTCTCGAGATCGGTAATTGCCGGATCCATCTTAGTGCGATGCATCCTTTGCTGCGGCCTCCTGGCGCCATCGGTCGCGCTTGGGCAGAAGATAAACATCGAGTCCGATCCCGGAGGCGATTTCTCTCGCATCAAGCGATATCAGTGGCGAACGCACCCCGTCTTCGAGAAGAATCCGGAGTTAAAGGAAGTCTATGCGACCGGTATTCAGCTTGTGCTGGAAGCAGGCAACACACAGTTGATGAAGAAGGGATTGCAGCCGGTTGAGCACTCCCCGGATGTTTTCATCACGTTCTTCCTGCATGCGAATCCCGGGCAGAGCATCAAGATCGTCGACGCCGGATATGGATGGTATGGGCCTGCGACGTGGACTACCACCGAAATCGACTCCTACATGGACGGCATGCTGGTAATCGATATTGTCGACGCGTCCACCTCGAAGCTGATATGGCGGGCCTATTGCGGCGATCAGATCCGCGAGATGCGGAAGCGCGACAAGAAGATCACGGCCGCGGTAAAGAAGGCGCTCGACCGATTTCCGCCAAAAGAAAAGTAGCGGCTCAGTTCGTACGCTTCTGGTACGCGCTGTTTCGCGTGATCACCTGGACCTTCTTTGCTGTGGCATTCACCGTTGCGGTCGCAAGGTGGGTCACTCCGTCGGGTAGGGTCTCAAAAACCGCTTCCAGCGACACGGGATCTTTGGCGCTTCCCAAAGTGGATACGACCGTCGCTTTAAGCAAAGCTTTCGAAGCCGGATCATAAGCGAAGATCAGATAGTCGCCGTCCTGGAAATAGTCTTTTAAGCGAATCGTAGACTTGCCGGCTTCCGCCGGCCCCGACGATGCTCGACCGTCCTGCAGCAGGTGCCGCATCTGTTCCGGGTCCAACGGGACGTACGTATTGATCATGCCGACCGCTCGTTCAATGTAGTCCTGCATGTCGGCTTTCTTGCGCACCATGTGCCTCTTCGAGATCGCGCTCGCCGCCTCATCTTCCTTGCCCTTGCCGGTAGGGGTTCTCGTCACCTTGCCGGAGTCGTCATAGCGGCAAAGGAACTCATTGGACGCCTTGAGGTCCCCTTTGACGCGCACTTCGGTAAGTTCCGTCCATGTGTACTGACGGAGAGCTTCCTTACTGCGTGCTACTTCATCTCGGACCGTCATGACTTCGCGGACCAGAGTTGGATCTACGCTCTGCGCCTCAACCGGGCACAGCATCCGGAGCCCGCAGAACAGAAGCGCCGCGAACGGTTGAACCCTCATTCGAATCTCCCGAGTGTTTGTCGGCATGCCGCTCTCAAGCCGCTCAATCCGGCACGAGAAGTCTACCACGAGATTCGAACACCGCGTGTTTCGTGTCATTGAACGGTGAAGATCGCCGCGCTCGCTCTCCTCTTCCTGGCGATCGGTCAGGCAGAGTCCTGTTTGCCAAGGCGGTCCGAGCAGCGATAGATGCCGGAAAGATCGGAGAAACCAGCGGAAGTGAACGCGAAGCTGGTGGAGTTCATTAGTAAGGTCGCGCGGTGACGCCGTGAAAACACTGCTGCGCTCCTGACTGAAGTGGACCACTCTCAGGCGAGCGAGTTTAAAGACTCGATCGAGATGGATGACCTGTTGAAGCTATGCAGCGTCGGGCGTCTGCAGCCTCGAAAGATCCGGCGGAGTCTGACTCAGCAAGATCAGCTGATCGCCTTCGCGCAACGGTCCCGCTTCCCCGCCAACCGGGTTGAGCATCATTTTGTCACCGCGATAGATCCCGATGAGAAGGCAGGCCTTCATACTTGTCCGATCGGTCAGGAACACGTTTGACGCTGCGACGAAATCCATCCCGATCAGTTGGGCAGGCGTCGGCACCAGGTACATCTCGTTGGCGTCGCGGCGGACCGACAGCAGTTCCTGATAAACGCGCGTCATGCCATGAAAGAGCGCGGCACGTGCCATCAGCCGTAACCCGAAGTCGGCCGCCGAGATGACTTCATCGGCGCCCGCCTTGCGCATGTGCGCCCGGTATTTCGGATCCTGGCACTCGGCCACGATGTTTGGCTGACGCTCCTGCACGCAAACGCTCTTGATGGCGATGCAGCACACGATGGTTTTTCCGTCGGCGTGCTGGTCCTGGCGGTCATCCGACAAGATGACGACGGAATGCGCTTGCGCAACCTTGGCGCGGCGCAGGATCACTTCGCTGGCTGGATCACCTTTGACGATATAGACGTCGCTGAAAACGGCTTCATCCTGTTTATCAGGGAGCACAACTTCGTCCGGTATATCGTGAACGATCACAATTGCCCGTTTGTCGGTGACGATGCCGCTGTGTACCTCGCGTATCCAGTCGAGTGCTCGCGGCGACCAGTTGCACAGCACCAGATGGTCAGACATTTCAATAGTAGACACCTCACGACTCCTTAGTGAGCGTTCGACCAGGATCGATGCCACGCTGGCCGTGAACAAACCGGCCAGGGCGACACCGACGACAAGCACGGCGGAAATCACCAGTCGCCCAATACGAGTGTTGGGCGTGCTGTTGAGCCCGCTGAAGAGGGTGACCCAAACGTTCCAGAAGGACTCGCGCACCGTCGCGTACTCTGGATTCGTGTCACGCTCCGCGAAATGGAGTGCTGTGCCGCTGACGATCCAGATCACGATGATGGCGGTCAGGATTTTCCAGACCTGGTGACGGTTCCACGCCGTCAACACTTTCAACAAGGCGGCACGCCACGACTCCTTGTCCCGAGCTCGGCCCAGGTTGCTCAAAGCCGAGCCTCTTCGCTGGAGCCATAACTCATGTCATTTCCCTATTTGAGGCTGTGACGATTGGGGCGAGCGGTAGCATTTCTGGCGGAAAGTCCGCCTGCACGTGCACTCATTCGCCTCGCTTGCTCTGTGCATTGCGGCCGATCGCCTCACCGCCCGCTTCTCGCCACCGTCGATGAACCGCTCCGCAAGTCTCTGCGGTACGGTTGTGAAAAGCTTGTTTTCGAAGCTTTGTGTTCCGCGAAGGTTCCCGGCAGGCGCACGTCCGCGGCCAGCCTTGATCGATTCGATGGTTTCGTCATACAAGGCGAGTACCCACCTCGAGCTGTTTGCGCATCATGCTCGCGCGGCCATTCATCTTCCGGATGGCTCCAAATGATATCGTTCTCGTATTGTGCCATAGGCCATGAATCCGTGCCGTTGAACATTTAGTACGGAACATTCACCGGTTGCCACTCATTGCCGCCATATCGTAATAGCAGAGTGCGCGCGGAACGGTCCGACAGCGATACCATCCTTGTCGCCGAAACGGACCATGGTCATCACGGCCCCGCCGGGAATGACCGCGACGCCTTCGCCCAATTCTCTTGATGGGCTGCCGAAGTACGACGCGAAGATGGCGTTGTTCAGTGACGGCGTAAACTTCGCGATGAAAGCGTCGCCATCTCCTCCGCTGTAAGTGCCCTCAGCGGGCAGGTCTGTCGAGTATGTTATTCCAGCAATCCAGATGTTGCCGTCGGCATCAAGGGCTATGTTTTGGCCGTCATAGCCGGCCTCGTCCTTCAGCGAGCCGCCGAAATAGGTTGTTGATCTACCAAGGTGCGCGATGAAGCAGTCAACCCCGCCATTCTTCTTCTTCTGAAAGCCTCGATGGGCACGGGGCAGATCCGGCGAATCAGTTTGGCCTGCGATATACACGCCACCATCCTTATTGACGGCAATGCCCCAGGCCGAGTCGTCGCCGCTGCCGCCGAAGTACTCGACCTTCTCGACTCCGAGTGTCTGCGCATTCAGCCTGACTACAAACGCGTCCGATGGGCCACGAAGCTTTTTCCAGTCATTCGATTTTGTGTAGCCGGTTGCATATAGTTTGTTCCGGTGGTGCGCCATGCCAGTCAGCTTTTCTTCGCCCTTGCCGCCGAAGGTGACACGCCGCGACGGTCCGCGCTGCACGAAACCATCTCCGTCGCTGGTTCCGCCAATGATAGGTACGCCGTCGATCACTACGATTGCGTTCCCGAAGTCAGACTTCGGTCCACCAACAAAGGTCGAGAACAGGACCTGCCCGGCAGGCGAAAGCTTCACCAGAAACGCATCGCCGTCACCGCCGTAGGATTTTTGCCAGGCATCGTCCGTGACCGGAAAATCGGCGGATTTGGTGAAACCCGCAACCCAGGCGTTATCCTGGCCGTCGACGGCCACACGCGAAGCGGAATCGTAAGCGCTGCCGCCCATCCGGGTAACCCAGGCGAGGTCGTATGTGTCCTTCTTCAGGCGGATGACGTAACCATCCATCTCGTCGTTGCCCGCCTTGCGTCCGATGACTGGTATCGTGAATGCATCGGATGGCGAGTGGCACGCGAGGAAGAGATCGCCGCTCAGTGACGCTGTAGTAATGTCGTCGCAATCCGCGAGCGCCAGCATCAATAGCTTCGCAGCCGCCAGCATCATGCGGCGAGTCTAACAGATTGTTGTTAGCGACGGCCCGTCGAGTGTATACCAGTCTACGGAGCACTCAATTTAGGTCGCGATGCCGTCGTATGGAGTCGCAGAGCCCAAGCTGCCGGATCATCTCATCCCGCATGACAAACTTCTGAATCTTGCCCGTTACCGTGGTGGAAAGGTGTCCACGAATCGCACGTAACGCGGCACTTTGTAATGCGCGATCCGGCCTTCGCAAAACGCTCGCACTTCTCCTTCGTCGATGCTGGCGCCCGTGCGCAGCCGGATCCATACACACAGCTCTTCGCCGTACTTTTCATCCGGGACACCGAAGACCTGTGCCGTTTCGATCCCGGCGTGCGTATAGAGGAATTCTTCGACTTCGCGCGGGTAAATATTTTCTCCGCCACGAATGACCATATCTTTTATGCGGCCGACGATCTTGCAGAAGCCCTCTTGGTCTAATGTTGCGATATCGCCTGTATGCATCCAGCGCGCCTCATCAATGGAAGAGGCCGTCTGCGCTGGGTCCTTCCAGTAGCCCCGCATGACAGAGTAGCCGCGTGTCAGGAGTTCACCGGGTGTGCCCACGGGCACGATGTTTCCCGGAACTGTCTATGATCTTTGCCTCCACATGCGGATGAATCCGCCCCACCGTCGATACCCGTCGCTCGATTGGATCTTGAACAGAGCTCTGGAAGCTAACCGGACTGGTCTCCGTCATGCCGTAACAGATTGTCATCTCATGCAAGTTCATCTCCTCAATGACGCGACGCATCAGCTCAATGGGACAGGGCGAGCCGGCCATGATGCCGCCTCGTAATGAACTCACATCGAAGCGAGGAAATTCGGGATGACCGAGTTCGGCGACGAACATGGTG
This sequence comes from Bryobacteraceae bacterium, assembly GCA_963825845.1. Taxonomy (GTDB): domain Bacteria; phylum Acidobacteriota; class Terriglobia; order Bryobacterales; family Bryobacteraceae; genus DASQDN01. The sequence continues at coordinate 24,067 of CAWGVL010000088.1, read as the reverse complement.
GGCACGCCTTGGATATGGGTGCAGCGTTCCGCCTCCACAGCCTCGAGAGTTGCGAGGGGATCGAACGACTCGGACGGCAGCACGATGGTTGCGCCGCGTGTGACGCAGGCGACGCTCGACATGACCATCCCGAAGCAGTGGTAGAGAGGCACGGGCACGCACAATCGGTCGCCCTGCTGAAGGTTCATACCGAGAGCAACGAACAACGCATTGTTCAGAATATTGTGATGAGTGAGCGTGGCGCCCTTCGGCGCGCCCGTCGTGCCGCTCGTGAACTGAATGTTCACCGCATCATCGAACTGCACGCTATCCATGCGCGCGACGAATTCGCCGGCCTCCATTCGCTCGCCGCCGCGTACGACGTCATCGAACCCAACCGTGCCGTTCTCGGGTTCACCGATCAAGATCAGCGTCCGCAACTCCGGGACACGTTCGGCGGGTATGGCTCGAATGAGGGCAAGATAGTCGGCGGACTTGAACCGGCGGCGCCGTGATCAGCGCGCGGCACCCGGATGTGCGGAGCACGTGCTCCAGTTCGGTCGACCGATAGGCGGGATTGATGTTGACCAGGATCAGACCCGCCTTTGCTGTGGCGTACTGTGCGATGATCCATTCCGCGTTGTTGGGACTCCATATGCCGACGCAGTCCCCGCGTTGCAAGCCACGGGCGAGCAAGCCCGCGGCGAACGCATTCACACGGCGGTGCAGTTCAGCCCACGTCCAGCGAATGCGTTGGTGCCGGACCACGAGCGCTTCCGTGTCCGGCCAAGCCGCGGCTGTTTTCTCGAGGTTCTCCCCTATGGTTTCCCCGAGTAGTGGAACGTCAGATGTTCCGTGCACGTAGCTGAACTCCGTCATGGTCTCTCTCCTATGCGGACTAGCGGCCTTCCCAAACAAACCCACACTGTACACGAAGTCGTTGATCTAGTAGGTCGTCTCAGTCATTGAATTACCTTGATGCGGTGCTTGGGATCGGTGTACGTCCAACGGAACGGCTTGGCTGATTTGCCGTATGCCTGAATATATTTTCGAATCTTGCGCGATAGATCCGCTACTGAAGTAAAGACACCCCGGTCGATGACATCGCGCTGGATTTTGGCAAACCATAGCTCAACCTGATTGAGCCAGGATGAGTAGGTTGGAGTGAAGTGGAAACGGACCTTCGGATTCGCAGCCAGAAACTCTTGAACTGCCGATGTCTTGTGTGCCGACAGGTTGTCTAAGACGATGTGAATTTGTTTCGCCCATCGTGTCTTGACGACAATTTCTGTGAGAAACTCAATGAACTCGGCACTTGTGTGACGGCGCGTGGTCTTGCCTTCCACTCTGCCCGTTTTCACCTCCAGAGCGGCGTACAACGACAAGGTTCCATGCCGATAGTATTCAAATCCATGCCGCTCGGCACGACCTGGCGAAAGCGGTAGAACTGGAACGAGCCGGTCCAACGCCTGAATCGCGGTCTTCTCGTCAACGCAGAAGACGGCGGCGTGCTGCGGGGGATTCATATACAGCCCAATGATGTCCGCCGCCTTCTGTTCGAACATCGGATCGTTGCTGGCCATGTATCGGTCGAGCCGATGCGGCTGCAGTTTGGCCTGAACCAGTATGCGCTGCACCGTCGCATGACTCATTCCCAGATCAGCAGCCAATTTGCGGCATGACCAATGAGTAGAGCCGTCTGGCGGTTTCTGCTGCACCCGCCGGGCAACACGCGCCTGCACAGTTGCCGTTGCCGCCCTCGGCTGGCTACCTCTATGGCGCGGTTTGAGCCCGTCCATACCCGCCTCTTCAAAGCGGGCCTTCCACCGCGCAATCGTCGGCTTGGTCGTGCCCAGCGCCTTAACGATCTGTTCGTAAGTCATTCCATCGGCGAGCGACAGAATCAGCTTTGCGCGGAACACATCGCCGGCTGGCAGCGTTCGCGAGTGCGCCCACATCCTCAACTCTTCTCGTTGGTCTTCTGTCACCTGCAGCAACTCTCTGTAGCGTGGCACAACATGCAGGCGCCCATCGTCATCAGTTGGTTACGCTATCACTGAGACGTCCCACTAGTTTTCTGACATCTCTCCCCATCGACGGCGACGACCGCGCGAATACTTCTCGTGCGTAGCAGGCCATGTGAGCAGTCTCTCGCTCAAAATGACCGATGGGCGCGCACCGGGGGAGGGCGCTATCTTGCCTGTTGCTGGAGCCGGATTCTCGTTCGATTTGGACCTGTAAACGCGCAACCCCGAATATGAGGGCCTGACCCGCCAGCCGTCTCCGTTCTCAGTCGCGATCCTGACCTCCCGGTACCGATTGATCGACCAGGACTGGAGTTCCGTTCGCGGAGAGTCAATTAGCTCGCCGCTCGCGCTCCCCATGTCTCGTTTCCGATGGGCCGGGTCAAGACGGGCATGACAACTTCGGACTGATCATACTCCGAATGAGGAGAAAGCTTGCAGACCTGGTGAGTTGACGCGGAAGATCCGACATTAATGGTGGGATCGGCGAGAACAGGACTCGTGTATGACTAAGGTCTCTTAGCAAGTTCAGTAGTTGCAAGCCGAGATCCCGATGCTAATCGGGCGAGGCGGGGGTGGAGTTCTACGGCAGGCGCGACTTCCGCCGATACTGGCCTGAAGGGGTACGGCAGAGATTCGTGTAGGAGGAAACATCAATGTCGACGGACCAGGCGTTCATCGGGGTATCGGATCACGGCGGTTGGGCGGTGCTGGTCACGGTCGCGGGCAACGGGAAGCTGCTTGATCGTCGCCGCGTCCAACTGGTGGACGAGGACCTGCCGAAGATACCGCACCACAGCGAAGCGCAGGCGCTTCCGCTGGATCAGGCAGTGGCGCTGGTACAGCGCGTGCAGATGTCAGCGGAATGGCACGCGAATGTCTGCCTGGACGCCGTTGCGTTGACGGTGCCCGGGCGCATCCTCGGCGTCGCGCTTCGCGAGTGCCCAGCGCTGCCACCAACGATTGCCGAGCGGATCAGGAACTATCGGGCGCAGAACCTTGCCGACTGGGTGATGTACCGCAAAGCCCTGGCCGCCGCGGCCGAGGCGCGCGGTTGGACCGTCTACTGGTACAACGCCAGGAACGTATTCAATGCAGCGGCAGAGGCGCTGCGCATCGGAGACCTCAATGCTCACTTTCTCGAGCTGAGGAGGTCGATCGGGCCGCCCTGGAGCAAGGATCATAAGGTCGCGATGGCAGCGGCAATCGTCGCGGCGAGGACGGCTTGCAGGTAGGCCGCAGGATCAATGTAACGCCGGCCAGCTCAGGCGTACCGGAAGGGATCGTACCCGATACGCCGGGACGGTCTATCCATCCAGCGAGATGCGATGCCGAACGCAAGGGCTCTTGTTGATTACGATCCCGGGAAGGTGCTGCTCTGGAGAAGAGGGCGCCTATCGATGTGAGCTGAGGTCAGCTGTGTTGTTCTTCCGATCCGTGTAATCTCATAGCGGGGGTTGTCCTGGAAGAGAGCAGACGGCTGTGCTGGGCAGGAGTGTCTTTCACTACACGGTCCTCGAGGAACTGGGCGCTGGAGGGATGGGTGTCGTTTATAAGGCCGAGGACACCAGACTCCGACGGTTCGTCGCCCTGAAATTTCTGTCGGAAGCACTTGCCAGAAGTCCGCCAGGCTGTAGAACGTCTCAAGCGCGAAGCCCATGCAGCTTCCGCCCTAAATCATCCCAACATTTGCGTGATACACGACATCGGCACGTTCGAAGAGCAGCCCTTCATTGTGATGGAGTTGCTGGAAGGGGAAACTCTGGGCGCGCCGCATCGCGGGAAAGCCGATGAACACGAAGGAACTGCTGGAACTGGCGGTCCAGATTGCCGATGCATTAACGGCAGCACATTCACAAGGCATAACCCACCGAGATATCAAGCCAGGCAATATTTTCGTTACCAGGCGCGGCCATGCCAAAATTCTTGACTTTGGGCTGGCGAAACTGCGAGCGGGACCGGCCAGGATCCCATGGGACCGCGGCCCTGCAGGACGTCGCAACGGTATCGATCGACCCTGAACCCCTGACACGCCCCGGTATAGCAATGGGGACAGTGGCGTACATGTCGCCGGAGCAAGCGCGCGGTGAAGAAGTAGACGGGCGTGCGGACCTCTTCGCGTTCGGCGCGGTGCTATATGAGATGGCGACAGGTCGTCGAGCTTTCGCTGGAGCCACGACTGCGATGGTCTTCGACGCACTCCTGAACCGGGAACCTCATCGGGCTTCGGGCCTCAATCCACAGTTGCCCGCAAAGCTCGAGAAAATCCTGCAAAAGGCTCTCCGAAAAGACATCCAACAGCGGTACCAGAGCGCTGCCTCGATGCTGACAGGCCTGAAGGAACTCAAGCGCGAACTCGAGACAGGACATACATACTGGCTGACCCTGCCGAAGAGATTGCCCGCCGTTCATCTGAATTCCTCGATTCCATCGGAGTCCTGCCGTTTGATAACGCCGGTCACGACCCGGACATGGAGTATCTAAGCGATGGCATAGCCGAGACCATCATTAATAACCTGTCGCAGTTAAAGCAACTCCGTGTTATTCCACGCGCCACTATGTTCCGCTACAAGGGGAAAAAGTTCGACACGGCCCGTATACGTCGGCGAGCTTGGTGTTCGGCTGGTTCTGACGGGAAGAGTATTCCGTCGGGACAAACAACTGATTGTAGGCGCGGAGCTGATTGATACCGCGCGTGAGTCGCAAATTTGGGGTGAGAAGTACGATCGCGGGGTCGATGACATTTTCGTGATCCAGCAGGACATCACGCAGGAAATCGTCAGCAAACTGCAGCTCCGGCTGAGTGACAAAGACAGGCAGCGGCTCACTCGGCGGCCAACCGAAAACCACGAAGCCTATGAACTGCTCCTCCGTGCCACATACCACGCCAACAAATGGACTGCGGACGGATTCCGGAAGGGCATCGATTATTTTCGCAAGGCAATCGAAGCAGACCCTGCATACGCGGCGCCTTACGTCGGACTCGCCTACATTTACACGATGCTCGGCTTTTTCGGTATGCTCCGCCCGATTGATGTGTTTCCCAAAGCCAAGGCGGCGGCAAATAAGGCACTCGAAATCGAAGAGGCCATTGGTTCTGCTCATATCCTGCTCGGAATGGTTCGGCTGCTATACGAGTGGGGACTGGGCCGAAGCGGAGCGTGACCTCCAGAGAGGCCTCTTTTTGGACCCAAATGAGGCGAACGGCCGCTACGCTCATGGCATATTGCTGCTCGCCAGGAGGCGCTGCGAAGAGGGTATAGCAGAGATAAGAACGGCTGTGGATCTTGATCCGCTTTGCAACCACATCAACTATAGCCTGGGCCTGGCCTATTACTGGACCCGTCAATACGACAGCGCCATCGAACAGCTCCAAAACACAGTCGAACTGGAACCTTCATTCATCGTGGCGCAGCAGGTGCTGGCGCTGGCGTATGCCCGCAAAGGAATGTATGGGGCAGCGATTGAGCAAACCAAGAAGGTGCTCGTTCTTTTCGGGCCAGACTTCCGGGGCCATGCAACTGCGGCACTAATTCACGCGATTGCTGGGCAGCCGGGAGAAGCGCACAGGATACTTCAGGAGTTGAGAAACCAGCGTTCACGGACGGGCGCCGTAGTAACTGGAATCCGCGCAATTGATCTTGCACGGGTTCACGCTCAGCTCGGTGAGCATGACCAAGCTATCGAGGAGCTGTGGGAGGCTTTCAGGGAACGCGCAAGCCTCCTTATCTTTCTCAGGTATACGCCCGAATTTGACGGCCTGCAGGGTGATCCCAGGTTCGACCATCTTCTCAACTGTGTTGGCGTTCCGCGGTGAGCATACCATTCTGAAACAAACTGGCGTGGCCGCGTTCCAACCTGAACAAGTCGGTCCTCAAGCGTACCTTGTCGGACGTTGTCGACCGACATCTTGAATATCGGTGTATGCGGTTGCGAGTTCCGCTTCGCACCAGGAAAATGTTGGAGCATCGGTCCGAGCTTCAGTCTGAGCGGTTAACGGGCACTCCGGAATTTTGCGAACCCTGGCCGACTCCCCGGGACCGATCATCGCCCTAAGCAAGCGTCGGAAGTTGGTAATGTGATTGAATGAAATGCGACCTCAACCTCTCATCGGGGTAACCGACGTGAAGCGAAGCAGTGAATGGTACCAGCGTCTGCTCGGTTGCCGCAGCAACCACGGAGGGGCTGAGTACGAGCAACTCGTTTCAGAAGGACAATTAATCCTGCAGTTGCACGGCTTCACAGTTGGCCACCATCACGGTGCGATCGGGAACCCCGACGACCTGCCATATGGAAATGGCGTGTTGCTATGGTTTGAGGTGGACGACTTCGAAGATGTGGTGCAACGAGCTGCTGGGATGGGCGCCGACATTATCATGCACAAGCATCGAAATCCTCCGGATGGCAACGGGGGACCAAATCATTGGGAGTGCTGGATGCGGGATCCAGACGGCTATACAGTAGTAGTCGCAAGCCCGTACGGCTCAGCAGACGGAAGCTGGCAACCAGCCGGTAACCCGTTTGAGTCGTGACAGTGGCCCGAATTGCAGGAGGAATTGCGCACCGATAAGCCGCCGCATCTCAGACGTGCGTAGTCCAGAGGCGTGCCTGATCACAATTTGAATTATCAGTCCCGATCCGAACCGCCCAGTTGTCACCCCAGCCGACTGTACGGCCAAGTGCATAAGCACTGGACCCATGCCCAGACGTTCCTGCAATCATGGGCCTACGAGTGCTTACGCACAATCAAAACATTTGGATTAGTGCCCGTGATCAGCAATGCATAGTCGCGATTTCTTTATTGTTGTGCGGATTTGCTCCGTCCCGACGCCCACTCCAGACCTCTCATCGGCTCGCAAGGGGATGTGAAACAGCAGGAACTATCAAATTCCTGTACACTTCGTCGAACATGCTGTTGAAGGGAATCCTGACGAAGCACAGCCGCGACGTAGCTTCGACGACTGCCGCATCGTCCAGGGATTGGACCGCCCTCTGCACGGCGCCTGCATCGACAGGTTCAAAGACGTTAGGGCGTGATGCGCGGAGGCCTATACCCCATCCCGTATCGAGCTGAATCGACGTGGTCGTCGAAGAACTGCGCGAGCGCCGCATCGCGGGTAACGTGTCTAGTCGCTGAAAAAGAAATGATGTGCATGTTGGCCTGAAAAAGCTCGGAGGGCCCCGGACCCCTGAAATGCAAACGGAAAGAGCGCCAATGTGGGTCAAGGATCGTTGGGGAAACACCGAGTTGAACTAGGCGCCGCATCCGTGTCATTTCTCGAATGGCATCGAAACATCGGCTCCGGCAATGGCATCCATAAAGCAGCCGAATGACGCAACGTTGAAACAAGGCCCCAAAGAAACAAAACCGAAACGACCGTCCATTGCTCCACATCCAAGGGCCCACCGGCCTCTCGTGTGATCCGTGAAAATGCTAACCTGCCTGCAGACGCCCTGCTTGCGTACCCCGTCCGGCATTTCAACGTTGCCACGCCGCACACAGCAACCAAGGAGCAAAGTTTGAACGACCAACAACTCACCACCGAGACATGGGACGCGAATTCATCGCCCGGAACCATATCCACGACTCTGCGGATCAACGGACAAACGTATACGCTCGACATCGAGCCGCGCGTTTCGCTTCTCGATGCGCTGCGTGAGCATCTGCGCCTCACTGGCTCGAAAAAGGGATGTAACCAGGGCGCGTGCGGCGCTTGCACCGTTCTGTGCGACGGCGAGCGAGTTCTGTCCTGCCTCTCGCTCGCAGTCCAATACGAAGGCCGCGAGATAACCACAGTCGAAGGTCTCGCGAGTGACGGCAAGCTCCATCCGCTGCAGGCTGCGTTCATCGAACACGATGGGCTCCAGTGCGGATACTGTACGCCCGGCCAGATTTGCTCGGCTGTGGGCATGATTCATGAGTTCCAGAATCATCTGCCCAGCGCGGTCACGAGCGACATCGCATCCGAGAACATCGAGTTCTCAGATGAGGAGCTGCGCGAACGGATGAGCGGCAATCTTTGCCGCTGCGGCGCATATGTCGGCATTCGCAAAGCGATCCGCCATGCTTTCGAGGAGGTGAGCCGGTGAACAACTTCAGCTATACTCGCGCGACAACCTCGCAAGACGCTCTGCATCTGATCTCAACCCGTCGGAACGCTAAATTTCTCGGCGGCGGCACGAACCTTCTTGATCTGATGCGAGAAAACATCGAGCAGCCTGAGCCCTGGTCGACGTCACACGGCTTTCCGAGGCCGGCATCGCGGACACGGAAGACGGCGGGGTCTGGATCGGCGCCGAGGTGAAGAATACTGCAGTGGCGAACCACAGCGGCATTCGCCGGCGCTTCCCGATGCTTTCTCAGGCGATCCTGTTCGGCGCCTCGGGCCAGATTCGAAACATGGCGACAGTCGGCGGCAACATCATGCAGCGCACGCGTTGTTACTACTTCTACGACGAAGCGGCACGCTGCAACAAACGCGCTCCTGGATCGGGTTGCGATGCAATCGGCGGCTTCAATCGCATACACGCCATACTGGGCGCTTCGGAAGATTGTATCGCCACGCACGCCTCCGATATGTGCGTTGCGCTTGCGGCTCTTGACGCCACGGTTCACGTCGAAGGTCCTGGTGGCCAGAGATCCATTCCCTTCGTCGACTTTCATCTGCTGCCCGGCCAAACTCCTCACATCGAGACGTTGCTGGCCAGCAAGCGAACTGATCACAGCCGTCGAGGTTCCCGCTCTTGCCGCAGCGAAGAACTCGATGTACCGTAAAGTTCGCGATCGCGCCAGTTATGCCTTCGCGCTGGTGAGTGTGGCCTCGGCACTCGAACTCGAAGACGGAAACGTGAAAAACGTGCGCATCGCGCTGGGTGGGGTCGCTCCTAAGCCCTGGCGCGCCACGCTCGCGGAACAGGCGCTCATCGGACAGCAAGCCATCCCACTCACATTCCAATGGGCCGCCGAAAAGGAACTTTCAGCGCCCGAGGATATCGCGGGCAACAACTTCAAAATCGAACTCGCCAAGCGAACCATCGTCAGTGTATTGAGGAACTCGCCAAAACAGGAGTTCGGGCATGAGCTGTCATGAAAAGCGTTGTCGAAACCGTAGCTCACTTCCTCCCCGATCCCAAGCGCGATTCGTTCATTGACCACGACGATGGGTTCCTTGGCAAGCCGTTCGACCGTGTGGATGCCGAAGCCAAGGTGAAGGGCGAGGCCCGGTTTACCGCCGAATTCGAAATCACCGACCTTGCGCACGCCGCGCTTGTCTACAGCACCATTGCCAAGGGCAAGATCTCTCGCATCGACACCAATGAAGCCAAGCACGCAAATGGCGTTATTGAGGTTTTCACCTACAAAAACATCGCCCAGAATGAAGTCGCCGCCTTTAGTCGACATGTGGACCTGAAAAAAGGCATGGCCGCCAGCGATCTTCCCATCATGCAGGACGCCAATGTACATTGGGACGGCCAGCCTGTCGCGATTGTTGTTGCCGACACACTTGAACAGGCCGAACATGCTGCTTCGCTTGTGGAGGTCGAATATTCGCCGGTCACCCCGGACGTTTCTTTCGACGCCGCCAAACCGGAAGCCAAACGGCCGGCGGACGTCATGGGGGAACCTGCCGAGATCAAGATCGGCGATGCCGAAAAGGCTTTAAGGGAAGCTGATGTGAGCGTCGATCAGGTTTACCGAACACCCGCTATAACCACAACGCTCTTGAGCCGCACGCTTCCGTCGCCTATTGGACCGAGGAAGGCAGTCTGGTCGTGTTGGATGCGTCGCAATCGGTGAACACCGTTGCTCATACTTTGGCTCTGATCTTTGATTTGAAGATCGGAGAAGGTGCAGGTGATCGCGCCTTATGTCGGCGGCGGTTTCGGCGGCAAAGGCGGGCTTTGGAATCACACTCCGCTCTGCGCAGCGGCAGCGAAAGCCCTGGGACGCCCGGTGAAGCTTTCACTCTCGCGCGAAGGCGTTTACCGCGTGGTGGGTGGTCGCACCATCGCCGAACAACGAATTGCGCTCGGCGCAAGGAAAGATGGACGTCTCACCTCGCTGATCCACACCTGCATCACAGCCACCACCACACACGGTCGTTACGCCGAGCAGTGCACGTTCCCCACGCGCCACCTCTACGGGGCGCCGAATATGTACATCGAGCAGAAGATCGTGAATCTGGACACTGTCGCGAACACGTGGATGCGCGCTCCCGGCGAATCGATCGGCACTTTCGCGCTGGAGTCCGCGCTGGACGAACTCTCCTATGAGCTTGGTATCGATGCCGTGGAACTCCACCGCATCATCGAGCCCGAGAAAGATCCCACCAAGCACACCGAATTTTCCGCGCGCCATCTGACCGAAGCCTACCGGCAAGGCACAGAGAAGTTCGGCTGGAACTCCCGAAATGCGAGCCGCGCTCCCAACGCGACGGCAAATGGCTGGTCGGCCAGGGTGTGGCCACCGCTTACTATCCCGTATTACCGGTTTCCTGTGCTTGGTTCGCATCTTTCTCGATGCGGACGGGCGCGCCATCATTCAGACTCCTGCCGCGGAGATGGGTATGGGAACCGCGACCGTCCAACTGCAGCACGCTGCCGACCGCCTGGGTCTGCCACTACACTGTGTTGCCTTCCACTACGGTGACTCCCAGCTGCCGGACACACCCGTTATGGCAGGCGGCTCGAATCAGACTGCGACCATCTTCGCTGGTGTGCAGGCCGCAGTGGAGCCGAACTTCACAAGAAATTGCTTCAGCTTTGCAAAAAGGGGCTCTCCGCTTGCTGGAGCCAAGCCGGAGCAGGTGATCGCTCGCAACGGCGGTCTATATCTGGCTGAAGGAGGGACGGGCGAAACCTACATCGAAATCCTACGCAAGGCCGGCAAAGGCTCTCGTCGAAGTGGACAAGCAATCCGCCGCCCCCCTGGAGATGATGAAGTACTCCATGGCTTCCTACGGCGCGCACTTCTGCGAAGTTCGCGTGAATGAAGAAACCGGCGAGATTCGCGTCTCGCGCTGGCTGTGTTCCATGGACTGTGGCCGTGTAGTCAATCCCAAGACCGCGGCCAGCCAGCTGCGCGGCGGCATCATCATGGGTATCGGCATGGCGCTCACGGAAGAAACCTTGTTCGACGATCGCAAAGGTCGCATCATGAATCCGTCGATTGCCGAATACCACGTCCCGGTGAATCTTGATGTTCCAGATATCGACATTCACTTCCTGAACATTCCGGATGAGAAGACGCCGTATGGCGCGCGAGGCATCGGTGAGATCGGCATTACCGGCGCAGCGGCTGCCGTGGCAAACGCCGTCTATCACGCAACCGGAAAGCGCATTCGCGAACTGCCGATCACGCTCGACAAGCTTCTCTGATCGACGCCGTCGTAATGTAGGCGGGTACCTTGTTCACCTTTCGTCCGCTCCGGTAGCGTTCGTCGGCGCCACTTGAGTCTTGGGCTTCGTAGGATTTCGTCCGATGTGGATGGCGACTTCCCCGCGACCGCGCTCGCCTGGTGGTCGCGCCGCAAAACAGAGGATGGCGAAGCCTGCAAGGAAGGTTGATCTAGACCTTGCGGCTAATCATCGGACCGGATAAAGCTCGCAGGCAATGTACGATGTACCTCGTGAGACGAATCCGGTTGTATGTGTTGATGTTGTCGATGAGTTTGCTGTACATCGGAGAAACTGCTTCTGCCAAGGTCCTGTTCAAGGCCGACTTCGAAACGGGCGATCTTACCCAGTGGAGCATGACGGGAACTCGCAGCCAGAATGCGACATCGAGAAACGTGCAGGTGGTGACTGACATAGTCCAGGAGGGGAAGTACGCCGGCAAGTTCACGATCCATGAAGACGATGTCTTCAATGACAGGCAGTTGCGCGTGCAGGTGGGTGGGCCGAGGGTGACGGTGGAAGAAGGCTCGGACACCTACATGTCGTTCTTCATGTACATGGCCGAAGCGCCGAAGGATCGCGACAACTTCTTCTATTGGGAGGGAAACCCGCCGCCTCGCTACAACAACGTGATGACGTGGTGGGTGGAGCCGAAAGAAGGTGGTGGCGCGGTCATCAAGTATGGGACGGGCAACCTCGGGCGCAACGGGACGCACTGGGAAGCGGATTTCCCGATCGGCAAATGGCATCAAGTGGCGATGCATATCCACTGGTCGGAGGATCCGGAGAAAGGAAATACGCGGCTATGGTTTGATGGCGCTCTGGTGCTCGATAAGAAGCTGAAGACCAAGGGGTCGGAGACTGTGTACTTCTGCCAGCCTGGGATTCATCGAAGTCCGCACCGCCCTTCGGTGGACACGATCTACTTCGATAACTTCATCCTTGCGGATACGTTGGAGGAGGTTTTGTTGTCTGCAAAAGAATAGCGATTGGTGCGATGCCGGCATGACGGGAAGTCAGTTTCCGGTTGAGTACCCCGGGAATCGCACCCACTCGCAAAACTCGGCGCCTTTGCTCCTGAGAGATGACGAAAGTATTCGCCCCCCCTGAACCTCGGAGTAAGGCGTTATAAACCCTCATCTCGCCGCCGGGTTGGATACCGCACAATTTCGAGGTAATCCATAAATCTCGTAAGATTCGCGAGCGAGCATTCTTTTTGCCCGCGGATGAAATAGATTCTTTGTTCCATATAGACTCTATTGATTTACCCAAAACTCTGAAACGACGTGCTTCGATAGAATTAAAGCTCCTGTCCTCGATCGTATATATTCGATAAGGTGCGTTGACCGGACGAAACCCTCTTTTTGCACCAAATAAGGCCCGGGGATTCTGCTGCTTCCGTGCGCCAGTTCCGGTTCAATTCAGATCCTCTGTCAGTAATACGGAAATAGTGGTCCCGCGGGAACAAATAATGAGACTCTTTCACCACGCTCTGAGCGCGATTCTTCCTCTGACCATCGTCGCCCTTCTGACCGGCGTTGCCCCGGCACAGATCAACCTCGTAAACAACAGCGATTTTACGGGCGGCCTGACAGGCTGGACGGCAGCGACGAGTACAGCCGGCAGCGCAGCCGGCACATGTAGTTACAACGCAGTCACCGCACCCGGCGTGGAAACCCTCACGTCAACCCCTGGCTTCCCGTCCAACGGAGCTTCTACCACTTCCATCGTGCTGGGCAGTGTCAGTCTCGCCTCCGCAGGGTTTAACAGCTGCGTTCTTTACCAGGACATTGCGATCCCGGCCGGTGCAACTACCGCCAGCCTGGCTGTTGACAGTGGAACAAAGCTGATCGGCGGTCTCTCGTCCGGTGATACGGCAGTTTTCATTGGCCTATACCCGACGACGTCGGTCCCCAATTTCCAGGCCGCGACATTTGTGGGCGGTAACCGGTTGATCGTTCCCGGTGCAAACGGCACTACGCTCGTCGCGCGGCCATCCGTCAGCCTGAACGTTGCCGCTGTGGCGGGTACCACAGTACGCCTGGCTCTCATCAATGCCATACAGAGCCTTGTCAGTGGAACCGGCGCTCCGGTCCCAGGCGCCAACGCAGTGGTGGGCATCGGTAATATTCGACTTACGGTCACCTCGCCGGCGCCGACGGTCACTGGCCTGAGCCCCAATTCCGGTCCGGCCGGCGGTGGAACCAGCGTCACCCTTACGGGCACGAACTTCACCGGCGCAACTGCCGTTCAGTTCGGCGCTGTTGCGGCCAGTTCCTTCACAGTGGTGAATGCCACTACCATCACAGCAACTTCTCCGGCCGGAAGCGCCGGTTCCATGAACGTAAGGGTCACGACAGCGGGTGGAACGAGTGCAACCGCTGCGGGCAACTTGTTTACGTATGTCGCGGCTCCAAGCGTCACAAGCCTTTCGCCGTCTTCGGGGCCCGTATCCGGGGGGACTTCCGTCACCATCACCGGTACCGGCCTGAGCGGGACGACGGCTGTAGCCTTTGGAGCCACGCCGGCCACCAGCTTTAGCGTCGTGAATGCGACCACGATTACCGCAACGGCTCCCGCCGGGAGTGCCGGGGCGGTGAATGTGACAGTATTGACGCCCGGCGGAACGAGTGCCGCCGGAGCAGGCAGCCAATATACGTATCTTGCTACGCCGGTAGTCTCCGGACTCAGTCCGTCCTCCGGTCCGACGCAGGGAGGTACGCCCGTGACCATCACCGGTACCGGCTTCACCGGCGCGACCGCGGTGACCTTCGGAGCGAGTCCTGCCACCAGCTTCACCGTGGTCGACGCAACCACTATCACCGCGGTTTCTCCGCCAGGCATGCTGGTGTCGTCAATATCGCGGTCACGACTCCCGGCGGCGCCAGCACGCCCGGTGGAGCCAGCCAGTTTACTTACGCCGATACTCCGACCATTACGAGCCTCAGTCCCACATCCGGTCCAACAGCCGGAGGCTCGACCGTCACGATCACCGGTACCGGCCTCACCGGCGCGACCGCAGTGACCTTCGGAGCGAGTCCTGCAACCAGCTTCACCGTGGTAAACGCGACCACCATCACCGCGGTTTCTCCGGCAGGCGGCGCTGGCGTCGTCAATGTCGCGGTCACGAGTCTCGGCGGCGCCAGCACGCCCGGTGGAGCCAGCCAGTTTACTTACGCCGATACTCCGACCATTACGAATCTCAGTCCCACATCCGGTCCAACAGCCGGAGGCTCGACCGTCACGATCACCGGTACTGGCTTCACCGGCGCGACCGCGGTGGCCTTCGGCGCCGAGCCTGCAACCAGCTTCACCGTGGTCAACGCAACCACTATTACAGCGGTTTCTCCGGCAGGTACCGCCGGCGCGGTCAATGTCGCGGTCACGACTCCCGGCCTAACCAGCACGTCCACTGGAGCCAGCCAGTTTACTTACGCCGATACTCCGACCATTACGAATCTCAGTCCCACCTCCGGCCCAATAGCTGGAGGTACGACCGTCACGATCACCGGCATCGGCTTCACCGGCGCGACCGCGGTGGCCTTCGGCGCCAAGCCTGCAACCAGCTTCACCGTGGTCAACGCAACCACTATTACAGCGGTTTCTCCGGCAGGTACCGCCGGCGCGGTCAATGTCGCGGTCACCACACCCGCGGGCGCCAGCGCGGCCGGCTCGGCCAGCAGCTACAACTACGCGTTGCCTCCCGCTGTCGAAGTGCCGACGCTGGGAGAATGGGCAATGATCGCTCTCACGCTCATGCTCGCCGCCGCTGGCTATCTGGCCGCGCGGCGACGACTTGCCTGATCCACCACGGAAACTGCAGCTGACACGTATGGGCAGGAAAGCGCAACACCTCGCAACGAAACAGGAAAGTGTCCGGCCGGTTCGCGAAAAGGGCGTTCGGCCGGGGCGGTTTCTGGTGCTCTTCGCGGCGTGTGTCGTCGTGGCATTCGGCATTCTGGTCGCTCCCTTCGCAAGGCCGTCCGTCGAGCTGTTTTCACGTGGCCTGGTCCAAGGGTCGGCACTACTCATCGGTCTCGTCGGCGGAACGGCATCCGTCGAAGGGACTGTTCTGCGTTCCCCCATCACTGGATTCGCCATAAACATGAAGGATGGCTGCAACGGCATCAGTGTCATGATTCTGCTTTGGTCGGCGGTCCTCGCATTTCCGTCCACCTGGACCCAGAAGGTCAAAGGTCTTCTCATAGGGTCCGTTGCCATCCAGGGTCTGAACTTCCTTCGCTTTATCAGCCTGTTCTATTTGGGCCAATACAATATACTGTGGTTCGAGTTCGCCCACGCCTATCTTTGGGAGAGTCTAATCATGCTCGACGCCATGGTCGTCTTCTGGGTATGGGTCACCATGGTATTGAGCCCGCTGAAGAGGTCGGATGCAGTCAACGCGTAAGCAGCAACGCGAGTTCCTCCTTCGAGCCTCCACACTGCTGGTACTGTTTCTGTCGGTATGGTGGTTTCTGCTGCAGACACCCGCTCTGCTGGTTCTGTATGCCGGCGTGAAGATCCCCTTCGCATTCCTCCGTGACGCCGCCGTCACCCTGGAGCCGACAGGCGAATGGACCTTCCGTGCCCCGGTTGAGGACCTGTCCTCTAACGTTGACGGCGGCGACGGCGGTGCCCGCATGGACTCCGTCGACTTCACCGTACCCGCTCGCGATCTGCTTGTGTTCACACTCGGAGTTCCGCTTTACCTTGCGCTGGGACTCTCGGTTCCGGGCCCGCGAAGGATCCGGCCGTTGCTCCTGGGGTGCGCGCTGGAGGCCGCCCTCGGCATTCTCTCGGTCGTTGTGTTCGCCGAGGTCACCGCATACAACAGCCTCGCGCAGGTGCGGGCGGCCACGAGTGCCCTGGAGCATTGGTTTCTGGACCTGATCTGGAATCTGGTCACTGGTGTGCTGCCCTACGCGGGACCTCTGGTAGTCGCCGTATGGCTGCATTCTGAACTGCGGCGGCGTATCTTTGGGGCCTCCGTGGTTATTCAGAAAAAGCTTTAGACGCCCAGTCATGCGGGTTTCTAAAATGTTGTGCTGCCGTAGCGACCGATCATTTGCAGCGCCAGCGCTCGAATCCAGTCTCAGGCAACTGGCTCGATTGGGGAAGATAGGCATAACAAGAGTTCGTCGCTAACCACAAACAGCACCGCATGGAGGCCACGCTTGCGCAACCCCTCCAGGAACAGCTTCCAACTGCTTTGATGTTCCCGATGGCTAAATCCCTGCTGATCTAGTTCCTCATCCAAAGCTCTGATTGATTCGGCTGATCGTCGAGGCGGAGAATTCATGCGCAAAGCTCCTCCGTAATCGCTTTCACCTTGCGCGTGGACACGCCTTGAACATACATCTCGGCTAAAGCACTCACCAACCAATCGTTCATTTCTTTGGCGCCGAGACACCGTATGCAGCCGACCGGATCGCCGGCGCCCGCTCCGTTGCGGCAAGCAGCGTAGTCAACTGTTCGGCTTGCAATATGTTCAACTCGGTCTTCGCCATATGCCGCAGCCGCTCGACATAGTATGCGGCCGGACCGTTCTTGTGGGGTGACGAGCCATCGAGAATCTGTTGAAGCATGCGCTTGGAATTGCCGTTGTCGTCCACTGCATGTATGATGTGCTTCCACAATTCGCGCATCTCGGTGCAGCGTTTCACAACCTTCTCGACACCGTAGCGTCGCAGGTAAGACTGGAACTGTCTCTCAGCGAGATCGCTGATCTGACAAGCTTTATCGTACGATTGGATGCATCGGTCGGCAGTAACGCGCTCATGCCTGTAGATACCTTGGAAGTCGTCAAGAACGAGCCGGTGACGAGCGCTCTCAGCGAGCATGCACACCAGGAGCGACAAGGATGTTCTCATGATGTCGTAGAGCTTCGGGTCGTGAGGCGAATACTTATTGAGTGCTCCGGCGGACATCAGGTCGACGATTCCGAAATCGCGTTGCCGGCTGTTGTTGTCCCTCAACTCGAAGGTTCCGAGCGCGTTGTGGTCCGCGCCGAGATCGAGGGGCGGCCCGAGTTCCCTTTCATTCACGAGTTTGGAATCGAGAAGCTTCTTCTCGAACGTCTCCTGGTTATCATCGCTCAACTGGACAACCTTGCCTTCAGCCCCACGGAACGCGAGGATGTAGTGGTTTGAAGTATCCATGAAGAGCGTGACCTTCTGGCTTTGCGGTAATTCAACGTTGAGCTGAACAACAGGCGGTTTCTCTCCTTCTCCTTTAAGCACGACGTTGTCACGAATCCAGTTCGCCGATTCCGTGTGGCATTCGGGACCCGTGAGGCTCAAATCGTGAGTTGCACTCCGACCAGAAGAATCACGACCACTGTTTGCTGCTCCCGGTGACGTCGTGCTGTCATCTGCCATCTGGTCCTCCTGCCTGGTACTCCTAAGCAGAAATATTGTACTTGCCAATTGCGATTTGCGCGGCGGGCGCACGACCAAGCTGCACATAGTCATTAACGGCTACCGGCTGCCGCCGCCCGTCGCGTTCAGGGCGGGGCAGGCGCACAAGGGCGTGCACGCCACGCGTTCTCAATGCTGTGCGCGTCGCACGCGCTGTGAGAAGCTCGCGATCAACTACCTAGCCCTTCTGCAGATCAGCATGGTCGCCTGCTGATCCGCCGAGTCGAACGGCCCTGTCACAAAGCCTGGTCCGAACTCGCGGCAGCCACGTCTTGAATAGACGCGGGAGCATCGCAATATGAATTTATGCGAACTGTCTTTCGATGGCGACGGGCCGCAACGATGGCCTGCGCCGATGTCGGACTAGCCAACAATCATGTTTTGCGACAAGTACTGCACGCCTACTTCGCCTGCGCGACCACGACAACCACGTCCCACTATGACCGTCCGCCGATGATGTGCCGGACGGCCTGCCTCAACAGCCTATTCAAAGGTTTTGGCTCCTTAGCCGGTCACCCGCGACTCTTTCGCTGCAGCCTCCAGCGTTGCGATATTGAACTTCACCATCTCCATCATCGCGGCCATCGCTTTGGATGCTTCACGATCTCGCCAACCTTCTCTGGCACGATCTGCCAGCACAGGCCAAACCTGTCCGTCAGCCAGCCGCAGGCCATGGGCTTGCCACCTTCAAGCAGCTTGTCCCAGCGGTCGATCTCGGCTTGCCCTTGCACGCGACGGAGTACGAGAAAGCCGGCGTGAGCGCCTGCGCGGAGCCACCGTTGAGGAATGTCATTTGCTGGCCCATAAGTTCGATGGTGATGGTCGCGATCTTTCCGGCAAGCCGGGCCCCACGCCGCTCGAACGCAGTTCGCTCACCTTCCTCGCTTCCCGAAGTACCGAGAGATAAACTCTGCAGCGTCTTCGGCGTCGTCGTTGAACCACAGAAACGGTGTGATCCTGTTCATACTCTGGCCTCCATTTCGATCGTATCCATCGTCGAACCCAGAACAAGCGGAACTCAACAGACTGAAGAGTCCCATTTTTCGGACTACTGGTTTCCACGCTCGAATCAGACGGCGTCAACTGCAGTGCTCAACTCACTTGAAGTCCGATGGCCTGGCGATGACGGTTGGACTCAGTTCCCAAGCGTGTAAGTGTAAGCATCGCCAAACCCTGCGCAGCACAAGGGAAGCGCCATACCTTCCGAATTTTGAGATATGCTCCACGATAGAGGCGTGATCGTAGCCAACGGTCGGATGACCATGCGCGACATCGAGCACTACAAGAACATTGTTCTGGGAAGCGGCGAAGCGGGGAAGTACATCGCTTGGACTCTGGCCAAACAAGGGGAGCGGACGGCTGTTGTGGAACGGCAGTGGATTGGTGGTTCCTGTCCGAACGTCGCCTGCCTACCTAGCAAGAACGTGATTCATAGTGCAAAGGTGGCGTCACTGTTCAACCGGGCGGCGGAATTTGGTGTCGACACTCCATCCTTCTCTGTCAGCATGGAAGCTGTTCGCGCCCGCAAGCGGGAAATGGTCGAGGCGTTGGTCAAGACCCATCTCGGCAATTACCAGAAGAGCGGAGCCGAGTTGATCCTCGGTGAAGGACGCTTTACCGGTGATAGGGCACTTCAAGTGCAGCTCCGCGGCGGAGGCACGCGCCGTCTAGATGCAGACCGAGTCTTCCTGAATGTTGGTACTCACGCTGCCATTCCTGACGTCCCGGGGCTTGCGGCCGCGAAGCCGATGACCCACATTGAGGCTCTCGAACTTGATCGTACTCCCGAGCATCTCCTCATTCTGGGCGGCGGGTACGTAGCCCTCGAACTCGGTCAGGCGATCAGACGCCTGGGAAGCCGAGTCACCGTGATCGAGAGGGGACCGCAACTTGCCAGACGTGAGGATGCAGACGTGGGCGAAGCCCTGCTCGAACTGTTTCGAGACGAAGGTATCGACGTGATGCTCCGCACGGAATTGCAGAAGGTAAGTGGAGTCTCGAGTGAACGGATTCGCGCACAGATTGATCACGGAGGTCAGGTGCGCACGATAGAGGCCAGCCACCTCCTTATTGCGGCCGGCCGCGCTCCGAACACGGAGGGTGTGGGCCTGCATGAGGCAGGCGTGGAGCTGGACGACAAGGGTTACATAAGGGTCAATGATCGTCTGGAAACGACAGCGCCAGGGGTCTGGGCCATGGGTGAATGCGCGGGCAGTCCGAAGTTCACACACGTTTCATTCGATGATTTTCGTGTTATTCGCGATAATCTGAACGGCGGCAATCGAACGACCCGCGACCGTCTGGTTCCATACTGCATCTTTACCGACCCGGAACTCGCGCGCGTCGGCTTGAACGAGGCAGAGGCCCGGAATCGCGGCATTCAGTACCGCGTAGCTACGATGCCGGCGAAAGCCGTGCTCCGCACGCTTACTCTTTCTGAAACACGCGGGTTTCTGAAGATGCTGATAGACGAGCAGAGCAACAAGATCCTCGGCTTTACAGCCTTCGCGACCGGGGCCGGCGAGTTGATTGCGGTTGTTCAGACCGCTATCTTGAATAACGCGCCCTTCTTTATGCTCCGGGATGCGATCTTCACGCACCCGACTATGGCAGAAGGGTTGATCGGATTGCTTGCGGATGTCGAAGTGAAGCAGACCGGGAGTGCAACCTAAAACAGCGTCAACTGTCGTCGCGAATCGCGGCGAACGTAGCCGCTTCAGGCGTTTACATTCAGGAGATGGGTGATATGCAGGAAGATCGATCCCCGTCTGAAACTCTGACAGCTGGCTGGAAAGAGCAGTCAAAGAGTCTCGCATAGAAGTTGGTGAAGCAGTATGGCGAGCCGAATGAGGCCACAAGCGAGCGGCTCATCTGGCAGCCAGACGCCGACAGTGACACGGAGGCTGCCGCGATCACGATCCGCGTGGAGACATAACCAAGCGAACAGTTTGAAGTCACCGTGGGATAACAGCGTTGTCGTTCGCTGGACTTCGGCTGCGACTGCGAACCATCCAGGATGATGCCTTCAGTTGCGTGCCTGCATAGCATCATTGAGAATCTTGCTCCGGTTTTCGTCCGCGTTGATTCGACTCGCCAGTGAATACGGTAGGCATTGTGCACAAGACGGCCCATGATGCTGTCAGCAATCCTGGGATCAGCGATCGCAGATCTCGAGAGAGTCCCGTAGCTCATAGTCTTTCACCGGCGCCATCGCAAAGTCGTCGAGCAACAGGATGTCCACGCGCGCCAGTTTCAGCAGCAGTTGACCGGCTTCGTGTACCACGGCAGAGGCAAGCCAGGTTTTGGCGATCCTGCTTGTGCCGATGAAGAGGGCGTGGTGCGCCGCCGGACCCATTCGCTGCTCGATGACGTTTGCACTCCCGCATTTGCCGGCGTCCGCTTTACCAGCCGTTGTCACTCCCGAACTGGCTCGCTGGAACTGTCAACCATCACTTCACCAGCGCTCAACGGAGTTGACATGGCGACTAAACCACTTCACTAATAATCACGAAGCCGCCCGGTTGGACATGGTGCTTCCGCTATGTCTCGCTACATCACGCGGCGCAAAGACCAGAGCTGCTGTGCCGAGTACAACTGCGCCGGCGATATACACATAGCCTGCGCTCGCGATGGCTCCCCCCAACCCCGATTTCTGTGCGAAATATCCGATCACCACGGGTGCCGTACCGCCGCCCAGCCACCCGACCATATTCATCAGGCCGACAGCCCGGCCGCGCGCCTCCAGTGGCACGACATCGAATAAGGATGCCCAGATATTCGCGTCGTACAACCCCTTGAACAATCCCCAGAATGCTAACGCGGCTATCGCAACTGTCAATTCGGGCGCGGACCCGCAAAGAAACACGAACGGGACCGCACAGACTGCGGCGATCGCCTGCACCATCATGCGTCCACCTGGAATGCGAGCCCGGGCAAAATCCGCAAGCCATCCGCCAAGTGGCGAGCCAATCATGCTTGCGGCTTGCGCGAAGAAGGTTGCGATCAGACTCGCTGCTGCAAGCCCTAGCTGAAATTTGTCGAAGAGGAACTTGGGCATCCAGGAAAGCAGAACGACAGCAACAAAATTCATGCAAATGAAGCCGACCATCAACAGAATCGCCGTAGGCGTCGTAAACAGAACACGCAGGAAGTTCCCGTAGGAAAGGGGTGAGGTGACGGTCCTCGCATCGGCCGATCCACGCTCGGGCTCGATCAGCCACTTATGCAAAACGAACCCAAGTAGGATTCCGAGCCCCCCAAATACATAGAACGACCACCGCCAACCGTAATACTGTCCAAGCAATCCCGCAAAGAATCCACCCGCAACGGTCCCCACATACACGCTGGTCTGATGCAGTCCCATTGCGCGCGACCGTGTCTCACGACCGTGATAGTCGCTGATCAGAGACATCGACGCCGGGTAATAGAACGTTTCTCCCAAACCCTCTGCCGCTCGAAACAGAAACAGTTGGGTGAAGTTTCTGGATATGCCGGTCGCAACACAGATTGCGCTCCATGCGTGTAAGCCGAACAGAATCGCCTTCGTGCGCGCCACCCGGTCAACGATCATCCCGGCCAACGGCGCACCGAGACCGTAGACCCACGCGAAGGCCGAACCGAGAAGTCCCAGTTGCAATGTCGACAGGCCCATTTCCTTCTCTAGCAGTGGGAAAACGCTAAATATGGCTTGTCGATCCGCGTAATTGAACAGCGAGATACACCAGATCATCCATACGACGGACCACTTGTAGTTGGGGCCCGGCTTCATCGAGCAAGCCAACCACGGATAATCTGTTTCTCCGGTTCGGTGAACGGAGCGAGAGGCGCCGCCGGGAGACCACTGCAAATGCCGTCAGCTTCCAATGCATACTTAATGCCACGGAAGTAGCTTGTGCTCGGGTCCCCAACTCGATATAGCGCGTCAGAAAGTTCCATCACCCTACGGCCCAGACTGACTACCTCGTCGTATCGCTTCTGCTCGGCAGCGCACCACAGCTTCACATACAGTTCAGGCCGCAGGTTCGCTCCTCCTGAAACGCCGCCGTGAGCGCCTAACATCATTGCCTGCCCAAGCACCTCTTCAGGTCCCACGAGCACACTGAAGTCCGGCCGAAACGAAATGAGGCGCAGCACCCGTTGCAGATAAATCAAATCACCCGAGCTGTCCTTCAGGCCCGCGATTCCAGGGATTTTCGCCGCTTCTGCAACAGTTTCAGCGTCGTAGCTCAGCTTCGTCAGTCCCGGAATGTTATACAGATAAATCGGAAGTGGCAGTTCCGTCGCAAGAGATTCGGCATGTCGCAACAAATCGCTCTGCGTCATCCGGAAATAATACGGTGTCGCCGCGACTAATCCGGAGATGCCTGCGTTCGCACAGGCATGTCCAAACTCGAGGGATTCTACAAGCGCACTGTCCGTGATGCCGGCAAGAACGGGTATTCGATCGCCCACCAGCCGGCAGGTCTCACGAACCATCTCCAATCTCAATCTGTAGCTGAGCGCCTGAGCTTCGCCGGTACTCCCAAGCACAAAAATGCCGTGACATCCAGCTGCAATAATGCGTTCGAGCAGTCTCTCTAGGCCCGGGTAATCGAGCGCATCTCGTCCTGCGAGTGGCGTCACTACGGGTGGAATGATGCCGCGTAGCGGCTGGGGCAATTGCATGAATAGCTCTGAGCACCCATTATATGACTGAAGTTTTCGTTTTCTGAAACCACTAGTATAATTGTGAAACATGCGCGAAAACCTGAGACGCACCCTGCGCCTCCTTCTGACGTCAGCTAGCTTACCGTTGCTCGCCCTCGACCTCTCGAAAGCAGTTGTCATCGCTCCTGGCGACTTCCGCGGACCAGAGCGGAAAGCGGTCGAGATGTTTGTCGATGAAGTCGCGAATCGGACCCAAGGACTCAGGCTCGCGCTCGCCACCTCCGGAACTCCGGCCGTGCGCGTCCAGCGTGCTCCGGCCCGGCTGAAGGCTACTCGATCCGAACCGATGCAAATGGTGTAACCATAAGCGGCAACGATGGCCGTGGCGTATTGTTTGGAGTCGGGCATCTTCTTCGCGCGCTGGAGTTTTCACGGCAGAAAGCGGAGCTCTCCGCACCGCTGAATGTGACCACAGCTCCGAAGTATCCGCTGCGAGGGCATCAGCTCGGCTACCGGCCCAAGACAAACTCCTACGACGCATGGACGGCCGCTATGTGGGAGCAGTACATTCGCGATCTGGCTGTATCCGGTACAAATGCGATCGAG
>CAWGVL010000087.1:0-32977 GCA_963825845.1 Bryobacteraceae bacterium | reverse complement strand
TGCTCGCTCGACATACTGCGAAAAGACCGGAAGGCGTTTCTCGATTCCGATTGGCAGCGCCAAAAGAAACAGAAGATTGAAGAAGATCTGACCTTCAAATACATCAGTTGCGCCAGGTCGTTCAAGGCTGGATTCGATGCGTTCGTGGACACGCTTGACAACCCTGGCCGGGTAGACCTGCTGAACCGGATCAACTTGTCAACCATTAAGCTGTGCGCTCCCTCCGACGTCCTGAAGGGCGACACGGCAGGCATACAGAACCTCGAAGCGGCGCCGATTTATGTTGGCTTGGATGAGGGTACGGCGCAGGGCAAGAAGGCCTACACCGACCTGGTGGATCGTTTCAAGGCCCTCAAGACTCAGTTGGGAATTCTTTAACCCATGCCGAAGAAGCACACAGCGCAGGCTGGCGAGAGCGTGGAGAGTATCGCATTCGACAACGGGTTCTTCTGGGAAACGGTGTGGAATTACGGGGCGAACAGCGCCCTTCGCGCGGCTAGAGAACCCAACATTCTCGAGGAGGGGGATGTGGTCGAAGTGCCTGATAAACGTCCCAAGACGCTCTCCGAGCCCGTGGACCAGCGCTATCGCTACCGCCGAAAGGGCGTACCCATCCGTTCTTCGCGTTCGCCTTTCTTGGATCAGAATAAGCCGCGTCCTAACGTGCCATATACGGTAACAGTGGGGGAGAAGGTCATCTCGGGCACAACCGATGCCGACGGCTGGGTACGCTGCTATCTGATGCCCGACGTGGAAACCGGAGTGCTCCGGCTGCCGGAAACCGATGAGAGTCCTACCGTTTCCGCATCGGCACTGTTCGGCCCATCGTTTCCGTTAAGGGGTTGCAGAACCGATTGCACAACTTGGGCTATTTTCAAGGCGAGCAGGATGGCGTGCAAACTCCCGAATTCGAGGAGGCCCTGCGCGCCTTTCAGCTTGCCCGCCGTTTGCCGGAAACGGGAAAGATCGACTCCGCAACAATCCAGGCCCTGAAGGATCTCCATGGTAGCTGAAATCCGAATCCGTCGTTGCGGTTGGTTCATGCACCACGCCGCAGCGTCAGGCGGATGCCGTTGCTGTGGAGACCGCGAATCTTCAACTGTCAGGACCGGCGAGCGCATCGTCGAGGACCTTCGCACCATAGAGGCAATCGACGATGCGCGGAATGTTCATCGTGTTAGCGACTTGCCCGAAGTGCTGTTCCATCAGTTCACAAACATCGCTGTGACGCCGATTCGCCGGGACGATGCTCTGCTGGGCGTCATCACGTTGAGCTGAGCTGGACTTCCGGCGCGAGGCGAATTGCAATCGATCGTCTTCAACCTCTGCTCGATTGCGCGGCCGCGCTGCGACTACAGAAATTGCGAATCTCGAATCGGACCTGGCGAACCTGAAGATCGCTGAGCGTGCAGCGGGTTTCGTGAACGGGACGGACTGGCGGGACCATGCGCCGTTTGTTCTTCAACAACACATCTCACGAGTCCTGGAGGGAATGGAGTCGACCCCAATTTGAGACAACGTTGAACCCTTGAAGACATTGTTTGATGATGTCGCTCGCACGGTACATTACCTCACTCGAACTCGTTCATTCGGGACGCTCTCGCGTCGCACCCGTGCAGGTGGCGCAACTTCTCCGGATTGCGCACCACATATAAGCTCGTATGACTTCACCGTCAATCTCGAACGCCGCAGTTTGCACCGGCCCCTCGGGTGCCACGCGATCAGCGCCGTCGATGACGTTCGACGCCGCACGTACCTTGCCGCCTCCGTCCGTCACAACGCGCACGTCGCTCGCAAGCAACTGCACCAGCGTATGAGATCGCCGGACTCGGTTGCCGCCGCGAATGCGGATATCAGCTGCGCATGTTTCGCATCGATCTCACGCGAGCGGCGGCGTTGTGCCGCGTGGCCGCGGTGCGCGCACGCTCGAGCGGTGACGGCTGTTCGAGGATCAAGAGCAGCGCGATGGACAGATCCTCAGCCAATCCCGTGCGGCTGTCGGGCGCGAGCGCTGCCGTGTCAACGACGAGCTCCGGCAGCCACGGACCGACGTACTCCTCGCGCCATGCGCGAGCGGACGGCAGCACGTCGAGACAAATCCGCGTGGTCGTGGTGATGAGAAATGCCCTCGCGTCCAACACTCTGTCGCGGTCGGCCGCATGACAGCGCAACTATGTCTCCTGCACCGCGTCCTCGGCGTCAGCCATCGACCCGAGCATGCGGTATGCAAGACCGAGCAGCCGCCGGCGGTACGGCTCGAAGCTCGCGGCCGGATTCGACATAGCGCTCGTGGAACTCACGTCATTCGCCCCGGCTCTAAGGCGGTTCGGCGGCAGCGGGCCAGAGCCAGCCCGCCGAGGGCTAAGGCGATCAGCCCCAGCACGAACGCCGCTGCGCCACCGACTACTCCGTTGCCGGTGCCGGGACCACCATTGGCGATAGCCAAATTCAGCCCGCCATTGACCACGGCGATCAACCCCGCTACCAGGGCAACGATGGCTCCGAGTCGCAAGGAGTCGGTGCCGAAACGACTGGCGGGGCGAGCCAGAGCCAGCCCACCGATGACCACGCCGACCAGTGCCAGCACAGCGATCGTGGTGGCCCAGAGTCGCCGGGGTGTCAGGCCGTGAACCGTGGTGGCGGCTGGCTCGGAAACGTGCGCGGCCACCAGCACGGCATACACAAGCCCCCCGAACAGGGCGGCTGCAGCCAAGGCGGCGAGAATAATAGCGAAAGTTCGTTTCATAGTTTTTCGCTCCTCCTGTCTCCAACGGCGAGACGGGATAGGGCTTCGCAATGTGACATGATCCGACCGCCCGGCTGCGCTTGCAAGTGAATCCTTGCCCAGCGAACTCGTTCAAAGGGAATACCGGCTCGTGGCGAAGGCACAGCAGGCTAAGGCTGGTCCTAAAGTTACCATCTGATCGGTCGCCCTCATCGACCTCGAATTAGATCTTGGGTATGAACTGAGCCAAGTCGTAGATTCCGAGTTCCTTTTCAAGCTTGCTGACTGCGTCGACATTCTTCTCGAACCCGTCGCCGCGGAAGATCTGATTCTCCTTCTTCTCGAACTCCTCGCCCAGCGCGTCGTACTCGTGCTTGGAGACGATCTTCCGAAACGCCGGAAATAGCACAGTATCTTCGCGCGCTTCGTGCGGCTCGTACATGCGGACGAACTGATACAGCATGTTCCGTAAGTTGCCACGCTGGGCGGGGTCCTTCAGGGTAGTTGCCATCGCAAGTTGCATCGTTCTATCCGTGAGCACTCGGCCCTTCTGGTGCTGCTGCAGCAGGACGTCTGTCAAGTCGACGAGTTTGTTCGCCTTTTTGAAGCGTGGGAACAGGTAATCCTCCTCAAGTTTCTCGTGGTAGTCTTCCACAAACGCACGGATCAGCTTCGCAGACGACATCACAACATCGGGCGGGAAGTCTTGCTTATTGTCGATTCTGGTCATTACTTCCCGATAAATGAGTAGCACGCGTTTGAGCACGCCATGCTCGCGCATCAGGTCTTCGGCAGGTGACACTTCCTCGTCTTCGTCATCTTTGCTGCCGGCCTTCTTCGCCTTTTTAGCCTTTTCTTGGCCGACCAAGCCGGGCGCTGTCATGAGTGTGGTTGCACCTCCGGCCACGAGCAGGGACTTACGGAGCCAGGTGCGTCGCAATTCGTATTCTTCCATTGAGTCTCTCCTCCACTTTTCGTCACTGAGACGTCCGCTCAGCGATTCTTTGATCAAATGGACCAGGGACCGGCTCCGACGATAAGCAGAAACATCAGTCCCAAAAGCATCGAAACATCGGTACGTGCCTCATGCGCTACGGCCCAAAAACCCTTCTCAAGCAGCATCGGGACTTTCGTCGTGGCAATCGCGACAGAGATATCGATCATCAAGGGGATCGAAGCCAGGCGAGTCATCAAACCAAGGATTAGAAGACCGCCGAAAGCGATCTCGACCACGCCTACGAATGGGGCCATGAAAGGTGGTGAGGGAATGCCGATCTTCGCGAATCGTCCGATTCCGAGCGCCTCGGGGAAAAGGAAGTTCTGAATTCCCTCTGAAAGGAAGACTGCGCCGACAAGGACACGGATCAGGATCGTGGCCGCTGGCGCTCCAGATGCGGCAAGGGTTCGAATGCAATTCGCCACAGCCCGTCCAGGTTCATCCCGTGGTTGACACGGGGCGACAGCTGTCTCTATTACTACCAAACATTCGATATCGAATGTCGACAACGAAAGCTGTGCAACATCCATTCGGTGCGGATCGAGACCTGTACTCAGGGCTAATAAGGCTGCACGTGCTCCATCACGCCGTTGAGGAGCCCATCTTCGGCCTTGGAAGGATCGAGGAACTCGCACGTCACGGGCACAAGATCAATCCAGGCAGTCTGTACCCGCTGCTACACGGGCTTGATCGCCGTCCTTAGCCACAGGCAAGGTGCCTCCAGACACCCTTGGGCTGGACAAGAGACCGCTTCCTTGTTCTTACGCAATGCGAGCCGGCGGGCGGGGTGGCCGCTGCGTCAGGTCGCCCAGGACATCTTGAACGGAGCCATCGAACTGCAGAAGACACATAATGCACAAGCCGCAAACCCTTAGCGAGCCACAGTCGTCGCGGCCAGACCGCGCCGTTTCTGAAGCGTCTCGTGAAGCCGCTTTCGAAGCTCGGATTTTGTGCCGGCTGAAGCGCCAACGGCCGCAAGATTCGTTAGCTCGGGCGGATCGGTCTCGTAATCATAGAGCTCTTCACCCACCGCGCCATCGCCCCACTCGGTATAACGATACCGCTCCGTGCGGAGCGAGTAGCCCATCAACGATCGTTGCGATTGCGGGTTTAACCGCCGGACCTGGGTTACTGCAGGCTTGTCCCATACCGCGTCTGCGTTTCGCGTAAGTGGAACCAGGCTGCGCCCGTGCAGGTTCGCCGGCACGTTCTTCAATTCGCAAAGCTCCGCGAGGGTGGGATACAAATCGAGGAGTTCGACCGTCCGCCGTGAGACCGCATTGCGTTTGGAAATACCCGCTCCGCCGATCAGCAACGGCACTCGCGCCGACGCCTCGAATACGGTCTGTTTCATCCACTGACCGTGTTCGCCCAACTGATACCCATGATCGCTCCAGAAAACGATTGTTGTGTTTTCCATTAGCTTCAGACGCCGAAGCGCATCCAGTATCTTGCCGACTTGCACATCGAGAAAGGCGATGGAAGCGTAGTAGGCCTGCAGGGCTTTCTTCCGCTGCTTCTCGTCCATTCCCCAGTTCGCCGGATTTGTGAAGTAGGCCGGCTCGGGAGCGATGCGCATCTCGCGTTCATCGAATGGCTTGACCTCGATCTTGTCGAGCGGGAACTGGTCGAAGTATTTGGTCGGTGCAATCCACGGGACATGCGGCCGGTAGAAGCCTGCTCCCAGAAAGAACGGTTGGTTCTTGTGTTCTTCCAGAAGCCGCGCGATCTCTGCCGCGGCAATGCCATCCGTGTGCTCTTCGTCCCGCGCGGGAGAAGCATAGAAACAAACCGCAGACCCCAATCCTCGCTGGGGCGTGTAGTTGGTCAGCAGCGGCTCCTCGCTCTTGTGATCCACCCCGTTCGGATTGATTACCTGGTTCCATGACGCCTTATCGTCCAGTCCGTCGGTACCGATCTGCGACGGCACACCATAGTGGTACATCTTCCCCACGCGCGCTGTGTAGTATCCGTTCTTCTGAAACGCCTGCGGCAACGTCATGACCTCAGGCAGAACACTTCTGAAATGCTTCTGCAGATCGTAGACGGTGGTCGTGTCGGGGGCCAATCCGGTCATCAGCGAGGTACGAGATGGACTGCACAATGGGAACTGGGTGTAAGCCCGGTCAAAGCGAACACCCAGTTTCGCGATGCGATCGATGTTAGGAGTCTTCACCAGCGGATGCCCATAACATCCAAGGCATATATTCAGATCATCGGACGCAATGAAAAGGACGTTTCGCTTCGAGGCGCCCTTCGCATGCATCGGCACACAAATCTGAGAGCCCGCGGCGATCGCCGCTGCTGCTGCGGAAGTAAGAAAGTTTCTTCGGGTTGAGGAACTCATGTGCCAGGTTCTCCAGTATCCGAGAGTTTAATCGCATGCACGGAGTTCTCTAAGGATAATTGACAACCATCTGCGATAGCCCTATCGTCGGATGAGTTATGGGGAACACGACTTCAACCCGCACGAACTTCCTCGGTCGTGCAATCATTGCAGCTATTTTCTCCTTCGGGATGGCCGCTTACTCCCAGCTCGACACGGGCACGATCACCGGAACCGTTCGCGACTCGTCGTCCGCCGTCTTGTCAGGCGCTGAGATCTCGGTGCGAAGCGTCGGTACCAATCAGGTGGTGGAGCTGCGCTCAAACGACCAGGGCATCTACGTATCCCCGCCCCTCCGGGCCGGTGAATATACCGTTACGGTCACGGCAAAAGGATTCGAAAATGCAGCAAAGCGCCTGCAGCTCGACGTGTCGCAGCGCGCCACAGTGGATTTCGACTTGACACTCGGAACCCTGACGCAGGAAGTAGCTGTCGTCGATGCGACACCCGTGCTGCAAACAGAGACCAGCACGTTATCCAACCTGCGTACCGAAAAAGCGATCAAAGATCTGCCTCTGAACGGCCGCAACTTCGCACAGCTTCTGCAACTCTCTGCCGGAGTGATGCCGGCCCAGACGCAAACGACCGGGAGCCCCATCACAATGAAGCGCGGTGTGACAGGAAATTCCGTGAACGGCACACGTCTCGAGGAAAACAATTACCTGGTCGATGGCATAAGCAACACCGAGAATCACAACGGATTAGGCATTCTGATCTTCCCGTCGGTAGATGCGATCGCGGAGTTCCGAGTCGAATCATCCGTCTCGGATGCGCAGTTCGGGCGAGGCGGCGGCGGTACGGTGAACCTGATCTACAAATCCGGATCGAAAGACTTCCATGGCAATCTGTACGAGTTTTTCCGCAATTCCTCGCTGGACGCCAAAAACTATTTCGACCGCCCGGGAGAACCCATCCCGCCGTTTCGGCAAAATCAGTTCGGCGGCACACTCGGCGGCCCCCTGCTCCCGTGGGTAAAAGAGAAGAACACGTTTTTCTTCTTCAGCTACGAAGGTACAAGGGTCAGACAGGCGCAAACTCTGATCAGTTCCGTGCCGACAGAGGCGTTTCGCAATGGAGATTTCTCGGCGGCGCCGCAGCGCATCTTCGATCCGCTCACGCAGCGGCAGACGGGTCCGAATCAGTTCACCAGGGACGCCTTTCCCGGCAACCGCATTCCTGAGAGTCGGATCAATCCTGTCGGACGCAACCTGCTGAACTTGTTTCCGCTGCCGAATCTCGGTTCCGGCGTCGCGAACAACTTTCTCTTCAACCCCGTCCGTAGTATCACGGGCAACAAGTTCGACTTCAAGGTGGACCAGAGTTTCTCGCAACGGGATAGCGCGTTTGTCCGGTACAGCACCAGTAGCGATGACTTGCAGGAACCCAGCTTCCTGCCTGCGCCGTCCATAGGCAATGGACCGGGCGTGCCCGGGCCTGCACAGCAGCCGGTGCATCAGATCGTTGCCAGCGAAACCCACATCTTTACGCCGGTTCTGACGAATGAAGCGCGCGCCGGGTGGACGCGCCTGAACCTTCGCGCACTCAACGTCAACTATGGGCAGTACATTACGGAGCAAGCCGGGGTTCCAGGAGGCAACGTTCCAGGAGACATTCTGACCTCTGGACTCTCCATCTTCACCATCTCGGGCCTGCGCGATCTCGGAGACAATGGCTTCACACCCGCCGTTGTTGTGAGTGACAACCTGCAATTCAGCGACAACGTGAACTATATTCGGGGCAAACATTCGTTCAAATTCGGTGGCGACGTGCAGCGCCGTCGCTATAACGCCTTCCAGTCGGATGTGCCGCGCGGGAGCATGGCGTTCAGTGGCACGTATACACAGGATCCAACGTCACGGACAGGGACAGGACTCGGATCCGCCGATGCGCTTCTGGGCTTGCCGATCAGTGGGCAGATCCGTTATTTGACTGGAACGCGCGGCTTCCGTCGGACGGAACTCGGATTCTACGCGCAGGACATTTACAAGGCGACACAGAAACTGACTTTGACGCTCGGCCTCCGCTACGAGAACTTCATAGGCTGGCCATGGACAGAAGTGGCGGACCGGATGTACCAGTTCGTGCCGGAGAAGCAGGACGTCGCTCGTGTCGGCACGGAAGGCATTCCTCGCAGCGGCGCACGGCCGGACAACAACAACCTATCGCCTCGCGTTGGCCTGGCTTACCGATTTCTGCCGAAGACGGTCTTGCGCGCTGCGTACGGCATGTACTACTCGGCGCCGCAATGGGACATCACGCGCAACCTCGCTGCGAACCCGCCGGAGTTCGTGGTTTCTTCCTTTGCGAACGACCAGTTCGACCCTTTGGGCGCACGAACTGTACGAGGAGGGATTCAGCCGGCCCGCGCTTGGTACTGTTCAGGGCACCCTGCGAGCCATCGACATCGATGCGCGCACACCGTACACACAGCAATGGAATGCAGCGATCCAGCAGGAGCTTCCTTCGTCGCTGTCGTTAACCGTGGCCTATGTGGGCACGAAAGGAACGAAACTCCAGGGCTATACGAATACCAATCAACCGGTACCCGGTACCGGCGCCCTCGCCCCGCGTCGACCGTTCTCGCGCTTTGACACGATCTCAACGATCCAGAATCGCTTTGACTCGTCCTATCATGGCCTGCAACTCACAGCCGAGCGGCGGTTCTCCGCCGGGCTCGCGTTCCAGGTCGCCTACACCTACAGTCATGCGATTGATGTAACTTCGCAGTTCGGCGGCGTCATGGACATTCGTAACATCGGGCTGGACCGCGGGAACTCCGATAACGATGTTCGTCACCGGATGGTAGCGAGTTGGAGCTACGCTCTGCCGTTCCATGCCTCCGGTTTTGCTCGGCAGATTGTCGAAGGCTGGCAATTCAATGGCATCCTGAGCCTGTATGGCGGTCTTCCCTTCACCGTCACGTCCTCGAACAACACGCTCAACATCGGTTCGGGCACACGCGCAGATCGGCTCCGGGAAGGGTCGCTGCCATCGGACCAGCGTACGGTTCAGCGTTGGTTCGACACGGAAGCGTTTGCGGGCCCCGGAACTCAGCTCTTCGGAAACGCGGGCCGCAATATCTTGAACGGACCCGGCACAAAACAACTTGATTGCTCGTTGTTTAAGGCCTTCCCCTTCAGTCCGGATGGAGGCCGCCGCGTTGAATTTCGGGCCGAGGCCTTCAATCTGACCAATACGCCGCAGTTCAATAATCCGAACGCCACGTTCGGCGCAGCCGGCTTCGGGACGATCACCTCGGCGGGGGCTCCGCTCACACTGCAGCGCACATCGCGCCAACTTCAACTCGCGTTGAAACTATACTTCTGACGATGGCTGAAATCGGAGAATTCGCATGATGAATCGTCGGGAGTTTCTCTCGGGTTCGATGGCGCTGCTGCAGATTCCTCCCAGACAGCAGCTGAACGTGCTATTGATCCTGGTTGATGACTGGGGCGCAACAGATTCTGGTTGTGGCGGAAGCAGGTTCTACGAGACGCCGAATATGGATCGTCTCGCTGCGAACGGGATGCGATTCACGCAAGCATACTCGGCCTGCACGGTCTGCTCGCCTTCCAGAGCGGCTATTCTGACAGGCAAGTATCCTGCCAGACTGCATCTCACCGATTGGATTGCCGGGCATGATTACCCGTGGGCTCGATTGCGTCCGCCTGCCTGGACGCAGTATCTTCCGCTGAGGAGCAGACCATCGCAGAAGCTTTAAAGCCTGCGGGCTACAGAAGCGCGTCGATAGGAAAGTGGCACCTCACCCCGCCATCGGGTGACATGGCGGCATTCTATCCGGACCGCCAGGGATTCGACTACAATGCTGGCGGTAGCCATCGTGGGCAGCCCCCGAGCTTCTTCTCTCCGTATGGCCTTGAGACGCTGAGCGATGGGCCGCGCGGCGAATACCTGACCGATCGGGAAGCAGCAGAGGCCGCCCGCTTTATCGAAACGAATCGCTCGAAGCCCTTCTTCGTTTACCTGCCCCATTACGCGGTTCACACACCGATACAGGCGAAAGAAGAAGCCGTTCAACACTTCCGTGCCAAGGCTCGCGACGACGCCCCGCAGCATAACCCAACCTACGCGGCGATGATCGCCAATCTGGACGAGGATGTCGGTCGAATCCTGCGAACGCTCGAGACCACGGGTGTGGCAGACCGGACCGTCGTGATCCTCACCGGCGATAACGGCGGATGGCTGGCGAGTACCAACACAAATCTCGGCCTTCGCGCGGGAAAGGGTTCAGCTTACGAGGGCGGTGTGCGCGTACCGCTGATCGTTCGCTGGCCCGGTGTGACAAAGCCGGGATCGATTTGCGATGTTCCCGTCTTTGGAGGCGATCTGTTTCCGACCATTTTGGAGTTGACGGAGGTAAAGTCGCCGCCGGCTCAGGTGGTAGACGGTGTCAGTCTTGTGCCGTTGTTGAAGAGTGCAGGTTCCTCACGTGGCTGGCGACGATCTAATCTGTTCTGGCATTATCCGCACTACCACCCGGGTGGCGCTACGCCCTACAGCGCTGTCCGCGCAGGCGACTGGAAGCTGATCGAGTTCCATGAAGACAAGCGCTGCGAGCTTTATAACTTGAAGGCGGATCCCGAAGAGAAGCAGGATCTCGCAGCACGGCAATCGGCACGCGTAAGCGATCTGCAAAGCCGGATTCACGCCTGGCGAAAAGAGGTCGGGGCACAGATGCCGGCGCCGAATCCGGACTACGACCCGAAACGCGAGAAGGAGAGGCGAGGTCCAGCCCGTGCAAACACCAGGGAACAATCGAGGTGATTACCAGACGCGGTTTTCTGGCGAGCGCAGCCGCGAGCGCTGTATCGAAAGCCCAAACAAAGCGGCTGAACTTTGTCTTTGTGTTACTGGACGATCTCGGCTGGCGTGACTTCGGGTGTTATGGAAACACCTTTCATGAAACACCCAACCTCGACCGTCTGTGCGCCGAGGGCGCCAGGTTTACAAACGCATACGCCGCTTGTCCTGTCTGTTCTCCCACGCGTGCATCGATACTGACCGGCCGGTATCCTGTACGGTTTGGACTGACCGATTGGATACCGGGAAGGAATGAACCGGATCGCGCCGTCCTGCAGCCGCGAACACGGCAGGAGTTGCCGTTGGAAGAGGTCACGATCGCCGAGCTTCTGAAGTCGGTGGGATACCGCACCGCAACAATCGGCAAATGGCATCTCGGCGGGGACGGTTTCGAACCGTCGCGACAAGGCTTCGATGTGAATGTCGCAGGCACTTTTCGGGGTCATCCGGAATCGTACTTTGGGCCATTCAAGCTACCTGAACTTGAAGGCGGCTCAGCGGACGACTATCTCACCGACCGATTGACGGCTGCGGCCGAGCGTTTCATCGAGGAAAGCGCCGGACGTACTCCTTTCTTCTTATACCTGCCCGAGTTTGCTGTTCACCTGCCTCTTCAGGCGAAGAAGGACCTAGTGGAGAAATACCGGCGAAAGAATGGCGGAAAGGAATATCCGAATCCTGTGTACGCCGCAATGCTCGACAGTGTGGACCAAGGCATCGGACGCCTGCGCGCGAAGCTTCAGCAGACCGGCATAACCGCAGAGACGGTTTTCATCGTCACATCGGACAACGGCGGGGTGACGCAGCCTCGGATCACCGATAACAGTCCATTGCGCGCAGGAAAGGGCCACGTCTACGAAGGAGGCATCCGCGAGCCGCTCCTCGTGTACTGGCCGGGTGTCACAAAACCCGGAATGACTATAGACACTCCGGTCACGAGCGTAGACTACCTGCCGACGCTCTTGCAGCTTGTCGGGCAGCCGATCCCGAAAGGCATCGACGGTATCAGTTTTGTGGATCTACTTCGAGGGCGATCTACCGATCAGGACCGCCCCCTGTTCTGGCACTATCCGCATTACAGTCCGCAAGGAGGTGAGCCAGCGGGAGCCGTTCGTGCGGGTGACTGGAAGCTGATCGAGTTCTTTGAGGGTGGCCGAGTCGAGCTTTACAACCTGAAAGAGGATCCAGGAGAACAGCGGAATCTAGCAATGCGGCAGCCGAAGAAAGCGGAGCACCTGCTGACACTGCTGCGGACGTGGCGCGAAGATGTCGGCGCCAATGTGCCGGCGGCGAACCCGAATCGCAAGGGATGACTTGCGAGTCTCGGGTTTTTGCGTCAGGATATGAGCCATGCTGAAAGCGGTCGCCGCCGTTGCGTTTCTGTGGACTCAGGCGGCGTTGCCGGCGGACAGTCCTGACCGGCGTGTCGCCGAATGGGTGCTGTACATGGGCGGGAACGTGCGGGTGGCGGGCGACCCACGCACTATCCAAGATCCAAGCCAATTACCAGCTGCGGACTTTCATCTGGAGTCCGTCGATCTTATCGGCGCCCATACTCTCGACCCGCCTGACCTAGCGAAACTCAGTCCTTTGCGGTATCTGAAAGAGCTGCACCTACCGGGGCCGATCGGGAGCCGGAATGTCGCGGCCGGGGCGAACTTCGATGGCGGCAACATAAGCCCTGAAATGCGGCATCTGTCATCGATCTCGACGCTCGAAAGGATCATGTTCAGCTATCACTTTCTCGACCGGATCCGGTTGTCGGACGAAGGTCTGAAGGATATCGCGAACCTGGTGAACATCCGCGAACTGGGTCTGTTTCAGACGCGAGTGCGCGGACATACGCTGGCTCCGTTCGTAAACCTGCGCGTGCTCGATGCCGGCAAGACTCCATTCGATGATGAGGGCCTGCGCAATCTGTCTTCGATGAATCAACTGACTCGTCTCTGGTTAGCCGATACGCAGATCAGTGACAATGGACTGCAATTCCTGAGCAAGCTTCAGACGCTGGAGGATATCGATCTTCACAGTACCTCTATTACCGATGCCGGCTTGCAGCACTTGCGTCCTCTCACTCGCCTGCGCAAGCTGAATCTGATGAGCACCGGTGTGACCGATGCCGGACTCACGAACCTCGAGCAGATGAAGTCGCTCGAGCAACTCAGCCTGTATCGTACTCGGGTGACCAACGCAGGATTGGAAGCGTTGAAGGACCTGAAGTCGCTGCGTGAGGTCGATGTACGGTACTCGCGGGCTACGCAGGCTGGAGTCAACACTCTGCAGAAGGCTTTACCCGAGACGCGGTTCATCTTTGTCGCGACAGCGCCCCGTGTTAGTCCGCCGTCTGCAAAGGCGGGCGCGAGTTTGAGCGCCTGGGTGCGTTCACAAGGCGGCAAGGTTGTCGTTGAACGGGGACGTGTCGTCGAGGTTTCTCTGGCGACCAGTTCCGTTTCCGATGCAGACATGGCGAGACTGGCTCGACTGTCCGGGCTTCGGAAGTTGGATCTGGAAGGGACGGAGGTGGGGGATCTCGGGTTGAAGCATCTTGCACGGCTGATCAATCTCGTCGACCTCGATCTGGGCGAGACGGGCGTCTCCGATGCGGGACTTGCATCTCTGAGCCGGATGAAGTCTCTGAAGCGGCTGAACCTCAGGAACACTTATGTCGAAGGATCGGGTCTGGCTAATCTGACCAGTCTTGAAGAGCTGGATCTTCTCGGCGCTCCGATTACCGATACCGGGCTGACTGAACTGGCGCGATTCCCTTCCCTTGCCCAGCTATCGCTCGCCGAGACGGATATCACCGATGCGGGTTTGGTTCATCTGACAAAGCTTCCTAAGTTACAGCGGCTCGATCTGAGCGCATCGGATGTGGGCGACGCGGGGCTGGAGAAGTTGAAGGGCGCGACGGCATTGAACGAGCTGAGTCTGCGGCATTGCCGTCTTACCGATGCCGGACTGGCCCATTTGCAGGCGCTTCCGAATCTTCGAAGACTGGACCTGTTGCAGACGCGCATCAGCGATAAGGGAATGGCGGTTCTCGGAACGATGGGCAATCTTACGTCGCTAAACCTCGACAACGGCGAGATCACTGATGACGGCTTGAAGAGTCTGGCTGATCTCAAGCAACTGACGGAACTCAGCCTGGACAATACTCATGTGACGGACAAGTCAGTTGCGGTGCTTCGAGGCCTCGCACAGCTTAAAAGGTTGAACATGTATCACACGTTCCTGACTCCCGAGGGGCAATCCGAATTGAAGTCGGCATTGCCGGGCTGCGAGATCATCTGGGACAAGGAATCGAGCCGGCCGAATCGCCGGAGGAGTTGATTTCATGTGGTTTCTGTTATTGGCGCTGTCGATCGTAGATATCGGACGGGTCGAGAAGAACGAGGCGGGGCAAATCGTCAGCCTAGATCTGGCATCGACGTGGATCACCGATGCCGACCTCGAACCGGTCGGCCAGATTCGCTCTTTGCGGAAGTTGAACCTGGCGCATACCAAGGTCACAGATGTGGGCATTGAACATCTAAAGCCGCTCGAGAACGTCGTCGAACTCAACCTCTATTACGCCGAATACCTGACCGATACGGCGCTCGCTCACCTGCGCGGGTGGAAGCGGCTCGAAGTGCTGAATCTTCGAGGAGTCCGGCTGACGAGCCAGGCGTTTGAACATTTGGCTCAATTGACCTCGTTGCGGTCTCTTGACATCGCATTCACCGAAGTGGAAGACGATGGCTTTGAGCAGTTATCCGCGCTGACCAAGCTGGAGAGTCTTGCGGCCGGCGGCAATCGCCTCAGCGGAACTGCGTTGTCCTCTCTCAAACTGCTGCCGGCTTTGCGGAGTCTGGATGTCGGAGGTATGCAGCGAGTCGATTCCGGACGTTGGGGCCTGGCTTTATCGGATGACAATCTCCGCCGTCTTTCGGAATTGACTGAACTCCGCACGCTGATATTGACTGGCGCGAACCTCAACGATCGACGCATCGATCGTCCGGGGAATCAACTCTCTCAACGAACCGAGTTGACGGATATCTCGAAGCTTCGTTCGCTGCGGAATCTGGAGCTTTTAGATCTGAGCCGGACACCCGTGCTTCCAGAGGCGCTGACCGCTCTTCGCGACTTGCCCAAGCTGCGCGAGTTACGTCTCGGCCTCGCGACCAAGATCGACGACAGCGCCATCGACACCCTGATCTCGATGAAGCAACTTCGCAGTCTTCACCTGGGCGGCTCGAAAGTGAGCGCAGCGGGTATCGAGCGTTTTCGAAAAGAACGCCCCGATTGCCAAGTCACCTGGTGGCAGTGATAAATTACACGACCGCGGAGAGCTTATTCCCCGCGGTCGGGAACTTGCCCACTCCGGCTTGCATCACTTCGTCACTCAACGTGAGATAGAGATCGCCGAGCGTGCCCGTCGTCCTCGTGTGCATCCCGGTTTTCAAGCCGCCCGCATGGCCCGCGACGATTACCGCCAAATTATTGTTCTTGTGAGCATTGGCCTCGGCGTGCTCGTGGACGTACAGCAAACACGTGTGATCGAGCAGCGTGCCATCACCTTCGGGCATGGCTTTCAGTTTTCCGACGAGGTATGCGAACTCTTCGACATGCCAGCGGCAGATGTCCCGCAAGATGCGCATTCCACGCGGCGTCTCGACCTGGCCATGCGTGTATTCGTGATGCCGCTCCGAGGTGTGGCCAAGCCAGGGGAAGCGAGCCAGTCCCTGGCACTTGGTCAACATATACGATGCAACCCGTGTCTGGCCGGAGGCCAGCGCATGCACCAGCAGATCGCTTTGCAGCTTGGCGATACGCGGCCAATCACGAAGATCGCCACCTTCCGGCGGCCGCTCCACAACGTTTGCGTACTCCGGCGGCAGACTCGCAATCGATCGTTCCAGATCGCGAACCGAAGAGAGATACTCGTCGAGCCGTCTCTCGTCGCCCTTTCCCAGCCTGGATTTCGCCGCGTTCGCATCATCCCGCACGACGTCCAGTATGCTCTTCTGACGCTCCATCCACGACTCTTCCTTGGTCCCGAACAGGCGGTCGAAGAGGCGATGCGGGATCGTTTCCGGAGGCAGCGGACGGTCGCGATCGACCCAGCTCATGTTGCGCTGGATGCTTTCACCGAAGCATTCCTGAGAAACACCGATCTGCAGCGATGCGAACCGCGAATCGCGGCCGAGTTTGCCGGCAATCACCTGATCCAGGGATGGGCCGCCTGCTCCGCGACCGGTGAACGCTTCGCACGAAACAACGGCGCTCATCGACGGGTAGTGGCTATTGCCGGGACCCGGCAATCGCGCCGCAGGGCTGTCGAGGCCGGTGATGACATGCATGTCGTTCCGAAATGGCGCGAGCGGTTTCAGGCAGGCCGTTATCTCGTAGTCCGGTCCGACTTCGCGCGGAATCCAATATTTCTCGGGAATTCCGTTGCCGTTGAACCAGAAGACGAAACGGGATTCAATTTTCTTCGCGGCAACCTTGCCGGGCGCGGCATAGGCAGTGCCGCTGCTGTTGAACATCGCTTCGAGCGGAGGCAGTCCGATGCGGATCAACGCACCAGAGGCTCCGACGCCTCTCAGAAACGTGCGTCGAGAGAATCCCTTGACCTGCATCAATCCGTCCCTCCCAGAAATGGCTCCGATGTTGCTATTGCAATTATAAGGTTCTTGAAACGAAATTGGGAGGAGCGAAACTCCCCGAGCGCCGCTTCGATAGGCGCCTGGTCGGCCGCTGTTTCGGGCCTTCCCACGGCGTAGCGGAACAGCATTTTGACGACGCATTTCTGGCAGCCAGGATCGGAAGCGAGAACGCGCCCGGCCTCTTTCGGCGACTTGAATTGCGAGTTCGGCATCCCCTGGATGAAGCCGGACACGTCTATATCGAGCTTGTGCTCGGTTGGTTTCGTTTTCGTCTTGTTCTTCATCTCATCGAACGTCGGATAGATGCGGATCACCTGTTTTTCGCGAAATCGTCCGATGGCATCGAAGTTCTCAAACCCGAAGCCGATGGGATCGATGAGGCGGTGGCATCCTGAGCACGTCGGATTACCGAGGTGCGCCTGAAGACGCTGCCGGTTGTTCAGAGGCTTGTCATCGGTTAGCGGGGGCAGTGTCGTATTTACGCCAGGCGGAGGTGGCGGCACGATCTGACATAAGAAATGCTCGCGGATAAACAGGCCCCGCTCGGTAGGCGACGAGTCGGCCGGCTTGCCGGTGACACTCAGAAACGTGGCCTGGCCGAGCACTCCTCCGCGGGGGCTGTCCGGCGGAAATCCGACCTTTGTGAACGGCTCGGCAGGGGCGGGCAATCCGTACAGCCGCGCGAGGTCAGCGCTCAGGAATGCATAATCGGCGGTGAAGAACTCGAGGAAGTTTTGATCACCCCAGACCAGATGATCGAATAACCGGCGCGTTTCTTCGAACATGGAGGAGACGAGTTCGGAACTGAACTCGGGATAGAGGCGCACCTCACGGAATGCGGTGCGCAGACGGTCGTACCGGAGCCATTGCGCGAGGAATTCCTCCATTGCCGTTTTCGCTCGCGGGTTCGACAGCAGCCGTTCGACGTGTTTTCGAACCTGCTCGTTTGTGCTCAGTTGTCCGGCGCCGGCGGACTGCAGCAAGGCCTGATCCGGCATGGTATCCCACAGGAAGTACGACAATCGATTCGCAACAGCGTATTGACGCTGAACCGGATCTGCGCCGGGCTCCGCATGAAACAGGAAATTCGGACTCTGGAGCATGGCCTCGACCACCACTTGAGCGCCTTTCAGAAAATCCTTTGCGCGGCCAGCTTCCATCGCGAAGAGTTTGCCGTAGCGCGCGGATTCATCCGATCTCAGGGGACGGCGGAATGCGCGCAGGCCGAATTCATTTACGAATCTTTCACGGCAGGCCTCATCGGTGGGGCTCGCGGGTTTGCATGGAATGAGGTGGTTGCCGTCTCCCCGCGGAAGGCGTTCCGAGCCAGTTTTTCGGCGGCCTGGCCGTACGCTTCCGAGAGGAGCGGCGACATTCCTTGTCCTTCGGCCTGGTTGGTGAAGCCATGGACGAAGTCTTCGGCCGGGAACTTGGCGGCAGGGCGGGACTCGTCTCCTAACAGATCGCGAACAGTGTTGTTGTACTGATTGTGCGTAAGTCTCCGGGTGATTTGGCGTCCGTTCGAACGGGGCTTGCCGGCAGAAACCACGGTGGCAGGCAGACGGCTCAGATGGGTTGCCCAGGTTTGCAGGAGCTTTTCTTCTTCGCTTCCCTGACGGATGCGCTCTCCGCCGGTATGAGCCAGTCGGTTGGTCGGCTTGCGTAGCAGCAGGGAGTCTTCCAGCCGGTTCGGATTGATGAAGGCCCGCAGGTTCAAGCCGAATTGGTTGATTTCTTCGGGCGTCGCTTTTTCAGCGGGGAAGCGGAGTCTTGTGCCCGAGGCTACGCCATTGTCGTTGTGGCAAAGGCGGCACTGGGCTTTTTCGAACATTGGGTAGAGTTTTTCGGTGAAGAGGTCGTCGGCGTTGGCGGTTAAGGCGAAGAGCAGGCAAGCGAGGGTCTTTAGGAGGAGGTCGCTCCATGACTGCCGCGGGTCGGTTGGTCGTGGGGTGGTTTGTTGTCGAGCGATTTGGGTAGCGCTCCATGACTGTCGCGGCTCGGTTCCGGTCATTAGAAGAAGACTCTCAATCCAAATTCAATTTTGCGGGGCTCGTTGCCCTGGCTGGTGACTACACCCCAGCTCGCCGCGTCGAAGACGTTCAAGGACGGATTGCCGGGCTGGAAGTGGTTCAGCACGTTGATGAATTCGAAACTCAGCGTGGCGCCCATACTTTCCCGGAAACGAAATGTCTTCCGAACCGCCGCATCGAGGTTCCATCCTGGAAAGCCTCGCAACATGCCGCCGAACCGCCCGTCCACCCCCAAGATCATCGGCCTGAAGTTTTGATAGGCCGCTTGGGGATCCGTAAACATATTAATACCGGAACCACCGACAGACGGGTTGCCCGCACGCCCCGCAGTGCCCGAAGCGACGATGTCGCCGTGAGCAGTGTTCCCACCTGTGTAAGGCGTCAGGCCCACCGCGCATCCACCCATCCAACTCCCGAACGATTCGCCGCCTGTGGCAATACACAACGGACTTCCACTTTGCGCAGTGAACAGCGGAGCGACCGACCAACCGCCCAATAACTGGCCCATTATTCCGCGCTGTGTCTGGAAAGCCGGAATATCGTAAAGCGCGGTCAAATTGTAAACCCAGGGGATATCGTGTCCGAGCGGACGATAATCCGTGTCCCGGTTAAACGTATCCATACTGGTGATGCCATTTTGAGTCGTCCCACCGTTTCCCAACGCACGACTGAACGTAAGATTTGACCGAAGCAGCAGACCGCGCCAGCTCTGTATGGTTAGAGACGCGAAAACCGCGTTGTAGTTCGATGAAGCGCCACTCACCGCACTCGGGACTCTTGCGGTTTGGACAGGGACCGAACCCGTCAACGTCCGACCTAATGTCCAGCCTTGCGAATTATCCAGAGCCGACCACAGCCGCCGGACGTTCGTGTTGATGATGTCACTGCTCTGCTTACTGGCTACAGCGGCCGTGCAATTCGCAAAACCACGGCAGTAGGGTGACTGCGCGCCGCCCATCGCCGACTCGAAAAACGGCTGCGATGAAACTGCCTGTCCGGAGCTGACGGCCTGATAGACGTTGGCGAAGGCGCTGGCGAAGTTCTGGCCGTTCAGCGTCGTCATGTAGGGGACTGCGTTCAACTCCGCGCGCCATTGTTCGTTCCGGCTGATCATCCCGATGTATCCGACCTCAATCGTCGACCGGGACCCTACCTGACGCTGAATCGAGAAGGTGAACTGATCGGTGCGCGGGGGTATCAACTTGGAGTCCATG
This sequence comes from Bryobacteraceae bacterium, assembly GCA_963825845.1. Classification (GTDB taxonomy): domain Bacteria; phylum Acidobacteriota; class Terriglobia; order Bryobacterales; family Bryobacteraceae; genus DASQDN01. The sequence continues at coordinate 13,159 of CAWGVL010000087.1, read as the reverse complement.
ATCCACGTCTCACCCAACGGCGCGTTTCCGCCGATGCCTGGAAAGTACGGTTGCGCCAGGACTTGATCAACAGCGGGGAGCGGCGCGGTCATGCCATCCGTTCCGATGCGAAACGCCGTGGTTGGATCCACGCCGGAAGATCCGAGACATTGCCCACTGCTGCTGGCGCCGATGCAGGCGACGGCCTGCCCAATTCCCGTACCTTGCAGCGGAACCTGGACAATATTGATTCCGTTGATTCTGCCGAAGATACGTGCATAGCCTCCGCGGAGCACAGTGACGCCGGAGCCAAAAACCTTACCCAGCATGCCGTCCTTGAACGAAGGGTTCCAGGCAGCCGAGAGTCGAGGGCTGAACCCGGAATAGAAAGGATCAAACGGATACTTTCGCCCGGCGCCACGTTGCGCACGGTGGAGAATCCGAGGATCGGTTGATACACGGACCCCGACGCGCCGCCTTTTCGCGCTGCGCCAGATAATCGAGGGAAGCGAAGTTGTTTCCGTCGCGATCGACAACCATGGGCTGATTGCCATTTCGTTCGTAGGGCGGCATCTGGACCTCATACGCCAACCCGTAAGTCAGCGTAAAGGTCCGAGTCATTTTCCAGGTGTCGCTGAAGTGCGCGTTGTAATTGTTGACTACGCTTGCCGCTTTGATCGAGGTCCCAAACGGCTGCAGAACGCCGCCGAGCCGTGGATAGAAGACGTGTGTTTCGGATACTAATCCCAGCGCCTGGGCATAGAGTGAATTCCACCGGCCATACTCTCTGGAAGGAACGGCTGAAGGAATGTAAGCGGCGGGAGTTGCAATCCCTTCTCCCGGTCCGACCACGTATGTCGGCGTAGTGATCATATTGAGGCCGTTGTCGTTGCGCTGATGCTGAAGCAGCCATCGAGTGTAGGTGCCTCCGATTGAAAGAGGTGGTTGCCATGCACAAGACTCAGGTCATCACGAAGCATATAGTCATGCCCGTTCCAGTAGCGTGATAGCGCGTTACCGCGAGCCGTCTCGTAAGGCAAGAGCCCGTTCTCGATGGCTGCTCCCAGGCCCGGCAGTTGCGCAGGGGCTGCAGCGGGAACCCCACTCCCATGAATTTCGCGTGTAGCTGAAGCGGAAATCGTTGATCAAGCGGGGAGTGAGTACGCTGGTAAGTCCCGCGATGTAAAACGAGGGCGTCTGCGGCCTGTCCGTCAAGGTTTTCGGTACTCCGAGGGTATTGCCCTCGAAGAACCCGCCGATGTCCACCTCGCTTGTCGTGGACTGATACAGATGGAAGTAGCGATAGCTCAACATGAGCCGATGCTTCGGGTGAAGGTCGCGATCGACGCGAGCTACGAGGAAGTTCGATTTCACCGGCATCTGGATCTGCGAACGAAATCCCTGCGTGTTGAACTGATCTCCGCCATCGGGATTGTTGGGCAGAGGCATGTACTTCTCCCAGATCTGCGAAAGGATCGGATTAGACCGATGGCGCGAGGGTCGCAGTTCGCAGTTCCGCACATCGCGGGTTGATAGGTAACACCGTCCACGGTTACGGCTCGCGGATTCAGGTTATAAGGCATCCATCTGCCTGAGGCGTCGGGAACCTGAATGACTCCGGCACGCATGAGCCTAGTGGGTACGGGTCTCTCATACGTGCTGACTTGAGGGAAACGACGTCCTTCGTAGTTCACGAAGAAGAACGTCTTGGCACCGCCCCATTCCGGTGTGAGCGGTCCGCCTAAGGAAGCGCCGAAACCGGTTGTCGTGCGTCTTCGACCTGGGCGTTCCCTTCTTTGTATTGTTGGACCATGTATTGGCGTTGAAGTTGTTATCGAAATAGTATTCGTACAGTGCGCCGTGATACGTGTTGGTACCGCGCTTGGTGGCCATCTGCACCTGGCCTCCAGCGGCGCCGTTGAAGTCCGCGGTCTGGTTATTGAGGCTGACCCTGAATTCTTCAACGCTTTCCACCGGGGTCGGCACGACGCCTGAAGGATTACCGCCGGACCCCGTGGCCATGGAACCGCTGGAGACCGTGTAATTGCGGTAGTTACCGTCCTGATCGCTGGAGATGTTGCCGCCATCAACCATGAAGACGTTTTGGTCGTTGGCCTTTCCCGCCACCTCGCCGCCCGGGGCTACGGCGGGAAGGAGCCTGACGAAGGCATTGGCATCGCGGCCCAGATTCGGGAGCGAGAGCATGAGCGGGCCGTTGACGGTCCTTTCCACGGCTGCGGTGGTGGTCTGCGCCTCGACCGTTTGGGCGGTGACATCGACGGTGGTCACAACCAAACCGACCTGCAATGTTACGTCGAGCGCAACCACACCGCCGACCTGCAATCTTTGGCCGGTTACCTTGGCCGCGTTAAACCCGTTGTTCACCGAAAGGTCGTAGACCCCAGGGGCGACGTTGAGAAAGAAGTATCGTCCTGCTTCATTCGTCGTTGTTCTCTGCTGTTGGTGTTGGTTGACATATACACCCGGAGCACCGCGGCATCCGCTACCGCTGACCTTGCTGGTCGGTTACCAGCCAGAAAGACCCGCTGAACTGAACTGCGCATACGCCGGGCGCGTTCAATGTGAACAGCAATCCCATAAACAGCCCCTAAGGGCGGACAAACAACTGGCGATCATGCAACCTCCTCGGTGCTTTGGTTGAAATGATTCTATATCTACTTTGGATAAAATGCTAAGGGGCCTTTCAGCTCCGACGGCTTTTTTTCTGGGGCAGACGTTCGGTTTCCTGGCTTTCGTTGGGGTCGGACCCAGCGTATGACTATCTCGCGCGCTCTTTCGTCAGGCGAGTCTGCGCGGTGAAAATTCAGCACGCAGATAGTCGCCGTAGGTTCCTTTCTTTTCGGCGGAGCCGGTCAGATGTGTCCTGAGTTGTGTGAGTAACTCGCCGACCGCTTCGAAGTGTTCGTCGGGGGGTGCTGTTTGTCTGTTGTTTTGATTCATGAGTTTGTTGTTCGTTTGAGAGTGCCGGGTTATTTTGCGAAACGGACCGAATCCCGGAATCGGACACTTGGAAATGTTGGCCGGCGCAAGCGCTTCCTCCGGTCGCGCCTCGGTGGGAGCCGCTACGACGGTTGATGGTTTGCTGCGTTGGCGTGCGTTTTGGAGGCGCGTGAGGGCGTCGAGGGTCCGGAAGAATTCGCGGGAGATGGTGGTGTCGTAGCGCAGGTACATTTGCCAGCGCTCGGCCGGACGGGTCATGAAGCCGACGGCTATGGCCTCATGCGGATTCAGATTGTCCGGGCAGTCCTCGACGAGCTTGCGCGCGCGGTCGCGCTCGTTGGCGGCGGTGATGTTGAGGATGCCGGTTTCGACGCGACGGGATCGGAGGCTGCGCCAGTGCGCCTGGGCCAGGCGGAGTACGAGCGCGTCTTCGGCCGCGTTGTACGGCTGGAAGGATTCGCGAAAGCCGCGGAGGACTTCTTCGTACTCATGCTGGTGTTCCTCGGGGAGGACTACGAGCGTGGCGGAGGTGAGGCCGTGCTTTAGGGTGTTCAGGCGGCTGCGTTGTTTGCCGGCTTCGGTCTTCGGTCCGCCGTTGAGGCCGTTGCGGCGATTGGCTTCGAGTTGTCGTTGTGATGGCATGGGTTTTGATAAATAAAAAAGAGCGGGCGCCGTTGGCGGCGCTCGCTCCTGGCTTAATGTTCGCATGCGCGGGGCCGGATGGAGAGGGGCCGGCGGGTAAGTGGTTGAGAGGAGGCTAGATAGAAATTTTGGTGTGGTGTGGATGGGTTTTGAGTGGCGGCTTCTGTGCCTGGTGTTTGTTCAAGCTGCGGTTGACTCAAGCACTCCGACCGGCGATTGATTCTACGCGCGGCACAAGATGGAAGCCGCTCGCTCGGCGACGCCTGCGGTCTGCCTGGGAGCTGGTCAGCGATAGCGTCGGTCACAGAGAAAGGAGATCTCTGTGACTGTACTCAGCCAGCGGATGCGAGAGGAACGGTAAGATGTGGATTGTCAGGGTTCGACCTTGCAGATCCGCGTGCTGATAAACCCGCCACTGTCAGACGACGCCGTGTCATTAGGCGCGTAAACGGGCATTTCACTCAAGACGCCTTGAGAATCGGCGTATATTCGAGCCGCTCTGCAGCACGCGATAAGACCTCTCCCAACTGGGCATCGTGTGCGCCACGCGGTCAATGACTTCACTGATATGCATGGACTCCAAACGAAGGACGGCGTTGGCCAGATCGTCACGCAGTTCTTGTGGAAGTGTCGAGAGGTCCGCCTGGAAAAACGGAGGAGATGATCAGCGGCGTGCACCGGTTGCGCTTGTCCGTACGAATACCGTATACCGAGTTGGCGGGCCATGACGTCGAAGATCTCCTCTCGCCGGAAAGGCTTGCGCAGGAAATCATCCATTCCTGCGGCCAGACATTCTTTTTGCTCATGGGCGAACGCCGAAGCCGAAAGCCCCACAATCCTGACTGCCTCGCCACCATCCAAAGCCCGAATCCTGGCAGTAGCCTCCAGTCCTCCCAACACCGGAAGCCGTACATCCATCCAGATCAGGTGCGGCTGCCACTGCGATACATCTCGACTGCCTCAAGACCATCCTCGGCCACCTTACACCTGAATCCGGCATCGAGTAACAACCCCTGCAGCAACAACCAGTTCTCTTGCTTGTCTTCCACAATCAGGACGCGACAGTCGGGCTGTCCAGGCGCAAGGGCCGGACTTGCCTGTGGTCATCATTAGCTGTCACATCGGAAGTCTGAACTTGCTCCACGGGCAATTCCACCCTGAAGAGCGACCCCTTGCCTGGCGCACTATGGACGCTGATCGTCCCGCCCATCAGTTGGACTAATCGCTGCGTGAGCTGAGCCCCAGTCCAGTACCTTTCTGGGTAGTTGCGTTGCCTGTCTGGACGAAGACATCGAAGATGCGCGCCTGATCTTCCTTGGCGATTCCGATACCGGTGTCTTCCACTTCGAGGATCAGCAAGGTGCGGCGCAGGTCGTCAATCGTCCTGATGTCCATCCTGCTGGCATCCAGACGGACGAGTCACACTGCCCCGCTCCGTGAACTTGACGGCGTTGCCCAGCAGGGTGGTCAAGACCTGACGAAGTTGCCGGCATCGGCGCGGACGAGCCGCGGTATCGAAGGAGAACTCTCGAAAAAGATGTCCAGCCCCTTGTTACCGGCGTGAGCAGGAGCGAGGCGGCCTACCTGGAGAAGAAGATCCAGACCAAGGACGAAGTCCTGGCCGAGTTGATGGGCGGAGCACGTCAAACTAAAAAAAAAGCTTGAGGAACTCTGACCGCGGGTCTGGGTTCCGCACGATACGCGGGATCAGATCGTGGATTTCGTCCGGCGCTGGTCGGAGAAGACCGAGATCGGTACCGGGTACTTCATCGGATGGCTCGATGTGTGCTGCCAGCAAATTCTACGTTGGCGAGCACCTCGGAAAGAGTGAAACGACCACAACAGCTGGGTTCCCCGTGATTTCAGCTGGAGGAATGGGAGAAGCAGGCCATCCTCGGATTTCCATCTCAAGAACCCGCTGGAGGGCTACCGCCGGCTTACGTTCATGATGCTCGACGAGACATCGTGGCGGTGAGTCCAGACCAGCGTATGGCGCGTGTTGGGGCAGGCGGGACTATTTCGAAGTGGAACGGCAAGCCGTCGAAGAAGGGTCACGGGCTTTGAGCAGCCGCTGGCAGTTCATATTGGGGGCTGCCCGAGGCCGCCATTTGGTGGAGTTTTGCGCGGCCGCCTATAGAGGATTCTGCACGGGGGTCATTCGGGAAAGCATGGGTACAGAGCAAACCACCGCGACGTAGATGGCGCGCCACATGGTCGTATTCTAGTTGCGCTAAAGGTGCACCGGCAATTTGAATTGTTGTGTTTGCCCTGGAAGGGGCGCGTCCGGTGGAAGAGTTCGCAACCCGATTGTTCCTTCTAATTCAGGAATGTTGTCGTGGCTCTTTGCGTGCCGGTAACACACGCAATACACTGTTTGAAACAGTGTCACCCTTGGCCAGACACTTGGCCATTATCGGATCGATTCGAAGCTCGGCCAGGGCGGAATGGGCGTTGTTTACAAAGCCCGCGACACTCGTCTGAACCGCTTCGTCGTACTGAAACTGCTGCCGTCCGACAAGGTCGCGGATCCGGAACGCAAACGCGCTTCGTTCAGGAGGCCAGGGCGGCTTCATCTCTCAGCCATCCGAATATTGTCCATATTTACGACATCGACCGGGCTAATGGAATTGAATTTATAGCCATGGAGTATGTCGAGGGGAAGACTCTCGACCAGCTGATCGGACGTAAAGGATTAAAAGTCCGCGAGATATTGAATTATGCCGCGCAGATCGCGGATGGGCTGGCGGCCGCTCATGCAGGCCTGGCATCGTTCACCGCGATGTGAAGCCGAGCAATATTATTGTAAGCGACAAAGGCGTCGTAAAGGTTCTCGATTTTGGCTTGGCTAAGCTCAATGAGCCTGAAGAGGCCGATTATTCCGCTACTACTCAGACGATGCGGCCGCATACGGAAGAGGGCGTCCGTTATCGGCACCACCCCATACATGTCCCCGGAGCAGGCAGAAGGGAAAAAAGTAGATTCCCGCTCCGATATTTTTCTCCTTTGGCTCGGTGCTGTACGAGATGGTCGCTGGTCAGCCGGCGTTTCAGGGCGACACGAAGATCTCCACGCTCTCGGCTGTCCTGCATCAGGAACCGAAACGGTTAAGCGAAATTTCAGCACTGCGCCTCGCGAAATCGAACGAGTAATCAGCTCTGCCTGCGCAAGGACCCGGCCGCCGCCTTCAGCAGATGGACGATGTGAAGGCGCTGTTGCAAAGCGTAAGAAGGAGTTATGACTTCGGATCCAGCTTATCACGTTGCCACGCAAAACCATAAATCCCACACGACGTCGTGATGCACGATCCTTGCAGCCGCAGTGATTTTAACGGCGGGACTACAAGGACAGTCACATCGCAACAAGTACGCGTGAATGGTTTGCGTGGCAACGTGAGAACCGGATCCGAGTCATACTACCTACTTGATGCTCTCCCCAACACCGCCTTTACAGTCCATGCTAGGTAGCGGCGGCCAAAGGTGTGCACAGGACCAGGCGAAACCACTCGTTCGAATATCGCGAGGCGCAGAACTAAAATCTCACTTCAACTTTCGGCTCTTTATGCAAGATGGCCGAAGTTGTAGATGTTTTATCACCCTGAAACACGAGCTAACCAGGTGATCATCTCGTACACACCGAGCCGAAGGAGAAAATGTCGGATCGCGAAAACTACTTTTTTCCCCCTTTCAGTACTCCGGCGATTGTGGGTGTGGTGCCCGTCACAACAGCCCTCTTCCGTACTCGGCCGCTGTCGGTTCTACGAGTGGCCGCAGAATAATAGGCCTCTTCAGGCTGCCATTGAGCTTAGCCAAGCCAAAATCGAATCTTTACGACTCCTTTATCGCTTACAACGATATTGCTCGCTTCCACATCGCGGCAAACAATGCCAGTTGCGTGAGCGGCCGCCACCATCTGCAATTTGCACGGGCGTGGATTTGTACGCCGGTTGCTTACAGCCATAAGTTCATCAATCTTTTCCTCGACATGTCCATGGCGGTCAAGTTGACTGGTGGTGGTGTGGTGGTGTGGGAGCAATATGTGGATGACTGAGCCCGGAAGCCGCCTGCGCCTCCTGGAGCGAGAGCGGCGTTTCAGATGGATGAGCTTGTCGGAAGAGCAGCAGTTTAAGCGCGACGAAGCAGATTTCAGAGCGGTTGTCGCGGGCTTTGTAAAGCTTAACGCCCATACCGCCCTCGGCCCCAACTTGGAGTCGATCCGGAGATGGCCGAGTGTCTGGCCGATAGTCGGGTGAGCCACTGCTTGAACAGTGTATTGCGTGTGGTACCCGCACGCAAAGAGCCACGACAACATTCCTGAACTTAGAAGGAACAATCGGGTTGGAAGCCTTTAGCCGGACGGTGCCCCTTTCCAGGGCAAAGCTAAAAATTCAAATTCCCAGTGCACCTTTAGCGCAACTAGAATACGACCATGTGGCGCATCATAATTCGCGTGGGTTTCTCTGTGGTGCTTTCAGAATGAGCCCGCGCAGAATCCTCGGCGGCCGCGCAAAATCCACCCAAAGAATCCCCGGCAGCTGGGCCTGCCCCATGTGACCAGGCGCTGCTCAATTTTTCCTGTCTTCTTCAATTTCCACTTCAACAATCGTCCCACCTGCGACACGCGCGCTAGGTCGGAGCTCACCGTAGCGATACCGTGAGCGGTTCGTGAATTTAAGCCAGCAGTAGCCCTTCCAGGCGGAACTTTGTGATGGAGATCCGAGGAATCTCCCAATCCTCCCAGCCTGAAATCACGGGGAACCCACTGTTGTGCTCGTTGGCCCGTGCGTGGCGTTTGCTCGCCAAATCGTGATTTATGGCGGCGCTCGAGCCATGTTGGATGAAGTGCCCGACAAATCTACGGTCTTCTCCGACCAGCGCCGGACCGAAATCCACGATATGATCCGCGGTTAGTCGTGCCGGAACCCAACCCGGTCAGAGTTCCTCAAGCTTTTTTTTTAGTTTGACGTCTGCGCCCATCGACTCGGCCAGGACTTCGTCCTTGGTCTGGATCTTCTTCTCCAGGTAGGCGACTCGCTCCTGCTCACGCCGGTAACAAGGGGCTGGACATCTTTTTCGAGAGTTCTCCTTCGATACCGCAGTTGCAGTTCGCGCCGAATCTAAACTTCGTCAGGTGTTGATCCAACCTGCTGGGCAACGCTGTGAATTTAGCAAACAGGCGTGTGACTGTGCTCCACTCTGAGATTGCCAGCAGATGGAGCATCAGGACGATTAGCGACCTGCGCACCTTGTTGATCCTGGAAGTGGAAGACGCCGGCATCGGAATCGCCGAGGAGGTCGCGCGCATCTTCGATGTCTTTGTTCAGACAGGCGCGCAACTACCCAGAAAAGGTACTGACTGCAGCTGCGCGTTACGCAGCGGTAGTTGTCGATTCATGGGCGGGACGATGAGCGTCCATAGTGCGCCAGGCCAGGGGTCGCTTGGTCGGTGCCCATGGAGCGAGTTCAGGCTTCCGATGTGACAGCTGATGATGACCACAGGCAAGTCCTGGCCCTTGCGGTAAACCCGACTGTGCTTGTGGAAGACAAGCGAGAGAACTGGTTGCTGCTGCAGGGGTTGTTACTCGACACCAGATTCCCGGTGCAAGTGGCCCAGGAGTGCAGGTGTAGAGGCAGTCGACATGTATCGCAGCTGGGCACCCAGCCTGATCTGGATGGATGTACAGCTTGCCAGGATTAGGGAAGACGCAGCTACTCCAGTTGGGCTCCGGATGGTGGCGGGGCGGTCAGGATTGTGGGGCTTCGGCTTCAGCATTCGCATGAGCAAAAAGAATGTCTGGCGGCAGGAATGGATGATTTCCTGCGCAGAGCCTTTTCGGCGAGAGAGGAGATCCTACACGTGATGGCCCGCCAACTCGGTTATTCAGGTATTCGTACGGACAAGCGCAACCAGTGCACACCACTGATCCAGTCTCGGTTTTTGAGGCTCGGCGTCTGTGGGGTACTTTTCCACAAGTGCGTAACATTTTGGTTGGTGCTGGTTTTCGAAGTGCATGCATATCAGTGAAGTCATTGAGCCACGTAGCACAATCGATGCCCAGTTAGGAGAGGTCTGTCCCCGCGCCGTAGAGCAGCTCGAATTATACGCCGATTCTCAAGGCGCTTGAGAGCGGAGTAACGCCCCAGTTTACGCGCCTAATGACACGGCATCATATTGACATCAGCATCATCGAACACGCGGATCTACAAGGTCGAGTCCTGACAATCACATCTTACATTTCCTCTCGCATCCGCTGGGTGAGTACAGTCACAAGAGATACTCCTTTCTCTGTGACCGACGCTATCGCTGACCAGCTCCCAGGCAGGCCGCAGGCGTCCGCCGACGACGGCTTCGATCTTGTCGCCCAGCATAGAAACCGATCCTTGAGATCAGGCGGCCCCTTGACCCTGCAGCTCCGTGCTCTGACAACCACCCAGGCACCCCGCCACCCAACCCGTCCACACCACACCAAAATTTCTATCTCGCCTCCCTCTCAACCACTTACCCGCCAGCCCCTCTCATCCGGCCCCGCGCATGCGAACGTCGAGCCAGGAGCGAGCGCCTAGCGGCCGCTCCTCTATTCAAATACAGACCATATGGCGGATCAGAACAACAACGCCAGGCCAATCGCCGTAACGGCGGAGGCGGAGCGACCCGGAGCCCGAACCGGCGAACGACGCAGCAGCCTGGGAGGGCGCTTGAAGCACAGCCTCGGCTCCGACGACGCTCGTGCAGTTGTTCCCGAGGAGAAGTTTGAGCGAACATGAATACAAAGAAGTCCCTCCGCGGTTTTCGCGAGTCCTTCCAGCCGCACGACACAGCCGACACGCTGCAGTTGCTTGCGCTTGGCCCACGCCCACTGGCGCAGCCTCCGGTCCGCGGCGTCGAGAGCCCGCCATCCTCAACGTCACCGCCGCCAACGACCGGCTTGCTCTCGCGGGAAGATCATCCGATCCCCGGAAGAATCTGAGCCCGCACAAACGGAATCGCCGTCGGCCCTTCATCATCAATGCGGCTGGCCTCGCCGTTCTGTCCCTTGCGCGTCACACAGTTTCCCGAACGCTGGACGCCCTGGCGCGACTTGGCGGCGCACCCGTCAGCGCAGCAAAGCGCCGGAAAACCGTGCGCAGCAGCGGCCGCTGCAGTGTCCGATTCTGGGATTCGTCCGTTTCGCAAAAACACACAGCATCAATAGCAACAAAAGAAAACTCACACACATGACTCAAAAGAACAGAAAACCACCAAACGCCGACGAACACCTCAAAACGCTCGGCGAGTTGCTCCACCCAACTGCAAGCGCGCCTCACCGCGTCAGCGAAAGGAACCTACGCCGACTATCTCCGGCTGCTCGAGTTACCGCGAGGACTTCGCAACGAACAAGCGCGCGAGATAATAATACGCTGGGTGGACGAGGTGGAGAGCCAGGGAACCGAGCACTACCCTAAGAAAAACCATCAGGAAGCCGCGAAAGGCCCCAGCATTTCATCCAAAGTGAGTATAAATCATACAAACCGAATGCACTAGAGAAGGTGGCATCATCGCGAGTCGCTTGTCCACCTTTAGGGCCCCATCGTCTGCATGGGATTGCTGCTCACATTGAACACACCTGGCGTATGCGCAGTTCAAGTCCCATATTTTTTGCGGCTGGTAACCCGACCAGCAAGGCTCAGCGGGCACGGATGCCGCTGCTGTCTGGTGGACACGTCAACCAACACCACACAGAGAACAACGACGAATGAACAACATTCTGGAGCGTCGCCCCTGGGTCTACGACCTTTCGGTGAACGAAAATATTTTGGCCGAGGTTGATTGGCAAAATTGCGGGTCGGCGGTGGTTGCGCTCAACGTAACGTAGGTCGGTTCTGTTGCGACCACCGTCGATGTCACCGCCCAAACAGTGCCGAGGTGCAGACCACCGCCGCAGCCGTGAAAGGACCGTCAACGGCCCGCTCATGCTCTCGCTCCCAAATATAGGCCTAATGCCGTGCCTTCGTGGTCCCTCCACCTGGGCGGCGAGGTGGCGGGAAAGGCCAACGACCAAAACGTCTTCATGGTTGATGGCGACGTCTTTCCAGCGGAATCAGGTTAAGTGTTTTACCGCAATTACACGGTCTCCACGTTCCCCCAGGATGGGCGTAATCCTTAAGAGCATCATGCCTCCCTGTGGAAGCATTCGCAGAATTCAGAAGTCAGCCTGGATGACCCAACCGCGACTTTGAACAGGCATTTGCGGAGACCGGCAGATGGGCCACCAGACGCGGTGCCAACACATTTATAGCGGCGCACTGGATGCTATTTTGGATCACATTTCAACGCCAATACATGGTCTAACAATCAAAGAGGAACACCAGATCGAAGACGCACAAAGAAAACTCGTTTGGCGCTGCCTTGGCACGGGGCGGGGCGAAAAACATTCTTCTTCGTCAATTACGAAGGACGTCGTTTTTGTCAAATTGGCGCGTAAGTGAGGCAGTGCACCAGGCTGATGCATCCGGAGTCGGTCAGTTTGCGATGCCTCAGGCAGATCGATACCTTACAACCTGAATACGAGCCGTAACCGTGGACAGTGTCACCTATACAAAACCGCGATGTGCGGAACTGCCGACTGCGACCCTCGCCGCATGGGTCTGAAAATCCGAATATTCTCCGCAGATCTGGGAGGAGGGTCATTGTTCTCCAATAATCCCGATGGCGGAGACCGTTCAACACGCAAGATCATTCAGATTCAGATGCAGGTAAAATCAAACTTCTTGGTGGGCTCGCGTCAAATACACAAACCTTCACCGAAGGTTTCGGTGGTGTTTTTGAGCTATCGCTACTTCCATCTGTATCAGTCCACGACAAGCCAGGTGGATTATGGGCAGGTACTTCAAGGCGGGGGTGGGGCCCCGACAAGGACAGGCCACGCGGTACCCCTTGTCGTTTTACATAGCAGAGACCTTTGCCACGTTCTGGCTCCACTTAATAGAAAAACAATTTTTTCCAGTTTCAGCTACACGCACAAATTCATAGGAAATGGCAGTTTCGCAAAACCACAAGGACTTGGAGCAGCCATAGAAAAACGGGCTGTGCCTTGGACGGCTCGGCTGCGGAGTGAGCTGTGGCCGGCCCTGGGAGAGGGACATAACTATATACTTCGTGATAACCTGAGTACTTGGGGCTGTGGGCAATCGCCTCACTTTGCAATTCGGAAGTTTAGGCCTACACTCGATGGCTGCTTCACGCCAGCGCAACAACAACAGCCTGCGAATATGATCACTACGCCGACACGTACGTGGCGGGACCAGGAGAGGGATTTGAGCTCCACCGCTTACATTGTTTCAGCATCTTCAGGATGTCGGCGTGAAGATCACTATGCCCAGGCGCTGGGTAACTCTCTGAACACAGCCGGTTTCTATCCACCGCTGGCGGCGTTCTGCAGCCGTTTGGGACCTCAGATCAAAGCGGCAAGCGTAGTCAACAAGAATTTACCAACGCGCACGAATTTCTCTGGAGAATCAACTCGACCCTTACGGCTAAACTACAGGTTTGGCGTGTGGGGGTTAGGGGGTCCACCTCAAACAAAAAGGTAAGGCTGGATACA
>CAWGVL010000086.1:0-50141 GCA_963825845.1 Bryobacteraceae bacterium | reverse complement strand
TGCTTACACCCCGCGTCCGACGCGTCAGTTCCCGAACCCGCTCCTTGAACCGGTCCACCGCTTTCGGCGCAATCCGCCGCTTGGGTATGCCTGATCGTTCGTGAAGCTGAACCCTAGGAACTTCCGTTCCTGTGGTCGCGCCACCGCACTCTTCTCCTCGTTCATCCTGAGCCTGAGCTTCTTCGTGATCAACCTCGAATGCTTGTCATCACCCGTTCTCCGGCCCGCCGGCTGCGAACGTAGATGTTGCAGTCATCCGCGTATCGCGCGAACCGATGACCTCGCCTCTCGACCTCCTGATCGAACTCGTCGAGCACGACGTTCGACAGCAACGGCGACAGAGGTCCCCCTTGTGGCGTCCCTTCTTCGGTCGGGCTGACCAGTCCCCCTTCCAGCACACCACCCCCAGAAACGCACGGACCAGCTTCAAGATCCGCTTGTCCCGGACGCGTTCGCGATCTTCGCCATCAGCCGGTCGTGATTGACCCGGTCGAAAAACTTCTCCAGATCCAGATCCACCACCCAGCGATATCCCTCGGCGATATACTTCTGCGCCGCTTCCACCGCCTGATGCGCCGATCGTCGGGCCGAAACCCGTAGCTGTGTTCGGAAAACGTCCGATCCCATCTTGCGTTGCAGCACCTGCATCACCGCCTGCTGGATAAATCGATCCAGCACCGTTGGAACGCCAAGCTTTCGCATTCCCTCCTTCCGGCTTCGGGATTTCCACCCGCTTCACCGGTTGCGGCTGATACGTCCCGCTCAACAATTGTTCCCGGATCGCTGGCCAGTGCTGTTTCAGAAACTCTGGCAACTTCATGTACAGTCATCCCGTCCACGCCAGCTCCTCCTTTGTTGGCCTTCACTCGTGCCAATGCCTGCTTGCAGTTTTCCCGCTCGCATACTTCCTCCATTAACTGTTCGCCTTGGCCGGGCTTTCAGACCCGCACTTCCGAAGCGATTCGGTCCCTTCGATGGCAGGCCCTTCCGAGCTTCACCCGTATCTCCTGCCGTGAAGGCCAACTCTAGCTGGTTCTTCTGCCGCTTATCGCTCATGAGTCCTACGCTTATTCGCCGCTTCCATAACCCCTTTCACCGTTCGGGCCTTCAGCTCTCGCCGTGCCTACTACGCCCTCTGCTGACTTCTGCCGCCCGGTCAGGACCGATCGCTCAATCCTCAGTCTTGAATCCAAGACAAACGGCAGATCTCCCGAGGTAAGCTCGACGCCTTCATCACGCAACCGCCGGATTTACATCCAGTGCCCTTGATGGATATGGACTCCGCGACTGTGCCCGCTCGTCCCGCACCGTATGCCTCCTATCCGGTTCTTGTTCATCGGCTCGTACGTTTGCTCCACGCTTCTTTCAGACCCTCCGTCGCCGGAACGCCCTTGCGCTTCGCTATGACTTCACCTCCATCAGGTTGTGAAAGGGACTTTCACCCTCAAGCTGTCGAACATGCTCGGCACACAGAGAAGAGGGCACCCGACATCGCGAGCCCTCTTGTTGCAAGTTGGAAGATTACTGCAGTGTCAGTCGACTACATCTCGTCTCTCAGATACCTGGATAGTCTCTTCACGGGGGACTTCAGCTCCTCGCTCGCTTCGTTCATGTTGTTCATGTCGTAGACGACCCTCGGCGTGAGGAAGATGATCAACTCCGTCCGTTCCTTCGTAATGGATTTGCTCCCAAATGCCCATCCAACAACCGGAACACGGTGAAGAAGAGGAACACCTGCGCTGCTTCCCGTTCGACTCATTGATAATGCCTGCGATCGCGATGGTGTCTCCATCCTGAAGCGTCACCTGAGTTTGAACTGTGCGTTTCGAGAAGGAGGGGCTCTGGATCGCAGCGCCGGGGTCCGGAGCCACGGGAGCGCTCGCTTCCTGGTTGACCGTCATCGTTACGATGCCCATTGGATTCACCCGAGCCAATACGTTCAAGGTGATCCCTGAATTTCGTGACTGAATGCTATTGGCGAACAGCGAGTTCCCACCCTGTTGTGCGCCAGTCACTGCCTGCGCCGTCAGCGTGGGTACCTCCGTACCAACATTGATCGAAGCAGGAATACTATCCGTTGCTATGACGCTCGGGGCCGAAAGGACTCGTGCACGTGTAGTCACTTCCTGCGTGGAAAGAAACGCGAGCAATTCGCGGCTCTGTCCCACCAGCGCCCCAACGGATAGATTCAACGCACCTGTCGCAAGGCTGCCTGTCAATTGGCGGGTGGCCAGAGTGGGACTGCCCGCCGCAGGCGATCCCCCCTTATTTAAGAAAGCCGCGACGCCATTCGCAAGCGCGCCGGTCAGCGTGACTTCATAGATCTTCGCCTCGATCAGAACTTGGCGAGGAGGGAGATCGATGTCCTTCAGGAGCTTGAGAATCGATTCGTACTCCTGGCGGGTACCCTGAATCAGCAGGGTGTTATCGAACATGTTCGGGATAACTCGCGGCCCTTGGTATTGGCCTTGTCCCGCCTGCCCTCCGGCGGCCAGGTAGGACCCGGTCAGATCCGTGCCGCCTCTGGTTGCCCCAGCGGCTGCTGTCGTACCCGGAGCAGGAGTCGCTCCAGCCGGAGGGTTGTAAGTAGGCGTGAACCCGCCGCCATACATGCCCCCCATTCCGCCGCCGTACATGCCGCCCATGCCGCCACCCATCATGCCGCCCATGCCGCCACCGTACATCCCGCCCATCCCACCGCCATACATGCCGCCCATGCCGCCACCCATCATGCCGCCACCCATCATGCCGCCCATGCCACCGCCATACATGCCGCCACCCATCATGCCGCCGCCCATTCCGCCCATCATCATCATCGCGAACATGGGATTGTTGCTATACAGGCCCATAATCGCCATAGCCAGCATCGGAGCGAAACCATAGCGGACGCGGTACACGAAGTTGCTAATGGTTCCTGAACTCGCTTCTACCGCGATGTCGAGCTTGTTCAGCCAGTTTTCTACGTCTTTAAAGACACCGGGATTTGGCGCAATCGCCACCAAGGTATTGATGCGGTCGATGGGAAGGAACTTGACCGGGCTGCCTTTCTCGCTCAACGAAATCGATTTCAAGATCGCTTCGAGTTCCTTGGCGAGATCAGTCGGCTTACCGTTCTTCACATCGAACAGGCGAATACGCTGGTTCGTAAACTGCTCGTTGTCGAACAGGGAAATCAATTCCATCAGCCGCTGCATATTGCGACGGCTGTCTTGAATAGCAAGCAGATTCGCCGGTGGGTACGACCACATCTTCGCGTGCTCACCCAGAAATTCGTTCAACAGCTTCGCCAACTCGTCCACAGTCGCGTACTTCAGAAAGATGAGATTCAGCATCGTGCGATCATCTTCCGGAATCGGCTTGCCGTTGATCTCGGGGGCAACGGCAGGCGCTGTACATCGGCGAGCGGCACAATGCGGTAGATATCGCCTACCTGGATCATCGCCGCGCCATTGATGCGCAGAATCGTGTCCAGCAGCGTGCGGTTATCGATGTTTTTCGTTTCACCGTACGTGTTGATTGTGACTCCGCCGCGAACACGCGGATCCAGGATGTAGTTGATCTTCAGTTGTCGCGCGAGATAGTCAATCACCTCGGTCAACGACGCGTTCTGCAACGTCAACGTACCTGCTGGCGAAGGAGCCAAGGTCGGCACGGGACCCGTTGTCGCTCCCTGAGGCTTAGCGGGCGCCGCGCCAGGCTGTGCCGCCTGTCCGGGGGCGGGCGCTGCTTGCGGCGGCTGCGGCTGCGATTTCACAAAGCCGGGCGGTAAGGGCTGCTGCGCGAGGAGCGCAGTCTGAAGGATGACTAGAAGTACAGCCGTAACTGAACGAATCCTCATTCCTTCGGTCCCGGGGCCTTTGTGTTCTGCTGGCGGGAATGGTCCCACGCCTCGCGCTCGAGTGCGGACAGGTTGTCCTTCTTCTGTTTCCATTTGTAGCTGCCGAATGGACTCGGCCGTTCGAACTCCAGCGAATCGCCGCGGTCGGACACTTTGATCCGGTCTGCGGAAGCGGTCGACTTCACCTGGCCGAACGGAGTATCGGTCGTCGTTACGGCCGTACTCGAAGCGGGTCGCGCGTCCTTTACTGACTCATCCCGCTTCTCGGGTTTATCCGTTTTCTCGATGGATTTAACGATACCGAACGGTGTCTTCCTGAATATATATGTCTTGCCAGCAGAGTCCGTATGTCTGTAAACACCGGCCTCGATCTCCGTCGCGTCTTTGGGAACAGAAACTTCAGCTGTCGCACACCCGACCGCAAGAACGGTCATAACAATCAATCGAAACATGAGAATTCCTTTATTTGACGGGTTCCCAACGGCAGACATCACCAAAGGGACTCTTTGTGACAACCTTGCGCATGCCGTCCTGAACGGTTCCCGCCGGAGCGGCATCACCCGGCGCACAGGCTCGAGTCTGATTCCCGAGATCGACACCCGGACCCTTCGCCTCGGCCAGCGACTTTGTCGTGGGTTGGGCCGAAGCGGCGGCAGGAGCGGGAGGAGCGTCAGCCGCCGTACCGCCGGTCGCCGTCATCGTCGGTCTGTGATCGGCAAGTTCTTCCAGCGTCTTCTTCACCGGCTGCCCGTCCCAGTCGAACAAAATCTCGCGATTGTTCATCGCCACAATCTTGAAAGCTCCGATCTTCTCGCCCGGCCGGTAGCTTCGATGCGCTGCACCCGGCTTCTCCGCCAGAATCGCGGCGGGACCGGCCCCCAAGTCCATCACCCCATACGCCACCGGTAAAGGCGGCATCTGCGGAGGCGGCGGAGGAGGCGGCGGCGGGTCGAGAATCACGTTCGGGTTGCGATCCTTGGAAAACAAATTCATCTGTACCGCAGCCATATACGTCGCAGGCGTCACCGGATTCACGCGAGGCATAGCCGGCAGCGCGGGAGCTGGTGGCGCCGCCACAGCCTGCCTCAACAACGCTTGCTCGCGGCCTGTTGTTTCAGACTGGCGCTGCTTCAGAACAAACCCTGCTATTAGGACGGAGATCAGAAGAAATAAGTCGAGCAGCCAGAGCTTCCGCCTCATAAAGAGCCTGCGCCCTTCTTGTCGAGAATCAAGTCCCGGCGGACGAGTCCGGAAATACTGAGGCGCACCGGCATGGTCTTTTCTTTCGGGTTCGCGCCGCCGATGCGCATATCGCTCACGCCGATGATTTCCTTCTGCGCCGTCAGATCGGACAGTAGATTGATAAGTTGATCGATACGGGAATCGAAGTTCAAAGCGACTGTCACTTCACCATATTTATCGCCGAACGGCTTAGTCGTCCCGATCTCCGTATTTCTGAGATCAATCGGTGGCGTCTGGCTTTTTGCGATTTTGCGAAGGATCTGCAGCAACTGCGCCTGCGCTTGCGCCGCAGTGTCCGCCTGAATCAAACCTTTCTCCCGCTCCTGCAATTCCAGCGATACCTGATTCAGCAGTTCCTGCTTTCCAGGCACCGATGCGGCGAGTTGCCGCAGGCGCGTGAGACGCTTCTCCGCCGATGGGATATTGTCGATAGCAGCGACGACCGGCGCCGGCGCATCCTCCTCACTAGTGGCCCACCAGCCGATAACTACCGTAGCCGCGACCGCCAATAACATCAAAGCCCGCTTGTCGCGCTCCTGCAGCTTCATTTGGCGCTCCCGGAGTTCGGGACTGACGGTTGCGATCTCACAAAGCCAGGTGGTAACAGTGGCTGAACCGGCACGGCCCCGGCCGGTGGGCGCACCGGAGCAGAAACTGACGGCTGGGGCGCAGATTGCGGAGCGGCCTGCGGTGTGGGCTGTCGCCCGTTTTGCACGGCCGGCTGCGCTGTATTCGGTTGCGCGGCAGATGGCGGCGGAGCCGTCACTGCCATCCCGTTAGGCGTCCGAGCCGCTCGCAAACGAAACGCATCGCCCGATGGCGTCCGCGTAATGGGCATCGTAAATTCCGATTTTTCAAATAATCGCGATGTATCGAGCGTCTTCAACAACCCCGCGGCCTGATCGGCCTCACCGGCAATCTGAATTGTCTGGCGGTCCATATCCAGGCTGCCGACCCAACCGGGAGGAGGAATCAGCTTCGTGATCTCCGTCAGCGCATCCATGTCCTGCTCTGCGCGGCGGCGGTACTCGTCAAGCAACTGGCTTTTGGCCCGGGTTGCTGTGACCTCTTTATCAATCGCCTCGACCCTGCGGGCGTGCGGCTCGAACCGCCGGATCTCATGTTGCAATACGCCGAGATATCTGCCGTCTGCCCAGCGTGATTGCGCGCCCAATGCTCCGAGTAGAACAAAGAGAATGGTCCCCAACGCGAAGGTCGGTATCAGCCGGACTCGCGAACTGCCTTTCCTCCGCGCTTCGGGAAGCAGGTTGCCATCCAAGGATAACCAGGGACACGCGCCCGCTAACGCTGTAGCGTATGGCATCGCGTGCAATTCAAAATCGGGGCCGTCAGGATCGTGACTGGCAGGAAATACGCGAGGCTTCGGAAGCAGTTCGTGAAAGGCGATAGGCTCTGTCTCGGGCTCCAGGCGCAACTCCGATTTCGCGAGGCCGAGAGCGCGCTCCATCGCCGCAGGGAATGTGGCCGAAAAGACGGGACGCGCGATGCTTTCGCCGTACACCTCGAGGTCTCGTCCCGACTCGTGAACGATGACGAAGCCCGACGGCACGGCGGAGGTGCTCAACCGAAGCGCCGAATAGATAGCTGCAGCCGAAAACGTAAACGCTTCCATCTTGATGCCGCGCTTCCGCAAACATGGACGAAAGCTGGTCCACAATTTCGCGTCGTACGATTCCGACGAGAACGTTGTCGGTGCGGCCGATCCGGCCCCAACTGAAGTAAACGTCGTCATCAGAGAAAGGATGAAGCGAGTCGATCTGGAGCCGGATCGCAGGCTCGAGGTCCTTGTCAGAAACGCCAGGTAGATGAACCGTCCGGACAATGACATCGCGCCGCGGCAGCAAAACCGTTGCGGCAATGTGCGCCGCCCCAACCTTCTTTAGAAAAGCAGCGAGTTCCGCCCCCCATTCGGCAGCCGGGCGCGTCTTGTAATCCGTGACTGTGGCCGATCCCAAAACAGATGCTTCGGACCGCCGCACCCGTACGATCGTAATCAGTAATTCCTGCTCGCGCACTTCAACACCGACGCCGGTGCCGAACGCGAGCCACCTACGAAAGTCCATCACCGAGACTCCCGCGCAAACCCGTCAGTTGTTGTCATACCAACGCAATGCCTCGATCCAGGGAGTCTGCCCGGACTTGTGGAACTTGTAGACGCCGCTTACCGTGCGCGTCATGTCCGAGTATCGCCCTTCCCCGACCCGGAGCCGGGCCGTGGACCGAAGCGTGAATATCGTATTTCCTCCGATAGTGAGCCTGTTGAAGCCCGGCCCGCCGCCAAATCGCGCGAATTCCGCAATCTCGTTAGTGTTTCGGAAAGGTGTGGCATAACGCCTTTGCACTATCGCGGTGACCACTTCGGGGCTGATCCCGATGGTTGTGAGGACAGCGGGCTGCACTGAGTTTATGTCGAAAGGTCCCGCTGACCCGTACACCGACACGCAATCTTTCAGGCCGGCTCGAGGCTGTAGTCGTCCTGCCGCGTCGCGTACGTAACTACCGTGATAAAGTTCCGGCGTCATGCCCTTCACAAGGAGTAATTCTTCCGTCTCTTCCACAGACGCATGCCGCGACCGGAAAGACGGATTGCCCGAAAGATACTGCTGATCCAGCGGACTCAATACGTTAGGCGGAAGCGGGCGTCGCCAGTCAACAATTGCCGCAGCAATCTCCTGGGCCCGCCCCGGTTCGGCCCCAAGATTCACCAGCAAACGAAAAAGCTCGTCCGGCGTGATGGCATTGATGTCAAACTTCGATGACTCCGGGATCAGTTCGACAGTGGCGATTGCGGCCGGAAAGTTAAAATTCAGCCGGGCCATACCGGGTTCGAAATAGCGGGGTGTGTTATCGGGATTTCGGTGGCTTGGTCCCCACTCGATGTGCGCGAGCGCGCGTTCGAGCGCTCCCGTCGCGATGTAATACCCTCGAACCCCCTCCGACAACGTGCTGGTTCGTTCCGTCTCCCCGCGGACCGTCGTGGCAACGGAAAATGCAATGGCTGTCAGAATGGCAGAAAGCCAAAGGACGGCAAGCAGCGCCGCCCCGCGTTGTGACTCGCGCCTCCTCATGGCTCGTAATCCCGGTACTCCACCTCTGGATTCCTGGTGATGCGCACGGGAGCGATAATTACCGGAACCTCCAGCCGTGCCGGGTTGGGGCTCAACGGTCTCATCTCAATCCGAATCGCGTTGGGAACGCGTCGGCGCACCCACCGCTCGGACCAAAGATCCGGTTGTGGAAGCGGCCTCTCTTCTTTATAGGCAAACCGGCAACTCGCCAGCTTGTCCGCCAGCACGAAGGAGGCGGGTCCTGCTTCAACCGGCCGGAATCTCATCACCGGGACACCGGCGAGCGGATCGGGCATCATACCGATACACGAGGCTCCGGCCGACACAGGACCGCTATACCAAAGCTCGTTGACGATCAGCCGCACCCCTTCGCCGTTTTCCCCGGGCACGACCTGATACTCGAGAATCCGCGGATAGCCTCGGCCGGCTTCATTCAGTGAGTAGGTCGAGACGAAACGCATGGTCTCCGGCTCACCCTGGAAGAATGGAAGACGCGTCGGCGGATTTTGGGGAGAGGTAAAGCAATCTGCCTGTACGGGAATGATGCCGGCAATCTGCTGCGTGATCACCCGCTCCACACCGAGGACCTTGCGATTCGTCATCAGCCGGTCGTTCGACCGCTCCATCGCGTTCAGCCCGATACGCAAGCCGAACAGCACGGCGACGGAGAGCAGGCTCAGAAGCGTGATCGCAATCAGCAGTTCCAGCAGCGTTATGCCCCGAGCCGACGACCTCATCGCAGAACACCTCCCGCGACGTCCTGGGCCGTCAGATAATACCGGCGAAATGACTCGACATCGAACGTGCGCTCGGCCTCGCCGTTCATCCACCAGACCTGAACGTGAATGCGATCGACAATGGGATTTCCCGGCGCCGGATTCGGAGGAACCTCAAACGGAGCGATACGGACTCGCCATCCCGATGGTGCGCCATTCGTCTGCGTCGCATCGTACGCGCCCTGTAGAAGCACATTGCGCGGCATGCGCTTGTCCGCGATAATCTCTTCCATCTTCCGCTTGGCGAGCATAGCTGCACGATCATAATCGGTGAGCCGGCCGGCAACCCGCATCGACCCGGAAAGCGCTGACATCAAGCCCGCGATCGCAACTGCGAGAATAACGGTCGCAACCAGCACCTCGAGCAGCGTAAACCCCGACTGCTCGCGCCTGCGGCTCATTCGACGTGCTCCACCTTCGGAACACCTGTGATCGGATCGACACGCACGATCCGGCGCGTACCCTTGGAACTGGAAATCTCCACACCGAAACGAGGGATCGCGCCATTCGGATACAGCACGATGCTCCGTGCCTGCTCTTCCGTACCAGGAATTTCGGGATGAATCTTAACGATGGAAATGGACTGAGGCATGGAAAGCTCGCGTATCCGATCAGCCGCCATAATCTTGATCTTGTTCTCGGCAATCGAGATGACAATCTCAACTGGCGTTTGGCCGCGCTCGGCCCGATTCAACCCCGCATTCAAAAAACTCACAATCGTATCCGAAGCCGAAGACAACCGAACCGAATCCAGTCCGCTGGTCACCGCCGGAAACGAGATCGCGGTGATGAGCCCGACTAGTGCCAGCACGATGATCATCTCGACCAGCGTGATGCCGGCCTCAGATCGGAAACATAATCGGCCGCCGATAAACGCCGATAAACGCGCATAAGAGCTCTCTTTTAAATCGGCGTTCATCGGCGTTTATCGGCGGCTAATATCACTGGTTCTTCCAGCTCAAGATATCCGCATTTATCTCTTCGCCACCCGGAGTTCCATCTGCCCCGAGAGAAACGATGTCCGGCTCATCCCCATGCTCGCCCGGATACTTGTACACATAGGGTCGGCCCCAGGGATCCAGCGGCACTTCCTGCGGGAGATACGGACCCTTCCACAACGGCACACCCGCCGGTGCGACACGGAGCGCCCCTAAGCCTTGCTCCGTAGTGGGAAACGTACTCGTGTCCAACTTATAAGCGCCCAAAGCCGTCAAAAACCCGTTGATCTGCGCCCGGGCCGCCGTCTGACGCGCCGCATCCGCACGCCGGAACATCTTCGGAAGAACGAGGGCCGAGAACAAAGCGATGATCGTCACGACGACCATCATTTCGATCAAGGTGACACCCCTCTGCCGCCGTCGCCGGTTTTCCGTTTTTGTCTTCATATCGCAACCTCGTTCATGCTCGTAATCGCGAGCAGCATACTCAGAATCAAAGCCCCCACAACAATGCCCATCACCAAAATAATCAGCGGCTCGAACAGCGCCGTAAATCGTCGTATCGCGGTACGAGTCTCCTCCTCATAAATCTCCGCCATACGCGAAAACATGGAATCCAACCGGCCGGTCTCCTCGCCCACGGCAAGCAAATGGGCGGCAAGCGGAGGAAACTGTCCCGCCTTCCGGAGTGGACCGGCAATTCCCTCGCCGCGCTTCACTCCCTGCGCGACCGTCTGCAGCGATCCGGAAATCCGCTTATTATTCAGCGTAGCGCCCGCAATCGCGATCGACTGCACAAGTGGAACGCTGTTCGACACCAGCGTACTCATCGCGCGCGCAAACCGGGCCACCTCCGACTTTCGCAGCGCAATCCCCAGCACAGGTATCTTCAGCCGAAAAGTATCCCACCACAAACGGCCGCTGACCGTTCGGATGAACCCGTTCATCGCTGCTATGCTCACGACCAACACCGTCGCAGCCATCCAGCCGTACTTTTTGATAACCGCGCTCGACTCCAGCATGATCTTCGTCGGCAGAGGAATCTTCATGTGGGAATCCTGAAACACCTGCGCAAACCGCGGGACCACGAAAGTCAAAAGGAAGATGACGGAAATCGTACCGACGACAAACAACAGCGCCGGATAGACCATCGAAGAAACGATGTAGTTCCGAAGATCGTCGCGCGTCCGTTCGAACTGAGCCAGTCGCTCAAACACTGCCGCGAGCGATCCGGACGCTTCACCCGCGCGCACCATGTTGATATACAACTCTGAGAAGTACGCGGGCTTTGTCGCAAGACTGTCTGCCAGCGATTTGCCGCCTTTCAGTACGCGAATGACATCCTGAACGACAGACTTGAAGGTGGCGCGCTCGGTGAGTTCACTGGTAATCGACAACGCACGATCTACGGGCACGCCGGCGTTCAACAGCGTCGAGAGTTCTTGCGTAAAGTACAGGACGTCCCGCCGGTGGCCGCCTCGAAACGACGGCAGCTTCAAATCCAGCGACTTCTTCTCTTCAACGCCGACGTAGACCGGCGTCAGCCCCTGCCGACGAAGTTCATTCGCGACCCACTTTTCGGTCTCGCCATGAACCACCCCAGTACGAAGCTTGCCGTCGGAAGCAACCGCACGAAAGTAGTAGTTCGTTGCCACGGCTGCCTAGAATTCCTGCGTGACACGCATCACTTCATCGACGGTCGTCACGCCTTCCCGAACCTTCAGCCATCCGTCCTCACGAAGTGTGCGCATGCCGTTCCGCTTCGCCGCCTGAGTCAGGTCGATCGCATCGGCGCCGGCCATGATCATTCGCCGAATCTCGTCGTTCAACTCCATCAGCTCGAAAATCCCAACACGTCCAGTGAATCCGGTACCGAAACAATGCTCGCACCCGGCGCCCCGATAGGTCTCGATCGAATCGCCCTCGGGCGTGTATCGAGTGCCCTCCACCACACGACAATGCGTACAGATCATGCGGACCAGCCGCTGCGCCAACACGGACACCAGCGATGACGACATCAGGAAGTTCTCCACCCCCATATCGGTTAGTCGCGTGATTGCGCTCGGAGCATCGTTTGTATGCAGCGTCGAGTACACGAAGTGGCCCGTCAGGGCCGACCGGATCGCAATGTCCGCCGTCTCGCGATCGCGAATCTCACCGATCATGATCACATCAGGATCCTGACGAACGATATGCCGGATACCCGCCGCAAACGTCAGTCCGATTTGCGTGTTCACGTGAAGCTGATTGATCCCGTCCATCTGGTATTCAACTGGATCTTCAATAGTGATGATCTTCTTATCGGGATGATTGATACGTTTCAAAGCCGAGTACAGCGTCGTGGACTTGCCGCTGCCCGTCGGTCCGGTAACAAGAAAAATCCCGTGCGGCAGCGACGTGTAGTATTCCATGCGGCTCAGCATGTGCTTGTCGAACCCGAGCCGCTTCAAGTCATAAAAATCGCCTGCGCTGCGATCCAACAAACGCATGACTACGCTTTCACCGTACAGCGTGGGCAGCGTCGATACGCGAAGATCCACTTCACGGCCCAGCGTCTTGATCTTTATACGGCCGTCTTGCGGAAGCCGCCGCTCGGCGATGTTCAGCTTCGCCATCAACTTCACGCGAGAGATAATGGCGGCCTTCAACTCACGGGGAGGATTATCCTGCGCGTAAAGCACACCATCGATGCGATACCGGATGCGGAACTCTTTGTCGAATGGCTCAATGTGAATATCGGACGCGCGCTTTTCCACGGCCATCGCAATCATCGCGTTCACAAGCCGGATGACGGGCGCCTCGCTCGCCATATCGCGAAGGTGCTCGAGGTCCTCCGCAGCCTGGCCATCCCCCGCCTCGAAATCCGGAGTCGAGGTCCGATCGCTCTCGCCGTAAAATTTGTCGACCGCGTCGAGGATCTCCTGCTCGTAAGCGAGCACGGGCTCCACACGCAGGCCCGTGAATCGACCCACCGCCGACAGCGTTTCGAAATCGAGCGGATCCGCCATCGCGAGTGTCAGGCTCGAATCTTGCAACGCCAACGGCAAGCAGCGGAACTGCCGCAAAAACCGGGGTGACAGCTTCTCTGTCTCCGGCGATACCGGAGGAGGATTGCCATCGATGGCTATTAGGGGAACTCGCAGTTGCTCGGCAAGAACGGCCATTACGTCGCGCGCCGCGCAGTATCCGCCGTCGATCAGAATCTTGCCGATCTTCTCTCCGCGTTCCTTCTGCAGTTCGAGCGCACGTTGCAGGTCGTCGGCAGATACGAACTGCCGCTCGAGCAGCATCTCTCCCAATCTCATCTTTAAAACTCTAGGACTTTCAACGATGCATTCAACTTACCGGGATCAAGGAGAGCGGACTTCGGAGCCTGCATCAGAATCTGTCGCGGCATGCCCGTCGCTTCTTCCCACGGCCAATAAGGAATCGTGATCGCAAGTGCGATCTGCTCATTTGCCGGCACACCTTCGAGTTGCTGCGCCATGATGACGAGCGACTCCTGCATGCGATGCTTCATCATGACGATGCGGCCCTGTTTGCGGAGTTTCAGCTTGGCGATCTCGGCCTTCGAGTATGCGGGCCGAAACGGATTGGGCGCGGCAAACCCGAGCAAATCCAGTTCCGTCGTAAACACGGCTCCGTATCCTTCGAGATAGACCCCGCGCGTGGCTCCGAGCAGCGAGCCGGGCTCGTTGACCTCCAGCGCCTTCAGCTTGGCATCCGTTGCCTGCTCGAGGCCCGCAAGGTTATTCCGAGAGACTCTGGGCGAAACGGAGGCCGCGCCGACCAGCAGGAGAGCAACCAGAAACCCGGCCGCGAACTTCACTGGATTGCTCCGGCCGGCTGATACATCGCTTCACGAACACTCAGCGCACTCCGCTTTTGCGTGACTTCAAGATAGTGGGCGATGGTTTTCAGATCGATACTATGTTGGCGTTCGCTCGCCGACAGCCGAGAGTTGACGATCTCCAACAACCGGTCCGTCTCGCGACTCTGGTTTTCGAGTACAACCTTTTCGACAGCTGCCTGCACTCGGCGAGCAATCTCCGCTTCATCGACCTTGGACTCCACTTGCGCCACGGTGGGGGCGCTCTGCGCCGGGGCCGGACCATGCATCGCGTGGAACATAATAGCCATCGCCAGCATCGCCGCCGATGCAAATCCCAGCTGCGGTCCGGAGGCGAGAAACTTCTGCCACCATCGAGGCTCGAAGACCTTATCCGACACAAATGCGATCCGACGAGGCAGTTCTTCTTCGCGCATGCACAATACCGCCGAGCGAGTAGCGCTCAACGCGGCCAGTTCCTCCCGGCAAGCGCCGCACTCGTCCACGTGCCGCTCTGTCTCGTCACGCTGTTCGGCGCTCAATTCACCGAAAAAGTAATCCTTCAAATCGAAAGGTGAGCACATCATTATTTACCCCGCACTTCAACCGACGTCAGCGTATCTTTCAGGAGGTCCAGCGCCGTGTAAAGCCGCGATTTCACTGTAGACACCGGGCACCCGAGAATATCCGCCATCTCTTCGAACTTGAATCCCTGATATATCTTCAGGACCACCGCTTCTCGTTGCTCACTGGACAAACGTTTCAACGCACGCTCCACAGCCAGACTGACCTCGATGGGCAGCATCCGGCGAGTCGGTCCTGGTTCGAGCCAGGACTCATGTTGCGCGTCTTCCAGGTCCGTTTCCGGCCGGTTCTTTCGCAGCAGCGAATAAGCTTCGTTGTGCGCGATCCGGTAGAGCCATGGGGCGAATCGCGAAGGGTCCTCCAGTTTGCGCAAGTTCTGATAAGCCTTCAGAAAAACGTCTTGCGCCAGATCCAGAGCATCCTCCCGGTTTTTGACTAACCGCAGCAAATAGTTGTAGATCCGCTTTTCCCAACGGGACACAAGGAGGTTAAAGGCCTCCACGTTGTCGCGGCGGGCCTGAGCGATCAGGTCGCGGTCCTCAACCTCCCGAAATATCAACGAGTCGGCTCCGTTTCAAATGACGTACTCAACATTAAAAAAGACGGGATGTATTAATTGTCACACATCGAGCCTCTCGGAACGCCGACCACCCGATGTACCATACCCATAGAGATGAACCGCCGCGAAGCCATCAAAACCAGCGCCGCATTCGCCGCCGCTCTTCCTTTTCTGAATGCCGCAACCTGGAAGCCGGCCCTCTTTACGTCCCATCAAAACGAAACCGTCATCGCGTTGGTAGACCTCATCATTCCAGCCACCGACACGCCCGGAGCCAAATCGGCCCTCGTCAACCGCTATATGGACCTGGTCCTCAGCGCCGGCCCCAAAAGCGATGCAGACCGGTTCCTGAACGGCTTGAAGCTGCTGGACAAAGAGCAGCCATTCATCAAATTGCCCCCAGCCAGGCAAGTCGCTCTCCTGCAGTCCCTGGATGAAGGGGAAGGAGAAGGCCACGAATTCTTCCGCATGGCCAAGAGCATGACCTCGCGTCTCTATTACCAAACCGAAGCTGGTTTCAAAGAACTGAATAAACACGGGGTTCCGAGAACGTACTACGCCTGCAATTCCTGATCTCAATCGGCGTCCATCCGCAATTATCGGCGGCCAATAACCTAAGTGCGCTACCCCGACTCAGTAGAGTATCTGTACGCCCTGGGCAACGAGACCAAATCCGCCAAATTCGGCCTTGAAAACATCACTGAAGCGCTGCAGTACCTGGGCAACCCTCAAGACCGTCTGCGAGCAATCCACATCGCAGGTACCAACGGCAAGGGATCTACCTCCGCGATGATCGAAGCCGCTGCTCAATCCGCTGGCCTTCGCACCGGACTCTTCACGTCTCCGCACCTCATCGAACCGACCGAGCGCATCCAGATCAACGCCCAACCTGTCTCTCGTGACCAATTCGTCGACGCCTTCACGCGAGTCCACGAAGTCGGCCTGCGCATGGAAACGCATCCAACCTATTTCGAAACCGTCACCGCGATGGCCTTTCTCCTATTTGAGGAGGCGTCCCTGGACTTAACAGTGATCGAGGTCGGACTGGGCGGTCGTCTCGATGCAACCAACGTCATCCGCCCGGTTCTGAGCGTCATCACTCCCGTCGATTTCGACCACGAAGCCTTCCTCGGCAGCAGCCTCGAACAGATCGCCGCGGAAAAAGCGGGCATCCTGAAACCTGGCGTGCCAGGCGTAATCGCGCCGCAAAGACCGGAAGCCGAAAGCGTGATCGCAAGGTGCGCGAGGGAGGGTACGCTAGACTTTATCCGCGATGCCGAGATCAAAGACATCCACCTGCATCGACAGGGCAGCGATTTCATCTTCCGAGACGGCCACATCCGCTGCCCCCTCGCCGGTCCCCACCAGGTCACCAACGCGGCAACGGCGGCAGCAGCTTTGCAGCATCTCAACGTCCCGACGAGAGGCATTGCCGACACGAGATGGCCCGGCCGTCTGGAAACGGTATCAACCGCAAATCCCGAAATCATCCTCGACGGCGCACACAACCCCGCCGGCGCCAGGGCCCTCGCCGACCACATCCAACGGTTCTACTCCACCCGTAACATCACGCTGATCTACGGAGCCATGAGAGATAAATCGGTTCAGGAAATCACCGAGATTCTCTTCCCGCTAGCCCAGCGCGTAATTATCACTGCTCCAAACTTCGCGAGGGCCCTGCGTCCCGAGGTCCTAGCTCGGGCCTCCGATCACCCGAACATCCAAGTAGCCCGAACATTCCGTGAAGCAATAACCCAGGCTTCGGACGCTGAGCTAATCTTCATAACCGGCTCGCTTTACCTCGTAGGAGAAGCTAGGGCGCTCCTCGTAAAATAGGGATTCCACTCACCATGTCACCGGGACTGATCCGAGCCCTCCTCATAACCGACCCGCTCATCATCCTGGCAACGATCCTCCTCGGCTCCATCAACCTTGCTGTATCGTTTTTCGACCACGGCGGCCGAAAGCAGGTAGCCATCGCCCGGTTCTGGTCAAAGGTCCTGATCAAGATCGCCGGGGTCAGACTCGAGATCGAAGGCCTGGAGAAAATCGATCCGCAAGGCAGCTACGTATTCGTCTCCAATCACGTAAGCTACATGGACACACCGATCGTTCTCGGCCACATCCCGGTCCAATTTCGATTCCTGGCAAAGAAAAGTCTCTTCAGCGTCCCGTTTCTTGGCTACCACCTAAAGCGGGCAGGCCATCTTTCCGTCCCAAGAGAGAACCCGCGAGAGGCGCTGAAGACCATGGCCGAAGCCGGACGAGTTATTCGCGAACGAGGCATCTCTGTCCTGATCTTCCCGGAAGGAGGCCGATCCCTGGAAGGTCTGAAGCCCTTCAAAGAAGGAGCGGCCTACATAGCCATCAACGCCGGAGTTCCGGTGGTTCCGGTAGGCGTGCAAGGCACGCTCCAGGTCCTCCCAATGCACTCCTTGAACGTACGCCCCGGTCACGTGATCATGCGCATAGGAGATCCCATCCCCACAGCAAATCTAACCTTGAAGGACCGGGCAAAACTAACCCAGGAAATGCACACAAGAGTGGCTGACCTACTAGGTGAAAAAGCCCACATGAAGGCCTGACTAATTCCCCGTATCCGTATTCATCCGTTGCGATTCAATCTATCTCCTAGGCGCAGACAACCGCCGAACCGCCGCCGTAACGTTATCCGCCAATCGCCCGGAACCTAATCCACGATCCAACTCGCGAAATACACCCAAAGCCTCTTCCCGCTTACCCTCGATCTCCAAAAGCGCTCCCCGCACAAACTCCCGCCGAACGCCGTCACTCTCTACCGAAACATAGGTATCCCAAGCGTCGGAGGGAGAAACCGCGACAAGCGACTCCCGCAACTCCTCGTAACTCACCAGCCCAGGATGCAAACCAGCCGCTACCCGCCGTTTCGAGCGCTCATCCATGCGCACACCCTCACGACGCATCTCATTCGCAACCCTCATCAACGCCGGTCGAATCTGAGCCTCATCACTACTGAATAATCCGCCAAGCTGTAACTGCCGCACAAACTCACGCTCTTTCCCCGTCTTAATCGCCGCATCAAAATGACGCAAAGCCTCGGCAACATCACCATGGTTCTGCAGCAGCCAGTTTCCGAGCATCGCGTGAGCAAACACATTCGACTCATCCACACGCAATGATTCACGAAGGTCACGCTCCGCAGCCGTTCCGAACTCCTTAAACGCCAGCTTCTGGTTCAGCCAATGATTCCATCCCATGTGCGCCAGCAAATCGGCAGCTCGTGGACTTCGACCATTCGTCCGCGCCAGCGCCGCGTCCAGCACTGCCTGGATCCGAGCCACTTCCGGCCCCGCAATATCCTCCGCCTTCTGACCTTCTCCAACAATCACGTGAAAGTTCTGAAGCCATCGCATAGCTGCGTCCGCCTGCAGGTCCATCACGGTTTTGTCGTGGGCATCCACCTTCAGCGCTTCTTCATAAGTCCTGAAGGCGGACTCATACTCAGTCCGCTCCATTTGCACCCGTGCGGTAGCGACTAATTGCTGAATCATCGCCCAATGCGCGCGAGATTCACTCCAGGGTCCGAAGCCCGTCCAATATGAAACGAGGAACAACAGGCCAATTAGTGCCGCCACGGCGCCGGCAACACCCACCCATTTATGCAGCGCCGTTCCCGCACGATCGGGCGCAGACCCAAGCGACTGCGCTAATCGCACGCAGTCGTCTTTGAAACTGTTATCGCGCAGTTCCACCGCCTGGTACATCGGCAAACTCGCCAGCGGGCCAGGTAGATCATTCAACTGAGCGGTGGTTGCCCCGCCGACCAGAACCGGAACAACCGTAATGTTTCGAGCGATCGCGGCCTCGATCTCATGGCACACATAGTCGGTCTTCTGTTCCTGCAATCGGACAAGCAGAATGTCACGCCATCTCGGTCCAGTCACAACCAGCGCGGCGTCGCATCCCGCAAGAGTCTCATCGATCGTCTGCACGAAGTTCTTCCCCGGCGAGATATCCTCCAGGTCCATAAACACTCGATCAGCGCCAAACAATGCAGACAGGTGATCGCACAAACGACCTGCATACGCAGCCGCGTCCTCGCGCCGGTAGCTGATGAAGATGTTACCCGTGATGGCTCCTTGCGCAATTGTAGCGATACTATTCCTCTCGAATCGGTGATACGATTCTGACGTGCGATACGGAGGTGACTGTGGGTAACAACATCTTTTACATCATCGGTGTAATTGTTGTGATCATCGTGGTTCTCAAGGTTCTGGGTCTCTACTAAGTCCAAGGCTGTTTGAGATGATTCCGCTTCGACGACGATCATTCCTGGGCGCGATTGCGGCTGCGCCTCTCGGGCTTCTCGTACGGGCAAACTGCTTCCACAATGCGGTTATCCATGCCGCCTTTCGGACTGACTGACTCAGGCTTGAACTTCGTCAAGCAAATGGGCGTTCAATGGATCACGATGGGAGGTCCCGGCGCTCCAACCTATTCGCCTGAAGGACGGGTCATGGCGCAGCCGAATGACCCCGCTCCGACCACCGGCCCTTGGACTGAACCGCAGATCCGCAAGATCAAGGACCGCATCGAATCGTTCGGCCTGAAGATCGGCATCATGATGCTGCACGATTTCCGCGATGTCATCCTCGGCCGCCCTGGCCGGGACGCAGCCATCGAGAATGTACAGAAATCGATACGCGTCGCCGGACGTGTTGGCATTCCCGTCGTCGAGTACAATTTCTACGCTCTACGAGCTATGGGCGGATATCACAAGATCGATGGCCGCGGCGGCTCAATCTATTCCGCGCATGACGCCGACCGGAACAGTAAGCTCGAACCGCTGCCTGATGTGGGCGAGCACTCCGCAGACGACCTCTGGCAACGATACACCTACTTCCTGAAGGCTGTGATTCCCGTGGCGCAGGAGGCGGGGGTCAAGATGGCCGTCCACCCGAATGATCCTCCGGTCCCCGTGTTCCGCGGTGTCGCGCAAATCCTCGGCAGCGTTGAAGGACTGAAACGCTTGGTCGACATCGTCCCGAACCCCGCCAACGGCATCACGCTGGACACAGGCGTAACACGCGAGATGGGTCACGACCCCGTTGAAGTCATCCGTTACTTCGGAAAGCGGAAACAGATCAACCACATTCATTTCCGAAACGTAATTTCCAAGGTCCCTCGGCTCAAGTACACCGAGGTCTATCTCGACGAAGGGCAGGTAGATATGCTAGCGGCCTTGAAAGCCCTGTCGGACGTCGGCTACTCCAACATGATCTATCCCGATCACGTACCCGCCATCCCTGGCGACGAAGGTTCCCGAATCGGTTGGGCTTACGCTGTGGGTCACATCCGAGCCCTCATGCGATCCGCTAACATCGCCACATAAACCACTGACTGGAATACCGACCACAACCAGGCTGTCGCGCCCGTGATACAACGCCCACCGTACAAAAACCTTGACTCCGTCCCTTACACAAAATAAACTACATCCACCCGCAGATCGTGCCGAAAACGTGGGAGGCGCGCATGACCCGAAACAATCAACTGACCATCCTGACCGCCGTAATCTTTCTGGCAACAACCCTCTTCGCACAGGGGGAACGCGCCACTGCCACTGGCGCCGTTACCGACTCCAGCGGACAAATGCTGGTCGGAGCAGAAGTCTCCATTCGCAACACTGCGACGAACATCTTCACGCGGACGAAAACCAACTCCGCCGGCATCTACTACCTGCCCGCGCTGC
The DNA here is from genome assembly GCA_963825845.1 of Bryobacteraceae bacterium. Classification (GTDB taxonomy): domain Bacteria; phylum Acidobacteriota; class Terriglobia; order Bryobacterales; family Bryobacteraceae; genus DASQDN01. Next base: position 29,557 of record CAWGVL010000086.1, on the reverse strand, counting down.
CTCCCGGTAAGTATGAACTTCGTGTGGAATATGGCGGCTTCCGTCCGTCCGTGATTTCTGATATCCCACTCGCCGTCGGACTCACCGCGACACTCAATGTCAGTCTCGAGATCGGCGCCGTAGCCGAAGCAGTGGAAGTCAAAGCAACCGCCGTGCAACTCGAGTCGCAGACAACCTCTCTCGGCAAGGTGATGCAGACCAAACAAATCTCCGAGTTGCCTATCCTCGGACGTAGTGCACTGCAACTTCTGTCCACAATCCCCGGCGTGCAACCGCCCGCTGGGACAAACAGTAGCGGGAAGCGGCGAGACGTACGAAGTCAAAATGGCGGGCGGCATGCAAACTCAGAACGGCGTCCTCACAGATGGCGGAGAAAGCCGAGCCCCCATCTACACGGAATCTTCCTTCACCCTTCCCATTGAATCGGTCTCCGAATTCCGTGTCGATACCGCAACCTACCCCGCCGAGTACGGGCGCGCTGCCGGAGGCGTGGTCAACCTCGTCACGAAGTCCGGAACAAATCAGTTCCACGGCGTGGTCTATGAGTTCCTCCGCAACGACCATCTCAACGCGAACAGCTGGCAGAACAATCGCACGGGAGTCAGAAGGAATCTCTTCCAACGCAACGAGTACGGAGCGGCGCTCGGAGGTCCTGTAATCCACGATCGCACCTTCTTCTTCATCAACTACGAAGCGCAACGGCAGGGAACACCTATCGACTTCGTGTCCACCGTCCCCACCGCATTGCAGCGGCAGGGCGACTTCTCCCAAACCCTCGACAGCACCGGACGAAACATCACCATCTACGACCCCACGACCACGCGGCCCGACCCGAACAATCCCGGCCGCTACATCCGCGATCCGTTCCCTGGAAACCGCATTCCCGCCGATCGAATCAACGCGGTATCGAAGAACGTCATCAACTACTGGCCCGCCCCGAATCGACCCGGTGAAGGACCAACGCTCTTCAATAACTATTTCCGCACGGGCAAGCGCGTCTCCGATACATACACATGGGTAGGTCGCATGGATCACCTGCTCACCGAGAAGCATCGCATCTTCGGACGCGTCCTATGGGCCGACACTCAGGCAAGCACGAGAAATCTCGGCGAAGAGAACGCCGCCTTCCCGGCGCAGTCGATTTCCGACAATCCGCGCCGTAGCGGCCTCATCAGCTTGACATCCACTTTTACACCGTCGCTCCTTGGCGAGCTGCGCGTCAGCTACACCCGCTTCGGCTATACCGATTCGTGGGACCGCGAAGGCTTTGACATCTCCACTCTGGGATTCCCGCAGAGTCTCGCGCGCGATGTCCAGTACAAAACATTTCCGACGATCAGCGTGTCGCAATACACGGTCGGTACCGGACTATCCGTCACGGGCGGCAGTTCCGCAGAAGTTGGCGATCTCGCTGGAGCCGGGAAGAACTACACGCCACAGGACACGTATCAGCTCCAATATCACGTAACGTATCTGCGTAATCGGCACAAGTTCAAGGCAGGCGTCGATCTGCAATCATTGCGGCTGTCGACGTTCAATACTATTGCGCCGGCCGGCCGGTACTTCTTCGATCGCATCTACACGCAAGGTCCCGATCCGTCGCAGCGCAGCTCTGCGAGCGGCAGCGGCTTAGCCAGCCTTCTTCTCGGAGTTCCAGTCTCCGGCAATCTCAGCTTCGGTCCCGCCCTCAGGATCTACGGCAAATACTACGGCTTTTACTTCCAGGACGACGTACAGATCACCAGCAAGCTCACTGCGAACCTCGGCCTCCGTTACGAATACACCACTCCATGGGCTGAGAAGTGGGGCCGCATCGGCTACTTCGATTTCAACGGAACCGAGCCAATCACGGGCGCCAAAGGCACCTATGTCCGTCTGGACCCCGGCCAGTATATCTACGATCCGCAAAAGAACAATTGGAGCCCTCGTGTCGGCGTCGCCTACCGTGCGACGCCGGAGACGGTATTTCGTGCTGCGGGCGCAATCTTCTATGCAGCGAATGACACGTTGAACGCGGGCACATCCGACTGGGGAAACGGCGAGTACATCCTGAACGAGGCAATCCTCGGCGCGCCGAACCCCATCCCGAACAGTCCGCCCGTCGGAGGATCGTGGTCGAATCCGTTCGCCGCCGGCTACTTGACAACACCGAGCCGCACGGAAACGTTCGCAGGTCAGAACCTCCGCACCTATAACCGGTACCATCCCATGGGTGTCGTCTACAACTGGACGGCAAACATCCAACGGATGCTCACCCCGACGCTCCTTTTTGAAATTGGCTACGTCGGCAGCCGCACGCTGCACGTTGCGCAGAATCGTTTCTACAACCAGAACAGCCCGGACCTGTTGCCTCTCGGCTCATCGCTTCTCGAACAGGTCCCCAACCCGTTCTATGGAAAGATCAAGTCGGGCACGCTGAGCTTCCCAACAGTCGAGCGCCGTCAGTTGCTGCGTCCGTATCCGCAGTACCTTCAATTTCTTGTGCCGCGTGACGGGTACGGCGATGCGCACTATCACGGCTTGCTGATGCGCCTCGATAAGCAATACAGCAATGGATTAGCCTTCTCCGCCGCATATACAAAGTCAAAGACGATCACCAACTCGTTCGAATCTGCCAATGGGGAACGCGGACCACAAAACGCGCTGTACGATCCCAATTACAGCCGCTCGCTCGAATCGAACGATGTGCCGCAACGTCTCGTCTTGAGCTTTCTATACGAACTCCCCTTCGGGCCGCGCAAGCCCCACTTATCCAAGGGGCTGCTGAGCGAGATCATCGGAAACTGGCAATTCAGCGGTATCACTGTATTCCAAAGCGGAATCCCTCTGCGCATCGCCGCGTCCGACACAACAGGGCTGCTCGATTTCGCGCTCAATGTAGGACGAGCCAACCGCTCGAAGGATCCTGTACTCTCCGGGTCCGAACGCACGACCGACCGATGGTTCGACACCAGCGCGTTCTCCATCGCGCCGGCCTACACCATGCCGAACGACTCCTTAACGCAGCCGCGCCTCCGTGACCCGGGCCGGAGGAACTTTGACATCTCGCTCTTTCGCAACCAGCGAATAGGCGAGCGAGTGACCGCTCAGTTCCGTGCCGAGTTCTACAACATGTTCAACACTCCGGCCCTCAGCCTCGGCAACACGTCGAGCGTAACCGTGAACGCACCGCAATTCGGCAAAGTCCTCATCGGTACGAACCCGCGCAACATTCAGTTCGGCCTCCGCATCGTCTTCTGATATGGAGCGGCTATTCGAATTTGGCAAACCAGGTACGATTGCCATCCAACTCCGGTCTAACAATAGTGCCCTGCCATGGACCAGTCCGCTTCAACATTTCAAAACCTACAAGTTTCTCGTCGCTCCACCACTGAATGGTGTCCAACCAGTCATAGTTGCGGTACGGCACTCCGCTCGAGTCCTGGCAACCCGTGGCTTCCGCTCCTTCTTGCGTCAGGAGCTTGAAGCGCAAACGTTCGGAGTGACGAAAAAGGCGCTGTCCGACACTGAGCGCTTCCGGCTTCGCGCCAGTCTCACGGCCGATAGTCACTACGATGAGGAACAGCGTCTGAAATACCGCGATCGTCAACGGCCCGGCAGCGTCCCTCGCACGATATGTGATCTTGACCGCATCGCAAGTCCCGGCATTACCGTGGTGGATAAGATGGTGAACTGAGTCGCCCGGCCACCATGGCTCCTTGAAGATCTCTTGCAACCACTGCCTCGCAATTTGAATTGCGTCCGGCACTCCCTTCCGCTCGCTCGGTTGATAAGGATATGCGAGGACCGCACTCGTCATGGCCGTCACCATACGTCCACCGGAGAAGGACCAGGATCCTTGCAGATCTTCTCTGTTGCTTGCCCGGTTGTGCCGAGATGACCGGCAACATATGTCCAGTGCGTTTCTTTACAAACCGACTTCATCACTTCCTGGGGCGAGTCATACACGCCGGCGCCCCCTGCATAGTAACGGCTTGTCATCTTTCCGGTATTGTCCGGATGCGTGAACTTGAAGCATGCCTCGAACTGATTCCAGCCACCGCTTCCATCGATCATCAGTAGTTGTTCGTTGTCGCTGTGGACGCCATGGCCTTCCTCATGCTCGGTACCCATGATCAGCCGCGATGCTCTGTCCATTGAACTCGTCGACTCTTTCGCGGCCTTGCCCGGCAATGGATACACGCACATCAGCTCACCGGTCCTGAGTCCCAGCATCTGCGACGCCAGCATGTAGAAGATGGATAGGTCAATGCACTCGCACCGGACTCCGCCTGCTACCTCCCAGTGATGCTTCGGAATTGGAGCGCCGACGGCATACTTTCCGCTGCTCCCGTGAATCTTCTTGACCGAATCGTGCCCGTTGGTATCTCCGCTCGTAAGTGTGCAGAGCCACTCCAGCCGCTTTTCCGTAACCGTGTTATTCCACCTTCCGTTTTGACCGTCATAAGGCTTGTCGTAGGTTACGTAGATTCGATTCTTGGTGAAATCGGCGAAGAAATCGAATTGTGCGCTGACACCCACGCTTTTCCAGAAGACTTCAAAGTCCAGGATCTGAACCACCGACGCCAGGGCTTTGTTTGCCACCATGAAAACTTTGTTCAGGCCGGGAACAAAGGTGTGATTCGTTAGATCGAACGTGATGCCCTGCGGACCTCGCCCGATGATGCCACCCGTTTCCGGACAGGCGTTTGGCGGCTCTACCTTAAACGTAAGCCAAACCTCAATGTGATCGCCCATCGAGTAGCTGACCGGTTTTGATGCATTAAGATCTCCATCCCACTCGGGCTTCCGGTACTTTTTCCCACTTGGTCTGAAGTCTGCCTTGTAGTCGTGCAGCTTGCCATGGTCGTTCACGAACTCCATCGCAACGACGTAGAGCTTCTTCATCTTGACGCACGACGAACAGCCTTGAACCGCGCAGTCGACGGGTCTGCCTCCGTCGGCGTGCGGCGCAGCCGGATCAGGTGAATCGCCCCAACCCATCTCTCACTTCCTCCCAAACCCTGTTTTCGAGCGTCTCGATGCGCAGCGAAGGCTCCATGAACGCTGTATCGCGAACCATCCTTTCCACCCACGGATTGATTGGATCGCGGTCGACCTCGTGTCCCAGCAAAAACATCAGAATCGTGACCAGAGCGGGCGCCGTCGCCGCAACAAGGCCGTACTGCTCAGCCGCTGTTGTCGCGGTGTGAATAATCGTGCGCAGCGGGCCGTTTCCTAGGTATGCGCACTTTTCGGGGAAAACAACTCTCAACTTCTGAATCAGTGACTCAGGAAACGGTCCGCCATTCAGAAAATCGCGGAGGCGGTGTTCTGTGAGTCGCTTCAGCGCCGCCAGGACGAACTCGCGTTTGGCGCCTAGCACTTGGTGCATGTACTGGATTGCGTTCGAGTGCAGAGCGCCGGCTCGCTGGCGCTGATCCTGAACCTCTACCGATGTCGCCGATGCGCTGGCGGCCCATGGATACTGCGGATCCGTCGAAAAGCCGCTCCCCAAGAGAAACATCAATTCGACATACAGCCGGATACTCTCGCGACTCGTGAACCGGAACTCTGCCGCACGGCGCCTGCCCATGCGGACGACAGCCAGCATGTCGTTTCCCAACGCCTGCGACTCACGAGGCGCGAAATGCCGCAGGTGCTCGGCGAGAGATTGGTCAAATCTCGCAACCACGTCCGCTTGAAGCGCGGCCATTTGTGCTTCCCGGATGATAAGCATGGACATTGCCTCTATCCCTTACTGCGAAATCCGGGAACGTTTTTCGCATGCCTTTTTTCTGAATCGGCCGGAGCCGGAGGATGTAGTGTCCAAAGGAGCGGATCTAGGCCTCACGCCGGAAACGCGGGTCGCCATGAGCTACCGTCACACGCCACACGATGAGCTCGGCATATCGACAGAGAGAGAAGGATTACATTGAATATCAGGAGAGATCGCAATGAGAATTGTCGGGCACGTCCAAAGCTTGTGGCGTTATCCGGTCAAGAGTATGCGCGGTGAAGAGGTGCAGCAGGCATTCATCGGATTCGCTGGCATATACGGAGACCGCCTCTATGCTTTCCGCAGTTCCGCTGCGCCGGCCGGCTTTCCTTATCTGACTGGGCGCGAACAGCAGCGAATGCTTCTGTATCAGCCGGTTTTCCGCCAGCCGGAGACGATGGCGCAACCGGCGAACTTGGCCGAAGCCGAAGCCTTAGGCCCAGGGGTCACACCGCTGTACGCGGAAGCGGCCGAACGTGCCATCGACGTCCAGACGCCCACAGGAGAGGTGCTCGCAATCGATGACCCCCGCCTCTTCGGTCAACTACGCTCGGGTATTCGCGAGAGACATGAGCTAATGTTGCTGCAGTCTGATCGTGCAATGACGGATTGCCGTCCGGTTTCACTCTTCTCAGTTCAAACGGTGCAACGTCTCAGCGATGAAGTGGGCGTAGAACTGGACAAACGGCGGTTTCGCGCAAACATTTACGTTGACCTCGAGTCGGAAGGCGCGTTCGCCGAGGACGCTTTCATCAATCGCACCCTGCAAATCGGCGGCAAGACCCGCATCGCCATCGTCGACCGTGATCCTCGATGCAAGATGATCACCCTTGATCCGGGTACGGCGGAGGCGAATCCCGAGGTAATCCGAGTCGTCGCTCGGCGGCATGATGGCAACGCTGGCATCTACGGCGCCGTGTTAGTTGAGGGAACGGTTCGTCCCGGCGACGAGATCGTATTGCTCAATTGATTCACACGGCCGCAGCTATCGCATGTCCGGCACTATGGCGATTCCGTGAAGACGTATTCGTGTTGGCCTTCGCGAACGATGAGAGTTCGCTTTTCATTGCGTTTGCTTTCCACGAACTCAAAGCCGGCGGCGCCCGGATCGATCGTCATGAAAGAGATGGTACCGTCATCGTTCTTACGCGAAGCAACTGAGCTGCGCCATTCCCCCAGATCGAACACGGTTGAGTGCGCCTGCCGGCGAACGGCAAGCTCACCCAGCTCGGGACTCGTGTAGCGAGCAGCCAGTCTCCCCGCCACATCCGGCTCCACAGGCACAACCAGTCGTTCACGGAACTTGGCTTGCACCGCTTTGTAGTTCTCAGCCCCTTTCGCAAGGTCCTCGGCCGCCTCGGGCTTGCCATCGAATAGCACCTCCAGGAGTCTGCGCCGGAAAGACCCCAGCATCAGTCCGCCGGTATCCGCGTTGGTCAGAATCACGGCGCCCACACCGTGCTCGGGCAGAAACATAATGTCGCTCTTGAATCCCAGCATGCTTCCGCCATGGGAAACGACCGGCGTGCCCCAACGATTCTCCACCTGCAATCCCATTCCGTAGCTGCCGAATGCGCCAACCTTGACATAGGGCTTGCGGCGGGCCAAAAGGTTCGTTTCAGAAACAAGGACTTTGCCGTTTGGAAGCTTGCCTTTCGCCAATTCCTGCTGAACGTACCGGATCAAATCGTGAGCCGATGTCCAGACGCCGCCGGCAGGACGATGCGGGTGAATAGAGTAATTCAGGTCCATGGAGGCGACCATTTGCTTGCCGTTCACATCCCAGGCGTGCGGGCTGGCGTGATTGCCTTTGAGCGCACGGGCAAAATCGAACGTTGTTGACTTCATCTCCAGCGGCTCGAAGATCTTCTTCCTCATTGCCTCGTCATACGCCGCGCCCAGTTCGAGTTTCGGGTTGTACAGATAACCGGCTACGTAGCCGGCGCCCGAAGCCATGATGTTGCTGTACTGGAAAACTTCTCCGAACCCGCTGGTCGGCTGCATCTTACCGAGCAGCTCCATGGACAACGCAGCCGTCGCATGGCGGAACTCGAAGAGCCACGGCAAGTCCTGGCGCGGCAGTCCCGTGCACGCGCAGATCAGGTGCTCGATGCGTACTTGCTCTGTCGTCTTCGCGTCGCCAAGCTTGAACTTCGGATAAGCCTTGGTGACAAAGTCATCCCACTTGACCTTGCCTTCATCGACGAGCGTCGCGAGGAGCAGAGTTGTCAGGCCTTTGGTGTTCGAGGCGGCCATGAACAGCGTGTTGGCGTCGACCGCGTCAGGCTTGCCGAGTTCCTTTACCCCGAGCCCCCCTTCATAAACGATCTTGCCGTTGTCAATGAACGCTAGGCCCACGCCCGGAATGTCGAGCTTCTTCATTCCCGTCTCGACAAACTCCTTCATCTGCGCGATCCGTTCGGAGTTCAGGGCGCCGGCCTTCCTGCCCGCAAACGATTCACGTTGGTACGTGCCCGGTCGCATGCTGCCCATGATGAGCCCAACGGCGGAGCCACGCTTCTCGAACGTTGGCTGCTTGCCATCCAGGATGACAACTGTCCAGGCATTCTTCGCGCGACGCGCAACCGATTGCACGACGGCTCGTTCATTCGGTGACGTTTCGTAGATGTAGACCTGAGCTTCTTCCCAGCCTTCACGGGCAGTTGGCGAAAGTCTCTGCCGCACGGGACGCTTTGCATCGGGCTTGTAGGCCGCCCAGGCCGCGCTCACAGCACCCTCAGCCGTGTTGGCATTCGAATCGAAGACAATGACCTGCGAATCGGTTTCCGGCGGCGCAACGATCGTGAGAGGTCCGGATGTGGTTATGGACCACCCCGCTGGAGCGGTAAACGTCGCGCCCCCCGATGTGGTGACTTCTTTGTCCGCTGCAAGTTTCTCGGCAGGCGATTTCGATGGAGTCTGCGCTGGAGCGGCAGCAGCCCAGGCCATCACGGGAATCAGCAGTGACGCAAGCCTCATTTCACAATTCCTCGACCGAGTAGTCTGACAGAGCACGCATTAACGAGTCAACGGAAGGAACTCAGAATGCCAGACAACAGGGGACATTGGGGCAACTCACGTATTACTGCCAGAAGACAAGCATACTCGAGGCTAAGTAATTAGCGGGCACGGATTGTCCTTTTTCTTACGGCTAAACTGGATACTCACATCAACATAATCCTGGATCCATTGTGAGAGGGTAATGGCGCAGGTATTCACCGTCTACAACTGCGGCACGAGTGTCAATCGTGAGCGTCCGGACGAACTCACCGGGTATCTCGGCTCCATCATTTCCGGAATTCAGGCCAAGCCGAAGAGCGTAGCGCCGCGAGACAAATGGATGATCTGCGACGGCCCCGTTAGTTCCTCTAAGGGGATCAATCCCGACGCGCACACGCCCGGCTCTGGGTTATTCAAGAAGCTGCGCGGGAACGTGACAGGGCATAGGTGGGACCAAAACGTCGATGCTGCCATGACGATCATCAATTCATTCACGCGGCGAGCCCAATATCGGTCATTAACATGGCGGGTTGGAGTCGCGGCGCAATCACTTGTCATATGTTGTCTCACGCGCTTGCGTCTGTCGCCAAAACACAGAACATTGCGGAGAACGAGAACCGCAGCATCATGAAGCCTGTGAATGTTGGACAGATCATGGCGGACTCTCACGGCATGGGGCAAAAAGTGAAAGTGATCGCCGTACCGGGTGAGCATCGTACAGGCGTCCTCAAAGGGACTCTGCTCGGCAAGCTCGTATGGTTTTTGGCGCACAAGTTCCTCAGAAAGCACGGCACGCAGCTCAATGGAGGCATCCACCTGACGCATGTTGAGGTATGCGAGTGCTACGCGGGCATACGCATGTACATGTCGGATTTCCGCAACATGCACGGATCCACGCGCGCGCAACTCGGCAGGCCGATCGCAACGTATCGAATAACTTCACTCAGCACCATTTCTGGGTGAATGAGCACCATCTTGGGCAATTTATTAAAGCCTTCCCGCTGATGGCGCCCATCATCACGAATCCCAACTTGCTTGCAAATGGTGGGTTTCAGTTGCAGCAGGAGCTCCAAAGAATGAAGGCAACCGCTCCGTGGACCTACACAGCGCTTGTAAAGTGCGGTTTGATTCAACCGCCGGCATCCCCCGGCCCTCGGGGAGTCCTGCTTCAGTCTCACCGCGCTGAAAGGATTTGCGACCCCGTCCGCCTACACCGATGCCAGTCGATTGCCGGCGAAGGATCAGCAGGGTCATATCATCCTGTTGCGGACGAGCTTCGCGAAACCGGGTGGAATCTAACAGCATACCCTGGGTCTGTGGATTGAGGCCGCCAGTTTCGCGTTTGGCAGCGCGTTGGCAGCGCACGTTTTCAAATCAGGGCAGCGCGATGACTGCTGGATGAGAAGATTCTTTGCGCTTTCAATCATATGGAAGATTAATATCGTGGGCGTGGGTGGTAGCGCTAAGGGGATTCGAACCCCTATTTGAGCCTTGAGAGGGCTCCGTCCTAACCCTTAGACGATAGCGCCGCGAGAGGGTTCTAGGCCAGTATATCAGGCTACGGCGCTACGATGACGGCTTCAGCTGACTTTGCGCCTTCGTTTCCCGCCTGATCGATGGCAGTCACCGCATATCGATATCGTTGGCCTGAAGTCACCTGCCGATCGCTGAAGGTGGGGACGTCCACACCATCCACAAGCACTTGGTCATCACGATACACACGGTAGTTCTTCAAATCGCGCTCGGGATTGCGATCCCAGGCGAGTTCGACTGTGTTCACACCTGCAATCGCGTGCAAGTTCGCAGGCGCAGCGGGAGCGAAAATGTCGCGCGGGATGACGGTTGCTTGTTCGCTCGGAAGACTCTCGCCCGTGTCGGTCACCGCTATCACCGAATACCGATACTCCTTCCCGAGCTCGACCGTTTTGTCGATATATTCCGGTTTGTCGACAGATGCAGTCGCTTCCGGCACACGGGTCACCCGGTAGCGAACCGGGCGGTTGTCGCCAGGTTTCCAAGTAACACGTACGCCTTCAGGATGTGGCTCGGCCTTGATCTCAACCGGAGTGCTGAGGGGCTCGGTCACGCGCAGCGTAACTGCGTTCGACGCGCTGGATCTTCGGCCTTTCGGACCCGCCAGGATAACTCGTACGGCGACCTCTTTGCCCACAAATTGCTGAGCAGACACTTCCGCATGAGCGGGTTCGCCGGGCTCGGGCAGCGGGAGAGGGAGAGTGGCTTCGCCTATCTGAATCTCGGCGGATGCAAAGCTGGTGAGGCCGATTGCTTCGGTGGTTAGCGAGGGCGCGGTGAAATCGACCAGGAGTTTGTCGCCGCGCTGGATCACGCGCAGATCGTTCACCGGGACCGGTATGTTCAGCGCGGGCGGCAGGGATCGCCCACATACCCGCAGCCGGTCAATGCGACAGCAGACAACGCGAATAACGCGGATCGCATCAAAGAATGTATTTGCTGAGATCCTGATCCTTCACGATGTCCGTGAGCTGCTGCCGGACGTAGGCGCCGTCGATCCGAACGCTCCGCTTCTTCATTTCCGGAGCGTCGAAGGAGATCTCCTCCAGAAGCTTCTCCATGATGGTGTGCAGCCGCCGGGCGCCGATGTCTTCATTCGCGTCGTTGACCTGCGCAGCAAGACGAGCGATCTCCTGAATCGAGTCCTCTGAAAGACCAGCTTTATGCCCTCGGTTTCGAGCAGCGCCGTGTACTGCTTGATCAGCGCATTCTTCGGCTCGCGAAGAATCCGAATGAAATCATCGGTCGTGAGCGACTTCAGCTCGACTCGTATCGGGAAGCGGCCCTGCAATTCCGGTATCAGGTCAGAAGGTTTCGAACGTGGAATGCTCCGGCGGCAATGAACAGAATGTGATCCGTGCGTACGAAGCCATGCCGCGTGTTGACGGTAGTGCCTTCCACGATCGGGCAGGATGTCCCGCTGCACGCCTTCGCGGCTGACATCGGGACCGTGGCCGCCTTCGCGGCCGGCAATTTTGTCGATCTCATCGAGAAAGATGATGCCGCTGCGCTCCACTCGCTCCAGCGCGATGCGCGTAACCTGATCCATGTCAATGAGCTTCTGCTCTTCTTCCTGGATCAGGTACTCGATCGCCTCACTGACGCGCATGTTGCGCTTTTTGGTGCGATTGCCGAACAGGCCCGGAAGGACATCGCGAAGATTGATGTCCATCTCCTCGATGCCGTTCGAGGTGAGTTCGAACGCGGGGATTCGTTCCTTCACGTCGATTTCGACGATCTTTTCGTCGAGCTTGCCCGGCGCGCAGTTTTTCACGAAGCTTCTCGCGGGTACGCTCCGTCGATTCCGAGGACTCCTGCTGCGGAGGCATCAACAAGTCGAGGAGGCGCTCCTCGGCGTTCCGCTCTGCGCGCTCGGCTACTTCCTCCAGCCGCTGCTCGCGAACCATGTCGATGGCGATGTCGACCAGGTCGCGGATCATCGCTTCCACGTCGCGGCCGACGTAGCCTACCTCGGTGAACTTGCTGGCTTCTACTTTGAGGAAAGGCGAATTGGCCAGCTTGGCCAGCCGGCGAGCGATCTCGGTCTTACCAACACCGGTCGGCCCGATCATCAGGATGTTCTTTGGCATCACATCTTCGGCCATTTCGGGTTCGAGTTTTTGGCGGCGGACGCGATTGCGAAGCGCTACGGCTACGGCTCGCTTAGCGTCTGCCTGGCCGACAACGTACTTATCCAGCTCGCGAACGATCTCACGAGGCGTGAGCTCATCGAGGGCGGGCGTATCTTCTAGCGACTGAGTTGGGAGATAAATAACCATACTGCTGCTTGGCGCCTGTTTAACCAAGCTCCTCGTAAACTATGTTTTCATTGGTGAAGATGCAGATTCTTCCCGCGATGCTCATGGATTTTTCGACGATATCGCGTGCGGACAATTTTGTATTTTCGATCAGCGCGGTAGCCGCTGCTTTGGCAAATGCGCCGCCCGATCCGATAGCGGCGATTTCGTTATCGGGCTCGATGACGTCTCCTGTGCCGCTGAGAATAAAGGTGTTCGTCGCATCCGCCACGAGAAGTAACGCATCCAGGTGACGTAATACTTTGTCCGTGCGCCATTCCTTTGCCAGTTCCACCACGCTGCGCGGAAGATTGCCGTTGTACTGCTCCAGCTTCCCTTCAAACCGTGAGAACAGCGAGAATGCGTCCGCGGTCGATCCGGCGAAATCCGGCGACCACACGATCTTTGTAGAGCCGGCGAAGTTTTTTGGCAGACGCTTTCAACACCTCTTGTCCCAATGTGACCTGACCATCGCCGGCCATCACGACCTTGCCGTCGCGGCGCACACATAGAATTGTAGTCGAACGGATTCGAGGCATCTGGCGCCTTCATTGTAGCAACGGGGTTTGAAGTCCCCGCTCCTCACCAGAGATCAATCAAAGGAAGCATCGGTCCCGCGAGCGATGTGCGAGTGCTTCTGGAACTCAGGTCGAGTCTCGGGGAAGTCAGTACGGTAATGGCCGCCGCGGCTTTCCTCACGCGCAAGGGCGCATCGCGCGATAAGGAGCGCGACAGCATATATGTTCCGTAATTCGTATTGCGCGCGTGCAGGCCGGGCGAGTGGGCGCTCCGTAACCGACTTCAGCGAATCGATAGCCGCAGCCAGCCGCTTCGCGTCGCGAGAAATGCCACACGACTCCCAAGCGATCTGGCGTATGGCCGCTTCTTCGATATCAGGGTATCGCTCGGGCTCGGCAATTTCGCCGGCATGGGTGGACGACGGAGCGGCGTCTCGCATCGCAGCGCCCGCCCTGGCTCCGAAGACAAGTCCTTCCAGCAGTGAATTACTGGCCAAACGGTTCGCGCCATGCACCCCCGAGCACGCCGCTTCACCCGCAGCGAACAATCGCGGCACGCTCGTGCGGCCTTCCGTGTCGGTGCGGACACCGCCCATCGCATAGTGAGCCGCAGGATGAACCGGGACCGGACCCGCCGTTATGTCGACGCCGTGCTTCAGGCATGTCTCGTAGACTCGTGGAAATCTTCGCCGCACAAATTCGGCATCCATGTGCGTAAGATCGAGGTAAACGTGCGAGTTAGTTCGTCGCATCTCGGCCACGATCGACCGTGACACAATGTCGCGCGGCGCGAGTTCACCGCGCTCGTCGTAACGGAGCATGAACGACTCACCCGCCGAGTTAAGGAGACGTCCGCCTTCACCGCGCAGGGCCTCCGTTAATAGAAAGCGCGGCGCCCCGGGAACAAATAGCGCAGTCGGATGGAATTGCACGAACTCAATGTCGCTGATAACAGCCCCGGCGCGATACGCGGTAGCGATACCGTCACCAGTGGCCACATCCGGATTTGTCGTTTCTTTGAATACGCGGCCGAGCCCGCCGGTTGCGAGCAGGACAGCTCGAGAGAAGATGCGTACCTGGCGGCGCTGCTCACGGTCGCATGCCACAGCGCCGGTGACTTCGCCATGGTTCACCAGAAGATCCGTGATGGAGGCGAAGCTGCGGAACTCGATATTTTCGAGCGACGCTGCCTTGTGATAAAGCGTACGAGCGATCTCACGGCCTGTCGAATCGCCGTGTGAGTGGAGTACGCGGCTGCGGCTGTGCGCTCCTTCAAGGGCGAAGAGAAGTTTGCTCCCTTCGCGGTCGAACTCGACACCCCAGTCGATGAGCTTTTGTATCGCACCGGGACCCTCCTGCACGAGAATCCGCACGGCATCGCGGTCGCACAGGCCGGCTCCGGCAACCATAGTGTCCTGTTCGTGGAGTTCTACTTCGTCATCGTCGCTGAGTGCTGCGGCGATTCCGCCTTGCGCATACTCGGACGACGATTCACGAAGACTGTCCTTGGCGACAACCAATACAGAACCGGATTCTGAAAGTTCTATGGCGGCTCGTAGGCCGGCGACGCCCGCGCCGACAACAAGATAGTCGTAATCGATGGTATGTACGCGGTCTATAGGGACCATGGTACACCGCGACGTTCCAGCGCCACTTTGGGCTCTGGGAAAATAGGCGTGTGTCGACATATCAAGTGCAAACGGGGCGGCAGAGCTATCCCTGCGTAGTGGAGCGCGATGTGCTAGCGCGCATCGCCGGATACGTGCCCTCCCGCGCAGGCAAGATCTTTATCGCCACCACGGCTGATGTCTGGGAGTTATACGCCGCGCCGGTTACGGCTGGACTGACCGGGCGCGATTTCAAACCTCTGTTTTTTCCCGGCGGCGAGTCGACGAAACGTTTCGAACACGTCGAGGCTCTCGCTGAGCAGATGGTCGAAGCGGGAGCCGATCGCAGCAGTGTTGTCATCGCTCTCGGCGGGGGCATCGCCAATGACATGGGGGGCTTCCTCGCTTCGATATTCATGCGAGGCATTCCGGTCATTCAGGTTCCGACTACTCTCCTGGCCCAGGTGGACGCTGCGATCGGCGGAAAGACAGGTGTGAATCTCCGGTCAGGAAAGAATTTGATCGGATCGTTTCATCAGCCACTCGCAGTCTTGGTCGATCCTGAGGTGCTGCGTACGTTGCCCGAGCGAGAGTTTCGGGCCGGGTTGTTTGAAGTCATTAAATATGGTGTAATTTCAAGCCCCGAGTTGTTCGAACTGCTGTCGAATAGGTCGAGCGAAGTGCTCTCCCAGCAGCCTCACGTACTGGACCGGATCATCTCGGAGTCGGTGCGGATTAAGGCTGAAGTTGTCTCCGCTGACGAGAAGGAGAGTGATCTTCGCCGAATCTTGAACTTTGGCCACACGGTGGGTCATGCCCTCGAAGCGGAAACGAGATATGAGCGATTCCTGCACGGCGAAGCGGTCGCGTTCGGCATGAACGCCGCAACGGAGTTGGCGTCGCTTGTGGGTCTGCTGGATTCGTCATTGCGGGATGAGATCCGGCAAACGGTCTCGCTCTATGGGCCGATTCCGAGCTTGGACGGTATCGAGCCGGAAGCACTTCTGCGACGTCTTGTGAGTGACAAGAAAACGATACAAGGCAAAGTTCATTTCGTGCTGCCGGAGCGCATCGGCGCGGTGAGGGTCATGTCCGGTGTCGATGAGAAGCATGTGTTGAACGCGATTCAGGCCGCCCTCGCATGAGCGGCGCCACGCCGCGCGGAGCGGCGAACGAACAGGAAGCCGCGGCATGGGTCCGCGATATGTTCGGCCGTGTCGCGCCCCGCTATGACCTGCTCAATCACCTGCTGTCCTTCAACATCGATCGGCATTGGCGAGCGCGAACCGTACAGCGACTACAGCCTGTTTTGGATCGCGGGGATGCCACGGTCGTCGATCTCTGCTGCGGCACAGGAGACCTGATGCTCGCGCTGAGGGCGAAGGCAAAGGCTCGGGTGCTGGGTAGCGATTTCTGTCATCCCATGCTGACAGCGGCAAAGCAAAAAGCTGGAGCGGGATCGCCATTTTTCGAGGCGGACGCTCTGAAACTTCCGATCGGCGACCGGGCGGTGGACGCGATTACGGTCGCTTTCGGATTCCGCAATTTGGCGAACTATGAGGCCGGGCTCCGCGAATTACGACGGGTGTTGAAGCCGGGCGGAATCGCGGCGATTCTCGAGTTCTCGCAACCGCCCAATCCGGCTTTCAACGCGCTTTACGGCTTCTATTCGAAGAACATCCTGCCGCGCATCGGCGGGCTGATCTCCGGGGCTTCCGATGCGTACACCTACCTGCCCGATTCCGTGCGGAAATTCCCCGACGCTCCCGGGCTAGCCGCGAAGATGTCAGACGCGGGGTTCCGGAACGTGGAGTTCGAGCGTATGACCTTCGGAATCGTGGCGCTGCACACGGGTATCATATCCGGGAGTTGAGGAAGCAGCTCGAAGAGGGAACCTCCAGTCATTTGACCCGTGGCACGGCGCTGTCGAAGCCGCTGTTCCGCCGGCTGGAGGTAGAGTTTTGTGACTTGCCCACCGAATTACAACTTGGCTGACGTAGTTTCCGAGCTGAGTTTGTCCTAGGATTCCCAGTCCTGCTTAATTTCGGACATCAAAAGCGTCCAGCGCACCTGCTCGAAATCTCCGAGGAGAGCGTACACCGGGATTGGAGGCTCGCCCGCTCGTGGTTGCTGCGCAAGCTCGGCCACTAGACGGAACGGAGTGTCGCTCCTAAATCGGGGTCAAGTCCTGATCAAGACCGTGTGGTACGCCAATTGCTCAGCAGGTTTCGTGCTCCACAAGCGAAGCCGAGACGTGCAGTTAACAAGAGCAATGGCGCCAACGCCGGCGTACTCCCGCTGCCTACGAGTGCTCGGTTGGCTTGCCCTGGCTACAGTACTTGGGAGTTGTTCAAGTCGTCGCCTTCAGGCGCCCGCACCAACCGCGGCTCGTGCGAACGGTGGAGAGTATGTTGATCTTCAACCTCACTGGCGGCTACAAGTTGTGACTCCGCTCGGAGATGCGGACAGGCTGCGTATAAGAGGTGTACAGTCCGACCCATCACGCCGAGAGATTGTCACCGCCGTTGATGAGTCATTCGCTTACGAGGTTGCTTTCTATGCAGTCGAACCGCGCAGGGGAGACGGCGTTCGCATAAGGTTTCGATCCGCTCAACTCGTTCGAGACGGCAAGCCTTCAGCCATGGCTCGCAGCACGCTTCGGATCTTCGATGAGCTGCCGCGGCACATTCGATTTGTTAGACTGCTCTTTCTGACCCGCGCAAGCCAGGCCGATCACGACATGGCTCTTCTCGCGTCCGACAAACAGGAAAGCCTGGACCTGCTAACCCGCTCCGTCAAACTCGAAGGAGCTGCGGGTTGCCGAGTGCACATTCGTAGTCACTGTTCTTGGATCCCGGCCGGGGTTGCCGTGCGTCCCGAATTGCAACGCGAGCCCGGCGGAGCCTGGTTTGCAGCCCGTTAGGTTCATGTCGTAAGTGCTCTGTTACTCACGTTCATCGGACATCGACTTTTCTGTCCATGATCCTAAGGACTTTACCGATGGAAGCGAACTTGGGACGGTGGTCGCACGGCTGGCAAGCTCATTGTCGGCTGGCTTCCAGTGAGTCGATGCGTTGTCTCGCCTTTTCCGCATAGTCGCTTTGTGGATAGAGGTTTATGAGGGTCTGATATGCCAGCAGTGCCGCTTCACGCTTACCAGCTGCCGCTCGCGTCTGCCCTTCCTGAAAGAGGAGCATTGGGTCGGGATCAGTAACACCTTGCCGGATCCAACTCGTGCGAATTGCTGCTCTTGTGGGCTCTCTCAGCGCGGTGTCTGGATACGTGTTTAGGAGGGTCTGCAAACTCAACCTTGCCTTCTCGAACTGCCCAGCTTCGATCTGCTTCAGACCTTGCTCGTATAGCGTTGTTGCATCATGTGAGCGCGGACGAGTTTGCGCAAGCGTAATGGCAGAAGCGAACACTGCAATCATTAGTGCCGCGAGGACTTTCGAGGTGGCTTGGCTCCCCATGCCCAGGAGCGCAGCACGTCTAGTTCCGACCTCGTAGACGCCTCATCTCCGGCAGCTGGCTGAACAACCGGTGGTTCTAGGAAGACACGGTGTGGCTCGGAATTCACATGCGGTCTCGACGAGCCGGAATTTTAAACGGCGATTGCGGAAGTGACACACGCCTTGTCTCCTCACGCCGATTGGCGCCCGTGAGCAAACGCAAGACACCGATCGCCGAAGAAGCACAGTTGAAACCCACCGCGGAGCTACGCCGCGAAGGCCGGCTAGGGCGCATCGCGAAGGCGCTTGCCTCCGGAGTCACCGATATCGCCGAAGCCCAACGGATTTGACGCACGCTCGCCTCCCGAGAAGCGAACTCGCCCGGAGTGCCGGCAATTGATTGCCGAGTTTCTAGGCGACGAATGGGAGGAGATGCGCGCCCGTCTTCTATCACTCGATGTGGGCAATCGCGCACGCGCTCTGCGCCAGGCGTGAGCACCTGACAAGTGGCCCGGACCGTTATGCGAAGCACTTCGGGGCTCACAAACGAAGCGTGTCTTCTCCTTCCAAGTTCGAGAAAACCGGAATGAGGTTGCTGAGATGAAGTTCTCAGGCGGATGTGCCATTCTGGATCTTCTATGCGAGCCCCCGAAATCATTGAAGCCGAGCTGATGGAAATAGGCGCCATCGCCGACGATACGATTAAGTTGGAGCGCATTATCGCCTGGTGTGCGTCGCATCCTGACGAGATCCCGTTCGCTCTGCATCAACTCATCGACCGGCATTACAAGCCGTCGCAAACCTCTTGAGCTCAACTGCGGGCACGGCAGGGGCATTCCTATCCGACGGGCAGATCATGCAGGTGGGTCGGATTACTATGCGCGTCTCGCTGGGGCGAAGCAGTTCCGCGACTCCTGATGGTCAGCCGATGGCGCCCAAGAGCCGGAAGCGAAGCGGCAGCTCATGACGCTTCAGGAACTCGAGGCGCTGCTGAGGGCGAATAAGGAAAGTAGGACGCAGGCGCAGACACACTGAAACGCGTTGGGCGAGGTTTTACCCTTTCCATCGCGCAAGCACTTCTCGCGTCCTACACGCGAGGCGCGATAATACCGCTTTTCGCGCGGTCAATTCGATCAGCCGTGTCTAAGTACGGTTAAGCACACAGATCAGTTCAGCGAAACTGCGATGAAAGGCGACACGTTTTATCCCTTTGATCTTGCCGCCGGGTAACGAATTACGCGGAAATCGCCAATTCAGGTGTGGTTAGCTGTTTGACTGCTGTGAATCCGCTGCAAGGTGGGCGCGGAAAGCGCTAGTAACGAGGACGTGATCAAATCGCGATGTATTTGGACATTTTCCGATTGGCGGACTTTGCAAGCAGTATGGCCAGACTCGATACACCCCAAGCATCGGCCGTTTTCCGTTCAGGGGGCGTAGCGCGGAGTTCGAGGAACTGGCGGCCGCACTACTCATTTCCGCGTTCGGGAGAACGCCCTACATTAGTCCCTCTCTGTTCGGCATGCAGTTGCGCAGATCGCTAGGCCTCCTTACGCGGCAGAACCTTCTCGATACGCCGGTCCGGAATCAGCCAGATGAGCGCAGCGGCCACGAAGATCGCCTCGGCGATCCACGGCGAAAGCAGGGTCGCAACAATCGCCACGATGTAGAGCACCGGCGACAGCTTACCCTTCCAGTCGCGCCCGACCGCTTTTTTCAGGATCGAGTCCGGCCCTTGCGCGCGGATGATCGCCCGCTCCAGCAGGTAGTACGCGATCGCGGCCATCAGCAGCACCACGCCGTAGAGCGCGGTAGGCACTGCGGTGAAATGGTTCTCCCCCATCCAGCCGGTGGCAAACGGAAACAACGACAGCCAGAACAACAGGTGCAGGTTGGCCCAGAGTATCGCGCCTGTTACCGTGGTGGTGGCATGCAGCATGTGATGGTGGTTGTTCCAGTAGATGCCGACATAAACGAAACTCAGGACGTAGCTGAGGAACACCGGCAGCACGGGCAACAGGTCGTCCAGGCTGTCGCCGTGCGGCACTTTCATCTCCAGCACCATGATCGTGATGATGATCGCGATCACGCCGTCGCTGAATGCCTCCAACCGTCCCGTGCTCATCTTCCCTCCGCTATATCTCGTCGACCCTGGAATCAGCGCCGATTTACATGCGTCGATGCCTCGTGTCGTCTTTGAGTTGCTTTATAGTCCAGTTCAGTGCAGTCTGCTTATTCTTGCATTATCCTGACTGGCAACTTGTACGGTGTTAAAGCCGGGGAATGACCCACGATTTGCGCGGATTCAGTCATCTCTTCGCCCAACCGAATTCGTTAACTCCGCTGCCGGATCGGATCTGCCGCAACCGATTGAGCCGTTTCTACCGTCCTGCTTGCGTTCACTTGGACGTATTTGTCCGCTAATCCGCGGATACACCCCACATGGATAGGCGGTGATCGTGAATGGGAGACGTCGCTACCGGAATCTTGCCGACTCCTAAACAGGTTCGGGAAGTCGGTTCAAGCCGCAGCGAAGTGGAGCCGCGGGTATTAAACCTCCGTCGCTTCGCAGGCGTACGCTAGGTTCGCCACGGCGGCCACCTCGCGCCGCGATCGCGGGGGCAAGCGGGAATGACGACGCGTATAACCGATCGGCCACTAATAAATAAATGAATGAATGCCGAGGGGCGATCACTTGTCGCGCCGATCCGCAATTCCTACATTCGACGGCGCGCGCAGCCCAAAGCACGCCTGCGACCACTTTGGCACGTTTCAGAATCTAATCACCGAAAAAGAGGTCCACTGTAGATCGAATTCCCACGCATGGTGGTTTACGGCTCGCCCCGGGAGAGATGCGCTTGAAGGTAGGCGCTTGTGTAAAGAGCTTGGCATAGCTTTCGAAAACGCCGCAGCAAGTCGCGTGCCGCCATCCTTAATATCTAACTCTTAGTACCGCAGATCCATTTCCCAAATGTAACTTTCACCGCAATAATGTTTTTGACCTACAGTTCTTGTTGTAGAAAAAGTCATCAATCTAGGAGCTTCCTATTTATGCGTAGAGTTCATGCAAGTGCCGCATTGCTGTTGGCCGCCGCTGCCACTGCTTTTGCGAATGAGCCACAAATTACAATTACTTCGCCATCAGGGGCGCTATACGTCAACCAGTTTCCCTATAGCGCGCCGATGACATTCGGCATCTACCACGGTCCGAGCACGAGTGACGCAAGCACGAACAGTGAGTTGAAAAACGTCAACGTGCTTCAGGTATCCGTCAATGGCGTGCCATTAATTAACTTCGGTAGCGGCGGACCGCTCGGCAATCCATTCGATAACAATAATCACTGTTCGACCCAGATGACGGTGGCGAACGGAATTTCGAATTGTTCGGCCATTGATGCGAACAATGCTACCGTCACAGTGCCGTGGACTATCTCCGGACCAGGATCATATGTTCTCCTTGTTTCGGTCAAGCATAAAAGCGAGATAGGTGAAGATAGCGAAACCGTTCAGGTGTATGTGGTGACAGCAGGATATCCCGCGCCGCCATCGATTGCCAATGCCTATATCAACAGCGTTAGTGCGTTAAAGTCGGGATCACCTAAGATCCGTGGATGCGTCTTAAGTGAGATCGCTCGTGAGCACGGCCAGAACAATAAATACGGACCGAATGGCGGACCATACAACGAGCCGCTCGTCCGTCACGATGTGTCCGTTTTCTGGACAAGCACCTGCGGCGCAGCTTGGCCGTCCGGTGTCCCCCAGCCCTAGCTCACTGTCAGTTGAGAGGCGTCAAGCACGTGGATTCGCAAAAACCGCAAGCTGAACCGCACTTTGCAGCCGCTCGCCGCTTCGCCCCGGCAGGCCGGATTGCGCCCCGCGTTGCACACGCACCGGGGGCGCAATCGCAGCTTGGCAAGCGGGCTGACGGACGCGTGCTGCTGATCGCCGCTCAATAAGCGATTCACTGCCGCGGCGTCGCTAGTCCCGCCGCACCTACCAAGTCGAGGGCGCGCGCCGCGCAGTTGGCGGGCGAAGGAGCACCGCGTCTGTTTATGGGGGGAGGGCAATGTTCAAACAATTCGTGGCCGTACTACTTTCAGTAGTAATCCCCGTTGTGGGATTCGCGGCATCAAGTGAGAACGGCTATAAGGTCCGTTACGACGGCGGCTGGTCGCCAATGTTAAATCTGGTAACGGAGTAAAGCTGATCAGCTAGGATACGCGCACCATGGTCAAGATGTACATCGCCGGGTTGGGGCGGCTGTTGCCATCGGTATGGTGACTCTCGGGGGTGGAAGCGCTAATGGCTCTGACCAAATCGAAGAAACACTTTGTAGGGTTGACTTGGGATTACAACCGTAACAAGGGTGGCTTGCGTTTCAGGCTGATCAAAGGAATACCGAGGCCTGCTACCAGGCCTCGAAGGCGTAAGCGGTAAAAAGCCGTCGAGTCCGACATGATGACAGTCAAGAACTAGCGTTCCAACGTCGCGGCGTCTTTCCGGCTAATATGGTCCAATGCTTGGGCAGTTCTGTCTCGGTGAGCAGCCTGTCATTGCTTTTGTCGCGAGCAGTGATCCCGCGGCCGCCAGGGCATTCTATCGAGATCAACTGGGCCTCCGACTCGCATCGGAAGAGTTGCCCTTCGCTTTGGTTTTCGATGCGCACGGTACGATGCTACGCGTGACGATCGTAAAAGAGTTCACCCCTGCGCCATACACCGTGCTGGGCTGGCGCGTTTCTGACATCGCGCTCGCTGCTAACGCGTTGCAGGAGGGTGGGGTAAAGTTTGAACGTTACGCGGGTATGGGACAGGATGAACGGGGCATCTGGACCGCGCCGGGAGGCGCCAGAGTGGCTTGGTTCAAGGATCCTGATGGCAACACGCTCAGCATTTCCGAACATTGAGCCCGCATTTGAGCCCTGCAGTCGGCAGCCATGAGGAGGACCGAAGGTCAGGACTGAGTCACCGATTCGGCGAAGGTTTTGGACAACGGAGCTATCGGAATGTGGCCGACGGTCCCGGCAAGTAAACGCCTGCCAGGCGTGTCGCCGCATGGTTTGACTCCGCGAACACTTCCGAGATTGCCGTTTCACATGCATTCCCGACTTATTCGCGACTACATCGCGAGGCAATTAACTTCGAGAACGGCAGAAATTCAGAATAGCCAGAGCCCAGCCAGCGCGCGTCATAGTGACCGCAACAGCCAATAATCGCATTCGGCTACACTGACTAAATCCGATGGCAATTGAGTGCGGAACTCAGTTAGGCCCATACGTGGTAGACCGCCTAGCCGGCGAAGGCGGGATGGGACAGGTGTACCGCGCCCGCGATACGCGACTTGAGCGCATCGTGGCGATCAAAGTCGTTCGGGAGGGTGTGTCCGACCGGTTTCAGCGCGAAGCGAGGGCAATCGCGGCGCTTAACCATCCGCACATTTGCACGCTATACGATGTCGGCCCTGACTACCTTGTAATGGAGTACATCGAAGGCGAACCGTTGCGTTGCCCGATGAACCTCCGCAACGCGCTGCTTTACGCCGGTCAGATCCTGGAGGCACTCGAGGCGGCACACCGGCACGGCATTGTGCACCGCGACCTGAAGCCGTCGAATGTCATGCTTACCTCGTCAGGCGTCAAGCTTCTGGATTTCGGACTGGCCAAGAGACCGGAGACGGCCAACGAAGATGTGACCGCCACAATGCGCACGGCGGAGCACACTGTGGTTCGGAACTCCGCGCTACATGGCGCCGGAGCAGATCGAGGGCCGGCCGGTCGATTACCGAACTGATATCTTCGCTTTCGGATGCGTGCTGTACGAAATGATCGCGGGGAAGCCGGCGTTCGAGGGCCGAAGCGCGCAAACGGTTATGGCGGCCATACTGGAGTGCGACAACCGGAACTTCGACGAGTTGCAAGCGCCCCCGGCAATGAAGGAGATCGTAGCAAACTGTTTGCGGCATGATCCCGAAGCACGCTGGCAGACGGCGCACGATATCCGGATGGCGATCCCATTGGCGGCCCGCACAGAGTTATCTGACTCGCGACGGCCCTGGCAGCGGGCCTTTCCGTGGATCGCGGCCGGTGTGGCAACGGGTGCGTTAGCACTTGCGCTCGCATTGCGGCCAAAACCGGCTCAAGAAGAACTGCGTACGTTCACAGTTCTCGCGCCAGAGAATACGAAGGTCATCTATGAGGCCGTCATTTCGCCCGACGGTCGCTTTCTCGCGATGGTGGCGGATGGGACGCTGTGGGTCCGACCGCTCGCTTCCCTGACGGCGAAGCGCGTGGGCGAGAGCACCGAAGCTTCACATCCGTTTTGGGCGCCGGACAGCAGCGCCGTTGGATTTTTTGCGGATGGCAAGCTGAAACGGGTCGCGGCCGGTGGCGGGCTTCCGCAGACTCTCGCAGCCGCTCCGTCTACTGGCGGAGGAGTATGGTCGGAGAAAGGGTTCATCGTGTACGGCCCTTCGAATTTGGGTCTGTACCGAATTCCGGCGGTCGGAGGAGCGGCGACGCAGTTGACGATCGTAGCCCCCGGCCAGATCACTCACGAGGCGCCCATGCTCCTGCCCAACGGACGTTTGATGTACTCGGCATGGGGAACTCCCGATTCAGCGGGCTTGTTCGCCGCGGAAATACCCGCGAATGGACCCGTGGCGCACGCGGAAAGGCTGCTGAAAGGAGGAGAGTATAGTCTTTGGGGCTGTGCATCATTCGGCGAGCAAGACACGTGCACACTGCTATTCGCGCACGATCGTGTATACGCGCAACGGTTCGAGTTTAAGCCGATGCGGCTGCGGGGGAGCGCGACGGAGGTTCGGCTGGCCGGCCAGTCCTCACCGGTGCAGACAATCAGCGTTTCAAAAAACGGAATCGCTGTCATCACGACACCTGGTAATGCGCGTACCACTGTCGTCGCGCTCGACCGAACAGGGCGCACGAAGAGAGTGATTGCCGAGGCGGCCGACCAAAACAATCTCGGTCTCTCGCCGGACGGAACCGAAGTGGCGATTACACGCATTGGAGAGTCGCTCGATATATGGCTGCATAATCTCGAGCGGGGCAGCGTGAGGCGACTCACGTCCAACCCGTCGGCCGACGGGGTTCCTGTGTGGAACCCGGACGGAACGCGAGTCGTGTTCGCCTCTTGGCGTGACGGCCATTCCAACCTATACGTAAAAAACGCGCATGGCTCTGCCCCAGAGACGCGGTTGTTGGCATCGGACTCGGATAAGTACCCTACCGACTGGTCGCGCGACGGCCGCCTTCTGATGTACGAGACGGTGTCGGCGGAGACGGGCTGGGATTTGTGGGTCCTGCCCACGAACGCAGGGGCGAACAGCGCAGCACCCCAGGCGTACGTTCGCACCGAGTGGAGCGACCGCGACGGCGATTCTCCCCGGACGGGCGGTGGGTGGCGTACACGTCGCACGAGAGCGGCCGGACCGAGGTTTACGTCCAGAGCTTTCCGGCAGGAGAGCGCAAGTGGCAGATCTCTAACGGGGGCGGCAGCAAGCCGGTTTGGCGGAGCGATGGCCGGGAGCTGTATTTCCTAAGCCCGGACGGGCACATGATGGCCGCGAGCTTAAAGCCGGAGCCGGCGTTTTCGGCCGACGAACCCAAGCCGCTGTTCGCTGTGGCGGCTTCGTTTTTGGGCTTCGGAGCCCAGTTCGCGGTTGACGAGGCGGGGGAGACGTTCTACGTGAACAGTACCGCGTCTGCGAGACGAGACGCCGTTACTGTGGTATTGAACTGGCGGCCGGACGTGAACTGAGCGTCCATCTAAGATTCATCTCGCAATACCGCAGCTTTCTCGGTCTCACGTCTATTCTCTCGCGGCCTTGTCCGTCTTGGATTACGAACGCGAAGTCTTAGGAGCGGCGACGTGCACCTGATGTAAGTGAATAGACCCACTGAGCCGGTGAAGTCCGGTTATCGTAATGTGCCTCGATGGTAGATCTGACAGTCTGACCCGGTCGGGCATCAAGATCTGCAAGGTCAAGTTTCGACCATCACAACTGAAGCGCGGCATTAACGGAACGTACGTGAGTGTCGAACCGTTCCATCTCTTCCGCTACTTGGACGAGCAAACCTTCCGCTACAACAACCCGAAGGATATGAACGACGGGGATCGCTTTCAACTGGCACTATCTCAGATCGTAGGAAAGCGCCTCACTTGGAATCACCTCACAGGCAAGCAGATCGACCCAGAAACGTGCGTCAACTAGCGGGAAAGCGCGACAAGGTAGAGGGAAGCGAGATAACCCGCCAGTGCCGCCTGTTGTAATCGATCCAGCGCGACCAAAACGCAATACCACAATCGAAAGGATGCGCCACCGTTGCCGTATCCGCTCACTCGCAAGGAGCGCAACAAGTGGGCGGCATACTTCCGCAAGCACAAGAACGAAGAAGTCTAGCCGACCTTGCGGGCTGCTGGTTTCTTCGTCTTAGGCTTCTGCTCTTTCGGCGGCATTACGACATTCGTCTTCTGAGCCACGATGGTTTTCATCGCGTCCCTGAATCGCTCGAACGCCTGCGGCCCTTCGTCCATCTCTGCCGTGTGAGGCTTCATCACACCCACTGTCGCACCTATTCGGCTTCCGCGAAGCCAAGCCCCTCACCGCCAGCTTTGTAGACTAAGTAGGTGCGCTCTGTACCCCGAGAGCTAAACATCTGGTCAATCGCGTGGACCACTGGGTGCGCTCTGACACCGAAACGTTTTTCCTCCGCCATAGCCCGAGCGCAGTAAGCGATGATATCGGCGGCTTGCAACTGCGGGATGAACTTGTCGTTGCCGAACGCGATCGCGATAAGACGGTCCGCAAGGTGCGCGTTGCGTGATACCACGTGGTTAAACAGAGAGACGCAGGTTTCGGCGTAATCTTGGGTAAGATCGCAGTTGATCTGAAAGACGTCGTTAGGGTAGTTCTGAATCAGCCCTTTAACGCAGCTCTCAAACCCGCAATACTGCGGGTCTTTCAACTTGCGGCGCTGGAACTGCGGCAAACTTTCAAACTCACCGGCAAGGATTGGAGCGGCAACCTTGAGAATAGGGGCTTCATGGATCACGGAGGCCAGCCGGATCAGGAGATCGTCGCGCTCGGCTTCGCGCCCTTTCCAGCGGTAGAACTCACCCCTGCACGCTATCGCGGCGCTCATCTTCACCGCTTGAATACCAGTCGAACCAACCACTGTGACGCCACCGTCGAATGAATTCGACCCAGTCATCCGCCCTTGCTGAGCATCCGGCAAACACAACGGTTTGGCCGTCACATTGCAATTTCTTACTCTCATCGAAATACGCGGATATGAGTCATTGGACGAACGTCTAAAACTTGAGCAGGTTGAATGTCCACTAGTTTACTGGCCCTTATCAGGTCGTGAGCTATCAAATCACAGCACCACATCGGTTATGCCCCGACCGCCAACCGTGCTGCTCCAGCATCGAAAACTCCGTGATGCCGTTCGCATTTTGTCGCGTGGTCAGTCAAGTATATTCAAACCCAAACGAGACATGGGTAAACTCGTTGAGGCCATCCAGCATGGCAATCTCTTCGTTGAAGCACTTGCTGTAAAGCTGCCGGTATCCCCGCTCCCCGAAACCCGAGTTAATGATGTCGTATCGGCGTAGTGCGCCCGCATCCGGCACAGCGCTGGTCTTGCATCGAATCGAGCATAGCAAACGCGGTCGTTACGACAACTCGAAAATATTTCTCACCTTAATTCCTCAATAACTTACCCAAACTCTCACCCTTAAACCCGAAAACGCAGTTGTACTCTCAAAATCGGGAAGAGCTCTATGGACCACCCGATGCACATTCCGTGGACACGGACCAACAAACTGCGCACAACAAAGCCAACGCCCAAAAAGTCTGAAGACCTCTTCCAACGCCTCACCGAATTCCTCGTGAAGACACTGGCGCCCTTCCCCGAAGCACGCGAAGCCCTATGCCTCGCGCTCATGAACTTCGATCCGGAACCAGTCACATGAACTTCAAGAGCCTCGGCCGGGCCCTCGACGCCAGCTACTTCGCGCGCCATAGCCTCGACTTCACACCGGACGACAACCAGAAGCGAGTCCTCCAAAGCTCCGCGCACCGCATGATCCTCAACTGCACGCGCCAGTGGGGCAAGTCCACCGTCTGCGGTATCAAAGCACTGCACATCGCTCTAACCATCGAGAAAACTCTCGTCATCGTCGCCGGACCAGCTGAGCGGCAAACCGGAGAATTCCTCCGCAAGATGCATGAGCTCCTTCACGCCCTCGATATCAAACCGCGGCGCGATGGCTACAATCGCACGTCACTTCTCTTGCCCAACGGCTCGCGAATCATCGGTCTGCCCGGCAAACTGCACAAGACGATCCGCGGCTTCTCCGCTCTGTCGCTCCTCATCTTCGACGAAGCCGCGCAGGTTCCGGACGAGCTATACGTCGCCCTCCGTCCCATGCTCGCCACCACCAATGGCGCCCTCTGGCTCCTGTCCACGCCATACGGCAAGCAGGGCTTCTTCTACAACGAGTGGGCCCGCGGCGGCGACCGCTGGGAGCGCATCGCCGTCCCCGCAACGGAATGCCCGCGCATCTCGCCCGCGTTCCTTGACGAAGAGCGTGAAGTCCTCGGCCATCAGTACTTCGCCCAGGAATACATGTGTCAATTCCACACCACTCACGACACGATCTTCGATGAAGCCACCATCCTCTCGGCCGTCTCACCGGACATCCAGCCGCTGCTGCCGGACGGCTACTGACAGGCGCGAACCATGCATCCTGAACTCTTCATCGGCCTCGATCTCGGCCAGCGTCGCGACCCGACCGCCATAGCTGTCATCGAGCGCTCCGTCCACATCGCCGACCGCCCCGACCCGACTACCTGGGCGCGCGAGCGCACCATCCGCCACCAAGTAAGGCATCTTGAAATCCTGCCCTTAGGCACGCCCTACACGGCAGTAACTGGGCGCACTGAGCGCCTCTGCCAGAAACTGATTCAAATGGGAACTTGCACTCTGGTAGTCGACGCAACCGGAGTAGGACTACCCGTAATCGACTCACTGAAACAAACCAGAACCGAGTGGAGAATCATGCCGGTCACAATCGGTCACGGCTTCAATCAAACGCAAACCGACGGTTTCTGGAGAGTCCCTAAGAGAGACCTGGTAGCGGGCCTGCAGCTAGCCTTCGAAGCCCGCCATCTGACAATCTCAAAACACCTGAAACACACAACCGACCTGATCGAACAACTAACCACCATGAGAGCCACCCGCCGCATCACCGGAGTAACCCAATACGCCAGCCCAACCACTGGCCACGACGACTTAGCTCTGAGCCCTATCCCTAGCCTGGTGGGCCATAGAAATCCGCCGCCCCGCTCAACTAGGAGTCCCCAACCCACTCCCATG
>CAWGVL010000085.1:0-14019 GCA_963825845.1 Bryobacteraceae bacterium | reverse complement strand
TTTTTCATTATCGGCCGCCGATTAACGCCTATTAACCCGATTAAATGCGCTTCCATTCGACCTTGGGATTTTGGAAGTTTACGAGCAGGCAAACTTCCAGGTTCGAGGCTCGGAGATAGTTCAGGCATTGGGCCATGTGTTCCTTTGCGAGCCTTTCTACGCATTTGAGTTCTATTACTACGGTGTTCTCTACGATGATGTCTGCGTAGTATTGGCCTACTGGGTGGCCTTTGTAGATTATGGGAAATGACCTTCTGCGACGGTTTACTGACTCGTTTTCGACAAGAGGGCGTCGACCGCGTCAAGCTCGTCTCGGTTCACTGTGTGGCCCATCCGAGGATAGATGCGTTCGTCGACCGTTGCACCCATTCGACGGAATACTGCCGTTGATTCCTGTACACGATCGAGGGGAACGTGTGGATCGATGTCGCTGCAGCCGATGAAAACCGGCGTTCCGTCGAACCCACCGGAGTAATTGCGCGGTGTGCCTGGAGGCCCGATCAGACCGCCGCTGAAGGCGACGACTGCTGCGTACCGTCGTGGGTGTCGCGCCGCAAACTCCAGCGTCAGGCATGCGCCTTGAGAAAACCCCATCAGTACGACCCTGTCGGATGGCACGTTCTGCTGATGCAGTTGCTGCAGCAGTCCGGCGATCACGTGAAACCCCGAGCTGATACCGGGCTCGTTTTGCTCGATTGGAGCAAGAAACGAATACGGATACCAGGTCTGTCCCGATGCTTGAGGGGCGAGATAGGCCACATCTGTTGCACTGAACTCTCGCGACAGTTCAAGGATGTCCTCCGCCCCGGCGCCACGACCGTGAAGAAGGATCGTGACGAGGCGTGCGTCGAAAGGTGCTGGTCCGGCGTGAAGCACGGGTTGGTAGGCATGGGGGTCGTAATTTTGCTGCATCTGTTTCCTTGCGGCATCCAGTTGCATCAATCGATCGGCTTGAGCTTGGCGACGATCTGCGCCCGGTGCGGCTCGAGAAATGGCGGCAACACGAGCTTCTCCCCAAGGGTCGACGGGTCCTCGTCAACCGCGAACCCCGGCCCATCCGTGGCAATCTCGAAGAGCACTCCGTTCGGCTCGCGCACGTACAGACTGCGAAACCAATAACGGTCAACCTTGCCGCTGTTCGGAATACTGAACTCGGTCAATCGATCAGCCCAGGCGTCATAATCGCTGTCGCGACTCCGGAACGCGACGTGATGGACCCCGCCCGCCCCCTGTTGAACGACTGGTAGATCAGGCTGCACGGCGACATGCAACTCCGCGTGTGGCCCGCCGGCGCCCATCTCGAATACGTGTACTTGCGTCGCGGGATTGTCTGGATGTGGACAATCTCGCACTTGGCGCATGTTGAAGACGCCCGTGAGAAGCACGTCTGTCGGGTTGAGCGTCGGCACGCTGATCACGATAGGCCCGAGGCCGCGAATCTGCCACTCGCGGGGCACGGGGCTCCGGTCCCATCCGGCCGGTGGATCACCCTGTCCGCCATCGTCGATGAGGGCGAGCCGCTGTCCTTCAGGGTCTTCGAACAGGAGGGTCAGGCGGCCATCCCGCTCGACAATGTCACCGTGTTGTACGCGCTGCTCGTCGAAATGTCCCGCCCACCAAGCCAGCGCTTCGCTCCCGTTGACACGCAGGCAAGTGCGGACGATACTGCGCGTTCCCCGGCGCTCACGCGGGACCGGCCAGTCGAAGAACGTGAGGTCCGTGCCTGGGCTCCCTTTCGCATCTGCGTAGAAGAGGTGGTAGGCGCTGACGTCATCCTGGTTTACCGACCGCTTCACCAACCGCATGCCGAGCGTCTGGGTATAGAAGCGATGGTTGTCCCGGATTGCGGCGGAAATCGCCGTAAGATGGTGAATGCCAGAAAGCTCCATGACACCTTTTCTTCAGTGCGGCCAGCATCTGACCGATCGCCACCTCTGAGTGTGGCACATACTATCGACACCGAGGAGCTGAGAACTTGGTGGCAAAGGTGGACTTAGGCGCGCGGTGAGGCGTGTCGCAAAGTTGCGTAAGCTGTTGCAGCGCAGCTCAGGTCGCGCTTAGGATCGCTTGAGCCTTTCGCATACGCGTCCAATCGCACTTTAGTAAGGCGTACACCGCTATGCGCCGGCGAAAAACTCCTCGATCTATCCAGCAATCATATGAGAATATCGAGTAATGCGATATGAAATGTGGTCACGACCTGATCTTGCAGATTGCTCGCTATGCTCAGCCGCATTGTTTATGTCGCCCAGGTTGTGACACTTCCAGCCTGTCAAATGGGAAACCGCCTGGCAATGTGCAGCATCAATCAGGCGCGGAATGCAGGCAGCAGCCAGATAGGTCCAGGCGGCCTGCGACAAGGCACTTGAGATCCGAAAAACACCTGAATCATCGGCGCGCAGACAGCCTTTTCCGAATTCGATCATCCATAGCTAGCGTCGGTAATTGCAACGGATTATCCGTTGATGCCCTTCACGCTGTTGCGCGATGCGTGGTCATCCCTCGGTGTGCGCACTCGCGTTTTGTGCCGCGTTATCGTCGCGGCCTCGATCGAAAGAGATTTGTTTTTGCGAGATCGATGAGTTCATCGCCGCGGCCGCTCAATACAGCCTTGATCATGTAGAGCGAGAAACCGCGTACCTGCTCCGCACTGATGGTGGGCGGCATAGTCAACTCCTGACGATTCACAAATACCTCAACCAGAGCGGGGCCGTTATGGTTTAGCGCCTGCACAAGCATGGGACGCACCTGTTCAGGCGCGTCCACCCTCAAACCCATCACTCCCGCCGCGTCCGCTATTTTGGCGAAGTCCGGATTCAGCAAGGCCGTCCCAAAGTCAAGGAAACCTGCCGCCTTCATTTCCAGTTCTACAAAGGCGAGCGAATCGTTCCGGAAAACCACGAGCTTTACCGGAAGTTTCAATTGCTGCAATGTGAGCAGATCGCCCAGGAGCATCGCCAATCCGCCATCGCCGGACAACGTGATGACCTGCCGGCCGGGATAGGTGAGCTGCGCTCCGATGGCTTGCGGCAGCGCGCTTGCCATTGAACCGTGCGTGAACGATCCCAACAGCCGCCGCTCCCCATTCATCCTCAGGTAACGCGCAGCCCAAACCGTAGGAGTGCCGACATCACACGCAAAAATAGCGTCTTCCCTCGCCACCTCGTCGATCAATCTGGCGACATACTGCGGATGGATCGGTTTTCGCCCAGGCTCACCCGTAGCCAGATCGTCCAGGCCTTGGCGCGCTTTCCGATAATGATCGAGCGAGTCACGCAGGTGCTTATCGTCCGTCTTCTCGCTGAGCTTCGGAGAAACGAGAGTCAGTGTGGTCTTCACATCTCCGATCAAGCCCACATCGACCGCAGTGCGCCGCCCTATCTGTTCGCCGCGGATATCTATCTGCACGACAGTAGCACCGTCCGGGTAAAACTGCTGGTAAGGGAGATCCGTCCCGAGCATCAGGAGAGTGTCTGCATCCATCATGGACTGATAGCCGGAACTGAAGCCGAGAAGCCCCGTCATGCCGACGTCGAAGGGATTGTTGTATTCGATGAACTCCTTGCCCCGCATTGCATGGACGATGGGAGCCTTCAGCTTTCCTGCCACGCCAATCAGCTCAGGGTGTGCGCCCGCACAGCCCGCGCCTCCGAGGATCGTTATCTTCCGCCCTCGATTCAGAATCTCTGCGAGAGTGTCAATTTCCTCATCGCAGGGACGAACGCTCGGAGTTGGTACGGAAAACTTCAGACGCGGCCCCGGCGAGGATGCCTCCTGCAAGGCGATGTCGCCCGACAGGATCACCACCGAGACTCCTCTACGCGAAATTGCTGTCTGTATCGCAATCTCGACGATGCGAGGCATCTGTTCCGGGTGGGACACCGATTCGCAGTAGTGACTGCACTCGCGAAACAGAGGATCCGGGTGTGTCTCTTGAAAATAACCGCTGCCGATCTCACGGCTCGGAATATGAGCCGCAATGGCAAGGACCGGCACCCGGTTGCGGTGCGCATCGTACAGCCCGTTGATCAAATGCATGTTTCCAGGCCCACAGCTTCCGGCGCAGACAGCCAGGTTCCCGGTCAGATGCGCGTCCGCTCCGGCCGCAAACGCCGCCGTCTCTTCGTGACGCATGGAGGCCCACTGAATATCACCTCGTTGACGGATGACGTCCGTGATGCCATTGAGGGAGTCGCCAGCAACTCCGTAGATCCGTTTCACGCCAGCAAGAGCCAATGTCTCGACGAACAATTGGGCTACAGTTTTTTTGGCCATATGCATCGCCTCCTTCTATACGGGTTGACACGCGCCGCGAGCTGAACCGCTCTCACAAGGCTGATGCCAGCGAGTGCGGTCTTGCTTCGAAGTCTATTCATATGCCGCCACCCTGTCGGATCCAAGCATCAGGAGCCGAGAAAAACGCAACAGAGCCGGCGAGACAGAGATCCACTGGGTATCAACGATTGTCAATATTCATCCTGCCCGACGTGCCAGACCTCCAGACCTCGCAGACGCCCGATGGTAAACACGTCAACCTATCGGGTCGGTGTGCCAAATCGCGACCAACCTTGGACAGCATGAAACCGTTATACCGTCTACGCACGAGTTCGATATCGGCGGTGCCGTTGCACAACTCGGCGAACATGAGTTGCTCCGACTTCCGAGACGTCGCCCGATACGCTGTTTACCCGGCGCGAACTCCGAAGCCCAAGTCCACCGGTTAGATCCGCTTTTTCCCGCGGCGTAGTCATGGGTTCACCTATACCGCCGGAGGCGTGATGACTGCTGGCAATAGACAGTCGTTGCGCGGCTGCCTGTTTCAGTTCATCGCGAGGGTTCAGGTAACGCATCGTGGCTGGATGTCCCTATGCTCTATCAGGTTTTTACGGTCACGATATCCGTTCCCATTTCGAGCAGCAGAGTGCAGTAGGCCTGGAGAAACTTGTGCAGGGTGGCCGAGACACGCCGGCGCGTGCGCCGTCACCCATTTCGGTTCGGAAACGCCCACTGCGTCGTGTCCTGTGCGCTCGCGCTTTTCTGCTTTGCCTTTGACTTTGTACTCGTCGAGGTCGGCGCGGGTGACATCTTCATGCGCAACAATCTCACGAAGTGCCGTAATCCTTGCGCATACCGGCGTTGTATCTCTGGTTTATCCGACGACTGCGTCGCTACATGGGTAGGAAGAGTTCCCGGGCGTCAGCTATGAGGTGCGGTTTGGCTGGTATCCGAACCCCTCTGGTCGGATCAGTCGCACTGCTCCCGTTCAGAACCAGCGCGCCGACGACCTCCATCTGCTTGCGGCGTTGCGCGGCACGCTTCGCTGGGCGCAGTCCCGGCGAATTCGCGCCGGCATCGGTCGTCCTCCCACGAGTCAAGGTAGTATCGCCCCTCCGGGTGTCCGAGACGTAGCGACTCCCAATGGCTGTAGAGACGAACTTCCGTACGCCGGCTTCACTGATCTTCTTGGAGATGCGAACGGACTTTCTTCAGCGGCACGGCCGACCTCAGAATCGCTTTCTGTCCATTTTTCGGCAAAAAGTGGACACCAAGAGCGATGTGCGAGTTCTAAGTTCTTGATTCAATAAAAAACGACGGGATTGGCTGGGAGGCAGGGACTCGAACCCCGATACGCAGATCCAGAGTCTGCAGTCTTACCATTAGACGACCTCCCATTTTCACGCGGGTCTTCTTACAATATATCGCGTCGTGCGGCGGCTTCGCATTATTCCTTGCTTTTCGTGATCGCCAGCGGCATGCCGTAGATCTGGCGAAAGCTATCGGCCACGCGTTCGACCGCCCAGATCTCCAGGTCCGTGTCTTCTTCGGCTCGAATGGCGACAGTCACGGCATTATTGGTGACAGTGGTATCGATCTCGCGGATCTTTTGCGAATGGCCCGCATCCAACGCCACCGCGATCCGTAGCAGTGGTGTCAACAACTGAACAACCCGCTTCTCATCGGCCGGCAGCGCGCGGAACACGTCATGCCGAGGTCCCGGCAGGGATTTGCGGTGATACCGGCATAGCAGCGCAATCAGGTGTCTCTCGCGGTCGGTATAGCCAGGCATGTCAGAATTGCTCACAATGTAGGCCGAATGCTTGTGGTGGCCGGTTCCGCTGATGTAATGTCCCGTGTTGTGGAGTAGCGCCGCAGCCTCGATCAGCCTACCCGTCTCGGGCTGCAGGGAGTGGACCGGCAGCAACGATTCGAAGAGCTGAGCCGCGAAACCCGCGACCTGCTTCGCATTCCTCATCTCCACGTTGTACTTGCGGCACATGCTCTCCACGACCCGCACTTGCGGTCGCGGCAACCTGCTGCGCTCGCGGCCCACCCCGCGTGCAGCAAGGTCGGCGATAATGCCATCGCGTACGCCGGCTGCAGAGTAATGGATGCCCGGCAGATTCAACGTCTCGAGAGCGCGAATAAAGACGGCCGTGCCAGCGACCACAATCTCCGCTCTCCTCGGCCCAATCCCTTCCGTCTTCTTGCGTTCTCCAATGTCCATACTTGAAAGCTGCGCATACAGCTTGCGAACGTCAGAAGTTTTTGCCCACTGCTGATCGGCTTCATCGCGCTTGGCACGCGGAACTCTGTTTATCGCGCTAACGATGGCGGCAGCAGTAGCCGACGTGCCGATCACGCGATCGAATAAGACATCCCCGATCCGCCGCTTGACTGGATCGAACTTATCGTCGATGAACGTGTTCATCCGGTGAAGGGCAATCGGAGTGGGTGGATCTTCTTTCAGAAAGACTTCCGTTAAACGAACGGCTCCCAAAGGCCGCGACACGCCTTCCTTCATTTCGCCCGAATCGCCGACAATGAACTCCGCACTACCTCCGCCGACATCGATGATAAGAATACGACCTTCAGGATGAGGCCCAGCGCGACTGGACCCCGAGATAGATGAGCCGAGCTTCCTCTGCTCCTGAGATGATCTCGACGGGAGTGCCCAACGCCTCGGATGCGCGCAGGACAAACTCGCCCTGGTTGCTCGCGTCGCGAACAGCGCTCGTGGCGACAGCCCTGGCCCCCATCACATCGAGGCGTTTGTAGGCATCCGCCATGCGCTTCAACACCTGGCATACATTCTCGATCGCCTCATCGCTGATGCGCCCGCTGCGAAATACGCTCACGCCGAGCCTGGTCACCTCGCGGTCTGCGATCAGTTCGCGTGCCGGAGAGCCGGGAGCGATCTCGGCAGCCTGCATTCGGATGGAGTTGCTGCCGATATCGATCGCAGCGTACCGAGGCATACCTCGATAATAGACGACGTTATTTTGTTCGCCTTAAAGGCGTGAATTGAGGAGACTCGGGCAGGGCCGCGCCGTCTTTGCGCGGGTCCGATCCCCGAAGTTTACTCCTTCCACATTCCGCATGACGGCCTGTCCACCTCCGACTCGCTGCGAAAACGGCGCTACGACCTGAACCTGGTGTCCAAGCCGTTCGAGCTCGGAGCGCACCGGCTCCGGCATTCGCGACTCGATCTGGACATCGCAGCCTTCAAACGTCAGCTTGGTAAATCGTGGAGCTTCGAGGCTGGCCTGAATGTTCATCCCGTGATCGACCACGTTGGATACGAACTGCGCGTGGGCCTGCGCCTGGTTCCAACCTCCCATAATGCCGAAGGCAATCCTCGTATCTCCCTTCGACATAAAGCCGGGAATAATTGTGTTGATGGGGCGCTTGCGAGGCGCGAGCGCGTTGGGTGTCCCTTCTCCAATGTGAACAGGCCGCCCCGGTTGTGGAGCATGAACCCCGTTCCGGCAGGCACAACGCCCGAGCCAAAGCCGAGATAGTTGCTTTGAATAAACGACACCATATTGCCGTCACGATCCACAACGGACAGGTAGATCGTATCCGCTCCCGGCATCTTCGCGGTCGAGAGTAGCTGTGAAGGCACCACGCTGCACGTAGCACGGTCGGAATTGATGAGCTTCGCCCGTTCGCGCCCAACATCTTTGGAGATCATCTCAGGTACAGGAATCTTCGAGAAGCGAGGGTCGCCCACATAATGCAGAAGATCGGCATACGCAAGCTTCTTCGCCTCGATCATCACGTGAAGCGCCTTCGAGGTTTCAGGCCCATACTCCGCCAGCGGAAACTGCTCCATGATGTTAAGCATCGCCAATGCCGCGATTCCCTGACCGTTCGGCGGTAGCTCACTCACCGTCCATCCGCGATACTCAGTTGAGATCGGTTCAACCCACTCCGGTTCGTACTCGGCAAGATCGGCGAGACTGAGGGTCCCCCGGTATTCCTTGGAAATCGCGACAATGGCATCCGCGGTCGGCCCCTTGTAGAAGCCGTCGCGACCGGCCGCGGCAATCCGCTTCAACGATCGCGTAAGGTCCGGATTGCGGAATAGATCACCCGGCTTCGGACCCCGCCCATTCGTCAGGTACAGCTTGTTTGCATTCTCATGCGTGAACGCAGGCCGGGCTCCGTCACTTGCCCAGAAATCGGCAATGATCTCCGTCACGGGAAAGCCTTCCTCCGCATAGTAGATCGCCGGGGCGAGCAGCCGGGAGAGAGGCAGGCGTCCAAAGCGCTTTGCATTGCATCCCATCCTGCGACAGCTCCGGGTACGGTCACGGCGTGGATTCCACGCTGAGGCATCGTTGTTTCCCCTGCGGCTCTCAGCAGATCGATGCTGAGCCCCGCCGGAGCCCACCCGCTGGAGTTCAGTCCATATAGTTTGCCCGTTTTCGCTTCATAGATAATGGCAAACAGATCGCCGCCGATGCCATTGCTGCCCGGTTCCGTGAGGCCCAGAACGGCGTTGGCAGCGATAGCGGCGTCTACTGCATTTCCGCCCGCTTCGAGAATCTTCACTCCCGCGGCAGAAGCGAGAGTCTGGCTCGTCGCGACGACTCCGTATCGAGCCATCGTCATCGAGCGGGATTCGTCAGGATTGTCTCGGGTTCGTCCTGGGCAGACATAGCGAAGGCAAATACGGCGGGTAGAAGGTAACGTCTCACTTCACATCGATCATATTCCGAAGCTGCCGCGCGTTCCAAAATGCATGACCGCCGATGTCGTTGTTGTAGTAAACGTACACGGACTTACCTTCTTTGGTCCATTTGTGTACATTGCGGGCATCGTGTTCCAACTGTTTCTCTGAGTAGCTTCCGGCGTAGCGGCCTTCCGCTGTCCCATGACGCCGGACATAAATGAACGGAGCATCGTTCGGCGTATCAGTCGCCGCCTTACCTGGCATGTCGTGGATGCACAGGGCCGCGCGATGTTTGTCGAGTAACCGGTACACCTCCGGGTCCAGCCATGAGTCATGCCGAAACTCGAGTGCGACATCCCAGCGCGTCGTGAGCAAGTCCTTCAATTCCCCCAGGTACGTGTCGAGCTTCGCGAGGTCTTTCGACTGATTTGGAGGAAGCTGGATCAGCAGCGGACCGCGACGCTTCGTGTCCAGAACGTCCGCTACATCGAGAAAACGCCGCGTGAACTCCGCGGCGTTGATCAGCTTCTTGTAGTGAGTAATACCCCGCCAAAGCTTCAGCGCGAAACTTGAATTGCGCGGGTGTGGCCTCCTGCCACGCTGCGATGGTTCCAGAAGCAGGAATACGGTAGAAGGAGGTATTCACTTCTACCGTATCGAATTGCTCTGCAATGAACCCGAGCCAGTTCTTTTGCGCGAACTTCGGCGGATCAGTCGGTTCCGCCAATGCTTGTAATTCCAGCCGCTGGTACCGATGTACGCTCGGTGCGCCACGTAATCACGGTACCAGTGGGGGGGAATAAAGTCCACAGTTGTATCCGCCCCGGTTGTAATACAGGGACTGCAGCGCTTGCCTGTCGCGCGCAAGGGCCTGCCTGTCCCGAGGATGGATCTGATCGGCTCTCGAAAGATGATCGAGATCTTCGACCACGCGATTCAACCGCCCGCCGTCGATCTGACCCTGCGAGCGATACGACATCTGCTGCAACTCGCTCATCGCCCGACTGAAGTGATCGCGCTCATGCCCATCGACACGATTTCGCGACGCGGCAGACTGCAGGTCGCGCAGAGTCTGATTGATCACGCCCGAGTTTCCTTGCGAATAGATCCCGCCGTTGCCATACCCGTACGTGCCATTGCCGTACCCATAGCGATCGTTTCGGGAGTAGCCGTAATTCCGATTTCGATTCCGACGATAGTCATCATCGCGCCGGTTACGCGAGTAATCCTCATCCCTGCCGTAATAACCATCGTTGCGCCGCTGGCGCCAGTTATCATCGTCGGCAAACATCGGAACTGCCAAAGCAGCCACAATCAGGATTCTGGACAGCATCGAATCACCCTCCGCATCACCAGACGGGTTCTCACCGATCGAAAGGTACGGCGGATTACATTAATATCTCTTTAGCCCTTTGGCGCCAATGTATTTTCGGAAATGCATACCTTCGAAATGAATGTTTTGCGCCGCTCGGTACGTGTTTGTGATCGCGGTTTGCAGGTCCGGCCCTGAACTGGTTACACCAAGCACACGGCCGCCCGACGTAACCACTCCTTCAATCGCCTGCTTCGTGCCCGCTTGGAACACGATCGCCCCGGCGTGTTCCGCCTCTTCAATACCGGTGATCACGTCTCCGGAGCGCACTTCGCCCGGATAGCCCTGCGCGGCGAGAACCACGCACACACTCGGCGCCTGTTTCCATTCGATCGATGCGTCCGCAAGGTTCCCGTTCGCCTGCCACCCGAAGGACCAGCACAAAGTCTGAGTCCATGCGGTGCATGATCGTCTGAGTCTCAGGGTCGCCCAGGCGCGCATTGAACTCCAGCACCTTGGGACCCTTGTCCGTCATCATCAGCCCGGCGTACAAAAATCCTGTGAACGGGTTGTTCTCCGCCGCCATCCGCGCGATGGCAGGCTCGATGACCACGCGCATGATCTCGTCCGATTGATCGCGCGTCAGGATGCGGCTGTCGCAGTAGGCTCCCATACCTCCCGTGTTCGGGCCTTCATCGTTATCCCGAACTGCCTTGTGATCCTGCGATGGCTGTAAGGGCAGGGCGTTCTTGCCATCGCTCATCACAATGAAACTGACTTCTTCGCCCTGCAGGAACTCTTCGATCACGAGTCGGTTTCCAGTAGCGCCGGAAGCGCCGACTCTGATTCTTCAGACGAGTGCGCGATCACCACTCCTTTGCCGGCAGCCAGTCCATCGGCCTTCAAAACGACCGGGAACCCGAAATCGGCGATGGCACCGCGCGCGTCCTCCAACGTCGTGACGGTCGTATAGCGTGCGGTCGGGATGCCGGCGCGAATCATAAAATCCTTGCTGAACGACTTGCTCCCTTCAAGCTGAGCCGCAGAGGCCGTCGGGCCGAAGATTGCCTTCCCGGCGGCCGCCCGAAAGCGATCGACCACGCCGGCAACCATGGGCGCCTCAGGACCCACAAGAGTCACGTCGATATCCAGAGCCGTCGCAAGCGCCAGATACTCATCCACCGAAGAAGCGGGCCGGCAC
Source organism: Bryobacteraceae bacterium (assembly GCA_963825845.1). Taxonomy (GTDB): domain Bacteria; phylum Acidobacteriota; class Terriglobia; order Bryobacterales; family Bryobacteraceae; genus DASQDN01. Next base: position 2,550 of record CAWGVL010000085.1, on the reverse strand, counting down.
TCGGCAACTCGGGCGGTTCCAGGGTTGCCCGGAGCAGCATACAGCTTGGTTACGAGAGGCGATTGTGCCAGACGCCACGCCAAAGCGTGCTCGCGCCCGCCGCTCCCGATGACAAGGATGTTCATTTACGGCCAGTGTAGCGTGGCAGGCAAGCGTAGGCCGTGCGATGGGGATCGGCGTGCATGGGCGGCCCCTGTACGATGAAGTGTGCAAGCGGACTCTCTGCGGGTGGTGCTGATCGCCCCGCGAAACCCCCTGAACATCGGAGCGGCGGCCCGAGCCATGAGCAATTTCGGATTCCTACGACTGCGCGTAGTGAATCCGTACGAGGTTGCGTATGCTGAAGCCAAATCGGCGGTAAACGCCGCCGCCGTCCTCGACGCGTCGGAACAGTACGCGACGGTGGCCGAGGCGATCGCCGACTGCACCCTCGTAGTCGGCACAACGGCCGTCGGCCACCGCCAGTTGCAGCATCCGCTCCGGGCGGCTTGAATATGCGGCGAAGGAGATCCGTCAGGCACTCGCGGCTGAGGCTGGGACCGTAGCCCTGCTATTTGGATCGGAGAAGTTCGGCCTGAGCAACGAAGACATGGCGCGGTGCCACTGGCTCACACGCATCCCTACGCGCGCCGAGCACGAGTCGATGAATCTCGGTCAGGCCGTAGCCGTCTGCCTCTACGAACTGATCCGGCGAGAAGATGCCGCAACCCAGGAGCCGGCAAGCGTGCGCTCCGCGCGCTCCGATGATGTCGATCGCATCGGCGATCTGTTGGTGGAGGCGCTGCAGGTCTCCGGTTATCTGAAGGACCTCACTGCCGAATCGGCCGAACAGAAGATACGTCGCATGGTGCGCCGCTTGCGGTTGACCGAGTCCGACGCGCATGTGTCGGCTCGGGATGCTGCGGCAGATGCTCTGGAAGCTGCGCCGCGAATAGTTACTTCGGAATCCAGAATGGTTCGCCGGATGGAATGAACTCGATCGGGACTTCGGGTACCAAGGTCTTTAGCCACTTGGCGCACTCCTTCATGCCGGCCTCTTCCGAAGGAACGTGGCCCAGTATGATAAGCCCTTTCCTACGGCCTAGAGTTACGCTGTCTCGCGCCAGCTCCACACGGTAAGATCCTGCGTTTCGCCAATCACGAGAACATCAGCGTCATCGGCGTCAAAGGCGCGAATAAAGACCGGCAGCGTGGTATACCCGGGCAAAAACGTCATGCGCGAAACGGGAAGCTGAGGGTCGCCGATGACGCGCAGCGCCTTGATCTTCAAGCGATCGCGGATATCCGCGACAAGCTTCCCGAGCGTCGTCGCAGGCAGTACGTAACGCCGGGGATTTTCCAGGCTCCGATACTTGTCCCACCCCAATTCTTCGATGACGCCGGTCACCACGCCGTCAGGCTTACGCGCGTGCCAATGGTCGTGAAACCGGAAGATCACGAGCTTATTCTTGTCGATGAAATCCTGCTTGGCCCGGTAAATCTCGCTGTTCAAGTCCTTGGTTTCGTCCTGATGGCTGTAGAAGGTGGGCTCGTGGACGATGATGAAGACTGCTTACCCGATGCCGCTGCCCGCCTCAGTACATCGAGCGTCCCGCCGAAGGACGTCGCAATCCCTTTAACGATCGTTTCCGGATTCCCAGTCTTGAACGTGTCCACCGTCTGAGCCCGCCAGGGCACTCCTACGTTCTTCTTGATCCGCTCGACCACTTCCAAAGCAGTGATCGGCGAGTCCTGGCTAAGCGCCCGCTGAGCTGCGACGCACGTGAGGAGGAAGCTTCTTCTGTTGGTAACCATGAACTACACGGATGATATCCTGAGTATCGCGATGACGAAAGTTCAACTGCGCTACGACCTGATGCGGCCCATGGATGAGGCCATGATGGAGCAGATTTCGCGAGTGCACGGCGTCTATGGCATGGTGCGAGTGCGGCCGAACGACACGATGGATGAGTTAATACGTCGATTACGATGCATCGCGCTTGAGCGAGTTGGAAGTGGAAACCGTGCTGCACCAGGCCGGGCTGCCGATCGTGCTGCACGTTTAGCCTCTGACCTGGACGGTGATTCCACGAATTTCTGACTACAACCGCCCGGGTCCGGCAATGTGCGCGTGCGGTTGAAAGTACTCTCCGAGCAAAAGCTCGCGGCCCGCTTCAGGATCCAAACGGGACCTCCGGCACATGAGCCGCTCCGTGCCCTCGAGCCTGAGAACAGCAATCGGCTCTCCGCTACGTTAACAAATGTCAGTGACGTCGTGAGCAGGATTGCGCGCTTCGGTTCCCGAAGTCCACAGTTTTCGCGACGAGGGCTGATGATCGCTAAGATAGCAGAGACTACTCATGACGCAGCCCACGAATTCTCGTCTCGCCTGGTTCAACGGCAAGTTCATGCCCGAGAATCAGGTATTGATCTCGTTTCGCGACCGTAGTTGGAAGTACAGCAACGGCGCCTTCGACATGACGCGCACCTTTAACGGCCGTGCCTTCCGGCTCAAGGAGCACATCGAACGTTTTTATCGCTCGCTCCGTTACCTGCGTCTGGATCCTGGCA
>CAWGVL010000084.1:0-22346 GCA_963825845.1 Bryobacteraceae bacterium | reverse complement strand
CTTGTTTTCACTGGGTGTCGTGCTCTAAGAGCATGGAACCGGCGCACTGCCCTTTCGAGGCGGAACTACAGCTTCGACTTTTGATGCCATTCTGCACAAGTCCGCCGCGCTGCCCTCACGGATAAATCCGGAGATCCCGGCGGAATTGGAGCGCATCATTACAAAGGCGCTCGAGAAGGACCGCAAGCTGCGCTACCAGAACGCATCTGACTTGCTCACCGATCTCACCCGTCTCAGGCGCGACACCCAATCAAGCGGTGCTGCTGCCGTTATACGGCCAATGACGGCGCGTGCGCCAATGATGGGAATAGCACTTGGGGTGGCGACGATTGCTATTGTTGCCGCCGTCGCGTATTTCTCCTGGTCGCGGAGGGCCGAGGGTGGGCTCTCCCGAAACATCACGTTCACACAACTCACGGAACAGCCGGGCACCGAAACGTATCCGAGCCTCTCGCCAGACGGCAGATCGTTTGCGTATGTCTCCCGGGTCGGCCGGCAACCCAGACATTTATGTCCAGCGGGTCGGCGGCAGATATCCAGTGAATCTGACGCAAGATTCACCGGTTGAGGATCGATTTCCTGCATTCTCGCCCGATGGTGAACAAATTGCGTTTCGCTCGGAGCGAAGCGGCGGCGGGATTTTCGTTATGGGCGCAACGGGCGAATCAGTGCGCCGCCTGACCGATTTCGGACACCATCCCGCCTGGTCGCCCGATGGCAAACAGATCGCCTTCAGCACCGCGCAATGGGACGATCCGACGGGCCGGTACGCGTTCAACAGCCAGCTTTGGATAGTAAATGTGGCAAGCGGCGAGAAACGGCAGTTGACAAAAGCCGACGTAGTCGCAGATGCGGCTCAGCCCAGTTGGTCGCCGCACGGCCTGCGCATTGCCTTTTGGACAGTCCGCGCCGGCGTTCGCGACATCTGGACGGTGTCGGCGGCGGATGGCTCCCATCCGGTCGCAGTTACCAATGACATTGACATTGACTGGAATCCTGTGTGGTCGCCGGACGGCAATTTTCTGTATTTCGCGAGCGACCGTGGCGGCAGCATGAATCTGTGGCGAATCCGAATCGACGAAGGATCCGGGCGTCCAGGCAAACTGGAACCCGTCACCACTGCGTCTCCGTACAGCGCCCCCTTCAGCATCTCGCGTGACGGGAAGCGAATTGCATATGTGCAGCGGCTCACCAGCGCGAACGTCCGAAAAGTCGCATTCGATCCCCGCAAGGAATCCGTAGGGCCAGAGCCCCAGTCGATCACCCAGGGGTCGCGAGTCATGCGCCAGCCGCAGCCCTCACCGGATGGCGAATGGATCGCGTTCGCGGTCGGGTCTGGCAGGCAGGAAGACATCTTCGTTATGAAGAACGACGGCTCCGGGTTGCGCCAACTCACTAACGTGGGCAGAAACCGGTATCCTCATTGGTCACCGGACGGGAAACGCATCGCCTTTCAATCCAACCGCGGCGGCAAATTTGATATCTGGGCGATTAACCCGGACGGCAGCGGTCTGGAGCGGCTCACCTACTCTCCGGCGCCGGCTGTCTACTTCCCAATCTGGTCACCGGACGGCAAGCGTTTGGTTTACACGTTACCGGATACCAATCCCTTCATCATGGAAGTTGCGAGAGGCTGGACCGATCAGTCACCCACGCCGATCATTGTGGCGCCAGACCTCGGAGTCCGCTTCGAGGTATGGTCCTGGTCGGCCGATGGGCGCTACCTGGCAGGAGAGCTTCGGAAACCTGACGCTACGCCGTGCGGACTTGGAATCTACTCTCTTGAATCCGGGAAGTTTGAGCGCCTGACGGATTTTGGTAATCGTCCCGCATGGTTATCCGATAGTCGAAGGCTTGTGTTTCAGCATTCGAAGGCAGGATTTACCTCATTGACACTCGTGTCGGTAAGCCACGCGAAATCCTCTCGGTAGCCCCTTATACTACGGAGATCGTGTCGCTGTCTTCCGATGATCGGATCATCTATTTCGATGTCAACCTCAACGAATCCGATATCTGGTTGGCGAGTCTCGAGTGAATCACCAAGAACTCTCAATGGTCGTCCCTTACAAGGTTGACTACGAATCGACCATGCGCGGCGCAACCAGCCTCGAATGGCGCCTTAACCATCACGATTTGCCCAGCGCGTCTGAGATCAGATCTGCGAGGTTCAGGAGTAACGTACATCTGATCCTGACTGAACGGGCCTAAGAACCTGATATCGCGTTTATGACTTAGAAACTTCGAATGATCCTTACTGGAAGTTCTCGGCAAACATGATATCTGCTGCGAACCGGTCATAATTGGCATACAGCGCCTGTTGACCGTCGGGCGACAGCGAGAACCCGGACGCCAGGCTGGTTCGCAGCAGCGGCACGGCAATAAGCCTACGTGCGCGGCCAGCAGCGAACTCGTACAGGTAAACTGCACTGTCCTCCAGGTTCAGATAGTAAATTCCGTTCTGCCGCACCGCCCAGTTGCTAGTGCTCGAAATGTTGAGGATCTTCCGTTCCGGGCCTCCTCCGACAGGCATCTGCCACAATCCAGGAGAATCGATCTTCATGTAGTAAAGGACGCCGGCATCTACTGATTCCTCGCAGACCCATCCGCCGTTACGCGTGATCTGCACATCCTCCCCAGCGCCATCGGCGGGCCGTTTCCAGATCTCTTGCCGACCTGTGCGGTTCGATGCGAAGTAGATCGATTTGCCGTCACGCGACCATTGAGCGGAAGCCTCCTCGGCCTCGTTTGTCGTCAGCCGGCGTGGCGAGCCACCTTGGGCAGTCGCTACATACAAATCCACATTGCCGGTCGGCCGCGCGGCCCAGACCAGGTATCGGTCATCCGGCGACCATCGCGGCCGATAAGAGGCGCCTACGCCGAAGTAGCTGACCTGTACCGGGTTGGATCCGTCCGCATCGGCGACCCAAATCTCCGCGTTACCGGAGCGGCTGGATGAGAAAGCGATTCTTCGCCCGTCGTGCGAATATTCCGCCTGAAAGTCGGACTGAGTCGATGCGATGATCTTCCGGGGCTCGTCGCGGCCTGAAAGAGAGATACTCCAGATGTTCGAGTCTAACTCAGTAACTTCGTACGCAATGCGGGATCCCTGCTGATGCTATCGATGGCGCTGCCGCGTTCCGGCCCAATTCGGCCACCCGGGCAGGCGATACCTGCTGCGAACGCAGGCACGCGCCAGAGCTCGCCAGAACGGCTGTAGATCAGGTCGCGGCCATCCGCAGTCCACGCAATGGTATTGCCGATGTGGTAGATATATGTTGGGCAGGATTACTGTTGGCTCGCCAGCCGGAGCAAACGAGGAGGTTAGCGACAAGACATGGATTCTGGTTGCACTCACTCCATGTTCGCGCAGAAAGGCAAGCGAGCGTCCGTCCGGAGCTACCGCGGGCACGGTAGTCGCCGTAACTTGTGGACGGAGGCGACGTGAGCGTTTGGATGACCCGGCCGTCCTCGACGGAGATCAGAACCAACCTGGGAGGCGTGGCCGAAGTATCCGGAACGATGAGAGATTTACCATCGGTTGACCACTGGACCGTGAGATCCGGAGTCTCTGAAGGAATTATCGGAATCCCGAGGATCTTCCGCTCCGAGCCTCCAAGTGCGGGGACAATGTAATACCCAGCCTCAGACCCATCGCGAACGAAGGCGATAAAACGCCCATCCGGCGACCATGCGGGCGCCGAATCGGCTGCCGGGTTGCTGGTCAGGCGTAACGGTGTACCGGCGTCGACCAGCTTCACATAGATATCAAAGTTATCTTCCTTCTCGCCGTTCCAGGAGAAGGCCACCTGGCGGCCGTCTCGTGAAATCGCGGGATTCTGCTCTACCCCGGCAAACGTCGTGAACGGGAAGATCCGCACCGCAGGTCTTTTTTCGGAAGCCGACCGGGACAGGAACACCCAGGCGACCACAACGATAGCGAGCATACCGGCAGCCGCGGCGATCCAAAGAAGGCGGCGCGGAGATCTCGTCGAAGCAGTGGCTCTCCCCTGCGCTGATTCGGAGTCTTCCTTCAACTCCTCCAGCGCGAGCTTGACGTCGACCATATGTTGCGGCCGGCGTTCGGCATCTTTGCGAAGGCATCGCATTACGAGCTTTTCGAACTCGCGAGGAATTTCCGGATGGAGTTCACTCAGGCGCTGCGGTTGTTCTGTGAGTATCGCTGCGAGCGTAGAGGTACGGGACGGCCGCTCGAAAGCACGCCGCTTAGCAAGCATCTCGTACAGTACGCAACCAAAGGAGAAGATATCCGACCGGGCGTCGATCGCCCTGCCTTCGGCCTGCTCCGGCGACATATAGGCAGTCGTGCCGATCACGATGCCCTCTTCAGTCAGGGGTGAATTCGATGTACCGAGTGTTTGGGTTACGGTCGCGTCGCTAAGATCGGGCTCGCGCAGTTTCGCTAACCCGAAGTCGAGAAGCTTTACGACGCCCGCATCAGTGACCATGATGTTGCCGGGCTTGAGATCGCGGTGGATTATCCCAGCCGAGTGCGCCTTCGATAGAGCGTCGGCCATTTGGATCGCGTAGCGCAGCACCTCGGATTGCCTGAGGCCGTGAGAGATCAACTGTGACAGCGTCTTTCCGCGCACCAGCTCCATGCAGATTACTTCGGAATCCTCAAGGGTCACGATCTCGTAGATCGTGACAATGTTGGGATGGTTGAGAGCCGATGCCGCCCTGGCCTCTTGAATGAAGCGGCGGCGCCGGTTGGCGTCGGCCAGCTTATCCGCGGGCATAAATTTGAGAGCTACCTGCCGGTCAAGGATCACATCGCGACCGCGGTACACCACACCCATTCCGCCCTCGCCGATCTGCTCCGACACTTCAAAATGCGAAATTATACGACCGAGCATACGAGCTTCCGCCGCCACCGACTATTTTCGTCTAAGACAGCCGAGAGTATGTAGCTCAAAGCTGCCATTCTGACACGCACCGCATCCGCGGCAATCATCCTCTATGGACGCATTACCGAGCCAATACCGAACATTTCAAAGTAACGCTAAACTTCAGCGACCGTGTCGGTGTGCCCACCACATCTCATCATGACGGCGTTCATATGGCCAAGCGGCGAAGGCCGCGAATGTGCTCAGTTCAGAAGTAGAATTTTGCCCCCAATTGTATGACTCGGGTGGTGATGCCACTGACGCCACCGCCGATTGTTCCGAAGGTCTGTGAACGGATGTTGCGATCGACGGTTTGCGGGTCGGGGTTGAAGTGATTGAACAGGTTGTAGATCTCGGTGCGCAACTCAGGCGCGGAAGCGCTCGTTCACGGCGAATGTTTTGTTCACCGAGAAATCGAAGTTGAACAAGCCCGGGCAAGCCGGATGGCGTTTGTGCGCGGGCGATGTGCCGAACCGGCCGTACGGCGTTTCGGCGAACGCGTCGGTATTGAACCAGCGTGTCCAGGTGCGCTCGTCGCCGGGCAGATTCGGCGGCCTGGCCGGTGACATCCGGACCGCGAGCCGATGCCCGTGCCGGTTGTATCGACGCCGAAGTCGATGGGCGCGCCGAATCCCGATTGCGCCGTGACGATTGTGGACATCTGCCAGCCATCGAGCAGAAGCTTAGTGAATCCGGATGAGCTCTTGAAGAACGGCACATCGTAAAGCACCGTCTGGACGAAACGATGCGGAATGTCGAAGCCGGAGACCGCGCGCTCAGCCTGCAAGTTATAGATGTCCTGGATGCCGCCGATGTAGAAGCCGCCACCGACCTGGCCGCCGATGTCGCTAGGTCCGGAGATCGACTTCGACCAGGTGTAGGCGGTGAGGAACGTCAGGCCGGCTCGCCATGCGGCGCTCGGCCTTTGACCTGCAGGGAATGATAGATCGAGTTGCCGATCGATTTATCGGCGGTCACGGCACGCGGGAATGTCTGGTTGGGACGGCGCGCGTTGATGGACGCCAGTCCGGGCGTCCGCGGATCGACGAGCTGGCAATCGGGCGATTGATATCGCCGAGGGTGACTATGAGATCAGTTCCTTTCGATCCGACGTAGCCGACATCGATCACGAGGTTGCCGATCACCTTCTTCTGGATGTTCAGGTTCCACTGCTGGATGTAGCTGTCGCGTCATGTTCTGATCGTTGCTGACGGCGAAGTTGAACGATCCGCTGACGCGGCCTGCTGGTGAACGCGTTCGAGAAGAACAGATTCGGCACGCCGGCTGGATTGCCGATGACGGATGCGCCGGCAGTCGCCTGGCCACCTTCCGCCATGGCGAAGATCGCGTTGGAAATCTGGGGCGTGTAGTAGATGCCGTAGCCGCCGCGGACGACCCCTTCGCCGAGGAAGCGCGGGCCGGTAGGCGAAGCCGAAGCGCGGTCCGAAGTTGTTCCTGTCGGAAGCCATCAACGGGCGGCCGAAGGGGGAAGTCTCGGTGGTCACGAGGCGAGTGAGCGCGAAACCTTCTGCTCGATGTTGACGAACTTGTCGTCGGATTGCGTGTAGCGGCCGAAGAGGTCGTATCGCACGCCGAGGTTGAGGGTGAGGTTGGGCGTGACTTTCCAGTCGTCGTTGATGAAGTAGGCCTGCCAGTAGTTCGTGAGGTCAGTGGATGTGTGGGCCGGATTGAGGCGGCCGGACTGCACGTAGCCGAGCAGGAAGTCGGCCAGCGCGCTGCCGGTGTACGTGCCGTTGAAGGTGAACGAACCGCGCGGGTCGCGGGCCTGCTCAAATGTGACGCCGCGGCGGGCGATGTCGATGCCGAAGCGCAGGAAGTGCTTTCCGCGCTGCCACGAGAGCGTGTCGGCGAACTGGAGAATGGAATTCGAACGGTCGCGCGGGCCGATCTGGCGCTGGAGATCGTATGTGTTGAATCCGCCGTCCGGTCCGCTGATGCTGATGGAGGGCGGGCCGTACTCCTGGGCAGGCGGGAAACGCCCGGCAGTCCCATTTTGCCGACCACGTCGAAGGCGGGATCGTTGGTGGTACCGAAGACTTCGAATTCGCTGAACTTGCTCCAGCCGATGCGCAGCATCGTTGATGAGCGACGGGCTGAAGGTGTGGGTGTAGTTGGTGGCGATGTTCTCGGTGCGGCCGAGATTGTTGCGCTCGTCGTGGCCCCAGAAGGGGACGCCGGCTTCGTAGGTGTCGTTGAAGATATAGCGGCCGGAGATGGTGGTCCTTGGTGCCGAAATTGTGATCGAGGCGGGCGTTGTAGTTGTCCTGTTTGGAAACGCGCTGGCCGGCGTGACTGGAAAGTTGAACGCGCCATTCTGGGTGTTCGGCAGCGGCTCGATATTCGAGGAATGCCAGCGCTTCTTGCTCGAGGCGGATCGCGGGATCACGTTGTTCGACGATGCCGACGTTCAGCGGGTCGTGGAGCACGAGCGGCTGCCGGTGCGGGCATTCGCAGAGTCCGCGGAAGATCGCCGGTGCGCTGCGCGGCCGTGCGGGACGATGCGCAAGCCTGGCATGGCGCCCTGCGCCAGGCGGCCGGATTCCCAATTGAAGAAGAAGAATGTCCTGTCGCTGCCGTTGTAGAGCTTCGGGATGCAGACGGGGCCGCCGATGTTCGCGCCGAACTGATTGCGGTTGAGGCGCGGCGGAGTGACGCTCTTGTCCGGCGATGGCGTCGTAGTCTGCGTCAGCGCGTTGTTGCGATTGAACTCCCACAACGTGCCGTGAAGCTGATTGCCGCCGCGCTTGGTGATCATGTTGATCTGGCCGCCGGGGGCGCCGCCGGATTCGGCGGAGTAGCTGCTGGTCTCGACCTTGAACTCGGCGAGCGAGTCGACGGACGGCGAGAACGCGTAGGTCATCGCGTCATAGTCCATGAACTCGATGCCATCGATGAAGATAGCGATTGGCGGTATCGCGGCTGCCGTTCGCGGACATGCCGGTGGAGCCGAAAGGGGAATCCTGCTGACCGATGGAGCCGCGGCCGCGGCGGACGGTGATGGAGCCGGGAGTGCCGGCCTGGACGCCGGGAATCATCTGCGCGAGCTGGACGAAGTTGCGGCCGTTGAGCGGCAGATCCACGATCTTGCGCAGCATCGATGACGGTGCCGACCGTGGACGTCTCGGTCTGCAGCAGGGCGGCGGAGGCTTCACGTTGACGGTTTCCGTGACTTCGCCGACCTTGAGGATGAAGTCGACGCGGGCGGTCTGCTGGACCTGCAAGCGTGACGCGTTCCACGCGTGATCTGAAAGCCTTTCTGGGTGGCGGTCACGGAGTAGTCGCCGCGGTGAGGAACGGCATGGAGTAGCTGCCGTTCTGGTCGCTTTCGGCTTCGCGGCGTGACGTTGGTGGCAAGGTTGGTCGCGCGGACGACGGCGTTCGGCATGGTCGCGCCGGTGGTGTCCGTGACGGTTCCGACGAGTGTTGCGGCGGTTTGCTGCGCATACATGGGCAGCGTGGCGAGAACGAGAAGAACGAGAGCCCCTGAAAATCGCATCATGCTGACGAATTATACGCCAGTGGAGCGGACGATGCCCATCCACGCCGGCAATTCTGATCAACATCGTGGATTGCTGGACAATCCTATGGCGGCGCCGTGAAAATATGACTTCCCGCGGCCGACTGCTCTTGATCGAGACGGTTCACGTGCCGGGCCAACCGGATGCCAGGATCGCCGGGCTTGACATGGCAAGGATGATCTTCCGCGGCGAGGCTCGCCAACGGACCGGGGAGGAGTACGAGGAACTATTTGCGGCGACGGGATTTGGTCCGGTGCGTGTGGTTCGCGGTCAACTCGACCGTTCAGGCTTAATTCACCAGGAAAGTAATTCCCGATACAAACCCGGCACTGGAGGTTGCATCAAGCCGCAATGCTGTCACCGACCGCGGTGGCTTTGTCCAACGGACGTCTGGCGGTGTTGTTCTCGTTATTGTGGGCTTGTATCAACTGACAACATGGAAGAGCAAATGCTTGATGCATTGCCGAAGTGCATTCGGTTTTCTGATAACGAACTGCGCGACGGAACCGGCGGCGCCTTCGGCATGGAATGGCGTCATGGCATTTGACTCGTTCGGATGCTGCTGGGCGCTGATGTGCGTCCTATTCGTGGTCGGCGTCATGAACCTGCTCTGGATCGCCGCTCTATCCGTACTGGTGTTAGTTGAGAAGAAGCGGCCGGGCCGGCGCGCTCGCTGCTCGCTTCCGGATCGTCTTGTGCTCGCCGGTGTTTTGCTCTTATTCTGAATTGGGCCACGTTCTGGGCTGATGACGACGTGAGCAATCGCAGTTGGCACGCTCCGACAACCCTGTTTCAAAGCACAAAGCTTGTAACTACTTCACATACCCAGGAGGCAGTCATGAGCACCAACGAAGTCCGCAGTAACGACGCGGCAGTGGCGAGAGTCGACATGAAGTTCGAGATAGTCGTCATCCCCGTCTCGGATGTCGACCGCGCGAAGGAGTTCTACGGGAGGCTCGGGTGGCGGCTCGACGCCGACTACGACAACGGTGACGACTTCCGCGTGATCCAGTTCACGCCGCCGGGCTCCGGATGCTCGGTCATCTTCGGCAAGAACGTCACCGCGGCGGCACCCGGCTCCGCCCAGGGCCTGTACCTGATCGTCTCCGACATCGAGGCTGCGCGCGACGAACTCGTCGCGCACGGCGTCGACGCGAGCGAGGTGTTCCACGACGCCGGCGGCGTGTACGCTGGCACGGACCAGCCCTACCTGTTTGGGCGGCTCCGGGTCAGCGGTCCGGATCCCGAGCATCGCAGCTACCGCTCGTTCGTCTCCTTCAGCGATCCCGACGGCAACGGCTGGCTGCTGCAGGAGGTCACGACGCGGCTTGCCGGGCGTGTCGCCGGCGACACGACGTATGCGTCGGCGGGCGACCTGTCGCAGGCGCTGCAGCGCGCCGCGGCCGCGCACGGGCAGCACGAGGCGCGGACGGGGCAAGCCGACCCGAACTGGCCGGACTGGTACGCCGAGTACATGGTGCGCGAGCAGGCCGGCGAAGAGCTGCCGAAATGAACGACTACGGCGTGATCGTCATCGGCGTCAGCTCAGCCGATCAAGATACTGCTTCACGAAATCGCAGCCCACCTCGGCGATGTAGGCGTCGATCAGGCGCTTGGTGATCGGACCGGGCACGCAGCCGTCGCCGACCTTGGCGCCGTTGAAGCTGCGCACGGCGGCGATGCAGAGGCTCGTGGAGGTCAGGAACATCTCTTCGGCGTTCGCCGCGTCGAAGAGATCGATGTCGCCTTCAATTGCCGGAATCGCGAGCTTGCGCGCGAGATCGAGCGTCATCTGGCGGCTGATGCCGGGAAGGACGTAACGTTCGCTCGGCGTATAGAGCTTGCCGTCGCGGACCACAAAGATGTTGCTGCCCATCCCCTCGGCGAGATTTCCGTTGACGTCGAGCAGCACCGCCCAGCCCTCGGGATCGTGCGCTTTCACCGACTGCTCCGCGACGATCATGTTCAGGTAGTTGTGCGTCTTAGCGCGCGGGCTGAGCATGTCCGGCGCGATGCGGCGCTGCGCGGGCGTCCACACATCGAGACCGTCGCGGAACTGACGCGCGCGCGCCTTGAGCGGCAGCGGCGTGCATTCCACAACTACGTTCGGACCGCTGTGCTCGGGCACTTCATCACCGATCGGATCGACGCCGCGACTGACGCGCTGGCCGATCCACCAATCGCCGGCCGCGGCCGCGCAGATGTTCATTGCGCGCCACGATCTGCTCCGACACGTCGATCATCTCCTGCGGACTCATTCCGGGATCCAGACGCAGATAACGCAGCGAGCGATAGAAGCGGTCAATGTGCTCCTTGAGCCGGAAGGCACGGCCGTTAAAGGTGCGCGTCATGTCGAAGGCGCCGTCGCCGTACCTCCAGCTCCGGTCGCGGAACGAGATCAGTACCTGATTCTCGGGCATGAACTTGCCGTTGAACCAGGCGAGGCGGGAATTGGTTGGCTGCGTCATGGTCGTCTCTGCTATCTTAGCCATCATCAGCCCTCGTCGCGAAAACTGTGGACTTCGGGAACCGAAGCGCGCAATCCTGCTCACGACGTCACTGACATTTGTTAACGTAGCGGAGAGCCGATTGCTGTTCTCAGGCTCGAGGGCACGGAGCGGCTCATGTGCCGGAGGTCCCGTTTGGATCCTGAAGCGGGCCGCGAGCTTTTGCTCGGAGAGTACGTTCAACCGCACGCGCACATTGCCGGACCCGGGCGGTTGTAGTCAGAAATTCGTGGAATCACCGTCCAGGTCAGAGGCTAAACGTGCAGCACGATCGGCAGCCCGGCCTGGTGCAGCACGGTTTCCACTTCCAACTCGCTCAAGCGCGATGCATCGTAATCGACGATTAACTTATCCATCGTGTCGTTCGGCCGCACTCGCACCATGCCATAGACGCTGTGCACTCGCGCAATCTGCTCCATCATGGCCTCATCCATGGGCCGCATCAGGTCGTAGCGCAGTTGAACTTTCGTCATCGCGATACTCAGGATATCATCCGTGTAGTTCATGGTTACCAACAGAAGCTTCCTCCTCACGTGCGTCACAGCTCGGCGGGCGCTTAGCCAGGACTCGCCGATCACTGCTTTGGAAGTGGTCGAGCGGGATCAAGAAGAACGTAGGAGTGCCCTGGCGGGCTCAGACGGTGGACACGTTCAAGACTTGGAGATCCGGAAACGGTCGTTAAAGGCATTGCGACGTCCTTCGGCGGGACGCTCGATGTACTGAGGCGGGCAGCGGCATCGGGTAAGAACTTTATCATCGTCCACGAGCCCACCTTCTACAGCCATCAGGACGAAACCAAGGACTTGAACAGCGAGATTTACCGGGCCAAGCAGGATTTCATCGACAAGAATAAGCTCGTGATCTTCCGGTTTCACGACCATTGGCACGCGCGCAAGCCTGACGGCGTAGTGACCGGCGTCATCGAAGAATTGGGATGGGACGAGTATCGGAGCCTGGAAAATCCCCGGCGTTACGTACTGCCTGCGACGACGCTCGCGAAGCTTGTCGCGGATATCCGCGATCGCTTGAAGATCAAGGCGCTGCGCGTCATCGGCGACCCTCAGCTTTCCGTTTCGCGCATGACGTTTTCGCCCGGGTATACCACGCTGCCGGTCTTTATTCGCGCCTTTGACGCCGATGACGTGGACGTTCTCGTGATGGGCGAAACGCAGGAGTGGACCGGTGTGGAGCTGGCGCGAGACAGCGTAACTCTAGGCCGTAGGAAAGGGCTTATCATACTGGGCCACGTTCCTTCGGAAGAGGCCGGCATGAAGGAGTGCGCGAAGTGGCTAAAGACCTTCGTACCCGAAGTCCCGATCGAGTTCATTCCATCCGGCGAACCATTCTGGATTCCGAAGTAACTATTGCGGCGCAGCTTCCAGAGCATCTGCCGCAGCATCCCGAGCCACACATGCGCGTCGGACTCGGTCAACCGCAACGGCGCACCATGCGACATATCTTCTGTTCGGCCGATTCGGCAGTGAGGTCCTTCAGATAACCGGAGACCTGCAGCGCCTCTACCAACAGATCGCCGATGCGATCGACATCATCGGAGCGCGCGGAGCGCACGCTTGCCGGCTCCTGGGTTGCGGCATCTTCTCGCCGGATCAGTTCGTAGAGGCAGACGGCTACGGCCTGACCGAGATTCATCGACTCGTGCTCGGCGCGCGTAGGGATGCGTGTGAGCCAGTGGCACCGCGCCATGTCTTCGTTGCTCAGGCCGAACTTCTCCGATCCAAATAGCAGCGCTACGGTCCCAGCCTCAGCCGCGAGTTCCTGACGGATCTCCTTCGCCGCATATTCGAGGCGACGGAGCGGGTGATGCAACTGGCGGTGGCCGACCGCCGTTGTGCCGACTACAAGGGTGCAGTCGGCGATCGCCTCGGCTATCGTCGCGTACTGTTCCGACGCGTCGAGGACGGCGGCGGCGTTTACCGCCGATTTGGCTTCAGCATACGCAACCTCGTACGGATTCACTACGCGCAGTCGTAGGAATCCGAAATTGTCATGGCTCGGGCCGCCGCTCCGATGTTCAGGGGATTTTGAGGGCGATCAGCACCACCCGCAGAGAGTCCGCTTGCACACTTCATCGTACAGGGGCCGCCCATGCACGCCGATCCCCATCGCACGGCCTACGCTTGCCTGCCACGCTACACTGGCCGTAAATGAACATCCTTGTCATCGGGAGCGGCGGGCGCGAGCACGCTTTGGCGTGGCGTCTGGCACAATCGCCTCTCGTAACCAAGCTGTATGCTGCTCCGGGCAATCCTGGGATCGCCCGAGTTGCCGAGTGCCGGCCCGCTTCTTCGGTGGATGAGTATCTGGCGCTTGCGACGGCTCTGGATATCGACGTGACTCTTGTGGGTCCTGAGGCGCCACTGGTCGCCGGCGTGGTCGATCGCTTTCGGGCGGCCGGGAAGGCAATCTTCGGCCCGACGGCCTCTGCGGCTCAGCTTGAAGGGAGCAAGTCGTTCAGCAAGGATTTTATGATTCGCGCCGGCATCCCGACCGCACGCTATACGACCGTCACGACGTTGGAGGACGCGCGCGGTGCCATTGCCGATTTCGGGTTCCCGGTCGTTTTGAAGGCCGATGGACTGGCTGCCGGCAAAGGAGTGGTGATCGCGCACTCGTCTGAAGAATCAGAGTCGGCGCTTCCGGCGCTACTGGAACAGACCGTGATCGAAGAGTTCCTGCAGGGCGAAGAAGTCAGTTTCATTGTGATGAGCGATGGCAAGAACGCCCTGCCCTTACAGCCATCGCAGGATCACAAGGCAGTTCGGGATAACGATGAAGGCCCGAACACGGGAGGTATGGGAGCCTACTGCGACAGCCGCATCCTGACGCGCGATCAATCGGACAGATCATGCGCGTGGTCATCGAGCCTGCCATCGCGCGGATGGCGGCGGAAACAACCCGTTCACAGGGTTTTTGTACGCCGGGCTGATGATGACGGACAAGGGTCCCCAGGTGCTGGAGTTCAATGCGCGCCTGGGCGACCCTGAGACTCAGGCGATCATGCACCGCATGGACTCAGACTTCGCGCCGGTCCTTCGGGCGGCAGCGGACGGATACCTTGCGGACGCATCATCCAATGGAAACAGGCGCCGAGTGTGTGCGTGGTTCTCGCCGCGCAGGGCTATCCGGGCGAAGTGCGCTCCGGAGACGTGATCACCGGTATTGAAGAGGCGGAACACGCCGGGGCGATCGTGTTCCAAGCGGGCACGAAGCAGGCGATTGAAGGAGTGGTTACGTTGGGCGGCCGTGTGCTTGGTGTAACCAGTTCAGGGCCGGACCTGCAAACCGCGATCACAAACACCTACCGAGCGGCGCAAAACATTCATTTCGAAGGTATGCATTTCCGAAAAGACATTGGAGCCAAAGGGCTAAAGAGATATTAATGTAATCCGCCGTACCTTCGATCGGTGAGAACCCGTCTGGTGATGCGGAGGGTGATTCGATGCTGTCCAGAATCCTGATTGTGGCTGCTTTGGCAGTTCCGATGTTTGCCGACGATGATAACTGGCGCCAGCGGCGCAACGATGGTTATTACGGCAGGGATGACGATTACTCGCGTAACCGGCGCGATGATGACTATCGTCGGAATCGAAATCGGAATTACGGCTACTCCCGAAACGATCGCTATGGGTACGGCAATGGCACGTACGGGTATGGCAACGGCGGGATCTATTCGCAAGGAAACTCGGGCGTGATCAATCAGACTCTGCGCGACCTGCAGTCTGCCGCGTCGCGAAATCGTGTCGATGGGCATGAGCGCGATCACTTCAGTCGGGCGATGAGCGAGTTGCAGCAGATGTCGTATCGCTCGCAGGGTCAGATCGACGGTGGGCGGTTGAATCGCGTGGTCGAAGACCTCGATCATCTTTCGAGTGCCGATCAGATCCACCTCGGGACAGGCAGGCCCTTGCGCGCGACAGGCAAGCGCTGCAGTCCCTGTATTACAACCGCGGCGGATACGGCTGGTAATTCGCTCCCACTGATACCGTGATTACGTGGCGCACCGAGCGTACATCGGTACCAGCGGCTGGAATTACAAGCATTGGCGGAACCTGATCTATCCGCCGAAGTTCGCGCAAAAGAACTGGCTCGGGTTCATTGCAGAGCAATTCGATACGGTAGAAGTGAATACCTCGTTCTACCGTATTCCTGCTTCTGGAACCATCGCATCGTGGCAGGAGGCCACACCCGCGCAATTCAAGTTTGCGCTGAAGCTTTGGCGGGGTATTACTCACTACAAGAAGCTGATCAACGCCGCGGAGTTCACGCGGCGTTTTCTCGATGTAGCGGACGTTCTAGACACCAAGCGCCGGGGTCCGCTGCTGATCCAGCTTCCTCCAAATCAGTCGAAAGACCTCGCGAAGCTCGACACGTACCTGGGGGAATTGAGGGACTTGCTCACGACGCGCTGGGATATCGCACTCGAGTTTCGGCATGACTCATGGCTGGACCCGGAGGTGTACCGGTTACTCGACAAACATCGCGCGGCCCTGTGCATCCACGACATGCCCGGTAAGGCGGCGACTGATACGCCGAACGATGCTCCGTTCATTTATGTCCGGCGTCATGGGACAGCGGAAGGCCGCTACGCCGGAAGCTACTCAGAGAAACAGTTGGAACACGATGCCCGCAATGTACACAAATGGACCAAAGAAGGTAAGTCCGTGTACGTTTACTACAACAACGACATCGGCGGTCATGCATTTTGGAACGCGCGGCAGCTTCGGAATATGATCGATGTGAAGTGAGACGTTACCTTCTACCTGCCGTATTTGCCTTCGCGATGGCTGCCCAGGACGAACCCGAGACAATCCGGACGCAATCCCGCTCGATGACGATGACTCGATACGGAGTCGTCGCGACGAGCCAGACTCTCGCTTTCCGCCGCGGGAGTGAAGATTCTCGAAGCGGGCGGAAATGCAGTAGACGCCGCTATCGCTGCCAACGCCGTTCTGGGCCTCACGAACCGGGCAGCAATGGCATCGGCGGCGATCTGTTTGCCATTATCTATGAAGCGAAAACGGGCAAACTATATGGACTGAACTCCAGCGGGTGGGCTCCGGCGGGGCTCAGCATCGATCTGCTGAGAGCCGCAGGGGAAACAACGATGCCTCAGCGTGGAATCCACGCCGTGACCGTACCCGGAGCTGTCGCAGGATGGGATGCAATGCATAAGCGCTTTGGACGCCTGCCTCTCTCCCGGCTGCTCACCCCGGCGATCTACTACGGAGGAAGGCTTTCCGGTGACGGAGATCATTGCCGATTTCTGGGCAAGTGACGAGCCCGGCCTGCGTTCACGCATGAGAATGCAAACAAGCTGTACCTGACGAATGGGCGGGGTCCGAAGCCGGGTGATCTATTCCGCAATCCGGACCTTACGCGATCGTTGAAGCGGATTGCCGCGGCCGGTCGCGACGGCTTCTACAAGGGGCCGACCGCGGCTGCCATTGTCGCAATTTCCAAGGAATACCGGGGGACCCCGAGTCTCGCCGATCTTGCCGAGTACGAACCGGAGTGGGTTGAACCGATTCAACTGAGTATCGCGGATGGACGGTGAGTGAGCTACCGCCGAACGGTCAGGGAATCGCGGCATTGGCGATGCTTAACATCATGGAGCAGTTTCCGCTGGCGGAGTATGGGCCTGAAACCTCGAAGGCGCTTCACGTGATGATCGAGGCGAAGAAGCTTGCGTATGCCGATCTTCTGCATTATGTGGGCGACCCTCGCTTCTCGAAGATTCCTGTACCTGAGATGATCTCCAAAGATGTTGGGCGCGAACGGGCGAAGCTCATCGATTCCGACCGTGCTACGTGCAGCGTGGTGCCTTCACAGCTACTCTCGACCGCGAAGATGCCGGGAGCGGATACGATCTACCTGTCCGTTGTGGATCGTGACGGCAATATGGTGTCGTTTATTCAAAGCAACTATCTCGGCTTTGGCTCGGGCGTTGTGCCTGCCGGAACGGGGTTCATGCTCCACAACCGGGGCGGCCTGTTCACATTGGAGAAGGCACACCCTAATGCGCTCGCGCCTCGCAAGCGCCCCATCAACACAATTATTCCCGGCTTTATGTCGAAGGGAGATACGGAGGATTGCCTTCGGCATTATGGGAGGTTGGAACCAGGCGCAGGCCCACGCGCAGTTCGTATCCAACGTGGTCGATCACGGGATGAACATTCAGGCCAGCCTCGAAGCTCCACGATTTACCAAGCTGACGTTTGAAGGCTGCGATGTCCAGATCGAGTCGCGAATGCCGGAGCCGGTGCGCTCCGAGCTCGAACGGCTTGGACACCAGGTTCAGGTCGTAGCGCCGTTTTCGCAACGAGTTGGAGGTGGACAGGCCGTCATGCGGAATGTGGAAGGAGTAAACTTCGGGGGATCGGACCCGCGCAAAGACGGCGCGGCCCTGCCCGAGTCTCCTCAATTCACGCCTTTAAGGCGAACAAAATAACGTCGTCTATTATCGAGGTATGCCTCGGTACGCTGCGATCGATATCGGCAGCAACTCCATCCGAATGCAGGCTGCCGAGATCGCTCCCGGCTCTCCGGCACGCGAACTGATTGCAGACCGCGAGGTGACCAGGCTCGGCGTGAGCGTATTTCGCAGCGGGCGCATCAGCGATGAGGCGATCGAGAATGTATGCCAGGTGTTGAAGCGCATGGCGGATGCCTACAAACGCCTCGATGTGATGGGGGCCAGGGCTGTCGCCACCAGCGCTGTTCGCGACGCGAGCAACCAGGGCGAGTTTGTCCTGCGCGCATCCGAGGCGTTGGGCACTCCCGTCGAGATCATCTCAGGAGCAGAGGAAGCTCGGCTCATCTATCTCGGGGTCCAGTCGCGCTCGGCCTCATCCTGAAGGTCGTATTCTTATCATCGATGTCGGCGGAGGTAGCGCGGAGTTCATTGTCGGCGATTCGGGCGAAATGAAGGAAGGCGTGTCGCGGCCTTTGGGAGCCGTTCGTTTAACGGAAGTCTTTCTGAAAGAAGATCCACCCACTCCGATTGCCCTTCACCGGATGAACACGTTTCATCGACGATAAGTTCGATCCAGTCAAGCGGCGGATCGGGGATGTCTTATTCGATCGCGTGATCGGCACGTCGGCTACTGCTGCCGCCATCGTTAGCGCGATAAACAGAGTTCCGCGTGCCAAGCGCGATGAAGCCGATCAGCAGTGGGCAAAAACTTCTGACGTTCGCAAGCTGTATGCGCAGCTTTCAAGTATGGACATTGGAGAACGCCGAGAAGAACGGAAGGGATTGGGCCGAGGAGAGCGGAGATTGTGGTCGCTGGCACGGCCGTCTTTATTCGCGCTCTCGAGACGTTGAATCTGCCGGGCATCCATTACTCTGCAGCCGGCGTACGCGATGGCATTATCGCCGACCTTGCTGCACGCGGGGTGGGCCGCGAGCGCAGCAGGTTGCCGCGACCGCAAGTGCGGGTCGTGGAGAGCATGTGCCGCAAGTACAACGTGGAGATGAGGAATGCGAAGCAGGTCGCGGGTTTCGCGGCTCAGCTCTTCGAATCGTTGCTGCCGGTCCACTCCCTGCAGCCCGAGACGGGTCAGGCTGATCGAGGCTGCGGCGCTACTCCACAACACGGGACATTACATCAGCGGAACCGGCCACCACAAGCATTCGGCCTACATTGTGAGCAATTCTGACATGCCTGGCTATACCGACCGCGAGAGACACCTGATTGCGCTGCTATGCCGGTATCACCGCAAATCCCTGCCGGGACCTCGGCATGACGTGTTCCGCGCGCTGCCGGCCGATGAGAAGCGGGTTGTTCAGTTGTTGACACCACTGCTACGGATCGCGGTGGCGTTGGATGCGGGCCATTCGCAAAAGATCCGCGAGATCGATACCACTGTCACCAATAATGCCGTGACTGTCGCCATTCGAGCCGAAGAAGACACGGACCTGGAGATCTGGGCGGTCGAACGCGTGGCCGACAGCTTTCGCCAGATCTACGGCATGCCGCTGGCGATCACGAAAAGCAAGGAATAATGCGAAGCCGCCGCACGACGCGATATATTGTAAGAAGACCCGCGTGAAAATGGGAGGTCGTCTAATGGTAAGACTGCAGACTCTGGATCTGCGTATCGGGGTTCGAGTCCCTGCCTCCCAGCCAATCCCGTCGTTTTTTATTGAATCAAGAACTTAGAACTCGCACATCGCTCTTGGTGTCCACTTTTTGCCGAAAAATGGACAGAAAGCGATTCTGAGGTCGGCCGTGCCGCTGAAGAAAGTCCGTTCGCATCTCCAAGAAGATCAGTGAAGCCGGCGTACGGAAGTTCGTCTCTACAGCCATTGGGAGTCGCTACGTCTCGGACACCCGGAGGGGCGATACTACCTTGACTCGTGGGAGGACGACCGATGCCGGCGCGAATTCGCCGGGACTGCGCCCAGCGAAGCGTGCCGCGCAACGCCGCAAGCAGATGGAGGTCGTCGGCGCGCTGGTTCTGAACGGGAGCAGTGCGACTGATCCGACCAGAGGGGTTCGGATACCAGCCAAACCGCACCTCATAGCTGACGCCCGGGAACTCTTCCTACCCATGTAGCGACGCAGTCGTCGGATAAACCAGAGATACAACGCCGGTATGCGCAAGGATTACGGCACTTCGTGAGATTGTTGCGCATGAAGATGTCACCCGCGCCGACCTCGACGAGTACAAAGTCAAAGGCAAAGCAGAAAAGCGCGAGCGCACAGGACACGACGCAGTGGGCGTTTCCGAACCGAAATGGGTGACGGCGCACGCGCCGGCGTGTCTCGGCCACCCTGCACAAGTTTCTCCAGGCCTACTGCACTCTGCTGCTCGAAATGGGAACGGACATCGTGACCGTAAAAACCTGATAGAGCATAGGGACATCCAGCCACGATGCGTTACCTGAACCCTCGCGATGAACTGAAACAGGCAGCCGCGCAACGACTGTCTATTGCCAGCAGTCATCACGCCTCCGGCGGTATAGGTGAACCCATGACTACGCCGCGGGAAAAAGCGGATCTAACCGGTGGCCTTGGGCTTCGGAGTTCGCGCCGGGTAAACAGCGTATCGGGCGACGTCTCGGAAGTCGGAGCAACTCATGTTCGCCGAGTTGTGCAACGGCACCGCCGATATCGAACTCGTGCGTAGACGGTATAACGGTTGCATGCTGTCCAAGGTTGGTCGCGATTTGGCACACCGACCCGATAGGTTGACGTGTTTACCATCGGGCGTCTGCGAGGTCTGGCGGTCTGGCACGTCGGGCAGGATGAATATTGACAATCGTTGATACCCAGTGGATCTCTGTCTCGCCGGCTCTGTTGCGTTTTTCTCGGCTCCTGATGCTTGGATCCGACAGGGTGGCGGCATATGAATAGACTTCGAAGCAAGACCGCACTCGCTGGCATCAGCCTTGTGAGAGCGGTTCAGCTCGCGGCGCGTGTCAACCCGTATAGAAGGAGGCGATGCATATGGCCAAAAAAACTGTAGCCCAATTGTTCGTCGAGACATTGGCTCTTGCTGGCGTGAAACGGATCTACGGAGTTGCTGGCGACTCCCTCAATGGCATCACGGACGTCATCCGTCAACGAGGTGATATTCAGTGGGCCTCCATGCGTCACGAAGAGACGGCGGCGTTTGCGGCCGGAGCGGACGCGCATCTGACCGGGAACCTGGCTGTCTGCGCCGGAAGCTGTGGGCCTGGAAACATGCATTTGATCAACGGGCTGTACGATGCGCACCGCAACCGGGTGCCGGTCCTTGCCATTGCGGCTCATATTCCGAGCCGTGAGATCGGCAGCGGTTATTTTCAAGAGACACACCCGGATCCTCTGTTTCGCGAGTGCAGTCACTACTGCGAATCGGTGTCCCACCCGGAACAGATGCCTCGCATCGTCGAGATTGCGATACAGACAGCAATTTCGCGTAGAGGAGTCTCGGTGGTGATCCTGTCGGGCGACATCGCCTTGCAGGAGGCATCCTCGCCGGGGCCGCGTCTGAAGTTTTCCGTACCAACTCCGAGCGTTCGTCCCTGCGATGAGGAAATTGACACTCTCGCAGAGATTCTGAATCGAGGGCGGAAGATAACGATCCTCGGAGGCGCGGGCTGTGCGGGCGCACACCCTGAGCTGATTGGCGTGGCAGGAAAGCTGAAGGCTCCCATCGTCCATGCAATGCGGGGCAAGGAGTTCATCGAATACAACAATCCCTTCGACGTCGGCATGACGGGGCTTCTCGGCTTCAGTTCCGGCTATCAGGCCATGATGGATGCAGACACTCTCCTGATGCTCGGGACGGATCTCCCTTACCAGCAGTTTTACCCGGACGGTGCTACTGTCGTGCAGATAGATATCCGCGGCGAACAGATAGGGCGGCGCACTGCGGTCGATGTGGGCTTGATCGGAGATGTGAAGACCACACTGACTCTCGTTTCTCCGAAGCTCAGCGAGAAGACGGACGATAAGCACCTGCGTGACTCGCTCGATCATTATCGGAAAGCGCGCCAAGGCCTGGACGATCTGGCTACGGGTGAGCCTGGGCGAAAACCGATCCATCCGCAGTATGTCGCCAGATTGATCGACGAGGTGGCGAGGGAAGACGCTATTTTTGCGTGTGATGTCGGCACTCCTACGGTTTGGGCTGCGCGTTACCTGAGGATGAATGGGGAGCGGCGGCTGTTGGGATCGTTCACGCACGGTTCAATGGCAAGCGCGCTGCCGCAAGCCATCGGAGCGCAGCTCACCTATCCCGGCCGGCAGGTCATCACGTTGTCCGGCGATGGCGGATTGGCGATGCTCCTGGGCGATCTGCTCACATTGCAGCAATTGAAACTTCCGGTAAAGCTCGTGGTTTTCCGGAACGATTCGCTCGCCTTTGTAGAACTGGAAATGAAGGCGGCAGGTTTCCTTGACTTTGGGACGGCCTTGCTGAATCCGGACTTCGCCAAAATAGCGGACGCGGCGGGAGTGATGGGTTTGAGGGTGGACGCGCCTGAACAGGTGCGTCCCATGCTTGTGCAGGCGCTAAACCATAACGGCCCCGCTCTGGTTGAGGTATTTGTGAATCGTCAGGAGTTGACTATGCCGCCCACCATCAGTGCGGAGCAGGTACGCGGTTTCTCGCTCTACATGATCAAGGCTGTATTGAGCGGCCGCGGCGATGAACTCATCGATCTCGCAAAAACAAATCTCTTTCGATCGAGGCCGCGACGATAACGCGGCACAAAACGCGAGTGCGCACACCGAGGGATGACCACGCATCGCGCAACAGCGTGAAGGGCATCAACGGATAATCCGTTGCAATTACCGACGCTAGCTATGGATGATCGAATTCGGAAAAGGCTGTCTGCGCGCCGATGATTCAGGTGTTTTTCGGATCTCAAGTGCCTTGTCGCA
>CAWGVL010000083.1:0-14446 GCA_963825845.1 Bryobacteraceae bacterium | reverse complement strand
CGGCGTTGTATGGGGGCAAATATCGATGTCGAAGGAGTGGCGGATTTTAGAGCGCTTGCGCGCCAGTCTCCGATTCGATGTAAACAACCCGTACAAGTACCACAGCTTCAATCCGCCAAACACCACCTTCGATATCACAAACCGTACCAACGTATGTCCAGCGGGTTTGACAGCGCCCTGTCCAGCGGCGTTCGGGACCTTTAATGGAACGCGGGGCTCGTTCTCGGATATAGGCACGGGACGGTGGCAGGCATTATGGTGTTCCGCGTGGAGTTTTAGCCGCTGAGTGCCCTAGATCCCGATGGAGTTCGCAGGAGATAATCCATGAATACCATCAGCCGACGTACGGCAATCTGCAACATCGCGATCTCAGCGACATTGGTCTATGGTCGTGACAAAGGCACTGCATTTGCCTTGATCGGCGATCGTTATCACAATAGCGACTACATCCGAACGGCATTAGGCAAGACACTCGGCAAGAATATGGGATTGGCCATTGATTTTTGCGACGAGGTCCGGATGCTGGACGCGGAGACAATTCGAGGCTACAAGCTACTGATTATTCTTCGCGACGGGATGACATGGCCGGAGGGCTATCCCGACGAGAGCAGCAATGCCGCCTATTCGAGCGTGGGACTCCCAAGATCGTCAGCGATCCCCCGCTCCCGAAATGGGAGGGGATGCCGTTCTACTGGATCACACCCACACAAGGGAAAGCCGTCAAGGAGTTCGCCTCCGGCGGTGGAGGAGTGCTCTTCTTGCACAACGTGACGTACATAAGCCCACACAATGACGATTTCCGCGATGTTCTGGGCGCCGTTACCGAAGGGCATCCGCCGATACGTCCTTTCCGAGTGAAGGTAGTGAATAAGGAACACCCGATCACGAAGGGCGTAAACGACTTCCTTATCACGGACGAGCAGCACTACATGACGTATCAGAAGGATCGCAAGCATTTGCTGCTGGAGAGCGTGAACGAGGATGGGCTGACTTTCAAAAATCTCGGAACAACCGCCCCCGCGGGTTGGGCCTACGACTATGGTAAAGGGCGAGTGTGTTATTTAGCGCCCGGCCATATGCTTGTGGATCTTTGGAATCCTGAGTACGTCAAACTGCAGCAGAATGCGATCCGCTGGCTCCTGCGGCAGACATAGTCGCCTGTCCACGACATGACGTATTGCGGGCCGTTCGGTTCTCGAGTCAGGCCGCCTGCGTTGAACTCTAGCGCGACGTTGGAGACCACCTATTTTGAGTATCTTCACAATTTCCCACGTTCTTGACACTGCTCAACTTGGCTCAGACACCCTCGCCGACCAGAGCCGATCAGGCGTTCAACGCGAGAATTCTGCCAGCGGTTTTGAGGCACAGCGAACATCGGCCGAGCAACGAAGGTGTTTGCGCAAGGCGAGCTTTTGGGACGCGCTGGCCAAACACAGCCGATCCACACGATTCTTACATGGACATCATTTAACAGGCCTGTTGACTTCCACGTCGGACTGGTGTAAGAGTTAGCGGATCGTAAACCATCAGGACACTGGAGGACAACGAGTATGCTTTACCGCCTTATAGTGATTCTGGCGGGCTTGACCGCTGCGGTTGCTCAGGTGTTGCCCGTCGGGACCGTTGACGGAACGATTCACGACTCTAGCGGTGGAGCGGTGCCGGGGCTGACGGTCACACTTACCCACGTCGAAACGAATCAAATCAGGACAGCAACAACAAATGGAGACGGATACTACTTCTTTCCACTAGCGAAACCTGGACGATACCAGGTGATGGCGGAGAAGGTCGGTCTAAACGCAGCACACAAGAGATTCTGGTAGAAACCGGCAAACGTTCGACGGCCGATTTCGCTTTGGAACTCGGCCAAGTTACGGAGTCGGTGCAGGTAACGGCGCAGGCGGCGCTGCTTGAGACATCCAGTGCAAGCGTAAGTCGAAATGTGCAGGAACGAATTGTTCAGGATCTTCCTCTGCTGGGTCGCAATCCGCTAATGCTGATGACCTGGCTCCCGGAATCACCAATAACTCCACCACTTCCAGCAGTCGGGTTGATCTCATTGACAGCGTTTCCTATAGCTCTGCGAATGATTCTAGTCGGCGCCAGAACGAATTTCTGATGGACGGAATTCCAAATAATGTATCGGACCGCGTGGCTTACATTCCCAGTGTCGATGACGTGGAAGAATTCACCGTTCAGACCAATGCACTCGACGCCGAATACGGCCATGGCGGCGGAATGTTCGTCAACGTAACGACCAAGAGCGGCACCAACAGCTTCCACGGCAATCTGTATGAGTTCTTCCGCAATGACAAGCTCAATGCGAACAGCTTCTTCTCCAATCGAGCCGGCTCACCGCGACCCGGTTTCAGCTTCAACCAGTACGGTTTGACGGCGGGCGGCCCGGTGGTGAAAAACAAGGTTTTCTGGTTTTTCAATTTTGAGGGTCTGCGCCAGCGCACGCCTAAATCCGTATCGCTTCACCGTACCGACGGCATTGCAGCGGGCACGGTGATTTTTCGCAAACATTCAACGCGACTGGCGCGCTGTTCCAGATCGCCGATCCTTTGACCACGGTCCGAATGGCAGCGGCGGTTACACCCGTCACGCTGTTTCCGGGGAACAAGATTCCGGCCAACCGGATCAATTCGATCTGCGGCCAATGTCATCTCCCGATATCCGCAGCCAACTTGCCCGGCGATCCGTTTACCGGCGCGAACAACTACTTCAGCGAAGTTCCAGCTCCTTACGATGGCGAAAACTACTCGACCCGGAGTCGATCCCAATATTCAGGCGGCATCGGCTTTTTCGCCCGCTGGTCACACAACCAGGGATTTCCGGGACGCCGACGCCGTGGGATATCGGCGGGGGAGTCGGCGCGCCTGGAAGGCAACAATCGCGCGCAGACCTCTATCGGCATTAGCGATGCGTTCATTGTGAATCCCTCGATGGTCATCACGGCTCAGGCCGGCTACACGCGCTGGACACAGGAAGGCACCCACCCCAACTTCGATCCAGACACGCTCGGCTTTTCCAAGTCAGCCTTGTCAACCAGATGCAGCAGCAGTATCTTTCCGCAATTCAATATCTCGGACATGTACTACATCGGCACGTCGGAAGGACAGTGGTTCGAGCACACCAATACCTACTCGTTCAACATCGGGGTGACCAAGATCGCCGGAAGCCACAACATGAAATGGGGCTTCCAGGGTCAGGTGAAGCAGAATAATTCCGTGGGAGCGAACCGCCCGGCGGCCAGTACAACTTCGATCGCGGGTTCACTCAGCCGAACCCGTTCTGACCGGGAATAATCTGGGCAACGGAATTGCCAGCTTCCTGCTCGGCTAATCCAGCGCCGGTCCATCGACCTTCGCGCGGCGACGGCGCCGCAGGCTCCCTTTTATGGCTGGTACTTCCAGGATGACTTCAAAGTTACTCCAGAATTGACGCTTGAATCTTGGACTCCGCTACGAAATCCTGCTCGGTGTACCGAACGATACAACCAGAATAATCTTGGATTCGATACCACAGCTCGAATCCGATTGAAGGCGCTGCGAAGGCGGCGTATGCGCCAATCCGATTCCGGAACTGTCCCCGAACGATTTCAAAGTAAAGGGTGGTCTGTTTTTCGCCACTCCGGAGAATCGTGCGGAACGTCGTAGGCGAGACACGGTACTGGCACCGCGGATCGGCGTCGCTTACCGATCTTTCCTCGTACGGTACTTCGATCCGGTTTCGGGATCTTCTATTCGGCATGGTGGCAGCCGTTTGTCAGCACTACGGGTTTCGCTTCGAATACCCCAATGGTGACTACACTCGATGGGGGATTAACTCCGGCCGACACGCTGGCGAATCCATTTCCCAATGGCTTAATCGAGCCGACGGGCTCGAGTCAGGGATTGAAGACGCTTCTGGGCTCGAGCCTCGCCGCACTTACGATTACTAGCGCAAGAACAGCGCAATTTTCGCTGGAATTTCGGCTTTCAGCAAGAGATCGCACATAACCTTGATTCGAGCTGAATTACGTTGGACAGCGTGGTACCCGGCTGCCGCTGAGCAGCACCACTAGCGACAGCGATCGAAGCATCAACTCGCTCGACCAGAAATATTACGCTCTCGGATCAGACCCAACGCTCGGATTCCGAATCCCTTCAGAGCCCTGATACCTGCGCCGAGTCCGCTTGCAGGCGACACCATCACCGTGGCGCAGTTGCTCGCGCCTTACCCGCAGTTCACTGCTGTGACGCTTCAGAGAAATACGGGTGGCGACAGCTACTATCATTCGCTACAGGCTTCCGTAAACAAGCGATTCAGCGCCGGACTGACGTTGCAGCTTGCTTATACATGGTCGAAGCAACTCGAGAAGCTGCGGTTTATCGAGCCTAGCGATCCGGAACCATCGAAAATGATCGGAGAGTTTGACAACCCGCACCGCGTCTCTTCGGCGATCATCTTTGAGCTTCCATTCGGCGAGGGAAAGCGTTTCCGGTCGAATATCAGCGCCGTAGATAAGATCATTGGTGGTTGGCAATGGAGCGCGATGTATATCTACCAGACCGGCCAAGCGGTATTTTTGTTTTTGCGGCTCTCGCCACAGGTGTCAGCCCCAAGCTTGAAGATGCAACCATCGATAGATGGTTCAACACTAACGCGATGACAGTTCTGCCCGCATTCACGGCGCGTCGCATTCCGTTCATGTGGAATGACCTTCGCGTTCCGAGCATTAACAATTGGGATATGTCGTTCGTGAAAAACACGTTCGTTTATGCGGAACGCGTAAAACTGCAGATCCGTTGTGAGATGATCAACGCGTTTAACCGTGTTTGGTTTGGCGGTCTCGAAACGAACCCTACGAGCGGCAATTATGGCAGGCTTACTGGCCAGGCGAACAACCCGCGCAATATACAACTGGGTCTAAAGGTGACCTTCTGATGGGTGGTCAGATCGCTTGATGGCTGTCCGGGTTGCCGTACTTGTTGTCGCAGCTTTCGCCTGCCTTACTGGACAAACGTTCCGGCCGGTTCCGTGTCCCACTACCGTCATGAACGTGATGGCGGCCTGCGCGGTTCTGTTGTAAAGGCGTTTACGCTGTCAATCGGCCCGGTTGAGCGAAGCTCGTCGGGGAATCGTCAGTGGGTCAGCCTCACCGCGACGAAGGTTAGCGGAGAGCAGTTCCGCATCTGGCTGCTTAGCGCTGGGTATCCTCCACCGACGCTTGAAGCTGCACGCAAAACTACGGCCCGGTACATCATCCAGGAAGGCTCGGCATGTCCCCGCGCGAGTACAAACATCGGGTTACGGGCGAAGCCGTGCTTCCGTCTTCGGGCGCCTGGGAGCATTTGTTTCCGCGAGCGATCGATGGCACATCGGCCGTGACGGTACGATACCTCGGCCACAACTATGTTCGAGAAGCGGTGACCGAAAGCTCCCCCGTTCTGCCGGTCGATACGAAGGCTGATCGAACTGCGTCCGGACTTATTAGTCGGACCCGCGAGTAACACCCGCCAGAAAGATGAGACCAGGCGCTACGACGGCTCAGATTACGAATTAACCCGGCTGACACAGAACGACTATCGGGAGATGGCGGCTGCGGGAATCAACTGTGTGCGTGTAGATTCCGAACAGGCTAGGTGGGCACAGGACCTCAACCTTTACTACTGGGGGGAAGGCGCGAAGTTGCCGTACCCGGAACTCCTTTACCGCAGCCAGTATCTCGGACCGAGCTTGTATCTGGATGAGCCGGCCGTAACGACTAGAGATCACGAGATTCGCCCGAAACTGGAGAAGGATGAAGCTTTTCGAAAGTCGATTACGCCGCAGGTCGGGTTCGAATTCTTTCGCGGACACTTTGCGAAGGTGCTGCAGAACAGCGCGGGCGCGATGGTTAAGTCTCTGGCCGTGCGCCCTGACGTGGATGTCGGCAGCATGGAGTTCGCTCAGGCGAACCTTTATAGCTGGGAGACGATGGTCAGCACTGCTGCGCATCAATTGGCTCAGCATCCGAGCGTTCCCGAAGCGATGGTTTTCGAGCCGCCCGGACGTATCGGCACCAGGCGGACAATTCCCGAGATCGATATGACGTATGGCGTCCAGATCCCACCTGATGATCCCAAAGCGTTGCCGGCGATCATTTTCGGATTTCTTCGTGGCGCTGCTCGGCTGACCAACAAGAGCTGGGGCGTAAGCATCTATGGAGCCGTGCAGACCGCAGACACATTCTGGTGGCTGACACACGCATACGATTTGGGCGCCACTCGCTTCCATTTCTACGATTCCTATCAGCTGGCCTGCGTTCCGTATGGTGAGTACCTGGCGTTAGCTCGTCATCTGCAGAACCATGCCAGGAGCAGACCCAGTTCGCGATCTGGATCGTTTGCGGAGGGCCGCTGAAGTGGCCATCCTGCTACCGCAGGGGTACAACCTGGGTCACGTATTCTTGGGAAAAGGAATACTTTGGGGTGTCGGGGAATTGAACCTTGAGCGCCGCAACGCCGCAGGCATAAAGTACCGCGTAGTCATGAGCAACTTCTTTGAGGAGATCGAACGGTGTTTGCAGCAGGGGATCGCCTTCGACCTGCTGTGGGATATGACCGGGCTGAAGCTATACGGCTACCGGGAGATCGTACGCGTTCGAGAGGACGGTAGAGTTGAGGTCGAGGCATACGGGAGACGCACTCTGGTCAGCTCGCCGCGATCGGTGAAACGTGCGGCCGGCGTGCCTCCGGATTTGGACGTTACGATAGCTGCTAAGTCCGAATCGGACGCTCTCGAAATTACCGCGAAGGCGCGCGTCGTTGAGAAATCCGCGCCGGTATACTACACGCTGGGCGCTGATACCGAGGGCGTTTACCACAACGCAAAGGTCGCATGGGAGATCTACGGTCCGGGTGAAGAGGATTATCTGTTTCTGCGTCCTGACAACTTGAAACCTCGTGTCCGGAAGATTGTCGGGGCAGACGAGATTGAAACAGCAGTGCGGCTAAGACGTCCCCGGCAGCTACCGCCTCCGTGCATCGACGGTGGACACAGCGGGGCGCACCAGGGTCGTTTGGCGGCGCTTTAGCGTGCAAACTGATCCAAACACCAATCGGCTTCGCTTACACGTACCTGTCCCGAGCCGCTAGCATGTCCTCGCTTTGTCGGCGTTCGATGATAAGAGGGCTCATCGCTGCGGCAGTGCGGCTTCCTCGCACAAACGGCGAAACGCTCGATCAGGACGGCATGCTCCGAATCGATGGAAAGCGCACGTTTGTCCACGGGCTTTATCAAACGCCAAAGCACATAGACGGCATACGTGCTGCGGCGGACGCCGGCTTCCACGTGATCCATGCGGCCGCTGAACGCGATGTTCTGGACAAAATCCGAGCGAGGGGGCTGCGATGTTGGCTCACCGTCGGCTCCGACCCGGCGCGCATTCGAAAGATAGTCGGCGAATTCGGGACGCATCCTGCGGTTCTGTTCTGGGAGACCGAAGACGAGCCATCGTACCAATGGAAGAAGCCGGGACCTCGGATACCGCCCGAGAAAATCAAGGCCGCATACGCACTGTTGAAGCAACTCGATGCGAAAAGGCTCGTGTATCTCAATCACTCACCGACCAATTTGATCTCGACACTCCAGGCATACAATCCGGGCGGGGATATACTGGCAACCGACATCTACCCGGTCATTCCTCACGGAATTCGCGAGCTTTATGCCCTGTGGCCAAGCGGCCGTCACGGTGATCTTTCGGATACGCACATTAGTCAGGTCGGTCGCTACGCAGATAAGATTCGTCAGGTCGCAGGCCCGTCACGGGCTACTTTCATCGTGCTGCAAGCGTTCGCCTGGGAAAACTTGCGCGAGAAGAATCGGGATCGCGCCGCGGTGCTGTATCCCACCCGCGAACAACTTCGATTCATGGCCTGGCAAGCGATTGTTCATGGGGTGAATGGAATCCTGTGGTGGGGACTGTCCTATAACCCGGAAGGCTCAAAGGTGTGGCAGGACGTTGCGGCCGTTGTAAGCGAGATGAAGTTACATGAAGTCGCCGTGAACGGGGCCTCCGAAAAGATGCCGTTCGATCTCACGTATCACGATACGGGTCACTCAATTGATCGCGGCGTAGAATGGATCATCAAACAGGCAGCCGGCGCTCGCCTCTTAGTCATCGTAAATTCCGATCCCAATCCGGTGGACGTAGACATCCGCGGTCTACCGGGAAGCGGCGCCGTTGAGGCCATGCCCAGCCCTAAGGGGGTTCAGATCGCCCCTCGCCGTTTGCGGGTTCAGTTACCTCCGTTCGGAGTACAACTATTCCGGATTGCAACTTGAAAAGCAAATCTCGTCGATTTCGGTCAACCGTCTCCGCTGCGGCCACAGAGGACTCACCTACGACACAGGAGCGATTGCCGGCTCACCCACGTCAAGCCCTACGTGAGTTTGTGGATTGCCTCGTCACCGCAATGGAAGCCTAGAATATAACGAGGATCGTATGTCCTGGGCTTATCTGGAGGATGCTTCTGGCTTTCGTGGCTTCGCGGACGAAGTTCTCGTCCCCGCGAACGAAGCTGAACTCCTTCAGATTGTGGACCGCGCCAGAAGGTCAAAGACTCCGCTGACAATTGCCGGCGCCGGAAGTGGCATTACCGGCGGGCGTTGCCCTGAAGGCGGGTGGCTAGTCTCGATGGAGAAGTTCAAGAAGCTCGAAATCCAAGAGGGCGTGGCGGTCTGTGGGGCCGCTGTTCATCTAATGGATTTGCATGCGGCAGCGCGCCAGAGTGGGCAATTCTACCCGCCGGATCCGACGGAAACTCTCGCTGCTGTCGGTGGAACGATTGCCTGCAATGCTTCCGGATCGCGGAGCTTCAGATACGGAGCAACGCGCCGTTGGATCCAGCGGGTCCGCGTGGTGCTCCTGGACGGACGCGTCCTCGACGTACGGCGCGGCGACCGGATCGATTTTGATGTGCCAGAGATTCTACAACCAAAAGCCTGTAAGCACTCGGCCGGTTATCCGCTGGCGCCCGGAATGGACTGGATTGATCTTTTTACTGGCTCAGAGGGCACGCTCGGCATCGTGATCGAAGCGTCGCTGAAACTTCTACCCTCCGCAAAATGCCTTCTTGCCGGTGTGGTGTTCTTCCGGAGCGAAGACGACGCCCTAGATGCGCTCGATGCCTGGCGTCCCGTGCCGTGTCTTCGGATGCTCGAATACATCGACGGCAACGCGCTCGACTTGATCCGCACAAGTTACCCCGAGATCCCGACAGACGCCTGCGGTGCGCTGATTATCGAACAGGCGGACTTTGGAGAGAGGGAACTCGATGCCTGGACGGACCGCATGAATCGGCAGTGCGCCCTGGAGCAAATTTCATGGTTCGGCTCGACAGATGCCGATCGCGAGCGCTTCCGGGAGTTCCGTCACGCGTTACCGAAGACCGTTCTCGCTACCGTCCATCAGCATAAGTTGATGAGTCTGATCTCCGACTTTGCGGTACCTATCAACAGGCACCGTGAAATGCTGAGCTACTATCGCGATCGGCTGAGCGAAGCCTACGCCGGCCGCCATGTCATCTATGGCCATGTTGGTGATGGGCACTATCACATCAACCTGCTTCCATCGAACCAGGCCGAATTCGAGCAGGGTCAGCTACTGTTTGACGAGTTCGCGCAGAAGGCGGTCGAGATGGGCGGCACGGTCGCGGCCGAGCACGGACTCGGCAAACGCAAGCGTGGCTATTTAAAATTTCAATACACTCTGAAGCAGATCAAGGCAATGATTGCCGTCAAAAGGCGGCTCGACCCGGATTGGCTGCTGGGACGAGGAACGCTGTTCGAGGTTCCCGAAGATTCTTGGCCTCAAAATGAGGATGGACGATCGGCACCGCGGCATCTTTCCGCAGTACAGGAAAGCTAGACGTTCGGGTGCTTCTTGTACCAGCCGGTTGCTTCTTCGTATGCATGCCCGATCCGGCACAACGTCGGTTCACTCAGCGGCTGTCCAGCGATTTGCATACTCAGTGGCAGCCCCTCGGATGAGAAGCCAACGGGAAGCGTGATCGTGGGTGTGCCGGAGAGATCGGCTGGATACGTATACACGTTCGCTCCGAGCGCCGGCTTGAACGAATTTGCGAATTTGTCCCTCGCTCCGTTGACCTCGGCCATCGAGCCGTATTGGGCTTCCTTGGAAATCGGGTGGGCTCTCCCGATTGCGGCCGGATACACGAAGGCATCCACTGTGGAAAGCACGGTCCGATATTTCGTTGAGAGCTCTTTACGGTATTGGATCGATTTAGCATCTTGCGTGAAGGAAAATTGGCATGGGCGGCGAGCGCCTCTACCGCGCACAGGATCAGCCACATGTTCCGGACTCCGTTCACATCCGGCATCTCGACGTCAACCATCTGTGCGCCAAGCTGGCGCAGACCGTCCACGGCGGCGTGAATGGCAGCGGAGTGTTCCGGTTGAATGCCCTCAGTCGCAAAACGCCTGTCAAATCCAACCCTCAGACCACGAACGCCCTTCTGCAGTTCATCCAGCATATGCGGCACGGGATCTCTCAGCGACGTGGGATCGTTGGAGTCGAATCCGGCGATGACTTCAAACATTACGGCCGCGTCACCAGCCCGGCGTACTATGGGACCGGCGTGATCGAGTGATTCGGCCAGTGGAAACAACGCCATACCGGCTGACACGTCCGTATGTTGGTTTCAGCCCTACAATTCCGTTGGCCGCCGATGGAAAGCGGATCGAGCCTCCCGTATCGGTTCCAATCCCGCCGTAGCAAAGACCTGCAGCGGTCGCCACCCCGGATCCGCTGGAAGAAGTACCAGGCCACACATCTTCGCCTCGCGGATTGACAGGAATGTCGCGCGCCGGATTATAGCCTCCATCGCGCCTTCCGTGAGGTTCAGGTTTCCCAGCAGGACCGCGCCTGCCTGGCTCACTTTGGTGACCACCGTCGCGTCATGATCTGGGAGGAAGCCGGCATAAATACTGGTTCCCGCCATGGTGCGCACACCTTTCGTATAACACAGGTCTTTCACTGCGATCGGCACGCCGTGCAGCGGACCTCGGTACCTTCCGCGTTGCTTCTTCTTCCGCACGCTTCGCCATTTCCAACGCCTGCTCGCGCCTCACGGTGGCATAGCTCTTCAGCTTGCCATCGATGACTGCGATGCAATCCAGAATGCGAATGGTCAATTCAACTGGCGAGATTTCCCTTGATTGAATGCTGCGGGCGACGTCTCGCAGGCTGGTCTA
Organism: Bryobacteraceae bacterium; assembly: GCA_963825845.1. Classification (GTDB taxonomy): domain Bacteria; phylum Acidobacteriota; class Terriglobia; order Bryobacterales; family Bryobacteraceae; genus DASQDN01. The sequence continues at coordinate 3,202 of CAWGVL010000083.1, read as the reverse complement.
TTGGACTGGCTCGGTCACCGCTTGCTTAGTGTCCACATACAGGGATCGGCATTGCTCGAATTTCCATTTAGTTGGGCTCTCGCCCGGATAAGTCCGAGGATTTGATAGAAAATTGGGCGAAGGACGAACGCTGGCGCTGATCGACTGCGTGGTTTGCCGAAACCTACTTAGGCGGTATTGGTCCAATAACCGGAGAGATCCAAAATGGCGAAGAACGTATTACTCGTTGGTTCGGTTGCGCTTCTGTTCTCAGCATGCGCGCCGAACAGTCAGTCGGTCGAGGCGCAGCGCGCTCGAGTGGCGGATGGCGCTCGTGTAGAACTGCGCGACGCGCAAAAGAAAACCGTGGGAACCCTGACGGTCTCAGTGCAATCCGGAGGGGGAGTGCGGTTCAATGGCCGTCTCAGCGACTTACCTCCCGGTGTTCACGGAGTGCACATTCACGAGAACGGCAAATGCGATCCGCCGGACTTCACGACGGCGGGTGCGCACCTGAACTTGTCAGGAAAACAACACGGCGAACATAATCCTCAAGGACAGCACGAAGGAGACATCGGAAATATCCGTATCGACGCGAACGGCAGCGCAGAGGTGTCTCTTCTTGCGGAACGAGTCTCATTGGACCCAGGCGCCGGCAATTCATTGTTGAAACCGGGCGGAACCAGCCTTGTGATCCATGCCGCTCCTGACGATCTAAAAACAGATCCTAGTGGCAACTCCGGAGCGCGCATCGCCTGTGGTGTCATCACCCGCTAGCGCGCGGACTTCTTGCCGCTGAGAAACTCGATGAGTCCAGCAGGATCATCGGTCAGGATTCCGTCCATTCCCAGATCTACATACTTCTGCCAGTCAGATGGCGTGTTCGCCGTACTCGAGTAAATCATTAACCCGGCAGATTGAAGGTCTCGCACCTGCGATACGCTTGTGTCGTCCGCACGAAGCATCAAGTGAGTCGCTTTGTGACTACGGGCGAGTTCCAGGTAACGCGGTTTGAATCGCCTGGCATTCAAGAGGCAAGTCCGAATTTTCGGATCCTTCTTTGCCATTGCATCGATCGTTCGGTAATCACCGGATTGCAGAATGAATTTGTCCTGAACCCCGTGTTTCTTTAAAGCTGCGTAAATTAGACCCACAAAACGCTCCGGCTCAACCGAAGGCGAGGAACCTGGAGCGCCAAACTTGGTTTCTCCAAGCAGGACCGCGCCACTTCCCTTCACGGAAGCCAGGAACTCATCGAGAGTGGGCATTTGCTGTCCGGGGACCGGTTGATATCGCGGCGAGTTCGGGCGCGCAAAGGACCCGCAGTCGAATTGCCGGATTTCCGCCAAGGTGAGTAGTGCCATCGGACCCGGCTTTATTCCGGACGTACCCGGCGCCTTACATATTGCCGGGTTGACGGTCGAATCGTGATGAATCACGATAGCGCCATCCTTGGTTACGTTCATGTCGAATTCCAGCACTCTCACGCCGAGTTTCAGCGCATTCTGAATGCCGCGATGGTGTTCTCCGGCGGTAACGCGACGCCACGCGATGCGCGATGACGATCGGCTTCTTCGATGCTTCACCGAACGATGCCGGTCCAGTAACGAGACACACGAGCAATATGCGGACCATCAGCAGATGAAGGCCGAAGCCTCTCGTGAACGTGTACATGTGTATTCTGTCCAGCGTAACCAAGCGGTTCACAACCGCTACTTCACGCCGGGTCGAGCCCAGATCAGGTGTGTATTGCCGTGGCCAACGCGATAAACGAGTTCCTCGCCGTCGGCGCCAAGGAGCAACGCTCGGTCAAATTCTATACGGTCGGGTAGGTTCTCAGACAGGCGCTTCCAAGTTGCGTCGGACGGGTCAAGCACTCAAACTCCGGACGGCTCCCTTTCTCCCGCACTCTCACGTATAAGCGGCCGTCCGAAGTGTATGCGCGTCCAAACGACGTGTCGTTGGGGATCACAGTGCGCCGGATCAGTTTTCCATCCAGGTTCCATTCGACGAATTCAGGCGCGCTGTCCGCATAATTCTCGTGGATGATCGCTCCTATGCGATCAGACGCCGCGTACATCCTCCAGTAGCCTCGTCCGCCTGCGCCAGGAAACGCCTTCCGGTTCGGCCACAATGACCGCGGCACATACCGTCCAATCTCTAAACCAGCAGCCGAAAACTTACGCACAAGTCGATAATCCTGTTCCTCTCGGTATCCTGTGTCAAAGAGTCGCGCTGCCAGCCAAGGGCCCAGAGATTGTCATCCTTATCGAAACTCAGATTCGTCGGCACGTACAAAGACGTGCTGATAAAGCGGATCTCTTTTCCTTGCGGGTCCATAATGCGTATACCCGCCGCTCTCCCGCTGCGGTTCGAGTAGCCAAAACTGGCCGCGACGTTTCCTTTGGAATTTACCGCCACCGCTGCGGCGGAGCACGATGCCTCACCTGGACACGGGAGGTCGAAATTGTAGGCCAATTTGCCGTCCGGACGATGAACCTCCAACCTGTTCGGTTGGTGCAGATAGACGAGGTATCCTTTGTCGTACAGCGGTACGATCTGTCCGCCCATCGTAATGGCACTGCTGTACACCATCTCTCTAGCCGGAGCGGCAGCCAGCGCCAAACTAGAGATCAAAAGGAATGACCACACTCGGATCATCTTACCTCCAATCGACTGACGCACACACGTAGACAAGCGTTGACCTCCAGCTATCCACCTTCACGATCCGAAGCCATCAAATTCTGCGCGTACACAGATGGCGACATTACGTATGAAGCGAACCTTGCAAAATATTGTCCTCGTATTGGCGGGCGCGGGCTTGATGCCCGGCCAGGAGCACCTCCGTCCCGCGACACGTGAGCGCGCGACGATCGAAGCCGACGCTTCACGCCTTGAATGGCAGACAGTCATGCAAAGCAAGACTCGACGGAGTGTCGCCAGCGCCAGGATCGAGCGTGGCCGCGATGGCGCGCTCTTATCGGCGACAGGATTCGCGTCTCGGCGCTATCCGGGAACGAAAGTCGATGCGGCTCGGGCATTCCTGTCCGAGTACCCGGACTTGCTCACAGGCGTCGATGTAAACACGCTCGTCCCTCTCACAACCAGGAGCCTGGGTCATCGCACCTATGTGCGGTTACAGCAGCAAATCGATGGCATTCCAGTGCGCGGCGCACACGTCACGCTGAAACTCAGTCCAGCGAGTGAAGTCGAAGCCATGCAG
>CAWGVL010000082.1:0-9556 GCA_963825845.1 Bryobacteraceae bacterium | reverse complement strand
TTTTGCCTCTACTGGTTCGGTTCGGTCCTTTGCTAGGCCGATAACCACCTATGGCCTTCGGCCACCCTGAGGAATGAAAACACGGGATATTTGGCATCGGGGCCATAATCAGGGTCAAGCTGAGCAGGTGAACCGTTCAGCGTTTTGGGGTGCAAGACCCCGGGATTAGCCTGGTTCGGCCGGCGTGGAGCACCCTGCAATGAGCTTTGGCTCGCAGAACAACTTGTCAACGTAAGCGCCGACCAGCCAGTCGAGAGGAGTCGGTATTATGATCCCAGCCGTTATCAAACAGTGCGCCGGCATGGACGTGGGTAGGAAGTCTTGGCGGTCTGTGTGTTGACTGGACCGACACAGGAAGAGTGAGAGCGACACTCGTAAGTTCGGTACCGTGCGCGCAGAACTAGTGAGACTGCGTGAATGGTTGCAAGCGGAAGGTTGTACGCGTGTGGTAATGGAGAGCACGGGCCGTTACTGGGGGCCAGTTTTAAACGTGCTCGAGGTTGACGCCAGAGTATGAACTCCGCGTGGATTGTCGAATCCGCAGCAAGTCAAGGCGGTGACAGGACATAAGACGACCCGCATGACGCTGGTTGCCTCATCTGCTGCGGCAGGGGTAGTATCCGCGATTTTGTGTAAACACCGTTCCGGTTGAGCAGCCATTTACCGCTGTTGAGCTGCCAGGATTCGATCTTCCCACAGGATCGTGAAGCGGCTGAGAGCGGCTTTCCAATGCTGCACAATCTCCCATCGGTCGACGACGTTTCTCAGGGCCAAGAACAGTAACTTCAGCGCGGCCTCCTCGCTCGGGAATGATCCGCGTGTCTTGATGATCTTACGCAGCGACATATTCAAAGATTCCACCGCATTCGTGGTGTAGACGATGCGGCGAATCTCGGCCGGGTAGGCGAAGAACGGGATGACCCGTTCCCAGTGCCGCTTCCATAGCGAACTGATCGTTGGATAGCGCACATCCCATTTCTTAGAAAAGGTGTTGAGTTCCTGCTCGGCAGTTTCCACGGTCTCCGCCCGATAGATCGCCTTCAGATCCTGGGCGACTGCTTTGCGCTCTTTCCAGCTCACGTAATTCAGGCTGGCACGCGTGAGATGAACGAGGCATAACTGCACCTGCGCGTGCGGGAACACGCTCTCGATGGCTTGTGGGAATCCTTTCAGCCCGTCTACGCATGCCAGAAACACATCTTTGACGCCACGGTTTCTTAGATCCGTCAGCACCTGCAACCAGAATTTCGAGCCTTCGTTGGCCGATGTCCATAGCCCCAACACGTCTTTCTGTCCTTCCAGGTCAATACCGATCGCAACGTACACCGCTCGATTTTCAACGCGTCCCTCATGGCGCATCTTCACCATCAGAGCATCCAGGAAAAGGATTGGGTATAGGTTTTCCAGCGGCCGGTTCTGCCATAGCTTTACTTCTTCGATAACGGCATCGGTGACTTCTGAGATCAGTGTGGGACTGACCTCGATCGCATAAATCTCGGCCAGATGGCCCTGAATCTCACGCGTGCTCATGCCACGCGCATACATAGACAGGATCTTATCGTCGAAGCCCGCGAATCGGCGCTGATGCTTGGCTACGATTTTCGGCTCGAAGCTGCCGTCGCGATCCCGCGGCACCTCAATCTGTACCTGGCCAAAATCGCCCTTCAAAGTCTTCGGGCTCGTGCCGTTTCTCGGATTCGCGGCACCCTCGCCGGCCGTCCCATGCTTCTCATAGCCCAGGTGACGCTTCATCTCGGCGCCCATTGCGCCCTCGACCAGCTTCTTGGTAAGGCGCTTGATTGGCCCGTTCGCGCCGATTAGGTCTTCCGGGCCTTTGTAGTCAGCCAATAATTCTTTGATGAGCTCGTCTGCTTTGTCCATTCGGTCCTCCAAGTCTAGAGGAACGAACGTTTACACGAAATTCAGGACACCCTCACGACACGGGATGGTGCGGCCCGCCGATTCGGCGTCCCCACCGCGCGGCCCGGCGTACCGTACCTGTTGGGTCGACGTTGGACTTTGGGCCTCTTGACCGAGCGCGCGCCGTCAGACTGCGATTGCGTGATGAAGACCAATACGTAAGTCATTTCTGTCGCGTCCTCTTTTTATAGGGGAAGGTCTCCCGTCCTGACCGGCTCGGGCGTTGAGGTCCCATACGATCTTGCCCTTTCGCAACGTCATTTCTCCAATAATCATCTGATTCCCTCGATAGCGAGCTCCAGCGGAACGATCCATACTGCCCTTTGCCTATCCGTAAGACGGCTACGTCGGCCTCTGCGCCCGCGTCGAGATTACCGAGTGTGGACGGTTGATGGCTTTCGCAGGGCTCCATGTTGTCATCCGCACCAAGTCATCGAAAGGGACACCCAGGTTCAGGAATTTCGACATGACATTCAGGAGATCCTTAATGGCGCCGTTCATGCTGCCGAAGTGCATGTCTGTAGAGATCGTATCTGGAAAGAAGCGCTGCTTTATAGCCGGTATCGTCATGTTCCAGAAGAAGCTGCCTCCGCCATGTCCGACGTCGAAGATGATGCCTCGCTTGCGCGCGTCCAGCATCACCGGATTCATCGTGCCGCCCGGTAAGATTTCATCTCTCAGACCCGAGAAGCAATGGGTGTATACATCTCCCGGTCGAAGCTTTTCCAGCAGTAACGTCTTCAGATTTCGTTCTGCCTGTGGGTTGACCGAAATCCACCATCACTGGTAGTCCCGTCTGCTTCCCTCCGCTAGGCGCCGTCGACGGCTGCCCACCCGGGACCCGCGTAGTGCGCAGTCTTGAACCCGACAATCACATCAGGATTGCCTTTGGCGACCCTGACGGCCCCTTCCACGTCCATCTGCAGCCGGATCATCTTCGTTGCCATGGCCCATACCTGCGGCAACGATATTTAGCCAAGCCAGCACGCGCGTCTGCGAGCGCTGGATCGTGATTTCGCGGAAGTTCGCGAAATCGCGCCAGCCGGAGGTTCCTGGATCGACCATGGTCGTTACACCGGTTCGAAACGAGAATGCATCGGGTTGTACACTCTGATTTCGCTTCGGCGGCGGATTGCCCGGACGGTTATATAGATGGGCATGAAGATCGATGAGGCCGGGAGTTACATAGAGGCCGCGGACGTCGATGACTTTCCTGCCCTGAGTCTCAGGGATATCGGGAGCGATGCGTGCAATCTTTCCCGAGGTTATGCCTACATCCATAACTTGACTGATGCGGTTCTTCGCGTCGATTACATGGCCCGCTTTGAGAACAAGGTCGTAAGCGGGCTGTGCTGCCATGCAGAGGGCAGTAATGAAAAGTGTGATGAATGTTCTGGTCATTGATTGCAATGTGAGCGGCCGAGTAGTACGCCTGATCCGGTGTGCGACCTGGGTTGCGAAGGCGTTGATGCGTGATGTGATCTGATGAGCTGTGATCGGGACACCGAAGGACCGGAAAGCCATGTATCCGTTGAGGTCCGGGTCGTAATCGGCGATTGCGCACGCGTCCCAATAAGCATCTGGAATTGGCGCTCCTGTGAGATGGCGATATCGCCTGTCGAACGTTTCGGCACTCTCAATACCGTGGAGTATTGCCAGGTTCTTGCGGCAATGAGACACATCGACTTCCAACGGTCCTGTACAGCCGTTCACCCAGTCGACGATACCTGAAATATGACCGTTTTGCCACAGCATGTTGCCCGGATGGTAATCACGGTGGAGGAATCCTTCGGTAGCGGGCGGTGGACCCGCTGCGATGCGCTCGTGAATTGCTTTCCAAGTGCTGGCGTTGTCAGCCCATGACGGGATCTCCAGTTGGTCCACGTCTATCCACAGACGATACTGCCGCCTGCAGATCTACCTGCTGGACCTGATGAATTGAAGCGAGAGTGCCAGCCAGTTCATTGAGCCACGCGGACAAATCGACCGGCAAGAGGTCAGGCGCGCCCGGCATACGGGTCATCAAAATGGAAGGTATATCGCAGCGCACGGCATCGGAATCGAATGCGATCAAACGGGGACAAGGAAGGTCCTCATCGAACGCGGCTATGAGTGCTGCCGCTTCATGCTCTACGACATCGGGTTCATTGGCCAGTCGCGACCCGTTTGTGTATTGTCGCAAGACGAATTGGGTGGTCGCTCCGTGCGGGCCGACTATGTCAATCGCATAAATTGCGGACACGGACCCTCCGAGTAGCGGCTCGATTCTGCCGATGATGTGACCTGCCTCACGCCATCCGTGGTCTTCCGCCGCTGCTGAGAGAATCCACTCGCGCGTGGCTTTTGTTAGAGTCATTCGCTCTTTGTACTGTAATGTGGTTAAGAATGAAGCTTGCGTTTATAGTTGTCGGCACGGTCCTGTCAAGTTACGCCGCGGAGACCGCGTACATCGTAGGAATGTACACAGCGAAGGAGCGGCGGGGCTTAGGCAAGCATTTCATCATGAAGGTCGACGGCAAAAGGATCGCCAAGCTGCGTTTCCCGACTTACTACAGGCTTGCGGTGCCGCCTGGAGTGTATAACGTGACGTTAGATGAAAGAGAGCGGCCGACCATCCTATGTCACCTGATCCCGGGCGAGAGCTGTTATGTGCGAGTGAAGACTGTCGGAATAGAGGATCGCGCTGAGGTGGAACTCATCTCACCACATGTGGCTGCGGTGGAACTTCAGGCTCTGCTGCCGCTCGAGCAAGAGAGAATCTATGTCAAAGTCTTGCAGTAGGCGCGATCCTTGGTTGATTCGCGTCAGCAGATGTGTGCGCCGCGCGCCTCGACGTAGACCGTATATAAGGACTGACCTGCCGTCATAAAAAGCCGGTTTCGCTTCCGCCCGCCAAAGCAGACATTCGCACAGATCTCCGGAAGGCGAATGAGTCCGATTCGCTGGCCTTCCGGAGATACGATATGAACGCCGTCGTATCCGGCTCCCACCCAGCCGGCGCCAATCCAAATGTTGCCGTCCGTATCTGCGCGTATGCCGTCAGGTAGTCCCGCGCCGAGGCCGGGCATCTCCATCGAGAAGAACTGTCGCCCCTTCGAAAGAGCTTTCCCATTGACATCGAAAACCTTGATGATCTTTGGAGTATCCGGATAGTGCGTGGCGCCCGTATCGCAGATGTACAGCTTCTTGTAGTCAGGTGAGAAGCACAGTCCGTTCGGCTTTCGAAGCTCGTCCGTGACCATCGCAATCTGGCCCGTGGCAGGATCCAGACGGTACACGGCCTCCTTGATTTCGAGATTGCCCTTATGGCCTTCGTAATCGAGCAGCGAACCATACCCTGGATCCGTAAACCAAATCCCTCCATCGGGGTGCACGACGACGTCATTCGGAGCGTTGAGCGGCTTGCCGTTGAACTTGTCGGCCAGCACGGTCACAGTTCCGCTTTGTTCGTATCGAACCACACGGCGGTTGCCATGCTCACAGGAAAGTTGACGGCCCTGGTAGTCGAAAGTGTTGCCGTTGCTGTAACCCGACGGTTTGCGAATGGTGCTGACATGACCGTCGTCCGCCAACCACCGGAGTTGCCTGTCGTTCGGAATATCACTCCAGATCAGATACTCGCCGACGACGTTCCACGCGGGTCCTTCAGCCCAGAGCGCTCCCGTGTGCAACCTCTGAATCGGTGTGTTGCCGATAGCGTATTTCTTGAACTTGGGGTCGAGCGCAACGATATCAGGGTCGGGGTATCGAACCGGATTGTTCCCCGCCCAGTCTCGCTGTTGAGCGATTGCTTTCATGGACCCGGCTGCGAATGCTGAGGTTGCTTGCAGGATGGTGCGACGCGAAACGTTCATTGCTCTCCTAAGCTGGCTTGCTTTGATATCGGAACGATCTCAGAGCAGTATATTACGAGGGGCAGGCAGGCCCTTTCGATTCAGACATGTGCCTGCTCCTCTTGTTAAATCATCCGCGTCCTCCAGCGCCCTTTCAGGAACAGAGTTACGCTGAGGGCAGTGATCACTGCGTGCGCCAGCGGAATGGACAGGAACACTCCACGAACCCCCATTCCCAACGGATACGCGAGCGCCCACGCGATCGGAATCTCAAAGAACCAGAATCCGACCACATTGATCATCGTGGGCGTTACCGTATCACCGGCTCCGTTGAAGGCCTGCACCATCACCATACCGAAGGCGTAGATGATGTTGCCGAAGCCGATGATGCGCAGGCAGTCCACAGCGAACCTGCTCACTTCCGCATCGGTCGTAAACAGATGTACCAGAGCCTCCGGCGCAAATACAAAGACGCCGGATACCAGACCCAGGAACAAGGCGTTGTAAGAAGCGGTGAGAAACACCGCCTTCGACGCCCGATCTGGTTTGCGTGCTCCGAGATTTTGACCCATCATCGTCGCGGCGGCCCCGCTCAGGCCCCATGACGGCAGGACCGCGAAGATGAAGATTCGGATCCCGATGGTGTAGCCCGCAACGGCTGTTGCTCCAAACGTGCTCACCATTCTGACCAGCGCGATCCAACTCGTGTGTCCAATCGCGAACTGCAGAATACCCGTAGTCGATACGCGCAGCAATGTCATCATCACTCGCGGCTGCAAGCGAAAATCCCGGAGCAGAATGTGTACACGACCACGCCCATTGGTGAGCATCCATAACTGGAAGGCCACCCCTGTGCTGCGCCCGATCAGCGTAGACACGGCCGCGCCCGTTATACCCAACTCGGGAAACGGACCAAGACCGAAGATCAGGCATGGATCGAGCGCCAGGTTGATCAGATTCGATATCCACAGCACACGCATTGCGAGAGACGCGTCACCTGCGCCCCTGAAGATCGCGTTATTCAGGAACAGCAGCAGCACAACGACATTGCAGCCAAGCACGATCGATGCGTACCATTGGCCCGACTCAACGATTGAACGCGTGGCGCCCATCATTTCGAGCAGCCTGGGTGCAAGAAACCATGAGGGTATGCCCATCACCAGCGACACGAGCACGCCGAGCAGTATGGCTTGAGATCCGGCGATTGCCGCCTCGCGCCTTTTCTTCTCGCCTACCCGTCGCGCGACCATCGCCGTTGTGGACATACTGATCCCGATCGCAACGGAAAAGACGAGCGTGAGCAGAGATTCCGTTAATCCAACGGTTGCGACCGCCTCCGCGCCAAGCCGTGTGACCCAGAAAACGTTGACGATCGCGAACAGCGACTCCATCGACATTTCGAGCACCATCGGCGTTGCCAGGAGAAAGATGGCTCTGCTGATGGAGCCTTGCGTGAAATCCTGATGGGTCCCACGGATCGCTTCTTTGAGCGATTGAAGAAAAGTAGGTTCCGCTTTTGTGACAGCCGAAGCAGCCATACGCCGCGCCTCCTTGAGCGCAAGTAAACAGCAAGGAAGAAGAAGTCCCTATCAGGAACTCAGAATGAATTGTTTTTGGAAGTACGAACCCGGCTCGTTGAGAACGCGGCGCTAGCGGAGTCGCATAGCGTACGACGTTGAAGCCGTGGACGCAAACGCGACAGCGACGCCGTCATCAACGAACGAGATGTTCGAGATAGTCACCGGGATGGTCGCGTTGGTCTTCATCGGAGTAGCGGGCTAAGCCCGTTCAAATAATATAGCCGGGCCGGTGCACTCAATGCAAGAAAAATCTGAGTGAAATGCGCATTTATTTATTGCGGACGAAGCTCGGATGTGAAGGCGTTCGTACCAGCTTCGAGTCGGGCTCGAATGGTGAAGAGCGCCGTCTGCGAACTGTAGTTGTACACTCCCACGAAGTATGTACCTGCGGGTAACGCGCCGCCGCCTTTCGCTACAACGCGAAGATCTTCGCGAGACGACGCGGTGTCAGAGACCAGATCGGCCTCCGGAAATCCCGAGCCGTTGATACGAACGGGTTTCCCGAGACGCAGGTATAGATCTACATCTTTGTCACTTTCCAGAGTTATTTCGAGAGCGGCCGTCCCTTCAGGAACCTGCACTGCGAATTGCCGAGATGCGAGGAACGGACCGGACGGCACGGAGCCGTCGGCGGCACTTGCTCCATCGAGAAGTGTGACGGCTGGAAGACCGTCCTGATCTCCGCCCTGCACTGCGACTTCGACTTTGTAATCCGCAGCAATCTGCGTCGTATTCACAATTGCGATGTAATACGTCCCCGCTTGCAGTTCGGGGCGGTTATCAATGGACAGATAACCTTCAACGTAGCTTCCGGTGGACGATACCTGCTCAGCCAAGATGTAGCCGTCTTCCACAGTGACCGGCACGCGATACCGAAGATAGAAGCGCACGTCCGTGTTCGCCTGCGCTCGAACCAGCAGCCGGGTGGCACGATTCGGCACGTCGATGCGATATTGCTGCGCGCCTACGAGAAGTTGGCCCGTCGCAGCGGCAGATACGCGCCCATCGCTCGTCTGACCGGATGTGAGCGTAATCGAGCGTGATGCCGTCTTGGAAGCGCTGGTGTAAATCCCTCGCGACTGCATGACATCAGCGACGATCTCGGCGGCCTGCTCGCCGTACAACTCCTCGGCTGCGATGACCGCGGCGGAGCCGGCCTCGAAGAACTCCGCATCAGGATCTAGCATCGCAATCGCATTTAGGGCGATCTCGTCGGTAACGTCAGCCCCGAGCCGGCTGCGCACATCCCATAAGGCTCCGCTCCAGATATTGCCGTCAGCATGCGGTTCGCCCACAACGTTGTATGGCCATCGATTGCTGTTGTCAGTCCGGCGAAGAAAGCTGTCTCGTGAGTTGAAGATTTTGGCCGCATACTCTGCCATAACTGCGTCATCGAGGAAGCTGCTGGAGAAATAGTCAGCGCTGCCCTCATTGATTGCCTTGAAAGCGGCCGACTGATCCGGCCCCACCAACTCATTGACTACGGCGTGAGTATACTCATGATAGATAACGTCAGTATCGAGCGATGTGTCTCCATTACGGCTGGTGAGATAGAAGAACATCCCTCCGGAGTCGCCGAAAGCGAATGGCGAAAAGAACGCGTTGTCGGCGCCGACAAATCTCTTTTGCTCTTTGTCGTAGTCCTGGTAAAGAACGACACCAGGAAGCGGTTTCTCGAAGCCGTAGAATCCGAGCGCCTGGAATCGGCGATTCGCGCTCTGCATTCCGTAGTACAGTTGCACTTCCGAGAAATGAGCGTCATCTGTTGCGTACAGGAAGTGCCCTTCATGTTTCGTTGCGCCTTGGACAACCGTTCCAGGTTCCACCTGGCCGCGCAGAGCAGGAAGATAGGTGAAGACTTTCGTTTGCCCGCTGGTGAGATGAGTATCAGAATCCACCCCGTCGAGAGAAACCTGCTCCACGTTGCTTTTCACCGGATTCTTCGGGTATGCATTGCCTAGCGGACCGAATCCGATCCGCAGGTCCTGCTTGCCAAGCACCGACCCGTCGTCTGCAGAGATAAGCGCTTCCCAGTCTCCCGCCGGATTACCGGAACGGAACAAGACCCGCCACACCGGAACCGCAGCACGGTCACGCACGACATACATGCGTCCGGCCCGTGGCAGACCTTCGGCATTCATTCCAGCCGTAGCGCGATTCACAGCCTCGGTCTGACCGAGCTTCCATTCACCCTTGGGCGCCAGACGCGGTGTGAGCCGGGAC
>CAWGVL010000081.1:0-120580 GCA_963825845.1 Bryobacteraceae bacterium | reverse complement strand
TGCCTGCACGGAATACGATTTTTCTGTCGTTCGCCTGGTTGGGCGGAGACGCTGCAGTCCAGCGACATTTTATCGGCGTGAATGCGCTGGATTACAGCGGTTATCCGGACTGCCCGCCGGAAGATATCGAAGCCTACGAACGCATGGCCAGTATCTCGCTACCAACGGTCTCGAGGGCACGCAAAGCTTGAAGATCCACACACCGTTGATCGCGATGACTAAAGACCGAGATTATGCTGTACGCGGCTTTCGCTCGGTGTCGACTTACTCTCCTGACGAGTATTGCTACGACCGTCCCCAGCCGGCAGGCCGTGTGCCGCATGTGACTCTGTCAATTGCGTTTGAAGGGATTCGCCGCGGTCGGTGCGCGCGATCCATCGCCTTATTGAGGGGTCCGTGTTGAGCTATAAACTGGACTCGCCAAGGTTTTCGGCAACAAACAATCGATGTCGCCAGGTATTCAGGCATTCCGATTGTAACGCGTCGACGCTTTCACGGGCATGGTGGCTATGATGGTACTCATCGGGTAGAGCCGCAGGAAAACCACACCGGAGAGCACGCTGGCTATCGCGCCCAAGATGGAACTTAGTAAAGCCAGGTTGTTTTGCGTCTCAGGAAAAGTTTCTGCCAGTGTATCGACTAAATGCAGGAATCGGAAACGTTTTTACTGATATAAATCGACGCCATAACCATCGAAACGCCGTTGGTTTGCAGCGCATAGATGTGGCGGAACTCGGAAGGAATGTGCTCGATATCAGGTATACGGCGCAATGAACTGCCTTGGAACGTCAACCGAGAACTGACACCCGATCGCAAAACATCATGCACATCGAGTACGGATGCTGGCTGCCCATCCACCAGATAAGTTCGATCGAGAGTCGCGTCCATGATCACCCACTTCTAATCGCTGAAATCCACACTTCGGAGATGGTATGGCTACGTTCGGCGCGTTCATGAAGGTGCGATCCACGCTTAGATTCTGGCATGAAATCCGTCACTTAGAGTGCGCACCACGAGGGTATAAACTAGTTTGCCTGCATGCTCGGGCGTGCCTCTTTGCATCTCCTCTATGAGTTGCTCAGGTCGTAACACCGCCATCGTTGCTGGTGTCCCACAGTGACCAGGCGTTTCCATGTGTGCTCGCACCCATCTGCGTATCGATACGGCTCTCTCGATGGAATTGCGCTCGTCCTCTAGGAGAGGCAATCTCTCTCGGAAGCTGGTTAGGCGAATGACTGATCCTGGCGCTGGAAGCCGAGTCGGATATTCAGTGATAAACCGACTCCGGTCCTCCACATTGTTACCGCGGACCGGCTCGAATGTAAGCCCACTCCAATAACCAGAAACAGCATGATAGTCGACGCAAGAAAGCTCAATAAGGCAATAAAATCATTTAGGAAAGTGTTATCAGAAAGAGCACTCGGCTATCCGAGCAACCGAGCAATGAACCCGTGGTACCGGAACAAACCTCCAGATTTGCTCCGGCCGGTAATGTACCGTATTACTCCATGTGCCTTATTCCAATGGAATATACCGGCAAAAAGTCGAGCCTTACTTCAGCAATACGGCATCGGATGTTGCAAACTGAGCCCGCAAGGGCCGCTCGACCTCTAGTTCTCACCGCCGAAGAGTGTCATGCCGTGGGATCAGCGGTTGGCGGAAGCGCCGCTTCCAGGCTATTCTTTATCGAGAACCTTGGACCCGAGCGCGCCTCCGGCGCTCGCCAGGACTGTCATCACGAAAAAGGCGCTTACCAGGGCGAACACGAGCATGGCGGGGTTTGTCAGCATTCCGGAGATACTTCGGCGATCTCCGGTCTGCCTGATTCAGCGGTAATCTTCTGCAGTCCGCTCTCGCCTACACCGGCGAAGACAGCGAGCAGAAGTGTCAGCATGACCATCGTCACAATGAAACAGAATAGGCCAGTCATCCACCCGATCTGCAGGCCGCCTCGCAATGACAGATAGTCGCCAGTTCGGCGCTGATACAAGTACACCGACGCGAATCCACCGCGGCAATCGTAACGAGTTGCCACAGCGAATGGAAAAGGCCTGGAAACGGAATCAACCCGGCAATGGTGGCGAATGCTGAAGCAATTACGGCCGCCCGCACCGCGACCGGGTTACGAAACCCGATCGTAGACAACGCAGGCGGCGTGGTAGTCGTCGGGATCGGGGCCGCTTCCCCTTGCACGGCAGGTTCCGCTTCACTCGCAAGGGCTTCGATCTCGGGTTCCTCACGCTGGGGCTTACCGCATTTGTGGCAAAAACGCGCGTCCTCGGGCAGCCTTGCGCCGCATGTACAGAACTCGTTCACCAACCTCAAGTGTCGCATGCAGCGCGCGAGGTTATTCTTATTTGTAAATGCCTTCGCTCAAGCTGGCGGTCATCTCGCCGCCAAACTCTACCCTATCTCTCGCTATTTCGTAAGCTGGCTCCAGAGGCCGATGTCACTATCGGCTTCAGCCAGGATGAACTCCGCGATGCTATCGCCAATGCAGACGTGATCCTGAACGGCATGAATGGCGGGGACCTGTTCAAAACATTATTCCCTCACGCCAAGGCAGTCCGCTGGGTCCATTCGCTATCGGCCGGTGTCGAAAACATCCTTACGCCCGAACTGGTGAACAGTCCTGTGCCGCTAACCAACGCGCGCGGCGTGTTCGCGGACTCGCTCGGTGAGTTCGTGATTGCCGCGGCACTATTCTTCGCAAAGGATCTGCGCCGGATGGTTCGCAGTCAGGAAGCGGGCAAATGGGATCAGTTCGATGTCGAAGTACTCTACCGTCAGTCGATGGCAATCGTTGGATACGGCGAGATCGGCCGAGCCGTCGCGAAGCGAGCCAAGGCTCTCGGCATGAAAGTCTATGCGACTCGCCGGCGGGCCGAATTGCTGAAAGATGATCCCTTCATCGATGAAGGCTTTTCGCCCGCGCGCATGACCGAGATGATCGCCAAATCCGACTACGTTGTGGCGGCGGCCGCCCTGACTCCGGAGTCACGAGATCTGATCGGAGAGCGTGAACTCGCAGCCATGAAGAAAACGGCTGTGATCATGAATGTCGGCCGTGGACCTGTCATCAATGAGTCGGCCTGGTAAACGCGCTGGAGGAGAATCGCATCCGAGGCGCGGCTTTGGACGTCTTCGACAAGGAGCCATTACCGGCCGGTCATCCCTTTTGGACGATGAAGAACGTGCTCCTTTCGCCGCACTGCGCCGACCACACTGAAGGTTGGCTGAACGACGCGGCGGGCTTTTTCATCGAGAACTTCCACCGTTTTGCCAAGGGCGAGCCCTTGCAAAACATCGTCGATAAAAAAGCGGGGTACTGAGGCCGTGACTATCGACGACGTTCGCAGCGCCGCGACAAGAATCGAGCCGCTCATCCATCGGACGCCCGTCCTCACATCGCGGCTCTTCAGATGCGGCGACCGGCCTGGAATGCTTCTTCAAATGTGAAAACCTGCAGCGCGGAGGCGCATTCAAGATTCGCGGCGCGGCGAACTTCCTGCTTTCGATTCCACCGAGTGAACGTGCGCGCGGCGTAGTCGCCTTCTCGTCAGGGAATCACGCCCAGGCGGTCGCGATCGCCGCTCGTGAACTCGGTATGCGCGCGAAGATCGCAATGCCCACGGATGCTCCGGCAGCGCAAATTGGCAGCGACGAAGGACTATGGCTCGGAGGTCGTCTTCTACGATCGTTTGAAGGACGATCGTGAAGCCGTGGCCCGGCGGCTTGCGGAAGAGAACGGCGCTCTTCTCGTGCCCGCCTTTCGATCATGAATGGATCATCGCGGGACAAGGCACCGCCGCGCTTGAACTGCTTGGAGGACGTGCCGGACCTGGATGCGATCGTAGCCTGTGTCGGCGGAGGGGGGCTGCTGGCGGGAACCGCAATCGCCGCGAAAGGCGTCAAACCAGACATTCGCGTTTTCGGGGCCGAACCCGAGCAGGCCAACGACACGTATCTCTCGTTGCGAGCCGGCCATCGCATCGAGATACCGCCGCCCGACACCGATTGCGGACGGGTTGCGTCCTCCGAAGCCCGGGGCTATCACGTTCCCGATCGTTCAGGAACACGTCGAAGACATCCTGCTGGTCACCGAGCAGGAGATCCGGGATGCGGTCGCCTTCATTCAGAGCAGAATGAAGTTGGTGGTCGAGCCGAGCGGGGCTGTAGCGCCGGCAACGGCGTTCGCGCATAAGATCCCTGGCCGTGTACGGCGTGTCGGCCTGATCGTTTCTGGCGGAAACGTCTGAGACAATAGCAGGTTAGCATGGTTATCGACGGCATCCTCTACGGCTTGGGCTCGTTCGCCGGAGGAGTTTTGGCCGCATGGCTGACCGGCGTCCCACTGATCGCGACTCCATTTTTCGTCTTCGGCGCGTTTTGCATGTACTTCTTCCGGGATCCCGACCGGACAGCGCCGCCCGGGCCGATGCCGTTTCACCGGCCGATGGAAAAGTGATGGCTGTGAAGCCGGAAGATGATGGCCTGACGCGCATCAGTATCTTCCTGAACGTCTTCGATGTACATGTGAACCGATCGCCCGTCGAGGGCCGGATCGCGGATGTGCAATACCGAAGGGGGCATTTCTGGTCGCGAGCAAGGAAGCTGCTTCCGTGGAGAACGAGCAGAATGTAGTCACCGTCGAGACATCCGATGGAATTCAAATTGTGTACAAACAGATCGCGGGACTGATTGCCCGACGGATCGTCTTCAACAAAAACGCAGGCGAGCACGTGGCGATCGGCGAGCGCATCGGATTAATGAAATTCGGATCGCGTATGGACGTCCTTCTAGGGCCGGAGTGGAACATTCTGGTAGACACCTGGCCAGCGTGTTGTCGCCGGGGAGACCCTGTTGGCCGAGAGGAATCACCCATGAGCCTGATGCGCCGTATTCCGTTTCCGCAGAACCTTACTCGTACTGTCGACCGGCGACCCACGCGCGTGGCGTACGCTCTGCCCACGTTCTTCACAGCGGGCAACATGTTTTTTGGGTTCGTTTCGTTGATGAAGGCGTTCGAGGGTGCGATGCTGATGGCTCAGCAGCGGCCCGGAGCGGAGCTCCATTTCGTCCTCGCCGCCCAGATGATTGGCCTTGCGGTGCTGCTGGATGGACTCGACGGCCGAATCGCGCGTATGACGAACACGACGAGCGACTTCGGACGCGAGATGGATTCCATGGCCGACGCGATTACCTTCGGCGTTGCTCCGGCCGTTCTGGGTTTCGCATGGGGGTTCTATGGTATCGACACGAGCGGCAATGCGTTCGCCAAGGACCACCTGAACCGGCTCGGATATTTTGTCTGCTTTCTGTATCTCTTATCCGGATGTGCGCGGCTGGCGCAGGTTCAATATCACAACCAACCCCGTGCCGAAAAATCCCGGGCGTCCCGATCGCAAGTACTTCGTAGGACTGCCGATCCCTGCCGCCGCTGGTCTGGTTGCCGCGTTTGTTTACGCCGTGGGAGGATCTCCGCTGCACAGCTGGCCCATCGCCGTCCTGTGGCTGGGTCTAATGGGATTGCTGGCATTTCTGATGGTCTGTACGTGGCGGTATCGCAGCTTCAAGGATCTGAACCTCAACCGGCCGCGGTCCCCGCTGCTGATCGTGTTCCTGGGTAGTTTGATTTACCTGACATGGAACTACTCGCAAGCAATGCTGCTGGTCCTCGGCGTTATGTATGTCGGCAGTGGTATCGCCGTTCGTCTCGGAGGGCTGCTCAAACGGGCGAGCCGGCCCGCGGGAGCTGAGGCGTGATTTCGATCATCGGGAGTGAAACTCTGCTCGGCCGGGAACTCCGGGAATCGTTAGCGGAGCACGGTTTTGGCCGCGGACTGCAACTGATCGGCGCTCAGGATGAGCTTGCGATCACGGAGGAACGCGGAGAGCCGGCGGTCATAACCCCGCTCGATGCAGATCGCCTGGTTGATTCGGACGTCATTTTCTGCGCCGGTACTCCCGATTCAACGCGAAAAGCGTATGATCTTGCGGGAGAGAAACCGACCTTCATCGATTTGACCTACGCGCTCGAGGATGTGCCCGAGGCCCGGCTTCGCGCGCCCATGGTGGATGCTACTGCAACGCCGAGCCGTGTCCACGTGCTCGCGCATCCGGCAGCAACGGCGATTGCGCTTGTCCTCTCGAATATGCCGGAGCCGGTGCATCATTCCGTGATTCAGATCTTCGAGCCCGCAAGCGAGCGTGGCCAGGCGGGCATCCACGAACTGCAGCAGCAATCAACGAGTCTTCTCTCCTTCCGGCAAATGGAGAAGCGAGTCTTCGATGCTCAGCTTGGATTCAACATGCTCGCGCGGTACGGCGAAGATGCGCCGGACAGTCTGGAAGCTGTCGAGCATCGTGTCGAGAAGCATCTCGCAAGTCTCCTTGCAGTGGTGAAGAATGTTCCAATGCCTTCGCTGCGGTTGACGCAGGCGCCGCGTGTTCCATGGGTACAGCCTTTCGTTTTGGATCGAGTTGGAGAGGCGGCCCGAAATCACGGAGATCGAGGAGTGTCTGGCATCCCCGCACATCGAGGTGCGGTCGGCTGAATTCGATGCTCCATCGAACGTCGGCGCCGCGGGACAACGCGGTTTGATCGCAGGTGTAATTGAACCGGATAGAAACAACCCGCGAGGCGTGTGGATTTGGGCCGTTGCCGATAATTTCCGGTTGTTAGTCGATAATGCCATCGACGTAGCCCGTGTGATGCTTCCTGGAGCGCGCTCGTGACGGCTCGCCTGCTGCTCTGCGCGGTAGCACTTCTCTCCGTCGGGCTGTGGCTATCACGTTTCGGGCCGGTCGGATCTGCTGCCGGCCAGTATCAAGACTATCGCCATTCCTGCCTTCGGCAACATCACCGGCCGGTACCGGCTCACGGACCTGATGGCGCGATCCCTCACGCGGGAATTCATCACCCGGACGAGATATAAGGTAGTTGCCGACGAGAGCCAGGCCGATGCCGTCCTGAAGGCGCCGTCGTGAACTATCTCTTCTTTCCAAACGTCGTGGATCAGGATACGGGCCGATCGGCGGGTGTTCAAGTTCTGGTGGTTTTGCAACTGAGTCTCTATGAGAAGGCCACCGGCAAGGTGATCTACACGCAACCGAGCATGGAAGTCCGCAATCGCTACGAGATTGCGATCGACCCGAAAGCCTATTTCGAAGAGAGCGATCTTGCGCTGGAACGGGTCAGCCGGGATGTGGCGCGGACAGTTGTTAGTTCAGTGTTGGAAGCCTTCTGATGACGCCTGACGAATTCCTGCGATCGATCGAAAAACGTGAGCCGCAATCCGCTTATCTTTTCCTCGGACCCGAGCCGTGGACCCGCGATCGTTGTCGCAAGGCGCTGATTCAGCGAGTGCTGCCTCCCGAAGATCGCGACCAGGGGCTGACTCGTCATGACCTGAGTGAGGTCGAACTAGCTGACGTCATCGATGATGCTCGATCTTTCTCTCTGTTTGCGACCCGCCGCGTTATATGGGCTGGAAGTGCGGAAGCAGCTTTGCCGAAGCGAGATACAGGCGAAGATCCGGGCGCAGCGCTGATCTCCGCCTACCTGAAGGATCCTCCTCCAGGAGTTGTCTTGGTGTTTGACTGCTCGCGATGGGAGTTTGAGGGGGATGACAAGGCGAAGCTCCAGCGTGTGGAGAAGTTCTACTCCATGGTGGGCTCGAGTGTCGAGTTCGCGCGGTTCGCTCCATTTGCGGCGCGCAAAGCAGCCGAGGAACTTGCACGAGAGCGCGGCCTCCAGATCGGCGGTGGAGAACTCGATGCGCTCGTAGAGTTGCTCGGCGCGGATGTCGCGCGGATCGCGAGCGAAATCGAAAAGCTATCTCTGTATGCCGGTACCGAAAGGCGGATCACCGAGGAAGACATCTTCAGCCTGGCTCCCAGCGCGAAGGCGTCGACGATCTTCTCGCTTGTAAATGCGCTCGGGCGCAACGATCGCACCGGATCACTCGAATCGCTGGATGTGCTAGTGCGCGAAGGCGAGTATCTTCCCCTCGCCTTGTCCTTCCTCGCGACGCAGTTTCGCCTTGCCTACGTCGCCAAAGAAGCACGATTGTCGAGCGCATCGCAGATTCAGGCTTACTTTTCGAAACAGGGAACGCCGATGTGGAAATCGCGGGCGGAGCAGGTCGCGCAAACCGCCGCAGCATTCTCAGTGGAGAAGCTGCGGACAGCGGCGATCAAAATCTATGAGACCGACAAGGCTCTCCGCGACGCGCGACCCGATGATCGCACTGTGATGGAGAGATTTGTTCTGGAATTAACTGGGAAAAACTAAGCGGCAGCGGTAAGCTTGCGGACGTTCGCGGTCAAGCGGGACTTATACCGGGCGGCTGCATTCTTCTTGATGATTCCCCATTTGGCAGCACGGTCAATCATCGAGTGAGTTTCGGACAACTCGGCTTGAGCGCCGTTAGCATCACTAGTCGCCACCAGACGGCGAAGCTTACGAATCTGGGTCCGCAGACGGCTCTTACGAAGCCGATTCACGGCCGTTTTACGCTCGGTCTGTCGCACCCGCTTCAAAGAGGAAACGGTATTTGCCATTCAGTAAAATCCAATCCTTACAGAGTTATACTTCCTATCAGCATACCGTAGCCTGCCAGTCTCACGCAAATCACGCGTATGTTGGGCACACTACGAGTAAATCCCCAAAGAATTAGTCTAGCACTCGCTACTGTGCAGTCTGCTGGCCCTGGGCGGTCGCGTTGTTACCCATTCGCTTCTCCACTTCGGCCAGTTGCTTTTTAACGTTCTCGGCATCCGGACCATCGGGAACCCGCTTCAGGAAAAGGCGCATATTCTCCGCCGCTTCCGGATAGGCTTCCTTCTGCGCCAGAATGATACCGAGCAGGTGATTGATCCGCGGATTCCGCTTCTGCGTGTCCAGTTTCAAAGCCTCACGCGCGTATTCCTCAGCCTGATCCGCCTTTTGCAGATTGAAGCTGGCGACCGCTCCGACATAGTAGATTTCCGGAGAGAAATACGGATTGAGCCGAATGACTTTGCCCGTGTACTCGGAGACGTCTTCCCACTTCTGCTCCGCGCCGGCAATCCGGGCCAACTGAGCGTAGGGTGTGACGTACTTCTCGTCCGCCTTGATGGACTCAAGATATGCCTTCCGGGCGTCTTCGATCTTCGCCTGCTGCTGATAAACTGCTCCAAGCTCGTACCAGGCTGCGGCGAACTTCGGATAAGTCGCAGTAGCTTTTTGCAGGCTCTCTTCGGCTTCAGGCCACTTCTTCTTCTTTGCGGCCTGGACACCCTTCTCATACGCCTTCTTGGCATCTTTGGGTGCAAAGGCTGTTGTCGCACTGAAGGTAAAGCCTTCCACCTTCGCCAAACGGCGCAAAATGATAGTTCCTACATCGGGATTGTCCAGGGCACGCCGCCCTGCCAGGTTCACGCTTTCCGAACGGAAGCCGGCGAGATTGGCGCGAAGCTCACACCCCGCGAGATCGCGCTCGCTGATACCGCCGCGGCTGCCCATGCCCGTACCTGCGGGGCTGCCCCGGCCAGGGATTCCAGGCATCGTGTCGGCCGAACTCATGCTCGCGTCCGCCATCATGCCTTGGTTCTGACCGAGTTGGAAGCTAAACCGGCCCTTGCTGTCAGTGTACGCCTCGGGGCGTACGCTCCCGCCGCAAACCCGCTCTATTGTCACGGCATCGGGAGGAGGAGTACCATCCTCCATCACGACTTTTCCGGACAGAAAAACCGGCCGGTTTTGCATCATTTCCCCGAAAGGATCGCGTTGATCGCGCTGACCGGGAACCGTTTGTGGTTGCTGCTGGCCTCGTCCTGGGGTGGTTCCGACGGATCCCGGGCCTGGAGTTCCTGCGCCTCCACCCGCAGCTCCACCTTGGCCGCCCCCGCCCGCAGGGGCAGGCGACGGAGCTGGTTGTTGGGCTGATACAGGGAAGAACGGAACGCAGAAGAGCGTTGAAGCAAGGACGACCCGAAGCGAGGATCGTTGAAGGATACTGCTGGTCATACGGAGGACGACCCTTGACGTCCGGTTGCATTATCCCACAAGTAGGGAGGTTTCAACCCCCGCAAGTGTGCAACTGCGCGTCCGATGCGCCAGTTGGCGCAAAGGGCATCGCCCGGGCAAATCCTGAGTCTGTAACGGCAAGGGCGTCGCGTTTGGCCCCTCGGCTGCATCCTATTTCTTTCACAGAACGCCATGCTGACCCAGGAACCAAAAACCGCCACCAGTGAAGTGTCCTCCTCCCTTGACGTCTTTTTCCGGCCACGCAGTGTCGCGCTGATCGGCGCCACCGAACATGTCCGGGAAGCGTAGGCCGCATAGTACTCGAGAACCTCTACGCCGCGAATCCATCCTTTTCGATCTTTGCAGTGAATCCGACCCGTTCCACGATCCTCGGCCGTCCTGCCTACGCCAAAGTCGCGGATATACCTGAGCCCATTGATCTCGCAGTCATCGTGACTCCGGCGTCTACTGTACCGGCGATCATCCGAGAGTGCGCCGGCGAACGTGTACGCGGGGCGGTGATCATCTCGGCCGGATTCCGTGAAACGGGGCCGCAGGGCCACGAACTGGAGCGCCAGGTACTCGAAGAAGCCCGCAAAGGGAACATGCGGATCATCGGTCCGAATTGCCTGGGAGTGATGGCGCCTCTGGCCGGGTTGAACGCAACGTTTGCGGGATCGATGGCGGCCAAAGGAAACGTCGCGTTCATGAGCCAGTCCGGAGCGCTCTGCACCGCGATGCTCGACTGGTCGGAACGCGAGTGCGTCGGATTCAGCGCCTTCTTCTCGGTGGGCGCAATGATCGACGTGGGCTGGGGAGACCTGATCCAGTACCTCGGCGATGACCCGAACACGAAGGCATCGTGTTGTACATGGAAACGGTCGGGGACGCGCGAAGTTTCTTATCGGCGGCGCGCGAGGTCGCCCTTCAGAAGCCGATCATCGTGATCAAGGCGGGGCGGACGGCGGCGGCTGCACAGGCGGCCGCTCTCATACGGGAAGTCTTGCCGGGAGCGATGAAGTGCTCGATGCGGCATTCAACCGGTGCGGTGTTCTTCGTGTCAACAACATCGCCGATATCTTCTACATGGTGGAAGTGCTCGCGAAGCAGCCGCGTCCGGCTGGCCCCCGCCTCACCGTCATTACCAACGCGGCTGGCACCGGCGTTCTCGCGACCGACGCTCTGATTGGAGCCGGCGGTGAACTCGCAAAACTCCCGCCGTCCGATTATCGAAGAACTCGATGGCTTCCTCCCGCATGCCTGGAGCCATGGAAATCCGTGGACATCCTGGGCGATGCCGGACCGGATCGCTATGCGCAGACGCTCGAAGCGGTGATGCGGAATCCGGAGAGCGACGGACTACTCGTCATCATGACACCGCAGGGTATGACCAGACCCGACGACCATCGCCGAGCATCTCGGCACGTTATGCGATGACAACGGGGAAGCCGATCCTTGCGAGTTGGATGGGCGGCCCCATGGTCGAGGAGGTACCAGCCTCTGAACCGCGAGGGCATTCCGATGTTTCCTTATCCCGACACCGCCGCGAAAGCCTTTACGTATTTACCAGTACAACCACACCTCGAGGGGTTGTATGAGACGCCTTCGATCACGCCTGGACGAGCACCTGGCCGATCAGAAATTTGCGGCCGAGCAGTTGATCGGCGATGTGCGGCGGCTCGGCCGTACAATCCTGGACGAATCCGAATCGAAGAGTCTGCTGTCGCTATACGGCATTCCGACCGTGCAGACGATCGTGGCTCTTTCCGAGAGCCACGCCATCGATGCCGCGGCGCACATAGGCTATCCCGTCGTGTTGAAGCTCTTTTCGAAGACCATCACTCACAAAACCGACGTAGGTGGTGTAAAGCTGAGCCTGCGCGATGAGGCAGCCGTCCGCGCCGCATTCGCCGAGATCCGCGAATCGGTCACGAAGCACGGCAGCGCGCAGGATTTTCAGCGGCGTCACCGTTCAACCGATGATCTCATCTAAGGATGGCTACGAACTGATTGTGGGATCCAGCTCCGATGCGCAGTTCGGTCCGGTGCTCCTCTTCGGGTCTGGCGGACAGTTGGTGGAGGTTTATAAGGATCGTGCTCTTGCGCTGCCGCCGCTGAATACCACCCTCGCCCGGCGCATGATGGAGACCACGAAGATCTGGACGGCGCTGAAGGGCGTGCGCGGCCGCGCTCCGGTGAACACGAATGCTCTCGAAGAGTTGATGGTGAAGGTTCAGCCGCCTGGTGGTGGAGCAGCGCTGGATTAAAGAGATCGACATCAACCCGCTTTTGGCGAGTCCCTCGGGTTTCGTTGCGCTGGATGCGCGCGTGATTGTGCACGATCAGAGCACGCGGGAAGAAGATCTGCCGAAGCTTGCGATCAGGCCGTACCCGATCCAATACGTGAAGTCGTGGCTTACTAACGACAATATCGTTGTCAACATCCGTCCCATCCGTCCTGAGGATGAGCACCGCATGGTCAACTTCCATAGTCGCTTATCCGAGCGGACTGTTTATCAACGGTACTTTCACTTTTTGAAACTCGAAGCGAGAACCGCCCACGAGCGCCTCGCCAAGATCTGTTTCGTTGACTATGACAGGCAGATGGTCCTGGTGGCAGAGAGAACCAATCAAACCACCGGTGAACGTGAACTGGTCGGCGTCGCGCGTCTGATGAAGCTGCGTAAGGAGGGAGAAGGCGAAGTGGCCGTTCTGGTTCCTGACGACTTTCAGGGCAAGGGACTGGGTACCGAAATGGTGCGAACGCTGATCCAGATCGCGCGAGAAGAGAAGATACGAGTCATCCGCGCCGATATTCTGGCGGAGAATTCCATGATGTTGAATGTGTTCCGGAGTCTCGGATTTGAGCTGCGTTTGCGAGCCGAAGAAGGAACGATGGAAGCTGAGCTGAAGCTGTAGGCAGGGAAAAGTGGAAGGAAAGCGCCAACGCGCTCCCCTTCCACTGATAAAGCGAACTATCCCTTCTTGGCCTTCGGCGGAACGATCGCGTCCTTCACTGACTTGGCGATACGGAACTTAACCACCTTCTTCGCCGGAATCTTGATCGACTCGCCGGTCGCAGGATTGCGCCCGGTCCGGGCCTTCCTTTCAACGCGCACAAGGCGGCCGATGCCCGGCATCACGAATACGCCCTTCTTCTTTGTCTCGCGAACAGCAATCTCAGAAAACTTCTCCAGGAACTGCTTAGCGACCTTGTTGCCGACGCCCGTGGTTTCCGCCAGTTCTTTGATGATCTGGGTTTGGGTCATGCGAGTTGCTTCAGCCATAGGTTGTTTCTCCGATTCTCCCTTCAAAACATTGCTTCGCGAATATGTTTGATTGCTCGTCGCGTAGCGGGGTCGAACTCATGATAAGGCAGGTGAAACGCCGAAGTAAAGAGAGAACCGCAAAAAAGTGGCGATTTTACGGGGTTTTTTGAGGGTACAATGCCGGAACGCCCGTGAAATCGGCATTCCGGCAGCAAAACAGCAGTTTAGAGGAATGTTTAGACGTTAGACGGCCGCCGCAACGGCATCTACGCCGATTCCGAGCCGGGTGCGGATTGCGGTCTCAATGCGCTTCGCTGATTCGGGGTGTTCCCGCAAAAACTGACGCGCGTTTTCGCGCCCTTGGCCGATTCTTTCGCCGCCGAAGCTGAACCAGGATCCGCTTTTTTCCACAACGCCATGCGCTGCGCCGAGATCGATCAGATCGCCCTCGAGGGAGAAGCCGTAACCGTGAATCAGATCGACTTCTGCTTCCTTGAAGGGAGCCGCTACCTTGTTCTTTACAACCTTAACCTTGGTCCGATTGCCGACAATCTGATCGCCATCTTTCAGCGTGGCTCCGCGACGAACTTCCAGGCGAATGGATGAGTAAAATTTCAAAGCCTTACCGCCGGTCGTCGTCTCCGGGTTGCCGAACATGACGCCGATCTTTTCGCGTAACTGGTTGATGAATACGAGGCAAGTGTTCGTGCGCGCAACCTGTCCTGTGAGTTTTCGCAACGCTTGCGACATCAGGCGGGCCTGCAAGTCCAACGTGACTATCTCCCATTTCGCCTTCAAGTTCCGCCTTCGGAACGAGCGCAGCGACAGAGTCGATCACGATCAGGTCAACGGCGTTCGTCGCGACGATTGCGGACGCGATTTCGAGCGCCTGCTCTCCGGAATCGGGCTGCGAGATGAGAAGATTATCGACGTTTACACCGAGCGCGGCAGCGTATTTCGGGTCCAAGGCGTGTTCCGCATCGATAAACGCCGCGTAGCCGCCGGCTTTCTGCGCTTCGGCGATGACATGCAACGTGAGTGTCGTCTTGCCGGAGGACTCCGGTCCATAGATCTCAATTACGCGTCCCCGCGGCAGACCGCCGACTCCGAGCGCGTGGTCTACTGCGAGTGATCCTGTCGAAATCGTTGTGACCGGGATTGCATTTCGCGACCCGAGCATGAGCACCGCGCCCTTGCCGAACTGCTTGTCCATCTGTACGAGCGCGGACTGTATGGCGCGCCGCCGTTCCTCTGTGTTCATAGATAAAACCTTTCAAGAGGAGGTGGCGGAGCGTGCGGGAAAATCTCAGGAAAAGAACTTACCGAAGATATTCGCCGGAGGCAGGCCCTCGCCCGCATCGGCTTCGGGTACAGATTCGCTCTCGTCATACCCGGTAAAACATCTCAAAAGACCTACGACTGCTTCCAATTGCCGGTTGCTGAGTTGGTCAATCATGGATTTCGCCGATTCCTTGAGCGCATCTCGGTCCATGCGCTTATTGTCGCCGATTCGCATGTTAGAGTTGGAAATGCCGGAGCAAAGCTCAGCGGAAGCGGGCGCGTAGCTCAGTTGGTTAGAGCACCTCGTTTACACCGAGGGGGTCCGGGGTTCGAGTCCCTGCGCGCCCACCATACTTCGGCTGACCGACATCGCCTCACTCACCCCTATCCATTCAGCCCTCATATGGAATAAGGTTTTCGTATGCCGTCTTTACACGGTATGACCGCCGAAGAATTACGCCTGGAAGCTTCGAACGATCGAACAGAGCACTGGAAGCGATGGGGACCCTATTTAAGCGAGCGGTCATGGGGGACCGTGCGCGAAGACTATAGCGAACACGGTACAGCATGGGAGTATTTCCCGCACGATCAAGCCCGTTCGAAGGCGTATCGCTGGAACGAGGACGGCATTGCGGGCATTTCGGACAGGCATCAGAAGATCTGCTTCTCCATCGCTCTCTGGAATGGTCGTGATCCGATCCTGAAGGAGCGGCTCTTTGGCCTGACCGGCAATGAAGGAAACCATGGCGAAGACGTGAAGGAGTGCTACTACTACCTCGACAGCACACCGACGCACTCCTACATGAAGTATCTGTACAAATACCCGCAGGCGGAGTTTCCCTACGAGCGTCTCGTAAATGAGAACCGGGAAAGAGGGCGAGGCCGACGCGAATTCGAACTTCTCGATACCGGCGTGTTCGCCGACAATCGCTATTTCGATGTCTTCGTTGAATATGCCAAGGCGAGTGTGGAGGATATTCTCGTTCGCATCACCGTCGTCAATCGCGGACCCGAGCCTGCGACGTTGCATGTCCTGCCGACGATCTGGTTCCGGAACACCTGGTCGTGGATGCCCGGCGAACCGAAGCCGCATATGCGGCGTTGTTCGAGCACGCCCTCGGTCATCGAGTTGAACGAGCCGACATACGGAAAGCGGTGGGCGGTTTTCGACGGTTCGCCCCAGTTATTGTTCACTGAAAACGAAACTAACTTCCATCGACTCCATGGCCTTCAAGGCGCGTCGGAATACGCCAAAGACGGAATCAACGAGTACGTTGTGCACGGACATAAGGATGCTGTCCACCCGGCGCACCTCGGCACGAAAGCATCCGCGCAATATGTTCTCGATGTAGGCTCCGGCGAAAGCCATACAATCAAGATCCGATTCACGGACTTGCAGAGCTCAGCAGGGGTTGCGGGAGCAAACTTCGATGATATTTTTTCTGACCGTATTCGCGAAGCCGACGAGTTTTATGAAAAAGTGATGCCCGAGGATCTGTCACCCGATGCCCGCAATGTGATGCGGCAAGCTTTCGCGGGTTTGATGTGGTCGAAACAGTTCTACCACTACATCGTCCGTGACTGGCTGAACGGCGACCCGCGGCCAGCCTGCTCCGCCAGAGGCTCGCAAACACGGCCGCAATCATGAGTGGACTCACCTGTACAACGCGGACGTGATCTCAATGCCCGACAAGTGGGAATATCCCTGGTACGCGGCATGGGATTTGGCATTCCACTGCGTCCCCCTAGCTCTCATCGACTCGGAGTTCGCCAAAGAGCAGCTCATGCTCATGGTTCGCGAATGGTACATGCATCCTAATGGACAATTGCCCGCCTATGAATGGGCGCTTCGGGATGTGAATCCGCCAGTGCACGCCTGGGCTGCATGGCGCGTCTACAAAATCGAGAAGAAACGGCGCGGAGTCGGTGACCGTACGTTCCTGCAGCGCATCTTTCACAAACTGCTGTTGAACTTCACGTGGTGGGTGAACCGCAAAGACGCGGAAGGACGAAATGTGTTCCAGGGAGGATTCCTCGGTCTCGACAATATCGGAGTATTCGATCGCAGCGCTCCTTTGCCGACGGGCGGCCACATCGAGCAGGCCGATGGCACCGGCTGGATGGGCATGTATTGCCTGAATTTGCTCGCGATTGCGCTCGAGCTCGCGCATGAGGACCCCGCCTATGAAGATGTTGCCACCAAATTTTGGGAGCACTTCCTCTACATCGCGAACGCGATCAACAATCTGGGTGAAGACGGCACAGGAATGTGGGACGAAGACGACGGATTCTTCTACGACGTGCTGCATATGCCCGACGGGAGCCACAGGCCCTTGCGCATTCGCTCCATGGTAGGCCTTATCCCGTTGTTCGCGGTGGAGACGCTGGAGTCCGATATCGTCGATCGTTTACCCGGGTTCAAGCGACGGATGCAGTGGTTCCTGGATAATCGACCTGATCTGACGTGCAACGTTGCCTGTATGTCGCCGGATGGTGTCCGGAGCCGGCGCTTGCTTTCGATCGCTGGAGAAGATCAACTTCGTCGAGTACTGCGGTTCATGTTGGATGAATCGGAGTTTCTAGCTCGCCAACGGCATTCGTGCGCTCTCGCGCGTTCATAAGGACAATCCATTCGTATTGCCTGTGAACGGCTCCAGCTATACGGTCGCCTATGAGCCCGCGGAATCAAGCAACGGACTGTTCGGAGGGAACTCGAACTGGCGTGGGCCGATCTGGTTTCCGGTTAATTTTCTGCTAATCGAGTCACTGCAAAAGCTGCATCATTATTACGGAGACGACTTCAAGGTGGAGTGCCCGACGGGCTCAGGAAATTATTCGACTCTCTGGGACGTTTCAGCCGAACTATCGCGCCGCCTTACGCATATCTTTCTCCGCAACGAAGCGGGCGTACGTCCCGTTCACGACCCTGAATCGATCTATCAAACCGACCCGAACTGGCGTGATCTTGTCCTGTTCTATGAGTACTTCCACGGTGATAACGGTTCGGGCGTCGGCGCGAGTCACCAGACGGGTTGGACCGGGCTGGTAGCGAAGTTGATGCAGCAAAGCGGAGAGTGAACCATGGAACCCATCGAGTTCGGCCCCGAGATTCTCAGCAGCATGGACGCGTCGCTCGAGCGCGAATGGCTCGAGACAAACGGTATCGGTGGGTTCGCCTCGTCAACCATCGTCGGTGTCAATACCAGGCGATATCACGGACTGCTGGTTGCTGCCATCAAACCTCCTGTCGAACGCCTCGTGCTCCTGTCCAAAGTAGAAGAGACCGTGGTGATGAATGGCAAGCATCACGATCTCGGGTCGAATCGCTACCCTGGCGTCATCTATCCACGGGGATTCGAGATGCTGACACGGTTTGCGCTCGATCCCTTTCCGAAATTCACGTTTCGTATTGGCGACATTGAAATTGAGAAGCGCGTCTTCCTCGTTCATGGAGAGAACACCGTCGTTATCGAGTACGAGACGAGGGGCGGCGGGTCATGCACGCTGGCGATTCGTCCGCTGATTGCGTTCCGCGACTATCACACCCTTACACACAGGAACAGCGCTTTAAACACAGAGATCGTCACGCTGGAAGGCTGTGTCCAGATCACGCCATATGCAGGTCTGCCTACCCTCTGTACATCGCACAACGGAGTTGCGGTGGAATCTACGGGCGATTGGTACTACAACTTCGAGTACGATCGGGAGCTCGAGCGAGGTCTCAACTTTCAAGAGGATCTGTTCAATCCGTTTCAGGTGCGATATGAAATTCGTTCCGGCGAGATCGCGCGGCTTGTCGCGTCCACACGTCCGGTCGATGTCTCGGAAGTTCCCGCCATGCGAGAACGTGAGATCGCGAGACGGCGCGTAGTGGTCGCCGAGTCTCCTTCGACCGATGAATTTATCCAGAGACTCACCTCCGCCGCGGACCAGTTCATCGTGAAACGGGGTGGCTTGAAGACGATCATTGCGGGCTACCACTGGTTCAGCGATTGGGGACGAGACACGATGATCTCCTTGCCCGGATTAACGCTGGTTACGGATCGCTTCGATGTTGCCCGGAGTATCCTGCAGGCGTTTGCCGGGAGGATCGATCAGGGCATGCTGCCAAATCGCTTCCCCGATGCCGGTGAGACACCTGAATACAACTCCGTCGATGCCACCCTGTGGTTCTTCGAGGCCGTTCGATCGTATCTTGCATGGACAGGCGATGTGGATTTCGTTGTTCGTGAGATGTACCCGCGACTGATCGATATCATCGATTGGCATCGGCGAGGAACCAGATACAGGATCAAAATAGACAGTGACGGCTTGCTTTCCTGCGGTGAGCCGGGTGTGCAACTCACCTGGATGGATGCCAAGGTCGGCGACAGGGTGGTGACACCGAGATACGGGAAACCTGTGGAAATACAGGCGCTCTGGTACAACGCCTTGCGTGTTATCGAGCACCTCGCTGACCAGGCCGGTGACATTGATCGAAACGTATTCTTCCGAGAGATGGCCGGGACGGCCCGCCGGAGTTTCAACATCGCGTTCTGGAATTCCGTCGAGAATTGTCTTTTCGATGTAGTCGATGGTGACGATCGCGACGCAGCCATTCGCCCGAATCAGATCTTCACGATCAGCCTTCATCACGCGATATTAACGGAGGAGCGGTGGAATGCCGTACTCCACGTGGTCACTCGCGAATTGCTGACGCCCGCCGGTATCCGCACTCTATCGCCCAAAGATCCTGCGTATTGCGCCGCGTACAAGGGCAGGCCCCATGACCGGGACTGCGCCTATCATCAAGGAACGGTTTGGCCCTGGCTTATGGGACCATTCCTCAGCGCTTACGTGAAAGTTCACGGCGCGTCGCGGTCTGCGCGAGAGCAAGCGGCCGAATGGCTTCGCGGATTCGAACTCATGATGACGCACGCCGGCCTCGGACAGCTTCCGGAGCTTGCCGATGCCGACCCACCGCATACGCCGAGAGGCTGTATCGCACAGGCCTGGAGTGTAGCGGAATTACTACGGGCTGCAATCGAAGATGTATACCAGCTTGGGCCTGTCGCGGCGCTTGCTGTCTCTCGCTAATTGTGATTATTGCGTGCTGCCGATTGCTTGTGTTACCAACATGATTGCGGATGCTGAAAATCACCGGAGTAAAAGCATTTCTACTATCCTATCCTTTCGAGACCCCAATTAAGTTGGATTACTACGGGGGCGAGCGCACCATCCTGAAGCGGGATGCGATGCTGATCCGCATCGAAACGGACAAGGGAATCGTCGGGTATGCGCCCGGCCAGGGGAGCGATCGTGCCAAACAGGCGATCGAAGATGTGGTCGCGCCATTCCTCATCGGTCGTAACCTCGGTGATCCCGATGCGCTTCGGGTCCTGTTCCTGAAGGAAGCCAACCCCGACGAGTACGTCGGCAAAATGTACTGCTCCGTCGAAATCGCGCTGCTCGACGCGCTCGGAAAATCGAAAGGCTTGCCCGTGAGCGAGCTTATCGGTGGGCGTGTTCGGGATCGCATTCGTCTTTATGGGAGCGCCGGTATGTACATGCCTCCGGAACAGTACGCGGAGGAGGCAGCCGCCATCGCTGAACTGGGGTTCCGCGCTTACAAAATGCGGCCCGCCCTCGGTCCGGAAGAGGATCTTCGGACCGTGAGGCTGATGCGCGAAGCGACGGGCGCGTCGTTCGATTTGATGATCGATGCGCACACGTGGTGGCGCATGGGCGACAAAAGTTATACCCGCGAGATGGTCGAGCATCTGGCGGAGCAACTCGCCGAGTACGAGATCGCCTGGCTCGAGGAGCCGATGCCGCCGGACGATCATGAAGCGTATCGCAAGCTGAAGGAAGCGAACTTCGTCCCGCTCGCGAGCGGCGAGCACGAGCCGAACGAACTGCGTTACATGGATCTGATCCTGACGGGCGCAGTCGACTACGTGCAGATGGACGTAGTCTGCCAGGGAGGTTATCCGATCGCCCGGCGTTTGATGCCCGAAATCGCAGCGGCAGGCCTGAAATTCGCGTTTCATAGTTGGGGTACTGCACTCGAAGTTGTGGCGGCAGCGCAGCTCGGTATCTGCTGGCCGGAGACGGTCGTCGAATGGCTGGAGTTTCCCTGCTACTCAACAGCGACGCGCGCCGGGATGTATGCCTTCCCGCTTGCAGATGAAATTCTCAAAGAGCCACTGCAGATCGATACCGGCGATTTGATCGTGTCTCGTGAACCAGGCTTGGGTGTCGAAGTGGATGAGCGAGTAATCGAGCTTTACCCGTGGATACCGGGTCCATGGTCATCTTTTTCGCTGGACGCGCCGAAAGGTGTTTGGAACGTAACGGGGGACCACGCAGTACGCTGGGCGGATCAATAGTTACGACTGCAGTCGTCTCGGGCATGGCATGGGCGGTGCGCGGGCGATCCTCGACGGTATTCGGTCCGTCGGAATGGCGCGGGCCCAAGGACCGCGCGGAGCTTGCGTTGACGTTTGACGACGGCCCCACACCTTCCACGCCGGATCTCCTTCGTGCGCTCGAGGATTTCCGGATTCCCGCCACGTTCTTCCAATGCGGCATGCACGTGCGAAGGTTCCCCTCGATTGCGCGGGAGATCGTCTCAGCAGGTCACGAGGTGGCGAATCACACTGACTCGCATGCACGGCTGTGGCTCAGATCGTCGAAGTTCGTATACGATGAGCTCGAGCGCGCTCAGAACAGCATCGCGGAGATCACGGGAAAGACTCCGGCTTGGTTCCGTGCTCCGTACGGTGTCCGCTGGTTTGGTGTAAAAAAAGCGCAGCAACGCATCGGGCTCAAACACGTGATGTGGTCCACACTCGGACAGGATTGGAAGCTCGGAGCAGGCGCGGTCGCCGAACGGCTCATAGCAGGCGCCGTCAACGGCGCGATCTTCTGTCTACATGACGGGCGCGGGCGCGAAGCCGATCCCGACATCCGAAACACCGTCGAGGCCGTTAAGCGCGCGGCGCCGGTGCTGCTCGATCGAGGATTTCAGTTCCGCACGGCCTCGGATCTCTTGCGTTAGAGTAGATGCGGTATGGCCGACGACGTGACGTCCCGCGTGATCCGTGTGATTGCGGAGGCTCAGCGCATCCCTGTGGATACTGTCAAACCGGATAGCAGCTTCGAGCAGTTGAAGATCGATTCGCTCGACGGGATAACAATTGTCTTTGCGATTGAAAATGAGTTCAATATCAACGTGCCCGATGAAGCGGCGAAAACGCTGAGGTCGGTTGCTGACGTAGTGGCAGGCGTGGAGAAGCTGCTTGCCGGCGCCTAGAGTCGCGATTACCGGGATGGGGGCGATCTCCGCTTTCGGCTGCGGTGTTCGATCGTTCTGGGGCGCAGTATCGAGCGGCCGCTCGGGCATCCGTCCGATCATCGGGTTCGATCCATTTCGTTTTCCTAACGGCGCACAAGTATCGGGGTACGACCCCGCACAACATTTCGATGAGAAGCAGTTGATGATGATCGACCGCTTCGCTCAGTTTGCTCTCGTTGCGGCTGACGAGGCAATGAAGAACTCGGGATTAACCACAGTCGACGCGCTCATCACAGGGTGCAGCGCCGGTGGACAGGACGCGATGGACGCCGGGTTCGTCGATCTCTACAAAAAGAACTCGCCTCGCGTGAATCCGATGATGGTGCCTCGCGTTATGAGCAGCGGCGCCGCGAGCCATATCGCGATGCGGTACGGTGTCACTGGTCCGGTATATTCAGTCTCAACCGCATGTTCTTCAGCCAATCACGCGATCGGACAAGCCTTCTGGATGATCCGTAACGGCGCATGTGTGAGCGCGTTGACCGGCGGTTGTGAGTCGGTATTCAGTTACGGCTTCCTGAAGGCTTGGGAGGCAATGCGGGTTGTTTCCTCGGATACATGCCGGCCATTCTCGAAGGACCGCAAGGGGCTGATCCTCGGAGAGGGAGCCGGGATGCTGGTGCTGGAGAACATGGACTCGGCGCTGGCTCGCGGAGCCACGGTGTTCGGTGAGGTCACTGGCTTTGGAATGTCCTCGGATGCTCATCACGTAACGCAGCCCTCAGCGCAGGGGCCCATTCGAGCCATGCGGGCTGCGCTAGCCGATGCGGGACTCGCTCGTGTCGACTACGTCAACGCGCATGGCACCGGCACGGCCGCGAATGACGTAACAGAGGCAGCAGCGATCCGGTGCGTGCTCGGAGATCGCAGTGTTGTGAGCTCCACGAAATCGATGCATGGACACGCGCTTGGCGCGGCCGGGGCGCTCGAGGCGATCGCGACCATCCTCACGCTGCGTGAAGGTGTGATCCCCCCGACTGCGAACTTCACAGAACCCGATCCGGAGTGTGACCTGGACGTTGTCCCGAATGAACCCCGGCATGCGGAGATAGAGACTGCCTTGTCCAATTCGTTTGCTTTTGGCGGACTTAATGCTGTGCTTGCTTTCAGACGATAGATGGCGTGGAGGCTTCGAGTTGCGACTACCCGAAACCGGCCAATCTCACGATCGAACATTTTCTTATAGAATGTTCAGAGCGGCAGGGGAGAATCGGGTTTGAGCGCTTATCGAATCTATCGCATGAAAGAGTCCACTCGGCAGCAGTTCCGATGGGCGCCACATACCATCGGGATTACAACTGTTAAGCCGAAGGATTACGATTTGACCGTGACCGTGGAAGCGAACACGCCGTATGCGGTCTGGATTCAACTGAAGGATTCCGCGGATGCGCTTCAAGTGGGCGATATACTGGAATCCGAGAGCGGTGATCTCCGCATCCATAAATACGTAGGGTTTGAAGAGGCGCAGTGGGCAGTACCAGAAACGAAGACGGCTCCGGAGAGCGCTCCTGTTCCAGAGGAGCAGACGCCGGCGACTCCGGGGGTGAAGTGACCCTCGGGACTGATGATGCGCTTCGACCCGGGAGATTTTTGCATGGAATGCGATCCGGCTATAACGGATCGAATTAACTCCTACGCTCTCGTCAGCTACATCCCTGGCAGACTGGGGGATTTCATCACCCGGTTCCGTGAAGATCTGGTAGCTGGCTGCGTTGCTCAATCGCACGTTACCATCCTTCCGCCGCGTCCGCTCGGGGTCCATCCCCAGATCGCCGCCGAAGAGATCCGTTCCGGCCTGGCTCCTTTCTCCTCATTCGAGCTGGATATGCCTCGGATCCGGGTGTTTGAGCAGACATCCGTGGTTTTTTGCGAGATCGGCCGGGGGCGTGAAGAGTTATTCGAACTGCACGAAGCAATGAATAAGGGCGCTCTGTATTTTGACGAGCCGTTCGAGTATCACCCTCATGTGACGCTCGCTCAAGGCTTTCCTCCGGAGCGGCTTCCTGAAATTTTCGAGACTGCCGTGCGCCGCTGGAAGGAATCGAATCTTTCGAATCGAGTGACCATCGAGACGGTCACGTTCGTACAGAATACCGTTCAGAACATCTGGATTGACTTGGAAGAATGCGAACTTCGCGGACTGGCAACATTGCCGGTGCGCTGATCACATCTGGTAGAGCATCCAGTAAACCACCACGCCCGTAACGCTCACATACAGCCACATTGGCAGCGCCCATCTCGCCATCTGGCGATGCCTGGCATAGTCGCCTCGAAGTGCCCGATATAATGCGATGCCCGCCAGAAAAGGCACGGCCGCGGCCAGCACCGTATGTGTCAGAAGGATCGTGAGATACACCGTGCGGATCGTTCCAGTCTTCTGGAATCGAACCGAACCAACCTCGTAGTGATATACGAGATAGCTGATAAGGAACCCCACCGACACGCTGAACGCCGCAATCATCACTCGGCGATGAGCATCGATTCTCTTTCGGCGGATCAGTGTATATCCCCACACCAGAAGGACGGCCGCGCAGGAATTCAGCGAGGCGTTCACCGCCGGGAGATCGTGGACTCCCATCCTAATCTGTCGCTCCGAGAAGACCTCGAAGGTCGATCAACAGCTTCTGCATGGCCTCCGAATCAGAACTGTCGTAAAAGCCGCGGATTCTCGAGTGGCGATCGATCAGGACAAACCGCGAACTGTGCTCGAGGCTGCCATCGATGTCTCCCAACATGAACACGTTCCGGCTGAGGTGATGCAGGTTCTTCTGTTCGCCTGTCAGGAAATACCACTTATCAGGATTCGCGCCGAAGCTCCGCCCATAGGTTGACAACGCCTCAGGTGTATCTCGCGCCGGATCGATAGTGAAGGACACCATCCGAAGGTCCGGATGGTCCTGTACTTCGTCACGTAACTTGCGGAACTGCGTTGTCATGCGCGGGCATGGGCCCATGCAAGTGGTGAAGATGAAGTTCGCTACCCAGACCTTCCCTTCAAGGACCTTCTTGCTGTCGAAGGGCCTGCTGCTTTGATCGGTTAGGGAAAAGTCAGGAACGACGCCATACGAGGGCAACCCGGAACGCGAGCCGCAGGCTGAGAGAAGAAGGGAAGCCGCAAGAATGGTAATGCCGCGGTTCACAGGTGAGGACGGTCGATCAGCATCAAACCGTACAGCAGCGGAAGATACACGATGGAAGTCAGCAACACTTTCCGCGCTGCGAAACGGGTTCTTTCCGAGGTGATTCGGAATCCGTAATAGAGATACGTCAAGCTCAACAGCGTAGCCCCGATCAAGTAAAGATTGCCTGACATCCCGAAATACGTCGGCATCAAACTCACTGGTACCAGGATGAGAGCGTAGACCAGAATCTGACGAGCGGTCCGCTCGCCTGTCTCATCGATGACCGGGAGCATCTTGATGCCGGCTTTCGAGTAGTCATCCCGGTACAGCCAGGCGATGGAATAAAAGTGGGGAAACTGCCACAGGAACAGAATCGCGAAGAGCACCCAGGCTTCCGCTGTGAGACTGCCATGGGCAGCCGCAAATCCGATCACTGGTGGCATGGCGCCGGGAACGGCTCCGATGGTCGTGGAGTGCGGCGTGATTTGCTTCAGCGGCGTATAGATGAAGAGGTAGCTTGCCAGCGTGAATGCGCCGAGGATGGCGGTCAGAGGATTCGCGCCGAACCATAGTTCAGCGAATCCGAGGACGGACAGCGCGATCGCGAACCACATTGCGCCTTGAACCGATATCCGATGCGAAGGAAGCGGACGGTTCTGAGTGCGCGGCATGCGCGCGTCAGCCTCTCGCTCCCACCATTGGTTCAACGCCGCGGTACCGGATGCGATTAAGCCCGTGCCCAGTGTGGTGTGCAGCAGGACAAGCCACGACCAAGTCCGGTCAGCTCCAAAAAAGAAGCCGACACCGGTGCTCATCAGAATCAGCCAGGTGATCCGCGGCTTTGTGAGCTGTATGTAATCGTTCATCGAGAGACCGCCGGCAACCCCGGGTGGAACGCCGCGCGAGGCCGCACGTGATAAAACACTTCCAATGCGAGCGCCACACTCGCCGCCATTGTTAAAGCGCCGAATGCGACATGTGCGACTGTAGACGCAACCAGAACCCCGGTGGGAGTCACAGCATCCCAATGGTTTAGACGCACAACATACGCTATTACACCAAGAATGATTTGAACGGAGGTAATTCCGATCAGGCTCCAGGCCGCTTTCGTCAGTCCGGCATGCTTTGGAAACTGTACCAGGACGAACGTCGCGACCATCAGAAGCACAAAGGTAACGACGACCGCTCCGATAATATGCGGGACGATACCCAACGCGCGATGACGAAAGGCGGCTCCGAGAGCTACCTGCGCCAACGTGAGAACGCTCGCTGAAAGCGCGAGGGACCGCATCGACGGCCAACCGCCATCTTCAACAAACTGCGGGCCGCTCCGCCAACCGGGAGACGTAAAAAGCGCGATAGCCACTGTGGTGGAAAAGAAAAGCTGTGCCAGGCATGCGTGGCTGATACTCACCGCCTTCGGGAGCATGAACAAAACCGTGAGTCCCCCGAGAAGACCTTGAAGGATCACTGTCCCGAGTGCTGCGTACCCAAGTCGTCGGACCCAGGCGCGCTGCTCGGTGCGCCAAAGCCAAATGGCGAGAATAACGGTGAAGAATCCGACCGCGCTCGCGATCATCCGGTGGCCGTGTTCGTAGAAAACGCCACCTTTCATTTCCGGCATTACTTGACCGTACGAAAGCGGCCAATCCGGCACGGACAAACCCGCCTGGTTGCTCGTCACGGAGGCGCCTGCGATGACTAAAAAGAGGGTACTCACCGCTAAAAGAACGGCAAAGCGGTGCAGCGCAAGATTCACCATGCGTAGAATTATTCTACTCCTAAAAGATTAGAAGCGCGAACTGTGGTCCGGGATGCGTTCGTATTTACGTCCTGTTCCATACAGTCTGGGTACCGATAACCCGTTTCCCCCATTGCATTTACGGCATTCCCGCCTTAACATGGCTCACGGCCATGTGGAAATCTTCCATTAGCAGCCGCATCGTCGGTCGTCCACGTGAGCGGAACAGGCTGAGCGACCATCGTTCGACACG
Organism: Bryobacteraceae bacterium; assembly: GCA_963825845.1. Lineage (GTDB taxonomy): Bacteria > Acidobacteriota > Terriglobia > Bryobacterales > Bryobacteraceae > DASQDN01. The sequence goes on along the minus strand of CAWGVL010000081.1, from coordinate 93,566 downwards.
GTTTTCAGCAACTTCAGCACCGGCGTATTCGCTTGTCAGGATCGCCTTTCGCTCGTCGCGCTGAGTGCGCCTCCAGGGAGCCGTCTCTTCCTCCTCCACGGCTCCCTTCTCTTGCCCTTACGGGGAAAACTCGTTAACTTAGTTGTTTCCACCCAAATGTCCACCAATATACCCATCACTGTGGCCCACGGCGACGGCATCGGTCCCGAAATCATGGAAGCGACCCTCCACATTCTGAAGGAGGCAGGTGCACGGCTCGACATCGAGACAATCGAAATCGGCGAGAAAGTGTACCTGCGTGGCAACAGTGCCGGAATCGAGCCCAGCGCGTGGGAATCGCTGCGCCGAACTAAGGTGTTCCTGAAGGCGCCGATCACGACTCCTCAAGGGGGCGGCTTCAAGAGCCTGAACGTTACTACCCGGAAGATGCTAGGTCTGTATGCGAACGTGCGCCCGTGCGTTGCTTACCATCCGTACGTCGAAACCAAGCATCCGGTTATGGATGTCGTCATTGTCCGAGAGAACGAGGAAGACGTATACGGCGGTATCGAGCACCGTCTCACTTCGGATGTCACTCAGTGTCTAAAGTTGATCACCCGCGGCGGAAGCGAACGCATCGTGCGGTATGCCTTCGAGTACGCCCGCAAGAACAATCGGAAGAAAGTCACGTGCTTCACGAAAGACAACATTATGAAGATCACGGACGGTCTCTTCCATAAAGTGTTCGACGAGATCGCGACGCAATATCCCGACATCACGAATGAGCACTGGATTGTCGACATTGGCGCAGCGAAACTCGCCGATACGCCGGAAGCGTTCGATGTTGTGGTTATGCCGAACCTATACGGCGACGTACTCTCCGATGTGGCTGCGCAGATAGCCGGCTCAGTTGGACTCGCGGGATCCGCAAACATCGGCTCGAATTATGCGATGTTCGAGGCCATCCATGGATCGGCTCCGCGACGCGCCGGTCAAAACCTGGCCAACCCGTCAGGGCTGCTGCTCGGCGGTATCCTGATGCTCGTCCACATTGACCAGACCGACGTGGCCGAGCGCGTGCACAATGCCTGGCTCCGCACTCTCGAAGATGGCGTTCATACCTACGACATTTACGCGGAAGGCACGAGCAAAGAAAAGGTCGGTACGCGTGAGTTCGCGCAGGCCGTCGTCGCGCGGCTCGGCCAAAAGCCCGACAAGTTGAAGGCCGTCACGTACAAATCAGCTCCGAAGAAGCAGGAAGCGGCCGCAGACCAGAGCGCCGCGCGTCCTCGGGCGCAGAAACAACTGGTCGGCGTCGATGTGTTCGTCGATTGGACGGACGGCAGCGCCAACGACCTCGGCGCGAAGATGGAGCAACTCGGCGGTTCGGCTGTGAAGCTGGTCATGATCGACAGCCGTGGAACGAAGGTATACCCCGGCGGCTTCCCTGAAACCATCACCGGCGATCTGTGGCGCTGCCGCTTCGAGCCGGCGGGCGGCTCGGGCATGCAGCATTCCCAAATCATCGACCTCCTCGGCCGAATTCAGGCGGGTGGCGTCGACTTCGTCAAGATCGAGAGCCTGTACACCTTTGACGGACAGCCCGGATACTCGCTCGGTCAAGGGCAGTAATGAATACACCGCTGGTTGCTGTCATTATGGGCAGCAAATCAGATTGGGAAACCATGCGGCACGCGGACGAGATGCTCACTCGCTTTGGCGTGCCGCACGAATCGTCCATCATCTCCGCCCATCGCACTCCTCAACATATGGCGGATTTCGCCGCATCGGCGGAGTCTCGAGGAATCGAAGTGATCATCGCCGGCGCAGGTGGCGCCGCGCACCTGCCGGGGATGGTCGCAGCTCAGACCTTGGTACCGGTGCTTGGCGTCCCCGTTGAGAGTCACGCTTTGAAAGGCATGGATTCACTGCTCTCCATCGTGCAGATGCCGGGCGGGATTCCGGTCGGCACACTCGCGATCGGAAAGGCCGGCGCGATCAATGCCGCCCTTTTGGCCATTGCGATTCTTGGAAATCATCGCCCCGACCTCCGTGAGAAGCTTCGAAGGTTTCGCGAAGAACAGACCTGTAAGGTTCGACAGGATACGCTCGCATGAAGGCAATTCTCCCTGGCGCGACGATTGGAGTTCTCGGCAGCGGGCAGCTTGGCCGCATGTTCGCAATCGCGGCCCGGCGTATGGGATATCGCGTACACACGTACTCCCCGGAGAAAGACACCCCCACCGGTCAGTTGGCCGACATCGAGTGGGCCGGACGGTATTACGATCTCGACCGCGTTCGCGATTTTGCCCGGAACGTTGACGTTGTTACGTTCGAGTTCGAGAACGTGCCCGCGGAAACTGCCGCCGTCGCGGCCGACTATACTCACGTCCGTCCCGCTGGTTCAGTTCTGCACATTACACAGAACCGGATTCGCGAGAAGACCTTCCTGGATAAGGCAGGCATTCCCGTTACGCCATTCACGCCGGTCGACTGCTATGACGCGTTGAAGCGTGCCATCGACGAGCACGGCTGTCCCGCCATTCTCAAGACCGCGGGATTTGGGTATGACGGAAAGGGGCAGGTCTTCATTCCACGTCCGGAGAATCTGGATGCGGCGTGGGACGCAATCGCTCGCTGTCCTGCCGTTCTTGAAAAATTCATCGACTTCGAACGGGAAATATCCGTCGTTGCCGCGCGCGGGCTGGACGGATCATTCGCCTACTTCCCGCCGTCACACAACGAGCACCATCGCCAGATTCTGGATCTTTCGGTGGCGCCCGCGTCAATTTCAGACCGCGTTACGAATCGAGCCGTTGAAATCACCAGGGCAGTACTCGAGAAACTTGACGTCGTGGGCGTGCTATGTGTCGAGTTCTTCGTTACGCATGACGGAGATTTGTTGATCAATGAGCTTGCGCCTCGGCCGCATAACTCAGGCCACTATACATTTGATGCGTGCGTAACCAGTCAGTTCGAACAGCAGCTACGGGCGGTCTGCGGCCTTCCGTTAGGCTCGACCGCGCAGTTGTGCCCGGCAGCGATGGCGAATTTGCTCGGCGACCTCTGGAACGATGGCGAGCCCGATTGGGAAGCCGCTTGCGCATTCCCTTCAGTGAAATTGCATCTATACGGCAAATTGCAGCCGCGACCCGGCCGTAAAATGGGTCACCTTACCGCACTCGGTCCCGATGCTGACGGTCTCGTCCGCCGGGCCCGAGAAGCACTCACCAGGCGTTAGTTCCGCAAACTCGCTCGCACCCTGGTGTCGGAACCCGCCGCTTTCTGCGCGCCCGGCTGCTGCACAGGACCGCGCTCGCTTCCTGGGATCCGAATTCGCGGACGTGTCGGAGGAACCGGCTTCACGCCACGAACAGCCAGTTGTCCCTGACGCGTGAAGTTGATCGAATCCGACAAGATCCGCAGCGCCTCTCCGGAGGCGTGAAAGCCCATCGAATTCTCCGCCTCGACATAGTCCAGGAAGAACTGCGCCTTACGCTGGAAGTCGCGCGCCAGGTTCAGATCGGCTTCGGGCGCTTTACCCTGTGCGCCTTTGATGTCGTTGATCAATTGCACCAGGGCGTCCATTGCTGTATCCCTCTGGTTCGCGAAACGAGCCTGGATTGCCTCGACACGGTTTTTTAACTCCTGCTCTTCAAAGTGATGACATCCCTGACATGCGCGGTTGATGTTGAGCATCGGGCTGCGCACATGATGATCGCTGACCTTCATGCCGCCCTCACGCTGATAGGGCATGTGGCAATCGGCGCACGCTACGCCCGATCGAGCATGCACGCCCTGGTTGTACATCTCGAACTCGGGATGCTGCGCCTTCAGGGCGTTCGCGCCCGTTTCCTTGTGGACCCAATCCTTGAACCCGATCTCGTCGTAGTAGGCGAGCGCATCGTCCACATGCAGTCCTTTAAACCACGGGAACGTGAGCCTCTTCTCGTCACCTTTGAAGTGATACTCCACATGGCACTGGCCGCAAACGTACGACCGCATCTCCTGCGCGCTTGCATCCTTATTCGGATCGAAGTTCTGTACGCCCAGCGATGCTTTATACGCCCGGATGCCTTCGATAAATGCCGGCCTGGTCACCCGGAGCGCCATGCTCTGCGGATCGTGGCAGTCGATGCAGGCCACAGGATGCTTCACAAGCTTGGTCGCTTCCAGGTAAGACATGTGATTGATCTGTTCGAATCCTTTGAAAATGTCGCCCCCGCCGAGTTTCTTCATCGTGACGTACGTTGAGGCATGGCAGTTCAGGCACGTGCCCGGCTGCTTGAACTCGGTCACCCTGCGCGTGTACCGCTGGTCATCGAGCATGTACGAGTGGCCGCGCTCCTCCCGGAAGTCCGTTGAGAATGCGTACCCCGACCACATCGCGACGAGTCGCGGATCTTCTTCGAGTTTGCTCTGCGCGACCACGCTGCGAGGATCCACCTGCGTCGGCAACCGGCGCATTGCTTCCGATCCGCCGTACCGAGTTCGCGTTTGATCCACGGTGCGCCTGATACGCGTCGTACTGCAGCGGGAAGTTCTTCCCCCAGATCGCGGGATCTTCCGTGTCATCCGTGATCTCTACCACACGGAAAAACGTCTGACGCGCCTCTTGCTTGCGCTCGAAGATATTCACAAGCAGCGCTGCGATAGCGATCGTAGCCAGCGTGGTTACGGCAATGATCAGCCCCAATCGTGTTCGACGAGAATCAGCCATCCGTGGCTCCTTAGAGATGTCCCACCGTTCTGTGACAACCGATACACGAAACGTCCGCTCGATGTCCCCGCGTTTCGCGGATACCGGCAACTATATCTTCATGGCACTTCAAACAGGATTTCTCGGTAACGCGGAAGTTTCGATCCGTAATGAGGATCTCGTCTGGGAAATGCTGTGTCGTAAATGCGAGAGAATGAAAAAAACCGTTGATCGCCTTGGTCGCGTATTTATTTACAAATCCGGGTGGAGTGTGGCAGTCGTTGCATACGGCTACTTTCCCATGGCTGCCCTTCATCCAGCTTTGATACTGGTCCTTCATGACGTGGCAGTTCGCGCAAGCTGCAGGATTGTCCGTCATGTAGGACGCTCCTCGCGCGTAACCGAATGTGTATACGCCGACGCCGATCAGCAACCCCGCGATAACAGCTAATAGCACTGGCGCCGCGGCTCCACGCTTGTTCAGCACTGCCCCCATCGCGTATCGAATCTAGCACATCGAATTCCGCTCCGAAATACCGACGCAATTCTGTCTCTAATTTATATGAAGAATGCCTGGGCGGCCAGGCATTCTTGATCGCCGTTTATGCTTTAGGTCTACGTGGCTTCCGCCGTTACCAGGTCGTCGCCGGGATCGTGTTCCCTGCGCATGTGCAGATCGAAAACCGCCCTCAATTCGGCGCTCCGCTGAACGAGGTCGATCGCACGAAGGTTGTGCTCATGTGCGAGTCGGGCATCCTTAAGCTCAAATGCAGCGTGATAAAGATCGCGCTCAGCGTTCAGATGCTCCTGCATGATGTTCAGGAGTTGACGGTTCAGATGGGCGCAGGTAGCGCAGGAATGTGGGTTTTGCCGTGTCAAACCAGGATTGTAGAATCTACTGACGTCTACTGCCATACAGCGATTACTGGCGTTCCAAGCGTGGGCATAGCGGTCGTTCAGGCGCAACTGTCCGCGCGAACTGAAAATACACCGTTAACCATTGCTCTGCAGTGTAACACCGGGTGTAATTCCTGCCATCGTCCGGAACGGAGTGCGAAAATTTTCCCGTCGCCGAGCGTGCCGCTTCCAGTAGCTGCTTGAAACGACGAGTACGATATGCTGGCCCTTGGATTGCTGCCGCGTGACCGCCGTGCCTGATGATGGTTATGAGATTTGGTCTGTAGACGGGAAGCCCGTTTCCATCCATTTTCGGAAGTCGGCAGCGGCACAAATTCGCAGCTACGCCAATATCGTTTCTGAAAAGGGATCCGCCGTCGAAAACGGAGGCGTCCTTTGGGGCCGCGTCCGCGAAACCGGTGAAGACTACTACATCGTCACCATCGAGCAAGGCGACCTCGTTGATTGCGAGCATGAGCGAGGAGAAGGCTGGGCGCTGTCCGAGAGTGACCGCCGCAGGCTGAAGAAACGCCTGAGGCAAAAGAACGGTGACCTCCAGCCGGTTGGCTATTGGCGCTCGCATCGGCGGCTTGGCCTTTATTTGGACAAGCGCGATGCCGATTTAATGGCAACGTATTTCGCCGAACCGTGGGCTGTGGCGCTCTGCGTTCGACCGCCCTCCACGGCAGGATTCTTTTTTTGGGAGGAAGGCGATATTCGCAGGACCAGCAGCTACCGGGAATTCCAACTTCCCGTGCAGCCCGCGAACGCCGCTCCTCCTGCAGTCCTGCCGCCATGGCGGAGATGGGCTGCGACGGCCGCGGTCGTAGCTGCTCTCGCGGTGACGCCCCTGTTCATCAAATCGAAAGCGACATCCGGCTCACCCTTCAATATGCTTTCGATGCGCGCAGAAACGAAGCCCGGGCTCGTACGGCTCCGTTGGAATCCGCGCAGCAAAGTGTTGAGCGATGCGCAAGGGGCAGTCATCTGGATCGCCGACGGGCCGGAGGAAAGCAAGCTGGAACTGACTCCCGAACAGGTGCAGTCCGGATCGATCGAATACAAACCTGCCGGGTCCGATGTTAATTTTCGAATGCAAGTGGGCCAGTTCACGGAGTCGATTCGCATTCAGCATGCGACTCCGGACGTTGCTCGTGTCCAACAAGCAGAAGTGGCGCTTCCTGAGCCTATGCCTCCACCTGTCGATCCCCCAGTGGCGAAGGCCCGCCCCAAGAAAAGAGTTCGCGTCGCAGACCTTACTGTCGATCCCCCCAGCCAGTCTCAAACATCGACGCGTGCGCGGAGTAGCGATAATCTCGATGTGCCCGAGCCGCCGCAACTCGCGTTTGCGCCGCCGTCGAAACTGGAATACAGGCCGCCTCTCCCATCGCGCGACATGGAATTGCCGCGCGTCTCGGCGACTGTGGAGAAGCCGCACTCGTCTCCCCTGAAACGCGCATTCGGCTGGATGATACCCGGGCGCAAAAAGGACTTCGTCCCTGCCAAGGCTGTCCGACGATTCCAACCGCAGGTGAAAGCGACTGAGCCTACGTCGGTGGCCGTGCGGGTCTCCATCGATCCGGAAGGTGTCGTGCGCGATGCGGACCTCGTCACCAAGAATGTGGACGATCATCTCGCACGCTCCGCTGTGGAGGCCGCCAAGCTATGGAAGTTCGAGCCCGCGCGTGTCGAAGATCGTCCCGTCGCGAGCGATCTCGTCGTCCGGTTCCAATTCGCAGCCAACCGTTGAATCACTGCGCCTGCAACAGCTTCGCCAACTTCTTTAGCGAAGGTTCCAGTTTTTGACGGTTCGTCAGCACGGGCTTGAACAGGTCTCCGACATCCTTAAACCGATCGAGGGCGTTTGTCAGGTTGAAGGTCTTCGGCGTAAGGCCATGCTTGACCTCGTCCCACTGCAGTGGCGTCGCGACAGGAGCGCCATCGTATGCGCGGACAACGTACGGCGCCGCGATCGTTTTTCCTGAGCTGATCTGCAGATAATCGAAGTACACGCGGCCCTTGCGCCGCTTTGCCACGGATCGGGGCGTGGTGAACAATTCGGGCCGCTGCCCGATGACGACCTGCGCGACAATTTCGGCGAAGGAGCGCGCCTGCTCGTACGTGTATCGCGGCTCAATCGGAACGAAGACGTGCATGCCGTCCCCACCCGTAGTCTTCGGATAACCCGCCAATCCGATCTCGTCCAGTACGTCTTTCACCATGGCCATTGCATCGAGGATCTTCTCGAACGGACACTCCTGCGGGTCCAGATCGATCAGAATGTAATCCGGGTAGTCGAGAGTCTCTACGCGGCTCATCCACGGGTTCTGATCGATGCACCCGAGGTTTGTCAGAAATAACAAGGTCGCGCGGTCATCGGCCACAACGAACCGGATCGGCTCGCCGCGATGCTCCGAATAGATCGGCTCGATGCGCAGCCAGTTCGGATACCCCTCGGGGATGTCCTTCTGGAAAAAGAAGTCTTCATGGATTCCGTTGGGATACCGCTTTAATGACAACGGATGTCCCGCCAAATGAGGTACCATCAGTTCCGCCACGGCATCGTAGTAGTTCAGAACGTCGCGCTTGGTGAAGCCGTCCTTCGGGAACCAGACTTTGCCCAGATTCGTGAACTTCAGAACCTTGCCGTCGATGGTGAGACTGACTTCTTTCCTGTCTTTCGCAAACCGCGGCTCATCCGGCGCTGACTCACGGACTACTTCTTCGGCGTTTTTATCGTCCCGTAACCCGATGAACACCGGCGCCCGCAGACGGCCGTCTTGAGTCCATTCCGTAAATTTAACGTCGCACAGAAGCTTCGGCTCCACCCACGTGACCTCGCGAAGCACATCGATGCTCTTGCCGAAAGGATTTTTCGTGGTTTCGAGCGGCTTCAGCTTTTTCCAGATCTGTGCGAGCGTCTGATCATTGAAGCCTGTGCCAACGCATCCTGCGAACTTCAGTTCCCCGTCGTCGTAAACGCCGAGGACAAGCGAACTGAAGGTCGAGCGCTCGCCATGCGTGTAGCCGCAGATTACGAACTCCTGCTGACCCGTGACCTTCAGCTTCAACCAGCTCCGGCTGCGCTTCGGCTCGTACTTGCTGCTCGCTTCCTTCGCGATGACACCCTCGAGCCCCATCTGTCGAGCCGCTTCGAGAATCTCCTGGCCCTTCACCATGAAGTGCTCGGAAACCTGTATGCGTTCGCCCGGCGTGACAATCTCGGCCAAAGCTCGTTTGCGGTCGAGGAGCGGGGTGTTCCGAAGATCGTAGCCGTTCCAATAGAGCAGATCGAATGCGTACATCTTCACCGGCGTTTTTCGCGACAGATGCGCGACTTCGTTCGCATTCGTCTGGTGGATGCGCGGTTGAATCAGGCCGAATCGCGAACGCCCTTGTTCATCGAGTACGGCAATCTCCGCGTCAATGATCGCTGTGTCGGCGGCAACCTGGCGTGGGATTACGCTGAGTTCGGGATACTGGCGGTCGAACGAGTTGCCGTTCCGCGACAGCATCCGAAGGCGCCCGTCCTCGATGTAGCAGATTGCGCGCACACCGTCCCACTTGATCTCGTAAACCCACTTCGACCCCTCCGGCGGACGATTCGCCAAGGTTGCGAGCATCGGCTGAATGTTGGCGGGCATCTGAGCCTTTTTCGCATTCGGCAGGTCTTCCGGTTGCAGGCCGGCCGCCTTCTTCTTCTGCCGCCGCAGACTTTTTCTTGGGGGGAGGTAGATCCTGTGCGATCTCTTCCTGCGTTCGACCGGTCTTCACGCTGTACGCCAGAGCTTCGATGTCATAGTCCTCGTCGGCAAATTCATCGCGCTTCTTGATCAGCAGCCATTCGTTGCCTTTTCCGCGGCCCTTCATCAGCACCAGCGCAAACTCGCCTTTCATCTTTTGGCCATGCGCGTGGAACTTGAGATCGCCGCGCGCCAGTTGCGCCTCGCCGTCACCGTCTTTCAGCACTTCGAAGGTTCCGTAATCCCACAGCATTACGCTGCCCGCGCCATAGTTCCCTTTCGGGATGTTGCCCTCGAAGTCGCCGTAGCTGAGCGGGTGATCCTCGACGTGCATCGCAAGCTGCTTGGACAGTGGAATCTGTGACGGGCCTTTCGGGACCGCCCAGCTCTTCAACGTTCCCCCGATTTCGAGTCGCAGATCGTAGTGCAGCCGTGTCGCATCGTGCCGCTGAATGAACAGCCGGCCTTGCGTGCGCTCGGTCGGCTCCAGCGCGGCGGGAGCAGGCTCCGGAGTATTCTCGAACTTGCGTTTGCGGGCGTATTCTTTTAACGACATCGTCGACCCGATTACTCTATTACGTTATCCTCGCGGAGAGTGACAATAACACCGAACCCTGAGCGCGTGTGGCGAGTTGCAATCGCCGGCTGTGGTTTCTTCGGGCAGATCCAGTTGGAAGCGTGGCGCCGCATGCCGAATGTGGAGGTGGTCGCAGCCTGCGATCGCTTGATCGAACGGGCCCAAAGCTCCGCGCCTCGATCTTACTCGGACGCGCGCACGATGCTGGACGATGGCGGGATCGATGTGTTCGATATCGCGACTCGTCCGGACACTCACCGCGAATTGGTTGAACTCGCAATCGAAAAAGGAATCCCTGCGATCGTCCAGAAGGCGCTGGCTCCCGATCTGGCGCAGGCTCTCGCGATACACCAGGCAGTGGCAGAAAGTGGCGCTCGCGTCATGGTGCACGAGAACTGGCGCTGGCAGCCTTGGTATCGCTACATTAAACAGCAGCTCGAGGCCGGAGCAGTCGGCTCTTCGACTACGTATTTTTTTGAGGTTCGGCAGGCGGATGGATTGGGTCCAACGCCCTATCCGAACCAGCCGTACTTCACCGAGATGCCTCGGCTGCTCATTTTTGAAACGCTGGTCCATCACATCGATACAGCTCGCTTCCTGTATGGCCCCATTGAATCCGTGTTCGCAACCGCTTCTCGCCGGAACCCCGTAATTCGCGGAGAGGACGCAGCAATTCTCGTACTGCGACACCAATGTGGAGTCACTGGCGTGATCGACGCGAACCGTTATATCAACCCGGAGCCCCCCGGACCCGCAATGGGTGAGGCAATATTCGAAGGTGAGACGGGTCGCCTGCATGTGAACGCGACGGGTACCGTGTTTCTTGATGCCGATGTGATTTGGCGGCCTGAATCCGAGATCGGCTACAAGGGCGATAGCGTCTACGCCACACAGGAGCATTTCATCCGGTGTCTCGCGACCGGCGCTGAATTCGAAACCGGAGTCGGCGAATATCTGAATACGTTTGTGGCCATGGAAGCGGCCTATCAAAGTGTAAGGGATGGCACAAGTATACGTCCGGCCGATCTCCTGCCGTAGTGAAACAATTCACCGCAACCTGTTCTTAACAGGGTACGTCGGACAGGGTTGGTATACTGGAGCCTTAGGCGTATCTCCTCTAACATGAAGTATTTCGCGCTTCCCCTTGCGTTAGCTAGCTTGCTTTCTGCGGCCGAATTCTATACTGGCCAGGCCGCTCGTGCCCTCGTCGGACAAAAAACATTTACCCGCCAGGAGGCCGGCGCGTCGGCCTCCGTACTCGGCGCTGTCGGCGGAGTCGCATATGCGAATGACACGCTGTTTGTTACGGACTCCAGCCGTGTCTCAGCGCTCCCGCAGAATAATCGCATCCTGGTTTATCACAATTTGTCATCGAAGATTCCCGGGCCCAAGGAGTCCATTCAGCGCGTCGACCTGCGTTGTCCGGTTTGCGTCGCCGAAGCGGACATTGTCCTGGGTCAGCCTGACTTCTCTAAGGTAGATTTGGGCTTGGCTCAGAATCGCGTCAGGACACCGACGGCCGTTGCTACCGATGGCCGGGTGCTCGCGGTTGCCGATACAGACAATAACCGCGTACTTATCTGGAACCAGATACCGAACTCCGTCGATGTTCCCGCAGACGTGGTTGTTGGTCAGAAGGACTTTACGTCCGGCGGTATCAACTATGGAGGAAGTGGAACGACACCTAGCGCGCAAGGCTTTCGCGGCCCGCAAGGAGTCTGGATCCAGAATGGTAAGCTCTACGTCGCCGACTCAGGAAATCACCGGGTCCTCGTCTTTAACAATATTCCGACTCAGAACGGGCAGAGTGCCAATCTCGTGCTTGGACAGACAGATTTCAACGCCTTCGTAGAACCCGACCTTACCAAGCTCACAATAACAGCGACAGGAAGCACGATGCTGAATCCGGTGTCGGTTACCTCTGATGGCACGCGTCTGTATGTAGCCGACCTCGGACACAACCGTGTTCTGGTGTGGAACACGATACCGACGCAGAATGCTCAGGTAGCCGATTTCGCGCTCGGTCAACCGGATGTAAACAGCACGCTCCTTCAGAACGCCTCCGACCCGAACAACGTTAAATTTCTGTGTGCGCCGAGCGGTAGAGATGCTACGACGAACGAATTGACCTTTCCGCGCGCATGCTCCGCGACCCTCTCGTTTCCCCGATTCGCCCTGTCTGACGGTAAGCGCCTGTTTATTGCGGACGGAGGAAATGATCGCATTCTGATCTACAACAGTATTCCCACCCGCAGTGGTCAGCCTGCAGATGTGGTTCTGGGTCAGCTGAACGATAATCTGATTCAGGATTCTGCTGAACTCCGCGTTTCTGCGTCCGATACGGTTCGAACTCCTAGTTCTCTGGCCTGGGATGGCACCAATCTTTATGTCGCGGACCCGTTCAACCGCCGCGTCATGGTGTTCACGATCGGGGAAGAAATTCTCCCGTACACCGCGGTTCGCAACGCCGCCAGCCGAAACATCTTCGCTGTTGGCGCTGTCACGTTTACAGCCGATCCGAAAGAAAACGACGAGGTAACCATCCGAATCGCCGATGCCCGCGATTATAAGTACAAGGCAGGCAAGGACGAGAACATCGCGAAGGTCATCAACTCTCTTGTCGAAACCATCAATGGGGGAGCGGGTGACCCCGACGTGTTCGCGACACCGAATACGATCTTCAACCAGGTGATCCTGACGGCAAAGAAATCCGGCGACGCGGGGAATACAATACAATTCACCGCTTCAGTTTCTACAGGCGCTCAGATTCAGGCTTCAACAAGCGGAGCAACACTGAATGGCGGGCAGGATGCCGCCAAGATTGCGCCCGGTACTCTCGTCACGCTGTTGGGTGATCACTTGGCGGATACGACAGCCGTTGCCCCTGAGGGTAACGAATGGCCGAAGAAACTTGGCGGAGTCGAGGTGTACATCGATGGCGTACGAGCGCCTCTGCTCTACGTTTCGCCGACACAGATCAACACACAGATGCCGTATGAAGTGAACGATGCGTCGAGCGTGAGCGCATGGGTTCGCATTGAAGGACGGGACGGAGTCACTATCACGAATGCGACCGGCGTTCCTATCATTCCGCAGAACCCCGGCGTCTTCGCCGGAGACGGAACTGATCCCCGGCCCGCTGTTGCTTATCATGGCACCACTTACGCGACCGGTGTTGTCTCGGTTGACGGTACTCCCAAAGAGAACGATGTCGTGACGGTGACCATTGCCGAGAGTCGCGAGTACAAGTACACGGTCAAGAAAGACGATTCTCTTGGCGCCATTCGCGACGGTCTGATCGGACAGATCAACGCCGATGAGCAGGTCACAGCGTCTCCGGCGGCCGTCTACACCCGCATCATTCTGCAGGCGAAAATTCCAGGGCCCGAAGGTCAGGGTCTGAAGTACTCAGCGACGGGAACGGAAAGCGTCATTCTTACCGCGCTGACGGGTGAGTTGTGCTGCGCAAACAAGGAAGGCGCGCCGATCACCGAAGCAAATCCGGCGGTCCCCGGCGAAACTATCGTCGTCTACGGCGCCGGGCTGGGTATCGTGCAGCCGGACGAGGCTAAGTTCGCAACGGTGACGGGCGCTAAGTACGGCGGCCCCGAACTGAATGCTCCCAATGCTCCTGTCGATGCGATTGCCGGCGGCAAGACGGCGAACGTACTGGCGGCCGGCCTGAAAACAGGCGCGGTAGGCGTCTATGAATTGAGGCTGCTGCTCAATCCGGATCTGCCTACCAATCCGCAGACACAGTTGACGATTGCGCAGGATGTTTACGTCAGCAATATCGTCGCATTCCCGCTGGTAAATCCGGCGGAGACGCCCGCCGAAACTGCCCCATAGGGCGCATCGCAAATATAACGGGACAGCCGGTTTATACTCACATTCAGCATGAGAAAGCTCGCTGCTCCCGTTCTGTTCTTTGCGGTGTTGGCGTCCGCCCAACAACCTCCTCCTGCTCCCACCATCGAGGAATACGAGCCTAAGGCCATGCTGGTGGTCCCCAAGACCACGGTGCCCAGAGCCAAATTCCCGTTTATCGACATCCATACCCATCAGCGGGACACCACGAAACTCGACTCCATGTTGAAGGACATGGACACCCTCAACATGCGCATCATGTTGAGTTCGCCCGTCTCTGGAAGCTTCGGTGAACGAACGAAAAAGTTCCTCGACGCGATCAAGGCTCATCCGCAGGGCGCCCGCTTTGCGAGCATGACCAATATCGATTACAAGGGGATCGGTGAGCCTGATTACGGAAAGCGAGTAGCAGCTCAACTCGAACAAGACATCAAAAACGGAGCGATCGGTCTCAAGGTCTGGAAGAACTTCGGCATGCGTGAGAAGGACATCGACGGCAAGCGCGTTCCGGTCGACGATCCGCGTCTCGATCCGGTGTGGGATGTATGTGCAAAATACAAGATCCCGGTAATGATTCACACGGCGGATCCGAAGCCTCTGTTTGATCCAATGGACAAGTACAACGAGCGGTGGCTGGAGCTACGCCTCCGTCCGAATCGTGCCGAAGCCGGCCAGGACTTTACGTGGGAGCAGGTAATCGGCGAGCAGCACAATCTCTTCGCGAAGCACCCGAAAACGATCTTCATCGCTGCTCACATGGGTTGGATGGCGCACGACCTTCAGGCGCTTGGAGCGATGCTCGACCGTATGCCGAATCTGAACGTTGAGATCGCCGCCATCCTCGGAGACTGGGCCGTCAACCGCGCAATGCAAAGCGGTTCTTCATCAAATATCAGGACCGCATCCTTTTCGGCAAAGACACCTACAACGTAAGCGAGTATCCTTTTTACTTCCGGGTGCTGGAAACTGATGACGATTGGATCGACAACATTCGGAAGTATCACGGACTTTGGAAACTCTACGGTCTCGACTTGCCGGATGACGTGTTGAAGAAGGTGTACTACAAGAACGCGCTTCGCCTCTTTCCGAGTCTTTCCGTCGTCGGCTTCCCCAAGTAAGGGCTTATTGCCCCGCAGGATATCCGGACGACGCCATCACTTCCCGGATCTGAGCCGTGTGCCGCATGGTGTGGCCAGAAAGGTAAAGGAGCCACTGGTAAGCATCCAATTCCTTCAACACGGGATGTGGCGCTGTGTGGTCACGCAGATCGCTACGATCGCTGGCTAGAGCCACAGTCTTTTTTCGGCTCAGCTCAAACTTCTCCAGCGCTGCCGCAGGCGTGGCGAACTGCCGGGAAGGCTGCAGAGGCTCGGGAGCCTTCACCTTGAAGCTGCGGTCGGTAATCATCTTGAGAACTTTGTCATCGAGCGCCTTCCGTTCCGCTGAAGGCTGCGCGTTAGGTGCGGTCGCGAGAACTTTGCTTCCGACCATCTCGCGCAGCAGGTCTTCGCTCAAAGCAATGTGCTCAGCGCATTCAGCGATCGACCAGACCTCCGGAGCAGGTTTGTAGTCCCACTGCGCTTTCGTGAGTCCCTTGAGCGAATCCGCGAACTCTGTCGAACTCTGCTTCAGATGATCCAGGAGCGCCTTACGTTCGGCGGGATCGAACTCTCCCGCCGGTAAGGTCGCGACGATACTAGCAGCCAATAGAATCGGAGAAAACAACTTTCATAACATCTCCTCCCGCACGTCGAATAGCTACTTGACGCGATGGTAGTTGGCCCTCATGACTTCGTGCCAGTTCCGTCCTCACCTTGCATGACAGAGGACAAAACGCGAGCGTCATCACCTTTGATCTCGATAATGTCGCGGTACTTTGCCGTCTTCCCGTCGCCTCCCATGGCCGGGCCAACAGTGTCAAGCGTCAGCACCTTCTCCTGCGCGTCCAGTTGGCCGTCATAAACCCACAAGTTGGTCATCATCGATCCGACAAACGAACCCACGTACCGTTTCTTCTGCGGATCATAGCCTAGCGTCATCATGGATATAGACGTGCCGCCTCCAGGTGCGTCACCTTTACCCTCACCCACGATCCATAGGGCGCCTAGGGATCGCACTACTTCTGTTGCTTTCCACTTGATCGGCGGTTCGCCTGGCTTCATCATCGCTTCCCCCTCACAGGTCCATTCGCCGACGATCCTCTGGAGCCATTGGTGTTCCTTCTGCGGTTCGATCTTTGGTCCGCAGTCTTGTTTTGGCTTATTTGGTGTATTCACCGCTTTATCTTCCGTAGCGTTCATGACACATTGCCTCCGCCTCCAAATGAGTTTGGCCGGGTGTTTCCCCGGCATAATCGAAACAGTATCAGTATGACTTGCAAAATGCAAGCAAGAAGGTCGAGCTTGTATGGCGCTAATGATGTGTGAAAAGAGCTCAGGAGCGCCGCAGAGGTATCCTCCGTCTCATCAACCCCGTTGATCAGTCTGCTTACACTTCCGAATCAACAGTACAAGCAACACCATCAGGGACAATGTCGAAATGACCGCTCCGCCGGGGAAAAAGCGGTAGCGGTATTGCAAGTTCACGATGCCCGTTCCACCGGGTACGAAAACCGCCATCCAAGCGTGATCAGCCCGGCGAATCTCGAGGTTATGGTTCCCGATGCTAGCGGTCCAGCCTGGAAAGAATGGAACGGCGATCCTCAGCACCGTACTCGACGCAGCATGATCCACGCGGGTCCTTCCCGCCCCTAGGCAACCCGCCGCAGGGTGACTAGCGCAGACCGAAATAAAGGCAGACCATCACACATCACCTCGTAGTGATGTCGTGTCCAAAGCGCAAGCGGTAGCCGTTGCAGTCCTCGACATCGAAATCGCGATTCTCATACGGCTGATCGCAGAGTCCGCGAGCGATCTTCACGCCGTTCGCGGTGAACTCCTGATAAAGGGAGTCGGCATCGTCAACCCAGATGTAAGCGTCCCAGGCCTCGCCCTCCGGATCTGCAACGCGGTTCGGACGCATGCCGCCACTCCTCGCAAACTGACTGAGCATGATTATGATTCCGCCACGCTTCACCATGCAGAAGGCGGGTGGATCACCCCAAAAACGCTCATAGCGGAAGCCCAGCTTGTCGCGGTAGAAGTTCGCCGTTGCCACCACGTCATCGACGATGAAAAACGGCGCGATGCTCTAACCTGTTCGCGCTATGCTCGTTTGTTGCAGATTGTCATCTCCGTCATTCAGTTGATGTCGCGGCGGTAATGGCGTCACGAAGGCCCGTTGCTCCCGCCTCCATGTTCACGATCCGAAAAGCTCTGGCCGCCGCGTGAGTGCCGCCTTCTCAGCCCTTTCCCTCAGACTCCTGACCTCAGCGTCTGCGACCGGCGCCTTCCGCAAAACCGAGACGAGCGCATCGGCCGCGCGTCCGCTATCCTCGATCAAGATCGTGCGGCGTGCGGCTCGCACGTTTGCCTCCACCTCCTTCAACGTGATGCCGGCTCTATTGGCGACGATCGTAACCGAAGGGCGTCCCTCCGACAGCTTTGAGACCCGCCAGTACATCGTATCGGTCTCGGAGCCCCAAGTGTCTTACGCGGGCGCCGAGGGTTATCGACCGGCGACGACATCGGAGTGGTTGGGATCGACGGGCGTCTTGCCTCGTGGCGGAATCTCGCGCGCCGGAGCGACGCCAATCAACGGAAAAGCGTTGCCGCTTGCGCGGCGTGCCTTTCCCGCTGCTTCCATAATCCCGGCCCAGGTGCCGCCGTCGCCGATCGCGACCCGTCCGCCGCTTTTCGCGATGAGCGTGATCGCCTCGAACATGGCGAATAACTGGTGCTGGTGGTCCTCGCGCATTTCGAGGCGCCGCCACTCAGGAATACGAACGCGTCGGCCTTACCCCGGATCTGGGTGATCAGTGCCGAGAGTTGCGCATTCTTCTCCCGGCCCGCGCTCGAGAGTTCGAGCACACGAGGCCGACCAGCCTTCGTCTGCGCGCGTGATAAAAACGGCAGAACGGCCAGCAGAGTTGAGGCAAGAACTGGCGGGGCGGTAATGAGGCGTCAACTCATCTGGTCGTACCGACAGCATCTCGCACCCGCCGATGGCGCTCAGTAGTTTACCAAATCTGGTTCTATTTGATGCTCGCCTCATCGCGTTTGTCGCCGTTACGTAACTCCGAGCAAACCGGACTACTTCATCTTCGCCAAATAGCAGAATCTACCCTGAATCCAGAACGAATGAAAACTTCGGCTCCCACGGACGTCTAAGATCCATGCTCACGAAGAACGATTTTCCGTCCGCGGACTGGAATACCCTTCGGGATGTGCCGCATTTGGTTGGGCTCGCTACTCTCGTCGCCGGCTCCAGTGGTTTGGCGACCGTAAAGGAATCCATGGCGTTAGCGCAGGGAATCATGGAAGGGCAATCAAGTGACGTGGCGTTGGTGCGTGATCTCACGAATCGCGTCGAGATGCAGCAGGCGCAAAGCTCCTTGCGTGACACGCTGGGCTCCCTGGATGCGAAGACATCCAAGGATGGACTGAAAAACATGGCGCTAGAACGTGTTGCCGCTGCGATGTCGCTTCTCGAAGCAAAGGCGAGTCCCGACGAGACCTCGGCAGTGCGCGAATGGATGTATGGAATTGCCGAGAAAGTAGCAAAATCTGCTAGAGAAGGTGGCTTTCTCGGCTTCGGCGGAACTCAGGTAAGCGAAGAGGAACAGGCATTCCTGAACGAACTCAAACAAGCTCTTCAAACCCAGCTTGGCACGTCATAGGCAACAGCACGATCAATGTAGTTGCGCCGTGCCGCGCTCTCGCTAAAACCCGGCCACGCGCTCGCTCTGCATCGAAGCATAGGTCCGGGAGCCCTGTTCGGAGATCATCCCGGGTAGCGCTTCGATGTCCTTCAGGGATGTGCGGAAATTAACGATGCACATGCGTAGCAGGTATCGTTCCATCAACGACTGCATTCGAGAGAAACGCTCGACCGCTGTTTTCGATTGCCA
This sequence comes from Bryobacteraceae bacterium, assembly GCA_963825845.1. Lineage (GTDB taxonomy): Bacteria > Acidobacteriota > Terriglobia > Bryobacterales > Bryobacteraceae > DASQDN01. The sequence continues at coordinate 74,796 of CAWGVL010000081.1, read as the reverse complement.
CCAGCAATGTCTGGTTCAGCTGGTTGAGCAACGCCTCGGTCGCGTCGGCTCCGCGCTTAGTTCTGAGGTCGGAAGGGACATATCGGAACGTGCAAATGCTCAGATTTCGTGTGATCGCCTCGAATTCAGGATGCGCGTCGAACAGCCGGAACGCGTGCTCTGCCAACGCAATGTCGTCGGCAATCGTCTGCCGGAATCCCGACCGCCCCGCCTGCTGGAATGCCAGCCATATTTTCAGCGCACGGAACCCGCGCGAGTTCTGCGGCCCTAAGTCAAAATAATTGATCGACTCCGTATCGAAGTTGTAATAAGGCGGGCGGTACGAAAACGCATTCAACAGCCGGCTCCGATCCCTCACCAAAGCGCAGCCCGCTTCAATCGGCGCATAGAGCCATTTATGAGGATCCACCGCCACCGAATCCGCGAGCGCTAATCCCTGCAACTCCTCCGGTGCGCCAGGCACGCCGGCCGCCAGCCCTCCATACGCGCCGTCGACGTGAAACCAGAGCCCTTGTTGACGGCAGAACTCGGCGAGTTCGCGCAGCGGATCAATGGCGCCAGTACTTACTGTTCCTGCGGCGCCGACCACAAGAAACGGCTGATCCCCTCGATCGATGTCCTCCTGGACCTGCGCCCGAAGCGCGGACATATCAATACGTTGGCGATGATCGCACGCAATCCATCGGACCGACTCTGTCCCCAGCCCGGACATATCCGCTGCTTTCTCAATCCACGTGTGCGTTTCCCGTGAGCAATAGCACCGTAGCGGGCTCATTGCCCGTACACCTTGCTTCCGAAGTTCCACACCACCGCGCGGCAGCCCGAGCGGCGAGAAAGCCGACGAAGTTCGCCATGTTGCCGCCGCTCACCAGCAGTCCACCGCAATCGGGCGCATAGCCTATAAACTCGGCGATCCACCGGATCGTTTGTGCCTCGATCTCTGTAGCCGCGGGACCAAGCTTCCATGCGCCGACATTGCAATTCAGCACCGACGCGATCAGATCGCCGAACGCACCGATCGGCGCAGCGCTCGAAGTAATGTAACCGAAGAATCGTGGATGCCCATTGAAGAGCGAGTGAGCCATCAGCAACTCTGCGGCTTCGCTTGCAATCAACGCGGGCTCTCTCCCGGATTCCGGCAGCGGACGGTGACTGGCAATGGCTGCGCGGACCTCCGTCGGACTCTCACCCGGAGTAACAGAACGCGATGGTAAGCCCGCCAGGAAATCCGCCAGTTGATCGACCAGCCGATGGCCGATGCTACGGAACTCGTCCGGCAGTAACTCGACCGCTGCTGTCCGCTCCCGCAGCCGCTCCAGTGCATTCTCCTGCGTCATTGCTGCTCTCCTTCGCTGCTTGAGTTCCACACAGTCCTTCAAACAAATCAGTTTCCACCCCGCGTCCGCCATTTACGAGGCTGAATGCGCGATAGAACTCCTGCGTCCCCCAGAGTGCTTCGTGCTGTTCCGGAGCGAGGTTCTGCAAGTGCTGATACACCGACATCTGACTTTCATGGCACGAGACTGCCCGCCACACAATGCGCGAGTAACTGCTCGTGTCGATCACGGTAGTCACCGCCCAGTCAGGCCGGGAGTAGCCTGACGCTCGATACCGTCCACCTTGCTCGTCAGCTTCTTCAGCGCGGCTTGATAGGCGCTCCATTTCCTGCTCGTCCAGGCCAAGTAGTACAACTTCGACACCGCATGAGACGGATGCTCTTCTGCGCTCGGATACGGTCCGCCAGACTGAGCGGCATAAACGACGGCCGACGTCGTCAGTTGCGAAATTGCGATGTGATCCGGGTGGCCGTAACCGCCATCGGGCCCGAACGTCAGCACGACATGAGGCCTCACTCGCCTGATGTGGGAAGCGATCCGACGGATCGCCTGCTTCAGGATGCGCCTGATCAACTGCTCCATCCACGTAGTCGAGAAACTGAACCTCAGACAAACCCAGAACATTGGCGGCAGCCAGCAACTCCGCCTCACGAATTCGTCCGAGTCGCAGCGGCGAAGTGCCGCGGGTGGGCCCATGCCGTCCGTTCTCTCCGCGCGTAGCCGTCAGAAGAAAAGTCTCAACGCCTTCTCCTGCATAGCGCGCCAGCGCTCCGCCGAATCCTAGGGACTCGTCATCTGGGTGTGCCAGCACAGCCATCATCCGGAAAGGTTCAGGCACGTGATTGCTCATACTCGGGCCACCCATCTACGCGTAAATCCTCGGTGAACGGGCGCTGCCCGCCGCCCAAACACTGTTTGGAAAGATGCTAACGGTTGAACTCCCGTGACACATAAAATGCCATGAACGCCAGTGTCAGATAATAGAGCGCAGCTTCCGTAGCTCGACTTCAGGCGGATGAGTTCTGGCCGCGTCGACACTCCGGCTCGCTGCCGATGCGCGAAAGGAATGGCGGTGAGCAGAACGGCGCAGACACGAGGGCTACTGATTTTCGCAGCTCACCCTGGTCGGCGTCGAGTTCATCATCGACGCGGCCACATGGATGAAGATCCAACCGGTTCCCCCTATGCTCGAGAGGCAGACGTTCCAGTTTGTCAACGCGCCAAACCGCTACTGCATTCCCGTGTTCTTCGAACTGCACGTTTGGACGTCGCGCGAAAACCCGAACGGCGCGTTTGTCGATTGGACAACCGGGCTGGTCAGCAACGATGGCGCCGTAGAAGGTCTCGGCCGTCAACTCTTCTGCTAATGCGGGGCTTCGAGTCCATGCGAGCAGGCAGCGATACACCGCTGGAGCATGCTCGCTCTCGCTCATCGTCATCGCGTACCTAAGATCCCTCAATGCGTGATTTGCTTACGAACCTGGGAAGAAAACATCAAACGAAATGTCAGGCTTTAAATTCGGAGACGTTTACACCTCGAGCTTGCGAAAGCCCTTCCACAGTTATGCGCCAGCTATGTGGTAAACAGAGTTCGCCAAACCGCCACGACCGCTGCATGTGTTACCGTCGCTGCACGAAGCACAACCTAGCGATGCACGACAGTTCCGATTCGCCAGGATCCGAAACCCCTGATCTTCACAAACCCGCATGGTCAATAAATACCGGGGGATGAACTCGACGGCATCGAGGCGTCTCGCCAGCGGAACATCCACAACCGTCATTGAATTCGACAATGCGTTAGCGATCGCGACTCGCTGGGGTATATCGGGCAAGATACCTGATCACCTGTGGCTGCGCTGATTCCACGTGAGCGGGACAGCGAGAAATCCGATACGTGCTCCGATCAACGCCCGGCCAGGCGCTTCATCGGGTGTCTTCTTGTGAAGCTCTGGCCCAGTAGAGGCCCGAATGCGAGTGCATTATACTGCCTTCAAATGAACCGACGCTCATTTCTTGCCGTTGCGATGTCTCTTCCGCCGTATCTGGGAGCGCAATCCGGAGAAGCTGGCTTTACATCGTTGTTTAACGGCACAAGCCTGGACGGCTGGACGGTGCAAGACGGACCGTCTACAGCCTTCTATGTCAAAGATGGCGCTATCGTTGTGCACGAGGCGTTCGGCTTTCCTGCCTGGCTGCGGTCGGCTCGTCAATATGAAAACTTCGACTTTCGAGGTGAATTTTTTCTCAAGGGATGGATGGATTCGGGCATCTATCTCCATGCTCCAGAGCATGGCCGGCCGATGTGGAACGGCATGCAGATTCATTTGTTTCATCAGAACGATGAGAAGCCAATGCCCCAGTCCATGGGCGCAGTGTTCCCAGTGATCGCGCCGCTCAAAATCAACGTCAAGAACCAGGGGGAATGGAATACATTCCGCATTCTGATGGATTGGCCGCGCCTACAGGTCTGGACAAACGAAGAACTGATCCAGGATCTGGATGTGGATCGCACGCCGGAGTTGCGGCGGCGCTTCCGAACAGGTTACCTCGGCTTCGAGTCCCTTTCTTATCCCATTCGTTTTCGCAACCTGCGTGTGAAGGAACTGCCATCCAAAGAGAAATGGCAGATGCTGTACGGCGGTCCGGCAGACTTCGATAAGTGGTTCGTGTCAGATGGGAAACCTAACGTCACGGTTGCGGGGGACGTCTTGCACGCGGATGGCAATGGCTTGTTGGCAACCAAAGAGAAGTTCCGGGATTTCGAACTGCAGTTGTACGTCCGCCACGCGAAACATCATAACGGAGGAGTTCTGTTTCGAGCTGCTGACCCGGCTCGAAAGATTCGACCGTATGAGATACAGCTGCATGATGTGGAAGGAGCGCACTACCCGACCGGCTCGCTGTACTCGCATAAGCGCGCGAACTATCCGAAAATCGAACCCGAGGTGTGGTTTCCATTTCAATTGATCGTAAAGGATCGAACTTGCGCTGTCCGCGTGAATGGCGATACGGTTCTTGAGTACGATCAACTGGAAAACCTGACAGAAGGTCCCATACAACTGCAAGCGCATGCGCCGGGAACCTGGACGGAGTTCAAACAAATCATGGTCAAGCGGATCTGATGAAAGCGTTTATTCGTATCCCTTATTTGCTCGTTCTGCTTCACGGTGTTTCCTATACCGGGGACCTCACTGGCGCGTGGAACGCGACGACTCGCATGCCCGATGGCTCCAGGCACGAGAGTGTGCTCAATCTTGAGGTTCAGGGAACTAAGCTCACCGGCAAGATCGTGAGTAAACGGGGCACAGCCGAAATTACGAGCGGAATGGTGGACGGGAACAACATCTCGTTCACGGTCGTCCGGGTGGGCAACGGAGACGAGGTAAGGATCGAGTTCAGGGGGAAGGTGGAGGGCGGCACGATGAAGCTTCGCATGCAGTACCGTGACCACGATCCGATGGAACTGATCGCAAGGCGGCATTGAAGGAGTGTGAAGTGCAACGAAAACAAATCTCACGAAGAGCGTTCGCGGGCACGCTGGGAGCTGGTATATCCGTCCTGTCCCTGAATCGTCCCGCGCTCGCGGCGAAAGGGCCAAACGACCAGATCGTCATGGGAATGATCGGTGTTGGCAATCAAGGGACCGGCCGGTTAAGGGAGTTCCTCAAACTTCCCGATGTCCGGATCGGAGCCGTTTGTGATGTGGATCGGACCCACGTTGATCGGGCACTTGGAATCATTCAGAAGGAAAAGGACTACAAGCCCCAAAGTTTCGGAGACTTCCGGCGGCTGCTCGATGTGAAAGAGCTGGACGCGGTTGCGATTGTGACACCGGACCACTGGCATTCGATTCCGACAGTTATGGCGTTCGAAGCCGGCAAGGACGTATTCGTAGAGAAGCCGCTGAGCTATAGCGTGGCGGAAGGACGAGCGATGGCGGACGCGTCGCTCAATCACCGGCGTGTCAGCCAGATGGGAAATCACATCCACAACGACCACAACAATTACCGTCGCGTCGTTGAAATCGTGAAGTCCGGCAAACTGGGCAAGATCTCCCGGGTACACGCATGGAAGACTTCGCCCACGCAGAACATGCCTGTGCGCAATCCGCCGGGCCTGCCACAGGAGCTCGATTACGATTTCTGGTTGGGCCCTGCGCCTAAACATGCATATGAACCCCTCCGGTCTCATGGCAGCTACCGGCACTTCTGGGACTACTCTGGCGGTTCATTCATCGACTTCTGGTGTCATATCACAGATGTCGCTTTCTGGGCGATGGACTTCAAAGCGCCGAAGGCAATATCGTCCGTCGGTGGTCGATTCTTCCTCACCGACAGCACGGAAACGGCGGACACGCAGGAAGCCATTCTTGAGTTCCCGAACGTCTTGTACATTTACAGTTTTCGTCCGTCGCCACTTCCCGGCTTTGAGCACATGGGACCGATCGGTTGCCTCTTTGAAGGAGCGGAGGCGTCCTTGGTGACCAACTATGAGGAACACGAAGTTTGGGTGAAAGGAAAAAAGGCGCCAGACTTTCCGGTACCCGCACAGACGATCCCGGATTCGCCAGGCCACCTTCGCGAGTTCGTGGACGCGATCAAAAGCCGCAATCTGGAGACTACCTGCAATGTTCGATATGGTCACGATCTTTCGAAATTCGGCTTGCTTTCAAACATCTCGTACCGAATGGGACGACGCATAGAATGGGATGACGAAAACGAGAAGATTATCGGAGACAAGGAATCGAGTAAGTATCTGGCGCGCTCCTTCCGCCGGCCATGGAACCTGAAAACGCAGCCGCGTCCTTCTGGAGCCGCCGTTCGGACCTGATGAGGTTTACGATGCGTACCTGGATTTCCGGCTTTGCGTGTGCGCTGTTGCTGGCAACGAGCCTCTATAGCGAAGAAGGACATGGTGTCACCTATATCGGAAAAACGAAGTACCTGAATAACTCTCGCGCGGTTGTGACACATAGTATCGACGACTCGACAAAATATGTGACCAACGCGCTCGACGCGCTTGATAAGTACGGTGTCAAGACGACCGTGTTTGTCAGCACGGAAGAGAATCCGCCTCCGGAAGAGCGCTTCTTTACTCAATTGCAGATTGCGCCCTTGTGGCCGCGTCTCCAAAAGGCTGTTAGTGACGGGCATGAAATCGGTTCTCATTCGAGTACTCACCCTTGCAAACGTCCCGATACCGAGGCATTCTGCACGGAAGCGTACACGGATGCGGAAGTTCGCGGATCGCGCGATGCCATCTTGAAGCGTACGCGGCAACCGTGGGTTTGGACGTGGTGTTATCCATGCGGCCACTGCGCGAACTATGATTTCATCCAAAAGAAAATCGCTGCGGCAGGCTACATCGTAGCGCGCAACTATCCTGATGAGGCGCAGGACGGCCACATCGTGCCGGATCTTCAGACCTGGGCTTCGAATCCGTTCAATGCCGCCTACACGCAGGTTGTGCAGAAGCGCGGCGGAGCTGCGAAAACCGAGCGCATCGATGTTCAGCTACTGAATCGGAAGTTCGACGAGATTTACGAGAGCGGGGGTATTTACAATTTCATGTCTCACCCGCAGTGGCTCGATTACGGCGACGATAAGTTCTTTGAGAGGCATCTTGCTCATATCTCCAAACGACCTGACGTGTGGTACGTCCCGATGGGGCCGTTGTACGCATTTCGTACGATTCGTGATGCGACAGAGGTGCGGCAAATCAGTTCAAGTCCGGGCAGGATGCGTTTTGCAGTTTCACACACGCTGGATCGAAAGATCTATGGCGGCAGTGTGACCCTGGAGTTTCACGCGCCCTCCGGCGTGGAAGTTTTGTGGAGAGGTAAGAAACTGACGGAACGCAGAAGCGAAGTTGCGGATCGCTGGGACGAAGAATACTTTCGACGGGCTGAGGATCGCGTCTATATCACTGTTCTTCCAAAAGGCACCATTGAATTTCGAACTATGCCGAGGGCTGCGGGTCGGTCGTAACTAGCCTCTCACGCCGGGCGGCACGGCCATTCGTGCCGCTTGGCCGGGCGGTCGGTTTGAGTTCGGTACAGTGATCTTGGAGTCTCATCTGCAAGTTCACCTGATCGACGGCACCTACGAACTGTTCCGGCATTACTATGCACTGCCTCCGGCTCGGGACGAGTATGGACGCGAAATAGCCGCAGTGCGTGGCGTACTGCGGTCTGTTCTCCACACGGTGAAGGGCGGCGCGACGCACGTTGCGATCGCGACCGACCACGTAATTGAGTCCTTTCGGAATGATCTGTGGCCAGGGTACAAGACGGGTGACGGAATCGAACCGGATCTCCTGGCGCAGTTCCATCTGCTCGAGAATGTGCTCATCTCAGCAGGCTTCGTGGTGTGGCCGATGGTCGAATTCGAGGCGGATGACGCGCTTGCTTCCGGCGCGTCGATTGCCGCCGCAGACGAGCGTGTCGAGCGCGTAGTGATCTGCACTCCCGACAAGGACCTCGCACAGTGTGTGCAAGGCACACGCGTCGTTCAGTTCAATCGCCGGACGCGCGTGACGATGGACGAGAGCGGCGTTGTGAAGAAGTACGGCGTGTCACCGTGCTCGATCCCCGATTACCTTGCGCTCGTAGGCGACAGCGCTGATGGTTATCCCGGATTGCCCGGCTGGGGAGCCAAGTCGGCAGCCGCCGTTCTGTCCAAATTCGTTCATCTCGAAGCGATTCCGACCGATTGGCGAGAATGGCGTGTCAATGCCGTGAACGCAGCGTCGCTCTCCGCAACGCTCTCGCGCCAACTTGATCTCGCGCTGCTATTCCGAAGAATCGCGACGCTTCGGTGCGACATCACGCTATTCAATGATGTGGACGAGTTGCGATGGCGCGGACCTAAACCCGGCTTCGAAGAGATCGCGTCCGTCCTGGACGCAGCTAAGACAGTGCCAAAAGCCAATCGGACGAGCGCCTGACGAATTCGCTACCGTGATCCGTGCTCGCACTTCAGGGCGCTAAGTCCAAAGGACGGCCGTTTGAAGACGTTTCTCAGAAACCTGCTAACCGGGTTTTGGCGTCACCGAACTCCGCGAGTTCGACGCCCATCCGATCCATGATGCCCAGGTACAGGCTACACAACTTACGGTTGTCGTCGCCCGACTCGAAATAATCGAGCGCTCTGCCAGTCTTCAGCTTGCCCCCCAGGCCGCCGATTGTGACCACCGGCACCTTCTTGTTATCGTGCTTCGTCCCGGACCACATGTTCGAGAGAAACAGAAGACAGCTGTTGTCCAAGACGGTGCTCTCCCCTTCGGGCATCGCGTGCAGCCGCTCGGCCAGATAAGCCAGTTGGCTCACTTGGAAGCGCACTATCTTTTGATAGTCCTCCTCGGTGTCGTAATGCGAAGCGCCGTGGTGCTGCTTGCTAACGCCGAGGAACGGATAGTAGAGCGCGGACAGGTCACGGGCCAGCAGTAGCGAGGCCACGCGCGTTTTGTCGGTCTGAAATCCGAGTGCGATGATGTCGCACATCAGGCGAATGTGATCGCGGATATCCTCGGGCAGGCCATCCTGCGGCCGTTTCATTGCAAACAGTGGGCGACCCGCGTCGCGCGCCCGCTCTTCCGCCTTGTCCTTATCCGTTCGCATCCGTTCGATGCTGCGTTCGACCTCGCGTACGCTGGCGAGATACTCTTCGAGCTTGAGTTTGTCGGAGGAACTGATCTTCCCGCTCAGCGCCAAGGCATGGTCCTTCACCCGATCCAACACGCTCTTGTTGCGGAGTCGGCCGCCGTTCTCGAACAGGCTGTCGAAGGCCAGCGAAGGATACATCTCGTTGGGCACCGGCGATTCGCTGCTCTGCCACGAAATATGCGAGCTGTAGGCGTTCGAAAAGTTCGTTTCATGAAAGCCGGTCATGGCCCGCTCACAAGCCAACACCATGCTCGGCTGCGGTGTCTCCTGCCCGATCCGGTCGGCCAGCACCTGGTCCATCGTGATGCCGCCATGGATGATCGAGCCTTTGCTGATCGGCACCCCCGACAGCATATTGCCGGTCATCGCCGGATGGATCCCTTGTCCTGTGGCAGCCTTGTTGAACAGGCCGTCAATGACGTTGATCTTCGTTTTGAGCGGTTCCAACGGCGCCAGGGACTCGCTCAGTTCCATCCCGGAGCCCGCTCCTTTTGCCCACCAACGGCCGGGACTGATGCCCGTGCCCATGAACAGCACCGCAAAGCGTTGGGGAGGCTCTGCGCTGGTGGCCGCCGAAGCGGATGAACTGAGGCCGAAACCGGCCAGCGACTCCAGCCACGGCAGGCCCATCGTCACGCCGGCGCCGCGAAGAACGGTCCTTCGGGATAACGCCCGTCCACCCTGTCGAGACGATTCGTGCTGCGTGCTGATCATGGATCACCTCCTGCTGGCGGTCAGTTCCTCGCGGCCGCGCTTGTTGAGAAATTGACGGCTCGTAACGATGCTTTCAATTATGGTTTCAAAACGGCTTCCACCGCTGGCCAGCTTGCTGCCTACCTCCCGAATCAGAGGGTCGTCGGAGATCGCCAGGCTGCGGCCCAAGGCATAGGCCAACATTTTACTGACAAACCCGCGAACGAAATCGTCTTCGCGGTGGTCGCGAATGTACTGCCGGATCCCCGCCAATCCCTCTCCTTCGCTGCCGCCCGGGAAGGTGGCCCGCGCATCGACCGTGCGGCCGCCAAGATCGGAGGTTCGACTCCTGCCGACCGGATCGAACGTTTCGAACGCCAATCCGAAAGAGTCGAATCGCGCGTGACAAGCGGCGCAACTCGGGTCCGCCCTATGCCGTTCCAGCATCTGGCGCAACGGCAGGTCCATCTTGGCCTCATCAGCCGGCAACTCGGGGACGACCGGGGGCGGTGGCGGAATCTGGTCACCCAGTATGTTCTTTGCTACCCAGTAGCCGCGCTTCACCGGACTGGTCCGCAGGCCCGGCGCGTTCTTGGTCAAAAAGGCGGCCATGGGCAATAAGCCGCCCCGACCGTAATTGTTGGCGTCGGAGACGCGAACCCAATCGTTCTTATTGCCCGGTTCCGTCGGCATCCCGTAGTGACGGGCAAGAACAGGATTCGCAAACGTGTCGCGAGCGTAAAGGAAATCGAGTATCGAACGGTTGTGACGAAACACGTCCAAGAGAAAGTGAACCGGCTCCTCGAACATCGCCTCTCTCAATTCGTCGCTGAACGAGGGAAAGCGATTCGCGGTCTACGGTGCCGATCTGCTCGAAATCGCGAAAGTCCAGCCAGTTGCCGCCGAATTCGACCGCCAGCGCCCGGATACGCGGATCTTGGAGCATCCGTCGCGCCTGGGCTTTAATGACGTCCGGCTTGCGTAAATCGCCGGCCGCGGCGTGCTGCAACAACTCCTTGTCGGGCATGCTCGACCACAGGAAATAACTGAGCCGGCTGGCCAGATCGTAATCCGACAGCGGTTGAATTCCGGCGCCGGCTTCGACTAAGTCGACGCGGTAGGAGAACTTCGGAGACGTCAACACCAGAACGATCGCCTCGCGAATCGCCCCCTCATGGTCCAGGCCATAGCGCTCCCGGGAATCGCGATAGAAAGACAGTAAGTCGTCGCGATCCGCCGGAGACAACGGCCGTCGATACGCGCGGGCGGCGAAGTCGAACAATGACTGCAAGTGACTCGGCTCAGCGTCGCGGCGGGCTTGTTTGACCCAGCGGATGCCGTTGTTGGCGCCGTTGAAGAAGTCCTTCACCGCTTGGATCGCCACGGCGCTGCCGCCCTCGGCGACTTTCAGGTAATCGGCCTCGAGTTTCCTGACCTTCGCTTCCGAGATGATCTCCTCAACCTCGATGTCTCGAACCTCGGGCTCCCCGTCTTTGAAGTCGTCTCGCGTGCCGCGGGTCCCCAGCTTGGCGAATTCGACGTAGGTGCGGATATTGATGGAAGCGACGAAATCCATCGCCCGCCACATCTCGTCCAAGGTCGCCTGCTGCTCCTTGTCCAGCAGCAACTCATAGAGCGGCTGGTCGTCGCGGAAGTAGCCCATGACGTTGTGGAAGCCCGCGCTCAGATAGCGGCCTTCATCTTTGCCCGTCCGGAAATAGTTTCGGCCGCGCGATTCCTTGTAGAACATGTCGGGAAAGACGCTGCAAAACCGGCCCCACGCCGCTTCGTAGCGTGCGCGTTGACCGGCCGGAACGAAGAGATCCGGATCACCGGGCTTATTTTCGACCAGGATCGTCTTGCCTGGACCGAACGCATTATCCCATTCGGGCTCGACGACGTCTTTCTGATTGAACGGCGGCTCGCCCTCCACCTGCAACTGCCTGGGATCGAACTTTCGGCGATGCGTCGCGTATTGCGTGTTTTTCCAAATCAATAACGGCTGCCAGGCCGTACCGATTGGGCCCGGCAGTGATGTTGATAAACCGCGGCTCTACCTTCTGGCGCACCTTGGCAATGTAGGATCGCATCTCCTCACAGCCGGCTCGCGCGATGTTGGCTTGATTCATGTTCGGCTGATCCGCCTGCGGCTTCGGGCAAGGCTCGCCACATCGCCTGCAGCTTCACCAGCGGGCCGATCTCTTCGGCGCTCTGCAGTGTCGACCAGACGGTCTCCAGATACTTGGCGCTGACGCGGTACTGCCGCGCCAGCCCGGCCAGCGTGGCCTTGGGCTGCCCGAGCGCCGCCCGATGCCGGAAGCGCCAGGCGGTTTGAAAATAATCGGCGTAGTCGATGTTCTGCTGGTGATAGAAATCGATGATCTGATGCACGGCGAACTTGTCGCGGTCGGTTTCGACCAGCATCGGATGCGGCGCAAAGGCAAATCCCTTCTCTTTTAAATACATGTGGCTGGCCACTTCACGTGCAGCGGCCAGATATTTTTTCAGGAGGGTGGGCGACATCGTCAGCGTTTCACCGGAGTTGTCAAAGCCCGCCGTGTTGGCGGGATCGACAGGAAACTCGCGCGCAGGGCGGATGTCAACGCCTGTCAGATCGCGGATCGTGTAGTTGTACTCGGCACTGCTGAGCCGCCGCGCCAGCACGACGCCTGGGTCGCCGGCATTGCGGCGCGTTTCATGTTCGCGGACGGCATGGAACCAATCGACGGCCGCGCGCCGCTCCTGCGCCATGGGTTGCCGCGCTCCTTTGGGCGGCATCTCCTCCGCCTTCGAGACGCTCCAGCATTTGGCTCCAGCGGCGGCCGTCCTTCATCAAGGCCGCCATCGTCGTGAATCCGCTCAGGTCCAACTGCGCCGCAGGCCGCTGCTGGCCGTGACAGTTGATGCAATACGTTTGGAGGAATGGCCGGACGGTTTGGGTAAACTCGCCTTCCAGCCCGGCGCGTGCGTCCTCTTGGCCCCGCAGGACGCTGAGAACCACCGTTGCCGCCAGGACGAAGAGATAGCCCGCTCGACGTGTAGTCAATTCGATCGGATCAGTGCGCCTCCGCATTGCCCGTTTCCAGACTCGATTGTCGGACAGCGGAGAAGTGGCGTCAACCCGCGTAACATTTCATTTCCAACGGTCCAGCCCGCCGAGATCGTCCATTTCATCGCGCTCGAAGACGACAGCCGGTCCGCGACTACCCAGCTAACTTCTCTTCCGCTCAGCGAGCGCGGCCTGCTGCAGAGCACGGATATAACCCATACTGTACGACCAGCCGAGGTTGCGATGGCCGGTCATGGAGGGCACATGATCAGCGATGAGGTTCCCGCGGAAGTCCACCTCGACGAGCGTCTTCATCAGTTTGTACATGTCGGTATACCCGTTGTCGATGTACGTCTCGACGAAGTACGGGATCGGCGCCGTCACGTTGCGGAAGTGGATCTTCCATAGCTTGCCCATCTTCGCGAAACCGCGCACCGCCTCGTAGACATCCTTACCAGTGCTCTTGCCGCCTTCCATCCAGGTTCCACAGCACAGGCACACGCCTATGGCCGGGGAGTTCGCAATCTCCAGCGCCTTGACGTAGCCGTCGTAGGTGCCGAAGATGTGGCGCGGGATTCCAGCGAGCTCGGGAACCGGCGGATCGTCCGGGTGAATGCCGATACGAACGCCCGCTTCCTCCGCCACCGGGGCAATTTGACGGATGAAGTATGTATAGTTATCCCAGAGTTCTTCCTTTGAATATTTGCGGCCGTGCGAAAGCGGACCCTCGTAGGTTTTGCCGTTCCAGAAGCCCTTCGCCGTTTCCAGCTTGAACGCGCGCGCAGATGCGCCGCCACGAATCTTCTCAGGTTCGCTCGACCAAATCCCGTTCGCCATGTGCGCATACGTGATGTAGCCGATGCCTGCTTTTCCGGTGTCCCGAATGTACTGCTTGAGCCAGGCGATTTTCTCGTCGCGGCCGGGAAGATTGAGGGTGATCTCCTCAATGTTACGGTTGTCGTTATTCGAGATGTTCCAAACTTTCAGGCCGGCAGCTTCGGCACGCTTCTTGATTGCGAGGAAATTCTCGAGCGTGCCGCGATCCTTGCCCGTCTGAACATTAAGATACTCAACCCCCATCTGTTTGACCCAGGCCAGTTCCTCATCGGTGGCGTTCTCACCGACTTGCATAGAGATTTTCATGCCTGGAGTCAGAGGCTCTAATCGCGCTGCTGCAGCCGAAGCGAACGGAGTCGCGGCTGCGGCCATTCCGAGTACGCCGAAATCACGGCGAGTGAGTGGTCCGTTGTTTTCCATTTGTGCCCTCACATCATATCTCCATTACCGGCGCTGCGTCGCAGCAGCGGTACTCCGAGGAGCCCTTCTGATTTCACAAAATAAACGGCTACAATGCCCAGAATCGCGAACAAACTCCCAACGTACAATCCCCAGGACCATCCCCAACGCGCAGCGATATAGGGAGTCGCGATCGGCGCGAAGAATCCGCCCACCTGTGCGCCCGTATTCAAAATGCTCGAAGCAACGCCGACGCTTTGGCCGCTGTCGGTGAGAAATGCCCAGAATGGTCCTTCACAGCAAGCGGCGAATCCGAATGCCAGAGAGAGAAAGATGACGACAGCAGTGGTTCCCTGACTGATCGTACCCAGGTAAGTGCATATTGCGCTCAGCGCGAGCCCGGCCATCACCACAACACGCCGGCCGTAATGCGGCCCGTGGCTTCGCGTCAGTCGATCGGAGACAAATCCGCCCAACGGCATCATGATCCCTTCCGTCAGGAAGAGAATCGTCGTATAGCCGGCGCTCTCGCCGGGGTCGAGGTGGCGGACCTGGCCGAAATAGTAATAGATCCAGTAGAAGAAGATGTATTGGAAATATCCGAGACAGCCATAAGCAAATGTGAGGAGTTGCAGGTTTCGGTCGCGAAACAGTTCACCCCAAGATTTTGCGCTAGCTCGTGTTGCCTCTTTGTCGCGCATTCTGGAAGCTTCGGGTGGATAGTCCGTCGCTTGTAGATACCAGATACCGGTCACTGCAGCAGTGCACATCGCGGCAACCGCGAAGGAGCCGCGCCAGCCCAGGTGAGCCATAAGCCAGACAAAGATAATAGGTGATGTCGCAGCGCCGATCGAGGAGCCTGCGATGACAAAGCCTTGCACTCGTGCGTGTTGTGTCAGCGGTATCCAGTTCGCTGTGACTCGCGCACAAGCGGGATACAGCGGCGCTGTAACGAATCCCAGCACAAGGCGTATCAGGAACAATGCCGGCACAATACCGATCACTGCCCCGAGCCCCGGCTTCGCTCCGAGAATTGTCATGGCGGTCAGAGCAGCCGAGCCGCCGCCCATCATCAGCAGCGTCCGGCGCGGGCCCACTCGATCAGTGAGCCATCCACCTGGGATCATCAGCAGCGCGTAGCCGAGTATGAACGCCGAGTAGACGCCGCCCATCTCCGTTGGCGAGATACCGAAGTCTCGAATCAGGACCGGACCGGCGATCGACATGATCGTTCGATCGAAGTAGCTGATGGCGCTGAACGCAAAGAGCAGCGCTACGATGATGATGCGCGAAGATTTCATGACCCTCCGGCCCGATCAGTTATTGTATAAGCGCGTAACATCACATGAGAATCGCGAGCCTGGAGTTTACTCCCGTCAGTGTCCCGTATACACATCGTGAAGTCAGTTCGTTGATCAACCGGGACGGTGTAACCGACATCATCGTAAAAGCCACCACCGACGATGGTTTGGTCGGATGGGGAGAGAGTTGCAGCGGCGCTGATGTCACTTCCGTCCTGGGCGCGCTACAGGCAATGAAGCCATTTGTGATCGGCCAAAGTCCCTGGGAGAGCGAGAGAATACGGCAGGAGCTTTGGCATCGCGGGATCTGGTCGTGGCGGCAGCATACGGCGTGCTTCGCCTACCCAGGTATCGATATGGCGCTGTGGGATATCTGCGGGAAAGCGTCGCTCCCAACCGTTGTACAACCTGTTTGGCGGCAAGGTCCGCGAAAGCGCAAGCTATTTCTACTACTGTTCCCAAGGCTCGCCGGACCATATTGCCTCGCAAGCGCAGGAAGGTGTCGAGAAGGGATTCAAGGTCTTTTATTTGAAAGTCGGGTTGGATATCGAGGCGGAACTGGAGATGGTCCGGTCTCTTCGCGCAGCCATCGGGCCACTGGCAAAGATTCGATTGGACGCGAATGGCGCGTGGAAGGTGAACGAAGCGCTACGGAATCTGGCCAGGCTCGATGAATACACGATCGACTTCATTGAGCAGCCCGTTGTTCAGGATCCGCTCACGAATATGCAGGAGGTCCGGCGTCGATGCAATATCGCGATCTCGGCGAACGAAGGGTTATGGACCGCTGCAGACGCCCATCGGCAAATCTCGGCACGGACCGCCGATGTTTATTGCTTTCAGCCCCTACTTCACGGGTTCGCTCGCACAGTTCCAGAAGCTATCGTGGCTAGCGCACCTCGAAGGATTGCAAATCTGCCGACACACTCACGGCGAGCTCGGCATTACCGCGGCAGCCTGCCATCACATTCTGCTGACGCTCCCGAATGTCATCGATGGCAATCAGCAAACGGCGCATGTAATGACGGATGACATAGTCGTGGACACGATTCCGATTGCCCATGGACCGATTGGGGTGTTCCTTCGGGCCACGGTATCGGAGTCGAGGTCGACGAAGAAAAGATCGCAAAATACCATGAGCTCTTCAAACGCCGCGGGCAGTTCGTGCCGTATGATCCCGATCTGATCGGCACGAACCTCTACCGCTAGTGGTTGGCGTATACTCACGACAAGCGGTAGCCTGGAGTGCAGCGATGTTGCGTATCGACTCGTTGGCCGTCAGCGCCTTCGTTGGCCTGAGCCTCGGCATGCCCTTGCCTTCACGGCCAGACGCCGGTAGCTGACGTTTTGCCCATCTTCAAATCGAGTTGCACGAATTGCCATGACGCCAGCGTCAAACAGAAGGGGCTGGATCTCAGTACGGAAGAGTCCGCGATGAAAGGCAGCGAGTCGGGTAGCGTGTAACGCCCGGCAAGCCTGACGACAGCCTCCTGTACCAGAAGGTCCGCAGTGGGTCGATGCCGGTCGGAAAGCCCCATCTATCCGAACAGGAACTCGCCGCCATTAAGACCTGGATTGAGGGCATGGCAACGGTGAAGGTTTCCTATACTGCGGATAAAACTCCCGTCACCCAACACGATGTCGTCCCGATCATGCTTGTCCGCTGCACAGTCTGTCACGGCGGACGGCGTCAAGAAGGAGGACTGGATCTCCGTTCCAAGGCCGCGATGCTGAAGGGCGGGAAGTCCGGTCCGGCAATCGTTCTCGGTAAACCCGAGGAGAGCCTGGTCATCAAACGAATTCAGGCAGGCGAGATGCCGCCCAAGCAAAAGCTGATCGTGGTCGGCGTAAAGCCGGTGACTCCGGGTGAAACCCAAAAGATCGCGAAATGGATCGCGCAGAACGCTCCAGAGATTCGTCCGCAGCCAACCTTCGCGGGCACCGAAAACGACCCCCTGGTTCACGACAAGGACAGGAATTTCTGGGCGTTCCAGACCCCACGCCGTCCGCAGGCGCCAACGGTTCGACACACTGATCGCGTCCGCAATGCGATTGATGCGTTTCTCCTGGCCAAGCTGGAGGCGAAGCAGATGTCGTTTTCGCCGAAGCGGATCGAGCGACGCTTATCCGGCGCGCCTCCTTCGACTTGACAGGATTACCTCCTGAACCGGCCGAAGTAAAGGCGTTTCTCGCCGACAAGGATCCGCACGCGTACGAAAAGCTGATCGACAAACTGCTCGCATCCCCGCGATATGGCGAGAGGTGGGGACGATACTGGCTTGACCTCGCCGGCTATGCCGATTCTGAAGGTGGCAAGTTGAGCGCCGATCTTGCGCGTCCTTTGCGTTCCGATATCGCGATTACGTTATTCGTGCCTTCAACTGCAGACAAGCCTTATAACCGGTTCCTGACCGAACAAATCGCGGGCGACGAATTGGTCGACTACGAGAAAGCTCCGGTTATCACGCAGGAGATCATGGACAATCTCATTGCAACCGGATTTCCTTCGTATGGCGCCGGATTCGACCACAGAACGAGAAGTCAACTTCGTAGATGACCGCATTGATGTCATTGCCGATGAGATCGAAACCGTCACTTCGTCGGTCATGGGTCATCACGCTGAAATGTGCGCGCTGTCATGACCACAAATACGATCCGCTTCCGCAGCGCGACTATTATCGCTTTAAAGCCATTTTTCAAGGAGCATACGATGAGCACGACTGGGTTGCTCCCTTACGCTCGAGAAATACGGCTTATATTTCCCCGGTCGATATCTCCCTTACGTCACTCCCGGCGCACACCCGTTCAAATTTTCGAAGAAGAACGGCATCGCGAACTGGCCAACAAAGAAATCGGGATACGAGATTAAGGAACGAAAACCGCCCTCGAGAAGAAGACCGACGAGCTGAAGAAAATGATCATCGAGCAGAGACTACAAATCGCAACCCAAGGATCTGCAAGAGGACCTCAGGGCTTTGGCCGCTACGCCGCCAGCGAAGCGGGACGAAGTACAGAAGTACCTGGCCCAGAAGTTCGCGACCGTGCTGAAAGTCGAGAATGGAGAGCTTAAGAGGGATCCGCGCTATGCGGCCAGAAGCGAGAGAGGCCGAAAAGAAGACTAAGCTACTGGAATACCAGATGATCCCGGAACCGAAAATCCGGGCCCTCTGGGATCGCGGCACGCCTTCCCCCGTCTATATCCTGCGTCGCGGCAATCCCACGAGCTTCGGTCCACGAAGTCGACGCCGGGTCCGCCGGCGGTGTTGACGACCGCATTGCCGTACGATACGTGGTTCGTCCACCTTGGCCGGGTGCGGCAGAAGACGGGAAGACGTCTCGGCATTCGCCGAATGGATGACGAATCCCGACCATCCGCTTACCTCGCGAGTGATGGTGAACCGCATCTGGAAGACAACATTTCGGGACGGGGATAGTCAAAGTCGCTCGGAAACTTCGGGAAGACCGGGACCCCGCCGACGCATCCGGAGTTGTTGGACTGGCTCGCCACAGAATTCATCCGGCAAGGCTGGAGCATGAAACAGATGCATCGCCTGATGATGACTTCTAGCGCATACCGGCAAGTGTCAACCGTCAACACGGAATCGAAGCGGGTCGATCCCGACAACGCTCTTCTCTCGCGCATGCCTATGCGCAGAATGGATGCCGAAAGTCTGAACGATACGATGCTCCTGGTCTCGGGCCGGCTTGACGAGACTCCCTTCGGAGTTCCGGCGCCTGTCCAGGTTCGAGACGACGGACTAGTGACACCAATCGAAACACCGAAAGGCTATCCGGCGCAGCATCTACGTAAGACAACGGCGGACCAAATCGTAACGGTGCTTGACAGCTTCGATCTACCACCCATGAGTCCGAACTGCAGCGAACGCACGGAATCGACAGTGTCGCTGCAAGCGCTGTACCTGCTTAACAATGGTTTGGTCCATCAGCTCGCAGATTCGACCGCTGCACGCATTAGGGCCGAGGCCGGGCAGGATTCACGCAAACAAATCGACTCGCTCTACTGGCGGGCTCTCAGTCGAGCGCCTTCCGTAGAAGAGGGGAAGGCCTCCCTGGAGGCTCTTTCGAAGATCCGTCAAGCCGCCCTCCAATGAATCCGCAGCATTAGCGCAGCTATGCCACACGATCTTTAACTCCGCAGCATTTTTGTACATCGATTAGGAACAACACGATGGCTCACGATTCGGCAGAATCGTCACAGCGCCGCAGCTTTCTTTGACCGGGTGGCCGATGGCCTGTACGGCGTAGCGCTGATGACACTGCTCAGCAGCGACCTGTACGGCGCTCCGCCG
This sequence comes from Bryobacteraceae bacterium, assembly GCA_963825845.1. Taxonomy (GTDB): domain Bacteria; phylum Acidobacteriota; class Terriglobia; order Bryobacterales; family Bryobacteraceae; genus DASQDN01. The sequence goes on along the minus strand of CAWGVL010000081.1, from coordinate 55,207 downwards.
ACAGGCGGCTGACGAAGGGACGCGCGCCGTATACGACCTTGCAAAGCGATCTCCGCATTTCGCGCCCAAGGCGAAGTCGGTCATTCACCTTTTCATGAACGGCGGCCCGAGCCAGATGGATTTATTCGATCCGAAGCCGATGCTCGAAAAGCATCACGGGCAGCCATACTTCGACAAAGTAGCCGCTGACCTCACGACACCCGAGAGCGCGGGCGGCTTGATGCGCAGTCCGTTCAAGTTCAAGCAATTCGGGAAATCCGGAGCGTGGGTCTCAGACGCTATGCCTCATTTCAGTGAGGTCGTGGATGACGTCGCCCTCATCCGATCCATGTACACGATGCACCCGAACCATGAGCCCGCGTTGTTCGCGATCCAGGGCGGCCGCATTATCCCGGGACGTCCGTCGATGGGATCGTGGGTTGTGTACGGTCTCGGAACCGAGAACCAGAGTCTGCCTGCATACGTCGTATTGGACGATCCGCTCGGATTGCCGGTTAACGGCACACAGAATTGGCAAGCCGGCTTTCTTCCGCCGATTTATCAAGGCACGCGTATTCGCTCGACAGGATCTCCGATTCTGAATCTCACACCTGAAGGTACAGGCGTCAAACGAAGTGATTCAAGCCGGGCGTGAACTGTTGTCGCGGCTGGACCAGATCCACAAACGGCAACACCCGAACCAGCTCCAGTTAGATGCGCGCATCGCCAGTTATGAGCTCGCGGCAAAGCTTCAAATGGAGGCCACGGACGCGCTCGACATCAACAAGGAAAGCAAAGAAACGCTGGAAATGTACGGAGTCGGCCAGGAGCCGACGGACTCCTATGCGCGCCGCTGCATCATGGCCCGCCGTCTGGTCGAACGCGGCGTGCGCTTCGTGCAGCTCTACATCAACGGTCAAATCTGGGACAACCACTCGTATCTGCAGCGCGACATGAAGGCTGCCTGCGCGCGAACCGACAAGCCTGTGGCCGCGCTGCTGAAGGACCTGAAGCAACGCGGCCTCATGAAGGACACGCTGGTCATCTGGGGCGGAGAGTTCGGCAGAATGCCCATCTCTCAAATTGACAATGGACTCGAAAGCGCTGGACGCGATCATAATCCTCATGCCTTCACACTATGGATGGCCGGGGCGGGTGTTAAGTCTGGCACTGTCCTCGGAACGACGGATGAGCTTGGCTACGAGGCCGTCGAAGATCGGGTCAGCGTTACCGATTGGCATGCGACCATTCTGCATCTGCTCGGGCTCGATTATCAGCGGCTCGTCTTCGACCAGAACGGGTTGAAGGAGAAACTGACATCAGTGCTTGAGGCGCGTGTTGTGAAGCAGATTCTCGTCTAGGACAGCGCACGGTCGATGACGAAGCGGTGGAATGGCGTGAGCCGATCGAGATTCGCCTCAGCTTGGCCGAGCTGTCCATCGGTACATGCTGAACGCGCATGTGTCGCGGGTAAAGTCCACCAGTGTGAATCCGCTCCACTCGAGCGGCTTCAAATCTTCTCTCAACTCGAGGTCTGTCGCGACGAGGAGTGGCGATCCCTCGAGCGGAAGAGGGCCAGCCCTTCGGTCCAGTCGAGATCGGGCCCGTGAGCACCGAGTGAACGGGGTTATGCCGCAGATCGTGCTTGCCGTTACTTTCAATGGCGCCGTGGGCGAGCGCATGCAAATCGCCGCTCAAAAAGATCGGCGTTCGGGGCATGCTGGAGCAAGCGGCACATCGTGCTGGTTTTTCCAGCCTTGTTGCCAGAAATACTTCGGATTCCTCACACCCGAACGACCCTGATCGTCCAGCACGTCCGGGTACCACTCGCCCCACTTGCGGGCGCTCCACGCGATTGGCATCGATGGCACATGAACGACGTGACTCGCTGGCGATTCCTTAATACGGCGGCATGGCCACGCCTCAACGGTGTCGGGAATAAGCGTGGCATGCGGTCTGCCGCCCGTTTCAGGCGTGCCTCGTTGGCAGTACCGAGCACCGGCACGTCACGCTCGAAGTCGCTGCCCATAATCTGCCGGGCCCAGAACTGCTTGCCGATTGGAAGCCGTCCCGTGCCGTGTCCGTAGCGGAGATCCCAATAAATGTGATCGCCGACAGCGATCATCGCGTCAGGGTCCTCACGCAGCGCGGCACGCAGGAGTTTCCGCCGCTGATCTATGGATACCCAATACGGTTGCTCCGTGCCCTCAATTCTATGCATCGTGGCCGACCCGCGCAGGTATAGATCAACAACCGGAAACGTTCGACACTCGCGTCGGAGGCGGGAAAGTCTTCAGTGGCCAGGACTGAGAAAAACTCTGGAGTTGATATGTAGTCGCAGGAGTGAGTCCGTTGACGTCGACCATTCAGAACTGACCGTCTGTGTCCGTACGAACTCCGCGAACGCGTACGTACGTGTGCGCGACGGCCCACTCGGATCCTGGCAGCCGGCAGCGAAATATTCCTTAAAGCCTACTTCCACATCGTCGATGAGCATAGTGGGACAGAAATCTATGATTCATCTCACCCGACTGAATCACATGCCGCTCTACCTGAACTCCGATCTGATTGAGCACATGCAGTCTACTCCGGACACGGTTATCACGCTGACCAGCGGTCACAATTACAGGGTGATCGAGAGCCCGGAAGAAATTATCTCGCGAATCGTGAGTTATCGCAGGAGGATCACAGGTGAACTTCCGCGTGTCCAAGTGATCGGTAGTATCCCGGAGAAGACCGATGGCGACTCGTAATAGCCCAAGATTATCCCTGGATCTGAGTTCCTTCTTTGGGGTGATCGTTGCTCTGGGTGGGATCATCGGCGGACTCATCCTCGAGGGTGGAAGCATCAAAGACGTGGCGCAGGCTACAGGCGCCATCATCGTGTTTGGTGGGACGCTCGGCGCCGCGATGGTGACGACGCCGACCGCGGTCCTGACCGGCGCGATCAAGAAGTTGAAGTACGTTTTCTTTCAACCCAAGTACGAACCACGCAAAATTATCGATGAAATCCTGGTCTATGCAACTCGCGCCCGGCGGAACGGGATTGTATCGCTTGAACCTGACATCGAGAAGATCGAGGACGCGTTCCTGCGGAAAGCATTGTCCCTCGGCGTCGATGGAACAGACCTGCAAGAACTGCAGGAGATGATGAATCTCGAGATCGACGCGGACGAACGACGCAGCAAGGCGGAAGCGAAGGTCTACGAGTCCGCGGGCGGGTATTCCCCCACCATCGGGATCATCGGGGCTGTCATGGGTCTCATTCAGGTGATGAAGCACCTCGATCAGATCGAACTGGTCGGTCATGGAATCGCGGTCGCTTTCGTTGCCACAGTCTACGGCGTAGCGTCCGCCAACATCCTCTTCCTTCCTGCGGGCGCAAAGCTGAAAGCTCGGGCCGAGGAGGCCAGCAGGATGAAGGAGCTCATGGTCGACGGGGTCAGCAGCATCGTGCAGGGTCTTCATCCCAAAGTAATTGAGCGCAAGCTGGAGGCCTACGTGAGCGCGACCTCGCCCTCTAAGAAGGCGTCTTCCCGTCGCGAGCCGGTTCAGGCAGAGGCGGCTTAGGATGTCGAGGCGAAAACAGCACGAAGAGCATGAGAATCATGAGCGATGGCTCGTCTCATACGCCGATTTCATCACGCTGATGTTTGCCTTTTTTGTGGTGATGTTTGCAACTTCGGAGGCAGATAAGGCAAAGACGAAAGCCGTCGCAACGGCTGTTGAGAATGCTTTGAAGGACGACAAGTTTTCCGAGCGAGTAAAAGCCGCGTTCACCGGGTCCGCGGCCGCTGGAAATACCGCAGGCGCATCAGGAGGGTTGACGAACTTGAAGAGTCAGAAGACTCAGAAGGGCGAAGCGCCTAAATTCGCGGAACTTACCCCATCGCTGAAGAGATTGACGGCAGAGCTCGAACCGGATATTCAGGCGGGCCGTCTGCAGGTCAGTCTCGAGCCCAGAGGTCTGGTCATTAGTCTGAAGGAGGGAGCCTTCTTTTCGCCCGGAGACGACACCTTGAATAAGGACCGGCTTGGCAGTCTTTCCAAGCTCGCAGCCGTTGTTAGGCCGTTGCCGAACCCTGTGCGGCTCGAAGGACACACCGATGCTGTTCCGATCAAGAACAGCCGGTTTCGAAACAATTGGGAACTCTCCGCGGCTCGGAGCATCGCTGTGTTGCGGTTGTTGAATGATCAGTTCCATGTCGAGGAGCACCGCATGGCTATCGTCGGCTACGCGGATACCGCCCCGATGGAGAGCAACGATTCTGATACGGGACGCGCAAAGAACCGTCGCGTCGATATCACGATTCTGAATGAGACTGCAACGCGCAGGGAAGCGAAACCCGCCGCTTAAGCAGTTTGATTCACGCACACGCTGACTGTACGGAATCGATACCGATCGACAGTCCTAACGATTTCAGTTTTGCCAGTAGGGTAGTTCGTCTCATTTGCAGCAACTCCGCGGTCCTCGCCTTATTGCCGGCGCATAACGATAACGCCTGCTCGATAATTTGCCGCTCGAATCGGTTCACCGTCTCGTCAAAGTTCAAGCCGGCACGCGTGACGCGAACACCCTCGTCTATGTTCAAGCACCGATCCTCATGCTGAACCGGCAGCGCAAAATCCTCAGGAGTTAGCTCATATCTGTCGCCGGAGAGGACGACGGCCATCTCCACCGCATGCTGCAGTTGGCGCACGTTGCCCGGCCAGGAGTACATGACCAGCGCTTCCTCCGCTGCGTCGTTGAGTTTCTTGCGGGACAGATGCTCCGTCCGGCAAATCATCTCAATGAAATGGTTAGCCAGGAGCGGAATGTCCGATGCTCGCTCTCGCAGTGTCGGCATCCGCAGAGGCACGACGTTCAGCCGGTAGAACAAGTCTTCCCGGAATTGCCGGCGGCGCACAGAATCCGGAAGATCGCAGTTCGTCGCGGCGATCACCCGAATATCGAGCGAGAGGGTCTCAGAACTGCCGAGCCGCTGGACTTCGCGTTCTTGCAAGACGCGCAGTAACTTCGCCTGAACATCTAAAGGCAGCTCACCGATTTCATCGAGGAAGATCGTTCCGCCGTGCGCCTCCTCAAAACGACCGGCACGGGACTGAATGGCCCCGGTGAATGCGCCTCTCACGTGCCCGAAGAGTTCCGCCTCGATCAGATTGGATGGAATAGCGCCGCAATTGACGGCCACAAAGGATCGATTCGCCCGGTCGCTCGCGGAATGAACGGCCCGGGCGGCCACCTCTTTGCCCGTACCTGTTTCACCAGTGATGAGAACCGTCGAGCGTCGTGGAGCCGCAAGCCGCACGAGATGGGCTACTCGCTCCATCGGAATGCTTGAACCAATCAGCATCGTGCGCCAAACCGGCGTTGACATATCGAGATCGTTTGCAGGCAAGCTTGTCTCTACCTCTCCGCCGAGCGACAAAAAATTGACGAGATGACCATTCCTCGACTGAATCCTTGTAGTAGTTCGTACCTCCTGGAAATCTCTCGCAATTTCTTTTTCCGCTTAAAATGCTGAGATTACAGCGTCTGCGGGCTGCGAGGCATCGCGCATCGTCAAACAACAACGGATCGGAGACATACGTGCCTCAACAGGGCCGGAGATCTATACGTGCTAATCGACCCAACGAACAGGCAATCCGCCGTAAATACCTATTCCGCCCCTAAATCTACTGATTCCGGCAAATCAGCCGGCAGTCCTTTATTTGAAGCTCAGTTGTCTTCTGCGCTCGCTGAGTCTTTGCAGAAACTGGGTGTCGGATCAGGCGAAGTGAACATTACCATTCGCAACCCCAGCGCAACAACGCGGCAGATTCTGGTCACGTACTCCATTGATGGTTCAACATCTGAACTCGCGGGCACAAGCACGCAAACCAGTCCTGCGACTGGGTCGGCGCCCGTTGCCGCCGCAGGGAATCCCTTTCTCCCAACCTCGCCTTCGTCAGGGAAACACATTCCGAACGCCACGCCCGTGGCTCCGAGTCAAACGGAGTGGGCCCCGTACAATGGACCGCGCGATGTTCGGGATCAACTGACGGAAGGTGGGGGGCAGATCACCGCAAGCGGGGCGCCTGTTATCCGTAACAATGAGAACGTAGCGGCCAACCAGTACGGATACACCGGTCCCGCCACAAAGAATCCCTATTTCACTACACCGAGCAATCCTCTTCGCGACGGATATGTGCTCGGCTTTAACCAGTGGTTCTCCGGCGCTGTGATCTTGGGTGGTTTCACTGGCCCAATGCCCGCGAATAAGGTGAACTATGCCACCGAAGAGGGCGCCCAGGAAGCCCTGCGGATTGTCCAGCAGTTCGCTCCAGGAGCCGAGATCACGCAAAGCAACTGGATCAGCGGTCCCTTTGCCGTGGACAAGCCAATGTTCGAAATTGACCTGGGGAACGGTCGCAAGCTCAACGCGGGAGGAGTGCTGTCGAGTTACTACAACCAGGGATGCGGGGTTTCCATATCTTCGGATGAGACAATTCGGCGCGCGATCCAACTTGCATAAAGGGGCGTCGTGACGACCGAAGCAACTTGGATCGTAGAAGCATGGGCAGACGAGTTGAAGAATGTTCTTCAATTCCTCACTGCCGACGAATGGAACGCCAGAGTTACGGCCGATACGGCCGGGTCGGCGTCTACATTCTATTGGTGGACGCAAAAATTCAATGTGGCGGCTGGCGCGACGCTCGGCATTGGAGCGCCCGCGCTTGCATGGAGCGAGCTCGGAGCACGCGTTCTGCAAGCTGCGGGCGTCGACCTTATCGAGCAGTCGAGCGCCCGCAGTACTTACCTTGAAACCGTTCAGCAATCGACCAGCGCGCTCGCTCGAGCGCTCGCAACACGAGTCGGAAGGTCAATAGATGCCACCGGTGGCCGCGAGGAGGCTCCTGACGGATCGGGAATCACATTCGCGGCTGTGATTTCAACCGGCGACTTTCAACTACCGCCACTCAGGGTCGTCGTCAGCGAAGAGTTGTGTTCTTCTCTGGAGCCAACTGCAATCGTAACCACACCTGTCGAGCGTCCGGCGGAACCACGAGTTCAGACGTCCGTGGCTCCATCGTCCCGCACGATGTCCGTCTTACTTGACGTGCAGATGCCCGTCAGTATTTCTTTCGGCAAATCGTCAATGCCACTGCGGGAAATCATGAAGTTAACAACGGGATCCGCGGTTGAACTCGACCGGAAACCAGATGATGAGGTGGATGTAATTGTGAACAACTGTGTAATTGCCCGAGGCGAAGTGGTCGTCATCGAGGGCAACTACGGCGTTCGAATCACGGAGATCGTGAGCCGGGAGCAGCGGCTTGGATTACGCACGGGAGCACGGGCATGGTAATCCGAGATCTACTGTCAAGTCTTCGCGCGCGTTTCATTCCGTCCCAAACGAGTGTGAAATCGACGTTGCAGGTATGTGCGGCTGCTCCTCCGCCGCCTGTGCAAGCGTACCCGCGCCCGGAACCGAAGCCGGAAGTGGAACCGGTCGCGCCTTTATCGGCCGTGGCAATCCTCGACCATGAACCCGACCTGACACCGGCAGAGCTTGCAGCCCGTGCGGGAGTAACTCTCTCGTATGCTCGGAGTCTGGTCCGCCGTCGAAATGCCGAAACGTTCTCCAGCAGTTGTGCGACCCGTGGTCGGGGATACCAGTGTCGCTGTCCTTCAGACGCAGGTTCGTGAACTTGCCCGTCGAGTCGAACAGGCCGAGTCCAGAGAGTTCCGGACCTCGGCGCCTCTATCGGGAGGTCGTCGAGCACTGGTACTGGATCGAAGCGCTGCCGGCGTCACCGTCAATCTCATCTCCGAGGAACTCGGGATTCCAGTAGGCGAAGCCGAGTTCATTCTGAAGATGGATCGCCTGAAAAAAAGCCTCAAAAACTGAGGTTCGCGGTCGATATATATGTAGCGGCGAAACCCGCCGTCATTGAGAACGCGATGAAAATAGTCACGGCACAGAGCGCAGCCATCGCCGGCATGACAGGCGCTGCGGCGAAAGAGAATGTGGCCGCGAGGCCGGTCACAGGTCCGGGATCGGACACGGTGCAGTTCAAAACCGGCGCTCGCTACCTCGAAGCCGCGATGAAGGAGCGCCCTCTCGAAGCGCTCTCCGCCTACGTCGACTCGAATCCATCGTCCACCACGGTGGCTCAACATCTCCTGGATAAAGGGTTCGACTGATGAAGCCACAAGCGGAACATCTACTGGACCGTACTCTTGACGTGCTGATCCGAATGCGAGGTGACGAGGTGATCGCTGCAGAACAAGCGGTTAGCGACGTTGCGCTCCTTGCCAATCTCCGACTCTCCGGCTCTGCAATCCAGGCTGCGCCAGTTGCGAGCGGCCGCCTTGAGATCCGCCGAACTCTGGCACATGTATTCGGCGAACGCCGGCGGCTCCGGATACACCAACGACGGATTATCCACGGGATCCGTGATCCCGTCTGAGCTCTCCCTGAGCATCTGAAGGACTTCAAATGTCGAATCTACTTGCGAGCCTCCGGTCCTCTACCAGTGCGCTCAATGCGATTACAGAGGCAGTCTCGGTTACGCAGAACAATGTCTCAAACGCGGGTAGCGCAGGCTATGCGAAACAGAAGGTGAGTCTGCACGCGCGCGACTTCGATCTTGCCAACGGCCTCGCCGGGGGTGTGTCGCACGCAACTGTACAAAACGCCCGCGACCAGTATGCCGAACGCGCAGTGCGGCGCCAGGCCGGAAGAACAGCAGAGGCAGAGACTGACACCCTGTCACTGACGCGCCTAGAGCAGATTTTCCAGCTTTCGGGCGGTGATTCCATCCCGTCTTCTTTAAATAAACTCTTCCGGGCATTCTCTGCGTGGGCTGCGGCCCCGGAGGATCAGGCCGGCAAGGAAAACGTTGTGGCTGCCGGAGCCGATCTGGCGGCTTCGTTTCGTAATACTTCCCAGCAGCTTGCGGATCCTCGCGAACGACAACGCAAACGAAATTCAGTCCGTGGTCGATCGCGTTAATCGGCTCGCAGGCCGCATCCAGGAATACAACGCCCGGATCCGAACCGGATCGAGCGCAGATGCGGGAGTCGATGCCGGGATCCATTCAACATTGGATGAACTATCGGCCGACGTAAACGTCAATGTGGTTCCTCAAGAGGACGGAACCTACACCCTTATGCTCAACGGCGAGCATCCACTGGTGATCGGAACTGAAGTACACGAAATCTCGATCAGTATCGATTCGGATTCCCGGGCGCATATTCTTCAAGATTCCGGACAGGACATCACAGGCGCCATTGACGATAGCCGGCTTGCCTCACTGTTAACCTTTCGTCACAACACTTTAGGACAGATCAAAGGCGACGGTACGCAGCAAGGTGAACTCAACCGTCTGGCCGCAAAGATCGTTGATCGAATCAATCAAACGTGGCCGCCTCCTGCGGCGTCATTCTTCGTTGCCAGTTCGGATCCGGGTTCCGTTGCGCAGACGATTGCAATCAATCCCGCGCTCTCGCCATCGACACTAAGCGCCGTTGAACCCGGGCCCCCGGTCGTGGCCAACGGGAAAGCGCTCCAGCTCGCTGTGCTGGCGAACCCGGTTAATGCCTCCGATAAGATCGACGGCTTGTCATTCAATGAGTTTTACGGCCAGCTCGCGTCAGAGATCGGTGGGAAGCTGAACAATGCGAAGTTCGATAAGGAATCGGAACTCCAACTGTCCGCGCAAGTCATTGCGTTCCGGGATCAGATTTCCGGCGTCTCGCTGGACGAGGAAGCCCTGAATCTGATGCAGTATCAGCGGGCTTATGAGGCCAGCGCGCGTATGGTGACCGTACTCGATGAAATGCTGCAGACCGCAGTCAACTTGGGCAGGTAGAACGACATGATAAACGGATACGATCCAAGCGCCCCGCGATTTCTTGCTGACCTGGGACGCATTCAAGACCGGATGCAGCGGGCCGAGCGGCAGATCTCATCCGGACTGCGGGTTCAAACCGCATCGGACGCGCCCGAGCAGGTACTTCAGATTCTGCGGCTGCAGACACGCATCGAGGCGAACGCGCAGGTGCAGACGAATCTGACTCGCGTGCAAACGCAAGTAAACACCGCCGAGGCGGCGATGCGAGAAGCTGTCGCGATTGTGGAACGCGCAAGAGTGTTGGCAGCACAGAACGCAACTACGGGCGCGGTAAACCGCAAGGGCATGGCGATTGAAGCTCGCCAGTTACATGACCGGCTGATTGCGTTGTCGGGCGTGACTGCGGAAGGCCAGTTTGTGTTTGGTGGTGACGGGGCGACCACACGGCCGTATATCGCGGACTCGACACAACCGAATGGCGTCCAGTTCACGGGCTCATCCGCCGTCAGCTCATCTCTCGTTATGGACGAGAATCACGTCACTTTTCCGGTATCGAAAACAGCGACGGAACTGTTCGATGCAGCCGGTCCCGATAGCGCGTTCGGAGCCCTCAATGACTTGGTGACTGCGCTGACCAATGACAGTGAGGCGGACGTGAACGCCGCAATACCGAAAATCAAGGCGGCCCTGGATCATCTGAACCGGCAGTTGACTTTCTACGGCAATGCCCAAAACCGCGTCACGGCAGCGTTCGAAGCGGCAAAGCGGAATTCCGTCACCCTGAACAAAGATCTTGCCGAGCTGCGCGAAACGGACATCACGGCCGCGATATTGGATCTGAACAACGCCAAATTGCACCACGATACCGCTCTTTCGGCACGTGCAAGCGCACGGAAGAGCACACTATTCGACTACATGGGCTGACAACTTCCCGTCAGCCCCGCCGTGGAAGAATTGCCAGTACCCGCACCCTCCTTTTCCGAATCAATCACTTACAATTGGCGCCCGGCTTGCCTTATACCGGGCGATGCTCACAGACACCGGCCTCCGGCTGGAACGCTACATGGACCGGCTCAGCCTTCGCCAGAGCCTGACCGCGTCCAACATCGCCAACGCTGACACCCCTGGATACAAGACAAAGGACGTCGACTTCCAATCCGAGCTCGCGTCCGTTATCGAGACACCAGGACTGGTGACACGAAATGACGGAAACAACGTCAGCGTCGATCGTGAATCGCGAATGCTATCGGAAAACGCGATGAGGTTCGCAATCGCTTCCAACTTGCTGCAGACGCAGATCCGCGGGCTTCGCTGGGCGATCCAGGAAGGACGCGGCTGATGAGCCTGTTTTCCGTTCTTTCCGTTTCCGCATCGGGCATGGCCGCACAACGAACCCGAGCGGAGATCGTCGCCGAGAACCTGGCCAATGCCGACACAACCCGTACTCCGGACGGCGGACCCTATCGCCGGCAGGATGTGGTCTTCGAAAGCATCTTGGCCGAAGAGATGAAATCGAATTCCACAGGAGTCTCCGTCAGCGGGGTGATGGTTGATGAGCGCGAGCCCGAGCGGCGATACTCGCCCGGTCACCCGGATGCCGACAAAGACGGATACGTTGCCATGCCGCGGATCAATCCCGCCGAGGCAGATGATCGACCTGATGGGCGCATCGCGCGGATATCAGGCCAATGTCGCAGCGTTCTCCGCAGCAAAAGACATGATTCACCGCTCGATTGATCTTCTGAAAGCCTAATGCGTATCAACGACATACTTCCTGTAGCCCCGCTTGGGCCGGCAGGCGCCGCCGCAAAAAGCTCCGGCGCATCCGACTTCCAAGGGATACTCAAAGACGCCATCCACCGAGTCGAGAGCTCTCGCGCGGAGGCTAACGAAGCCGTGGAACAATTCGTAACCGGTGAGAATCAGGATTTGCATTCCATTGTCCTGAAAACCCAGCGCGCGTCGCTCGATTTCGATCTGCTTCTTCAGGTGAGAAATAAGGTGGTCCAGAGCTACCAAGAGATCATGCGGATGCAGTTGTAGCCCAAATGCCGCGTAACGCTCCGTAGGAATCGTCAATGCTCGACCAGTGGAAAACTGTCTGGAACAACCTATCGCTTCGGCACCGGGTCACGATTGGCTCAGCCGTGCTGCTGGTCGCTGCGGCATTCTTCGGGCTCACCCGATGGCAGCGAGAACGTGACTTCAAGCCGCTCTACACCGGAATGTCTGCGGAAGACGCCGGAGCAGTTGTTACGAAGCTCAAGGAAACCGGCGTCGAATTCAGAATTTCGGACGACGGCTCGACGGTCTTGGCGCCATCTGCCCGGCAGGCCGAACTCCGGCTCGAGCTTGCGAGCGCCGGACTCCCAAAGACCGGGCGCATCGGCTTTGAGTTATTTGACAAAACGAACCTGGGAATGACCGATTTCGCCGAGCAGGTCAATTATAGACGGGCTCTCGAAGGAGAACTCGAACGATCGGTAAGGGCTATTGCCGAAATCGAAACCGCCCGTGTTCACATCACGTTCCCAAAGGATTCCGTCTTCCTTGAATCGAAAACGCCGGGTAAGGCAAGCGTACTTGTCAAAATTCGAAACGGAGCCAATCTGCCTCCACAGAATCTCGCAGGCATCACGCACATGGTAGCCAGCGCGGTCGAAGGCTTGGCCCCAGAATCCGTTTCTATAACGGACGTGCATGGAAATCTCCTCAGCCGGCCGAAAAGCCCTCAAGACGCGCCGGAATTATCCGATGAGGCTCTCGAGTACAGACGGAGAGTCGAGCGCGATTTGCTCGCCAAGATTAACTCAACTCTCGAACCACTGCTGGGAGCAGAGAAATTTCGAGCAGGAGTCTCGGTTGAGTGCGATTTCACGAGCGGTGAACAGAGCGAAGAAACTTACGATCCGGAAAAGTCGGTGATGACGTCCTCGCAGAAGACCGAAGAAACGACGACCGGAACAGCCTCGGGTGGAATCCCTGGATCGGCTTCGAATCTGCCGAGACCCGCCCCTCGAAGCAGCGGCGGCACGAGCACCAGTCGCCGTAGCGAGACGATTGCTTTCCAGACCAGCAAGACGGTTCGGCGGATCAAACTTCCGCAAGGAACCGTCAGACGAGTTTCCGCCTCGGTGCTCGTTGACCAGGCAGTACGTTGGGAGGGCTCAGGCAAGCAGCAGCGGCAAGTCGTCACGCCACCTTCCGCCGAAACGGTTCGCGCTATCCGCGTCCTGGTTTCAGGCGCGATCGGATTACAGCCCGATCGAGGTGATCAACTGGTTGTCGAAACCCTGCCCTTCGAATCGACGTTACAGGCGCCGGCGCCAATTGAAAACACGCCAGTTGCCGGTCCGAGTGATCCCTGGAAGTCACTAATTGAGGATCCACGCTACATTGGGGCCGCGGCTGGGGGCCTGCTTTTAGCATTAGGGCTCGCCGTTTATAGCCGTCGCCGATCTAAGCGTGTACGGGCGAAAGCAGCTGTCGCCACCGCATTGCCCGAGCCCGCCGACAAGCGCCGACCTCTACCCGCTTCCGAAGCTGCGCAATTAGAGCACACGGTGGACGAGGGCGACGAGAAATCGGTTCCTGCTCTGGCTGCGGCGAAGTTGGACCGCCTCGTGGCCTCTGTCAGGACCGCCGCATCCGACGACCCTGCTCTTCTCGCGGGCGTGCTCCGGAACTGGTTGGAAGAGCGATAACGTTATGCGCAGATCCACTGCAGGAACGCTCACCGGCGTTGACAAGGCAGCCGCGCTTCTCGCCACCCGTGGGCGAGAGTGCGAGCGCAAAAATCCTCAAGCATCTCAATGAGGACGAAGTCCAGCGTGTCAGTCAGGCTGTTGCACAGTTGACGCGTGTCGATTCATCGGAAGCCGAGGCCGTGCTCGAAGAATTCGATCAGATGGTCATGGCGCAGCAGTTCGTGGTCAAAGGCGGCATGGAGTATGCGCGTGAAATGCTGCACCACGCTTTCGGAGCGGAGACAGCCACGCGGTTGCTGGATCAGGTGAAGAACCTGATCGCGAATGAAGCGGCGAACTTCGATGTTCTTCAGAAGGCTGACCCGCAACAACTGGCCAAGTTCATCCATAGCGAACATCCACAAACGATCGCGCTGGTTCTGTCGCACCTGGCCGCATCACAGGCCGCCGCGCTTCTTACTTCGTTGCCCTCGGAACTTCGCAGCGACGTCGCGGTACGTATGGCGAACCTGGATCAGATTTCTCCCGAGATCATCGGGAAGATTGCTGCCGTGATTGAGGAGAAGTTGCAAGCGATCGGGGAGTTCAGCCGCGAATCCTATGGAGGCGTGCGGGCGGTTGCCGAAATGATCAACCGTCTTGATATCGGCGAGAGCCGCGACATCCTGAACGCAATTGAAACAGAGGACGCGAAGCTCTTTGAGACAATCCGGCACCTGATGTTTGTTTTCGAAGATCTGATGCAACTCGATATTCGCGATCTGAAGGAACTCATCCAGCGTATCGATCGCAAGTTACTGACGATTGCTCTGAAGGGAACCAGCGATCAGCTGAGGACACGGATCATGAGCGTCATGTCGCAGCGCAGCGCGGAGATGCTGAAGGAAGACATCGAGGTAATCGGAGCGGTGAAGATCCGTGAAGTCGAAGCGGCTCAGCAGCAGATCATCGCTCTGATCCGCGAAATGGAAAAGGACGGGTCCATTACGCTTCAACAGAGTCAGTATGTCCTGTAAAATCCTCACGCCAGCAGATACGCGAGTAGCGGAACGATTAACGTGGCGAACTCTGAACGCTTCGCAACCTGACACGCGCCTCGACAATCCGCAGCGTAAGACGGCGGCCGTCCCGGAGACAACCGCCGAGTCTCACAAGTTGCATAGCCGCATCTCCGAGTTGGAGCGGGCACTCGAAGCCGAGGTTCGTCAGGCCCGAGACCGAGCGTACCAGGAAGGACAGCAAGCTGGACTCGATGCAGCAACCGCGGAACTTCAGCCGGTCATGGATCGTCTCCTGCGGTCTTGTTCCGACGTGGCCGGGCTGCGCGCGAAGATACGGCGCGAAACGGAATCCGACATCGTGATTCTCGCAATTGCGATCGCACGACGTGTCCTTCGAAGAGAGCTGGCTGTCGATCCCGAAGCCGTGCAAGGAATTGTCAAAGCGGCGCTCGAGAAAGTTCAAACGAAAGAGATCTGCCTCGTTCGCGTCCATCCGGACTTTGTTCCCCAGGTCCGGGCGTTCTTCGAGCGGTCCGGCATCGCCGCGAGTCTCGAGATATCTGCCGATCCGTCCCTGCAGCCCGGGGGGCTCATCATCGAAACGAAGCGAGGGAATCTCGACGCCTCTGTCGAAACGCAACTCAAGGAAATCGAGCGTGGTTTTGCCGACCGGCTCGGCAGGTGAACCGATGACGCACGCAGTGGATCTGAATCCATATCTGGATTACGTCTCGAACTCCGACCCATTGCAATGGACGGGCGAGGTCACCGACGTAGTAGGAATGCTGATCGAATCGCGAGGGCCCGCTGTGGCGCTCGGAGATTTTTGTGAGATCGAAACCGGATCGGGCCGATCGATTCGCACGCAGGTCGCGGGCTTCCGTGAAGGGCGGGTGCTCTCGATCCCGCTAGAAGAAACCGATGGACTCCAATTGGGCGCGACGGTCATTGCACGTTCGGAAGATAGCCGCGTCGGTGTCGGACCGGATCTACTTGGCAGAGTGCTCGATGGGTTTGGTAGACCCATGGATGATGGCCCGAGGCTGCAGCCTACCGCAGCGTACGACCTGTACGCATCGCCGCCAAATCCTCTTTCGCGCGAGCCGATCAACAAACCGCTCACGACGGGTGTGCGTGTTATCGACAGTATGCTGCCCTGCGGACAAGGCCAGCGTGTCGGTTTGTTCGGCGGCAGCGGCGTTGGCAAGAGCACTTTGTTGGGCGCGATGTCACGACAGAACTCCGCCGATGTGACGGTCATCGCCCTTATCGGCGAGCGGAATCGAGAAGTACGGGCCTTTCTCGAGAACGAACTCGGCGAGGAAGGACGTAAGAGGTCCGTCGTTGTGGTCGCGACATCGGATCGGCCTGCTCCGCTTCGCGTGCGAGCTTGCTTTGTAGCGTTGGCTGTATCTGAGTTCTTTCGTGATCAAGGCGCCAAGGTGCTGCTCGTTATGGACTCGGTTACGCGCCTGGCAATGGCGCAGCGTGAGATCGGGCTTGCCGCAGGTGAGCCACCGAGCCAAAAAGGATACACGCCTTCCGTCTTTAATCTGCTGCCCAAAGTATTCGAACGAGCAGGAAATTTCGCTGGCGGATCGATTACCGGCTTTTTCACCGTTTTGGTGGAAGGCGATGACTTCAATGAACCGATCTGCGACGCCGTCAGAGGAATTCTTGACGGGCACATCGTGTTATCGCGAGAGTTGGGCGCGGCAGGACATTACCCCGCCGTAGACGTATTGCAGTCGGTCAGCCGAGTTATCACCCACGTCGCGAAACCTGATCAGGTGCGCGCGGCACAAAAGATTCGCGAGGCGCTGTCGTGCTACCAGCGTAGTTCCGACTTGATCCAGCTTGGCGCGTATGTGTCCGGCTCAAACCCCAAGCTTGACGCCAGTATCCGCGTGCGGGATGAACTCAACGCATTCCTGCGGCAGGACGCGCACGAAAAGGTTGGTCTCGAGCAGACGCTCGACCGTATGCTTTCCATTGCATCTACATTATGAAGCGATTTTCGTTCCCTCTTGATCGTGTTCTTGACTGGAAAAGCGTCGTTGCTCAGCAAGAGCAGCTTACGCTGGACTCACTGCACAGTGAGCGCGCGGAGATTACTGCATCTCTGCTAAACCTCAGCAGCCAGATCGACAATGTTTCCGAACACCGCAGTCCGCCGAAAGCGGCCATGAACTGGCCTGTTCCGCGCAGGCGCGTTCCGTTCTGGTGCGGCTCCGAACCAAGACCGAAGCAAAGCAGGCGTCATGCGACACCCGAATCGTATCTCAGCAACACCGACTGCGAGCAGCCGAAACGGAACGCCTCCTCATCGACAAGTTAAAGACCCGGTCACTGACACAGTGGACATCCGAAGCGTCTCGCGAGATGGAATCTACTGCCTCTGACCTGTTTCTCGGCGGCTGGAATCGGCGCTGATAAACTTCAAGCCCGAAGAATTCCGGCCGAAGAGCTATTCAGGTAGGGAGGCAAGAAGAAACTCGTGAACGTATTGATAGTTGATGATTCGGCAGCGATCCGCAAGATCCTGCAGCGCGTGCTCGGTCAAGCGAAGGTACCCATCGCCCAAGTGTTCGAGGCAGGCGATGGCGTCGAAGCACTCGAAGTACTGAAGAACAATCAGGTCAACCTGGTGCTGTCCGACATAAACATGCCGAACATGGACGGTCTTCAGCTACTCAGCAATGTTCGTGGAGTGGAGGAATGGAAGAGTATTCCGTTCGTCATGATCACGACGGAAGGCAGTCACGCAAAGGTTCTGGAGGCAGTCCAGCTTGGCGCCAGCGGCTATGTGCGCAAGCCGTTTACTCCGGATCAGATCAAGGAGAAGCTGGCTGAAATCATGTAAGCCAGTAAGACAGTATGAACGCTCTCACTCACAACGAATTAGTCTCGCTCGTACGGTCGTCGACGGAAAGTGTCTTCGCGACCATGCTTGGACAGGAACTCATTGCGGGAAACGCTTACCTGAATACTGTTGCTTCTCCGTCGTCCAATGGCATAGTGTCCTTCATCGGTCTCGCTGGCGCGTGGATGGGAACGGGGAGTATCTCGTGCAGCGCGTCTTGCGCGTGCACGATCGCGTCACAACTTATGATGTCGGAATACAGCGCTGTGGATGACGAAGTGCTGGACGCCGTGGCCGAAGTAACCAATATGATCATCGGCAACGTCAAGACCTCCCTTGAAGAACGCCTGGGTCCAATGGGTCTCAGCATCCCGACGGTGATCTACGGTCGTAATTTCTCGTCCCGAACGGTAGGCAAGCAGGAATGGACGGTGGTCCCGTTTGATTGTTATGGAGAGCGTCTCGAAGTGCAGTTCTGCCTCGCTGAACGACGTGATTCGGCCCGCGCTCGTGTCGGGGTAGCGACTGACGTAACCGCCCTACAGATCTGAGACCAAGGACATGCGAACCCACTCCTCACAATCTACGCAAGCCCGTGAACGCGTCAATCGGAGCGGCAAGTATCTCAGTTTCCATCTTGGAGACGAAGAGTACGCGATACAGGTGCTGAAAGTTCGTGAAATCGTCAAGCTGCAACACATCACGAGCGTTCCGGAGACACCACCCGAGTTGAAAGGTGTCATCAATCTCCGCGGCAAAGTAATCCCGGTTGTCGATCTGCGGCTTCGGTTCGGCCTTCCGGGAAAGGCGTACGATCAGCGTACTTGCATCATCGTAGTGGAGCTTGGACGTGCCGCTACCGGGCCCATGGGGATCATCGTTGACGAAGTGAGCGAGGTACTCACACTTCAGGAGCCGGACATTCAAGATACGCCTGATTTTGGAATCGGCGGTGAAACGCCTTACCTTCTGGGCATGGCCAAGGTGAAGGACAGCGTCAAGATTCTGCTGGACATTGACGAGGCGCTCGCCGCGTCAGACTTGTCCGCTCTCGGCGCCCTTGTGAACTGATCGACAGAGAACAGGAAGGTTGTTGATTCATGGACGTCACGGAATCCGCGTCTCTCGAAATCAGCCGGAAGCTCGATGAGATTGCCACCGCGGTCATACTCGAAGCCTCGGAGCCGGCCGACCCGGATCGCTGGGCTCGACTCGATTTCAGCGTTGCATCATCTCGCCCTCACTTCCGAATTGACCGATTTTGCATCGTTAGCTGGATCGGTTGCCGCGCAGATTCGGGCGACTCCGGACTCGATGACGGACGAAGCAGCACGGCGGGAGTTCACGCGCGCGATCGAACAACTGCGGGCGGCTCTAGATCATCCATCCGAGGACCGGTCTGAAGCGGTTTCAAACAACCTTGCAGAAGATCCTGAGTTGATTCGGGATTTCGTCACTGAGTCTCGCGAGCATCTCGAAATCATCGAGTCGCAGGTTCTGACACTCGAGAAAGATGCCTCCAACCTGGAAGCCATTCACTCGGTTTTCCGGAGCTTCCATACGATCAAGGGTTTGGCAGGATTTCTCGAGTTCGAAGTGATTCAACGGCTTGCTCACGAAGTCGAGACACTGCTCGATCTGGCGCGGAACGAGAAACTAGCGATTACCGAGACCGTGATCGATGTGATCCTTGAAAGCAAGGACTTTTTGTCGCGATGCCTGCGAGCACTTGACTCCTTCGTAAATGGAGATGCCATCCGGCTGCCCGACGCCGACACTGCGCTTCTGAGCCGAATCGACAGCCTCATACACTCTAAGGGCGTCGGCGCCGAAACTCACGCAAATCATACAGCGGAGACGTCTTCTCCCGGGGAAGCCGTAGTCGCGAGTTCCCGCTGCGCAGCAGGCGAGAACAGCTTCCCGATCCGTCAAAGTCGATACGGACAAGCTCGATTATCTGGTCGACATGGTCGGAGAAATGGTGATCGCGCAGTCGCTGGTTCGTCATGATCCCGATCTCAAGATCGAAGGAAACGGCCGCCTGGGAAGGAATCTTTCGCAACTGGCGCGGATCACCGACGAAGTTCAGCGGACGGCCATGGCGATGCGCATGGTTCCGGTTGGTCCGTTGTTCCAAAAGATGGTACGGCTGGTCCGCGATCTCAGTAAGAAGTTCGCCAAGCAGATCCGGGTGGAGACGAGCGGCGAAGATATCGAACTCGACCGGAACATCGTCGAAGAACTCGCAGATCCGCTAATGCATATGATCCGCAATGCGGTCGACCATGGTATTGAGCCGCCGGCGGACCGGACCGCTTCGGGCAAGGATGCCACGGCGCAAGTTCGGTTGAGGGCGTTTCACCGGGCAGGCAATATCGTGATCGAAGTATCGGACGACGGACGGGGCATCAATAAGAAGAAGGTCATCGAACGTGCTCGCAAAAATGGGCTGATCGCAGCCCATGCGAACCTTAGCGATGCCGAATGTCACAATCTGATTTTTCAACCGGGCTTCTCAACCGCCGAGAAAGTCAGCGATGTATCAGGCCGCGGCGTCGGGATGGATGTAGTCCGCAAACAGATTCAGAAGCTGAGAGGTAGCGTTGACCTGGATTCTATGGAAGGAGTGGGGGCGACCTTCTCACTTCGCTTACCACTGACTCTCGCCATCATCGATGGTTTGGTGGTCTCCACGGGTTCCGAGCGCTACATTCTTCCGCTGGCGTCGGTTAAAGAGCTGTTCCGTCCAGTTGCAGGGCAGGTTTCGACAATCGAAGGTCGCGCGGAAGTCGTATCGGTTCGAGATCGACTCGTGCCTGTTGTGCGTTTATACGAACGCTTCCGGATAGAGCCAAAGACGAAGGATCCCATCTCATCCGTATTCGTCATGGCTGGAACCGATGGAGCGTCCTTCTGCATCATGGTGGATGATCTGATAGGTAAGCAGGAAGTTGTTATAAAAAGTCTCGGGTCGTCATTGCGTAACATCGCCGGCATAGCTGGCGGAGCAATCCTCGGTGACGGGCACGTCGGTCTGATCCTCGACCTACAGACATTGTTCGCGGGAAACCACCATGCATGATCCCGGGCCCGCCCCCACTACGCCTGAGTTGAAACCAGGCGAGTTTGACATGATTCGCGATTTGGCGCAGCGGACGTTCGGACTCGAACTCCGTAACGGCAAGGAGCGTCTCGTGGCGGCCAGATTGGGGAAACAAGTGAAGGCCGGCGGATTCCGGACCTTTCGCCACTACTACGATCGGGTGAAAGCCGACGCATCCGGAGAACTCCTGATCGGCCTGATCGATGCTCTGACCACGAACCACACAGGATTCCTTCGCGAGCCGGCACACTTTGACTATCTTCGTGAGCTCATCTGTACCGAATATCGGAATCGGACGCGATTTGACATTTGGTCGGCCGCAAGCGCAACAGGCGAAGAACCATATACGCTGCTCTTCAGCGCCCTGGCAACACAGGACAGCAGGCCCTCAATCGACGTGAGGATCCTCGCTTCAGATATCTCGACGCGTGCTTTATCCATAGCGAGAAAAGGTATCTACACACGAGATCGACTGGCAGCCCTGCCGGCTGCGTGGGTAACGCGATTCTTCGAACGACTTCGCGACTCGTCACTCGATCAGTTTCAGGTCCATGCGGACCTTCGCTCCCGTATGAACTTCCAGAGGATCAATCTGATTGATACTTTGCCGATCTCCTCGACCTTTCCCGTGATTTTTTGTCGGAATGTGATGATCTACTTCAACAAGGCAACGCAAACTGACCTGGTCCAACGGCTGAGCGCAAAGTTGGAGCCAGGCGGCTACTTATTCGTGGGACATTCTGAGTCCCTGAGTGGAATCAGCCACAACCTCCGGTATGTCAGACCGGCTGTTTATCAGAGGCCCGCGTGAGTGGCCAGACATCATGACGAGGATTACAGGTGTAGCCGATTGCGTCGTTTCGGTCAACCCAGCCCACTCCGTCGCTACGTACGCGCTCGGATCGTGTATCGCTGTCGCTGTTCACGATCCCGTTGCGATCGTTGGAGGACTTCTACATTTTCTACTGCCGTATAGCACTCTCGACCCGGGCCGTGCACGTGAAAACCCGTTCGTCTACGGAGACTCCGGCGTTCCTGAGTTGGTGCGGCGATGCCTGGGTGCGGGAGCACACCGCAAGCGACTAGTGGTTCGTGCTGCCGGTGGCGCCACCGTACTCGATAAGCATGGGTTCTTCGATGTCGGACGGAAGAACTATCTCAGCTTGCAGAAGGCGCTGTGGAAATCGGGGCTCGCTCTCGATGCGGAGTGCATTGGAGGCGTGGTTGCGCGGTCGTTGCGACTCGACATAGGTACCGGTGAACTTTGGATAAAAGAAGGTGAGCAGACAGACTGGCGGCCCTTCTTGGGACGGAATCAAAACGCCAGTCAAGGGAGCAATTGTGTCTCGACCTATTCGCGTTCTCATCGTTGACGACTCCGCGCTGGTCCGTGCATTGCTCACGGATGCGCTCAGCGGATCTGCCGATATCCGCGTCGTAGGGACTGCTCCTGATCCCATCGTCGCCCGTGAGCGAATCGCCAGTTTCCAACCGGACGTCATTACGCTCGACATCGAGATGCCACGAATGGACGGCCTGAGCTTTCTTCGAAGCATGCCTTCCGACCGATCCGCCGCGGTTATCATCGTCAGCTCTCTCGGACAGGCTGGCTGCTCAGCTGCGCTCCAGGCTTTGGAGGCCGGCGCCGTCGATGTCGTACCGAAACCCGGCGGACCGTTTTCGGTCGGCGATCTGCGGTTCGTTCTTCCGGACAAAATCCGAGCTGCGCACCGGGCGAAAAGGACACCAGCGGGTGCTCAAAACGGCGTAGTAAGGCCCGAGTTGAAGTCGGCCGCATCGGGTCCCCGATTGCCGGTTATCGCGATCGGCGCCTCCACCGGAGGCACAGAGGCGTTGCGTGCGCTGTTATCGGATTTGCCCACTGCATGTCCGCCGATCGTGATTGTGCAGCACATTCCGCCCGTGTTCTCCCGCGCTTTCGCAGATCGCCTCAACTCGTGCTGTAGGATTCGGGTGGCGGAAGCTGTAGATGGCGAGAGGCTGGAACCAGGCGTGGCATTGCTTGCACCCGGGGATCAACACATGTCGGTGCGGAGAGTGGGTGGCATTTACAAGGCACTGGTTCAAGCAGGCCCCCGCGTTTGCTATCAGAGGCCTTCGGTTGAGGTGTTATTTCATTCGGTCGCGGAGACACTGGGCGCAAATGCTATCGGTGTCATCCTTACGGGAATGGGCTCGGATGGCGCAAGAGGATTGCTACGCATGAAGGAAACGGGCGCTAAGACCATCGCTCAGGATGAGGCGACCTGTGTGATCTACGGAATGCCGCGAGAAGCGGTGCGCGTTGGCGCGGCGCAGCATGTGCTGCCGCTACCCTCCATTGCAGGCGCGATCTGTGCGGCTGCCGGTGTTTAGGACTCAGGACGCAGCGGTGTCCGGCCCCTCGGCCGGACCTCTAACCAGAAACGCTCGCCGGCCGTTCGAGACGGCTATGCTCCCGCTGTGCTTGGAAAATCCGTTGATGTGAAGGACCACAGGCTCGTCCACGGGAAGATCGAACCCCAGGATGTCTCCCTCCTTCAAGGCAAGCAGGTCGTCAAAGTAGACGATAGAGCCATCGATCCGCGCCTCCAGCTCAAGTTGAGATTGATGGACCAAGCCGAGAATCCGCGCGCTTTCATCGGACATCGTTGTCTTCCGCGCCGTCCATTGCAGATCGAACTTCTGGCGCAGTAATTTGACAACGCTCGCGGGGATGCCGATGTTCATCATGCCCGAAGTCTCGCCAATTTGTACCTCGGTAGCGATGACCACAATGGCTTCGTTCGGCGCCATGACCTGGATCAGAGCGGGCTCCGACTCGTGAGTCTCAACGGAGAAGTTGACTGTGGCGACACTTTGCCAGGAAAGCGAGAGATTCTGCAGTATCAGAGTTAGTAATCCGCCGAGAATACGTTCTTCGATAGCGGTCATCTCACGCGTGACTATGAGGGGCTTCACCTTGCCGCCGCCCAATAGGCACTCAATCAGCGGGAACGCGAGAGATGGATTCAATTCGAGGACACCCACACCCTCAAATGGATTCATACCGATTTTGGCGATGCACGTGGGCGACGTCAGCGTGCTAACGAACTCTGAAAACGAAAGCTGCTCAACCGAGATCAGGTTGACGGTGACGTACGTCCGCAAGTAAGCGGATAAGCTGGATCCGAGGCTTCTCGCGAAAGTGTCATGGACGGCTCGCAGCGCGCGGATCTGCTCTTTGGGGATGCGGTCAGAACGGCGAAAATCGTACGCTCGCGCTTGCTTTTGCGCCGAAGATGCAGCTGCCTGCTTCTGAAATAGCGCATCTATGTCTTCTTGTGAGAGTGCGTTCTTATCCATTCACCACCTCACATCTTTCCCGGCCAACGCTTCTGCATCACGGCGCGCAATCGGAGAATCGCCTGTTGTTTCAACTGACAGACTCGCGAGTTGTGGAGATTCAGCACACGCCCGATTTCTGTCAGCGTAAGCTCCTCCATGAAGTACAAGCTGATGATTGTCCGCTCGAGCTTGGGCATGTTCTCCAACGTATCGACGAGTAGGCGTTCGAGTGTTTGCCGCTCGACCATCCAGCCGGGCGATGCTTCTTCACGATCGGCAATGTACCGCAGAAGACTTGTGGTGGCACCATCGCCATTGACAAACTCGAGCGCGCCCAGGGTGACACCCCTCACGTCGAGCAGCGTCTGCTGATACTCGGCCGTCGTGATCCCGAGTTCCGCTGCGATTTCGTCCTCGGAGGGCGCACGATGTAGCTTCTGCTCCGCGGATTCGATCGCAGCCTGCACCTGCTTCGCACGCTTACGCTGATGAGCAGCAATACCGTCGAGTCCTCGAATGCTATCGAGAATGGCGCCGCGAATCTTATGCTCGGCGTACGTGCGCAGGGATGCGTTCCGCGACGGATCAAAGTTGTCCACCGCAGAGATTAAGCCGATGATACCCGCCGATACGAGATCCTCCTCCAGGACGGTGGCAGGCAAACGCTCATGAAAACTTGCCGCAATCCACCGAACCTGCGGAAGATGACTCATGATCAGCGCATCCCGATGTTCGGCTGAATTACAGGGCGACTTTCCGTACGCAAGTTGCATTCAGTCCTCAAGCAGCTGAAGCAGCCGCATCCATCAATCCAGGTAATAGTCGTGACATCAATGTACTCGATGAGGCCTCTTCCAGGTCTTCAGGCACCTCCTGACCGCAGCCGGTAAATGATACCGGCAGGCCTGCGTCTATGGAGTAGGCCAACATAGAAGCGCCGGAGAGACATTGGTCTACTCCTGTGAAAATAAGCTTTGAAGGTAGAAACGACTTCAACCGGATGGCCATGCCATTTAAATCGGTGAGGGAGGCATATGCCGGAAGAACAAGATGAACGTCGACGTCAGCTCGCTTGGACAGCAGCGATGCCAGCGCACCGTTTGTTTCCGAGTCAACCAGCCTGAAACCGGGCGTATCGATCAGCAGCAGTTCATTGCGGTCTTCAGATTCCAGGCGCCGGTCGAGCGCGTCCGCGGTGGCCGGAGTCTCCAGCCGGATGCCCATCGCGTCCGCGTACTTACGCAGCAGATCCGTTCCGCCCATACGGAAGGTATCGGTCGAGATCAGTCGAGTAGGACGACCAGCAGCCAATCCGTACTTCACTGCGAGTTTGGCAATGGTTGTTGTCTTACCCACACCCGGAGGGCCGATAAGAGCGACCGTCGACCGCGACTGGCCAACAGCCCCTAGTCGCGGGCATACTTGAACTCTGCTCGAGATCTCGGTTCGTATCGCGGCAAGCATGTCCTGCTTCTTGTCACGCAACCGCTGCTGCGCTGTGGCTGCGATCTCATCCGCAAGCGCCCTCGGAAAACCTGTTTGAACGAGAACTGATGCGATCCCGGCTGCGTTGGCCGTTTTCGCTGAGTTGGTGGCCTTTGCTGCCGAGATCTGGTCGCGTTTGTTCGAGAGGGATTTTCTGAGATCCTCCATCCGCTCCTTGAGGCGCTCCAGTCCCGCCGTGGCTTGGGGCGGAGTTGGCGTCGCCGGTCGCGGCGCAGCGCAGGCTTGCTCCGCGGAGCCCTGATCGGTCACACCGAACACCACCTCGTATGTTCCGAGTCGTTGTGTGTCACCGGATGTTCGGTTCGATGCGATGATCATCGCGTCGTCGCCGAGTTCCACGCGAGCCCGCTCCATCGCCTCCGGAATAGTTTGTGCGTAGTATGACTTGATTTTCACTGAATGACTCCAGCCGAGACGATTCGTACGCCGGCAGGTACTTCGTTATGCGAAAGAAAAAATACGTTAGGAAGAATCGGTTCCACAAGCTGCCTCAGGAAGGGCCGGGCGCCTGCGCTCGTCACAACGACCACCGGCGCTTCCGGCCGCTCAATCTTTTGTTGGATCTTCGTCACGATGTCGCGCATAGCAGGAGGCGCCAGAGCTGCAATGCTGTTTTGCTCACCGTGCTCGACCGTACCCTCCACCGACTGCTCGACGGCGAGATCGGTAAAGAACACTCTTAGTTCGCCGGTTGGAGTGAGATACGGTTTCACGAGCGTACGGCGAATGCTTTGCCGTACGTACTCCGTCAGCAGAGTTGTATTCTTCGTGGTTTGCGCGGCTTCACCCACTGCTTCCAGGATCGACACGCCGTCGCGGATCGGTACGCCTTCACGGAGCAGGTTCTGCAGGACCTTCTGTACGCTAGAGAGAGGCAGCAGCTTCGGAACAAGATCTTCCACCGTCTTTGGACTATCCTGGGCAACCCGATCGCAGAACGCCTTGGCGTCCTGCCGTGAAAAGATCTCATGCGCATTGCGGCGTACAACCTCGGTCAAATGCGTTCCGAGTACGTTGATCGCGTCCACAACCGTGTAGCCGGATCGGCGCGCCAGTTCAGTTTTGTCGACCGAAACCCATATCGCGCTTAGACCGAACGCTGGCTCCTTCGTTGGCTGACCCTCAATCGGCTGCGCCTTCGCCGTGGGCACAGCAAGCTCGCAGCCGCTGCTGAGTTCGAATCGTCCGGCTTCACCGCCCTTCAGCAGCATCGTGTATTCGCGAGCTCGAAGACTGACATTGTCAGTCACACGCACGGGCGGAGAAGACGAAGCCCATGGTTGAAGCGAAATGGCGGCGAATCGCAGCGATCTTCTGCAACAACGGCGAGTTCGCGCCGCCGGCAGCCAGGTAGGCAAGCCCGATTCCGACTTCGATCGCGATAGGATCGACCCGAAGGAGAGCATCGTAATTTTCTTTTGCGGGCGCCGCAGCCTCTGCCACAGGTCCGGTGGCTTTCCGGGTTTCCGCCGTCTTTCTCATCTTCCAGGCTGCGGTACCGACCAATCCTCCGAGCGCAAGAAAGGGAACGGTAGGCAGACCGGGAAACAAAGCCAACGCGACCAGAACGCCGCTTGCGAGCCCGAGCGGTTCCGCATTGCCGAACAGTTGCTTGCTGAACTCATCCCCCAGCCGCTTCTCCGAGCCCGCTCGTGTGACGATGAGGCCGCCGGCGACGGAAATCATCAATGCAGGAATCACGGTCACCAGCCCGTCGCCAATTGTCAGGACCGTGTAGGTTTCAATTGCGCGCCGCAAATCCATCCCGTGCTGTAGCACACCGATCAAAAACCCCGCGAGAATGTTGATGCCCGTGATGAGGATGCTCGCCACCGCATCGCGTTGCGTGAACCGCGACGCGCCATCCATGGCTCCATAGAATTCGGCTTCCGCCGCAAGTTGTTTCCGGCGCGACCTCGCTTCTCCTTCATCAATGAGTCCGGCATTCAAGTCCGCGTCGATCGACATCTGTTTTCCGGGTAAGGCATCCAGCGTGAATCGCGCTGTGACTTCCGAAATGCGGACTGCGCCGTGGTTGATAACGACATATTGAATCGCGATCAGCACCAGGAACACGACTACACCGATAACGCAGTTGCCCCCGACCACGAAGTTGCCGAAGGCTTCAATCACGTGTCCCGCAGCTCCCGTTCCCGAATTGCCATTCAACAGAATTAGCCGCGACGAGGAGATGTTCAACGCGAGCCGGAACAGCGTGAGCAGCAGCAGTGTCGTAGGAAACGTGCTGAACTCCACCGGCTTCGTGATGTACATCGAAACCATCAAGACCACGACCGACAGCATGATGTCGGCGGAGATGAGGAAATCGAGAAGGAACGCGGGCAAGGGCGTGATCATCGCGATTACGATCGCGAGCACACCAATGGGCACCGCCATTTCATCCGAGTGTCTGCAAAGACACGAGCGGCATTTGCCTCGCAGCGGCTAGGACTCTTTGACACGCTTTCCATCTCCTGTCATACGACTCTCCTGCGGCCCATCAGACGATAAATGTAGGCGAGTACTTCCGCAACAGCGCGGTAGAACTCAGCCGGTATCTCCTGGCCAACTTCCGCCGCGGTGTAAAGCCCGCGTGCGAGCGGCGGGTTCTCGACAATCGGCACACCGTGTTCGATGGCCTTTTGCCGAATCCGCAGAGCCAGGTAGTTCTTGCCCTTCGCTACTACTAGTGGGCTGGCCATGGAATCTATCTCATAGCGAATTGCAACTGCGTAGTGCGTTGGGTTCACGATTACGGCGGTTGCCTTCGGAATGTCCTGCATCATCCGGCGGCGAAGCAACTCTCGGCGAAGCCGGCGGATCTGCCCCTTGATCTGCGGGTTGCCCTCGCTTTCCTTCATCTCGTCCTTGATTTCCTGCTTCGACATGCGCAGTTGCTTGTGATAGCTCCAACGGTCACGAAGCATCTCGATTAGTCCGAAGGTGACAAGCACGCCGGCCGCGCGCCATAGTAGCTGGTCAATCGAGGAAGCGATGTGCGCGATCCCGGCGGATACTGTCGACAACGGCAGCAGAAGTAGTCGCGGCAGGTTATCGATGATAAGCAGGTAAGTACGTAGCCCATTATCCCATGAGCGCGACCGCCTGCAACGCGGCCGGTAGATTCTGCTTCGGAAGCTCTTTCAGCCGGTTGAGCGGATTGAACTTCGCGCCGCTTGGCGCGAGACGCTTGAAGCTGACACCCAGATTCGTTGACGCCAGTTGCGCCGCTAGAGTGATACCCATCAGCACTGCAGCACCGAGCCCGAGCGGCAAAAACGCTTGTATCAGGGATCGTCTGGCAAGGGCGGGCAGGTCCAGGTTGCTGGAAAACGCGTCTGCCAGCAGGCGGCGGAAGTCATGCTGCACGTCACGGAACCAGGTTGCTCCCCATGCGCTCAGAATCAGTAGTACACCGAGGTACTGCATCGCGCTTACGAAGTCCTTCGACGCGGGAAACTGTCCGTCTTCGCGGGCCTTGTGGAGCCGTTTGGGAGTCGCCTTCTCTGTGCGCTGTTCCGACATGCGCTATCTCGCGAGCAAGCCGGCCATCAGGGAGAAGAGGCGCGAGGCATGCTGTTCGTAGACGCGAGGGAATGCCGCGAGCGTCCAGGACAACATAAACAGCGAAAGACCCATCTTTAATGGGAATGCGATGGTGATCATCTGGACTTGAGCATTGATGCGCCCGACGAGCGCGAGCGCAAGGTCGACGAGCAGCAACATGCCCGCGATCGGCAGAGCAAGTCGCAGTCCTGTCGAGAATAGGGTCGAAGCAAGACGAATGAGTTCCTCCGCAGCGGCGCGGCCTGCGAGCCACGTCCCTGGCGGATGCGCATCGAGGCTATTCGCGATGATGAGGACCAATTGCCTGTCCAGACCGAGGGCAAAGAACAACAATCCTGCGAGGAGTTGCGCGAGCACCAGAAGGATGCCGGAGTCAGCTTGGGTATTTGGATCGATTGTCGATGCGTACCCGTAACCCGCTTGCAGCCCAAGGATCTGAGCGCCCATAACAATCGCTTCCGCCGCAAGTCCGACAAGCACGCCGGCGACGAGCCCGAAAGCGGCCTCCGAAATGACCCAGGCGATAAACACACCCGTAGTCACACTGGATGAATCGATTGCGGGCCAGCGCGACGACAGCGCCATGGTGCACGCGATCGAGAATACGATGCGGGCCGCTGCGGGTCCAGCCGTTACGCCGGGGATCGGGAGAAAGACAAAGATGCCGGTGATACGGATAAGTACGAGCGCAAACGAATAGATGGTCCCGAGCGGAATCGTGAGGTCACTTTGCATACCGGCCAAGATCGCCGAACATTGCGGTGGTATACGTCATCATGCGATTCATCATCCAGGGCAGCAGCAGAATGAACCCGATCAGAAAGGCAGCCAGGCGAGGCGCCGTGCTGAATGCTGAATCCTGCATCGAGGTCGCAATCTGAATCACGTTCATGACGATACCGACCACAAAGCCGATCGCAAGCAGCGGCGCCGCGACCCATACGGCTGTAAGCAGCGCATGTTTGATAATTTGAACGGCAAACTCGGGTGTCATCTCAGTAGAAGCTCTTCAGCAAGGATCCGACCACTAAATTCCAACCATCGACCAGCACAAAGAGAAGGATCTTAAATGGCGCCGAAACCATTACAGGGGGAAGTTGTACCATTCCGATCGTCAGAGTGACGGATGCAACCACGAGATCAATGATGAGAAAAGGGAGAAACAATACAGCTCCAATCTGGAACCCGGTCTTCAACTCGGAAAGGATATACGCGGGGACGAGCACGCTCAACCCCAGATCCGATGGGGACCGAGGCGCGGGAGACTTGCTGATTTCGACAAACAGGCGTACATCTTTCTCTCGGACGAAACGTGAGAGGAACACCTTCATCGGCCCCGACCCTCGCTCCATCGCGCTTTCCGCGCTAATCTCACCGCGCTCGAGCGGCTTCCATGCATTGTTGTAAATATCCATCGCAACCGGTTGTGTGATAGCGATCGTGAGGAACAGAGCGAGCCCGATTAACACCTGGTTCGATGGCGTTGTCTGCGTCCCAAGCGCTTGCCGCAAGAAGTGCAGCACGATCGTGATCCGTAGAAACGGAGTTACACACATCAGCATCGCCGGAAGCAATGTCAGCAGTGTCAACGAGACCGCAACCTGCATCGGCAGACTGAGGCCCGTTCCTGCCTTGCCCAATCCGAGCGGCGCTAAGCCTTGCAAAAGAAGCATTGCGGTCATGCCGCTTCTCCTTTGGACTCCTTCTCGAGAATCTGGCAGCCACCGGGAGACACACCCACCAGAACGGTTCGACCGTCAACTGTGACCAGGTGTAAAGAGTGATTCGGTGTCAGGGAAAGTCGTTCGAGTACAGCCATACGGCGCGTTGACGACGTCCTGCCCGGCAGATTGAACCGGGCGAGACCGCGATCGCGGGCAATTTTAAGGAGAGCAGCCAACCCAGCCAAAATGATGACTACAAAGGCGATTTGTTGCGCGAAATCCATGAGATCGGTGGGCGGCTGTCACAAGCGACAACCGCTTCACTGATTTGGTGCGGAAAAATCCTAAAACTTCTCTCGGAAATCCGTGATCCGGAACCCAAGAGAACCACCTAAGACGATAATCTCCGCGGTTCCAAGCGGTTGGCGTCCTACACGGACATCGATGTTGTCGCCCGCAGCCCGATCGGATCGGATCAAGCTGCCCACTTTCAAAGCGAGCAGCTGTTCCACAGTCATCTGGCAACACTCGAGCTGCGCCTCGACTTCAAGCGGGATATCGGCCAACGGCCGCAGTTGTTCGAGTACGCTCATCGGTCAATTACCTCTTCAGGTTCAGCGTTTCCTGGCTCAACTCGTCCGCGGTCGTAATCACGCGGGAGTTGGCCTGATATCCACGCTGATAGACGATCAGATTTGTGAACTCACGGGCGATGTCTACGGTCGAAGCTTCCAGAGATCCGGCTTTGACACTTCCGCGGCCGCCTTGACCGGAGATACCCAGAACGGGTTCTGCGGTATCGGTGCTTGCGCGAAATAGATTGTTCCCGGCATCGGCGAGCGAACTGGGGTTCGACGTCAGCGCAATGCCGAGTTGAGCGATGACCCGCAACTCTCCCGAGTCGTATCGGGCAACGACACGGCCGCCATCGGCCATACCGACGTCTACAATCTGCCCGGCGCGAACGCCGTCCTGCGTAGTTTTTGAAGTAGAGGAGGCAGCCGATACCTGAGTAAACGTCGGTGCACCATTCGGATCGTACGCGTTGAGCTTCAATGAGAGGTCTGTTGCGCCGTTCTTCATCGATGGGACAGCGATATCGATCGTGCCGGGACTTGCAGCAGGCGTGGTGAGCTTGCCATCGGCGTCGAACTTCACGTCGGCTTCGGCCGTCAGAAGGTTGAACGGAGTACCCGCAACCGCTCCGGAGGCCGAGGTCTGTTCTCCAGGGATCGTAGCCTGCATTTTCCACTCGCCCGCAGCAGCCGCTCGAGTGAAGGTCAGGGTGACGACGTGGCTCTGCCCTAGCGAATCGACCACTTCGACCGGCGAACTGAACTTATCCCCCGCGACGGCATTTGCATTCAGGTTCGCGAAGACGGACATGTTTGTAGTGGCCCGCGCCGCCGATGCGCCTGCCGGGATCACGATGTCACTTAAGCTTGCGGCGACGGCGCCGTCGGCCGCGACCTTATATCCTTGGACCTTTTCTCCCGTCAGGGTTCGCATGACACCGGTCTTGTCGACCTCGAAGCTGCCATCGCGCGTATAGAGTTGTGCTCCGGCTGCGTCGTTCACGACGAAGAATCCATTGCCCTGAATCGCGGCATTTAAAGCGCCCGAGGTTCCTTCGATGGCGCCTTGCGTAAAGTTTCGGACCATAATCGGCTTGCCGACACCCATTCCGGTCGCAGGACCACCGCCCATAGATTCGGCAACGAGATCCTTGAACGCCACCTCCACAGCTTTGAAGCCGGTCGTGTTTACGTTAGCCAGATTGTGACCGATCGTATCGACGGCGGATGAGTGAGCCTTCAATGCGGCCAGCGCCGCAGAAAATGAGTTAAACATTCTTTTCTCCTTGTGTACCGGCCGCGCCATTCGCTTCCGCGATCTTGGCGAGAGCGCCGTTAATGGTATCCACCTGCGTGCGCAGACCGGTGATCTCCTCCCGAATACCCATGCTCTGTTCCAACTGGCTGAATTGGGCAAGTTGCGTCAGAAATTCAACGCCGTCGGCCGGATTCAATGGATTCTGGTTGCGGATCTGCGCGACGAGCAGTTGCATGAATGCATCCTTGCCCATCAATTCGCTTTTCGATTTAGCGGTGGATGTGTTTTGCGATTCAGCCGCATCGGCAGCTGAATTTACGCCTGAAATGGGCGTGAAGTTCACGATAAGTGCTCCTTAAAGTTTTCGATGGATACTGGCTTCGGACGACGTCGCGGCTGTTCTTCCCACTCGGGACGCCGGTTATTGTCCTTGGGTTGGCTGTCTTCTTGTGCCGTTTCGGTGTGAACGTGTTGCGCGTGTGATGCGCCTGGTTGAGAGTTTGTGTCAAGGGCTCGTTCAGACAGAAGAGTTGTTTCCTTGGAGGGTGTCCACGTCTCGGCATGAAAGCCTTGCTGGTCTAGCTGCCGTGTCAGGTCGGGCAGAGTCTCAGCTATGTTTCCGGCTATCTGCGCATCGGACGTTCGGACACTAACCTGTACGCCGCCGGCGCGCTCATGGACTCGCACCGTCACACCGCCGTTGGCATCCGGAATTCGGATATCCAGGTGCTTCAGTGGCGCCCGTTGCGCCGCAGCATCGGTCTTTTCTTCCGCCACCACATGTGGCTGGCGCACGAGTTCATGTCCGGAAGGCCGGGGAATTGAAACTCGCGAGGGCGCTGAGTCCATAGGAATTAAGGTGTCGGCTCGGATCGTTGAAGTACGCGCGCCTTGCGGAGGAGCCTCTTTGCTGCGTGGTCTCATGATCGTCTTCCGAACTTTCGAGATTCGTCTCCAGGCTGTCTTGCATGGGCGTGACAGAGTCCTTCGATGCGACGACGTCAGAGGCTGCTAGAGGTTCAGACAGAGGCTCCGACGGTCTCTCCTGCTTCGGCTTGGGAACGATGCGGGCTTCCAAAACAATCGGTGCACTGCTGGCCGTTGAGTCGTTCACCGCCGGGACCAACGGCTCTCTTCGTACGCCCGAATCGTCCACAATCACCGGTACCGTTTTCGGTGGCGCTACTGTGACCGCGACTGGTCCACTCAATGTCGACATCTTGATCGCCGTGGAGTCGTTTGAGGGTGCCGATCCCACTATTTCTGGATGTGAGGATGTTGCTTCGCGTAAATCGAATTCAGGCGCTGTAAGAGAAAGAACCTGACTGTAATCGCGACGCTGAAGGAGTGATCCTTGACTCAGGGAGGTATCGGATACCGGAGTCTCTTCCGTCTCAAACGCAGCAACCTCACTACGCGCAGGCGTAAGCAGGTCCAAACTGATTATGGAGCTTGGCTGCCCTACTGGTACTGCCGCAGCCTTCGTTATTTCCAACTTTACGGCAGGCGCAGCAGGGTCTGCCTCATTGACTTGCTGTACGATCGGGGTTTGCTGGACGATCGAGGCTTGCTGGACGATCGAGGCTTGCTGGACAGTCGGGACTTCCTGGACTACCGGCGCGTCCATCGGAATCGCGCTAACGAGAGCATAGGCAAGCGCCGCAATGTCTATAGGCGCCTTCTCCAACGCTTCAGGATGCCGAACATCTTCATCCTGCCGCTCTTCCGCGACCGCCAGCTTCGGCATCTTCGGAGCGACCATAGCGGAAGCCTGGTCTTCGACGTCGGGCGAAGCTGCTTCCGCATCCAGCAACAAATCGGCGAATGTGCCGGCCAGCGAGGCGCCGTGAGTATTGTCCGCTGCAATCACGGGAACCGCAACCGTCGGCTCGATGGCAAAAGGTAGCGCGCTGGAGATCACGCGCCGCTCATATGCAGTCTCAGGTCCAAACGTGTTTCGGCCCAAAACACGGCATTTCACACAATCGCTGTCACACCTTTGACGGCTGGACCGCGTGCAAGTGACGTGTTTTTGACACCTGCGCAATTGACAGCACCGTCAAACATAGGAAATCCGTATTGGCCGTACGCTTGCAATAGCGAGCGCCGTATGGATCCCATTTCAGCGGCTGTCGCGAGTGGAATGCGAGCGCGGCTCGACTCGCTCGACATGCTTGCCAACAACATCGCGAACGCGTCAACTGCAGGCTACAAGGTCGATCGAGAGTTTTACTCTTTGTATCGCGATGCGGAAGCCGAAGATGGTATGCTCTCTCCCGTTATTGAGAAGCCTTGGACCGATTTTTCCCAGGGCACACTGCAGGTGACCGGCCGCCCTCTCGATCTCGCGCTCAATGGCAAAGGTTTTTTTGCGGTAAACAGCCCCAGCGGGACTTTATATACACGCAATGGGTCGTTTCAAGTGGCTCCCTCCGGAGACGTAGTTACGGCGGAAGGCTACACTGTACGGCTCGAGGGAGGATCGGTTTTACGTTCGACCAGCAACACTCCGATGGAAGTGGCTCCGGACGGCACGGTGAAGCAAGGCGGAGTTGGCTTGGGCAAGCTGGATCTGGCCGATTTTCCTCCAGGTTCGCTGACGAAGCAAGGTGTCAGTCTGTTTCGTCCGATCGAGGGCGCGCAAGCTGCCGCGGCGAGCGGGGTTCAGGTGCATCAAGGCAAGCTGGAAGGTTCAAACGTTGCCAGCGCCGAGTCGGCCGTGCGGTTGGTCGGTATCTTACGACAGTTTGAAATGCTGCAGAAGACGATCGGCATCGGCGCAGAGATGAACCGCCGCGCATTCGAAGAAGTTGCCCGAGTTGGGCAGTAAGAGGAGAAGAATTATGATTCGCGCATTGTATAGCGCCGCGAGCGGCATGACCGCGCAACAGGTAAATGTCGACAATATCTCACATAACCTGGCGAACGCCAACACGACCGGCTTCAAGGCTCGCCGGGCTCAGTTTCAGGACCTTCTATATCAGAACGTCGTCCAGCCCGGAGCCGCGGCCACGCAGCAAACTTCAGTTCCGACGGGTTTGCAAGTCGGACTCGGAACTCGCGCTGCATCAAACGAGATTGTATTCTCGCAAGGAAATTTTGCCCAGACCAGCAATCCACTGGATATGGTGATCCAGGGCCGCGGCTTCTTTCAGGTGCGAACACCCTCCGGGGAGCTGGCGTACACGCCGAGACGGAGCCTTTCATCTCGATCGCGACGGGAATCTGGTCACATTGGACGGGACCCGATCGAGCCTTCCGTGACCATACCCAAGGAAGCGCAGGCCGTCTCCATCGGAGCCGACGGTACCGTCAGCTACACGATGCCCGGCCAGACGGAAGTCTCAACAGGCTGGACAGATTCAGTTGGCTGATTTCCAGAACCCTGCTGGACTCGACAGCATGGGTCGCAATCTCTATAAGCCGACCTCTGCGTCCGGGGATCCGGTGACCGGGAATCCTGGAGGGCAGGAAGGACTCGGCTCGTTGATGCAGGGCTACCTGGAGCAATCCAACGTTAGTGTTGTTGAGGAATTCATTAATCTGATCGTCAGCCAACGCGCGTACGAGGCCAACTCGAAGGTCGTCAAGGCAGCAGACGAGATGTATCAGCAAGTCAACAACCTGACGCGATGATCCCCCTGTTACTTACGCTATCGTGCATACCGGTGGACGGCCCGAAACTGCTTGCAAGGCATTTCGCGTCAGCAGCGCCTGAATTCCAAACGCTGGCGCCAGAGACCGACATGGGGTATGCCCCGCTTCCCGGCGCGGTGCGAACGATTCGTCCTGATGAACTGGCGCGAATCGGCTCTAGCCATCGCCTCTCGGTCACGACGTCCGATCCCGTTTGCTTTTCCTGGGAGATGACCGCGCTGGATCCGGCTCGCGTTGAGCAAGCCATGCGTGTCTTCGCTTCCTCCGGAAGCTAGTTTGGAGGTGCTCGAATTAAGTCGAGGAGCAGCCCCAGCCGGCGAAGTTGAATTTCCATCCTCAATGTTGAAAGCCGGCGTGTGGCGAGGGTACGTCAAGTACGGCTCTGGAGGTAGGCATGATGTCTGGGCGCGTGTTCACGTCCATCTGACGCAGACGCGTGTGGTTGCGGCAGTCCCGCTGAAAGTTGGAGTGCGGATCACGTCCGATCAATTGCGCGTGGAGCAAGTTGACGCGCCGCCCGAGAGTGGCTACATCGGCCGTATCGAAGATGCGGTCGGATTTATTCCGAAGCGGTCGCTCACGGAAGGATCTGCCTTATCAACTCGTGTGCTCGATAGGCCAGCAACCGTCCAAAGAGGCGACACGGTACGTCTCCGGGCCGTGTCTGGCGCTGCGCAGATCACACTCGACGTACAGGCACAGGCGGCCGGCAAGATCGGCGATCTTATCGCCGTAAAGAATCCCGCCAGCGGGCGCGTCCTTCGAGCGCGCGTCGAGAACTCAGGAGAGGTAACACTCGCGCAATGAAGCGAATCCTAATACTGCTGTGCTGCGCGTGTGCAGCCCTTGCGAAGAAGCCGCGTGCGCCGGAGCCTACTCCGTTGGAGGCCTATATACAGGCGGCCTCGGAGCCAAATCAATTGGATGACAGGCGCGCGTCGGGATCTCTATGGTCAGAGAGCGCAAGACTTGGCGATCTCGCATCCGACCTGCGTGCTCGCCGAGTAGATGACGTACTTACTATCGTCGTGGAAGAGCGGGCTTCAGCGTTGTCGCGTGGCTCTGTTTCATCGTCACAGAAAAGCAAACGCTACCGCTCGCGTCGACGCTGCCGCCGGTCCGAGAACGTCAGGGTGGATGCCCAATCTTGCTTCATTGTCGAGTAACCGCACGCTGGATGGGCAGGGCGAGACTGTACGGGAAACAGTCCTGAGCACCGTCCTGACGGCGCGAGTAACTCATGTTATGCCGAATGGAAATCTGATCGTGGAGGCCGTCAAGAATGTGACGGTGAACTCGGAGACGCAAAAGGTTATGGTGCGCGGATTGGTGCGCCCGATCGATCTTTCAACCGGCAACGCTGTTCGTTCGAATCAGATCGGAATGCTTGAGGTAAGTGTCGCAGGAAAAGGCGTCGTGGGTGATGCGGTCAAGCAGCCGAACGTCCTATACCGGATTCTACTTGGTCTTCTGCCTTTCTAAACACAACATGAAGAAGCTCGCTTGTATCGTTATTTTTCTCGTCCAACTTTGCCAGGGCGCTACGAGACTGAAAGAACTCGTAAGCATCGAGGGCGTGCGAGAGAACCAGTTAGTTGGATATGGCCTGGTTGTGGGCTTGAATGGCACAGGCGACCGCAAGCAGACGCTCTTCTCGGCACAGAGCTTGGGGAATCTGCTGCAGCAAATGGGCGTATCCGTCTCGCCTACGGCCATGCGAGTCAACAACACCGCCGGCGTGATGGTCACTGCCACTCTGCCGCCGTTTGCGCGGCCCGGAACTCGGATCGATATCACAGCGGCCGCGATCGGGGATGCTTCCAATCTGCAGGGCGGTCTGCTTGTGATGACGAGCCTCCGCGGTATCGATGGACAGGTATATGCGATCGCCCAAGGCCCCGTAGTTACCGGCGGATTTGTGGCGGGTCCAGGAGGCAATCGCCAAACGGTCAATCATCCAACCGTTGGCCGCATCGCCAATGGCGCCATCGTGGAGCGCGCCTCACCCTCAATGAGTTTCACGAGCGAGGTGCGCCTTCAACTAAAGCAGGCTGATTTCACTACAGCAGCCAGAATCACCGATGCTCTCAACCGGCAGTTTGGGGCCGATTCTCCGGTCGCTCACGCGCAGGATGCGGCTGGCGTAACTATCTCGATCCCGAAGCAGTATGCGTCCCGATCCACGGAGTTCATCGCAGCCTTGGAAAGTGTATCGGTCGAGGCTGACCGCGTGGCACGCATCGTGATCAACGAACGCACGGGCACAATCGTAATTGGGAAAGACGTTCAAATTGCGCCCGTAGCAGTTATGCACGGGACGCTGTCGGTGGAAGTGACCACCCAGTTCGATGTCTCCCAACCGGCGCCATTTTCATCTCGGAACTACGCAGATTGTGCCGAGAGTCGGTGTAGGCGTCAAGGAAGAGCAGACAAGGAACGTGATGATCAAGCAGGGCGCGACAGTCGAAGATCTCGTACGAGCACTGCAATCGATCGGCGCAACCCCGCGCGACGTAATCGCGATACTTCAGAACATGAAAGTAGCCGGCGCTTTGGCGGCGGACATCGAGGTGATTTAACCATGAACATCAATGGATTTGGTGTAACGGATACTGCGCCGACATCGCCCGCGAATCCTGACAAATTGAAAGAATCGGCGCGCCAGTTCGAGGCGCTGCTGATTGGTCAAATGTTGAAGTCCGTCCGCGAATCGGGCGGCAGTTGGATGGGCAGCGGCGAGGATGAATCCGCCTCGGCAGCAATAGGAATGGCGGAAGAGCAACTTGCCCAGACGCTCGCCGCCCAAGGTGGCCTGGGACTCACATCGATGGTGATGCAAGGGCTGGCAAAAGATTCCAAGCCATAAGCCGTAATCGGCCTTTCCCTGCGTTCATCGGCGGCCCAACTTCAATAGCTGACATTAACCGGCGTGTACGCTTCGGAAGTAGTCCCATATGCGGCTGCGGCAAACGAGTGCGTAGTATCCTGGCTGTCCACGTTTTCCCAGCTATCCAACAGCGTAAGCATGAGCTTTTCTACTTCATTGAACGGCTCGCCTACCTGCTCTAGATGCCCCTGCAAGAGACGCGATGCCATATAGCCGTAGAGTTCGCTTAACCGGGCGCTGAGTTCGCCGCCTTGCTGGTGATTCAAGCTGGTCATTAGTTCCAGAATTCCTCCCGTTGCCCGATTCACAGCCTTTCCGCGTCCTTCGATGTCACCCGTCTCCGTGCAACGACTCGCGTCGCGAACATTGTCTATCACGAATCGGTAAACCATCCGGACGAGTTCAAGGGGACTCGCCGTCAAGACATTGCCCTCGAGGTATTGTTCGTATTGGCTCACGTGGTTGTAGTCCCACGGTATATATCGACCAGAAATCGCAATGTTTTAGAGAAAATCAGCCGAAGAACCGCACTCTTGTGTTTGGGATTGCAAGTCACTCTCTTTATCGTGATCTGTTCGGCAATGTCGTATGCGCAAACAGGGTCCTCTGCCATCGAGAAGCAGCGCGCATCGGTACGACGGCAGGTTCACGTGGCGGGTGACTCGAATGGCTTCTTCACTACTCCTTGGATCGACGCTCCGAAGACTACGGCCAGCCAGTTTGCAGTAGCCGCAACGGGAGACTGTGACCCGCTTGCGGAAGAATTCCTACGACCACTTGTACTCGATGCCAGCCAGCGTGAGAACGTAAGTCCCAAGCTCGTTCATGCAGTAATCCGGAA
The DNA here is from genome assembly GCA_963825845.1 of Bryobacteraceae bacterium. Taxonomy (GTDB): domain Bacteria; phylum Acidobacteriota; class Terriglobia; order Bryobacterales; family Bryobacteraceae; genus DASQDN01. The sequence continues at coordinate 15,432 of CAWGVL010000081.1, read as the reverse complement.
GGAATCGGGAGGCAAACCCTGCGCGGTGTCGAACAAGGGGGCGCAAGGTCTGATGCAGTTGATGCCGGCCACGCAAGTTGAACTCGGTGTCCGCGATCCGTTCGATCCTGCCGATAACATCTCCGCCGGCGTCCGATATCTGCGCCAGATGTTAGACCGGTACGACGGCAATAATGCTCTCGCTCTGGCAGCCTATAATGCTGGACCGCAACGAGTAATTCCAGGCGGAAAGATCCCCGATATCCCGGAGACACAGTCATATGTGATGACCATCCTGGCCAGCTTGAACGAGGAGGAATCACCAGCGGATGAGACGCGTGTAAAGTAGCGTGTATGACGCATCTGTTCGCCGGAACATCCGGATTTGCGTACGCATCCTGGAAGCCGGACTTCTATCCCGCTAAACTCGCCGCGAAGGACTTCCTTCGATACTATGCCGGGCGCCTGAACAGTACCGAAGTCAACTACACATTCCGGCAGCTTCCAAAGCCCGACACATTGAAGAACTGGGTGGATGCGACGCCCGCGGAGTTCGTCTTCGCCCTAAAGGCGCACATGCGTCTGACACACATTATGAAGCTGAAGGGCGCGGAATCATTCCTGGAGGTCTTCTTTCGCGCCATCGATCCGCTGCGGTCTGCGCGCCGTCTCGGTCCGATTCTCTATCAGCTTCCACCGGCGTTCAAATGTGACATTGCCGTACTTACGGATTTCCTCGCATTACTGCCGGCCGACATCCGTCACGCGTTCGAGTTCAGGCACGCCTCCTGGCTGAATGACGAGGTGTATTCCGCGTTAGAAAAGCATGGCGCTGCGCTGTGCCTGGCCGAATCCGAGAAGCTGGTTGTTCCTCACGTCATCACTGCGCCCTTCGTCTATGCTCGCCTGCGTAAACCCGACTACTCCGAAGAGGACCGCCTCGATATCGCGCGGAGAGCGGAGGAGATTCTGAATGGCGGTCGCGATTTGTTCGTGTACTTCAAACACGAAGAATCGCCGCAGGGAGCTATCTACGCTGAAGAATTGCTCTCGCGAAAACTCAGCGCGGGCGCTCAGACGACGGGTTAGCGCTTCAGAAGATCTTGCAGTGAAATGCCGACGAGTCCCACCGTGAGTCCGATCATCACGGCGACGGCCGTCCAGGAGACGAAGTTATATACCCGGGAGTTCGTCCATTCTTTGAGCAGGTACTTTTTATTTACCAGTATCGTCATGAAAATCAAGACTAATGGCAGCAGCACACCGTTGATTACCTGCGACCACAGGATCATCTGGATCAGCGGGAAATTAGGAAGCAGAACAACCCCGCCGCCGATCGCAATCAGCAATGTGATCAGCCAATAGAACACCGGCGCTTCGCTGAATCGTCGATTCACACCCGACTCGAATCCCAAGCCCTCGCACACCGAGTAGGCTGTAGACAATGGCAGAATGCAGGCCGCGAATACAGACGCGTTCAGCAGGCCCGCGCAAAACAGCAGGTAAGCATATGGGCCAAAAGGCTTGAGCGCTTGCGCGGCATCGATTGAATCTTTGATGTCCCGCGGACCATTGGACCAGATGGCGCCCGCGCACGCCACAATGATGAAGAATGCGATCACCGACATGACGATGCAGCCGACGACTACCTCGATACGAGATTCGGCATACTCCTTCGCCGTGATTCCCTTCTCCACAACCGCCGCCTGCAGGAAGAACTGCATCCACGGCGCCACTGACGTGCCCACCATACCGATCAACATCGTGATGTATTCGGTATCCAGCATCAGCACAGGCTTGACACTGTAGATCGCGGCTTCTTTCCAGTCGGGCTTTACTAAAATGCCCGAAACGATATAGCAGATGTATAGTGAGCAGGCGAAAAGAAAGACCTTCTCGATGCGCTGATAGTCCGTCTTCAGAATCAGGAACCATACTCCGGCTGCCGTGATCGGAATCGAGATGTATTTACTGACATTGAACAGCCCGAGCGAACTGGCTACACCCGCGAAGTTCGCCATTACGTTAGTTAAATTTGCTAGCAACAACAGCGCCATCAGGATGAACGTGGTCCGTAGTCCGAACTCCTCCCGGATCAAGTCCGAAAGACCTTTGCCCGTGACGGCGCCCATCCGCGAGCACATCTCCTGCGTGACGATCAGCAGTAAGGTGATCGGCAGCAGTGTCCATAGCGGCAGATATCCGTACTTGGCGCCCGCTTGCGAGTACGTGAAGATGCCGCCCGCGTCGTTATCCACAACGGCCGTTATGAATCCGGGACCGATAACAGAGAAGAAGATTGCAAGGTGATACTTCAGCCGCTTGAACATCCGCTATCTCTGCCTCAATACAGAGATGATGTCGTCTGCGGTAATGACACCGGCAAGCCTGAGTTCCTGATCGATGACGGGCAGAGTCAAAACGTTATATTTGTCGAACAACTCGGTGACTCGATTCTCGGACTCATCCACCTTCACTCGGATCAACGTCTCCGACGTGAGATTCTTAAGGGCCTCGCCGCCGGGAGCCACGAAGAGACGCGCGAGCGGTACGGTCCCGGTCAAGCGTTCTTCTCCGTCGACGAGAAAGATCGTATTCAGCACTTCGAGCAGTTCTTCGTTCTGACGCAGCGACTCGATAGCATCCTGAACGGTGGCAGTCTGTCGCAGCGCGACATACTCGGTGTTCATCAGTGCTCCCGCCGTGTGCTCCCGATGTTCGATGAGCTCGCTTACCTCTGACTTCGACTCCTCCGTGAGTTCCTCGAGAATCTCGCTCGATGTCTCTTCCTCCAACTCCGCCAGAACGTGAGCAGCCTCATCGGGCGACATCTCCTCGATGATCTCCGCGGCACGTTCCGTTTCTAACGACTCGAGGATACTTGCTTGGACATCCATGTCCATCTCGGACAGCGCTTCGGCCGCCACTTCGGGGTCGATCGTCTCGATGATTGCCTCACGGTCATCGGGACTGAGTTCTTCCACGATGTCAGCGAGGTCCGCCGGATGCATCTTCTCCAGAGCCTGGTTCGAAATGTTGAGCCGCAGCCTGCGCTGCGGATCAGGCTCCACGATGTTGCAGTACGCCCACCCGATGGAGTTCGGCGCAATCGGCCGTTGGAATTTACGCACCCATTCCGGCGGAACCAGCCCCTGCACGAGACGACGGAAGATGCTGCGCATACCGATATCGACCTCGAACACGTTTAGTTGCTGGTAGCCATCGGACGCCTTGATTTGGAATGTGACATCGGTTACACGAACGACCTTCCGGCCAAAGGAATCGATGATCTGCTGATCGAGCAGGTCGCGAACGATCCGCAGCATGTATTCGTCGGAATGATACGGAGTAAGCTTTTCGTCCCGAAGATAGATGCCCTTTAACGAAATGGATCGGACCTGGTCGTAGCGGATCGACAGCCAGGCCCATCCGCCGCCTACAAGGAAGCGGTCAATCCGCGCCGGATCGATGATAGGGACAAGTGCCGCGTCTTTAACACGGCCGATCTGCCGGCCCCGAGTGTCGAACACTCGCAGCCCGATGAGTTCGGTGCAGAAGAGCACTTCTTCGGAAACCATCGAGGACCGTCCATATCAAAGTTCAAGGCCGCCACAGGCCACGTAACCATCTTATTGCAGCTTGTTCTTCAAGAGTTCATTTACGGTCGCGGGATTCGCCTGTCCTCGCGACGATTTCATGACTTGACCCACGAGGAAGCCGATGACGGTCGTTTTACCACCTTTGTACTGCTCGACTTGCTTGGGATTCGCGGCCAGCACGTCGTCGACGATCTTTTCGAGAGCGCCCGCATCGCTGATCTGCTTCAGCCCTTCGCTCTCCATGATCTCTCGTGCGCTCCGGCCCGTCGAGTACATCTTCGCAAAAATTTCTTTGGCCAGCTTTCCCGTCAGCTCGCCTTTTCCGATCAGCGCGAGCAACTCGCCCAACTTCTCGCCAGTAACGGGCGAATCGGCAAAATCCTTGTCATCAGCCTTCAAGGCGGCCGCGACGTCGCCCATCACCCAATTCGCAGTCGTTCGAGGATCGCCTGCCGCGGCAGCCGCCTTTTCGAAATACTCCGATGCCGACCGGGTAGCAGTGAGAACGTCCGCGTCGTACTCGCGTAAGCCGAACTCGTCGATAAACCGCGCTCTTTTCTGCGTCGGCAATTCCGGCATTTCTGCCCGAATCTCCCCAAGCCACCGATCGCTAATGCGAAGCGGAACCAGATCCGGCTCAGGGAAATACCGGTAGTCATGAGCATGCTCCTTGCTCCGCATACTGACCGTCTCACCTGAGTCGACGTTATAGAGCCGCGTCTCCTGAACGACCTTGCCGCCGCTTTCGATCAGCGCGACCTGCCGCAGAATCTCGTAATCGAGCGCCATTTTCAGGAACCGGAATGAGTTCAGGTTCTTCACCTCAGCCTTGGTGCCGAACTTCTCGGCGCCTCTGAGTCGGACGGACACGTTCGCGTCACAGCGGAGATGGCCTTTCTCCATGTCACAGCTCGAAACGTCCAGGAACTGGAGGATCTGCTTCATCTCCGTGACATAGGCGTAGGCTTCGTCCGACGTGCGCATATCGGGTTCACTCACGATCTCGATCAGCGGCGTACCCGAGCGGTTCAAATCCACATACGTATAGCGATCCGAATCCCTGAATCCGTCGTGGATGCTCTTCCCTGCATCGTCCTCCATGTGAACACGAGTTACGCCGATGCGTTTCTTACCGGAGTCGAGGGTCACCTCGAGCCATCCGTGTTCCGCGAGCGGCTGATCGTATTGTGAGATCTGATACCCCTTGGGAAGGTCCGGGTAGAAGTAGTTTTTTCGGGCGAAACGCGAGAAGTGGTTGATCGTACAGTTCAGCGCCAATCCGGCTTTGATCGCCATGTCCACGGCCGGCTTATTCAGCACAGGCAAGGCGCCGGGCAATCCCAAACAAACAGGGCAGACGTTTTGGTTTGGAGGCGCTCCAAAGCTCGTCGGACACCCACAAAAGATCTTGGTGCGTGTCGCAAGCTGGACGTGTACCTCGAGCCCGATAACTGGCTCGTACTTCGCCAGCACCTCCGGCGAAACCGGAGCAGCCATGGTAGAGGACATTACTTCGATTATAGGACCACGCCAAACCACGGACGCCCACTTTGCGCACTTGGGCTAGCCATCGTCAATCAGAGGCATCAGGACGTAGGGACTCACGCCGACTTCTGAGCGGAAATACATGAACACGTGGAAAAATGCGGGTATTACCCCCTCATCCGCTTTATTGTTTCGTAGCTCTTTCCGCGGTATATTTCGCAGCAGCATCTCCTCTCTGTGGAGCGGTTGGCTGATTCTCTCGTGGGTGCGAACTATGATCTTGCGTACTGCTATATGCTTCGGGTTTCTTTGCTTCGGGTTGTCGGCCCAGACTGCCACTTTGGCTGCCTCGGGCGCGCGCCGCGCTGGGCCGGATCTCGATAACAAGGAAATCAAACTCGGCGAGGACGAGACGGGATGCAAAGATTCGACGCTCCTGACCCGAATCTCCGGATGCAGCATCATCCAATGCGACACCAAAGAGTCGGACACACTCGAAATTCAGGTAGGCGCCAGCACGGATGGGGCTGTTCAGAAAGAATCGATGGATGGCTCGAGTGAGGTAATTTACTATCTCTGTCCATCGAAAGTGACTCTTTCGAATATTGCGAAATCCTCGGACAGCGCATTGACCAAAGCCGGGTTCAAAGTAGTGTTTAACGGCAAGGATGACGACGATCAACCCCTTGTTACAGCCTTGAAGGATACGCAGTGGATCCAAATCTCGACGTACATGTACAACGAGCACAGCGCCTACGTCTTCGCAGCGCTGCAGGTCCCGCCCGAGTCGCAAGCTACGTCGGAAGCGTTGGCCGAAGAAATGCTTAAGAGTGGCCGCGTGACTCTCGCAGGGCTCAACTTCGACAAGGAGAAAGCCGACATGCCCCTGGATGCGGAAAAGATCCTGGCCGAAATCGCCGCCCTGCTCGTTCGCCAGCCTGGCTGGAAGATAAGAGTCGACGCGTACAGCAGCGAGGCCGCAGGCAAGCAGGCGAATACGGTGCTGTCGCAGAAGCGGGCGTCCGCTGTCGCTACATGGCTGCTCGACCACGGGATTGACAAGTCTCGACTCTCCATCAATGGCCTCGGCGATGCCGATGCCGCGCAGCGGATCGAATTAGTTCGTTTCTAACTGGTCTTTTCGCGAGCCTGCACCGTCTTATCCTGCGGCGAACGGGCTCGCCTTGACGAGTTTTCGCCCTTTAGTTCCGGAAGGTTACAATTACAATATGCGCAAATGGGTGCTTGCGGCCTTTGTGTCTTGCGCCGTCGTGGTTGCACAAACGAAGCCGACTGATGTCTTTGAGAAAGCTCCGCCTCAGATTGAAGATCCCCTGCGTGAGAACATCACCAAATTTTTCACCGCGCATGTTCAAGGGAAGTTCCGACAGGCAGAAGAAGTAATCGCCGACGATAGCAAGGACTTCTACTACAACATGGAGAAGCAGCGCTATATCAGTTTCGAGATCATTCGGATCAACTACTCGGAGAATTTCACGAAGGCTACGGTCGTAACCGCCGTGGAAGTCGACTGGCGCTCTCCACGCATCGGTGTTATGCGGGTAAAACCGCCGATGACCAGTCTCTGGAAGCAGGAGAACGGCAAGTGGGTCTGGTATGTCATTCCTCAAAAGGATTGGGATTCACCTTGGGGCAAGATGCATCCCGGACCTGACAATCCCACCAACAGCAAAATGATGCAACTCTTCAAGGGTGTCGACGTGCAAGACGTAGCAAAGCAGGTTGCCATCGACCGCACAGAGATGCGCCTTAGCGGATACGAATCTTCTCGAGGCGAGGTGGTTATCGCCAACGGCATGCCCGGCGAAATCCAACTACGCCTTGAGGCCCCTCCTGTGGCTGGTCTGCGTGTGAAACTGGATAAGACTACGTTGAAGAACGGCGAACAGGCGCATATCGTTGCCGAATACAAGCCACCGACACCCGCGCCCAAACCAGCCGCTGCCATCCTGGTGCATGTCGAGCCAACAGGACAGGTGTTCCGAATTGCGTTGACCTTCGAAGTGCAGCCCGAGATCAAGAAGGCTCTTCCCAAAGAGTTGCAGCAGAAGTAATCGATCGGTTTTAAGGCCAATCCAACCAAGGCGCTCGTTCAGGTGAGCGCCTTTTCTGCGCACGCTGCACAGCGCGGTGTGGAACCAAGGCGGACCTGGAGACACGCGGCGCACTTCTCTTTGCACCCTGCCCCTCGCCTGAATTGAATAAGGGCCTACCAGCGGTAGCCGGAGGCCCTTGTTCTATCTACAATCTGGCGGTTTACTGGATCGGGATCGCTGACCCGGCAAACACGATCGGCGTCCCATCCGGGGCGCCGATCGCTATCGCCAGCGGCCGGGAGTCGCCAGTAGTTGCGTTCTCCGGAATCTCCATCTCCACGAGGTATACGCCGACAGCCCCTTCCATAGCGCGAGCCGATACGGTACGAACCCCCTCGTTGTTAATGCCGGAGATTATCGTACCGAGAACGTTCTGATCGCGAATTCCAGCACGATTTGTAACCGCGGTTGGGCTCGTCTGCCCCAGACCGGCGGCGAACACCTTGATTATCTCTCCGCGTCTGGCCGGGTTCGTTGAGGTGATGTAGCTTCCGTCAGGTCGAAGGGCGACAGCGAAGCGTCGATTGCTCGCATCAACATAATCGAAGATGCCGGGGCGAACAAGCCCGATCGCGACATTGTCCACTGTGGTCGATCCACCGCCGGGAGTGCGAATCGTGAACGATGCAACACCAGGAGTCGTTTCAAACGGAACTTGAACAACTACCGACTCCTGATTGTTAACGTTCGATACCGCAAAGATCGGGGCCGGCACATTGTTGACCAGCACCTCTACACCGGCAAGCGTGGTCGGCAACGGCCCTACTTGCGTTGGTGGAAGTACCGAACCTTGAATGCCCGTCGCGATCCCCTGCGCCGTGATGTAAGCCAGTCCTCCGGGCGAGATTCCCGGCTGGAATCCGGCTCCGTTGACGATGCTCGATGCTGTGAATGACGGGCCAGGAGCGCGCACCGTCAAGTTGAACGTCTGAGTCAGCGTTCCCAAAGTTGCACCAACCACGACCGGCCCGGGTGTTTGACCCGCAGTAACGTTGGCGGTTGCAACGCCGCTGGCATTCGTCACAGCCGATGCAGGAACGGTAGCGCTGCCGGATACAACCTGGAATGCGACTGAAGCGCCAACGACCGGTCTGCCCTGAGCGTCCAGCACTCTCAGCGACAGCGGTGCGAAGTTCTGCCCGATCGCAACACTTTGGTTATTGCCGGTTACCTGATCGAACCCAGTAGCATTCAGGTTTGTTGTCAGAGAGAACGTAACGGTAGCCGTCCCTGCTTTGGCTCGTACCTGCGTTAAGCCAGGTTGTTGACCGAGTGTCACTAGTGTGGACGCGCGTCCTTGTTGGTCCGTCCGGTTGCTGGTTTGCGTCAGCGTGGCGGAACCCGGCGTCACGACTTCCCACGCTACATCGGTGCCCGGGAGAAGATTGCCACCACCATCGGTCACTTCAACGACTAGCGCAGCGGGCAACTGCTGGCCGGCGTTCCCGGTCTGATTATTGCCGCTCGTTATGCGAACGATACTTGGCGAGCCGGCCGTCACACGAAGGGAGAACTGGTACTGGGTATCTTCGCCTACGATTACGTTGACCGGAGTCTCTCCGACGACCGGTCCGCCAACGACATCGCAAAGCACCGTTCCGGTTGCATCCGACAAGGCGTCACCGCGGCAGGTCGCCGTCGGGCCAGCGACTGCATCGGTGGCAAGGCGAATACCGACATTCGGGATGGGGGTGCCTTGCAACGAGAACACTTGAATCTCGATGATGGTTCCGTTTGTCTCGCCCGACCGCACGGTGAGAATACGATCGGCGGGTCGCTTCAAAACGAACGTTGCCTGGCCGCGAGCTCCGCTCGGCTGATTCGCGAGAGTCGTCACGTAGAAGTTCACGGTCTCTGATCCGGTGGTAGCAGCCACGACGGCCGTTGAAAATGGAGTGCCAGGCAGGACCAAAGGGTTGATGTAGGTTGCGGTGGCGGTGCCCTGTTCGTCCGTCACGTTCGTGACGGTCACGAGCGTTCCGGGGCCTTGTGATACCGACCAGGCGACTGGAACGTTCTTAACCGGGTTACCCGCTGCGTCTCTGGCAATGACGGTAAACGGCTGGGTCGTTACGTAGCCCTGGCCGACGATCTGTCCCTGTCCTTTGAGGACCTGCAAGACGCCGGTGGGCGTTCCGCCAGTGCCACCTCCGCCTGTACCTGTTCCTGTTCCGACGTTGATTGTGAACGTTACTGACTGGCCGCCAGCTGCTGCGGTAAATGTTTGAGCGCCGGTAGCTGTTGTGCTCGGAATCGCAACGTTCGTCTGTGCGTATCCGAGTTGGTCCGTGGTCGCCGTGGCGTTGGACAACGTCAAACCGGACGTGGTCGCGAACTGAACCGGGACGTTGGCCAGAGGTAGACCTTGGGCATTCAGGGCACGAACGATCAGGGGCAGCGCAGTTCCGCCCGGAGCGACCGTCTGAGTGTTGTTGACTTGAAGAAGAGAAGTCGGACTTCCTGTTGCAGCCGGTCCGGCATAGGAAAGAGTCCCGCTGAAGGGAACAGAATTCGGACCTACGACATTGTTCGTCGATCGGTGCACCTGGAACAGTCCTCTAGCGGTCAGGGGAAACAGATGTGTTGCAACGGGAAGCTCGTTGGATACCGCGATATCCCGCACGTCTTCGAAAACATTGCCGGCGATGGTAAACTGCGTCGGACTGCCGGGAGTCGTTAAGGAGATTTGATATAACCTGCCCGGCACTTCGGAGAGCGCGTACGCGGTAGCATTGTCGGCTACAACGATCTTTGAGATGACAAAGCCAGCAAAGGGGATGTCCGTATTCGTGCGGCGAACCAGGTCCAGATGGAATGCTGACTTTCCCGTAACGGTGGTCAGGTTGGGAGCAATTCCCAACCGTCCGTCAGGAGTGAAAGAGATCTGTCCGGGCAGTCCATTCAATGAGATCGAACCACGCTGTTGCATGGTCTGGGGATCGATCTCGTATATAGCGTTTTGAGCGCTGACATATACAAGGCCGTTTGGGCCGACGGAAACTGACGTCGCCTGTCCGGCGATGGCCACATCACCTCCGGCTGTCGCGGTCTCAACATTGATCGCGTAAAGTCGCTGGGTATCCTTGCTCAACACGAAGGCGCGCTTGCTGTCAGAACTCGTCGCAACCGCGATCGGATTCGTTCCCACATTCAGTCCCGTCGAGTTCGGGAGCACAGCGTCAGTGGCAGTGTCGATTACTTGTACGCCACTGCCGATCACGACGAGGCGCCGGGCGTCACCGGTGATGGCGAACGCAACTGGTACGCCTACCGTAGCGAGTCGTTTCGTGACCTGCAGGCCTGGAAAGGTTCCCTCGAGCACAGCGACACCTTCTGTCGACACACTCCCCAGAACGTAATACTTGCCGGCAGGACCGGCGATCACTTGCTTTCCTCCGGCAGGTCCCACGATTGTCCCGGCATAACTCAGCGGATCGGACGTGAATGTGCCGACTCCGGTGTTAGCCGGATCGCCCGGTGTAAGAAAGAGGTTTCGCGCCTGAAGGCTCTGCAGTCCTACGCAAGCCAATACAGCCGAAACGTAAAGCCACTTCTTGAGCATAAACACCTCGACAAAAAGATGAGAAAAGCTTATTCGCCCGAATGCGGGCTAAGGACGCGGAGCTCTCTTAGTGTATCACTGAAAGGCAGGAAATCGACGCATTAGCGGGCATTGCAAACGCAAAGTGGGCGGAAGGTTTCCCCTCCGCCCACTCTTGTTTACGACTGACTTGGTTTTAGTTACCCAAGACTTCGCTGAGCGAGCCGGTACGCGTACCGACACTGGCATCCATCACCAGAGCCAGATAGCCTTCGGCAACCTTCGCCTGACCGATAGGACCATCGGTGACGAACGCGAATCCGTGGGCATACTGGAAGCGGCACTGAGCGATGATGTAACCCTGGAAGCCCGGGGTCGCAGCCATGCCGAGGTTACCGCCGCTGCTCAGAACGAACAGCAACTGGCTACCACCGTCTACGGCCGCATTCGTCGTCTGAGCTGCCGGAGCCGCTCCTCCGCCGGTAGTGCCGCCATAGTAGTTAATGGTGCAAGTACCCGACTGCAGACGGGTATTCAGGTCCGCGAACGGATCACGCGACGTGTTGCTGATCGCAATACCCGTATCGAAGCCAGCCTGGTTCGTCACAAACGGGAAGAGCAAGTTCGTGACGCACTGGTCAATGCGGAAGGCATTTGAACTGGTCGGGGTGTCAGTGAACCGCGGGATCGACAGAGATGCGCTCGCCTGATTCGCGGTCGTGCTCGCTGCGTAGAACGGAGCGAAGCTACCGGCAACAGTACCAGTGCCAAGTCCGGGCATGTTGTTCGGCGTGTTCGCTGCGTACGCTACCGTTACGAGGAAGTGCAAGGTGTCAATCGCAGCCGGGTTGGCGCTCGTGACTTCCCACACAGCCACACCACTACCACTGGTCAGCGGAACTTCCGCACCAGCAGCAGTCGTCGTTCCGCAGCGCAGCGTAACAGCCTGAGCGATCGGAATCAGACCACCCACTCCGAGTCCACCACGAGCGCCGTTGGCATCAGACTGCACCAACGAAGCCTGAGCGAACTGGGAGCCCGTGTCGGCTTCGGAACCGGCAACGGCCACGCTGTTCAAGCTGACGAACATCCGGACACCAGCCGGCACGTTGTTGAACCGAGCAGCAACGCGAGTTGCCGTATCAGCCTTACCAACGAGCGGGGTGCTGGATGCGTTGAAGACGGACTCACGTACGAAACCGCTCTCCGTGTTGTAAACAACACCGGGGACGCTCTCAAACTGGCCCGTACCTGCCGTACCTTCGATCACTGTCTTGAATGCCGTCTGGAAGCCCTCACGGAAGCGAACTCCGAGTTGAGCGTCGAACGGTCCACCAGTGCCGTTGGTGAACAGGTCTTTACTGCCGCCCGGCTCAGAAGTGCACTGGGAGAAGCCTTTGGTGCCAGTGACGCTGCCACCGTTGCAGGTACGTACGCCGAACTGCAAGCCCGGCTGTACGAATGCAACGGCCTGTTGCGGATTGTTCAGAGCCAACGACTGGCTCGCCGAGATGGAAAGGAACGCGATGATCTGCGTCGGAACCAAGCTCGTCGAAACGCCAGCACCGGCAGCGTTCGCACGAATATTCGTGATGCGGAACGTGCGGGTGCCGTTGCTGCCCGGAGGAACGATCGGTACACCGGCCCACACGATTGCACTCTGGGTGCTGGTGGCAGCAGCCTGCTGACCACGGAAAATCGTGTAGGTGCCCTGCTGGAAGCTCTGTCCCGCCGCTATGGTGTTACACGCGGGAGCAGTACCGCTTCCGAACAGACCGCCGGGGACCAAGCCAGGAACTTGGCTTCCGGCACCGTCACCGGTCAACAGTGGCGCGGAGTTCGAAGCAATGGTCGGCGAGAGACAGAACGGCGTCGATCCGCCTTCAGCGCGCGGGACACCCGGCTCGTCGACCATCAGCAGCGCTTCGGAAAAGCCGCTGCCGACCAAACGACTAGTGATGTTCGTGTTCAAGAACAGCTGTAAATTGGCCGTCAAAGCCTGGCCCGGGTTACCACCGGTACAAACCAGGACAACGTCACCGACCAATTCGGTATAGCCCTCAGCACGGACCAATGGCGGAACACCAGCATTCGTGTTACACACCAGAGGTTGGCCGGTAGCTTGTGCACTAGCAGTCGTCGCAGTACCTAGAAGGAACGCAACGATGGCTAGCACGGGACACATTTTGCGGAATGCTACCATTTCCTTCTCCTTGTGAAGTTGAAGAGTAGTTGTTTTTGAATTGATGGAAGTTCTTTTTACCTGAGCCTCGAAGCTCATGTCCGACTTCTCTTATTTCGTTTTTCTGTGCTCGCGGGATTCCTTCTTGGTAGAAGAATACCGCTACGATGCCTCAATGTAATCAGAACTAGTGATATCACCACTTGTCGCAGACAGTCAAGCAAAAAGCGGTTAGTCAGGTAGCTGACTAACTGAAGCGAGTCGTTACGCTGCCATTAGAGCACGTAAGTTGCTCGTGCGTCAACGTTCTTATCATCCAATGGTGGGAAAGCTTTACTGAATTGCGACATTTGCAGGTGGAGGTTTGCTTGCGACCAATCCGGACCTGCAGAGAATCACGTTTCCCGGCTTCCCACGTCGATATACCTTGGGGAATTTCAGGCGATAAAGCGGCGAAAGGATACCCGCATTCGCGCCAGTTTCGGACCCACTTACTTACTCACTGGCCGGTAACCTCGGACTATATTGCGACTTGACGTGTGTCGCTGATTACGCAATCAACCATCTCCTACATATGTCGGAGGTGCGCATTGGCCGCCCGAGTGACTTTATAAAGCCGCCCGAGTGACTTTATAAATAGGATAAGCGGCGACTAATAGGGGATCGGGTAGCAGCTGCGCAATAAACATAGGTAGGCCGTCACCAGCTTTCCCTGTTACACCACCGTGCGTACGGGTCCGTACACGGCGGTTCGGCGGGTTGAGCTATCGACGCAGCAGCTAATCGGGGAATCCCGAGAGAATCGAAGGAAGCATTGGGTAGCGCAATGAGAGTGCAGGGCTGTTGGTAAGCCGCCACGAGCCGTGGGCGCTGCCAGCCGTTTGGGCGGCGAGTTCGCGCCCACTCCCCGGTGCGTAGCTCCGCAAACCGCTCGACCCTTGCTTCCACTGTTTCCAGATCGCGACGCAGCCTGCCGGGTCCACTTCTCGAGCCTTCCAACACCGATGGCGTTTCACAGTGCCCGAAGTAGCCGCGCCAGCCCGAAGGTATCGGGCGAGTTTTTCGACTATCCGTTCCGTGCTCACACCCCGCGTCCGACGCGTCAGTTCCCGGACCCGCTCTTTGAACCGGACCAGCGCTTTCGGCGCTATCCGCCGCTTGGGTGCCTTCATTCGTGAAGCTGAACCTAGAACTTCCGTCTCACGGCCGCGCCACCGCGCTCTTCTGCTCGTTCACCCTGAGCCTGAGCTTTTTGGTATGAATCGCGTGATGCTCTCCATCACTCGCTCTCCGGCTCGCCGGCTCCGCACGTAGATGTTGCAGTCGTCTGCGTAACGGGCGAACCGAAGACCGCGCCGCTCCACTCCCGGTCGAGCTCGTCAAGCACGATGTTCGACAGCAGGGGCGATAAAGGGCCGCCTTGCGGCGTCCCTTCATCGGTCGGACTCACCAGTCCGTCTTCCATGACCCCGGCCTCAGGAACGCCCGGATCAGCTTCAGCATCGCTTGTCGCTGACCCGTTGCGATCCGCATCAGCAGGTCGTGGTTGACCCGGTCGAAAAACTTCTCCAGGTCGATGTCCACCACCCAGCGGTATCCCTCGCGAGGTACTCCTGGGCCGCCGCTACCGCCTGATGTGCCGAACGCCGGGCCGAAACCCGTAGCTGTGCTCGGAGAACGTCGGGTCCCATACGTTGCAGCACCTGCAGCACCGCCTGCTGGATGAATCGGTCCAGCACCGTTGGGACGCCAAGCTTTCGCTTTCCTCCATCCGGCTTGGGGATTTCCACCCGTTTTACCGGCTGCGGCTTATACGTCCCGCTAACAGCTGGTCCCGGATCGTCTGGCCAGTGCTGTTTCAGATACTCGGCAACTTCATCGACCGTCATGCCGTCGATGCCGGGGCCTCCTTTGTTGGCCTTACTCGTGCCAATGCCTGCTTGCAGTTTTCCCGCTCGCAGACTTCCTCCATTAACTGTTCCCGTATCGCCGGGCTTTCGGTCCCGGTTTCGCCGCGAGCGATTCGGTCCCTTCGTGGCGGGCCTTCGGAGCTTCACCCCTCTGTCCGCCATGAAGGCCAACTCTACTGGTTTTTCTGCCGCTTGTCGCTCATGAGTCCGCTTCTTACTTGCCCTCCCTTAACCCCTCTTCGGGGCCGTTCAGGCCTTCGGCACTCCTGCCTACTATGCCCTCTGCTGACTTCTGCCGCCCGGTCGGACCGTCGCTTCCTCAGTCCCGATTCCGGGACAGAGGGCAGATCTCCCGAGGTAAGCTCGACCGCCTTCACGCACAACCGCCGGATCTACGTCCTCCCTTGATGGATATGGACTTCGCGGTCATTTGCCCGCTCGTCCGCACCGGCCTCATATCCGGTTCTTGTTCATCGGCTCGCGGGTTTGCTCCACGCTTCTTTCAGACCCTCCGTCTCCGGCGACGCCCTTGCGCTTTGCTATTACTTCACCTCCATCAGGTTGGCTAGGGGACTTTCACCCCCAAGCTGTCGAACATGCTCGGCACACAATGAAAAAC
>CAWGVL010000080.1:0-139573 GCA_963825845.1 Bryobacteraceae bacterium | reverse complement strand
GGTACTGAACACAGCGTATGAGCTATTTCGCGCGCTTGTTCGTCGCGAGTGTCGCGGTAGAACTCGAGCAGCCGCAGATAATCGCCGTAGGTTCCTTTCTTTTCCGCCGACGCGGTGAGGTGTGTTCTGAGTTTGCTGAGCAACTCGCCGAGCGTTTCGAGGTGTTCGTCCGGCTTGGGTGGTTTTATGTTCTTTCGAGTCATGCGTGTGTGAGTTTTGTTCGTTGTGATCCAGATGTGCTCCGGTGTTTTGCGAAACGGACCGAATCCCGGAATCGGACACTGCCGCGGCCGCTGCCGCGACAGGCTTTTGGGGCGCTTTGCTGTTGCTGCGCTGGCGCCCGCTGAAGTCGTGTAAGGGCATCGAGCGTTCTGAAGAAATCACGGGCGATGGTGGTGTCGTAGCGGAGATAGGTCTGCCAGCGCTCGGCCGGATTGATCATGAAGCCGACGGCGATTCCGTTATGCGGGTTGAGTTCTTCCGGGCAGTCCTCGACGATGTTCCTGGCGAGGGCCGTTCGTTGGCGGCGGTGATGTTGAGGATTCCCTCTCGACACGGCGCGACCGGAGGCTGCGCCAGTGGGCTTGGGCGAGGCGCAGGACGAGCGCGTCTTCGGCCGCGTTGTGCGGCTGGAAGGACTCGCGGAAGCCGCGGAGGACTTCCTGGTATTCATGCTCGTGTTCCTCGGGGAGGACTACGAGCGTTGTCGAGGTGAGGCCGTGCTTCAAGGTGTTCAGGCGGCTGCGTTGTTTGCCGGCTTCGGTCTTGGGTCCGCCTTTTGGCCGTTGCGGCGATTGGCCTCGCGCTGTCGTTCTGATGCCATTTGGGTTTCGATCCAATAGAAAAGGAGCGGGCCGATTGGCGGCGCTCGCTCCTGGCTTGATGTTCGCATGCGCGGGGCCGGATCGAGACGGGGCCGGCGGGTAAGTGGTTGGGAGGAGGCTAGATAGAAATTCGCGTGTGCTGTGGATGGGTTTTGAGTGGCGGCTTTGTGCCTGGTGTTTGTCAACCTACGGCTTGCAGGTCAAGGCACTCCGATCTGGCGATTGGTTCTACGCCGGGCGACAAGATCGAAGCCGCTCGCTCGGCGGACGCCTGCGGTGTGCCTGGTAGCTCGTCAGCGATAACGTCGGTCACAGAGAAAGGAGATCTCTGTGACTGTACTCAACCAGCGGATGCGAGAGGAACGGTAATGTGATTGTCAGGATTCGACCTTGCAGATCCGCGTGTCCGATGACATCGCCACTGTCAGACGACGCCGTGTCGTTAGGCGCGCAAACGGGCATTACTCCGCTCAAGCGCCTTGAGAATCGGCGTATATTCGAGCCGCTCTACGGCGCGGGATAAGACCTCTCCTAACTGGGCATCGTGTTGCGCCACGCGGTCGATGACTTCACTGATATGCATGGACTCCAAACGAAGGACGGCGTTGGCCAGATCGTCACGCAGTTGTTGTGGAAGTCTCGAGAGGTCCGCCTGGAAAAACGGAGATGGATCAGGTGCGTGCACCGGTTGCGCTTGTCCATACGAATACCGTATACCGAGTTGGCGGGCCATGACGTCGAAGATCTCCTCTCGCCGGAAAGGCTTGCGCAGGAAATCATCCATTCCTGCCGCCAGATATTCCTTTTGCTCATAGGCGAACGCCGAAGCCGAAAGCCCCACAATCCTCACTGCCGCGCCACCATCCAAAGCCCGAATCCTGGCAGTAGCCTCCGGTCCTCCCAACACGGGAAGCTGTACATCCATCCAGATCAGGTGCGGCTGCCAGCTGCGATACATCTCGACTGCCTCAAGACCATCCTGGGCCACTTGCACCTGGAATCCGGCATCCAGTAACAGCCGCTGCAGCAACAACCAGTTCTCTCGCTTATCTTCCACAATCAGGACGCGGCAGTCGGGTTGTCCAGGCGCAAGGGCCAGGACTTGCCTGTGGTCATCATCAGCTGTCACATCGGAAGTCTGAACTTGCTCCACGGGCAGGTCCACCCTGAAGAGCGACCCCTGGCCTGGCGCACTATGGACGCTCATCGTCCCACCCATAAGTTGGACTAATCGCTGCGTGATGCTGAGCCCCAGTCCAGTACCTTTCTGGGTAGTTGCGTTGCCTGTCTGGACAAAGACATCGAAGATGCGCGCCTGATCTTCCTGGGCGATTCCGATACCTGTGTCTTCCACTTCCAGGATCAGCAAGGTGCGGCGCAGGTCGTCAATCGTCCTGACGTCCATCGTGCTGGCATCCAGACGAACAGTCACACTGCCGCGCTCCGTGAACTTGACGGCGTTGCCCAGCAGGTTGATCAACACCTGACGAAGTTTGCCGGCATCGGCGCGGACGAACCGCGGTATCGAAGGAGAACTCTCGAAAAAGATGTCCAGCCCCTTGTTACCGGCGTGAGCGCGCATCATATCGATGGTGTCACTGACGAGACTTCCGACATCGAAGCCCCGTTCCTCCAGCGTCATGCGCCCGGCTTCGATCTTTGCCATATCCAGCACGTCATCGATGAGGCTGAGCAGGTTCTCCCCGCTGCGATTGACGATTTGCAGGCTTTTTCTATGTTCGTCGCGAAGATCCGGGCTGTCGCGCAGCATGGCGGAGAAGCCAAGAATCGCATTGAGGGGCGTACGGAGCTCATGGCTCATCGTTGCAAGAAATGTACTCTTGGCCTTGTTGGCGCGCTCCGCCGCTTCCTTAGCGATCTCGAGTTCGTGAGTCCTCTGTGCTACCTGAGCCTCAAGTCTGACAGCTGCCAGATGCAAACCCCTGACGCGAGCTTTGTATGCGGCCAACATCGCACCCGCAATCGCAAGGCCGGCTATGCTCCTGAACCACCAAGTCGCCCACCACGGTGGCAGCACGGTAAGGCCGAGGGTTACACCCTTTTCGTTCCACACCCCGTCCTTGCTGCATGCCTGAGCTCGAAAAACATAATGCCCCGCAGGAAGACCGGTATACGTGGCTTGGCGCCGTCTGCTATCCACCTCATTCCACTCTGATTCCAGCCCCTCCAGCCGATAGCGGTATCGGTTCTTCTCTGGGGCTGCATAACTCAAGCCAGAGAATTGCAGCGTGAAAATGCTCTGTTCATGAGTCAGCGTCAGGGAATCGGTTGCCCAGATGGGCTTGTGAAGCGGAGAGTCTGCACCCGGCTGCACAGGCTTGTTGAACAATTGAAAGTCTGTCAATACAACCGGCGGCACGTAGTCATTAGGCGAAAGTCGATCCGGATAGAATGTGGTCACGCCCTTGGTTGACCCAAAAAACATCTCTCCGTCCTCGCTTCGCCAGCTGCCCTCTACGCCAAACGGGTTGAGGAAATTGCTCGGCAAGCCATCCGATTCTGAATAATTGCGAAAGGTCCTGGTCTCCGGATGAAATCGGCTGAGGCCGTTATGCGTAGCCAGCCAGAGAAATCCCTGATCATCTTCCAGAATTGCCTCAATAATGTCACCGGGCAGGCCGTCCTTCGTTGTGAAAACGGAAAAAGTACCTCTGCTTCGATCGAACAGGTTGAGGCCGCGCCGGGTACCAATCCAGAGACGTTCCCGCCTGTCCTCCCGGATGGCGGTGACATCGTCATGGCTCAGGCTGCGAGGGTCTTGAGGGTGATAGGTATATGGAGTAAAGCGCCCGGTCTTCGGGTCAAACCGGTACAGCCCGGCTTGCGTCCCCAACCAAAGAAACCCAGCGTGGTCCTCGAATATCGCCTTTATGTTGTCGACCAGACTTCGATGATCGTTTGGGCCATATCGATAGCGTGTGAAGTGTCCCGTAGTGGAATCAAAGCGGTTCAGGCCGCCTCCTTCCGTACCTACCCATAGCTGTCCTTGATGGTCGACCAGCAGACTCCACACTGTGTCGGTGCTCAGGCTCCCGGGGTTCAGCGGGTCGTGTCGATAGCCGAAGAATCGTCCCGTCGCAGAATCGAAGCGGTTGAGTCCTCCACCCTTTGTGCCAAACCAAAGTATTCCTGACGTGTCTTCGCCGATTGCGTTGACGATATTAGTAGACACACTGTGGACATCCTTCGCATCGTGCCGATAGAAGACTACTTGGCCCGTCTTTCGGTCAAGCCGGCTAAGCCCCTGGTCAGTCGCGATCCACAGCAATCCCCTGCTGTCGCGATGTACGGCCCGGATCAATTCATCATTCCGGCCCGCGGGGTTGCTGGCACTGTTGAGATAGTTCACAAAGCGGAGCGGCCTTCTCGGAAAGCGGCTCAAGCCACCCCAGGCGCCTACCCACATCATTCCTTCGCTATCTTCAAACACCGTCTGGACGACGTCATTGTGCAGACTGTTAGGATTCGCAGGGTCTCTGCGGTATCGAATGGCCTGATTGCGCTGCCGATTGAGCTTCAGCAGCCCTCCACCGCGGGTACCTAACCACAACACTCCGTCTCCGTCTTCATAGACTTTCGTCACGTCAGGAATGGCTGTCTTACCTGTCTGGTCAGAGTAAAACGAGTAACGCGTGAACCTGCCTGTCTTCACGTCCAAGGAGCTCAACCCGCTTACCCCCACCGCGCCCATCCACAGCAGGCCCGAATGGTCCTCCCAAATGGAGCTCACGAAGTCACGGAAAAGGCTGCGCGGATTTGCCGGATCCTCCAGAACTTGCGAAAACCTTCCCGATGCCCGGTCGAGCGTGACGAGTCCGGCGCGAGTGCCCAGCCACAGATTGCCCAGCCGATCTTCCAGAATGGAGCTGATATTATTGCTGCTCTGGGAGCCGGCATCCCGGCCGGCGGGGTAGTAGCGGACAAAGGTCCCGGTTGCCGGGTCCAGGCGGTTGAGCCCGCCCCGCGTACCCACCCACAATGCCCCCTTGCGATCCTGATAGACGCAACCGACTCCGTCGTCGCTCAGGCTCCGGTCATCTGCTGGATCATTCCGGTAATGCTTAAACGTGTTCTCAGCCGGATCAAGGCGGTCGAGCCCCGCCTGGTTGCCCCCGCCGGTCCAGAGGATGCCTTCCCGATCCCGGTAAACAACTCTGATCCTGCTGTCGCTCAGGCTGTTGGAATCATTACGATCGTGCTGGTACGGTTTAAGACTGTATCCGTCGTAACGGTACAGTCCGCCTTCAGTACCTACCCAGAGGAAGCCGTAGTTATCCTCCGTGATGCTTTGAATCTCTGCCGGAAAGGGTTCTCCATAAATGGAGATTTGAGTAAAGCGGATGTCCTGCGCATCAACTACGGGCAGCCGAACGACACCATTTGCCGGCGAGGCCGGTTTGCGCACGCTGCTGCCGGCAGCAATGCCTGAGCAGCAAAAAATCAGCGGTCCCACGACGGATAGAAGGATTCTCCGCAAACTATAACTCGCTATGGTCAGACACGCTCACCTGCGCGGCAATGCGTAAATGCGAAGGTTCCGAAGGACGGTGTTACCTCTTCCGAATTATTGCCCCCTTGGGATGGTTCCGAATCGAAGCCCATGACGTCACAGTTCAGAATCGACCTGACAGCACGATAACTACCACGGCGCATTGGGACAAACTAACTCACACTCTTTAACACGTCGTGTCCCGGACTGGCGTTTTTATCGAAATGGGACGCTTCCGATGACTGCTCAGTATACCTCAGTGGCTCCTGTGCATAAGCCCTGTAAGACACATGAGCCTGAGGAACGGCACTATCGGAGGTGAGGGACTGTCCGACAAGTAAAGTCCCGCCAGAATGTCCGTCAAGTCAAGTCCAGCCTATTACACGTCAGGCCAAGTTCAGGTTATTGCAGGTAAGACGCAAGCTTCCGCACGTAAGGATGGTTGTCCATGAAGACTTCCACAGGCAGGAGCCAATTGACACGCTCGTAATGCTTTGCAGAAGGTTAAGGCTTTACAACGGCGAATGGGAGTTATCTGTTTCCGCTTCCCACGTGAGTTTCCGTTTCCAACAACTCTCTTACAAATGACGAAGATTTCGTGCGCTGAACGGCGGCTGATCTCGCTACCATAGATTCGCCAGCTTAGGCCCATCGGTAGCGTGCAGCGTCTGTCTTTCGGAAATCGGGACTTCACAATAGCTGAAGCGAGATGCTTCGACCGAGCTCGGGTCACGGGAGTGTAACGATGAACCCCTCGACTCTCTGTGCCACGTTATTGATGCCGGTCCCTGCGATGATTTTGCCGTTCGGGCTCACGCAGTTGGCGTTGACAAGGGTCCACGTCTCGTGACCCGAAATGCCCTTGCTCGTCAGGAATTCCTTCAGCCGCATCATCCCGGTTTCGGGCTTCCAGATGAACGCGTCAGTGGGCGGCTGATAGCCGTTATAGCCCACCACGACAACGTTGGAATCGTCGCTCGTCGCCAGCGCGACCGAATAATCCTTGAACATCGGAGTGTCCTCCGGATATCTCAGCACTCCGAGATCCTCCAGGTGGCCATCCCATGAGGTAAACCGGTATGCGTGCGTCCAAGCCTTCGGATGTCCCCGTCCGACCAGCACCGAGCCCGAATAGTTGATCCCTTCCACCTGCCCGACCTCGTTAAACGGATTCATCAGCCGTTCCAACCCGTTCCACCAGATCACTCCGTACCACGGGCCTCTGCCATCGACATCGTCCCAACCCGCGACGACATTTCCGTCACCGGAGACGACGTTCGCGCGGGTGCTCCCGCCTTTAAGGCTACCCAGGGCCACCGACTTTCCAGTGGCCGCGTCGTAGCGGAAACCTTGCGCACCGCCACCGGAGACCCAGACCAACCCAACGATGACTGAGCCGTCCGCCGAAACGCCCCAGCCGCTGGTGACGCCGCCGTCCAGGACCCGCCCGTTGGGCGGCGCCGGCAGCGTTCGCCAGTCTTTTCCGCCTTGCCAGATTGCCGCGTACTTAATACCCTGCGAGTCCTTTGCTGTGCCGACGATCGTCCGCCCATCCCCTGAAACTTTGACTTGCTGACTGACGCTGCCGATGTCGACGACACCGGTTTCCGGCGTCCACCGCCAAGCTGGACCTTCGTTGCCCCACACCCCAACCAGAACGGTCCCGTCGGCGGACATACTCGCTACGTAGGTGTTCTTAACGCCCAGCGGAGTGAATGTTCCTTGTGCCAAAACCGGGCTGGAGCCCAATACCATCACCACCGCGATCATCGTGCATACGATCGTGTCTCCCATCGCATGAACTCCTTCCGTGTTTGATCAGTTTCGCTAAAAACAGACCTGGTTTGGAATCGCGGCTGCACTGACGGCGAGCGACTACTTCGATGTCACATAACCTGCCTGGGATTTCAAATAAGTGTGGCGTGGGGAATCGGCGTCACTATATAAAGCCGATGGGAATGATCAACCGTAGATTGCGGAATCCGGGTGATATGTCCTCGAATTCCTGCCGCTGACGCGACTCGGATTAGCCGCGATTGACGGGGTAGCGCTCAGCGCAAGCTCCCTCCGATTTTGACAGAAGCCTGCATGTTGTGGAATAGAGGCGAGAGGTTTAAATCTTCCGGGTTTCAGTCCGATTGTCGTGGCCGGTGGTAGTCAAGCTACGGTTGCCGGTCAAAGCCACGATCTGGCGATTGGTTCGACGCGGGGCGACAAGATCGAAGCCGCTGGCACGGACGCCTGCGTGCGGTGGGGCGCTACCGCGGGCGTAGTCTCCGGGCCAGAACTGGCCAGAACTCCGAAAAAGCAAAGCCGCTCATGCGGCTTGCCAGCCCCCAGACACATCGGAGAGACGCATCGCTCGCGGAACGCTCGCTTTCAACGCGCCAGGTATTGGAAAGAAAATTACTACCAACATTGCCTGCTATACGCGAGTACGAAAGTCTTCTTGATCCGTCCGGGCGATATGCGACGAAGGTTGAAATGAGAACGTGGCGCGTCCGGCGGCCGAACGAGCTTCCGGCAGGCGCAGGAATGTATCTGGGATCCTCCCCGAGCGCTGCGCCGCTCAATGCCTCGATTGCGTTGCTTGTCGCTATACCCGTGAGCCGCATACCATAACGCTGTCCGAAGCCCTTCCAGGTTGGACCATACTCTTCCGGGCTCTCGCGCAGAGTTCCCCAGCCGGCACTGAGCGGTCCTGCGAGCAGCAGGCTCGTAGGCCCTACCGTGGATACGGGCGAACCACCGAAACCTTTCCGCACCAGTGATCGGCTTGTAGGATTGCGGAACGGCTTGCGGTGTCCCTGCAGCCGGAGGGAGTTGGCCGGGCTGCTGGCCAGCCGACAATACGGCTCCGCAAAAAAAAGCGGCGGCGAGCAGCCGGCGGAACGCGAAACTCCGTGCGAATGGAAGCATTCTGATCCTCTTTCGGATTGGACTTTTTCAGTCATGACTGTCATCTTATTCCGGCAACCGACGTGCGAAGCGAGTTGTGTGCCGTCACTTTTTGAGGTCTGGATGTGCGATGTCTGCAAGTGCGGATAAACGGACTACAGGATTTCACAGGCCGCGCAAAGCGTTGCGCGGAACACACGCCCGCACCGGCAGAACGGACAAGGCGGTTTCGCCTCCCGGGTTGTCGTATCAAAACGCGTCATCTTTCTCCCGCCCTGGTGTCGAGCACCTTACCCGCAGGTGCAACAAACCCATTCCGGAGGTCGGAATGCGAGGAAAGTCCCACGAGTCAAGTCCAATTGTTGATGCCCGACAGATCGAGTTTAAGCTATCACACGTGATGCTTTGTAGAAAGTCAACTTTGACAATAGGGACTGGGAGCCCATCTGGTTCCGCTTACGATGTGAAGTTCAGTTCCGACAACTCTCTTACAAATGACGAAGATTTGTACACCGAACGGGCGGCCTGATCTCGCTACGATAAGATGGCGATTTCGTGCCCATCGGTAGCCCGCAGTGTCTCACTTCGAGAACGCGACATTACATGTGGAGCGAATGACGATGCCCCAACGTTGGGAGATCTTGGTAACGGGCTTATAAGGCAAGTGACAGAGTCCACGACACACAAGGTTCGTGAACTCTGCGCGTCCTCAATGTCTCTCACGCTAACCGTCGGATGTCGTCGGTTGAGGCTCGCCGTTTTCGCAATCGGTTACCTCCCGTGACCGACCTGACACGTTGGAGGTCTATGATCCACAGGGCACAGGTGACGGAACGTCCCGGCCCGAATTCATCGATGCGGCGAATCTGTCGAACGCATCGGTCAGCAGCCTAACGGATGCGGCACAGCCAAGGTAGGCCGCCTACACATGCCAATCTCGGCGAGTCAGGTGTGAACAAACCGCTGCTTAGATCGGGTTAGTTCGGTATTTGGATCCGAACGATCTGTCCGCTGTTCCGCGGCAGTTCCTCGAACAATCCGAAGCCGAAGTTGGATACATAAAGTGCTCCGTCGGGACCGAATGTGATCGCGGAAGGGAACGTCAGTCCCGTCGCAATGGTCTCCTTCGATCCATTGGGATTTACACGGATTACGGCGCCGGTTCCTGCGTTATAAAACCCGGCTACTGTTGTGGCCTCGAGGACGTATAATCGTGCGCGATTGTCGAAGGTCATTCCAACGATAGCCGTAAGACCGCTCGTGTCCACCTTGCTCTGACCGCTCGGTGTGATTTTCAAAATGGACTGCGTGCCTGGGACCACCGGTAGCACCCCAAGTTGCCCGACATAGAAATTTCCATGGTATGCAATCGTCGTAGGTACGAAATGGCCGTACACGGCAGACGTGTCAATCAATCGCGTAATCTCACCCCCCGGAGTGACCCGATCGATATCGCCCTGGTTGGGGTTGACGACATAAAAGTTGCCCTGCGCCGTCGTCATGCTGTACCAGGTGCCATCCGGATCGAAATCAGCGGGCGGATGGGCAACCGGGTGATCGTGGAGAAAAGCGCTCAGATCCGCAATCATCGTCAACGAGCCATTCGGGTTGACGCGCACAATCGAGGCAGGGTTCTCTATATTTCCGTGGGCACATCCTCCGCCGGCAACTAGCACGTAGAGGGTCTGCCCAAGGAACGCGACATCGGCGGCGCCAAGAACGAATCCTGTAAGCACGGGGTTACCTTGCGCAGAGGGTAATCCGCTCACCACCGTCGAAACCATACCGGTCGGGCTGACGCGGGAAACTCGTGCCGTCAAGCCACCCTGAAAGGGCCCGACATCACGATCTTGCGGACACTTGCCAACAGTATTGTTTGGACCACCTCGTCCGGCTTCGGCCACATAGAGATTGCCATCTGGGCCGAACTTCAAGCCGCGCGGATAGTCAAGACCGACGGCAAACACGGAGGCATTACTCGATAGTTGCCCCCAAAGCGCTGTATTCAGCACACCCGATAACAACAGAGCGAGAACGACAAACGCGGTCGACTTACAAGCATGGTCGTGCGACATAGAGCATCCTTTCTCTCGGGGTAGTAGCGCTGGCGCGCGCAAGAACTGTAGCACAGCCCGGCAAGGCGCGCAAGGCAATTCCAACGCTTCGAATCTTTATTTATCCAGATTTATCCAGCCTTCGATAACTTAGAAAATCGGATAGTCAGTATGGGCACTTACGATTGGTGAAGTTTGAATCGGGAGACGATGGAATGCGAGACGGTGCTCGAATCAACGAGCAACTCATCGCTAACCGGCTCCTTGAAGGATGACTGGAACGCCGCAGACTCGAAGACATCCGCATGCTCTTGGCTGGCGTGATCGCCGCGGCAGGAAAACCGGCGTGATGCTCAACATCCGCAAGGAGGATTTTGGCGGCCGTCATCGCTGTGTTTCCCGCGCTCAAGAAGCCCATCATCGGGCATCTCAGCGATGGAGATTGACTCACCGTCAACTCCATCGAAGCCTGCATGTTGTCGTGGAATAGTGACGTGGAGAGGTCCGCTAGATGGATGCGCGCACGCTTCTCGCATCCTCAAACCCGGGGGCCGAAGCGCGAAGCCACTTTGCTCCTTTTTGGTCATGTAATTCATATAGTCACTTCTCCTTCGATTGATCGGAGTCTCTCGGATGAGCGGGTCCAGCACACGATAACCGACACGAGGCCAGAGCAAAAGGGTGATTGAAGCGTATGATTTACACGCACGTTGAAACGCGCAACGAGATGGGGCTCACGGCAGTCCGAAGCACAGGATGTTAGGACCGGCGGCAAAGGCGATGTATTGACGGCCTCCCGCTGCAAAGGTCATTGGGGATGAACGCCAACTATGTCCATCGCCGAGCGCGGCGGAGGCGTTGGTCTGGATGTGCCACAGGTCCTTCCCGGTTCTTGCATCGACGGCGCCGAGCGCGCCGCTATCTTCACCGAAGAAGATGACTCCTCCTGTCGATAGCACTCCGCCCCAACTGTCCGCGGGACCGACTTGAGGTACTTCCCAGACGCGCTTGCCCGTCTCGATGTCGAGTGCTCGAAGGAACATTTGCCCCGGTTCCAAAGCGATCGGCTTCGGGTTCCAACTCGGCGGCTTTGCGTAGATGCCGCATGCCTCGCGCGCCATCAGATAGAAAAGTCCGGTGGACGGATTCAATGCCATCGAGGGCCAGTTCGTAGCGCCGAGGATGTTCGGGCACACTTTCGTGCCCTGACGAGTCGGCTCCTGGCCAGGGATCATGATCGGCCGGCCATCCTTCCCAATGCCGCTGGCCCACGTCAGGCGATCGACAAACTTTTCGGCAAGGAGGAGCTTTCCGTCGGTGCGGTCGAAGACATAGAAGAATCCGTTGCGATTCGCCTGGATCAGTAACTTCCGGTCCTGCCCCCGATAACGGCGATCCACGATCAGCGGCGTCTGCCCGGCATCCCAGTCATACAGATCGTGCGGAGTGAACTGGTAGTGCCACTTCAGTTTCCCCGTTGACGCATCAAGGGCGAGCAAGGAATCAGAGTAGAGATTGTCGCCTTTGCGCTCGTCCCCATCCAGCGCCGGATACGGATTGCCGGCGCCCCAGAATACGGTGTTCGTTGCGGGATCGAAGGTGCCGGTCATCCAGGTAGCGCCTCCGCCGCCATACTCGGTCAACGCGGTTCCCTTCCAGGTTTCAGAACCCGGCTCGCCAGGCTTTGGTACTGTCCAGAAGCGCCATACCCGTTCGCCTGTGGTTACCTTGTAGGCATCGAGGAAGCCACGCATGCCGAGATCTCCTCCCGAGACACCCGCGACGACAAGATCGTTCACAATCAAGGGAGCCGCCGTATTCCCGATGTTGCGCTTATCGCTGACACCGGCAGTGATTTCGACTTCCCAAAGCAACTGTCCAGTTACGCGGTGAAGCGCCAGCAGATGCGCATTGTCTGTCACGACAAAGACTCGATCTCCGAGAACTGCTACGCCGCGGTTGGTGCCTTTTGCGGGATCACCGCGTGTCTCGCCAGAGCGGGCACGCTTGTAGTGCCAGATGGTGCGTCCGGCGCGTGCATCGAGGGCGAATACCTGATTTGGACCGGTGACATACATCACGCCATCGACGACTACCGGAGTTACTTCGAGCACCTGATGATCAATCGGGAAAACCCATTTGAGTTGCAGGTTACGGACGTTCGTTGGATTGATCTCGCTCAGCGCACTGTGGCGATTGCCCGTGGTGTTTCCGTGATATGTAGGCCAGTCGCCGGGCTTCGGATCGGCGATCTGTCCGAACGACGGGCCACCCTCGTTTTCGAGGGCCTTACCCAAGGGACCTACCGGAGGTCCGGTCAACGAGCTGACATATGCAAGCAAGTCTCTGCACTGTTCCGGCGAGCATCGAGGCGCAGGCATCATGGAGCCTGGTTCCATGGTGATTTGTGAGATGTCCTCTGCATCGAGCAGATGGAATTTTCCCTGGAGATCCTGGAGTTGTATGTTGTAGCGGCTGCGGTTCCGCGCAAAGCCACGCACGGGTTCTCCGGCCTTTCGGTTCACTGTCACCAGTTCATAGCCGGCTTTGATACGCGCGGCCGGCTGATGAATGGACTCTTCAATTTCCGGCAGTGTGAGTTCGCGACCAAGGAAGGAAAGATCCGGCGCAATGGCGGCGCCTCGTCCCATCACCATGTGACATCGGGAGCACCCACCAGCTCCAAAGAAATAGCTTTCACCGGCCGAGCGGTTGCCAGGAGGATTGCTTTCAGATGCTACGGAGTTCCACGAGCGCACGAGCATCGTTAGCGAATCCAGTTCAGCAGGCGGCAAGTCGAATGCGGGCATCCCTCGTGACGGTACTCCGCTGCGAATCACGCCGCGGAGTTCATCAATTGAGCGCGCACGAAGCCGGCGGCTGTCTGCCAGATTGGGTCCGCGCTCCGTTCCGTGCCCGTCGCCATGGCATACCGAACACTGCTTTTGAAAAAGCTGGCGCCCATCCTGCGCGACGGCAGCCAGAGCAAAGGTCAGGAAAACGAAGAGCCGCATGTTCCTTGTGATTGTACTGGCTACTTCGAGTTCCGTTCGATAGGGCCGATGGGTCCGACGAGTTCCATCAAGCCCCACGTGGAATCATCGTCGCCGCGACCGTAGATCAAGAAGTGTCCGCCGTAGTCTCCCCCGTCGGGATCTGTGTGGACGATTTCGAGTCCATACGTGTCGCCGATACGAGGAGCATGCCAATCGGGGCTGCTCACGCCTAGCGTTGGGATCATAGCGATGCGGGCTTCAAGTATGAAGTCGCCCTTTCGTTTCGCGTTCGGCTGCATGCGGATGGCGTATTGGAGGGCGCTTTTTGGAATCGGTTCTTCGATGTACGTCTTGCCCGGGCGCCGTGCCGCCACCATGCTCCATAGTCGGGCTTGGAGGCGTCGATTACGAAGCAGAACGCATTGTCGGCCACGCCGAACTTTTTGGCTTGCGGTGTGCGTGGCGCTTCGATAAACCAGCAGATTGCGTCTTTGTAGTACCAGCGCTTGGGTTCGTGCGCGGGGTCGGAGACGTCGTTGCTGTTGTCTGTGACCTCGGCGCCGAGATAGAGATACTGGCTGTCCCACGCAATGTAGTAACGTGCTGCGAGATCATCTTCCAGCGCGGGCTCGTTGCCGTGATCTGTAAGACGGTTGATCTTGGGGTCATACCAGGGCGCGTGTGCGAGCCGGGCTATGTCCCACAGGCCGTCGTTGAAGGCATTCCGCTTCCATTCGGATAAGTCTCCGTCGATCACGGGCGCGTGTTGCAATCGAGGGACGCGGATCGTGTAATGATATGCGTCCGGTTTCTGTGCAAACAGCGGGAGATAGAGAACGACCGATAGAAGTACGACGTACGGCATCGTACTCAGAAGTATATGTGTTGGTGCGACACTTCACCTGGACTGCGGCGCAATGGCGTGCGTGTCGGTGCTCGGCTATGCGTTCACGCAATGTGTCCGAGTTCGGCGTGCGAAGCGATTGTGAGACACGCGGCAGCCATCAGCGCCGCGAGTGTCCTCACGTGATTCCAGATTGTCCAGGTTTCGATGAAGCGGGTCCAGAGCGCAGCTCCTTCAGCGGCGGCAGGATCGACCCGCGACAGGGCATCATTGCGCGGAATATTGAAGACTCGGGTGACCAGTATGACGCCACCCAGGTACAACAGAGTTCCCGTTTCGAGCCATACAGAGCCAGATCGATGCCAAAACGTGAGTGCGGAAACAGCCAGGATGACGCAACCTGCCGCGGTTCCCAATAGCACAGTCATGAACAACGGACTGATCGCCGCAACATTGATCGATTGCATGGCGGCAATACCCTGCGCCGCCGGCAAACGCGCAAGTCCCTTCATCACGAATGCCGAAAAGCCAAAGAAGACTCCGGCGATCAGGCCACAACCCAGCGCAGTGAGCAGCGTCAATCCAGACAGAAAGTTATCGATCATTGGGGAGATGGGATTGTACCGGATTTCGCGGCGTGCCGTATTTTGGGATGCGAGGCGGGTGTTTGGAAATCGTTTACCAGGCCGTTGTTTCGATCAAACTCATCTGGGGCGATCGCTCAAGTTTGGGACCCGCCACAGGATGAACGTCATTGATTGGCAAGAAAAGCCGCATGCGTGCTCGCTACGCTCGACGTTGATCCTGACCTTCAATACCGCACTCAAAGAGCTGAAGCTCGCGCCTGCAATTCAGGCGACCATGGAGCTGGGGTAGCCAGCCGGTACGGTGATCTGAATCGGCCTTGGTCGGCGCGATTGCTACGCACGTTCGACCGGGAAGTCCACTGCCGAGCGACAGTCTCTTTTCGATCTATGTGGCCGTTGTGTTGTGGGGAGGGTTGTATCTCGGCTCGTACCCTTCTGGAGAGAGAACGGTAAAGGCGCCGTTAGTAGTCATACCAGTCTGAATGAGGCGACCACGCGCCGCACGCCAGACACTGCGTTGACATCCACTGCCGCATGCACGCAGGACACACTCCGCCCGTGTCGAATGTGTTCCATCGGTGTCCGCAGCTACAGGCCCATCGTGCAGTCGCGTCGGGCGACCAGGCACATAACGGACAACGGATGCGCGGCCCGGCGATATTTCCCGCGTCATCGCCGACGTCCACACCGACTTCCGGGTCCACCTCGCCAAGTGTGCTGCCCCGCCCTTCGAACGGCATTCGATCATTATGTATGCCGTCCGAGGTTCAGCGCATGCCTTCGTAAGGCAAACTCCGCGGGCGCGCGGCTTTACTCCAGGGATAATTTGAATCCTGACGTATGTTCCAGCGTCTTATCGTCGACACGAATGCACCGGAGCTTGTTTCAGATCAACACACGAACGATGCTGCGGCAACTCCGCGACGAAACGGGATCGGCCGGTACGCTCGATGACATTCCCGATGAGTTCCTCGACCGGCTGCAGGAGAGGCGATTCGACTGGGTGTGGCTCCTGGGTGTCTGGCGGACAGGGGATGCCGGGCGTCAGATCTCCAGAAGCAATGAAACCTGGCAGACGGAGTTTCGAGAGCTGATGCCTGACATTCAAGAGCCGGATATATGCGGCTCCTGCTTTGCGATCACAAGCTACGAGGTAGACGATGCGATCGGCGGAATCGAGGCTCTCAGGCGGTTCAGAGAGCGATTGCTGAAGCGAGACCTGCGGCTGATGCTCGATTTTGTTCCCAACCATACTGCCAAAGATCACCCGTGGGTCATGGCGCATCCGGAGTATTATGTGGCGGGCACGGAAGAAGACCTGGCCGCGGCACCACACAACTATGAGCGCATTCGGATGTCGGATGGGGATGCTGTCGTCGCGTACGGGCGCGACCCATACTTCGCCGGTTGGCCCGACACATTCCAGTTGAACTACGGTGAGCCGGAACTGCAGAAACGCATGATTCACACGCTCATAGCGATTTCTCAAGTTTGCGACGGCGTGCGCTGCGACATGGCCATGCTTGTTCTTCCCGATGTTTTCGAGAAAACGTGGGGAATCTCCAGCAAGCCATTCTGGCCGCAAGCGGTCGAACGTACGCGGGCCTCCCATCCGGGATTCGTTTTCATGGCGGAGGTTTATTGGGATCTGGAATGGACGCTTCAGCAGCAGGGGTTCGATTACACGTACGACAAGCGGCTTTACGACCGCCTGGCCGGGCAGCAAGCGCGTCCGGTGAGAGAACATTTGGAAGCGGATCTCGACTTCCAGAGCAGGTCTGCCCGCTTTCTGGAGAATCATGATGAGCCCAGAGCCGCCGCAGTGTTCCCGAAGCCCGTGCACTTTGCCGCTGCCGTCATCTCGTTCCTATCGCCGGGCCTGCGCTTTCTCCACCAGGGCCAGTTCGAGGGCTTCCGAAAACGAATTCCTGTTCATCTGTCACGCGGGCCTTCGGAGTCCGTCGATGCCGAAATCACCGACTTCTATGAACGCCTGAATCGTGTTATCGCACTAGACGTCGTCCGCACTGGAGATTGGCGCCTCCTGCGTTGTGACGCCGCGTGGGACGGCAATTGGACGTGGGATTGCTTTATTTGCTTTTCATGGCAAGATGCGGACCGTCGTCTTGTCGTTGTTGTGAACTACGCTGCCAATCAAAGCCAATGTTGCGTGAAGCTCCCTTTTTCCGATATCGCCGGCAAGCAAACTCGTTTACGCGATCTGATGAGTTCCGCGGTTTATGAACGGAGCGGGGATGACATGGTCATCCGGGGACTTTATCTCGATGTTCCCGCGTGGGCGTACCATGTTTTCGACGTGAGTTGCCTTTGAACTACATGGGCGCAGAGACTCATCTCTGCGAGGAGGCGTCTTGGTTGGGACGCCGATCAATCCTGCCGGCGCTTTTGTTTCGCCGCGCCTGCGCCGCTTGAGCGCAGGCCACACTCTGCCCTTCTGTGGCCAGCGTTTTATTTTGATTTGGCTGCGATCTGCGCGCTTCCCTCCAATGGGGTGGGAACGCCGTCCGCTCGATGGCTCGCGATGGAGGGAAATACATGCTGCTCCAGAATCGCCCTCACTGAGGCTCGATCTTTTTCGCTGAGGATTGTGGAATAAGGCGCGGCGGTCGCTCGCTCGCAAATGCCGAGCCAACGCAGCGCTTCATCGAATGCGCCCCAGATATCTCCGTACTTAAAGATTTGCCATGCTTCGATTAATGTTTGCTGCCTTTGGCGAGCGGTGGCCAGATCTCCTCCGCGGAAGGCGTCATACAGTTCCACCGCAATGCGCGGGCAGATGTTGTGCAGACCTCCGACACATCCGTGGCAGCCCAACTGCAGGGCCGCAACGATGAGGAATTCGCTGCCCGTCAAGATAGAGAATTCGACATCATCACGCAGTAATTCGATTAGCGTCTGCAGGTTCACGAAATCCTGATTGCTGACTTTTATCCCGCTGATCCGCGGAATCCGACTGCGAAGGATGGCGACTGTTTCCGGCCGGATGTGGTTCTTCGTCATCACAGGGTTGTCGTAAAGGAACAATGGCAGATCTACGGCGGCTGCTATTTCCGAGAAATAAGCAATCAAGTGATCCTGAGTAGCGAAATAGTA
Organism: Bryobacteraceae bacterium; assembly: GCA_963825845.1. Classification (GTDB taxonomy): domain Bacteria; phylum Acidobacteriota; class Terriglobia; order Bryobacterales; family Bryobacteraceae; genus DASQDN01. The sequence continues at coordinate 121,746 of CAWGVL010000080.1, read as the reverse complement.
GTAGGGAGGCAGCATACTGATCGCATCCACACCCGCGGCCTCGATTCGTTTCGCCAGGGCGACCGCGCGCGCGGTCGATGTCTCGCCCAGTCCCCCGATGACTGGAATTTTCCGATCAACGGTTTCTACTGTGGTCTCTATCGATCGGATCTGTTGATCGTCAGTGAGAAAGGCGAAACCGCCCATGGTTCCATTGGCGAGAAGCGCATGCACACCGGCCTCCAGCAGAAACCCAGCCAACCGCCGCAATCCCGCCACATCGACCTGATCGTCGGCGGTCAAGGGAGTACCGATCGGGGGAACTACTCCATGGAGTTTCATGCGAGTCCAATTCTACCGACTGTCGACAGTCGGCGCAAGATTTATACTCGTCATGATGACTGAAGCAACCCTGGGCGAAGGGAACACACCCCTCGTCCGCAGTGTTCAAATCGGACCGCGTGCCGGACTGCAGTCGCTATTCTTCAAGCTGGAGACATGCAATCCTTCCGGATCATATAAAGATCGTTTCATCGCGTCGCAGATCGGAGAGATGCTCGCGAGAGGCGTTCGATCCTGCCTGGCGACATCGTCCGGCAATACGGGCTCATCGCTGGCGGCCTATTGCGCGCGATACGGGATCGGATGCACGGTGGTTGTGAACGAGCACGCGCCCGCGGGTAAACTCGCGCAGATGCAGGCGCATGGCGCTCGTGTGATTCGCGTTCCGGGGTTCGTGACATCTTCCGAAGTAACAACGCGTGTCTACTCCGTGCTCGAGCGGTTCTCCAAGAAAACTGCCGCGCCGCTGGTTGTCTCTGCATACCGATACTGTCCTCAGGGCATGGAAGGTGTCGAGAGCCTGGGCCGGGAACTTCGGGGCATCGCCGACCTTCGTCATGTATTCGTTCCGGTTGGCGGCGGAGGATTGTACTCGGCCGTATGCCGCGGACTACAGGGAGCCGGTGTCCACACGCATGCCGCCCAGCCGGAGGGCTGCCTCACGGTTGTCGCATCCTGGCTCAGCGGATCCGAACGCATCGCGCCGGTCGAAAGCACGACGCGGATCAGCGGGCTTGCAGTCCCGTTCGATATCGATGCATCTCTCGCGCTGCAATTCCTGCGGCAAGGCGGCGGCAAAGGATACGCTGTACCGGACGACGACGTTTTCGAAGCCCAACGCATGATGCTTGCAGAAGAGGGTATCTACTGCGAACCTGCGGGCGCGGCAGCCCTCGCCGGAGCACTGCGGGCGCTTCGGAATGGAAACATCCGGGGCGGGGAGAAGGTAGTCTGTCTTGTGACGGGCAACGGATTCAAGGATCCGGACTCGATTGCAGCGGCGGCGGAACGGCATCCATCGGAACTGATCGCGCTCGAACAACTGGAGGCTTCGCTCGCATGAAGCTCGCTGGAAAAGTCGCGATCGTCACGGGAGGCGGGACCGGCATCGGCCTCGGAATCTCACGTGTTCTCGCGAGTCATGGCACGAAGATTGCTGTCGCCCAGATCGATATCTCCCGCCCGATCTCTTCAGAGATGCGGCATGGCGGCATGGCGATGTACCAGGTGGACGTTGCCGATCGCAGGCAGGTGGACCGAATGGTGGAGGGCGTGATCCGCGATTTCGGCCGGATCGATATTCTGGTCAACAACGCAGCCATCACGGGCCCAACAGCGGTTGCGCCCTTTCTCCAATGTTCCGAGTCGATGCTGGACCGCGTTATCGACGTCAATCTGAAGGGTGTATTTCACTGCTCGCAAGCCGTGGCGGAGCACATGGCGGCTGCCGGCATTCGCGGCTCCATCATCCACATCAGTTCGGTGGGCGCGTTCGCAGCCCAAGAGCACGCGTCGGTGTACTGCGCCACCAAAGCGGCTATCGTGTCTCTCGCGCAGGGTATGGCGATCGAACTCGCGCCACACGGCATCCGTGTGAACTGCGTAGCCCCCGGAGACATTCTGACGGAGACGAACGCGAACATCGTCACTGACCTTAAGGACAGCGGCGCAACCGGAACGTACCTGCGGGTGACGCCAGCGGGGCGGCGCGGCTCGCCCGAGGAGATCGGGCACGCGGTCGCGTATCTGGCTTCCGATGAAGCGAGCTTTGTCACGGGCACGACACTCAGGGTAGATGGCGGCTTCTTGGCGTACTGACGGTTTTCATTCTGTCGACAGTATGCTACACTCTGGCGCATGTTTGCCCGGGTCTGCTTCGCCGTACTCACGACGTCTTGTTTGGCCTTCTCGCAGAACACGACCGGGGCCATTTCGGGTCATATCACCGACCCTTCGAATGCCGGCGTTCCAAAGGCTGAAATCACAGTAATCAACGAAAACACGGGGTTGCGCCGGACGGTCGAGTCCAGCGACGACGGCGTGTACCGCCTGCCGTTCCTCCCGATCGGAGCCTACTCGGTGACCGTCAAGAAAGAGGGCTTTCGCTCCGAGATGCAGAGGGGTGTCGAGATAGAAATCCTTCAGGTCCGGACGATCGACTTTACGCTGCAGGTAGGCGCGGTGACCGAAACCGTCACGGTTCAGGGCGAAGCGGCCATGCTGGAGGCCGAAACATCGCAGGCGGGCGAGGTAATCAAGACCGAGCAAGTGACAAACCTGCCGCTCGGACGCCGCAATTTCATGCAACTCACGTTCCTGACGCCGATGTCTACTCCGGCAACGAGAGATTTTCGCAGCACGGAGATCGGACGCGGAACCGCTGTTCCAGCGAGCGCGGGACAACGGCCTGAGCAGAACAACTATCAGATTGATGGAATCGACAACCGGGAGAACGGCCGCAGCAGTTACGCTATTGCGCCGCCTGTCGATTCCATTACCGAGTTCAAGGTTCAGACCGGCCTTGCGCCCGCGGAGTTCGGAAAGGGCGGCGGAACGATCATCAATGTCGTTACAAGAAGCGGCACGAACGCGTTCCACGGCACGCTGTATGAGTTTCTGCGCAACAACATCTTTGATGCGCGGCCGTATTTCGCCGCTAATAAAAGCCCTCTCAAACTCAACCAGTTCGGCGGGGCTCTGGGCGGACCTATCCGGCGCGACAAGCTTTTCTTCTTCACGAACTACGAAGGATTGAGGCAGCGCACAGCAGGCGCGCCACCCCTTTATCGTGTGTTCAGCGACAACGAGCGGCAGGGCATCTTCTCTGTTCCGATCCGGGATCCGATCACCGGACAGCCGTTCCCAAATAATACGATTCCACCAAGCCGGATCGATCCGATGTCGGCGCGCATTCTAGAACTGGTTCCGCGAGCGAACCGTCCGGATCCTGCCCGCAATTACCTCTTCGAAGGACGCAACCCCGCCGAGATCAACACGGACAATGTGGTTGGCCGAATTGACTACAATCTGGGAGCCAGCGACACGCTTTATGGCCGTTATCTGTTCAACCAGGAGGGGTACACGTCCTCGGCGGCGTGGCCGGCGCCGACGAATGCCGGTGGTACAGATCTGCAACTCCGTGCACAAGGCGCCAGCGCTCATTGGAGTCACATTGTGAGTCCGACTGTGATCAACAGCTTCTCGGCAGGATATACGCGTTACCGCAACCTGCTTGGAACTCTCAACTCGTTCACTCAGGACTTCATCAATCCGATCGGGATCACGAACACGCTCTCTGCGGTGGATCCGCTTTTCTGGGGCATGCCGAACATCGCAGTCACTGGATACAACCTTCCCGGGGATAGTGTGCCGAACTACCGCACCACGAACAACTACCAGATTCAGGACAGCCTGTCCTGGAGCCGCGGGTCTCACAACATTAAGATCGGCGGGGATGCTCGCGAGATTCGTGAATACATGTTCTATACAGGCGGCAATTCCACGCATACGTTCGCGAACCGGTTTTCCGGTGATTTTGCGGCGGATTTCCTGCTGGGTCTACCGTCGTCGGTGTCCAAGACCGCACGCGCGACGCAGTGGAACTCGAAGCTGCGGTACCTTGGCCTGTTTGCGCAAGACGATTGGAAGATTACTCCTCGTCTCACGCTCAACCTCGGAGTGCGTTACGAAGTGGAAAGCGCTCTCAAGCAGTCAGACGACGGCGGGCTTGGATTCGACCTCGCCTCCGGAACGATGCTGATTTCGGAGCACATACAGACCCGTCCGTTCGTGGAAGACTTCTACCGCAATGTTCGTCCGGACATTCCGATTCGTTTTGTACCAGAGCGCTCGCCGTACGATCCGGATACAAACAATCTTGGGGTTCGACTCGGCTTTGCCTATCGTGCGCTTCAGAACACGGTGCTTCGCGGCGGCTACGGTATCTTCTACGATTCACCACAGGTGCAGTCGCTCGCATCGACGAACGATTTTGCGCCCAACACACTCCGCCCCATTTGGACATCGAGTCCTACGGTGCCCGAGTTGTCCTACAATCCGGAAGGCGCTACCAACGCCGAGTCAACGCTTCGACAAGCGCCGTTGACAATCTTCCCGTTCCTGTCACGCGACTTCCCATACGGCAAAATCCAGCAGTGGCTGTTCAGCGTGCAGCAGCAGTTGACACCGAGCCTTCTGGTCGAGGTGATGTATCAGGGCTCCAACGGTGTCCACCTGCTCGCTTTCGATAATGTCGACGCCAAGCTGCCCGGCCCCGGAAATGTTCAGCAATTGCTTCCCTTCCCGCAGTTCGCCCGCATTCAGGCCGAGGTCATGAACGCGCGGTCCTGGTATCACGGCGGCGCCGTTAAAGTGGAACAACGCTTCTCGAAGGGGATGTCGTATCTTGTTGCCTATACGTATTCCAAGTCGCTCGACACGGCGTCGACGCTTAACGCGGGTCCCCAGTGGACGGATCCCACGCGCCGCCTGGAGACGGCGAAAGGGCCTTCAGACTTCGATGCGCGGAATCGCTTTTCAGCGGCTTTCGAGTATTCCTTGCCCTTCGGCCGAGGGCGCGCGATCGGGAACCAGTTGAATGGATTTGCCGAGCGTTTAGTGGGTGGCTGGGGTGTCCGCGGAACCGTGTTCCTACAGACGGGCGATCTCGCTTCGCCTTCGATGAATTTGGCGCGTGTCGGTATCTGCTCGACGGCTTGCGTGGCGCGTCCCGATCGGGTGGGGGATGGAAATCTATCAAAGGACGAGCGGACTCTGGATCGGTTCTTCGACATCAATGCTTTCCAACTGCTGCCGAACGGAGGAGTCTCCGGACGCGTTGGAAATGCCGGCCGCAACATTCTGTATCAGCCCGGCATTACGAATCACGATCTGCAGGTGTTCAAGAATACGCGTATTCGCGAAACCCACACGCTCGAGTTTCGGTGGGAAATGTACAATGCGTGGAACCATGCGAACTGGGGAGCCGCGAGCGTGAATGCGGAAGTGCCTGCGACCTTTGGAGTGATCTCGAGCCGGGGCCCCACACGCACCATGCAGTTCGCTTTGAAGTACGCTTTCTAGCAACCGGAGACAATCGAACGTGCGAATTTCAATTGTATGCAATTGCAGCCGTGGCTGTAGGTATCGCCGTGCTGCTGGCCGCCGACCTCAAGGAGCCTTTCGAGTTCCTGGTGGCGCCATCCACAGAGAGTAACAAACGAAACTCGGAAGCGGACATGCTGGTCACCAAAGATGGCCGTGTCATGCTCGCCTGGACTGAGTTCTATACATCTGAGGGCAGCGACTGGGGCAAAGCGCGCATTTCCGCTATGTACTCGAACGATGGTGGAAGGACGTGGAAGGACAAGTTTACGCTGCAGGAAAACGTCGGAACGATGAACGTGATGGAGCCGGATCTGCTCCGCCTCCGCTCCGGGAAGGTCGCGTTTGCGTTCTGCCGCAAGAACTCAGAAGCCGATTGCCGCCCGATGTTCCGCATTTCCAGCAACGACGGCAAGACCTTTACCGAACCGAAACCCGTGCAAATCGATCCCTATCCTTCCTACACGGGGACAAACAACGATCGCATGATTCAGCTTCGCAGCGGCCGACTTGTGCTTCCGCTCTGGTATACGCCGGACTATCGGATCGACAAGCATATCCGCACGCGCGTGTACTACTCCGACGACGACGGCACGACTTGGAAACAGAGCAAGACTCTGGTTGACATTCCCGACAGCGCGGCGGGGGCACAGGAGCCCGGTGTCGTCGAACTGAAGGACGGGCGCTTGCTGATGTGGATGCGAACGGACAAGAAGAAAATATTCCGGTCCTATTCAACGGACACAGGCGAAACCTGGTCGACGCCGGAGCCGATGGCGCTCGACTCGCCACGCTCGCCGCAGTCGATCAAGCGGCTCCCTAACACCGGCGATCTTCTTCTTATCTGGAACAATTCGCCCGACCAGCGTTTTCCGCTCACCTCCGCAATCTCGAAAGACGATGGCGTGACATGGCAGAACATCCGCAATCTGGATGGAGACCCGGCTCACACATACGCTTATACCAGCATCGAGTTTCTGAAGGATCGTGCTCTTTTCACCTACTATGCGGGACCGGCGGCCGGAGTGCGTAGCGAAAGCGGACGGTGGTCGCTAAAGCTCAAGGCTGTTCCGCTGAATTGGTTCTATCAATGAAACTGCTAATCGCAAGTCTTCTTCCTCTTGCCGTGTTCGCCGCCGGCTTTGAAAGCGGCGTTGTAGCGGCGTCCGATGGCGGAGATTTCCATCGAAATACGATTCCGCAAGTCGCGCGCCTCGGCAACGGCCGGCTCATGGCAGTGATGGGTGTGTATCCGAAGGCGCCGCCATCGACCACCCGCATCGGCACGGCGACCTCTTCGGACGGGGGGCGCACGTGGACCCCGCCCAAAGTGCTCTATGAAGAGAAGGAGCAGGGCAAGGCCGTCGGCGACCCCAACATGCTCGTGGATGGCAACACGGTGTTTGTGTATTGGACTCGCGTGTACAGTCCGAACACGATCAAGAAAGCCTGGACGTGGGCGGTGAAGAGCACTGACAACGGTGAAACATGGTCGCAGCCGCAGGAGATTGCAATTCCCCGCCAGTACACTCCCGGCAAGCAGCACAACGCGATCAAGCTTGCCGATGGCAGCTATGCGATGGGCATCTCCTGGGACCACTGGCCCGAGCGGGGGTTTAACGCCCGCACGGAAGGCGAGATGAATCTATCGAGCGGTCTTCTCCTGTCGAAGGATGGCCTGAACTGGAATCTCTACGGCGATCTTCACGTCTTCGTGGAGAAGGTAACGCCCGGCTCAACGAATGGCCTCGCCGAACCATCGATTGTTCAGCTCGCGGATGGAGAGATATTCATGTTGTTGCGGTCAGGCAGTTCGCACCATTACGAAGCGCGCAGCCGTGACGGCGGCATCACGTGGACTCCGCCTGCTCCAAGTGCACTGATCGGGCACAACACGCCGACTGCTCTGTGGAGGCTCGAGAACGGAAAGAACGAGATCGTCGCGGTATGGAATAACTCTCCGATTAATCGATTTCCTCTCTGTGTTTCGATTTCCTCTGATGGCGGGAGGACTTGGTCGACACCTCGTACGATTGCTACCTCGAAGGGCCCGCAGGTGTCGTATCCGGGCCTGACGCAGACGACCGACGGCACGATCGTGGCCGTGTGGCAAGCGCAGCGTGAAGACGGCGGCCGCGATATCCGCTATGCGCGGTTCACACGCGAGTGGGTACTCGGCGGTGATGCGAAGTGAACTTATCCGCCTACGCGCGAGGCTCCCGACATCACATGACACTACCGGTGGAGGCCGGCGAGCATCGGGTTGAACTGCCGGTCATCTTTGTGCGCGGCAGCAAGGCCGGACGCACGCTCGCAGTTACCGCCGGAATTCATGGCGACGAATACGAAGGGGTACGCGCGATCTTCGATGTTGTGGGAAATCTTGACCCGTCGATGATGTCCGGCGATCTGCTGTGTGTGCCGGTGGCGAACCCGCCGGCGTTCTGGGCAGTGTCGCGGTGCAGTCCGCTTGACGACCGCAATCTCGCGCGTGTGTTTCCGGGCAACTTTGAGGGCTCGATCACCGAGGCGATCGCTTCTGCTATCGATCACGAGATTCTGGCGGAGGCGGACTTTCTGCTCGATCTTCACAGTGCCGGCGTGCGTTTTCTGATGCCGACCCTGGTGGGCTACGATGCCGCGGACGCCCGTGGCGAAGCCGCCGCAAAGATCTTCGGAGCGCCGGTCATCTGGGCGCATGATGTGATTGCGCCGGGGCGGAGCGTGTCCGCCGCTTCAGCGCGCGGCATTCCGTGGCTCTACACGGAAGCTCGCGGGGCGGGACGGATCGACGCGGCCGATCTCGAGGTTTACCGTCGAGGCATCCGCAACCTGCTCCGGCATCTTTCGATTCTTCCTGGCGATACCGAATACGCGCCTCCTGAGCACTTCCTGTTCGGCGACGGGAATGTGGATGCATCGATCACGACGGAGCGAAGCGGCTTTTTGGTTCCTGAAGTCGAATTGCTGGAAACGGTGTCTGCGGGACAGCGGCTCGGGACGTTGTTGGACTTGTGGGGTGTCCCTCAGGAGCATTTCATTTCCCCAAGGGATGGGGTGGTCGCGCTTATCCATGTTTGCCCGGTCGTGAACAGTAAGGATCCTTTGTTCCTGATCACCGGAGCACGGAGTTGACGGCGCTATTCCTTGCTCTGCTTCTGCAGGTCCGAATCATCACCTTCGGCGACTCTCTCACCGCGCCGCGCCCGGGGGTGATTACTTATACGGACGTTCTCGCGAAGGTTTTGCCTGAAGTGATCAACCGCGGCGTCCCGGGCAATACGAGTTCGCAGGCCCGTACACGATTCGCAGCGGATGTGCTCGACAATCGCCCCGACCTGGTGATCATTCAACTTGGAGCCAACGACGCTGCGATAGATGTGTGGAAGGATCCTCCAGCGACGAAGCCGCGCGTGGATATCGCTGCATTTCGCGATAACCTTGAATACTTCGTTCGCGCGCTTCGGAAGCAAAACTCTAAAATCATTCTGATGACCTCCAATCGCTTCGCCTGGACGCCTCGATTGCGGGCTCTGTACGGGAAGCCGCCTTACGATGTGAACAGCGACGACGGGTTCAATATCATGCTCGATACCTACAACGACGTAGTGCGGGACATCGCTCACCGGCGCGAGGTGGAGCTTGTTGACGCGGCGAAAGCTGTCCCCGCCTCTGCGCTTCTGGACGGCATGCATCCGAGTACCGAAGGTCACCGCATCATCGCCGAGCTTCTGTTACCGGTAGTTCGCAGACTGCTGAGGACGCCGTGATCTCGCGTCGCCGCATGACGCTGCTGATGGGCGCCGTCCCTGCAGCGGGCATGTTTCAAGGCAGGACGACGGTCGGCCTGATCAGCGATCCGACAGGTCCGCATCTTCAGATCTATCTGGACACGCTGCGCATGGATGCCATCGGCGACGTGGCCATTGCCGACTCCAGCGGCGGTATCTTCGATCGCGCGAAGCAAACTCTTGCGCCGCGCACCCTACGTACCTTCCGCGACCGTGCTGAGATGCTGCGGACCGTGCGACCTCAGCTTGTGCTGGTTGCGCTCGAGTCACGGCTCGCCCCGCCGGCCGTCAGGATAGCTCTCGAACACGATGCCCATGTACTCGCGGAGAAGCCTGCCTGCGTACGCGCGAGCGATTTTGCGGCGCTCACCGAACTGGCGGAGAAACGAAACCGGCAACTGATGCTGGCGTTTGCGACGCGACTTCAGCCTACGGCTCAGCGGGCGCGGAAGCTCATTGCGGACAACGGCATCGGACGGCCGTTCGGCGTCACCGCTCACTACATCGCCGACCAGACGCGACTCGCTCGGCCGGAGTATCAGCGATCCTGGTTTGCCTCGCGGGAGCGTGCCGGAGGCGGTCACCTTGCCTGGCTCGGCATCCACTACGTGGACTTGATCCAATTTGTCACAGCGCAGAAGATCGTGGAGGTATCCGCGCTCACGGCTAACGCCGGTGGTCAATCGTTGGAGATCGAGGACTCGGCTGCGGTTACGTTCCGGCTGGACGGCGGCGGCGTTGGAACTTTGCAGTCCGGTTATTATCTCGATCGCGGCTATCATACCGGCATGACCATCTGGGGAACAGATGGGTGGCTACGCTTCGATCCGAGTGGTGATCGTCTTGAATGGTCTCGGAAGGGAAGCGAGGCTAAGACAGAAATGCTGCCGAAAGTGGATGCCTATCCGGCGCTGGTTCGAGCAGCCGCCGAGTCGGCGCGAGGCGTACGGGAGCCGGTCGTGACCGGTCGTGAGTGTCTCCGCGATCTGCAGGTGGTGTTCGGCGCGTATGACTCGGCGCGCACTGGTCGCGCTGTCAAGATCGCCGGATGATCCCGCGCTATCTTCGGCCGCTCTCTCCGAGAGCAAGCGATTCCTCCCGCAAGGTGTTTTGGGCCGTCGCGGCGAGGTCTCGCTTCAGGACCGTCAGAAACGTAATCAACAGCATCACGGCTACCGTCGCCTGAATCACGGCTAGACTGGCAAACGCGTTTGTGAGCCCGAACGAACCCTTCAACGCGCCAGCGATCAACACGCCCGCGCCGCCGGCGAAGCACGCGGTCATGTTCATGAAGCCGATCGCGGTGGAGCGCAGCCGCTCCGGCACGAGTTCGCAGAGTAGCGGCTGCGCATTGACATATCCCATACCGACAAGGAACGAGAAGCCGAAGATCGAGGCAGCGATAAGTCCCCACGCCTGACTCCAGGCGAATGTCGTCAGCAGCGGCGCGGCAAGACCGTACGCCAGGGCCATCATCAGCATGCGGTATTTCGGGTGGACCCGAGCCACGCGATCCGATGGAATGCCGCCGACCATCACTCCACTGACACGCCCGGCCTGCAGCCAGACGGTTCCAAAGAATCCTGCCATTGCAAGCGACAACGAAAATGTTTCGGTGAAGAACAACGGCAGCCAGTTGATGAACACCCACATCACCGTGCCGGAGAGCACAATCTCAAACGTGAGTACAACAAAGCTGGGCACCGTGAGCAGATACCGTATTGTCCCTGCCAGAGATGCCGTGTTTGCGGCCACGGCGTTTGCCTGCGAGTGCTGCCGGCCATCCCGCAGCGTGAGGAAGCAGATGGCCGTGAGCAGGAGTCCAAGCCCCCCTAGTATCACGAACGACGGCCGCCAACCGAAATGATCGCCGAGGTACCCTGCCAGCGATCCTCCTCCGACCATGCCGACGGAGAATCCGGCCAAGTGAACGCTCATCGCCCGCGCCCGCGTGTTCGGGCCATGATGGTCGGCGATCAGCGCCACGGCAGCCGGTATGTAGGCAGCCTCCGCGATTCCAAGCGCGGCGCGCATGACGAGCAACTGCGTTGCAGATGTCGCGAGCGCGCTGCACGCCATCACCAGACTCCAGGCGCCGAGACTGAAGGTTAGCAGCCGTGCCCGTGAAACCTTGTCGCCCAGATAGCCGGCGAAAGGAGAGATCGCGGCATAGGTCCAAAGGAACACCGTTCCGGTCGCTCCCAAGGCGATGTCGGACATGCCCAGGTCACGCCGCAATAGTGGAAATACCGCCGTGATTGCGGTGCGGTCCGCGTAGTTCAGACCTGCCGCCGCAAACAACAGAGCCACCACATACCACTTGTACGGGATGGCAGCGGATTTCATTCTGTCGACAGTATAACTCGTGTACACTGAAACTCAGATGGCAGTTCTGGGCTTCGGAGCCGTAACCCTGGGTCGGGAAATCGGGGAAGACGCCTCTTTGGCGATTCTCGATCACGCGTTCGAACTCGGCTTCCGCATCTTCGATACAGCGGAGGCGTATGGCGGCGGAAACTCCCACGCTTATCGCATCCGGACCTTCGGTGAGGACGAAGTTCGCGAGGCATCGGTGATGATGCACTCGTCCGAGATCCTTTTGGGACGGTGGATGCAATCCCGCGGAGTTCGGCGCCAAGTCGAAGTGCATACCAAGGTTTCAAGCGACCACAGCCGTGAAGGCATCGACACCGCGCTGGGTCACAGTCTCGACCGGCTGCAGACGGATTACGTGGATGGGTATTATCTGCACTCCGCTCCGAGCGATCCCGTTGAATCCGTATCAGCGCTCGCTGAGCAAAAGAAGGCCGGGCGGGCACGACGCATCGGAATTTGCAATGCTTCCGTCGATACGATGGCCGCTGCGCAGAGAATCGCTTCCGCTCGATCTTTGCCAAAACATCTACAACCTGGCGCACCCGGACGCGGATCACGACTTGCTTCCCTGGTGCCGCGCACATAGGTCGACTTTGTCGCGTACAGTCCGTTAGGCGCGGGTTTTCTGACCGGAAAATATGGTACGCGAGGCGAGTTGGCTCCGAAGGGCACTCGCTTCGATGTGGTTCCCGGCCACCGCGATGTCTACTTCCGGCCTGAATGCTTCGCGGCCCTCGATCGTTTGACGGCAGTGTCCGTGCAAAGCGGCGTTCCTCAACATCTTCTTGCTTTGAGCTGGGTACTGCGGCAGCCGGATGTATCGATCGTGCTGATCGGCGCGACGCGGCTCCAACACCTGGATAACGCGATCACGGCAGTGTCGGCGCCAGTGGACGAGCATCTTCTGGGCAGTCTCAATCCGGATGTGAGCATCGGCCAGCCATGACCAAGAGCACAGCCTTCGCCCCTGTCCGGCTCGCAACGCTAAAGGACAACGTCGTAGAAATCATCTCCGATGCGATCTTTACGGGCAGGATGAAGCCGGGGGATCGCGTCAACGAGAGCCAGTTGGCGCGGGAACTGGAGGTAAGCCGGGCTCCCATCCGCGAAGCTCTACAACAACTCCAGGAGCAGGGTCTAATTATCAATCACCCCAGGCGCGGTATGTTCGTTGTCCACCTGGAAGACGAAGATCTGCAGAAAATCAACAGCGTGCGCCTGGTTTTGGAAGCCGAAGCGATGCGCCTTGCGCGGGCCAACTTCACGCATGCAGCGCATGTGAAGTTGACGCAGATTCTCGAGCGTGTGGAGCGTTCTGAGGGCGCCGCTCCCAGTGCGAGGGTGAAACTCGATGTCGAGTTCCACAAAGCAATCTGGGGACTTACCGGAAATGAATATATCGAGCGCACACTGATCAATCTCACGGCCCCGCTCTTCGCGTATGGTGTGATCCGGGCCATGAAGGCAGAGAAAGTGCGGCACGTCATCTATTCACATCGGCCTTTGCTCGACTTTCTTCTCGGAACAACGAAGATGCCCGCGGAGCGAGTCCTGGCGGATCATCTGAAGATTCCCTGGGACAACCCGGACCGCTTTTCGAGCTTTTCTGAAAACGCGCAGAAGAACCGAAAGAAAAAGCTGACTGCAAAACGTTGACGACTACGATCCTTGCTTCATCGATGCTCGCGTTTCAGATAAGCTGGCAATCGCTCGCTCCTCTTCCGGAGCCTCGCGCCGCGCTGCTCCACGCGGTGGTTGAGGGGCGCTTGCTCGCAGCCGGTGGAACGCAGTGGCAGGACGGCCAAAAGCTTTGGAGCCGGCGCTGCGATTTCTTCGATCCGCAGACGAATACCTGGTCGCCAGGGGCGCCTTTGCCCATGCCTCGCGCCGACTCCGCTGCGGTAGAGGTCGGAGGCGATACGTTCTTTCTGGGCGGCACATCCGATGGCCGTGTTCTTGACGACGTGATCGTTTTTGACGGAATGAACTGGCGGTCGAAGCCTGAGATGCGACTGCCCGCCCCGCGAAGTTACGCGCAGGCGGCATTCGTGAAGCGCAGGGTTTATCTGTTCGGCGGCCTTGAAGAAGCGGGCGACATTGCCAGTGCACGATCGGATGTCTGGATGTGGAACCTCGACCGGCCAAATGACGGTTGGACACGTGTATCGCAGATACCTGAACCCGCCCGGAGCAACTACGGCTTCGGTGTACTCGATGGGAAGGCGTATTTATTCGGCGGGGTTTCTCCGACAGCGAACGGATTCCACAATCTTGCGGAATCGTGGAGTTACGATTTCGGCCGCAATGAGTGGACGGCCCTTCCCGACGTGCCCGTCGCGACGCGGGCCTGGGCGGCGGTGGCGGTGCAGAATTCGATTCTCCTCCTGGGCGGCTACACCGATCGGTTCGTGGCTACAGTGCTGAACTTTTCACCGCGATCGAAGAAGATGCAGCATTCGGGACGTTTGCCTCATGGTCTCGCCGACGCGCGTTTCCTTCAGATCGGGGAACGTCTGTATGTCACGGGCGGAGAGTCCGGCATGAAGGTTCGCTCGCCCGGCACATGGGAAGGTAGACCCGAGTGATGACCGCACGCAGGCTTACGACGTGTAGCCTCCATCTACGATCAAGTTCTGCCCGGTCATGTAGGCAGACGCGGGAGACGCCAAGAACACGACCGCTCCTTTGATGTCGTCATGGCGAGCGAGGCGTCCAAGAAACACGCGGTGGCAATACCTCTCGCGAAATGATGCGGGCATGTCAGGAGTTTCGAATCCGCCCGGCGAAATGGCATTCACACGAACGCCGCTCGGCCCGCTGAGCGCCGCAAGGTAGCGTGTCAGACCGATCAGTCCATGCTTGTGGAAGTGATAGTCCGGAGGCGTCGACATCGAAGTTCCTTCATAGTTCCCGAAAGCCGGCGCCGCAACACTCTGGATTGAACCGATGTTGATGACCGATCCGGAGCCGCGCTTCATCATGAGGTCGAGAAACGCGCGGCTCACGGCAAAGAGTCCGGTCGCGTTTACGTCCATCGACTCACGCCAGCCGCTGAGCGGATCCTCGTACCGCCGCATGGTTCTGGCTACCGAGTTGTTGACGAGCACGTCGATCACGCCAAATTTGTGCTGCAGCCGGTCGCGCAAAGCGAGGATGGATGTTTCGTCCGCCTGATCGTACTGCTCGGCGGAACAAGTTCGGCCTGCTGATCTGAGCGAATCGGCAACGCGCTCACAGGCAGCCAGGTTGCGCGAAGCGATAACGACATGCGCCCCGGCCTCGGCCAACGCTTCGGAAATGGGAAGGCCATACATCCCCGCTCCGCCGGTGACGAGGGCGGTTTTGCCGGATAGATCGAATAGTTCGCGAACGTTCACAAGCGTCCATGCTAACGTAAGCGTTTCAGAAATATGGAGACCTTGCTCACTCAAGACGGATGCCTTCACCGGCAGCAGCGGCTGCGCTCAGCGATGCAGGCTCATCGGTTTGACACCTTCCTGACCGGTCATGCGCGGACGATCTATTCCTTTACCGGTGTCTTGCTTCCTCCGGAAAGCCCGGCCGTACTCGTCATTGAAGGCGAAGGCAAGTCCGTGCTCATCTCACCTGCCGCGGAATGCGCAACGGTAGATGAATGCGTGCCGGTCGAAACGTATTCCATCTCGCGTGTCATCGCGGACGCTCACTCCGACGCGGCTCGATTGCTGAAGGACCGCGTCGCACGCTATAAAGACACAACGTGGACGGTCGAATTCTCGTACACGCCCGCCGCTTTCTCGAATTGTGTGCCGTCCGTTTCCGCTTCGGACGCCGGACCGATGCTGCGCTTTTTGCGGAAGAGCAAAGACGAAGACGAGATTGCTGAAATCCGGAGAAGCTTGAAGCTGAGCGCGATTGCGTACGATGCTGCCAGGGATGCCATACGTCCGGGCGTCACGGAAATCGATGTGTACTCTGCGATGCTGGATGCGGCCACAAAGAGCGTTGGCCACACATTCTCGCTTGCGGGCGATTTCGCTTGCGGGATGCGGTGCGTCCGCGGCGGCGGTCCGCCGACCGGAAACGTCGTTCAGTCGGGCGATCTTTATATTCTCGACCTTTTTCCGGCCTGCGCCTTCTATTTCGGGGACACGTGCCGCACGTTCGCGGTGGGTGAGCCTACGCCGGAGCAGAGGCGCGCGTGGAAGCTCGTGGCAGAAACACTGACGATGGCGGAGAGGATGCTCCGTCCCGGCCTCGCTGCGAAAGAGTTGTACACAGCCGTACGCGACCGGCTTGCTCCACACGAATTCGGATCGAGTTTCTGGCATCACGCCGGTCATGGAGTCGGATTCCATGGGCACGAAGCGCCGCGGCTGATTCCCGGCTCCGATGACGTGATTGAGGTTGGCGACGTCATCGCCATCGAGCCGGCGCTTTACTCGGAGCAACTGCGCGGCGGTATCCGTCTGGAGAACACGTATGCCGTCCGCCATTCCGGCGTTGAACGGCTGTTCGATTGTCCGCTCGAGCTTTGAGTTACACGCGTTGCCCCGCGAGCGTTGACGCGGGCGCTTCCTGGAGCGTCGAGTTTATCTGTTCGAGAGTGTAATCGATGTCTTCGCGTGTGTGTGCAGCCGAGATTGACCACTGCTTGGTGGCGAGGGGGAACGGATAAACTCCTTTCCCGATCAACGCGCGACGCATGCGGTCATCGAGGTCAAAGCGGTGACGCCCCGCGAGATCGTGCCAATCAACGGGACGATGGTCCATGAAATACAGGCAAAACGCCGATCCCTGGCGAGCGACTACGGCTTCGATCCCCAGGTTTGACGCGATTCGCTCAAGGCCCTCCTGCATCCGGGCGCCCAGGTTCTCAACGTGACGATATACCTCGCCATCGTCCATCGATAACCGCTCGATGGTTGCGATCGCCGCGCTGGTTGGCACGGGATGCGAGTTGTACGTGCCGGCCAGGAGCACACGCCGAGCCGGATTCGGATCGACGAAGCGATTCATGTACTCCTTCTTCCCGCCCAGGGCTGCGATGGGATAGCCGTTTGCCAGAGCCTTTCCGAACACAACCAGGTCGGGCCGAACTCCGAACAGAGTTGAGCATCCGCCGAGAGCGTGACGAAATCCGGTTTTCACTTCATCGAAGACGAGAAGGAACTTGTACCGGTCAGCAAGCCGTCGAAGGCCCTCGAGATAACCGGGTTGCGGGGCGACTATGCCGATGTTTTGCAGAATCGGCTCCGTTATCAGCGCCGCAACAGGGTACCGCTCGCAAACATATTCGACTGATGCCAGATCGTTGAAGTTTATGCTGTGCACCAGCTTTTGGTGATCGACCGGAACACCGGCGCTGATGGAGTGATACGGGTACTCGCCGGGAGATCGTCTCGGGCCGAGTTGATCCAGGGGCGTCATCAGATTACAAGAAACGTCATTGTGCCACCCGTTATAGCCACCCTGGATGGTTATGATGTGATCGTTTCCCGTAACGGCACGTGCCAGCCGGAGGGCCTGATAAGTGGCCTCGCTGCCAGTGTTCAGGAACTGCACGGATTCGGCGGCCGAGACATGATGACAAATCAACTCGGCCAGACGGCCTTCCTGAATCGTCGTGCCCGAGCCGTAGAGACTGGCGTCGGCTTGGAGACTGCGAATTACAACGTCAGTTACGTACGGATCATTGTGTCCGAGGAAGTGCGGGGCAAAGCCGGCGTGATAGTCGATATAACGATTCCCATCGGCATCCCATAGGTAGGCTCCCCGGCCGCGGACGAAGACGATCTCCGGTTGGGTCGCACGGTTTACGGATACAACGCCTCCGGGAATATACTGCCGGTTGTTCCGCAGGATCTCTGCCGATTTCGGATATTGTTGATCCAAGGTCTTCCTCACGCTCGCTACGGCTTCCAGTATGTGCCGCCGATGAAATATTTGTTGAACAAGTTGTAGTAATACACAGTCAAGATGCTGCCGTCCGCCAACTGGATCGACTCAGGGTAGCCGATATCCCAGTTCAGAAAATCCTTGCGTAATTGCAGTTCGGTTCGAATGTCCCACGTCTCCCCATTGTCGCTGCTGAAACAAACCCGAATGCCGCTCGGGTCAGGATGACGTCCTTTGCGCAGCCCATATGTCGCCATCAGACGTCCATCGGAAAGCTGAATCAGGTCAACCGGATGACCGATCATCGCGGTCTTCCGGACAGGTACCCACGTCCTGCCGTCATCGTCCGAGTACGTGATCCAGATCGCATTCTCCGGAGCATGGTTCCGCAGTGCCGCCACAATGCGCCCCGTTTTCGTACGGACGATTCCGGGCTCCAGGAAACCGCCTAACCGTCCGCCGGGATCATTCGCCATTATCGCGAGGTGCTTCCATGTCTTACCCTTGTCCGTGGAGCGGACCATCACCGCCGACCGATTTCCCGAATCGCCTTGCGGACTGTATCCGATGAGGCCCATCAATAGGGAGCCGTCGGGCATCTCGATGGGCGCATCGGTCGGGCCCTCCAGGTTGGTGTATGGCATTCCTTTGGTGTCGATATAGTTCGGTTCGGACCACGTGTGACCGTTGTCTATAGAAGTGATGACATAAGCTCCGAGATAGTGTTTTCCAGGCTCCAGGAATCTTTCGTCTTTTACGTCGGCCGAATTCGTGTAGCTTCCGTCTGGCGCATAGAGATTATTGAAGAAGATGCCCATCACGATGGTTCCATCGCGCAACTGAACACCGCACCCTTCACGCTCGTCCACGTCTTTGATCCCGGCGATTACCTGCCTCCCGCCCCATGTTTTCCCTCCATCCTTGGAGCGCAGCATGACGACGTCGCCGTCGTTCGAGAGATGCTCGGTCGCCTCTCTGGTCATCAGCAACAGTTCACCGTTTTGAAGCTGAACCAAGTCTGCCGGATGAAGGTGCCGGAAGCCATTCGAGTAGATCACTTCATGTTTGAACTTGTCCTTGTCCACGAGATCGCTGTAGACCTGAGTCGCCAACATGTGAGTCTGCTGGTTGATGATGGACATGTCCTGCCGAAGGGCTTCGATCTCGCCTTCGAGGCTTTCCATCGATTGCTTCAACGTGTCGCGGCGCTCCTTCACCATGAACCAGCCACCGTTCCACTGGTCGAAGGGCAGCACTGTCACCTGCAGGACAGATGGTTCGCCAGCCTTCACCGCCTCTGCTGGCACGGCCAACTGATAGATACCGCTGTTTCCGTTCAACTCGAATTGGCGGTGTGAACCAAAGTAGGGAAACTCGATTCGCTTGGAGAGATACTTGAGCTCGTATTCCCCTTCCCGCCACGTGTAGTCGCGATTGAGGCCGAGGTTAAATTTCAAGGCGTGCCGCCCGTTGACCGTGAGCTCAGCCGTGGGGCCTGTAGAGATTTCGGAGGGAAGAACAGAAGTCGCCCCGACGAAGGCGAAGGTGGTTGCCTTTCGAGCCGGAACGACCGCGGTTCTCCAGGAAACCAGGTTTTTCTTCATCTGCCCGGGCGCCCACCAACCAGCCGTCATGTAGCCACGGGCCATTCCGCGAAAGTCGCGGCTGTTCGGATTTCTGGCGGCGTTGTGGTGGAACTCGACCTTCTCAAATCCCTCGACCCACTGCCTGTCTTGCGCGAACGCAATTGCAGTCAGAAGCAATGCCATGGCGCAGATGCGCTTCATGTCTTCAAAGCTATACCTCGCGAGGTCCTCCGCGAAAGGCCCGGGGCCCTGGGCGTCCAAGCGGGTGGACTCGCATCGAGGGTCCAGACTGTTGGATGTGAGCGTCTCACGCGGCGCACTCATGTGTGGGCCTCAAGTATTCTGAAAGCGTGTTCGATCTATGGTGACAAAGTTCACTATTTCCGAGGCCGCTGCCCGCTTCGAGCAGGATGGGTACGTCATCCTCGACCGGGTGTTCTCCGAAGCGGAAATCACTCCTGTTTCAGACGAGATCGATCACATCGTCGCGGGCGAGCGGACGTATATCCCAAAGCGGGATATGGTCTGGGAGCCGGGTTCGGATCCGCCGCAACTGCGCAACGCATTTCGGCTGGCGCTGTATAACCCGTTGTTCCTCGAGTTCGCCAAGTCGCCGAAATTGACGGGCGTGCTTGGCGAATTACTCGGGCATCCGCTGAGGCTTTACGGGAGCCAGCTATTTGCGAAGCCCGCGCGCGTCGGAACTGTGGTCCCCAAGCACCAGGACATGCCCTACTGGCCTTTCGAGCCACCGGAACTGATCACGGCCTGGATCGCACTGGACGATTCGACCAAGGAAAACGGCTGTGTTCGTTTCTTTGCAGGCTCGCACAAACTCGGCATGCTGCCGCACACTCCCTCCAACGTGGTGGGCAACTCATTGGGCCTCGTGGATCATCCTGCCGTCGATGCCCTCCCGGAGCACGCGATTGAGGTGAAGCGAGGGTCTGTCGTTTTGCATCATTCGCTGACCGTTCACTACAGCGACCCGAACCTGAGCGACCGGGCAAGACGCGGCCTGGTGTACGTTTATATGTCCCCGAACGTCCAATTGGTTGATCCGTCTCGCATGAAGGGTCCCGCCATCTTTCCGGAAGTGGAGTAGACTTCTGGCGATGCGCCTTCGGATTGCGCGATATCTGCTGATCGGAATGTTGCCGGCGCTTTCGATCCTTGCGCAATCGTCGTCCATTGCGGAGTTGGAACGTGCCATCAAGGCCAACCCGCGCGATCCAAAGCTTCAGAATGCATACGGCATCGCACTCCAGCAGCAAGGTGATAACGAAGAGTCGCTGGACCGGTTCCGTAAGGCGTTGCAGCTCGATCCGAAGTACACGGACGCAGCCCACAACCTCGCGCTGGCGTTGTTCGCGGGGAACCGGCCTGCTGAAGCGTTGGACGTTTTGGAAAAACATCCTTCCTCTTCCGCGGATCATTTTGCGCTGAAGGGTACGGTATTAACCGCGCTCGGGCGCGCCCCGGACGCCGCTGCATCGCTGCGCCGGGCCTATGAGCTGGCTCCGAACAATGAAAACTACACGTACGACCTGGCGGTCGTTCTTCTGAAGCTGGAGAAGTCCGATGAAGCCGCAGCCGTGCTGAACAAGGCTCGCAAGCTTTTTCCCAAATCGGCCAGGATTCATGCTGTCTCAGGGATGCTCGCGTATCTGAAAGGTCAAAACGCCGAAGCTACGCGCGAATACGAAGCGGCTACGAAGCTCGAGCCCGGCGCTGCCGATCTGTGGGCCGCGTTGGGAGATGTGTACGCGGCCACCGACGATCAAACGCGAGCGCATGGCGCTTATTCACGATCCATCACACTTGATCCGGCTAGCGCGGAGTATCGTGTAAAAGCTGGACGCAATCTGTTGAAGCTGCAGCGTGCCGCCGAAGCCGAGGCCGCTTTTCATGAGGCGATCGCCCTCGATGCCAAGGATGCTGAGGCGCATTTCCAACTGGGCAAGTTGGCTGGAGCGCGAGCCGACGATCGCGCCGCGATCTCCCATTACGAGCACGCCGTCAAGGCCCAACCTGCATTCAGTGCGGCGTGGTACCAACTCGGGTTGATTTACCGCCGCTGTGGTCAGGAGGCCCAGGCGGTCGAAGCGATGGAACATTTCCGGAAAACTCAATGAAGCTAAGAATACTCATGTGCACTCTGGCCGCCTGTGCTTGTGTGGCTGCCGACTTTCCTCATCAGACGGTCACCAGTGGTCTAGGCTACTTTCCCGTCGCGATCCGCTTGAAGAACGGTGACATCCTTGCCGTGGTTCGCGGGGGCGCGCCGCATATCGGCATCAAGGGACGCCTCGACATGGTCCGCTCCACGGATGAGGGGAAGACGTGGTCCAAGCCTTGGACGGCGATCGACGAGAGTCAGGATGATCGCAATCCGGCGCTTGGTCAGCTCAACGATGGCACGGTTGTCTTGGCTTACGTGATCGCAAGCGGCTATGACCAAAGCGGCGAGCGATTCAAGGGCAATCGAAACGAGCGAATCTTCGACGGTGTTTATTTGATTTTCTCGAAAGACGACGGACAAACTTGGACGAAGCCAGTTCGGAGTGAAACGATTCACAAGTTCTATTCGTCGGTATCCGGCACCGCAGTTTCGCCCTATGGAAAGATCGTGCAACTGCGTGACGGGACCGTGCTGATGGCCGTCTACTTCGACTTTTACGGGGAGCGCGGACATGAGAGCTGGGTGTTTCGGTCCAGGGACAACGGCAAGAGTTGGGGAGAACCGGCCGTGATAGGCAAGCGCTACAACGAAACCGGGATCGCGGCACTGCGTGACGGACGAGTGCTTGCGGCGCTTCGTTCAGAAAAGGGCGCCCACCTCGCGATCGCCGAATCCGCAGATCAAGGAAAGACGTGGAGCACCCCGGTGCAGGTCACGAAGGATTCAGAGCATCCGGCGGATTTGATTCAACTACGCGACCGCCGCATCCTGCTAACGTACGGCGAACGCAATCCTCCACGGGGCGCCCGTGCCGTTCTCAGCGCGGACGGCCGGAACTGGGACACCTCAAAGACGGTCATATTGGCCGATGATGCTCCGGTTACTGACTGTGGTTATCCGAGTTCTGTCGAGGTGGGCGACGGGAAGATCGTCACACTTTATTACCAGGTCGATGACCTCAAGAACGCGCTGGCGACGTCCTCTTCCCGCGCGGTCTTGTGGGCTGTGCCGAAGAAATGAATTGCGGAATTTATTTCAATCGCCCGACGTATGCGTCGAGCCAGTTCCATGTCATCGTGTAGAAATCGTTTGAGGACGTGTGCGGCAATTCAGGGTCATGGAATAGCGATTTCACGCCTGGAATCCGGTCGAAAACGGCCCGAATCGTGTCGGCGGGACAGACAACATCTTTTCCTCCAGAGCTGACTAGAGACGGAACCTTGAGGGCCGGAACGAGTTGGAGCGGGTCGAAATGTTCCAAGACCCGAAGATGCTTGTCGTCATTCATGCGAGCGTCGTCGAGCAGCTTTTTGATCAATGAACCTTCCGTGCGGGCTGCGCGCCGGACATCGCAGAGAAACGGCACGTGCGCGACGACCGCTTTGATTCTGGGATCCAGCGATGCAACCGCGAGGGCGATTCCTCCTCCCTGACTGGTCCCTGCGATGGCTATGCGGTCACGGTCGATGTCATCGCGTGATAGCAGGTAATCGATGCCGTGAATGACGTCGGAATATGCGCCCTGATAGTAAGCGCCCTCCGGCTGGTTCAAGTTCCAGGTCAGTTTTTCGGGCCCGTCGATTTTCCATAGCTCGGCGGAAGGTCCCTGGGATCGGGGAAATACTTGCAGAATGGCGTAGCCTCTCTGGCATTCGTCCAGCATGATGCCTTGCTGTAGGCCGCCATAACCCGGGACTGAGACAATGGCAGGAAGCGCGCGCCGCGACTGCGCTCCGCCAATGGGAATCGAGAGGATCGCTCGCACGCGGATGCCGCCGAGCGACCGGTACTCGACGCGATACTTTTTGTATGGGAGCGGCTCGCGCGTGTCTTGGATGGTCGTTTCGAGCGGCTCGGACGCGAGGCGCGAAAGTGTCGATCGCCAGAAAGAGGAAATGTCCTGAGCCTCCGCCTTGCACGTGAGCGAGAGCAGAAACACCAGCACGAGAAGGAGCGAGTTTATGCCCCGGCCGGGTTGCTTCTCCTTCGAATCAATCACATCATTGAAGGTACTGCATGCATATAGAAGAATTGGAAACGCCCGCCATCGTTGTCGATCTCGATGTGCTCGAACGGAACATTTCCTCGCTCGCGGATTACTGCCGCCGGTCGAACCTGAACCTCCGGCCGCATACGAAGACGCACAAGATCCCGGAGATCGCACGGATGCAGGTGAAGGCCGGCTCTCGTGGAATCACGGTGGCCAAGGTGGGCGAAGCCGAGGTGATGGCTGCTGAGGGAATGGACGACATCCTGGTCCATTACCCGGTATTCGGCAGAGCCAAGCTGGAGCGCCTCGCGTACCTCGCGCGCGATCGGAAGATCATCGTCGCGATCGATTCGGTCATTACGGCGGAGGCCATTTCGAACGCCGCGGCATCCGTAGGGTCCACAATTCATCTGTTGGTCGAGTTTGATTCCGGCCTGCAAAGGTGCGGCGTGGCATCGCCGCAGGAGGTCGAGAATCTCGCTCACGTGATAACCCGGCTTCCGAACGTCACGTTCGCAGGAATCAGCACGTTTCCCGGACACATCTGGTCGGATCCCGCAGAGCAAGCCTTGCCCCTGGCCGAAGTGTCGGCAATGATTGCGGACATCAAAGATCGGCTGCAGCACAGCGGACTCGCGTGCGAAATTGTGAGTGCGGGCAGTACACCGATTGCGCGCAATAGCCACCTGATCGAAGGCGTAACGGAAACGCGGCCTGGCACTTATGTATTCAACGACAGGAACACTGCCGGTGTCGGCGCCTGCACATGGGACGATTGCGCTCTGCACATTCTGGTCACGGTCGTGAGCACAGCCGTGCAGGGCCGCGCGATCGTCGACGGCGGCTCGAAGACATTCTCGAGCGACCGATGGTTATCGGGGGAAAAGACCGGGTTCGGGCGCATTGTCGAGCACCCCGACGTGGAATTCGCGTCTATGTCGGAGGAACATGGGCACCTCGATCTCGGGGCATCGGGTTATTCTCCGAAAGTCGGCGACCGGCTCACGATCATTCCCAATCACGTCTGCCCTTGCGTCAACATGCATGACACGATTCACTTCCACCGCAATGGAGTGGTGGAGGGATGCTGGCAGGTGGCGGCTCGGGGGAAGATCCGGTAGCCAGCTTACAGACTAAAAGGATGGAACGCGTTTGCGCGAACTGTCTACAGTTTACTGTTGACGACGTGACTAACCTTTTCGTATCATTCTCCATCGCGCTATGAGCCTCCTTCCGCAGGTGAAGCCTGTTTCGATCCGGCAGACCGTCGGCGAAACGATTCGGCGCGCGCTACTCGAAGGTCGGTTCCGCCCGGGTCAGCCGCTATCGGAAGTTGCTCTGGCTTCCGAGATGAACGTCAGTCGCGGACCTGTTCGTGAAGCGCTGCTGGTCCTGGCGCAGGAAGGACTGGTTTCGCATTCCCAAAACTACGGCTTTTCGGTGCTGGAGTTTAACGAACAGGACAGGACCGAAGTTCAACAGGTCAGGCTGCCGTTAGAAGTCCTCGCGCTGGAACTGGCGATACCAAACATCACGTCTAGTGATGTACAAACACTGGACACGCTGGCGGACCAAATGGCGCAGTCCTATCGGGAGCGGCGGTATATCGAGTGCACACAGGCTGATCTGGATTTCCACTCGCTTATATGGGAGCGCTCGCGGAATAAGCGGCTCTTCTCGGCGCTTCGCAATCTGATGGTGCCGTATTTCGCGTATGGGTCCGCTTTTCGGATGTCCCGCCCCGACCTGACTCCCGAGCTGCTCGATGAACAGCACCGGGGTTTCATCCGACTCTTGTCGGGAGCGTCGGACCAGACCGCAGACCAATGTGTCCGATTTCATCTCGGCTTATGAGTCTTGAAGGCAAAGTAGCCGTCGTCACCGGTGGCGCCAGAGGCATCGGCCAAGCTGTTGCAGCGGAGCTTGCGCGTTCGGGAGCCGACATCGTTTTCTGTGACATCTGCCCCGACGAGCAGGCGGCCCGGACACTCGAGTTGGTTCGCGGCCATGGACGCAAAGCACTATTCATCCGCGCCGACGTCGGCAATCGAAGCGAGGTGGAGCTGATGTTTCGCGAAATTGTTGACCAGTTCGGACGCATCGACATACTGGTCAACAACGCGGCGGTGAATAAGCGCAAGCCGCTTGTGGATCTTTCAATCGAAGACGTCGAGAAGGTGTGGTCGGTCGCGTTATGGGGCGTATTTCACTGCAGCCAACTCGCGGCCCGCCAAATGACGCAACAGAAGAGCGGTTCGATCGTGATGATCAGTTCCGTGCATGCGGTCCAGCCATTCCCGAACAATACTGCCTACAACGGCGCCAAGGCCGCGGTGAACCACATGGCCCGTACGTGGGCCGCCGAATTGGTTCGCGATAACATTCGCGTCAACGTAGTGGAGCCTGGTTGGACAGATACACCCGGCGAACGCACGCTGTATTCGGAAGAAGAGATCCAGCGTGAGGGCAGCAGGCTGCCGATGGGGCATCTGGCATCCGCGACGGACATTGCAAATGCAGTTCGATTCCTCGTCTCCGACGAAGCGGCTTATATCACCGGAAGCTGCTTGCGAGTGGACGGGGGACTGCTGCTGCCAAAGGCGTAAAGGAGAGAACAGATGGCCGCGATCAAGACTCAAACTGTTCCGGCGCTCGATCGGGCGCTCTCAATTCTGGAATTGCTTGCGAAGTCACGAGCAGGCCTCACACTCCCGGAACTCGTCGAGCAGTCGCGCTTCCCTCGCAGCTCTATCCACTACCTGCTGGTAACGCTCGAACGCCGGGGGTATGTGCAGAGAAATGAACGTACCAGCCGGTATCTGTTCGGGGTGAACCTGGTGCAGCTTTCCAACTCCGCCTGGAGTGGGCTGAGCCTCCGGCAGCAGGCGGCTCCTTTCCTGGGCAACCTCGTTCGCCGCGCGCGAATGACGGCCCATATGGCCATTCTCAAAGACAATGAGGCCGTCATCGTTGCCAAGCATAGTCCCCTCGACGGCCCGCGAACGGCGACGTGGATCGGTAAGCGAATGGACGTGCATTGTACCGGCCTCGGCAAGGCGCTCATTGCATATTGAGCGAGCCTGAACTGGAGAGTCTGCTCAGGGAACACGGCCTTCCGCGCCACAACGAGAACACGATTTCGTCTCCGAGGAAGCTTCGTGAAGAGTTAGCGCGCGTCGTCCAGAACGGCTTTTCGTTGGATGACGAGGAGGATGAGCTGGGATTGCGCTGCATCGGAGCGCCCGTCTTCGATTCGTGCGGCCGTGCAATCGCTGCCGTAAGCGTCTCGGCCACTTCGGCCCAATTTACGGAAGAGAGCTATGCGTTTCTTATCCGAGAGACCAAAGGCGCGGCCGCCGCAATCGGTGATGCTCTCGCTCAGGACAATCTCGATCTGAATCGTGCTACGCCGCAGAACATCAAACGGGCCTGCTGACAATTCGTGGCGGTCGATTGGGCGGTCCCAGATTCGGACAGAGAGTTGTTCCGTCGTGAACTCGACAGCTTTGTTCCCGATCGCATCTTCGACGTTCACGCGCACCTGTACGAGCTCAGTCAGTTCTCCGGTGACCCTCCGGCGCTTTTAAAATCAGGACCGCCGTCCGCGGGGCTGGATACCTTCCGCAGTCAGATGGACCGGATCCATCCGGGCCGCTTATGCGACGGCCTCTTCTTCGGCTTCCCACACGTGGGTATCGATATGGATGCCGCAAATCAGTTCGTGGCAAGGGAGGCAGCACGATCGGACGCTTCGCGCACCCAGATGCTGATCAGACCAACCATGTCCGCCAACGAGGTGTTCACAACCGTAAAGCGCGACCGATTCTCCGGATTGAAGTGCTATCACGTGTATGCGGCAGACCATCCAACGTTCGATGCGGCCATCTCGAGCTACCTGCCTGAAGATCATGTGCGAGTGGCAAATGAACTCAGCCTCTCCATAACGTTGCACATGGTTCGGGCGCGAGCGCTCGCAGACGCCTCGAACCAGGAGACCATCCGCCGATACTGCACGACATATCCGAAAATTCGATTGATCCTGGCTCATGCCGCACGTGGCTTCAATCCTCACCACACAATTGAGGGAATTGGCGCATTAAGAGGTCTGGATAATGTCTGGTTCGATACGAGCGCCGTCTGTGAATCCGCCGCGTTCGAGGCCATCCTTCGGGCATTTGGTCCACGCCGTTTGATGTATGGATCGGACTTTCCGATTTCGCATATGCGGGCACGCTGCGTTGCGGTTGGCGATTCTTTCCTCTGGGTCTCCTCGGAGAATACCTGCCTGGACACCGGATACGGTCGCATCGAACCGATTCCCATCGCTCTGGAGTCCTTGCGCGCTTTACGGCTCGCTTGCTGGAATCTGAAAGACGCCGATGTCGAAGCGATCTTCTATCGCAATGCCGCCGATTTATATGAACTCGACTAAGCGCCGGATAGCTGCTTCGCCGATAGTTCGTTCAGCAGGGGCCGACCGGTCAACAGCCGGCGTATGTTCTCGAGGAAAATCTCCCACGTGCGATCGAGAAAGTACGGGCTTTGTGCCGATCCCGAGATGTGCGGCGTGAGGATCACGTTGGAGAACCGCCATAGTGGGTGCTCAGGCGGCAGCGGGTAATGATAATGGGTATCGATCGCGGCTCCTGCAATCCATTTCTCAGTCAAAGCTTGGAGCAGCGCGTTCTCCTGGATTAAGGGACCGCGCGATGGATTGAGTACAAATGCGGAACGAGGCAGCGCCCGCAACTCCCGCTCGCCGACGATGCCTTCCGTTGTCGGGGTTAACGGCATCGCGAGAATCAGGAAATTCAATCCACCAAGGAACGCGAGTTCGTCTCCTGCCAGGAAAACCTTATCGGGAAAAATCCCGTCGGGGTCGCCAGTACCCGGAACCGCGTACACGTTCTCGACCGGACCGATACCCCCGCGAGACAGAACGTGAATACGCAATCCCATTGCTCGCAGCAGGCGCGCCGTTTCACGCCCGATGCCTCCGTAACCCCAGAGACCCACAACGGAACCTCGTACCTCGGACTGGAATCGAGACCCGCGATCCCATACCTGAGAATCCTGGTTGCGAATCATCTGCCTAACGTCGCGCGCAAGGTTCACGATCATCGCCACATTCCATTCGGCGATCGGCACATCGAAGCAACCTCGAGCATTGCTCGCGCGTATCCCGCGCTTCGGCAAATTCAAGCCGAATAGTTGCGAATAGCCGGCGGAAGAGATCTGCATAAAACGAAGCTTGCGCATCTCATCCAGATTGACCGGCGGATACGTGCAGAACATCGCGTCGATCTCGGGCGCAAGATCCGCCGGGACCTCTGCGGCACGCGGAACCGGTGTCACTTCCGTTTCCGGCAAAACATCAACAGTGACCTCCGCGAGATCCTGCAGCTTTCGCAACAAGGTTTGCTGCACCGGCATATCGATCAATACACGCATTGGCATCCTTTAGTCCCGAAGCATCTTGCCGTGCACGCTGTTGAACTCACCGCTGCCCTCCTCGAAGGGGTACTGGCTCTTAATCGTGTCAGTGAGCACGATACCCAGTCCGGGTTTCTCAGGCGGCAACACGTAGCCGTTCTGCATGACGAAGGCTCCATCCATCACATCCGCGTGCAGACCTGCATAGTCGGGAGCGATTTCGAGGATGGCCGTGTTCGCTGCGGCAAACCCGCAGTGAACATTTTGCATGAGCGAGCCTCCCGCGCCCCAGGCATGAGTTGCGATCGCCCGCCCACGATCCTCCAGCATGCGAGCGACTTTCATGAACTCACTCAGTCCCCCTGTGAACGATGCGTCGGGCTGACCGATATCGAAGCAGTCCCGCTCGGCGAAGACACGCCATTCGTATGCCGCTGTAAGACACTCGCCGCCTGCGATCGGAACCTTGCTCTGCCGGGCGAGTTCGGAGTAACTCCAAGGATCGGTATACGGCAGAGGCTCTTCGAGAAAGAACAGATTGTAAGGCTCTAGCGCCTTCGTCACTGCGATTGCCGTCTCTAATGTCCAGGTACCCTTCGGGCTATTATCCATGTGCCCGTCAAGCATGATCTGAAAATCCGGCCCCGCATGTTTTCGCATGAAAGCCACTTTGTCCGCTTCGAGGCCGGCGGCTTCGGAAGCGGTCTCCGGCAAAGTCCAGCCCGCGCCGGCATGATACGCCCCGGCTCCGACTTTCAGTCCGATGAAGCCAAGCGAACGATAGTAGTCCATCTTTTCCCCAAGTCGATCCAAGGGATAGTTACTTGGACCCCCGGTCGCGTAGCCCATCAACTTGTCGTGCTTGCGCCCGCCGAGGAGTTGATAAACGGGAACGCCATGCATCTTACCGCGAAGATCCCAGAGCGCTGCTTCGATACCGGTCAGCACTGAAGTTCCAAGACCGACGCGGCACCAGAACTTACCGCAGTGATACATCCGCTCCCATAAGACCT
The DNA here is from genome assembly GCA_963825845.1 of Bryobacteraceae bacterium. Taxonomy (GTDB): domain Bacteria; phylum Acidobacteriota; class Terriglobia; order Bryobacterales; family Bryobacteraceae; genus DASQDN01. The sequence goes on along the minus strand of CAWGVL010000080.1, from coordinate 92,074 downwards.
CGACATCATCCGGCGATTGTCCGATCAGAATCGGCTTGAAGAATTCGACTATCGGAGGAACAGATTCGGGCAGAAAATATCCGGCATAGGTTTCGCCGATTCCGATGAGATCGGTATCGGTATGAACCTCGATGAACGCCGCGCTACGACGCTTTCTCACTTCTTTGAAGAAGCGGTCATTGGTGCTCGGACCGGTGAGTAGAACGGTCCTGACATCGGTAATGATCATTCCTGTTCTTTCCTTCCTCTCGAGGAGAGCAGCAGTGCTGCGGCAGCCGATGCGGTGACAATCCCGAAGATGAAGCTGGCGTAAAATCCGATTCGATCGGTGAGGTATCCATGCGAGCGAAGGAGCGAAACTGGCGGCGGGTGTCGCAAGCGTCAGGATCGCGAGATTGCGGGTACCGGCTCCGACGGTGCTCAGGGACGCGACATAGTTCGGAAAGTAGGCGCCCCCAAGTTCACCCGCGCCCAGCAATCCGAACGCGAACACATATCCGTAGCCCGGCACGAGCAGCGCCCAAAGCATTCCTGCGCCAACGAGGCATGCTGTTCCTATGACTGCGGCGCGCATCCCGGATCGGGTAGCGATCAAGCCCAGGAAATATCCGCCAATGGCTTTGCATCCGAATCGAACGGCCAATACGAACCCGGATAGTTCTTTGGGATCGCGTCCGACGGCCTCACGAGTGAACAGGGAGAGATTCGAGATGCCTCCCGAGAGTACACCACCACAGAGCGTACGCTGCCCAAAGCCGCCGCAGTTGGCGGTCGTCGAAGAACTGCTTCGCGGCAGCGGTCAGATAGGCCACGAGCCCGGTCCGCGGTTCCTCGTCCACGGGCGGAAGCACAAAACGTGTGCTGGACACAGCTACTCCGACGACACACAAGGCTCCAACGGCATAGATAAACGCAAAATCGAGCGGGTAGCTCAACTTCCCCGAGCCCAGGAGATATTGAGCGCCGAGCGAACCGGCTACGGCCGTAACCGGTCCCGCGGTGTAGGTCTTCTTGAGAGCAAGCGCCCGGCCTTCAGGCGTCGTTCCGCGACGAAGACAGTGCACCATGAAGACGAGGGAAACAGAACCGCTGAGTCCTTGCAGCAGGCCTTGCAGAACGACTGCCAGAATGCGGGAGCCATTCGATACAGGCAGCAGCAATGTCAGCATCACACAACCGAGGAGCAACGCTGTCATGGCATTCGCCCAAATCACAACGCGCTGCTCATAGCGATGGGGCACAAGCCATGAAAAGAAAAGCGGCGCGATCTGCCCCAACAAATGGACGGAAGCCGGAAGACTTGCCAGCGTCGCGCTCGCGCCGAGTTTATTGCACAACGCCGCCTGTATGACGCCCACGTACATTACCGGCGCCGCAAGAAAGATAAGTAGATAATTCACCAGATACACACGACCATTGCGGCGGTCCAACTCGCGTGACACGGTCATGCGAGCCAGTGCGCGAACTTCGAATGCAGAATCGTGCGGCACTCCTCGAATACATCGTCAGAGAACGATTCATACGGCGAAAGCAGACGCAGCGGCATATCCACGCCGCCGAGCCTCATCAGAACTTTGTCGTATGCGCCGTCCATCAGAGAATATCGGCGCATGGGAGCAATCACCGCTTCGACCATTTCGAGGTAGTCCTTCTGGAATCGGAAGAGGTTGGCGAAGTCACCGGACCGCCCGTATTCAAAGAGCTTTTTCGCCGGCTTCGGCAGCATCGGTCCGAAGGAACTCAACACGGAACATTCTCCATGGAGACAGCCGGTCGGGAACATGGTTTCACTCAGAAAGTGCTGAATCTCCGGAGTACGGCGCATCAGTTCGGCAAGTGTGAGATAGGTAAGGCCCGTATTCTTGGTCGCGGCCAGATTCGGCACGACATCGGCGATCCGGCGATAGTCTTCGGGGGTCAGGAGGCGTTTGGCTCGAAGCAGGTTGTAGTGCAGAAAGCGGCAGTCGGGGAACGCGCCGCAGACATCGATGAAGAACCGCAGCATCTCCTTATCATTCAGAGCTCCCCAACAGGGCAAGGAGATCTGGAACGTTCGGAAGCCCACTTTATAGGCGTAGGCAATTCGTTCACGAACCGTTGCCGTGGACAATCCGATAACGCCAACTTGCGGAAAAATGTTGTCGCCGCGTGTCTCCTCGTAGAAGATCTCTACGATGCGATGGAAAGTTGGCGTGTCAACCGCGTAACCTTCGCCGGCTGTACCGAAGATATAAAGATTGTTGAAATCCGCAAGCGTATGACGGATCGCCTGCCGGAAGACGGGTTCAATCAATCTCTCTTCTTCATCCCACGGAACCTCACAACTGACCAGAATTGCCTGGTGATATCGCAACGACGGCGGCCTCCTTGTTCGCGGATTCGATGATTCGGTGATACCGGTTCGGAGCAAGACCGGTTACTGTTTGGACATCGCCGTTAGGCCACGTGATCTCGATGACGGGCAGGCGCGGTGTCATCGCCCAGGCCAAGGAGCAGACGGCGATCATGGCTTGCGAGAAAGCTGCCGCCGTCCGTAATCCATCGGGTTAGCTTCCTTGCTCCCTGCGTGAGAACCACGCGAGCCCCGATCGCGTCGCGATTACTTCGTGTTCCCTGAAGCTGCAGACCGATCCAGTTTCTTCCTGCCGCCGCGGTGTTCCGGATCAGCACGGGTCTGGAGTTCAGATCGATGAAAGCGGCGTCAACCGCTCCATCGTTGTCGAAATCGCCGGTTGCGAGCCCTCGCCCGAGATAGCCTGTGGAGAACGTTGCGCCGGCCTCTTTTGCCATATTCGTGAACGCGCCCTTGCCATCGTTGGCGAGGAGCAGGGGAGGCTCACGATACTGCACGGAGCGGTTCGATTCGGAGATATTCTCCTGCAGATGCCCGTTGGCGATGATCAGGTCGAGATCGCCATCGTTGTCATAGTCGAGAAATCGAACGCCCCAGCCGACATAGCGTTTCGTGAAGCCGGCCAGACGTGACGATGCGGTGACTTCTCGAAACGGCATCTTACCGGGGTTCTGGTAAAGAGCGTGATACTCCGAATCGAAATTTGTGACGAGGAAGTCCGGTGTGCCATTTCCGTCGATGTCACCGGCATCCACGCCCATGCCTGCGCGTGCGACGCCGTCCGCATTGAATGCGACCTCTGCTTCGAATCCGGCGTCGCGGAAAGCGCCGTTCTTTTGGTTCATCAGAAGCAGATTGGGGGAAGCATCGCGCGCTACGAAAAGATCCACCCAGCCGTCCGCGTTGACGTCGATGGCGATTACGCCGAGCGCTCTCCCCACCTGGTCGAAGAGTGAGGCTTGCCTGGTCACATCGCGAAACTTTCCGGCGCCATCGTTGTGATACAGCTTCGGCGGACGGCCCTTGTAGTCGGTCTGCGAGCAGTACACCGGGCGTCCTGCGAAATCGCATCGATGTTTGTCGTTGAAGGAGAATTCCGCGTAATTGGCCACGAACAGGTCCAGGAGGCCGTCACGATCGTAATCGAGCCACGCCGCGCTTGTCGCCCACTCGCCCGTATTCTCAACACCGGCAGCGTTGCTGACGTTGCTGAATGTTCCGTCGCCGTTGTTATGAAACAACGCGCTCGATGGATAGCCGGTCACATAAAAATCCGTTCTGCCATCGTTGTCATAATCGGCCGCGGCAACGCCCATTCCATAGAATGGAAGGCGGTCGACTCCAGCCTTTGCGGCGACATCCTGGAACCGCCCGTTGCCGGTATTTCTGAATAGCGCGCTGCGGACAGGAGACGCGCTTCGATTGCCCGGCGTATTGCCGCCATTCACCAGATAGAGATCGAGATTGCCGTCGCCATCGAAGTCAAAGAAACCCAGGCCTCCTGTCGTGGATTCGATAAGATACCGGGCGGCGGACTCCCCATTGAAGTGGGTCCAGTTGATGCCTGCCTGGACAGTTACGTCCGTGAAAAGGGCGCCGGGCGCATCGGCTCTCGCCATCAGGGCAAGCAGAAGGACTGCCGCTCTCACTGCTCAGACTCCGGCTGCTGCTCACGTTCTTTCTGTTCGCGAAACAAGGCGGCGTGCTTCTCCGAATCCGGCGCATTGCCGGCGGCCCGGTAAGCTCGCGAAAGCGCGAAGTGCACCTTGCTGCTTTGGCCGCCATTGCGCAATGCCGTGAGCAGGTGCTCGATTGCCTTACCCGAGTCGCCTCGCTTTAACGCAAGATTTCCTAATTGATAATGAGCTTCCGTGAGTGCCGGTTGGAGTTCGAGCGCCTTCACCAGCATCTGTACACCGTGCGCTTCGGTCTCGGACCCTTCGTCGGCCATGCGCAGCAAAAGCACTCCGAACGCTTGATAGTGCACCGCATCGCCGGGCCATTTGCGAATGCCCGCTTCAAGGGTCTTGACGGCCTCGGGAAGCAAGCCCGCCATGGTTTGTGCGATGCCGAGTCCGACGCTCAGGTCACTTGAATCCGGAGAGAGCGAGAGCGCCTTCCGATACGCAGCTACCGCCGCCGGGTTCTGCTGATTCCGAGTGAGAAAAAGGCCGAGCATCTGTTGCGCCCGCGCCGAAGCAGGAAACCTCTTCGCAGTGTCCTGGGCCAGTGTAAGCCCCGCTTTGAAGCGGCGGCTTTTCGCGAGCTCGGCTCCGAGATCCAGCGATATCTCTTCGAGCAGCTCGCGCGCTTTTGTGTTTCCAGGCTGCGCGTCCGCCACGATCGCAGCGTTTTCCCGGGCCTGGACCGATTGGCCTGCCTCCCACTGCCGCGCTGCAACTCCGCCCAACGCCGACAAGTACAACGGATTTTCCGGTGCGAGCCTGATGGCAACGCGCATTTCGTCCGCCGCCCCGGCCAAGTCGCCCTGCTTGGCGCGCTCGTAGCTGGCGCGCGCATGCTGCATCGCTTCCGGCGGCTCGGCGGCGCTCATCGCGACTGCGAGAATCAGGACCGTAATGCACGCCTTCATTCTTCAACTCGCGGGCCAATTTCCCGGATTCAGATCGTGGGCATCCGGCATGGAAATCGATCGTATCGTTCTAATCTGATCATCGGACAAAGGTCCACTCCCGGCGAAACGGATTGCTTGTTCGAGTTCCGCAATATTCGCCGTGCCGGCGAGCGCCGTCTGTGGCATTTTATGGCTGATCACATAACGATATGCCAATTCGGGGAGGTCCATGTGCTCGCGAGAAGCGAGCGTCTCCAACTGCTGAACCTTGGCCTTCAGACCGGATAAGGTTTCCGGCAAGTGACGGTATCGATCGCTCAACGCCCCCTTCAGTAACACAGAGCGGGCGACCAGCCCGACGTCCATTTCTTCTGCAAGCTCAAACACCCGCGACTCCAGGCGACGATCCAGAATGCTGTAAGCGATCTGAAGGCAATCGAATCCACCATGATTGATTGCGGCTACGGGCGCCTCCTCGCCATACACGCTCGCGCCGATCTTGCGAATGCGACCTGCGTCTTTAAAGGACCGCAGAGTGTCGAACACAGACTGATCGGGAACAATCTCCGTGGCGCGGCAATGAATCATCATCAGATCGATGTACTCGGTCTGGAGCAGCCGGAGACTCTCTTCTACTGACGCGAGCGTGAGGTCGCGTATCCGCACGGCGCCTAAGTTCTGGCCATGAGGGGAGATGACTTTAGATGTCAGAAAGAATTCCTGCCGCCGGTTTCGGAGGGCCCGGCCGATGATTGCTTCACTCTCACCGTAGGCGCGTGCGGTGTCGATGAAGTTCACACCGATGTCGAGCGCGTGGTTTAAAAGCCTGCTGGCGGCGGTTTCATCTGGAGCAGCAACATGGCCGTTCTCCGCGATTCCATAAGGCATTCCAATCTCGACCGTGCCCAGCGAAATCTCGGAGACTTCGAAGCCCGTCCTTCCCAGTCGCCGATATCTCATGCGGTCCGCCAATTGAACACGGCCGCGATCAGGCTCTTCGAATGCTGCTTTGCCAGTTCGTACGCGTCTCTCATGTGCTCCGCGGGAATTCGATGAGTAATGATCGGCTCCAGACAAACGGATCCGTTCGCCATCAGAGCAAAAAGATACTCGAGGTTGCGCCGCAGATTGAATCGGAGATCAGCAGGCTGGCACTCTATGCGCGGCGAGAAGCCGGCGCCTATGAGCGTCAGTTGTTTTCCATAAAACCACTTCGGGTCGAGCGGATTGAAGTCGGGGAGCGGTTCTCCTCGTCCCGGGAATCCGAGAATGCTGATGCGGCCGCCGGTGCGCGCCATATCCAGGGACAGCCGAAAGGCGGACCATGGATTCGCGGTGAGCACAATCACATCGATATCGGAAGGCGGGTCGCCGTTTCCGGTGACATGGACATGATGTGCGCCGACCTCCCTTGCGCTCTCCGCTCGGAGCGGCGAATTCGCCACGGCAGTCACTGTCGCTCCGATCGCGCGCGCGATCGCCACTGTTCCGAGTCCGATCACACCCAGGCCGACCACAGCTACCGACTCCCCGCTTTCATATCGGGCGTGCCGCATCGCCGCCATACCAAGTTGCGCCAGATACGCGAGTGAAGCCTGCTCCGAGGAAACAGTATGGGGGACGGGCACCATCAATTCGGAACTGTGGGCTATGTAGGCGGACTGGTGTGGTTTCAAAGAAAAAACGCGCTGGCCTACCTGCAAGCTCCCGGCGTTGGCCCCAACCGCGCGGACGACTCCGACGTTTGAGTAGCCAACAGCACGCGGATAGTCGGGAGCGCCAGGAATATCCGTGGAATTGCCCAGATAGTTGCCGAGGTCAGTGCCCGTCGACAACGCCGTGACCTCCGTCTCGACGTACACCTGATCGGGCTCCAGATGCTCCGCGTCGAGCGCCCGGTCTTCGATTCGGAGATCGCCTGCTCCATAGAGGATCGCCTGTTTCACCGCTCCGTCACCGCCAGTTTGCCTTCCAGGAACCGTGCGGACCGGCTCCGCATCCGATCCTCGCCACCCGGCCCATAGATGGTGCGGCCGTTCAAGACAAACTCAACGCCCACTAAACCCGAAGGCATTGACTTCAGTCTTCTGTATGTATCCGATTGGATGTCGTACAACAAAACCTCCGAAGTGAACCCCGAATCCGTGTATCCGCCAAACAAGAGGATTGAGCGATCGCCGTAAGTGACGGCCGTCAGGCCTCGATTCCCGCTTGGGAGATCCCGCAGAGTTTTCCACTGATTCAGCTTCGAATCGTAACGGAATGCTCGCGCGTGGTTAACTACCTTTCCGTTCGCGTCCACCGAACAACCGCCAAACAGATAAACCGCAGAGCCAGAGACGGCGCCCGCCTCTAGCGCGAGCTGACCTCCGGGTATCGTCGACGCGCGCCTCCACTCTCCATGTCCATCCCGCCGCCAGACGGCATCGGAGCACGTCTTCAGATCAACAACATCACCGCACCCGCCGAAGAGGAAAACCGATTCGCCCACCCGGGCGGCACGACCCAGCAGACCGTCTACCGGAATGGATCCGGTTCGAGCCCACTTCGTCTTTGCTGCGTTTAGTCTCCACGATTCGCGCTGGGCCGTCTGTCCATCCGATCCGCCGAAAATTTCTAGCTCGGTTGTCGAGGATACAAACGGACCGTATGCCATGGGCGCCGGCAATTTCGGCCCGAACCTCCAGGCGTTCGAGGCGGGATTGTAAATCTGAACATCAGAAAGCCAAGTCTTAACCTCGCCGATCCAGGTGGTTCCTCCCGCGACGACTACGTCGCCATCCAAATAGGCGGCCGCGCCTCCGGCTTGCGCACGGGGCATCGGCTGACGTTCTGACCATTCGACATCCGTCACAGTTGACATTGCGAAGAGGAATATTGCTGGAACGAACCGCATGCTATCGACAGGTTACCTGCGTACCCTCACACTCCGGCCGACTGTATCGAACTTCTCGTCCTGATATGGACCGGCACTGGTTGCATCCGGATAAATTGTGTACACAATAAACAGCTCGCCAGGAGATACCTCACGAACGCCCGTATAAGCCTTTGTTGGCGTCATCGACAGCTGCGTAACGTGTCCCCAACTTGCGCCGTGATCGGTGCTGAACGCCAGATAGTTGCCGTGCTCACGATAGTCAGGCTTATGACCGAATGACATAACCAGCGTGCCATCCTGCATCTCGATCAGGTCCGGATCGGTACCGACAATCGGACGCGTTCGACCGAATCGGCTGTATGTCCATTCGAGCGCATAAGGGCGCGACCACGTTTTGCCTTCATTATCGGATTCGCACTGGTAGATAGGCGTTTCGCGGCCCGTTCGCAGCTGGCAGATCAAGCGTCCCGCTCGAGGCCCGTGCTTTAACTGAACCATCACAGGCTCGCCGAATCCCTCCTGCTCCACCGGACCCGATGCAACCACGGAAACGTACTTCCACGTCTCGCCCTGGTCTGAGGAACGAAGCAGGAATGATCGCATTTTGTACATCTTCGCGTTGTACTCGCTTGCGAACTTGTCCGCTTCGAAGTGGCCGTAGGCGGTTGCCAGCAGGTCGCCATTCTGCAACTCTATGATCGATCTCCGTACGTACATGCGCGAGATCGGCTCACCGCGATCGTCGAAGCTGTTGACCTCGGCGTCCGGCAGGACGAAGCTGAACGTGCGAGGGCCTTCGATGGTTTTGAAATCGTTTCGGGAACTCCAGAAGTTCGCTTCAAAGCGCTTGCCTCCTTTGTGTTCGGCATGAACATCGAAAAGCAGGCTGCGGCCATCCCGCAATTGCACCGTGGACCCCTCCGTGATCGGGCCGCGACCGAGTTCGGGACCGGGCGTCCATTCCTGCCAGGTCTTGCGCCCGTCGAAGGAGCGGGACGTATAGTGAATGGGATACTTCCCTCCCTTGGGCCATTTCACGTGGCCGAACAACACTGTGGCGCCCGCGCGACTTTGAAACAGGTAAGGCCAAGGCACACCGGGAGCGATGACCTTTTCCGGACCGAGTTCAACGGCGAGCGTAGGGGCGGGAAGATCGGCGGCCGCCAAAGGCGCAGCGATGAGACTGCGTGTAAATGCGCGGCGGCTGAGACTCATTCGGGCAGTGTATTCGAAATAGCGCTTGCGCGATTGTGATTGTCCAAGGTGCTGGATCGCGTGATACTGACCTTGATGAATTCCATCCGCATATTGTGCGCTGTTTGTGCAGTCACGCTCTCTGCACAAACCGTCGTCGACATCGGTTCAAGACGGGAATTGTTCGTCGACGGATTTCTGATCGAGCGGATGCAAGGCGCGGAATTGCGCGCTCAACAGCCGATCGAAAAGGGGCCGGTGCTTCAACTGGATCGACCATGGGAAGGCGCGTTCTCCGGTTACTTCACGGTCATTCAGGAGCCGGGACGATTTCGGCTCTACTACCGATGTGTGCCCAGGGCCGGAGGGGATGGGAACGCAGCGGAATCGACGTGTTACGCGGAGTCAACCGATGGGACTCGCTGGACCAAGCCCGAGTTGGGACTCTTTGAAGTATCGGAAACGCGCAAGAACAACGTCATTTTGGCGCTTAAGCCGCCTTTCTCACACAACTTCACGCCGTTTCTAGACACCAGACCGGGCGTTCCTGCGGACGAACGATACAAAGCGCTTGCAGGAACTTCCAAAAGCGGGCTTGCGCCGTTTGCCTCCGCGGACGGGATCCATTGGCGGCAGATGCGCGAACAACCGGCGCTCCCTCCATCGCCGACGACAATGTACGACTCTCAGAATGTCGCATTCTGGTCGACAGCGGAAAACGCATACGTGTGCTACTTCCGCGTCTTCAAGAAGTTCGCCTCAGGCGGAGTTCGGTGGGTTGCCCGGACAACGAGTAAAGACTATCTGAACTGGACTCCACCGGTCGAGATGTCCTTCGGCGATGCGCCGCCTGAGCACCTCTATACGAACCAGACCAGCTCCTATTTTCGGGCTCCTCACATCTACGTCGGAATCGCGGCGCGATTCATGCCCGGGCGGCAAGTCCTTACTGCTCAGGAGGCCGCCGCAATTCGTGTGGATCCGAAGTATTTTCAGGATTGTTCGGATGCTGTTCTGTTGACCACTCGCGGCGGCCCGAGTTACGACCGCAGATTTCTTGAAAGCTTCGTCCGTCCGGGGATCGGTCCGGAAAACTGGGTCTCGCGCAGCAACTATCCGGCCCTGAACATAGTTCAGACGGGACCTGCCGAGATGTCTTTTTACGTGAACAAGAATTATGGCCAGCCGACTGCTCATCTGACTCGTTATGCGCTCAGGCTCGATGGACTCGCGTCGCTACATGCCGGATATTCGGGTGGGGAGATGATCGCGCGCCCTGTTCAGTTTCAGGGAAAGTCGCTGGAGATCAACTTTTCAACCTCCGCGGCCGGCAGTGTCCGGGTTGAGATCCAGGATGTGGGCGGCGCGCCTGTTCCGGGCTTCACGCTTTCTGACAGTCGCGAGATCATTGGCGATGAGATCGCGCGCTCGGTCTCCTGGAAGAGCGGGTCGGACGTAAGCCGCCTGGCAGGCCGACCGATACGCATTCGGATGGTTTTGAAGGATGCCGATGTCTTTTCGTTCCGATTCCGGGATCAGGAGGCGGTCCAGCACGTTGGACAAACAGCCGCGGCCACTGCCCTTCGCTGATCGCGTTGATCCATCCCGGGAGTAAACTAGCGGAACACGACTCATTCGTCGAGAGGAGAACGTGCATCCGATGCTGACTCCAAGTATATTCAGGGTCCTCTTCGTTCTTAATCTGACCGTGCTCTTCGCGGGGCTGATGTCAGCACAGGTTCCAACCGCAACAATAACGGGTGTCGTTCAGGATGGCAGCGGCGCTCTTGTTCCGAACGTAAAAGTGACTGCCACCAACACCAGCACCAATCTGAGCCGCGAGGCAGTTACTGATGAGTCCGGCACGTATCGCATACCCGCTCTGAACCCGGGGCCTTACCGCCTTGAAGCGCAGGCATCGGGCTTCAAGACTGCGGCGGTGACGGAGATCGTTCTCGAAGTCGGGCAGCAAGTACGCGTCGATGTGCAGCTTCAGGTCGGAGAGTTGTCCCAGTCCGTCGAGGTGACCGGAGCAGCCGCGCTGGTGAATACCGAGAGTCCGCTCATCGGCGGTGTCATCAACGAATCGAAGGTCGTGCGCTTGCCTCTGAACGGGCGCAACTTCATGGAACTTACGACACTGACAGCGGGCATCAATGAGGGCGTCGGCTCAGCCGCGATCGTAAACAAGCGCGCTCCCACCGCAGCAGGAATGCCTCATCAGGACAACAACTATCAGCTTGACGGCGCCGACAACAAGGAAGCATTCTTCCATAGCTGGAATCTTGCGCCTTCCGTGGACGCCATTCAGGAGTTCAGCATTCAAGTCGGCCAATACTCGGCTGAGTTCGGATCCGGAGGCGGCGCGGTCATTAACGTCGTGACGAAATCCGGCTCGAACGCCTTCCACGGCACGGTGTGGGAGTTTCTCCGAAATGACAAGCTGGATGCGCGTAATTTCTTTCTGACGCCGACGCAAACCATCGCTCCATTGCGCCGGAATCAGTTTGGTGTCGCCGCCGGAGGCCGCATCATTAAGGACCGGATGTTTCTCTTCGTGAACTATGATGCCTCGCGCGTGCGGCAGGGAGTTTTTCGCACCGGTGTGGTGCCTACGCCGCTTCAATTGCAGGGCAACTTCAGCGCCGGAACCAAGATCATCAACGATCCGATGACGGGCGCGCCCTTTCCCGGAAACATCATCCCTGCAACTCGAATCAGTCCAATCTCAGTGGCGCTCGCAAAGTATTACCCGCCAGCCAACAATGCCAACCCGGCGCAGAACTTCACCGAGAACTTCTCGAGTATCGACGATTACGACTCCGGCATCTTCCGGTACGACTGGCGGGTAACGAACAAGCACGATTTGATGGTTCGGTACGGCATTTCGGACGTGGATAAGTTTTCTCCGGGAACCTTCCCGACCGTTGGCGGGCAAGCCCAGCCCCAACGATTTCAGAACGTGGTAGCCGGATTGACGTCGATCATAACGCCGCGCTTTCTGAACGAATTTCGCGCCAGCTACGGACGAACCATCAATCGCACAATGGGCCAGAACTCCGGGAACCCGATCGCATACCAGGCCGGAGTGCCTTCGCTCCGGCGAGTGGCGAAAGCGCAGGCTTTGTCGAGGGCCTCTCGCTTGTCCAACACGGCGATCACGGGCTTAGGCGAGACGCAGCCCTGGTTCCTGACGGTAAACACATTCCAGTTCTATGACGGAGTCACCTGGTCACGAGGGAAGCATAACTTCAAAGCGGGCGCGGACATTCGCCGGCATCGCGCCGACGCGTTCCTGGGTACCCGCCAAAACAACCAGCTATACCTTCTCGGGTCAATTCTCCGGCGATGGTTTTGCCGACTTTCTCCTCGGCAATCCCGCAAGCTCTTCGATCGCGCTGGCTCCAAACGAGATCGGACGTTTTCGACGCACCATGCTGGCTTTTTATGTACTCGACGACTGGAAGATCAGTCCGAAACTGACGCTCAATATCGGTCTTCGTTATGAGTACAACCAGATACCGCGCGAACTCGGCGGACTGACTCCGACCTTTGATCCGAGCCTTGGAAATGGCGCGGGCGGTTTACGGTTTCCGAAGCAAAACACGAATGCGGAACCGTTCTATAAGAACATCCGGCCGGACCTTCCCTTCGGGTATCTTGACCGGGAGACTCTGTTCGAACCCGACATGAACAACCTTGCGCCAAGGTTCGGGTTTGCTTATCGTCCCTTCGGCGGGACTCGAACCGTCGTGCGCGGCGGATACGGTTGGTTTTATTCGAGCGCGCAGTTGATGAATCTGGTGCAGAACTCGGTGACCGGTCCTCCGGCGCAGTTCTGGGCCGGATATACCTCGGATGTAAGGACGCCGACGCTCACCTACGCGGGCGACGCAAACAATCCGAATGGCAACCTGACCAGCGCGATCTTCGGTGTTTTGACAGGTCCGGAGAATCAATGGCTGGACGGCTACACGCAGCAGTGGAGCTTTGGTTTGGCCCAGGAAGTCGGCAAGACGGTTGTCCTGGAGGCGCAGTACCTGGGTTCCAAGGGAACCCACCTTGAAAGCTCGCTTGACTACAATGCAGTGAAACCGGCTGCCGGTGCTCTGCAACCTCGGCTGCCGTTTCCGAAATGGAGCCGTGTGTTCGGGTTTGCCAACAGCGGCGCCGCCAACTACAATGCGCTGCTGGTTTCCGCTGAGAAAAGGATGGGCAGCGGACTCCAATTCAAAGGCGCCTACACGTGGAGCAAGACTCTCACGAAGAACGGCGCCCGAACTACGGGAAATGTCGGGCAGGTTCAGGACCCCTTCAATTTGAGCAACGAGAACAGCTTCTCTTCCGATCATCTGCCGCACCGGTTTACGGGTAATTTCATCTACGAGCTTCCCTTCGGAAGAGGCAAGCCGATCGGAAGCAATCTCACGCGGCATTGCGGACAAGCTCGTCAGCGGCTGGAGTGTGTCCGGAATCGTGACGATCCGTTCAGGATTCAATGTATACGGACCTACGATCGCCGCTGCCAACTGCAACTCATCGCCGACGAATCTGTGCCGTCCCGACCTATTGCGTGATCCGGTATTGGGAGGGGACGGCCTGTTGACTCCGAAGTACGATCGTGATGCGTTTGATTGGCCGCTGAATACAGCCAAGCACCCGGCGCAGACTCCGCGATTTGGAACAGCGCCGATGAATTTCCTTCCGGGAAATGGCGCCCAATGGTGGGACCTGTCGGCCGGCAAGGAACTCCGGTTCGCGGAACGATACCGGCTGGAGTTCCGAAGCGAGTTCTTCAACGCATTCAATCACACCAGCTTCGCGAATCCGAATGTGTCGCCGGAGAGTCCGAACTTCGGACGGACGTTCTCGACATCAGTCGGCCCGAGGACGATACAATTCGGCCTAAAGTTTTATTGGTAGGTTCGCAGCCGAGCCCACCGAATATCCATGGCTTGCGCGCTGCCCGCATAGTAGACGATCAACACGTCGCCATCGTGCAGCGCCTCCGCGAAGGGAAGTCCGAAACTCCAGCGCGCCATATCAGACAGCATTCGCCTGTACTGCCGGTCTCTTCGCTCTTCTGCCCGGCCTCATATATGACGACCTCCGTACCAGCGTCGAAGGCGTCTGTAAGTTTCGTGGCATAACGCGCCCGGATTGATTGCGTGCCATATCGGTCTACCCAGGCAAGTACCGCCGAACCATCCGCGAGAACGGCGGGATGCGATGGCTGGTCGGCGAATCCGAGATCTTCCGGCTCCGTCCAAGTGCGGCCTTCGTCTCTGCTGCTTCTCCGCCGGATGTTTAGGTATCGATTCTCCGGTTTGTGATACGTCCAGGAGAACGTCACGAGGGCGCGATCCGGAGACAACGCCGCGCGTTGATCCCAGAAAAACAGCGTGCCGGCCCGATCCTCGCAGATGGTCACCGGCTCCGACCAGGATCGCCCTTCATCGTCCGAGTAGACGTAAACGACACGCTGCTTCCACCGAGACGTGTCGTGATACGTCTTGTTTGTCTCGATGCTGATCGCCAAGCGGCCGGTTGGCAGTCGAAGGACAGGATTCGTCAGACTAGCCGGCCCCACATCGGCGGAAGTGGAATCCTGCGCCATTGCGTCCAGGATCTGCCTTGATCCATTGATTCCGCGACGAGGATATCCATCGGCAGGCATCCTTCCGACTCCAGGTTGAACAGGGGTTTGCCGGGGAAGGCCTCCCGATTCACCCAACACCCGGCGGCTATCAGTTTGCCGGCATCGATTGGAGTAATGTAGACGACTTGTAGCGACCCCTTGATGCCGCCAACGACATCGTCGAAGGGCTGCCATGGTTCACCCCAGGTCCTACCGCCATCCAGAGAACGCCGGAGCAGCGTCACCGAGCCAGCGGAATCCTTCGATGGCCCGACACGATACACGGCTATGAGCGACCCGTCCGTGAGGACGGCAAGACTCGGAAAGGTTGCGATGGCGACATTCGTGCCTGGTTTAGCGACATGGATTACGCCATCATCAACGATTCTCATCAGGAGACCCATCGTATCCGTACGCGCGTGTCAGGCGCCGAATCCAACGGTCTGGACCATGCGACGCGTTTGGAGGCTGCCTTGGCGTGGTCATCGATGTGTGCGCTTTATGATGACTAGGATGCCTCGTGTGCTCTCCTTATGACAAAAAGTCGAGTTCTGCAAAAACTGCGCTCAGGCGGCTTTGTGAACGTTGCCGGACTGAGCCGCGTCACGGATCCCTGGCTGACGGAAGTGATAGGCCGAATCGGCTATGACTGTGTGTGGTTCGACATGGAACATCGCGCGTTTGGATATGACGTTATCGGTCCGATTGCGCTCGCGTGCCGCCATACCGGAACGGATCTGATGGTTCGCGTTCTCAAGACCGGCTACGACGCGCCGATGCGAGCGCTGGAGTTCGGGGCGAACGGAATCATGGTTCCGCATTGCCGAAGCGCTGAGGAAGCTCGGCAATGGGTGGATTGGGTACGCTTCCCTCCCCTCGGCCGGCGCGGTCTGGATGGAGCAGGAGCCGACGCGGATTGGGGATTCGCGGATACTCGCGACCATATCAAGCACGCAAACGAAGAGGTCTTCCTCGCGTTGCAAATCGAGGATCGTGAGGCGGTGGAGTGCATCGAAGAGATCGCCGCCGTTCCGGGTTTCGACATCCTGTTTATCGGTCCCGGCGACCTCACGCTGAGCTACGGAGTACCGCTGGAGTTCAACCATCCCATGATTGAAAGCGCCGTGGACCGCATCGCTGCCGCTGCCGCGAAGCATGGCAAGTGGTGGGGCACTACTAGCGGATCACCTGAAGCCGCGCAGCGCGTGGTAGACCGCGGGGGCCGGATGTTTACCGCGGGCGGCGACCATGGCGCGCTGGTGCAAGGGTTGACCAATTCGTTCAAAGCGTTCAGCAAAATCGCAATCGCCGGGTGACGAACACGGAATCGCAGACGGAACGGCGTAAATGGAAGGTCCTGGCGCTGCTGTTTGCGGCGGGGGCGCTCAACTATGCCGATCGAACTGCGATTACATCCGTATTTCCGCTGTTGCGGCGGGACCTTGGTATTAGCGATGTCGGGCTTGCGGCGATCGGCTCGCTGTTTCTTTGGAGCTACGCTTTCACTTCGCCGGTCGCTGGCGTGGTTGCAGATCGTTTTTCACGGAGCCGGTTGATTGCGATCAGCCTTGCGGCCTGGAGCATCGTCACTGCGGCAACTGGTTTAGTCACCGATTCCAGCCAACTGTTTGGCCTGCGGCTTCTGCTTGGCATATCCGAATGCGTCTATCTTCCCGCCGCGCTCGGGCTCCTGGCGGATTACCACGGGCCGGACACGCGGGCGACTGCTCTCGGTATTCATACGGGAGGCCTGACTGCGGGCATGATCGCTGGTGGCACCGCTGCGGGTTACCTTGCCGATCGCGTAGGTTGGAGACCGTCGTTCCTGATCCTGGGAATCCTGGGTGTGGCTCTCGCAGCGGTCGCGGCAATGTGGCTGCGCGATCCCGTGGCGCCTGTTCGTGGTCCTGCTGCGAGTGAACCGGTTCGGGTGACGCTTTCGGCGCTGGCCAACACGCCCTCTTATTGGATCATCCTGGCGGAAGCAGGTCTGGTCGCCCTGAGCACATGGATCTTCATCAACTGGCTGCCACTCTACTTTCGCGAAGCGTATCAGTTGACGCTCGCAGCCGCCGGCTTTTCGGGTACGTTCGCATTCACCGCCGGAGCTACAGCCGGTGTCCTGACTGGAGGCTATCTATCAGATAGGATCGCGCGCGGCGATGCACGGCGTCGTCTGCTGATCCTCGGTGTGTTCTACGCGCTGGCAGCGCCATTGCTGCTGACGTTCTTGCTACGCCCCGCAGTGGGGGTCCTCGGGTTTGCCATTTTGACGCATGGATTTCTCCGCGCGGTCGGATCGGCGAATGAATTGCCACTGCTGTGCGAGCTCTTACCGCCGAATCGCAGGGGGACCGCGATGGGTTTGATGAATGCGATGAATACCTTCATCGGCGGAAGCGGTGTCTTCCTCTCCGGCCTGTTGATGGGTCATTTTGGTCTTAGCCAGATTTTCATCGGACTGGCTGGAGTCGTGCTGCTGGCGTCCGCGGTCGCTCTCGTGGGCTACCGATGGATTCTTCCCAGGGATCTTGCCCGCAAGCAGCGTCGGGCGAGCGCCTAGTGGAGCAGGGCTCTAGCGCTCCCAAGCCCCGAGCATCTTGCGCAAGAACACCAATTGGCCCAAATGGTACGAATTGTGGTCTGCGAGGATCAAGGCTTCCCGAAGCAGGGTTTGTCCTTCTCCATGCGGGATTCGAGCCAATAAGTCGGCCTCGGGTCGCGCAATCAGTTCCTGCATCGCGGCGAGGTCGTCGTTGAGTTGGCGAACGCTGTTGTCCCAAGCTTCGGCATTCGGGGGAGCATCCGTTTCAGGCCAGTATCCGTCGGGCCACTTCGGCGACACGTGTCTGGCGTCGCGGCTGAAGTCCAGAATGTCCCGCTGCGCTATTCGCATGTGCTCAAGAAGCTGCCACGCGGTAAACGGGGCCGAGGGGACACGCTTCCCGTAAAGATCCGGGGGAAACCCTTCGACAGCATCGTGGAGACTAATGTGAGCGCCTTTCGCTGCAAGCAGGTTAGATACATGGTGGCGTAAGGGATCCATTTCCACAGCCTACTCCTCTTAGCGTGCTGTCGGCTGGATAGCAGAAATTTCAGATACTTTACTTGAGCGTGGCAGTGCAATACCATAGGGCAGTGGAATTAGCCCGCCTTCAGCGACAGCGCGCGGTCGATGCCGTATATGACGCGCTGCGCTCCGCCATTATCGATTCGCTGCTGCAACCCGGCGAGCGACTGAACGTCGACGATCTCGCCGCAAAACTCGGTGTCAGCCTCACGCCGGTGCGGGGAGCGATTCAGCAACTCGCAACCGAAGGGCTGGTCGACATCCGGCCGCGCAGCGGAACCTTTGTCGCGAGTCTCACTGTGCAGGATGTCGACGAGACATTCAAAATTCGATGCGCTTTGGAGCGGCTCGCCGCGCAGGATGCGATCGACAAGTTTACAGACGCCGATGTTCGCCGGTTCAAAGAATTGCTGAAAGCGCTGCGTAAAACCGTTCGGACGGATGAAGACCGGGATGCGCACTATCGCAGCAATTCCGAGTTGCACGCAATTCTCATACGAGTGTCCGGCAACCGCCGGCTGCAGGAGATGTACGAATCGCTCAACGCGCATCTTCGAATCGCGCGGGTCCACGCTGGACGAGCCGATTGGGTGGGGCGGCTGGCCGATGAACAAGCCGAACACGAAGCGATCGTCGATGCTATCGAACGGCGCGACGGGCCCGCCCTGGATCGGGCGCTGGTTCGGCACATTTACCGCGCGAAGGACGACATGATCAAAGCCTTGCGAGAACGCGAAGGGGCGAACGGCTCGAAATGAAGATCGCCAGGGTGGAAGCGTTCGCCATCCGGCTTCCGCGAGACCGCGAGCAGGCGAGAAGAACCGCGGGGTCACCGACGGTTCTCGCTGAGGGAACTTCGAACTACCGATGGTCGGCAGTATTCCCTGCCCTTTATCCGATTCACTTCGAGACGGCTCTCGTTAAGATCACGACATGCGATGGACTCGTGGGTTGGGGCGAAGCGCAAGCGCCACTTGCGCCGGAAGTGGCCTGTACGATCATTCGAACTCTGCTGGCGCCCGTCCTTCAAGAGGCTGAGTTCGAGCCAACTCCTGAGGCCATTGCCGATCTGTGGAGCCGGATGTATTCAACGATGCGTGTGCGCGGTCAGACCGGCGGCTTTATGCTGGATGCGATCAGCGGTATCGACATAGCGCTATGGGATCTCGCGGGGAAAGCTCGTCGCGTTCCGGTTGCGAAGTTGCTCTCCGAATCACCGGAATCGGAAGTGCAGGCGTACCTCAGCGGCGTTTCGAGTCTGAAGTCGGTTGCCGAGCGATCGGCCGAGGGCTTCCACATCTTCAAGCTCTTTTATGAATCAACGGAAACAGAACTGATCGAGGCGTTCGATGCTTTGCAGGAATGTGCGGGCTCCGATGCCCGGATCGCAGTCGATGCCCTTTGGCGACTGGACGCCACCACGGCCGCCGCACTAAGCCGGCAGCTCGAGGAACGGAATGCCTTATGGCTCGAGGCGCCTCTTCTGCCGGAGGACTCGATTGCGCACGGTGAACTGGCTCGGCGCATCAAGACACCTCTGGCACTCGGAGAGAGTTATCGAACGACGTATGAGATGGCGCCTTTTTTTCGTGAGAAGGCGGTTCAATTTGCACAACCGGATCTGGGGCGGACCGGAATAACCGAAGCGCGGAGAATCGCGATTCAGGCCGCGGAGCACGGCGCCGAAGTCGTACCGCACGTCAGCATCGCGCTTGCGCCACAAATTGCCGCGGCGATCCACTTCGCTGCGGCAACTCGGAGTTGTTCACTTCTCGAGTTCAACCCGAACGTCCTCGCCATTGCAAACCGGTATGTTGACGAACCGTTAAAGGTACGCGGCGCAAAGTATGTCGTCCCCGAACGCCCCGGGCTTGGCGTTGAGATCGATGAAGCTGCATTACGGAGAGATTCGCTCAATGCATCGGAGTGGCCATGAAGATCCCCCACCTTCGCTGGTACGTCGCAGCGCTGCTATTCCTCGCCACTGTCATTAACTACGTCGACCGGCAGGCCCTATCGGTGGTGGCGCCGGTACTCACCAAAGAGCTCAAACTGACACCTGTTGCCTACGCCAATGTCCTTCAGGCGTTTCTATGGGCGTATACGGTGATGTACGTCGTCTCCGGAATCATCGTCGATAAGTGGGGAACACGTCTGGGGCTCGGCGTATTCATGGTGTGGTGGTCTGTTGCGAACATGCTCCATGCGTTCGTGACCAGCGCTTTCCAACTCGGTGTCTTCCGCTTTCTCCTTGGAGTCGGTGAGAGTGGAAATTTCATGGCGGCGACGAAGGCTTCATCGGAGTGGTTTCCCGCCAAAGAGCGCGCGTTCGTTAACGGACTCGTGAATGCGGGCGCGGCTGTCGGGGCAATTGTTTCCGGACCATTGATCGTATGGTTGTATCTCAACTACGGATGGAGATCGACGTTCGTAATCACGGGAGCGATCGGCCTTGTCTGGTTGGTGGCGTGGTTGTTCTTTTACCACTTGCCACACCAGCATCCCAGAATTACGAGCGAAGAACTGGCCATTATCGAGGGCGGCGAAAAGACCGCCGGTCCTGCGCCTAAGATTGCCTGGAGCGACTTATTGAAACTGCGACAGACGTGGGGCCTGTTCCTGGCCCGCTTCCTGTCGAGCCCCGTGTGGTGGTTTTATCTCTTCTGGCTACCGAAATACCTGGTGGAGCAGCGAGGATTCACGATGCAGCAGATGGGCATGCTCGTGTGGCTTCCGTATCTCTGTGCGGACCTGGGATCGATCTCGGGCGGATTGATATCGGGGTACCTGATCAAACATAACCGCGAGGTACTGCGGGCCCGGGCGATGGTGATGCTGCCCTTCGCGGCGGTGATGCCGATCAGCCTTCTGATCGCGTTCACACCATCCACAACCGTCGCGATCGTCGTCATCTGCATCGTGGCCTTCAGCCACATGGCGTGGATGACAAACCTGATGACCGTCACGAACGACCTCTATCCGAGGCAGATCGTAGGGTCGGTTGCGGGGATCGCGGCATTCGGCAACGGTCTGGGAGGCGCGGTGTTTACCTCTCTGACTGGCTACATCGTGCAGCACTTTTCCTACGATGCCATTTTCGTCATCATGGGCTTTTTGCATCCTGCCGCATTTCTGATGTTTCGATGGCTGGTGCGCGGGCCGGTGAATCTTCATAGCCGCGAAATCGTGCAACCCACAGTGGCGACCAGATAAGTCATGACTCCTAAACTGACACGCCGCGGCGTCTTCGCTCTCGGCGCAACATCCGTACCGCTGGTCGCTCAGAACGCCACCGTAGCGCGCGCAACTCGAGGCACGAGTCCCCTTCGCATCACAAAAGTGGAATCGATGATCGTTCGTACACCGAACGACAACCTGCCGGCCGACGCATTGATCGAGATGCCCGCTGTCGGATCGATGACGGGCGGCCCGGGTCTGTGGAACCGTCTCGACCACGCCAGCCCGACGCGATTCAAAGGTCATACGCAAGCCGTGCTCGTGAAGATCACGACCGATCAAGGAATCGTCGGGTGGGGCGAATGCCACGCTCCCTCCGCGCCGAGAGTACACCAGACCGTCATCACCGATCTGTTCACGCCCGTGCTGATGGGCCAGGATGCGCGCAACATCGACCCATTGTGGGAGCGGCTTTATTCCACCGAACGCGTGCGTGGATACAGCACTGGATCGTACACGGAGGCCCTGGCGGGGATCGACATTGCGCTATGGGATATCGTCGGTAAGTTTACCGGCCAGCCGCTCTGGCAGCTTCTCGGCGGCAAATACCGGGACAAGATCCCCACGTATACCGGCATCGGCGGAAAAACACCCGGAGAACTCAAGGAAAACGCCCTTCGCGCGGTGGACACCGGATTCGGAGCGGTCAAGATGGGCCTCAGCAAAGGCCCGGGCACGAATGATTTGCACCGTGTGTCCACGGTAGCGGATGCCATCAAAGGCAAAGCGCAGCTGCTGGTCGACTCGCTGGGAGCATACAAGTTGTACGAAGCGGTGAAAGTAGGCCGTGAGCTCGACCGGCTCGGCAACATCGGATGGTGGGAGGACGCGCTCCTGCCGGAAGACCTGAGTGGATACGCCAAGCTTGCCGAAGCACTGGACACGGCTGTGTGCGCGGGTGAAGAGGTCAACAACCGCTATCAATTTCGCGATTACTTCGCGAATAAATCAGTCGACATTATCAACCCCGATGTGTGCCGCGCGGGCGGGATCAGTGAGTGCCGGAGGATCGCGACTCTCGCGGATGTACATGGCGTCCTGTGGTCGCCTCACGTCAGTACCGGAACGGCGCTGTACATGAGCGCGTCACTTCACCTCGCGGCAGCAACTCCGAACTTCGTAATCATGGAGGGTGGAAGCGCACATCTCGGACCGCTCGGAAACCGGCTGATCAAGGAGCCGCTTGAATACAGCCTGGGGTCGGCCACGGTCCCGGACCGTCCAGGTCTGGGAATCGAGTTCGATGAGCGCGAACTGAAGAAAGTCCTACGCGAAAACTGAGCTGTACGAATAGTATGCTTTCACCATGAATCGCCGACAGTTCCTCCACACGGCTTCGTGCGCCCTCGCGTCCGCGGCCGGCAATTCGAAACTGCCCAACATCGTTTACATTCTTGCGGATGATCTCGGGTGGGGCGACCTGCGTTGCTACAACTCTCGATCGGCTATTCCCACGCCGAACGCCGATGCGCTCGCAAAGCAGGGCATGCGATTCACAGACATGCATTCCGGGTCCGCCGTGTGCACTCCAACACGCTACGGCATCATGACAGGGCGATACTGCTGGCGCACGTCGTTGACAAAAGGAGTGCTCTGGGGATACTCACCGAACCTCATCGAGAACGGCCGCCTGACTGTGCCCGCGATGTTGAAGAAAGGCGGCTACTACACCGCCGGCGTCGGCAAGTGGCATCTCGGGCTCGGGAATCAGGAGAAAGCAGACTACAGCAAACCGCTGCGCCCGTGCCCTACCGACCACGGCTTCGATTACTATTTCGGCATTCCGGCGTCCCTCGACATGGATCCATACCTCTATTTCGAGAACGACCGCGCCGTGGAGCAGCCTACCGCACATACGCCCGGACAAGATACGCCGCGAGGCGTATTCTGGCGCGAGGGACCGATATCGCCAAGCTTCAAGATCCCTGAGGTTCTACCCACGTTGACCGACAAGGCGGTCTCGATCATCCGGGACCGAGCCGCAAAACCGGAGCCTTTTTTCCTGTACTTCGCGCTCACGGCTCCGCACACGCCGTGGGTGCCGAAGGCCGCGTACACCGGCAAATCCAAGGCTGGTCTTTATGGAGACTTCGTTGCCCAAGTGGACGACGCGCTGGGTCGCATCATGAAGACCCTGGAACAGACGGGCGTAGCGGATAATACGCTGCTGGTTTTCACCAGCGATAACGGCGCCGACTGGAAGCCTGGCGACAAGGCCCAATTCGCACATCGCGCCAACGCGAACTGGCGCGGCGAAAAGGCCGACGTATGGGAAGGCGGCCATCGGATTCCTTTTCTCGCGCGATGGAAAGGCAAAATCGCCCCCGGTTCGGTGAGTCAGCAGGTTGGATGCCTGACCGACCTTATGGCAACTGCCGCTGCGATCACGAATCAGACGCTGCCTGACAACGCGGGCGAGGACAGCTACAATCTGCTGCCCGCTTTGACGGGAACGGCAAAACAGCCCATTCGCGAATCCGTCGTCCATCATTCCGTGGATGGAGTCTTCTCAATTCGTGAAGGCGATTGGAAACTCGAACTCGGCCTCGGGTCGGGAGGATTCAGCGAGCCGAAGATAGAAGAGCCGAAGCCCGGTGGTCCGAAAGGGCAACTCTATAATCTGGCAGCCGATCCGGCGGAGGAAAACAATCTGTGGCTGCAACACCCCGATATCGTCGCGAGGCTGACAGCGTTACTCGATCTCTATAAGAGGCAGGGATACAGCCGGCCCATGCGCCGCGCATGACATCGAATGCGGTAATCTTCAGGTACTACTGCAGGAGGCTCATGAACAACATAACGGCGCGAACCAGCATCCTCACGGCCCTGACAGCCTTCACCCTGATTACCGTCGCGTTCTCACAGCGGCCTGCCGGCGACAGGATAGAACGGTTCCGCACGATGTCCAAGCAGGCGGAAGAGAAGGGCCTTGCGGAAGAGTTCAAGGGCATCACCACCGACGGCACAGTTCGCTCCGGCCTGTTCGCAGTACGGTCCACCGGCGTCTCCACCGAGCCGGTCCGAAAGGCCGCCGATGCGTTTCTGCAAGCCCTTACACCCGAGCAGCGCAAGATCACTAAGTTTCCTATCGACGATCCCGAGTGGCGCAAGTGGATGAATCAACATTTCTACATTCGCCAGGGCGTGAGCTTCAAGGACATGTCCGAATCACAGCGTGAAAGCGCCTTCGGGCTGATGAAAGCTTCGCTCAGCGCGAAGGGACTGAAACTATCGCGTGACATCATGAAGCTGAATCACACCTTGGGAGAGTTGAACAACAACAACTTCGAGGAATACGGTGAATGGCTCTACAACATCACCGTCATGGGCGAGCCATCGAACAAAGAGCCCTGGGGATGGCAGGTGGACGGGCACCACTTGATCATCAATTACTTCGTGCTGGGCGATCAGGTTGTGATGACACCGACGTTCATTGGCTCCGAACCGGTGATCGCGACATCAGGCAAATACGCCGGAACCACGATCATGCAGACAGAGCAGAACAAGGGGCTCGCGTTCATCAACGCTCTAAACGATGCGCAACGGAAAAAGGCGATCATCGAAGTCTCCAAGACGGGCAACAACAACATCGGAGAGGCGTTCAAGGACAACGTTGTCCTCGCCTATGCCGGTATCCCGGCGTCGGAACTTTCCTCGCAAGAGCAGACGCAACTGCTCGACCTGATCGAGGAGTACATCGACAATATGGACAAAGGTCACGCCAAGGTGAAGATGGATGAGGTCCGCAAGCACATCGGGGAAACCCACTTTGCCTGGATCGGCGGCACAGCGAACGATAGCGTTTTCTATTACCGCATTCACAGTCCGGTGATCCTGATCGAATTTGACCATCAGGCGCCGGCCGGCCTACGGAATCTGGAGCGTGGCAAGCCCGTGCGGGAGCACGTTCATGCGGTGATTCGCACTCCCAACGGCAATGATTACGGCAAGGATCTCCTGCGACTACATTACGCGCAGCACAAGCACACCGACTAAACGGCGTTCACGACTCGACCCGCTGTGAACGCGCGCACATTCTCGACCGCGATATCGAGCAATCGCGCCCGAGCCTCTCTTGTCGCCCACGCAATATGCGGCGTCACGATGCAGTTTTTCGCTGAGAGAAGTGGATTCGATTCAGCCGGCGGCTCGACAGACAGCACGTCCAGGCCTGCCCCCGCGATCTGCCCGGCATTCAACGCATCGGCCAAGTCCTGATCTACGATGAGCGGCCCACGGGATGTATTCAGAAGAAAAGCTGTCGGCTTCATCCGGCTGAGACGATCGCGGTTGATCATCCCCTTGTTGTCCGCAAATAGCGGGCAGTGCAAGCTCAACACATCCGACTCTGCCACAATCCGGTCGAGCGTCATCCATTCGAAATCAGGCTGATTCGGAGGATTCACCTCGTTGGAATCATGAGCGACGACACGCATTCCTAACGCGGAAGCGATCGCGCCGGTCTGGCGGCCGATACGACCGAAGCCGACGATTCCCATCGTCCTGCCGCTAAGCTCGATCAGGGGAGTTTTCCAGAAGCTCCAATCCGGATTGCGTGACCATTCACCGTTGCGAACGGCCTCGCCGTGTAAGCCGACGTGGTGACACAACTCGAGCAGCAATGCCATCGCGAACTGGGCCACTGACGCCGTTCCGTAGGTGGGTATATTCGTCACAACAATCCCGCGCTCCTTGGCAGCGGCAGTATCGACGATGTTGTATCCGGTGGCAAGCACACCGATATACCGTAACTGCGGCAGTTGTGCGAGCGTCGCCGCGGAGAGCGGCGTTTTGTTTGTCATGACCGCATCCGCTCCGGCTGCACGGGCAACGATCTGGTCCTCCGGTGTCCGGTCGTGAACTTCGACGCCGGCAACCTGCTCGAGCGACTGCCAGCTCAAATCTCCGGGATTGAGCGCATAGCCGTCCAACACGACAATTTTCATTTGTGCGTAGATCAACCTTTCCTATTTGGCTGCCGCAACTGCCGGCTGTGCCGGTCGCAAACGCAAACGGACCGACATGTTCTGTTCCCGCTTGAATTCCAGCGGAAGGATGCCGCCGCGATCCGCCGTCTTCTCATCCAGCTCTTCGTCATCCACTTCCAAGTCCACAACGGCGAATGGTTTCCACCCAACCACAAACCAGTGTTTGGGCTCGTCCGCTTTCACGTCCAGCTTCAGCGGGGACTTTGCAGGCGTTATCACTGATTGTCCAACGATGAAAGTTTTATTCACCTGCATCGGCTGCGGATTGCCTTCCCGCAGCATCTCGGCCTTTCCGTCGACGTAGCCCAACCATGTCGCGTCCTCATCCCACGAAGAGCGCACGAAGAGTCGTCCGGCGCGAGCGTCGTGGTACTGCAGCGGCAGATGCGCATAGCTTAACCCCGGCTGGTATGGATTCGCCCACAAGAATTCGTACGGCGCGCCCAGCGCTCCTCGCAACGCGAACCGGTCGTGCATCAGCCACCCCTGAACGAACTGAGTCTCGGTCGAGTTATTGTCATATGCCACAAGGCTGAGCTCCGCCACCCGCGACATGGCCGCGACTTTCAGGTCCGGCGGACCGTACGGAATATGGAAATCATTTTCGGGACCGGGAAACGTCGGTGGGTAATAGCTGAGAATACGACTCGCAGCGAAATCTTTGAAATAGGCCCGCGCATCTTCGCGCAAATCGATATTTATATTGTCGCGAATGACGTGCATCAGCTCCATCAGCGGATAAACTTCCGCGTGCGAAAACACACGCTGTCCCGAATTGAGCGCCGGCGCGACCTGCTTCCGCCACCAATCTTTAACGACACGCTCCAGAGTGGCGTTGTCCTCCAGGACGATCGCGACCAGTGCTCGAGTCCGCATCCCATCTACGGTGGAAGGCAAGGCGGACGACGCCGCGCGAAGTTTTGGCTCTAATTGCTGCCGCTGGTCAGGGAGCCAGTCATAAGCTAACGCAAGACTTCGGGCATCTTTCGCAGCCGCGGCCGCAGTTTTAGCCGCCTCCGGATTCCCGGTGACCTGGTGATACAAGGCATACGCGAATGCCGGCTCAGGCATCACAGCCTTGCCTTGAATCAACGCGTCGAACTGCTGCCATCTAGGCGTCTGGCGCTCGCGCTCACGACGGAGGAGTTTCAACCGCGCAGGGGTAAGAATCAGGCGCGGGTGTTCCTTATAGACGTGGAAGTCCTCTTCCGTCGTCTGAGCGGCAACACTGGCGATCACGAAAAGAGCGAGCCCGAGGCGCATCTTCATGAACAGTGTGTCACAGCGACACACCCGTGGCGCCGCTTGGACTCGTATGACACAGGTGATACACATTGGACGGGCTGCAATGATCCATGTTTTCTTCGACATAGGAAAAGTCAGATCATGGCGACGGGGTTGCTAAGATAGTTTACGAATTGATGGAGTACCTTTAAACCTGACCCTCTGGTGCATTGGGTAATCGCAGAGCGAGTGGGCAATTTAATTAGCGTGCTTGCGGGAGCCGGTAGTTTAGGTTTCATGCCGCTCATTCGTCGATCGCGCAGTGAACCAGAGGGAATTTTTTCTGGTCAATCGAAATTTTCATCTCACCGGAATCTCCGAGTTTCCGTAAACGTTCGAATGCAGCTTCAGCAGGCGAAATAGGACGCGGGTCCTGCTTGGCATGCAATCAAACGAGCTGATGCCGGGGATCGTTGCCCGCATTCTACGGGGCAAGAGGCCGCACGAGGGATGGGAACCCGCCTCTAGCTTTTCTCGTGCGGCTTACTTCGACAGCTCCGCAGAAACCAACGCTTACCCGGAAGTTCTAGACACACCGATTCGCTTTCTGTCATCATAAATTCCTCATGGATCCGCGGCGACCTACCACGTTGGCCGACATCGCGCGGGAGCTTGGAATTACCCCGGCGGCTGTTTCAAAAGCTCTGCGAGGCGCACTGGACATCAGCGCCGAGACTCGGCAGCGCGTGGCCGAGAAAGCTCGCGAGATGAAGTATCGCGTGAATCTGACCGCCCGCTCACTCAGTTCCCGCAGTACCAGATTGATCGGTGTCGTGGTTCCGACGTTCCTGCAGTCCTTCTATGGGGATGTCTTGACCGCTGCAAGCGCGGTCCTCGATCCTCGCGATTACCAGGCGATCATCACTTGCTCGGATGAAGATCCCGAGACGGAAGCGAGACAGATCGACGTTCTTCTATCGCGTCAGGCGGAAGGTCTTCTGGTGGCCACGTGCCAATCGGACGATCGATATGGTGTATTTGCACGAACGCGAGATCTCGGCGTACCTCTCGTTTTATTCGGACGCAATATCGATCCACCGATCAATTCCTGGGTCGGAACCGACAACGTGTCCATCAGCCGAACCGCAACGGAGCATTTGATTAGCGCCGGGCGTGATCGAATCGCGCACGTATACGGTCCGCCGAATTCGACATCGACATGGCGCATCCTTGGCTATCGGCAAGCGCTTGAAGCAGCCGGACTTCCGGTGTACGAAGAATACATTCGCGGCGGCGGCGAAAGCGACCCTATCGCCGAGCAGGCGATGAGGGAACTGCTCCAACTTCCCGAGCCTCCCGACGCAGTATTCTGCTACAACGATGCGGTCGCAGCCGCATGTCTTCGGGTTATCGTCAACGCAGGAATGGAGACTCCCGATGACATCGCCCTGGTCGGGGTGGGAAACATCCGATTTTCCGATGTCATGCTGTCACCGCTGACCACGATTAACCAGGGTTCCGCCCGCATCGGTGAGGTAGCTGCCAAGAGCCTCCTGAGTTACATCGACACGGGCCAGGAGCCTGGGATCATCTCTATCCCGGGTGAGCTCGTTGTTCGAGAGTCGTGCGGTTCGACACAGCGGCCCAAAACTTCTTCGGATTACGCTGTTCAGGCCTGCGGTTGACTCGCCAGCACGTCACACTGCCGCCTTCGGAGCGCATAAGTGCTGGTATCCGGCACGCTGGAAAAAGAAGTCGCTGCCGTATGTCACGAAATTCGCGCCGCGACTCAGCCACAGCCGAGCCTCATCCATCGATCCGGTCGTGGTGCCGAACGGCACTCCGGCATTCTTGCATCGCTCTGACACTTGACAGCAAAGGTCAATCACCTCCGGAGTGCGCGCAAACGCGGACCACTCCCCGGGATTCGCCTGGATCGCCTCTCCTGGCCGCAGCATCGAGTACGCCAGATCGTTTGGCCCCATGAACACACCGTCGATGCCCTTCACCTCCAGAATCGCGTCGATGTCGCGGACGGCGCCGGCACTCTCGATTTGGATGATGAGCGTGGCTGCCTGATCAGCCACGGCCATATAACGAGCGAGCCCGGAACCGTACTTCGCCGCGCGAAACGGCCCGAAGCTCCGCTTACCGAGCGGCGGAAACTTCGCAGCATCGACCGCACGCTTCGCGAGTTCAGGCGAATTGACCATAGGCACCAGAACACCCGGCACACCCTGGTCAAACAACCAGTTGATCAGGTGATAATCGTTCTGCGCGGCTCTCACGATCGGCCACGGACGCCGCTCATCCCGGAAAGCGCCGAGCATCGATGGAAAGTGGGATTGCGTAAACTCCGAGTGCTGCATATCCAACACAAGAAAATCGAAACCCGCCAAAGTCATCGCTTCCACGTTGGCGAAACTTGCGAAACCGCACCAACTTCCGATGACTCCGCCTCCGCGAAGCATTGAGCCGACTGTTTCCTGTTGTGTGTTTGAATTCATCGTTGCGTACCGTAACAGACGAGTGCTTTCGTGCGCAAGCAGCGCGCAAATTGTTTCATACAGTAGAACGTGAACTCCCGAAAGAATTATCATAAATTAGATGTCCCGGCCCGACCGCTACCTGATCGAAGCCGCCGCCCGCGCACTCGATGTTCTTCGAAATTTTCAATCAGCAGGATGAGGTTCGGTTATCGGAAGTGGTCGAGAAATTAGACCTGGTGAAGAGCACGGCGTTTCGACTGCTCTATACGTTGGAAGCGAAGGGTTTGATCGAGCGATGCGCGAACGGCAGGAGCTACCGGAAGCGGATGCGATACCGCATCGGCATGTTGTCGGTGAGCCGACACATCACCTTCGTCTCAGAAGTTGAGCATGGTATTGAGACCGAAGCGAAACGCGCGGGACTCGACCTCATCATTCGTCACCATGAATTCGATTCCTCACGTCTGCTTGCCGAGACGGACGCGTTGTTAGCACAAAACCTGTCGCTGCTGCTCTGCTATAACCCCGACGAGCACGCGTCTCACGTGATCGCGGACCACTGCGCCAACGCAGGAGTACCGATTATTGCCGTTACGTTCCCGATCCCGGGCTCGCGTTTGTTCGGTATCAATAACTACCGTGCAGGGCTGGCCGGAGGCGAAGGTTTGGGCGAACAGATTAGCCGCCGGTGGGCGGGCGCTCTCGACCGTGTCGTCGTTCTCGATATTCCGGGAAGTAGTCCTGCGCAGAAAGCTCGCAACACCGGCATGGTTGAGGGACTTCGCCGAAACGTCCGCGTCCTTGACGCCAAGATCATGCATCTCCATATCGAGCGCGGCGGGGATGGTCCGCTCAGCGCGATGCGTGCAGTGCTCGACGAGCATCCAAAGGATCGCCGGACCGCAGTGCTGTGCTACAACGATCTGAACGCCCTGGGAGCATTGAGGGCGGCCGAGGAAACCGGCCGTGCAGAACACGTTGCGATCCTGAGTCAGGGCGGTGTGTCAGAAGTCCGGGCAGCCCTGCGGAAGGCTCGCAGTCCCATGTGGAGCGCGGTTGCTCATTTCCCTGAAAAGTTCGGCGAACGCCTCATCCCAAACATCGTCCGAGTCCTTCGCGGAGAGGCAGTCCCGCCGACCCTTTTCACGGAGCATGTCTTACTCACGCGCTCGAATGTCGACCGCTACTATCCACCTCCCACTCGGCGCCGCAACGGCGGGGTGAGAAGGCGGCCGGTAAACTCCTCTATACCGGCCGCGCCTCAACCAGCGAGACGGGCTCGCGATCGATCCTCAGATCGTTCCGGAGCGGACGGCCGAAGCCTTCAAAGCCAATCTCCATCACATCGCCGTCCTGCAGAGTCAACTCTCCGAAGCTGAATGCGCCCGCTCCGAAGAAGTGGACATGCACGTCGCCCGGCTGCCGGTGCGCCGCGTACTTGAAGTGATGATGTTCCATGTTCCGCAGTGAGTGGCACATGTTATCTTCGCCTGTCGCGAGTTCTTTGCGCCAAATCTCCTGCCCATTCCGCTCCACGCGCGCGATTCCCTTCACTTCGCCGAAATCGGGATCAATCGCCAACTCCGGGCCGAGTGCGCACTGCCGCAGCTTCGATGGCGCGAGATACAGGTAATTCTTCCGCTCCATCACATGATCCGAGAATTCGTTGCCCACAGCCATACCGACACGCCGCGGAGCGCCGTCATCATCGATCAAATAGCAACCGGCGATCTCCCCTTCATCCCCGCCATCGTCGGCGTATGCGGGTAACTGCAGCGTCTGATTGTGCGCCCGTAAAATGAAGCCCGATCCCTTGTAGAACCACTCGGGTTGAGCGCCGATCGCACCGGCTACAGGCCGTCCCCCCTCCACACCCCACTCGTACATACGCATGGAGTCGGTCACTGTCTGGACGCCTGTGTGCATCGAGTTTCGCGTCTGCGCGCTTTTCCTGTGCGTCAACCCAGTACCGGAAACCAGGCATCGCGCCTGTTCCTGCGGATGATCGAAAGCCGGAAGGAACATGATTTCTTCTGAATAGTCGATCGCGTCCTTGGAGAGATTTCGCTCGATCACCTCACGCATCGGCTGCTGGGTATCGATGGCGTTGAGCGCCAGCCGGTATATCGAGTCGAACCCGTGGAGCGGGATCAGCTTGTCGCCGTCTACCAGGGCGACACGACGCCGCAAAGCCTCTTCAAGAAACTGAACTAATCTCATAGTTGTTGCGCCTTTCCTGCCTGAAATCCCGCAGCTACATCAGGGTTACACTGGAGAGTATATGCGTCATTTTACGCTGCTCTCCGCAGCACTGTTGTGGTTTGCAGGCGCGGCGGCTGCGCAGAAAGCGACTGAGCCGTCGGCACTAACGAAAACCACAATGGAGCAGTATGTCCGGCATCTGTTTGTATGGGGACCGCAGATCCAGGTAAATGTAGCCGACCCTAAGGCTTCAACCGAGTTGCCTGGATTCAAAGAAGTGGTTGTAACCGCAAGCGCGGGGCAGGCCTCTCAGCAGGAAATCTTCCTGGTTTCAAACGACGGGAAGAGGATCATTCGCGGCTCTGTTTACGACGTTGCAAAGAACCCGTTCGACGCGGACAAGAACAAGATCAGCACCGACAATCAGCCGAGCTTCGGCGCTCCCGACGCGCCGGTCAACGTCGTCATGTACAGCGATTTCCAATGCAGCTACTGCAAGGAAGAAGCGAATGTGATCCGCACGAACCTCGCAGCGGCGTTTCCGACACAAGCCCGGGTTTATTTCAAAGATTATCCCCTCGAACCGATCCACCCGTGGGCAAAACCTGCCGCCATCGCCGGCCGATGTGTCTTCCGTCAGAAACCGGCGGCGTTCTGGGATTTCCACGACTGGATTTTCGAGCACCAGGGTGAGATCACCGTCGAAAATCTGAAGGATAAAGTGGCGGAGTTCGGCAAGACCAAATCACTCGAACCCATTCAGTTAGCCGCCTGCATGGAGACCAAGGCGACCGAGGCCGAGGTCAACAAGTCACAGGCGGAAGGCCGTGCTCTCGGCGTGAACTCGACTCCTACGTTGTTCGTGAACGGCCGCCGGCTTGTTGGAAACATGCCGTGGCCGCAGCTGAAACAGATCATCGAGCATGAAGTCGACTACCAGAAGACCCACGGCGGTAGCGAGAAGTGCTGCGAAGTGACCCTCCCGTCGCCTTTAAGTAAATGAGTTGGCGGAAGTCCGCCCACATCGTCATAGGCGCAACGCTGTGGGCCGTATCGCTGTGCGCCGCAGCCGACATCGATGGGGTCCGCTACCTCTCCGACATTAAGCAACTCACGTCAAAGAAGATGAAAGGCCGCGGATCGGGTTCGCCTGAACTCGACCGCGCCGCCCATTTCATCGCGAGGGAATTTCGCAGGGCTGGGTTACGGACGCTCCTGGACCACAGCTACCTGCAGCCGTTCCCTGTATCCGTCAAGGCCTCGATTGGCGCGAACAACCACTTGGCCTACACGCTCGATGGCGTCCGAACGGAACTGAAGATCGGCGAATCCTTTACGCCGTTCAGTTTTTCTTCGACATCGGCGGCGAAAGGTCAGGCTGTGTTCGCTGGATACGGAATCACAGCGCCCGAGTACAACTACGACGATTACGCCGACGTCGACGTCCGGGAAAAAATCGTGGTGCTGCTGCGCCACGAGCCCGTCGAGTTCGAATCTGGCAGCGTGTTCGAGGGCCGGGTCTATACCGAGCATTCCCAACTCTTCAGCAAGGCGCTGAATGCCCGGGCGCACGGAGCCATCGCCATCATCTATGTGAATGACAATGCCAATCACGGTACGGACGCGCTCGAAAAGTTCGTGAGTCTGCCAGGCCCGGCCGATGCAGGAATTCCATTCGTCCAGGTCGCGAGCGCAGATGTCGACAAGTGGTTCATCGCGGCCGGCCGAAACTTCCGAGGGATTCAAGAACAGATCGACCGGTCGTTACGTCCGCAGTCCTTCGCTTTCCCTGCGAGTCTCGAGATTGACCTGGCCACGGATGTCCAACACATCTCTCGCGACGTGTACAACGTCGTCGGCTATCTGCCTGGGGCAACGGACGAGTACGTCGTCATCGGCGCTCACTACGATCACCTTGGCTTAGGGGAGCAATACTCTTTGGCTCCTGAAAAGGCCGGTACGATTCACCCTGGCGCCGATGACAATGCCTCGGGTGCTGCGGGGCTATTGGCGCTCGCAAGATACTTCGGTTCGCATCCGCGACCCGCGCGTGGCATTCTTTTCCTGGCGTTCGCTGGCGAGGAGCTCGGGCTTCTCGGTTCCACTCACTATGTCAATCACCCGCTGTTCCCCCTGGAGCGTGCCTCGGTGATGATCAACATGGACATGATCGGCCGTGTCCGCGATAACAAAGTCATGGTCGGCGGCGCTCCCGCCGGCAGCCCCTATCGAGGGATTCTGGACTCGCTCGGACCCAAATATGATCTCGACCTGGATCTCAGTGACACCTCGGTGTACGGCTCGAGCGATCACACGTCTTTCAAAGCGAAACGCGTTCCGACGCTGTTTTTCTTCTCCGGTCTACACGCGGATTACCACCGTCCTACGGACACGTGGGACAAGATCGAGGTAGATGGCACCGTTCGGCTGTTGAGACTGATTGCGGACATGACGAGCGTTCTTGCGACGCCCTCCGGCAAACCCCAGTTCGCACTACAACATTCGCCAGCGCTTAAGCACGACGAGCATAAACACGGACACTAGGGCAATGATCCCGAGCACGATGCCCCAGGAGTGCGTCGACTCGGCGAACGGAAGGTGCTTGAGGTTCATCCCGTAAACGCCAGTGATCACAAGGGCTGGCGTAGCGATCGTTCCGAAGACCGTCAGCACTTTCATCACCTGGTTCGTCCTGTTCGCGACGCTGGATAGATATAACTCGGTGGCTCCGTTCAGCAGATCGCGATGAATCTCGATCATGTCCAGATTTCGAATCAAGTGATCGTAAACATCCCGAAGGAACGGTGCAAGATCCTGCCGGATGATTGCGAATTCGTTTCTCAGCAGGTGCCCCACCAGGTCGCGCGTGTTTGCCAGGATCCGGCGCATCTGAATCAATGCGCGCTTCAGATCGAAGATCTCCTCCAGCATTGCCGGATCCGGATCGGACAGCGCGCGATCTTCTATCACGTCGATCCGGTCGCTGATGCGGTCGATCAGAGGCTGATATGAGTCCACGATCGAATCCATGATGCGATAAAACATCTCATCCGGACGAAGCCGTGCCGCAGCCGTGGCGACCTTATTGAGCGCTTCGGAGACGGCCGCACAGCGTTCTTCCTGCACCGTGATAATCCAGTCCTCGCCGATGAAGAAATCCAGATCCGTGATGTTCAGACAAAACTCTTCGTCCATGTCGATCGGTTTCAGCACGATGAACAGATACTCGTTCATCTGCTCCACTTTCGCCGCCTGGTTCCGATTCCGGCAATCCTCCATGTGCAGAGGGTGCAAGTTGTACTTGCGCGCCAGTTCATCGAGTTGCGGGTCTTGTGGATCCCGAATATCGTGCCAGATCATCTTTAGAGAATCAGCATGCAATCGCCATACGAAAAGAAGCGGTAGCGCTGCTGCACGGCGTACCGGTAAACAGCGCGCGTTAACTCATCCCGACGAATGCGCTCACCAGCATCAACAGACTGGATTGCGGCAGGTGGAAATTAGTTACCATCGCGTCTATTGCTTTGAAATGATAGCCGGGGCGGATGAAGAGGTTCGTTTCGCCCGCGCTCGGTCCACCGGCATACACCGATTCGATCGTACGGACGCTTGTTGTGCCTACGGCGACACGCCGAGTCGCGCCGCGAATCAACGCGAGGTCTGCGGGATCGACGCTGTATTGTTCGTAGTGCAGCCTCACCTCGTCGAGTGTCGCTACATGCAGTGGCGCGAACGTACCCAGACCGACGTGCAGCGTCACTCGCGCGACATCCGCCCCGGCAGCACGGCATTTGTTGAGCACTTCCGGTGTGAAGTGCAGTCCAGCCGTTGGCGCCGCGACCGACCCGCGGTTCTGCGCATACACCGTCTGATAACGGTTTCGATCGTCGGTTCGATCCTCCCTTCGGATGTATGGTGGCAACGGCACGTGCCCGATATGGTCGGCTTCCTCAAGGACGTCAACATCGCCGGCGAAGCGGATCGTGCGCTCACCATGCTCACCCCGATCGACGACCTCCGCGCGCAGGGTATCGGAGAAATGTAAGGTCTCGCCAACCGGGACCTTACGCCCCGGCCGCACGAGCGCTTGCCACGTCCGAGCATCATCCGATACGGCCTTGATCAGAAACACCTCGATTCGCGCCGGACCGGACGACCTGGTTGCATACAAGCGCGAGGCAAAAACACGGGAATCGTTAATAATCAGGCAATCGCCACGGTGAAGAAACTCCGGAAGATTGCCAAAGACCCGATCTTCCCAGCGGCCCTCAGCGCGGTACACGACGAGCATGCGAGACGCCGTCCGATCCGCAAGCGGCTCTTGCGCGATGAGCTCCGGCGGCAACTCATAATCGAAGTCTGCGACGCGCACCATCGCTAGAATCGCAGTGGGTGCCCAGAATCCTAGCCATTGAGTCCTCGTGCGATGAGACCGCGGCGGCCGTCGTTGAAGATGGTGAACGCGTGCTGTCATCGGTGGTTGCTTCACAACTCGACACCCATGGCAAGTATGGCGGAGTCGTACCGGAATTGGCGTCCCGCGAGCATTTGCGGTCGATCGTTCCGTAGTCCGCCGCGCAATCGGCCAGGCCGGCGTATCTCTTTCCTCGCTCGACGCAATCGCTGTGACGGAAGGGCCGGGGCTCGTAGGTTCGCTACTCGTCGGCATCACGTATGCGAAGGCGCTGTGCTTTGCCGCCAATCACCCGCTGATCGCCGTGAACCATGTCGAAGGACACATCCATGCTGTCGTCATGGAGGCGAAGCAGAGTGGAGCTGAGGTCGAGCTTCCGGCCATCGCATTGGTAGCAAGCGGCGGACACACGCACTTGTTCGCTGTGGAAGAGGGCTACCGGTATCGGCTCCTGGGCAAGACGCGCGACGACGCCGCAGGGGAAGCCTTCGATAAAGTCGCGAAGTTGCTAGGATTCGGATATCCCGGCGGCCCTGTAATCGATAAGCTCGCTCCGTATGGTGATCCTCGCGCCGTGCGGTTCACACTTGCGAAAATCAAGGGCAACACAACGGACTTCAGCTTCAGCGGGTTGAAGACGGCCGTCCTGCGATGGACGGAAGCGCGGGACATCGCCGGGGAAGTGAGCCGGCGCCGTGACCTGGCTGCGCTCTACGCCTCGCCCGAGCGTTGAGGATTGGCTCGCAGTAACGCCTCAGGCGACATTGGATCTGATTGCTTCGTTCCAGTACACGGTGATTGAGGAGCTTCTACGCCGCATCCGGTCTTCCACCGAGGAAACCAGTGCCAGGACCGTCATCGTGTCCGGCGGAGTAGCCTGCAATGAGGGTCTCCGTGAAGCGAGTCGACGAGAACGTCTAGGAGCCCGCATTCTGTTTCCAACGCCGGGCCTCTCCACCGACAACGCCGCGATGATCGCCGCCGCTGCGTTTCGCAAGTTTGAGGCCGGCCACTTCGCCGGCTGGGATCTTGCAGCCAAAGCGAATCTTCCCCTCGATGCCTCCTAGCGAGGATAGGGGTGCCCTCGCAAAGTCGTGAAGGCCCGGTAAATCTGCTCGGCGAGCATTGCGCGCGCGAGTTCATGAGGGAACGTCATCGGTGAGAGTGACAACAGTAGATCCGCTCTCTGAGCCCAACCCGCCGGAAGACCGTCGTGGCCGCCGATGACGAATACCTGATCCCTGCCCTCCATTTCTCCCTTGGCGATGATGTCGATGAACTGGGTAGAACTCAGCAGCTTGCCGGCCGGATCGAGCAGCACCTTATTTGCAGATGGATGTTTACTCCACAGATCGAAGCGATTGGGATGGATTTCGCGCATTTCGCAGGTGACGTAACGCGAGCTGCGCTTCAGAAACTCCGCAGCAATCGCATTGGAGGCGGCATCCGAGCCTTTCCTATGTAGTAAACCCAGATCTTCATCGATAAGTCAGCAGCCGCCGGTCATCGAGATGAGGGATCGAGTTGAACGAGTGCATCGAGAAGCGATCGCCCGAAAAGAGGAATTCGGCAAACGAGCAATTCCTCGACAACCAGACAAACTCAATGGCCGAGAGCGGCTCCAGATCGAGAGCTTGCGCCACGGTTGCGGCAATCGGTCCTCCCGAGGTGATTACAACGACATTTCGACCGCCTGCGCACGTCTGACGAATCCGTTCGACAGCACGCTTAACGCGTCTGCGGAACTGACCCCAGGACTCCAAATCCGGTGAGTCGTACTGGCCGCTGCACCAGCTTCGCGCCACTGCTTCAAACAGCTTCTGCAGCGATCGACCGCCCTCGGGAGTATGTCGAGTGGCCATAAAGTCATCGTTGAGTTTTCGAATCTCAGGATCTACTTCGACCAGTCGCGGGGTCAGCAGTCGCGCCAGGCGGAATGCGTCGAACTCATCCACGTCCTCGATGATTTCAGTTTCAGGCCACGGAAGCCCCGCGGCCTTCACCACTTCCGCTGCGATGTCCGCGGTTCGCGAGTGTCGCTTCGCGGGTCCGTGAAAGCACGCGTCGAACCGGATTTCATGTCGAACCCAGAACTCGCCGAGCTTTATCGCCTGCTCTTCACCAATTGCCGATAGCCGGTCATAGTCTTCGGACATATATGACGCCTGCCCGTGACGGACCATAGTCAAAACGCTCATCTAGTACCAGCATAAGAGCACCGGCCTAACGTATTTACGGGATGTAAGTACAACGCGTCTCGTTTGCAATCACTGCAACCACGGGTGCGGAGTAATTCTGCAGGGGCTGTAAAAGGGTTTGGCTTGGGTTCGGGCAGCGCTGATTCTTACAGCGTCAATGTGTTCTTCCCGGCATACAATGACGCTCCTTACGGACGCTTATCGGTAAGACATTCAAAGTTCTTCCCTCGATTGCGGAAGACTACGGAGTCATTGTATTAATGACGGCAGTCACGACAACACAGCCGACGTACTGGCGGACCTTACGGAGAACATGCGCCGCGTATGCGGGTAATCACGCATGACCACAATTGCGGGTATGAAGCCGCACTTCGGAGTGGCTTCGCGGCAGCTACAAAAGATCTCGTCTTTTATACGGACGGAGACGGACAATATGACATTCTCGAGTTACCAAAACTTCTCGAGCGAATGGCGCTTGATGTTGACTTCAATGGCTACAAACTGGAACGGAATGATCCGACGCATCGTATCTGGATCGGCAGCGCGTACAACGCGTTTGCACGCTTCTTATTCCGAGTGAACATTCGCGATACTGACTGTGACTTCAGACTCATCCGGCGCACAGCGCTGGATGACATTCAATTGATATCCACCAGCGGCATGACTGCGTAGAACTCGTCCGCAAAATTGAATTGACGCCGTGGCGTGTTGCGGAGGTCGGCGTCCGCCACTATCCGCGACTGTTGTCACACCCCTGGAACGCTCGACCGGCATACCGATTCATTGGGTTAGCGCGGTCGCATTTGCCGGGTCGATGAACGTGATGCGTACGTTGGATTGCGCCCAGGCTGGTCAAAAGCCGGGCGCTCTAACTCGAGCAGAATCTCACGCTTTCCGGTTGTCTAGTTGCGTATCCTTTCTCGGTTCAGAGTGAACGACTTTTGTGGATCATTGTCGTCTACAACACCAAGTTGTCCCCCGTCCCGACGACTTTTCCGCAATAACTCCGGATGGCGTGTTCACCTTGCATTTCTTGAACAGTAAGCGGTCGTCCGCCAACAACAGAAGCGAAGACACGGCCGCCGCACACAAGTTAGAGTTCCGAATCATACACGTTTTCCTCCTTACAGTGGACCCCAGGACTGCGTGTTCGATTTCCGAGCTCCCAAGCCCGGCAGTTGTCCCAGTTAGGAATTACATCGAGACACGTTGCCAATCCACGATTTGTCCGTGGTAGATCTAGCGCTAATGGCGGCCAAAACGAACGCGATGCGTGTGCTGGACCAACTCGGAATCGGCTATGAAACTCGCGAATACGAAGTCGATCCGGATGACCTTACCGCCGAAACCGTAGCGGCAAAGGTCGGTCTGCCAGCCGAGCAGGTCTTCAAAACGCTAGCGGTGCGGGGCGATCGCAATGATATCTGCCTCGCCGTGATTCCGGGCAACGCGGAACTCGATTTTAAAGCACTCGCCCGACTGACGGGTGACCGCAAGATCGATATGGTTTCGTTGAAGGACGTCCAGGCGGTAACCGGCTATATCCGGGGAGGCGTTACGGCATTAGCCTGCAAGAAGGAATACCCGGTTTACATCGACGAAACAGCCGAGTTGTGGGATGTGATCTCGATTTCCGCCGGCCAGCGCGGACTCCAGATCTTCCTCTCGCCAGCGGACTACATCGCCGCGGTCAAAGCGACTTCGGGAGATATCGCCCGGCAGAAGTGAAACTGAGGCACGGTTGGTAAACTCGGACCATGACTGCTGCGCCCAATCCTCCACTGATCTCAGTCGAAGATTACCTGTGCACGGATTACGAGATCCCACGAGAGTACGTCGATGGTGTGATTCTGGAGAAGCACGTCCGGCCACAAACGGGAAGAAATCTTAACAGAGCCCGCGATCTGCACCTTCGAGATTGTGTCTCAGGCGGAGGGCTGGACTGAGCTCACCGCCAAGTACAAGGATCACCACGCGACGGGTGTGCCTACCATCGTCATTGCCGATCCGTACGAACACGCGATCTTCACCGTCGACACGAGGGGACACTGCATGACCAATCCGAGCCCCTGGTCATTGCGATCCCGATGCCGGCCGGAGAAAATCTCGAGATCGATTTCCGCCAGTTGTTCGCAGCGCTCGACTGAACGCCATCACGACGGCGTATCCTCTCGTGTAACCGCAACTTAGGCCCGGTGCGGCTGCTGACAAGCCTTCCCGGTTCCGGTAATCTATAATAAAGAGAACTTCCATCTGTTGGTGACTACCACAGTTCCAGCGTTGGTCCTTTCAGAATCAGCTGACTAAGTCTTAAACGATGTTCGAGAATCTATCCGAGAAGCTGCAGCGCGTCTTCAAAAATCTGCGCGGCGAAGGCAAACTGACGGCCGAGAACATGGAAGCCGCCTTGCGCGAGATCCGTGTCGCCCTGCTTGAAGCCGATGTGCACTTTCGCGTGGTCAAGCAGCTGATCGAGAACATCAGAGAGAAGGCGATGGGACAGGAAGTCCTGGCCTCGCTGTCACCCGGTCAGCAAGTCATCAAGATCGTCCATGACGAATTGGTTCGGATTCTCGGAACGCATCAGGCGAAGCTACGTTTTGCGAACGAGCCGCCCACGGTCATCATGATCGTCGGCCTGCAGGGCTCGGGTAAGACGACCAGCACCGGCAAGCTTGCTCGCTACCTGTCGAAGAACGGGCACTCGCCCGTGATGGTTTCGGTCGACGTTTACCGTCCTGCCGCTCGAAAACAGCTTTCCATCATCGCTCGGGATCTGAAGCTTCCGATTTATGAGGGTACCCCCGAGCAAGCGTCCGATCCAGTCGAGCTTGCACGATCCGGGCGCAGGGAAGCCGTTCAAACCGGACGCGACACGCTTCTGGTCGACACCGCCGGCCGTTTGCACATCGACGACGAGTTGATGAACGAGCTCCACAAGCTGAAGGAGCTTCTGAACCCAACGGAAATCCTGTTCGTCGCCGACGCCATGACTGGCCAGGACGCCGTCCGGTCAGCCGAAGAATTCCATAAGCGGCTCGGTATCACTGGCGTCGTCCTCACCAAGATGGACGGCGATGCCCGCGGCGGCGCGGCGCTCTCCATCCGAACGGTCACGGATCAACCTCTGAAGTTCGTCGGCGTTGGCGAGAAGTTCGATGCGCTCGAACCATTTCATCCCGATCGCGTTGCCAATCGAATCCTCGGGATGGGCGATGTACTGTCGCTGATCGAAAAGGTCGAGCAGAATATCGACCAGAAAAAAGCCGAGGAGATGCAGCGAAAGCTCATCGAGAACGAGTTCAGTCTCGAAGATTTTCGCGACCAACTGCGTCAGCTTCGGAAGCTCGGTCCGCTCGAATCTTTGCTTGGAATGATGCCGCAGGTCGGCCCGTTCAAAGAGTTGAAGAATGTGAAAGTGGATGAGAAGGAGATCACGCGCGTGGTCGCCATCATCGACTCGATGACGCTCCAGGAGCGTCACAATCACATGATTATCAACGGAGCGCGCCGGCGGCGCATTGCGCGCGGCAGTGGCACCTCTGTCCAGGAAGTTAACCAGTTACTTAA
The DNA here is from genome assembly GCA_963825845.1 of Bryobacteraceae bacterium. Classification (GTDB taxonomy): domain Bacteria; phylum Acidobacteriota; class Terriglobia; order Bryobacterales; family Bryobacteraceae; genus DASQDN01. The sequence goes on along the minus strand of CAWGVL010000080.1, from coordinate 50,044 downwards.
GCAGTATGCCCAGGCACGGAAGATGATGAAGACATTTTCCGGAGGTCTGCTCGGAGGCAAGAAGCTTCCGAATATGGGCAATTTCAAGCTGCCGAACATGTTCGGCGGCCGGTAGAAGGAAATCGATGAAAAAAGCAGGAGCTTATTGAATGTTGATGATCCGTTTGGCGCGCTTTGGCTCGAAGAAGAAGCCGACGTACCGCCTCGTCGTTATTGAAAAGGAGCGTGCGCGTAACAGCCGCGCTATCGAAGTGGTCGGTCACTACAACCCCGTTGCGCAGCCAAAACAGCTCCACATCAAGCAGGACCGTGTCAGCCACTGGTTGAAGAATGGCGCACAGCCTTCCGATACCGTGAAGCGCCTCCTGGATCAAAATCCGGCAAGCGCAGGGACTGAGCAACCCGCGGCCTAAACTTATGTCAGGACCGGCAGCGCGAACCAGTCGTGCGGCGGAAGCGGAAACACTCGAAAGGAGACTCCATCCATGGCGGGGATGAAGGAGTTGATAGAAGATATCGCCAAAGCTCTCGTCGATGAGCCCGAGCAGGTGTCGGTGAGAGAAACAACGGGAGAACAGGTCACCGTTTTAGAGTTGCGCGTTGCGCCGGGAGACTTGGGGAAGGTTATCGGCAAACAAGGCCGCACCGCACGCTCCATTCGAACATTGCTCGGAGCGGCCGGGATGAAGTTGAACCGCCGGTTCAATCTGGAGATTTTGGAGTAACCGTCTGGCTTCTCAGTGGGTGGCATTGGCCGCTCTGCGGCGCGCCCGCGGAATCCGGGGGGAGTTGTTGGCGGAGAGTCTCGGAAGCGAATTCGACCGCTTCACTCCTGGGCTCGAAGTGACGCTGCGAGCCGCTGTCGATGCCGAGAGCGGCCGTCGGGCAGAGCTGGAACGGTGTTGGGTTCACCAGGGGCTGCTGGTGTTGAAGTTCGTTGGGGTTGACACCCGCACGGACGCCGAAGACTTACAAGGCTGGTTGGTCTGTATCCCCGAAGAGCAGAGACCCCCTCTCGATGAAGGCGAGTTTTACCTTTCGGACCTCGTGGGGTGCGAAATCATCTCCCGCGACGGACGGCGGATCGGGGTAGTGACGGGGTGGCAGGACGTAGGCGGTCCGGTGATTTTGCAGGTGGGAGAAGACCTTCTTATCCCGTATGTGCCGCAGATTTGCGTTGAAGTGGACGTTCCGGGACGAAAGATCCGCGTGGAATTGCCGGAGGGGCTGGAAGATTTGAATCGGAAATGATCTTCCATGTTCTGACGATCTTCCCCGATTTCTTCGAGGGACCATTCGCCCACGGAGTGGTCGCCAAGGCCCGGGAAGCCGGGATGGTGGAAATCCGGGTCCACAATTTGAGAAACTGGACGTCAGACCGTCACAAAACGGTGGATGACCGTCCGTTCGGCGGCGGCGAAGGAATGCTGCTGAAGCCCGAACCGATTTTCCAGGCGGTTGAAACCATCTGGCCGGAACGGAAGCCCGAACAAAAGGTTATTTTGCTGTCGGCGCAAGGACGTCTGTTCGATCAGAGCGTCGCCCGGCGGTTGAGCCAAAATCAGGAATTGCTTCTGATTTGCGGCCGGTATGAGGGAGTCGATGAGCGAGTCGCGACGCAATTAGCGGACGAGGAGCTCTCGATCGGGAATTTTGTCCTGAGCGGTGGAGAGTTGGCCGCGGCCGTTGTCATTGACTCGGTCGCCCGGCTGCTTCCGGGAGTACTCGGAAATGAAGCCTCCACGGTTTGGGAGTCGTTTAGTGAAGGGCGCGGCCCCGAATTGCTCGATTCACCGCAATGGACCAGACCTGCGGTGTTTCGGGGCGTGCCGGTTCCCGAGGTGCTCCTGAGCGGGCATCACGAAGAGATACGTAGATGGCGGACGAAGGCTGCGGAGGAGAAGACGGCGCGAATGCGGCCGGACCTTCTGCAGCGGACAAACCCGCCGAAGGAATAGGGTAAAGAGATGCAGAACGCGTTGATGACGAAGATTTTGAACAAGAACAAGCGCTCCGATCTTCCGGAGTTCCGCCCGGGTGATACGATCCGCGTGCACGTGAAGATCAGGGAAGGGGACAAGGAGCGCACGCAGGCATTTGAAGGCGTCCTCATCGCGCGTAACAATAGCGGGATGGGTGAGACTATTACCGTGCGGAAGATCAGCTTCGGCCAAGGTGTCGAACGTATCTTCCCGGTAAACGCTCCCGTGATCGATCACATCGATTTCGTCCGAACCGGGTTGGTCCGCCGGGCGAAGTTGTACTATCTGCGTGGTCTCCGCGGCAAAGCAGCCCGCCTGAAAGAGCGCGCATAAGCTGACGCCCCGGCCGGGAAGTCCTTGGCTAGCGCGAAAAAGATCGCGAAATTTGCCTGCGGCGGGAAGCACGAACGTGCTGCCCGCCTTAGAGGCTACACGCGTATTGCAGGCGTGGACGAGGCCGGACGAGGTTCTCTTTTCGGTCCTGTCTTCGCCGCTGCCGTTATTCTTTCTCCTGACACTCCCATACGCGGCCTGAGAGATAGCAAAATGCTTCCGCCCGACCGCCGCGACATCCTCGCGGAACGCATCCGCGAGCGGGCGATCGCATGGGCCGTCGCGGCTGCCGACGTATACGAGATCGACCGCATCAACATCTACCAGGCATCGAAATTGGCGATGAAGCGGGCAATTCAAGCCCTCGACCCCGCTTGTGATTACCTCCTGACCGACGCTGTCCCTTTGGACTTGGGAGTTCCAAACGAACCCATTATCCACGGGGACGCTCAGGTACAGTGCATCGCCGCGGCGTCTATTCTGGCCAAGACGGTGCGCGATCGATGCATGTGCGAGTGGGATGCCGTGTTCCCGCAATTTGGGTTCGTTCGGCACAAAGGATACGCGACCGAGGAGCACTCGGAGGCGCTCCGCAAGCACGGCCCCACGATGCTCCACCGTTTCAGCTTCGAGCCCGTCCGTCTTGCGTGTTCCTTCCCGGTCTGGTCAGGATACGATGAGAGGGGAGACGACTTGGTCCAGAATGCTACAGCCTGAGTCGCCGTCTCAACTCGAGGTGGTACCCCGGCCGCAATACCGCTGGTATCACAAGACCGCTGGGCTGATCTCCGTTATTCTGCTCTTCGAAATCGGGATCTTTCTCCTGGTGTGGCCCTGGGCGAGCGACTGGGACCTCGCGTTTCTGCCTCACGGACTACGCCAGATTTGGAACAGCAACTATTTTCGAGGAGCCGTGAGCGGCCTCGGACTGCTCAACATCTATCTCTTCTTCGTCGAAGTTTTCCGCCTGCGTCGATTTTCTCCCCACAACTGAGCCGATTTTCCCCTCATTTGCGCTTTCATTCGGTGGAGGCGCAAATGAACATCGTTTTGGCACAACTGTTCGCAGCTCCGATACCCGAACCCGTCAGCCTGGCGCTTGTGTTAGGTGGGCTGGCAGTGGTTTGGCTCCGGGACTCTCGATCGTCAAAAGCCGTTAAGCGGTAACCAGTCGAGGCTCGGCATAGAATGGAACGGTTCCATGCCGCTGAATCGCCGCGAGCTGCTTTGCGCCGCCACAGGCGCCTTTCCCGCAATCCTTCACGGTCGTTCTGACCGGCCAAACATCCTTTGGATTCTCGCCGAAGATTTGGGGCCGCAACTCCATTGCTATGGGTACCCGATTGTCGAGACACCGAACCTGGATCAATTCGCATCCGAAGGCGCCCGGTTCGCTGCCGCGTTCACGACGGCTCCGGTTTGTTCGGCTAGCCGCTCGGCCTTCAATACCGGGGTGTACCAGACGGCCACGGGAACGCATAACCACCGGAGCCATCGCGAGGATGGCTATCAGCTTCCGAACGGTGTTGCACTCGTGTCCGAGAGATTGCGGAAACAGGGATACTTCACTGCAAACATCCTCGAAGTGGCCCCAGGGGTTCGCGGCAGCGGTAAAACCGACTTCAACTTCACTGCACCCAAACCCTTCGACGGCACTCATTGGCGCGAGCGAAAGCCCGGTCAGCCTTTCTATGCGCAGATCAATTTCACGGAAACTCATAAGGGACCGGCTTTCGTCGAGGCGCGGAAACAGTCAAAGGTCGTAGATCCGAAATCTGTTCCCCTTCCTCCCTACTACGCCGACGATCCGGTCATCCGCGACGAGTTCGCAAACTACCTCGACACGGTCAATCTGCTCGACCGTAAGGTCGGTGTGCTGCTGGCGGAACTGAAGAGGGATGGTCTGCTCGACGATACTATCATCTTCTTCATGGGCGACAACGGCCGCTGTCTTTTGCGAGGCAAGCAGTGGCTGTACGACGCCGGCATTCACGTTCCCATGATGCTGCGATGGCCGGGCGTCGTGAAGCCCGGAACGGTACGCAAGGATCCCGTTTTATCGCTGGACATGACTGCCACAACTGTGAGAGCCGCCGGGCTACCGCTCCCAACGCTTTTCCATGGCCGTCCGCTTTATGGAGATCGCGCGAAGCCGCGGGATCACATCGTGGCGGCGCGCGATCGCTGTGACATGACCGTCGATCGGATCCGCTGCGTGCGCGATGAGCGCTATAAATATATCCGCAATCTGATGCCGGAGCGTCCCTATACGCAGCACAACGAATACATCGAGACGCAATATCCGACGCTGAATGCAATGAAGCGGCTGTACGCCGAACACAAACTGAATGCGACGCAGGAGTTGTTCATGCAGCCGAGAAAGCCCGCAATCGAGTTCTACGACACGAAGACCGATCCGCATGAGGTGAACAATTGGCAGGCGACAGCCGGCACGCGAGCACCGTTAAACGGATGGCGCAGCAACTCGACACTTGGACGAAGGAAACTCATGACCGAGGCGGCGAGCCAGGTCACGCGTAAGTGACGTCCGATCGATTAAGGGATGAGCGCTTCGATCAGCGATGGCTGCCTGCATCGCGCTCTGGCGCGGCGCTCCGGAATCAAGGTGAAAGCCGTCGAATAACCCAAGCATCGCCCGACCGGCGATACTCCAGGCGATCGTGCAGTCGATTGGGCCGCCCCTGCCAAAACTCGATTACGTGAGGCGCTACTCGGAAGCCTCCCAGTGTGGAGGACGAGGAATTGGGACAGACTCGAATTGCCTGGACAGGTTCGCTAGACGGTCCTCGAGTACCTGACGGCACGCGATAACCGTACTCTGGTTCGACACCCACGCTCCGAGTTGGTGTCCTACCGGCCGGCTCTGGAAGTATTCATCGGACTCGGCTTCCGAAACACGAACAGCCACTCCGGCGATACGGACCTGGCGTTCCAGTTCTCCCCAGTAAAACAACAGCGAGACATGAGCGTTGTGGTCGATCTCACGAGCCTTTCGGCTTTCATAGTTCGTGTAGAAAACGAACCCGCTCTCATCGAAAGCCTTCAGCAGAACGATTCGGACATCGGGCTGACCGGAAGCATCGGTTGTCGCCAGAGTCATCGCGTTCGGCTCGAGCAAGCCAATCGCGATTGCTTGATCCATCCATATTCTGAACTGGCTTACCGGATCAGGATCGGCGTCCGTCTCCACCAATCCCGCTTTCGTGTAGCTGATTCGGAGCTCCGACAGATCCATGTACCTATCAAAGCAGATAGAAAAAGGCCCGTTCGGACTGGGTGTACCGGGCGAACGGGCTGTCGGGAAGAAAAATGGTCAGTGAGTGTGTCAGGTCAGGAAGTGCTTAGAATCTCGGGCCTCCGCGTCCGGGAAATCCTCCCGGCCCGCCTGGACCGTGGTCGCCCGCAGCGTCCAGTTTTTCTTTTTGCGCGGCGGTGAGGATCAAACGGAACTTCGTTTGGGCTTTGGCATGAATCGCAAGCGATTGGCCTTGTATCGTGCCCACCTGGGCGGCGAGCTGGTCGATCTGGGCATCGGACGCGCCGGACTTCATAGCGGTATCCAGCGCTTCGTGGGCCGTCTGCGCCGTCGTGCGGAGCGCTTGGGCGGCCGTGGCTTCATCCGTGAAGATCGTTTTCGCCTGCTGTTGCTGCGAGCTCTCCAACGTCAGCAACGTGGTGAGCCGTTGCACGCGGCGTTCAATCATCTGCTCGGCCGTTGGCGGGGTACCGCCGCGATCCGGGCGGCCCTGCCCTTGCGCATAGATTCCGGTTGTAGCAGCCAATGCGAGTATCGCGGCAACGAAAGTCTTTTTCATGCGGTTTGTAAACAACCTCCACTTTGTTAAACGCAGCGGGAGGAAAGAAGTTGACCTCTACCCTGTAAAGCCTTTGTAAATTCAGCCTTTATGACTCGCGGACGAATTTGTAACCGGACCCATGGACTGTCAGGAGGTGACGAGGCTGCCGGGGATCTTCCTCGAGTTTGCTTCGCAACTGCGCCAAGTGGACATCGACCGTGCGGGTGTTTGTGATTGCCCGGTAGCCCCACACCTGCTCTAGCAATTCATCTCGAGAGACGACCATGCCCGGCCGCTCCAGCAGATAACATAGCAGTTGATACTCCTTCGCCGAAAGCGTCACCGGCTCGCCCTTCCGCAACACCTCGCGACGCCGGGTGTTCACATGGATGCCTGAGAACTGGTACGTAAGGGAACTGACGGGGGAGTGTTGGGATCGCCTGAGCAGGGCTTCGATTCGCGCCAGCAATTCAGTCGTATCGAACGGTTTGGTGAGATAGTCATCAGCGCCCGTCTTCAAACCGGCAACGCGGTCCTTGACCTCCCCACGGGCGGTAAGCATCAGAATGGGCACGGTCGAGCCCTGCGATCGCAATTCGCGGCACACCTCAAACCCGTTTCGTCCGGGGATCATGACGTCGAGCACCATCACATCGAACCCGTCGCGCAACGCCGTCGCGATCGCCGCGTTTCCGTTATCGACGGTTGCAACGGAGTACCCTTCACGCTCCAAACGATCAGCGAGAACTATCGCCAGGGACGGTTCATCTTCGACGAGTAACAACTTAGGATTCAACAGCAGGTATCCTCATCTCAATCTCAAACCCTCTGCCCGTGCGATTTTCGGCGCGGACGAATCCTCCGTGAGCCTCGGCAATCCGTTTAACGAGATGCAGTCCCAAGCCCAGACCAGGGACGCGTGAGTTCGCCGCGTCAGACCCACGATAGAAGGGGGTGAAAATACGATCCAATTCAGCTTGGCGAACTCCAGGGCCATCGTCTTCGACTACGATGCTGACCTGAGACTGCTCTCTCTGTTCGGCACGCACCCTCACGACGCCGCCCGAGCCCGCATATTTGGCAGCATTGATCAACAGGTTCTGGATTCCCGCACTCACGAGATTCGCGTCGGCATGCATTGGCGGCAGATCGTCAGCGACATCACGCTCAATTCGCATGCCCGCCGAGTCGAGCGAAGGGCCGACTGCAGACAAGGCACGGTCGATCACGTCCGCGGGCAAGACAGACTCAAAGTGCGGGTTGATATCGGCCCGGTGAGTGCGAGCGAAGACCAGGACCTGCTCCACCATGTCCGAAAGCCGAATCGTCTCGCGACGAATCATCTCGCCATATTTCTTTGGGTCGGAAACCAACCCTTCTGAGAGATTGTCCGCCGCCACCCGGATGATGGTGAGTGGAGTCCGCAGTTCGTGAGAAACAGCCATCGCGAATTCCATTTGCCGTTGGGCGAGCAATTGTGCGCGGTGCGCATAAAGGCCCAGCATTCCGATACCGGTTGCCAGAACCGCAAGGACGCCGAAGCTCAGCAACAGGCTTCGGGTTCGGAACTCATGGAGCCCTGTAACAGTCGAGGTGGAAGGTCCCGCTTCGAGCGTCCAGCGGCCGGGTTCCCGGCCCGGTGGCGCGTCAATACAAGTGACATCGCTGCGGGCGATGAGGCTCGCTCCACCATCGAACCATGGCGGGGGGCCATGCCGCCGGCCGCGGCCCGGGGGCCCGCTGAAGCATTCCGGGCGAAACGCGAACATTCTGGTTGTGGCTTCGCTCCGAAACTCATTCACCGAATAGACCGACTGCTCCCCGGCCAGCACGCGCAATCCAAAACGTTCGGTGTTCAGGTGCCGCGACGTGAGTTTCGGCAGGAGTTCGCGCTGAATGTACTCCCCATCGAAGACGATTGTCCGCATCGCCGGTTCCATGTCAGGGCGTCCCATCGGCACGACCGAAACAGGATCGTTTCCGGTTTGGATGGCGCCTTCGGCTGGAACAACGCCGGAAGACGTGACTCGAAACGTCTGGCTTCCCTCGGTGAAGTACACCTCCTTTATCATCCGAGGATACGGAGCGAACTCGTTCCAGGTCTGGATGCGGTCCGCCCAGAACGCGGCGTTGTCGAGTTGCGGCGGACCCGGCGCGAACGCGATGTGCGCGCGTGTTACCTCAACATCAAAGGCAGACGCAATCCGAGCGATCGCTGTGCGGAGCGACTGCTGTTGCCGCTCATGTTCGTCTTTAGCAAGCCGGTCAATCCAGCGATACTGCAGATATCCAAGAAAGCACAGGACTCCGACGAGGGATACCAGCACCCAGAATCCGGCGCGATGGCGCATCTACCTTCATTAGAGCCCGAGTAGGAGCCGCATGGGTTCGGAGTTTACAAGACTTTACAGAAGCTCAATCTACGAAACCGCGCCAGGTGTTGCCTCGTTCGTCGCGGAGGAGGACACCATGAGAGTCGGAGATGCCCGAGATTGAACGCCCATTCGAATCCCGGAAACGATAGCGCACGAGTTCGCTATCGTCCTCACGCGTGGCGCATCCGATCCAAATGCTGCCGAATTCGTCACGTAGCTGGATGTAATCACCCTCACCATAGCCGTATACCGTGGACAGGTCCGAACTGCGGAACTGCAGGTAACCACCGGGCGCTCGTGAATGCCGAGACCGGCTCTTGTAGATCATAGGTTGGATTATAGTTACGGATTTCCCGTGCTGTAATATACGGAAGCCCCTAGAGCGCCTTCGGATATTACCGAGATGGCGGAAGGATCGTCGGCTTAATCACAGCTACACCGATCCTTGCCATTGCATCCGAGATGTTCTGAAATACGGCTTCATCGCGGTAAGTCCCAACGATCGCTCCACCGGAACCTGCGAAGTTTGCCGACGCGCCACACTGCCGGGCGGTGCGGATCATTTCGAGGTTGCCCTCGCTTATCCGGTACAACTGCTGTCTGAGGTCAAAATTGGCGTTTATGAGCTTATCGAGCGCGTCATGGTCACGAGCGAGCAGCGCGTTACGGCCCTGCTCCGCATACGAAGCCCAGGTGTTCATCGCGCTGACCACACTCGGATCGCCGGCCCGCCATCGTTCGCGAACATTGTTATGGAATACCTCCGTGCCTTCACTGAGGCTGGTGCGGTAGGCGAGGTAGATATTCGGAAGGAGGCCCGGGTCCAGGCGTTCATATTCTCCGAAGCCGCGGCATTCCATGAGATCGCGCCGAAAATCCATGTAGACCACGCCTTCATAGACCTGGATGACGCGGTCCTGCGGACCCGCCGGCACACCGATTTCGCGGGTCTCGGTTTCAAGCGCGAGTTTGGCCTGAACCGGCAGCGGAATGTCGAGATGGAAGTACTCGCACAGCGCTCGAAGAGCCGCCGTGATGATGGCGCTTGAACCGCCCATTCCGAGCCGAAGCGGAATGGTCGATTCGTATTCGAGGGTGAAATTACGGTGGTCGAGTTCGCACCCGTTCTCACGGCAGTAATCGAGCAGCCTGACGATCAGCGCCTGCAAAATCCGGATCCCGCCATAGTATCCGCGCCACCGTGTCGTTGAATACAGTTCGTCAAGGCTGTCGAACACGGGCATATCAGCCTTCGATGGCTTGATTTCGAGTCGTGAACTGGGATACAGCAGGACACGCGCCCGAAAATTTCGGACTAAAACAGCGATTGTTTTGCCGAAGTAACCGTCACTCGGGTTTCCAAGTAACCCGGCTCTAGCGTAGGCGTAAGTCTCGATCATGGACGCGATCTCGTTACTTATACCATGGGGTTCAATGCGAGCAGTCATACAACGGGTCACCGAGGCGAGTGTTGAGGTGGACGGACGCGTAACCGGAGCGATCAAACACGGTCTCCTTGTGCTGCTTGGTGTGCAACGCCAAGACACTAAACAAGATGCCGACTATCTCGCGCGTAAGGTCGCGGGTCTGAGGATATTCAACGACGACGACGGCAAGATGAACCGGAACGTCATGGATTGCGAGGGATCCCTGCTTGTTGTCTCTCAGTTCACTCTTTACGGTGATTGCCGCAAGGGAATGCGGCCAAGTTTCGACCAGGCGGCGCCTCCGGAATTTGCGGTCGAACTCTATAATTATTTTGTCACTCAAGTCCGCCGCACGGGCATTCGTGTCGATACCGGGGTGTTTCAAGCCTCTATGAAAGTAAGTTTGATAAATGATGGGCCTGTTACTTTAGTATGCGAATCTGGTAAACTTACTCCGGCGGAGTAAGTGGTTGATGCCGAAGATCCTGAAAACCTTGGATGACCCGCTCGTACTCGAAGCGGCTCTCGAGGGTTTGGAGCTTCAGAAGAGCCGGATAGAGGCCCAGATTCTGGAGATTCGAAACCGCTTGGGTAAGCGGTCGCGAACACATACGGAGCCTGCGCATAACGGCGGCAAAAAACGGACTCTTAGCCCGGAAGCGCGCAAGCGTATTGCGACCGCTCAAAAAAAACGTTGGGCAGAATACCGTAAATCTACCGCAAATTCCAATTGAACTTTTCGACGACGTCGGCGACGGAGCCCAATCCCGCCACCTTCCCGTGATCGAAAAATACGGCGCGCGCGCCAAGAGCCTGCGCAAAGCGTACATCGTGAGTCACGAGGATTTTCGCCTGCGGCAATTCGCGCAAGACACTTACTAAGTCGCGCTGCCCGGGTGGATCAAGGTAAGTAGTCGGTTCGTCCAGCACCAGCACCTGTGGATTCATCGCAAGCACCCCCGCAATCGCCACCCGTCTCTTCTCGCCAGCGCTAAGGTGATATGGCGGACGATTGTAGCCGTCCTGAATACCGACCCGCTGTAAGGCCTGAATCGATGCACGCTCCGCCTGCCGACGGTCGACTCCGCGATTCAGGGGCCCAAACATAACATCGTCGAGTACCGTAGGCATGAAAAGCTGGTCGTCGGCATCCTGGAAGACCACCCCCAGTTGAGTCCTCAGATCGGCTGCGTTCTGCTTTGTGAGGTCCCTGCCCGCAATCCGGACGGACCCCGAGGCTGCCTGCAGCAGTCCGGCGAGGCAAAGGATAAACGTCGTCTTTCCTGATCCGTTCGCTCCGAGGAGGACGACAGTTTCGCCGGGTTCGAGGTAGAAATCGACCCCATCCAATGCTACGAAACCGTCAGGGTAAGCAAAGCGAAGGCCGAGCACCTCGATCAGACTCATACGAACGCGAGGCGAGCCGTCACACAGGCGATGAGAACGAGGCAGAAATCGGCCATACGGAAGCGCAGACGCTCCCGTGACGGTAATGACCCCGTATACCCCCGCGCGAGCATGGATCGGTGGATCGCTTCTGCCCGGTCGTAGGAGCGGGCGAATAATACCCCGACGGAGCCGGCGACGGCTGCAAAACTCCGGCGAGCTCCACGCGCCCGCGCGGCTGTGGCCATCCTTTGTGTCTGCTCGGCGAGCAGAAACAGGTATCGATGAACGAATTGAATGACTTCGAGCAGAATAGCAGGCGCTCCAAGCCGCCGGAATCCTTCAAGGATGGAAGGAAGTGGCGTAATACCGATGAGGACGAGGACAGCGAGGGCCGACACGTAGCTGCGAATCGCCAGGACAATGCCGGATTCCGCATGCCCGGACAGCGCTGTCGCAACAGCAAAGCTGAACGCAAATGGTAAAGCGACACACGCCCGGAGCAGGGCCGCTCCAATGGGGAGTTTCCCGAACGCCACACCCGCCAGAATGAGCCCCGTCGGCGCCAGCAGGTTGCCGCGGCTGACTGCGAACAGAACGATCAGCGTGGCGACGATCTTGGCTCGCGGATCGAGTTGATGCAGGAAGGTGTTCTTATGGCTCCACTCGTCGACGGCCGCAAAGCGCAACTAGGTGCTCCTGCGCTGAGAGATGTACCGTCCGACGAGCACACAAACGAAGTACACCATTGTGAGCCCGATCAACCCGGCTGAAGCCTGGGCCAGGTCGCTCGATTGAATTGTCGCGAGTTTGTAGTCGGCGAGTGGACTCAGCACGGGCGCCGCAGCCGACGAGAGCCCTAATTGCTCCGCGAAAGCTTCCAAGGTATCAGGATGATTGGAGGCGACAACGAATCCGGCGCAGGAGAGGATGACAGCCATCACAGCGACAGTCGTGAGGACGCGGTCACTCGCGCGCCCAGGCCGCTGGATCCACTGCGGATTGATCCGCTCGATCGCCTGCAGAATCGCCAGGGTGATAAATCCCTCGATGATTGCGGAAACGAAGAACAGCCCGGCCGATAACCGCACCAGAGGCATCGCAATCGGCACGCCCGACATGAGGATTTGCAACAGAGCTAAACCCGCGCTGACAAGAACGGACAACACGGCTCCGGAAAAAATGGCGGCTTTCCGGTAGCGTCCGGCACCCCAGAAGTAATAGGGGAGATAGGCGCTCAGAACTCCGGCAATCGCGAGGTTGAAAATGTTCGCCCCGAGAGCGAGGATGCCGCCGTCCTGGAATACAAAAGCCTGAATCGCAAGCACGGCCGTCATCACAACCACGCCCGCAGCCGGTCCCACGCTGCACGCCAGAAGCGCGCCTCCAAGAAGATGGCTGCTCGTCCCGGCCGCAATGGGGAAATTCACCATCTGCGCCGCGAAGACAAACGCTCCCATCACGCCCAGCAAGGGCGCGCGGCCATGTTCCTCGAGTCCTTGTGCTTTTCGGGCCAGGATTCCCACGGTCGGCAGACTGACTGCGCCTAAGGACGCCCACACCGGCGTGGATAAGAATCCGTCGGGGATGTGCATAGGGCCTAAAATCACGGTAGCACGATTCGTAAATTTGTGTGACGGACCCCGTTTCCGGCTTTTGCGATAATCAACGCGCATGGCAGAATTGAGCCGTATCGGAGTAGCGATTGACGCCGACCTGCTGGACAAGTTCGATCAGCATATCTCCCACCGCGGGTATACGAACCGCTCAGAGGCCTTCCGTGATCTCGTCCGGGATGAACTGATCCGGACAGCTGCGGAAGCGCCGGATACTCCGATCGTCGGCACAGTCACGATGGTTTATGACCATCACGTACGGATGCTCAGCGACAAGCTGACGGACATGCAGCACAACGCGCATCACAACATCCTTTCGACGATGCATGTACATCTCGATCACGATAATTGCCTCGAGGTACTCGTCGTCAAAGGAAAATCGCAGGAGGTGCGGCGCATCGCGGATGCCCTCATCAGTGTGAAAGGTGTGAAGTTCGGGAGCCTGACGATTGCAGGTACCGACGAATGATCCTCGGTACAGGGGTGGATCTGGCGGAAGTGCATCGCATCCGGCAATCCGTGGAGCGATTCGGAGATCGTTTCGTGCATCGCATCTACACCGATCGCGAGATCGCGTATGTCGAGCGGAAGGCGAATCGGTTTGAGCGCTATGCCGCGCGGTTTGCGGCCAAAGAGGCCGGCATGAAGGCATTGGGCACGGGCTGGCGACGGGGAATTCAGTGGAAAGATTTCGAGGTGATGAATCTGCCTTCCGGCCGGCCGACGCTGCTGTTACATGGCGAGGCGGAAGCGATTGCAAGCCAAGCCGGGGTGAAGAGCGTTCATCTATCGCTCACACATACCGCAGAGAACGGACTGGCCTATGTAATCTTCGAGGGGTAAACTGCGCTTACGCGATTAGTGATACTTGTGCGCGGCGCTGGGCCGCAGTTGGGCATCTTCGAGGCGCTTGGCTTCCTGCCAAGTGAAAAGCATACGGTGGATCACGGTCAGATTGCCCAGTATGGCGATTACCCAAAGCACGGGCGCCATACGGTCAGTCAAAGCGCCGAGGATCAGTAGAACAATCCGCTCGGGTCGCTCCATGAAACCGACCTTGCACATCGGAATCGTGTTCTCAGCCCTGGCTCGCGTGTAGCTGATCATTACTGACGCAGTCATCACTACAGCCGTCAGAACGACGTAAAAAGGCCGGTTGATCGTACCGTACCAGACGAGGAGGCCGATGAGAAGGCCGAGGTCCGAGTAGCGATCGAGAACCGAATCGAAAAACCCGCCAAATCGGGTTACCTGGTTCGTTTCCCGGGCAACTCTGCCGTCGACCATGTCGAAGATGCCAGCGCCGATAATTACCAGAGCGGCCTGACGAAATTGTCCTCTTGCTAGAAGATAAGCGGCCCAAAGGTTGATCAGCAGACCGATAAACGTCAGAACATTAGGATGAATTCTGGACAGAGCCAAGCCGCGGACGATCAAGACGATGATCTTATTGCAGACTAAGCCGATCAACCGTGTGAACGTCATACCGCTCCTAGCTTGCCGAATCGTGGATAGTCGACAGTTTTAAAATCTCCATGGTCCGGCTACCGCCCGGAATGACAACCTTCACTTCATCGCCTACCTGCTTACCAATCAACCCACGGCCGATCGGCGAATTGGTCGAGATCAGCCCCTTCGCGGCGTCGGCTTCTTCGCTTGTGACCAGCTTATACGTTATCTCTTCGTCTTTAGTGGTGTCGAGGACGTGGACGGTAGACCCGAGTCCTACGCGATCCCGCGGGATCTTGGTTACATCGACGAGCGACAACTCCCCCAACCGCTGCTTTAACTGCGAAAGACGCGCATCCACGAACCTTTGGCGTTCTTTGGCGGCGTGAAACTCCGCATTTTCCTTAAGGTCACCGTGCGCGCGAGCCTTCAGGATTTCCTTGGGCAGCTCATTGCGTAGCTCGTATTCGAGGACGGATATCTCTTCTTGCAGCTTCTTCTTCAGCTCTTCCATTTCGTGAAGGGTAAGCTCCCCAGGGCCATTATACCGGGCTGACCGATGGAACAATCCCGATCGAATTCTTACTGTCGCGGGTATAACGAAGATCAGCCTGGCAGCAGCTTCGAAATGTCGTTGTACAGAACGAACACCACAACCGCCATCAGGAAGACCATGCCGACTTTGAATACTGCTTCTTTGACAGGCATGCTCATATCCGCGGCGCATCACCATCTCGATCAGCAGCAACAAAATCAGGCCACCGTCAAGAATCGGAATCGGAAGCAGGTTGAACACGGCCAGATTCAGGCTCACCATGGCCATCAACCCGACGAAGGCAGTCGGACCCTCTCGGGCCGCGTCACCGGAAAGCCGTGCAATTCCGATCGGTCCCTCGATCGATTTAGCGGACATCCGCCGCTCGATCAATCCCTGCAGGAACTGATAAATCAAGGAAGCGCTCTTGACGTTCTGATCGATGGATTCTTTGAGCGCCTCGCCAAATCCAAGTTGGGTAATAATCACGGGGCGTTCCAGTTGAACGCCAATCATCCAGCGGCCCGCGCCATCAGCGGAGGAGTAGGCAGGCTTCACAGACACGGTGTGCTGCTTGCCGCCCCGCTCGTAAACGAGCTGAACCGGGTTGCCGTTGCTCGAGCGGATCAGTTCGTGCAGCTTGGATAACGACCGAATCGGCTGACCGTTCACGCTGACGAGAACGTCGCCGTGACGAAGGCCAGCACGCTCGGCATCCATGCCAGACATTACGCCGCCAATGAGAACGCGAGTTTGCTCTTCCCATCCGGATGTCCCAACGCCGCTTCTTTCTTCGAGCTTGGGCATAACCATGGTATGAAGCCGCTCACCGTTCCGGACGTATCCGACGTATATTTCGCGGCCGGCGCTGGCCACTTCCTTCAGGAGGATGTCCTGCCACTTCGGATCCCGGACGTCTTCAATCTGAACGATCGTGTCGCCTTCGCGAAGGCCAGCCTGCTCGGCGGGGGAGCCCGGAGTGATGTACCCGATTGTGGGCGGCTCGTCGGCGTTGGCGAGCTTCGGATAACGAACCATGAACAATCCCGTAAGGAGGCCGACAGCCAGGAGAATGTTCATCCCAGGACCGGCAAACGCGATGATCAGCCGCTGCCATCTCGGCTTAGCCTGAAATGATCTTGGATCCGCCGCAGCTTCGTCCCCGGGCTGTTCACCGGCCATTTTGACGTAGCCGCCGAAGAGGATCGCGGAAAAACGGAAATCCGTCTCACCTTTTCGGAAACCGAACAGCCTCGGCCCGAAACCAAAGCTGAATGCTTCAACCTTGACGTCGAAAAATCTCGCGGCCCAGTAGTGACCCAACTCGTGGATGAGAATCATCACTCCGATCAGGATCAACAGCCACCAAATGTTCTGTAATACGAGAAGTAAACTCATTTGCTTTGCTTTACGCCTGTACGGCAGCACGCTGCCGCACGCATTCGCGGGCGGCGGCGCGGGATTCCATGTCTATTTCGAGCACCTCGGCGACGCTGGCTGGCGTCCGGGTGGGAACGCGAGAGAGGGTTTCAGCAACTACCTCCGCTATTCCTGTAAACGATATCTGCTCGTTCAAAAAGGCCTCCACAGCTACTTCATCGGCAGCGTTCAAAGTACATGTAGAGGAATTTCTTGCTTCCTGGGCCTGGTAGGCGAGCCGAAGCAGTGGGAACCTGTCCAAATCGGGAGCAAAAAACTCCCAACTGCGGCTCTCGCGCCAATTCAAGCGCGGTACCGGAGCATTTGCGCGTTCCGGGTAGGTCATTGCGTACTGAATCGGCATACGCATGTCTGTGGTACTGACCTGCGCCACAACACTCCCGTCGCGAAATTCGACCATCGCATGTACGGTGGATTGCGGATGCACCACTACTTCAACGTCAGAAGGCTCGAAGTCGAATAGCCAACACGCCTCGATGACCTCGAATCCCTTATTCATTAAAGTGGCCGAGTCAACGGTAATTCTCGGCCCCATCTTCCAGGTTGGATGATCCAAAGCCTGTTTTGGAGTCACCGAAGCGAGCTGTGAGGCCGGGGTATTTCGAAACGGACCACCGGAAGCCGTGAGAATCAGCTTTATCGCTTCTTCCCGCAGCCCGGCTCGAAGGCACTGATGAGCGCCATTGTGTTCACTGTCCACGGGGATCAAGTCAACCCCATACTCACGAGCCGCGTCCATTACCAGCTTGCCGCTCGCCACCAAAACCTCTTTATTTGCAAGCCCGATCGTCTTGCGGTGACGCACCGCTTCGTACGTTGCTTCCAACCCGGCGACACCCACGATCGCCGAGAGAACGAAATCGACTTCGCCGGCCGTCGAAACCTGAACCCTGGCTTCGGGTCCAAACAATAGTTCCGGCCAATCAGACTTGGATAAGCCGGAGGACTGAAGTCGTCCAGTTAGATCCTCCAGCGCCGATCTTGTTGCAACGACAGCAATCTCAGGCCGAAATTCGAGGATCTGAGCGGCCAAGGACGCCACGTTCTGGCCCGCGACCAGCGCAAATACCTCAAAACGCTCAGGCCATTGCCGAATGACATCGAGCGTAGACGTTCCTATGGACCCGGTAGAGCCCAGTAAGGTGATGGCTTTCAACAAGCTGATAATAACACCGCGAACCAGAGCACATTTCACGTGAGGTGTTGGACTTAGCCTCAGTTCCGGGTAGTCTGATAAAGAATGCCCCCACGCAAACAGGTCCGCTACAAAGATGCGGGCGTCGATATCGACGAAGCCGATCGCGCAGTTGCCCGGATCAAAACCCTCGCGCAGGAGACGATGACCAACGGCGTACTCACCGGCATCGGGAGTTTCGGCGCCGGATTTGAGCTTACCGGTTACAAAAAGCCCGTCCTGGTAAGTTCAGCCGACGGTGTCGGCACCAAGCTGAAACTCGCATTCATGACGGGCCGACATGACACGATCGGCGAAGATCTCGTCAACCACTGCGTCAACGATATTGCAGTGCAGGGCGCCGCCCCTCTCTTCTTTCTTGATTATTTCGCAGTCGGAAAACTGAATGCAACTGTCGCAGCGCAGGTCGTAGAAGGCATCTCGAGAGGCTGTAAGGCAAACAAATGCGCCCTTATTGGTGGGGAGACGGCCGAAATGCCGGGATTCTACGCGCCGGGAGAATACGATCTGGCCGGGTTCATCGTGGGCGCCGTCGAAAAAAAACGGATGCTTACCGGCGCGAGAATCAAGGCGGGCGATGTCCTTATCGGCCTGCCCTCAACCGGGCTGCATACGAACGGATACTCCCTCGCGCGAAAGTTGATATTCGATGTCGCCGCGCATAAGCCGACTACGTTCCTGAAAGAGGTCGGCGCAACGGTGGCAGACGATCTGCTTCGCGTCCACCGCAGCTATCTGAAACCCATTCAGGCGTTGATGAAAGCCGACATCCTGAAGGGAGCCGCACACATCACCGGCGGGGGAATCACGGAAAACACGCCACGAATGCTTGCCGCTGGCCTCGGCGCGGAGATCGACTGGGGCTCGTGGCCCGTCCTTCCGATCTTCGAATTCCTGCGGAAGCTCGGCAACATTCCTGACGACGATTGGCGCCGAAGCTTTAACCTCGGGATCGGAATGATCTTCGCCATCGGCAAGAAGAACGTCAACGAGGCCGAACGTGTGCTCACCCGCTTGGGCGAGAACTACTATACGGTCGGCCGCGTGATCGATGCGCCGGCGGACGCAACGGTGAGAGTGGTCTACAAGTGAGGCGGCTCGGAATTCTGATCTCAGGCCGAGGATCGAATTTTCGCGCCATCGCCGATGCCGTTGAGCAGGGTCGCCTGGACGCCGAGATTGCAGTCGTCATCTCCAACAGAGAATCCGCCGCAGGCCTTCAGATCGCTCGCGAGCGCGGACTCTATGCCGTCAGCCTTCCATCCAGGGGCCTTGACCGGACGGTGTACGACCGCCTCGTGATCGAGGAACTCAGGCGAAATCAGGTTGACCTCGTGTGCCTCGCAGGATTTCTTCGCCTGCTCAGCGCCGAATTTATCCAGGCGTTCCCGAATCGCATCGTGAACATCCATCCTTCTTTGTTGCCTGCTTTCCCGGGACTTGACGCGCAACATCAGGCGCTCGAGTACGGGGTGAAGATCACGGGGTGCACCGTTCACTTTGTCGATGAGCAACTGGATGCAGGTCCAATCATCCTCCAGGTAGCCGTACCGGTTCTGGACGACGACACCGATGAAACGCTTTCCGCACGCATTCTCACCGAGGAGCATCGCATTTATCCGGAAGCCATTGGGATGGTGCTCCGTGGCAAATATCGCCTCTCAGGCCGCCGTGTAGTCGCCGGATAGCTGAGGTGCAGTCACGTTCCAACACGCGACGGCAAGCATCGGTCGCGGCGTTGGCGGTGCTGGTCGCGGCTGCCTACATGGCGATTAATGTTGCCGGAAACTACGGCGGCAACATTACAGGGCTTTTTTACAGTGGATCCGGCAGCGCACTCCCGCCCGAGTTGGTACGCAGTCACACGAGGCGTGTTCAGGATTCTGTCGGATACGACGGCCAGTATTACCACCTGATTGCGCATGATCCGCTCCTGAGACGAGGCTTCTCGTCGTATGTCGATAACCCCAGCCTCAGGTGGCGGCGTATTGGGATTCCGCTCCTTGCGAGCTTGTTATCTGGAGGCAACGACGATCTCGTTGACGTAGTGTACGTAGCGCTGCAACTCGCCTTCCTTTTCGCCGGCACGTTTTGGCTCAGCGCTTATGTCCAGCGGCTTGGTCTGCCACCAATGTGGGGATTGTTTTTCCTGCTTGTGCCGGCCGTTCTCGTATCGATCGACCGGATGACCATCGATCTGCCGCTGGCGTCGCTGTGCGTAGGACTCGTTCACTATGCCGAGGAGGACGCCAGACACTGGCGTGTGTACTGCATCTTGGGCTTCGCGCCTCTAGTGCGCGAGACGGGGATGCTGCTGATCGTTAGCTGGTGCGCGTGGGATTTGGTACGCCGCCGTTGGAGCGACGTCGTACACGGAGCCGCATGTGCGCTGCCTGCGCTCGCCTGGTGGATCTACGTTCAATTGCGAACGCCGCACGACGGCACGCCATGGCTCAGTCGTTATCCTTTCAGCGGCTTGATCGACCGTACACTTGCGTGGCAGACACCCGCATCGCCGACGATGTGGTTGAAACTCGCTGCTATATCGGAATACCTCGCGCTTGCCGGTATCTGGATAGCGGTAGGATGTTCGGTTTATCTCGCTCTGCATCGCCGGTCCGGTCTGATCGAACTTACAGCCATCATCTTCGCGGCGTTCGCGTCGCTGCTCGGGAAGCGCGACATCTGGGACTCGACGTATGCCGTGGGCCGGACCGTTTCGCCCCTGTTGATTATGCTGGCGCTGATTAGTCTGCGCGAACGCCGGCCTGTGTATGTCGCGCCGATTCTGCTGATGTTGCCTCGAATCGCACTCCAATACGAAGCGCAACTCCTCGCAGCGGCGCGCGCTCTGCTGTAGCCGCTACAAGCGGTAGGTCAGTTGGACGTACGGGAACGTGTACGAGTGACCCGGCGTTGTGCGTTTTACAAACTTGCCCGGAAACATGTGCCCCATGCCTGCGCCGATCGCGATGTTTGTCTTGTGGTTCCAGAGAACCTGGAAGTCGATTTCTTCGCCAATGTGCTTGCCGGATGACCCCGTCACGTCCCGAACGAGCAAAGCTCCTCCCGAGTTATACAGACCATCGCGAGCACTCGCAAGCCACCAATCGTGAACCTTGGCCTGGAAAATAACCGATGGCCGAGCCTTGACCTCAGCGATGAGACCAATGTGGTTGATATTTTTCCAACCTACCTGATCCGCCATGCCGTATTTGTCGTGCGCTGTCGGATAAAGCACGTCGAAGGTCTCATGGCGGCCGTCGGTAGGATTGGAGTCTCCGCTCGCATGGTTCACCTCCACACGGAAGGTCGGGCTGAAGCGGCACGGACGAAAACTGACGGCCTAAACGCCAGAACCCGGCCCACGCATGCGTGTCGTCACCGGCCCACGAGCCCATCTGGGTGGCGAGTTCCATTGTGTATTCCACCCTTGACGGAAGATCTCCGCTCCAGCGGACGCCAACCGTCTTGGTATCGAGACGACCTCGGCGGCCCACTTCGGTCACACCTGTGCGAGACAACCGCCAGAACAGGTACGGCTGAACCTTGGCTCTCGGAATCCACGCGCCGATGTCACCATATAAGCCGTGCAGATTGTCCCCATCGATATGCCGGTCAAACGCATGATCGCGCGGAACGACAACCGAAGATGCGAAGGCATCGACGCGGTACTTGCCACGATGGATGCCGAGGCGCACAGCATCGAAGCTGCGCCCGATGTTGCCCCAATTGCTGGCGCCAACCAGGCGCTCCTCACCGAATGCCAACTCCTGCCGGCCAATCTTTAAGTCCAGCAGTTGCGATTCGGCTCCGCCGAGTTGGACGTACGCTTGCCGAATGTCTGCGCTGTCCTGATTTGGAGGAGCAGGCGCAATTCTGTCCGTGAAGAAGACGCGCGCGTCCTGACCCTGCACGAACAAATTCAGCCAATGAGTTGGACGCAGTTGCAACCCGACACGGACCCGCTGGAGC
The DNA here is from genome assembly GCA_963825845.1 of Bryobacteraceae bacterium. Lineage (GTDB taxonomy): Bacteria > Acidobacteriota > Terriglobia > Bryobacterales > Bryobacteraceae > DASQDN01. The sequence continues at coordinate 28,513 of CAWGVL010000080.1, read as the reverse complement.
AGGTACATATCGTCGGCGCCTTCCTGAAAGCGGTTGCCGAGAAAGCCTTCCTCACGGACTCGGAGTTCACCGCTCAGGCGAATCCACGACGGTAGCTGAGCATTTACAGCATCCGCCGGCGTCGTAAATCCCTGCCCTGCGGCGGGAGGATCAGCCGCCGCAGCTATCGTGCATACCGCGATCGACATGACCGCTACGCCAAAGATGGAATGGCGCATGTTTATCGGGAAACGGTTGCGGTCGAGAGAGCACGCGCGGCATGCGGATGATCCGATAGCCGGCGGTGGCCGTTAAGACCCGTGACGCGCAATTTTTTGCCGGCCAGGCTCCAGTCGCGCTCCATCTCTTCCAGTTTTTTCATGACTGTGTGATCCACCAACTTTGCGTCGGATAGATCGACCACCAACTCGCGTGATTCGTTCTGAAGACCGAGGATAACCTTGCGCAGCTTCAACCAGTTGGTAAACACGGCGGCTTGCCCTACGCGGAGAACAGTCTCACCCCGATGTGTCGATTCGATATCCGTTTCCGGTTTGAATAGCGAGCCCACGGGCGCCCATTCAATACGTGGATCGCGATTTTCACGACGATTCCGACGCCAATTCCGATCAAGAGATCCGTGGCCAGGGTCGCCACCACGGTGGATAGGAAAACTGTCAACTGCTCTTTGCCGACCAGCCACATGTGGCGAAACTCTTTCGGCGACGCAAGGTTATAGCCCGTGTACACGAGCATCGCCGCCAGCGCCGCCAGCGGGATCTGATTCAGCAAGGCCGGGACGGACGCCACCAAAACGAGCAGAAGCACACCGTGGAAGAAGTTGGCCCATCGGGTCTTCGCACCGTTGTTGCGATTGGCGGATGAACGCACAATCTCACTGATCATGGGCAATCCGCCGATACCTGCCGCGAGCGTGTTTGCCACGCCGATCGCGAGCAAATCGCGATTGAGATCCGAGCGGCGCTGGTACGGATCGAGAAGGTCGATCGCCTTCGCGCTCAGAAGCGACTCCAGGCTTCCGACCAGTGCGAACATTACAACCCACTTCAAACTCTCGGGCGTGAAGATCACGGAGAAATCAGGAAACGCCATTGCTCCGAGCAGATTCCCGGGCAGGCGCACCAGGTACTCGGGACCGACCTTGTAGGCTTGGCCGGCCCATGTGTAGAGATGCGAGTGTGAGATGTCGAAGGCGATTCCCAGCGGCGCGGCAACGAGGAGCACCAGCATCGGACCGGGAATCGCTTGCACCACACGATTCTTGATGAATGGCCTGAAGAAAAGAATGATCAGGCTGATGACGCCGATGATCGCGACCTCAGGATTGAGATTCGCAATGCTGTGCGGAATCTCAGCGATAAGTTGGAGGGGCTCCTTCGCATGCGGAGCAACGCCGAGCGCTATGTGGGCTTGCTTGGAGACGATGATGACGCCGATCGCGGCCAGCATTCCGTGCACTGCCGCAACCGGGAAGAACTCACCCAGCACACCGACACGAAGCAAGCCAAACGCGACCTGAATCAAACCCGCCACGACACCGACGGCCAACGCGCGCTTATAACCGGTCACCGGGTCGCCGTGGCCCAACGCTTGGACCGCCCCTAGCGCAATGACGATTAAGCCCGCCGCGGGACCTTTGATGGTCAGTTCGGAATTGCTTAAAAAAGGAGTGAGCACGCCTCCGATGACGGCAGTGAAAATCCCGGCAATTGGCGGAAATCCACTAGCCAGCGAAATGCCGAGGCACAGCGGAAGTGCAATTAGAAATACGAGAAATCCCGACAATAAATCCTGGCGCCAATGAGTCTTGAACCCCTGCAAATTCCCGAAAGGAGCAGGGCCCGCCAGAGCCTTCGTCGGCATGTGCTCGTTTGATGACATTGAATCTCCACACCGCGAGTGCGCGGTCTCAGGTCCAATGTTGGTTCATCCTTGTACGTTGCCGCGATAGCCCCGACAGGGTAAAATGAATATGTCTCCGCCGGGAATCGAATTCGGGTGACACCCCCGTAAACTGCGCGCAATTGCCCCTGCTCAGGGGATTGGCGCGAAAGTCATCGTACCTCCATCATCGAAGGTAAGCTCGTCCGAAGTCCCTATGACCACCTATCCTGCGCCCTCCGCCGACGCGGCCGGCTATCTTCGTCAGATCGTTTCACATGCCGCACATCTCCTTCCAATCCAGGGACCGATCGGCGTTTTCATCCACCACAACACGCTCCACGCTTTCCAGCACCTGCCTTTCGAAGAAGCTGTTATCCAAGCCGCGGAATTGTTCGGCACGCAGCCGTATATGCGGGAAGAACAGTATCGGGAAGCATTCGAACAGGGACGTATTTGCCTCGAAGATATCGACGCGGTTTTAAATAATGAGGCAAATTATCCGGTTTTCTCGTACCTCGATCGGGTGCTGCTTCGCCGCACGATGCTGGTCCCCGGGGTTCGTAGCCGACACCGCGCCACCATTCATTGGGAGTTGGATGAAGGTAAGCTACTGCAGGGCGAGGAAGACTCCAAGCTATTCTCTGCCTGCCTGCAACGCGTAGACAGCGCCCCGGTACGAAAACAGGCGCGCGATCGTGCGCTTCGTGACATTTTAGTAGAGGCAACCGGCGACGATCTGGACGACATCGTCCATCCTTTTCTGATTCGTGTCTGCAGCGCGTATCTGGACCAGGGATTGGCGTACTGGCCGATGCCGGAACGCGAGATCGGGTTCTATGCGGCGATCCGGTCTTTATGGCGCCACTCCGGAGCCATTCTCCCCGCACATCTGGACCACTTACCGGAGGCATTTGAGCGGCAATACCTCGCGGGCATGACAGCGGAAGAGGCCGTCGCCGACTGTCTGACGCGATTGCAAGTCGATCGGGCGAGCTGGAACCGCGTGATTACATCGGAACTTCTGGCCCTCCCAGGTTGGGCGGGGCTGATGAGGCGGTTAGAGGAGGAGCCTGAGCTTGCACCGCATGACCGGCTGCCCTGCTCCCTGATGGACTTTCTTGCCGTACGACTCACGCTGACTTCAGTATCCGCTTCGAGTATCGCAGGCGACCCCGCCATTCTGCGCCAGTTGCAGTCGAATCCGCCAACGGACCTGGCATCCGAGGCCGATCGTTACGTGAGGGCTGCCCAGATCTTTGAAGTGCTGCGCTTGACGCGCATCACTGCTGCCGCTTTGTCGCGCTCGGACCGGGGAAGCTTCCATACGTTTGCGCATGAAATCGAGGCCTTTGACGATATCGAGCGGCGACGCGTCTGGCATTTGGCTTACGAGCGGCGCCATGAGCGGTTAATCCTGGGCCCGCTGGGCGCGCACCGGCAAAGCACGCCGGTCGTGACTCGTTCGGAGCGCCCCAAAGCGCAGGTATTCTTCTGCCTGGATGAACGTGAAGAGTCGACACGGAGGCATCTGGAAGAGGTTGCGCCCGAAATTGAGACGTTCGGCGCAGCCGGCTTCTACGGAATTGCAGTAGACTACGCCGGAATCGATGACGCTCATGGCATATCTCTATCTCCGGTCGTGGTGAAGCCGCAGCATGCTGTTCGTGAGATACCTGTCAACGATCACGAACATCTGCATGCGAAGCGGAAGTCTCTTCGGGCCGCGTGGGCATACGTTGCGCGATATGTGTCCGTATCTTCACGTACGTTAGTTCGCGGTTCACTTAGCACAGGGCTGCTCGGCGTGTTCTCCCTCGTTCCTTTGATTGCGCACGTGCTCAGCCCGCGCCAGTATTCACGGCTTTCGCGCACGTTGAACGGTTGGATCCTTCCGGAACCTCGAACTGAGGTCACTCTGATGAGAACAGACCAGAAGGGCTATGAGATCGCCGACCATCTGCTGCTGGGCTTCACAGCGCAGGAGAAGATTGATCGCATTGCCAGCGTCCTTGCTCCAGCCGGCCTTTATGACCGATTCGCTCCGATCGTCGTCGTACTCGGGCATGGGTCGACGAGTCTGAACAATCCGCATGAGTCTGCGCATGATTGCGGCGCGTGTGGCGGCCGCCGAGGCGGGCCGAACGGCCGTCTGTTCGCCGCGATGGCGAATCGGCCGCACGTGCGGGAAGGTCTTCGCGAACGCGGGATCCACATCCCGGACGACACTTGGTTTGTCGGCGGATATCACGACACCTGCAACGACGACATCGAGTACTTCGATCTCGAGTCGATGCCGGCAAGATTCTCGGAAAGCTTTTCGGCGACCCGCGCAGCGCTCGATCGTGCTCGCGCCTTGGATGCGCATGAACGTTCGCGACGCTTCGAAGCCGCCCCTGCGAATGCCACTCCGGAGCAGGCGCTTTGGCACGTACAGGAGCGGTCCGAGCATCTCGCAGAGCCGAGGCCCGAGTATGGACATTGCACGAACGCAGTCACGATCGTTGGCCGGCGAGCAACAACGAAAGGCTTGTTCTTCGACCGGCGCGCGTTCCTTGTTTCGTACGACCCGACGCTCGATCCCACGAACGAGAGCCTTGCCAGCCTTCTGGCCGCGGCGATCCCGGTTTGCGCGGGAATCAGCCTCGAATATTACTTCAGCTTTGTCGATAACGAAGGGTACGGCTGCGGCACGAAGCTGCCCCACAACATTACAGGACTGGTTGGTGTAATGAATGGCCACGCCAGCGATCTCCGAACCGGCCTCCCCTGGCAGATGGTGGAGATTCACGAACCTGTCCGCAACCTCTTCAATATAGAAACCACTCCAGAACGCCTCATGTCGGTCATCAATGCGAATCCGACGTTGCGAGAGTTCGTCGAGAATCGGTGGATTCGCCTTTCGACGCTGGACCCGACTACCGGAGTGATTCACGTGTATCGCGACGGAATCTTCGAAGTAAGCGCACCGTGGGCGCCAAAGTTGCCCGAGGCGCGCTCTTCGGCTGACTGGTATCGCGGTAAGCGTGAACATCTACCCGTCGCCAAAATCACCGGGACTGTAGTTGGACGGTAATTCATAGGATCAGAAAAGAATTCATGCTCACTCCTGAAATGTTGCTCGCGTTCATCCTGGCGGCTCCACTCATCGTGTTTCTGATCCTCAGCCTGGGATGGCTCGCGGGCCTGCAGATAGGCGAGCGAACCACCGTGCGGCTCACGTCGTGCGCATTCGTCTCCTCGACCATCGCTGTCTTGCTGCTGGCCTTCGATATGAGCAGCAATCACTGGTCCCCGATCATGGTCGATTTCGGAGATTGGTTTTCCGCCGGCGAGTACAGGTTCACGCTGCAGTTGCTCGTCGACTCGCTATCGTTGCCGCTGCTGGGCCTCTCCGTCATCGTCGCGGGGTTGATCGGTTCCTTCTCATCGCGATACCTGCACCGTGACCGCGGTTTTTTCCGGTTCTTCCTGCTGCTTCACCTGTTCGCGTTCGGTGCGGAACTCGCTTTTACAGCCGGTTCTGTAGATCTTCTGATCGCCGGGTGGGAACTCGTAGGACTCACGTCGGTGTTGTTGATCGCTTTCTTCGACGAGCGCACGGCCCCGGTTCGAAACGCGCTGCGGACGTTTGCTGTTTATCGCATCACGGATGTCGGGCTTCTGCTTGGCGTCTTCTTTCTTCATCATGCGGCTGGATCGTCTTCCTGGGGAGTGCTGTTCGGAGGCAATTGGCCCGCACAGAGCACGCCGCTAAGCACGGGTGTCGCAACCGCCGTTGCCCTTCTGTTTCTTTTCGCGGCCGCCGGCAAGTCCGCGCAGCGCCATTCTCCGGTTGGCTACCCCGTGCGATGGAAGGTCCGACACCTTCGAGCGCACTCTTCTACGGCGCAATTGCCGTGCATCTTGGCGTATACCTCTTGCTGCGATGTGAGCCACTTTTGCAGGCCTCTTCCGTTGCGTCTACCGCAGTTGTGATCATCGGACTCGTAACAGCACTTCACGCAACGCTGTCGGGACGAGCGGCGGCGGACGCCAAGACGTCGCTCGCATTCGCGGCACTGGCGCAGCTCGGCGTGATCTTTGTTGAAGTCGGCCTGGGATTCGAACGCCTCGCCCTCTATCACTTAATCGGGCACGCCGCAATTCGAACGCTGCAGTTCCTGCGAGCCCCGTCCATGCTCCACGATTACCACCGTGTCCATGCAGCCGCGGGTGGAGCGATCGCCAAGACGGGCACACATTACGAAAAAATGCTGCCGGTGGGATTCCGCCGATGGATGTACCGCTTTGCTCTCGACCGCTCCCATCTGGACACGTTCATCGAACGGTTCTTTGCTGCTCCCGTCGTTCGCTCGGCCAAACGTATCGCTGCGCTGGAGCGCGGCGATGAGACCCGCCCCAGAGTATCCAAGGATCCTTTGCCGGCTCAACTGATAACCACGAAAGTGGCTGAAGGGCTGGATGCCTGAGTTACGAATGATTCTCACGGCGGTGGCCATCATGGCGCCCGCGTTGGCTGCAGCGATTGCCATCAAACAGAAGGAGGCACGCACGATCTCGGCCGCGGCGGCCGCATTTTCTTTGGCAGTGCTAGCGTGCGCGATCTGGTTTACCCGCCCCACCGCAGGTCTACTGACGATTGATGAACTCGCGACGGCTCCGGCACTCACCTTCGCCGCGGTAATGCTCGCGCTGTTTGTTGCGTCGCCCAAGCGTGATGCCTCCGGGATCGATTTCGCTGGGATGCTGCTGTGCCTGTCGGGCACACTCACGGTTTATTGCGCGCACGATGTGACGCTGATGTTCGCCGGCTTTGCGTGTGCGGCGCTCCCCTTCCTTATGCGCCCTTGGGGCGAGGGCGGCAGGTCGGCGCGTTTGTACGCCCGGCCCAAGTTTGTCCTTGGATTCTCCGTATTGATCTTCGGCGCTGCGGCCCTGCTGATGACGGTTTCCGACGATCGAGCGGCGTTGGCTCCCGCGTTTGCGATGGTCACGATCGCAGGGATTATGCGGAGTGGTATCTTTCCGTTCCACTCATGGTTGATCAACGCGGCCGACGAAGGGAAACCACTCGCTTTCGCCGCTCTCGTCAGTGGCCAAACCGGCGCCTTTGTTATCGCCCGCGTCGCTCTTCCGATGTTCCCGCAGGCGGCTCAATCGGCCCTTCCCCTGATCAGCGACATTGCGCTGGTAGGGAGCCTCTTTACGGCCTTTGTCGCGTTAGGTGAGCGAATCCCTCGCCGGATTCTTGGCTTCCTGATCGCTAGTCAGAGCGGTTTTGTTATTAGCGGCCTCGAGAGCCGGACAGTGGAGGGAACAACCGGAGCCTTGCTGCACTGGGTTGTGATCGCGGTCAGTACGGCAGGAATTACCGTTGTTCTACGCTGCGTCGAAGTGCGATGCGGCGACCTGCTGAAAGAGCGGTTCGCCGGGATCGGCACGAAGAGCGCCCGTCTTGCGGCATTTTTTCTGGTGTTTGGACTAGCCCTCGTTGGTCTGCCGGGCACTCTTGGTTTCTGCGCCGAGGATCTCCTGTTTCACGGGGCCCTGGAGTCTCATCCATTCGTCGGTATAGCGCTGCCGCTGGCAACTGCGATCAGCGCAATACAGATACTGCGATTGTTCGCCTGGTTATTCCTCGGCCGTAGTTCAACTCGGGTTCCTTCGATCGCCGATGCTTTACCACGCGAGCGACTGGCGTTTACAGCCATCACTTGCTTCCTCGTGATCTCGGGACTGCTACCATCTGCGCTCGTGACTTCACGGGTTGCGCCGGCAGAGAAGATCGTATCGGCCCTCACGAGCCAAGCTGAAGCTCGCGCCGTCACCGGCACTGCCGGCGCAAAGCAGTGATCGGTCAATGCTTCAGCCGCGCAGCCACTCGTAAGTTACTGCCGTACACTGGAACCGAAGCTGTAGCGTAGCTGAAATGCCGCCCATTCCCTGGTCTCGCTTTATCAGTCATCGGAAGGTGCTTCGAATTCTGCAGACGGGATTCGCATTGGTTCTCCTCCTGCTTGGGACTGCCTGCGTGATTGCAATTCGCGGCACACGCGCGATCCAGAAACATGCGGAGGCGGTGTTGCGCGAGGAGTTGAACGTCGCGCGCCTGCTCAATGAAGTCCAGGTTGAGGAAACCGCGATGACGGTCGTTCTGCATCGCTTGAGCCGCAACGAGCCGAACACGAACCGTCAGGTTCTCATCAACGATCTGAACGCCGCTGATCGGGCACTCACTCGAGCGGCATCGTCGGTACAACACACGCCTGAAGCTGCACGGTGGCGGGAGTTAGCGAGTACTACGAATCAATTCACCACGATGGCGCGCGCTGCGATCGTGCGGAATGACTTTTCCGAACCACAGTTGGAACGTCTGTTTGCGCTCCACGATCACGTGGTTACTCTGGTCCAAGACCTCGTCATGTCAAGCACGGAGCGGGCAATGACGGTAGACCGGCTGCTGGCGGGCCGGTCGCGTGATCTGGCCGATGAGTCGTTATGGCTGCTCGGCGCCTGTTTCGTGCTGGCGCTAGTGTGCGCCGCCCTGACAGTTCAAATGGCCAGAAGCGGCGTACGGCGCATGGAGTGGCAAACCACCGAACTCGGGCGCGTGTCGTGGCACATGCTTCAGACGCAGGAGGATGCCGCGAGGCGCTTCTCTCACGAGTTGCACGATGAACTGGGTCAAGGCCTTGCCGCAATTCGCGCAAACGTCGGACAAGCGGATTTCAACGCGCGGCGCACCGATACATTGCGCCTGGTTGATGAGGCAATCGCCAATGTCCGCGAATTGTCGCAGTTGCTCCGCCCCGTTATCCTTGATGACTTCGGTCTGGATGCGGCGCTACGCTGGCTCACGGAAGGATTTGCGCAAAGAACAAACATCACGGTCCGCTATGAGTCGAGCCTCGAAACTCGACTCGAAGACCAAACGGAAACTCATCTGTTCCGGATTGCTCAGGAAGCGCTAACGAACGTCGCTCGGCATTCCGGCGCTTCTGGTGTCGTAGTTTCGCTAGGGTTGGAGGAGGACATGGTGCTGCTCACGATCCAGGACAACGGGCGCGGTTTACCCGCCATAAAGAACTCCAAACGATCCAGTCTGGGCATGGTGGGTATGAGAGCAAGAGCGCGCGAGATCGGAGGCGAGCTGACCATCACGAACCGGCCGGAAGGCGGTATTCGAATTGAAGTCAGCGCTCCGGTTCACAGGTTGGCGCATGAATCCCGATAGAAAAACGCGCATTCTGCTGGCGGATGATCACTCTGTCGTGAGAAGCGGGTTTCGTGCGCTGTTATCGGCGCAGCCGGACCTCGAGGTGGTGGGAGAGCGTCGGACGGCCGCGATGCGGTCGAGCAGACTGTATTGCTGAAACCGGACGTCGTCGTCATGGATGTTACGATGCCGAATCTGAATGGAATCGAGGCGACCCGTAGAATGGCGCAGGAAGTGCCGCGAGTCCGGGTCCTTGCGCTCTCGATGCACAAAGATGCCGTTTACGTTCGCGAGATTCTTCGCGCGGGAGCTCGCGGGTATCTATTGAAGGACTCGAGCGAGCAGGATCTGATCAATGCGGTTCGCGCGCTCGCAAAGGGTGAAGGTTTCATCAGTCCCGCGGTCTCGGACGCCGTGTTGTCGGATTATCGAAAACACGTAACTGACCCCATTGACCTGCTTACAACACGCGAGCGGGAAGTCTTGCAGAGAATTGCGGAAGGTCAGACAAACAAAGAGATCGCCGCATCACTGAACTTGAGTGTCTACACGGTTGAGGCGCATCGCGGCAGGGTCATGGAGAAGTTGAACCTGCATAGTACCGGTGAGCTTGTGCGATTTGCGCTTCGCAACGGGTTGATTGATTAGGCGCGCCGCGATGGAGTCGCAACGCGCCGTTGCGGTCAGAAAGGCTTGATCCTACTTCGAAGCGGGTTGCGCCGTTCCGCTGTCAGCAGCGTGCTTCTTATCCTTTTTCTTGTTGTGCTTCTTCGTGGTGGAATCGCTCGATGTTGTCGTTTGATCCGCGCTCTTGGTCTTGTCGTTGGCGACCGCATAGCTCGCTCCCAGGCTCGCGATCATCAACGTAGCGACTGCGTACTTCATCGTTAGTATGTCTCCTTGCTGGACGAATTGGTCCTGCAACAACAGAATGCCTTCAATACGGCGAATTGAGTATCGCGTCACGAGGGGACAGGCCTGTGCCTATTCGGGGTATCCGCACGGAAGAGTTCTTAACGTGGGAACTCGAGACGGCAGCGCGCTCGAAACTGGGGGAAACGTTCCGATGGTGCATCCCCTCGCGGAGCGAGAGTATTCCCCAAAGCGTGGTGATCATCAGGGCTAACAGGAGTAGGGATCCGAGTCCATACGCCATCAGACGTTCAGCACAAGAGCTGGACTTCCGAGTCCCGCAACTCCAGGGACAGCCGTCGTTTAAACACCGGAACACAATGCACCTCCGATCCGGTGGTGATCGCCAGGTGGTCTGACGTCGATCCACAGGATCGCGTCAGCCGCCGAGAAAGCATCGCAAGTGATCAAAATCTTATCTCCTGGTTGTAGTCGCGATCGCGCCGCCCATCCCGCCAACGCCGGCATTCCTAGGTATCGGTCACGATGCGGCGTGATCTGTAGGCTCTAAAGCCGCATTCCTGGGTGGAAATCAAAGCTATCGTAACCAGAAAAAAATGGAGCCACCGGGACGTACCGGTGGCTCCGTACAGCATAAGCGCTCAGGCTATCGCAGGGCCGAATCGGATGGAATCGCCGGACGGGCGTATCGTCCGCCGCAACTCTTCGGAGATGCGGTATTTAACACGGCCGGCAGCGCGGCTCAGCGCACCGCCTACTGTCAGTCCTCGTTCGAGGATAACGAGATCGCCTATTCCCTGTACACGGACCGTGATCTGGCAGAGCTTGTCGACGCCCCGGCGGGGGCCGTTCGTGTCGATCAGGTACACCGAAGCGGTTTCTATGCGGCCCTTGAAAGTGTCCAAGGCGTGGTCCAATCGCCGCGTCACCAAGTCCCGGAGTTCGTCCGTTAACTCAATTGCACGTGCTCGGATGGAGATTTGCATTTCCGTTGATCCTTTGTCGTTGATAGCGAGCGAGGGCATTCCCTCATGAAGACGGATGCACGTTGTAGGCCGTTGCTATTTACAGTCACGTACGGTGCAAATGATGGAAAGGCGCCCGAAAACGGACATCGTTGGCTCCTTGCGACCAATGCGACCGACTGGTAGCGGCCGGACGTGCAACAACCTTTCATCCACAACGTCAAACTCCCGTGCTGCCGCTATTCCTCTTTGCCACCGGGATCGAGAACAGCAATCCTACAATCGACGGCGGGCGCCGACGTATCGATGAGATGGAATCGTGCGGGCACTACCAGCAGTGGCGGACCGACTTCGATCTTGTCCAGGAGATCGGGATCTCATTTCTACGCTACGGCCCGTGCCTGCATCGCACCTGGCTGGGAGACGGAAAATACGACTGGTCCTTCGCCGATTTGACGTTCCACGATCTCCGCAAGCGCGAGATCATCGTCATCGCCGATCTTTGCCACTTCGGTGTACCGGATTGGATCGGGAACTTTCAAAATCCCGATTTTCCTTCGCTGTTCGCCGGGTATGCCGCTGCTTTCGCGGCACGGTATCCGTGGGTCCAACTTTACACGCCGGTTAATGAGATGTTCATCTGCGCCGTTTTCTCAGCGCTATATGGCTGGTGGAACGAACAGGAAACGAGCCACCGCGCTTTCGTAACCGCGCTGAAGCACATCGTGAAAGCCAACGTGCTTGCGATGAAAGCCATTCTGAACGTCCGTACGGATGCGCTATTTATTCAGAGCGAGTCGTCAGAGTATTTCCACGCGGAAAGCCCAAAAGCCATCAAGCCGGCCGAGATCATGAATGCTCGGCGGTTCCTATCCCTGGATTTGAACTACGGTCGTAGAATTGATTCCGAGATGTATCAATATGTGATGGACAACGGCATGACACGCGCGGAGTATGAATTCTTTCTCCATCACAAAATGAAGCACAACTGCATCATGGGAAACGATTATTACGTGACCAACGAACATCGAGTGTCCGCCGACGGCGACTCAAATCCCTCTGGTGAAGTGTTCGGGTACGCGACCATTACTTGGCAGTACTACCGGCGATATGGTCTGCCGGTAATGCACACCGAGACCAATGTAGCGCAAGGCGCCAACGGCGACGAAGCTGTCTACTGGCTTTGGAAGCAATGGGCGAACGTGCTGCGGGTACGCAACGATGGTGTCCCGATCGTCGGCTTTACATGGTATTCCCTTACCGATCAGATCGACTGGGATTCCGCGCTCCGGGTACAGAACGGAAACGTGAATCCGGTCGGCCTGTTCGATCTTGACCGCAACATCCGGCCGGTCGGGAAAGCCTACAAACAGCTTGTTGCGGATTGGCGCCAGGTACTGCCCACGCAAAGTGTATGCCTACGCGTTCCGGTCGTGCCCCTCCGCGAGGGTGATCATGGCTGGCCTCGAGGAACCGAGGCGGATGTGGAGAGGAGTCGCGAGGCAATCCCTGCTGAGCCGTCGGCGCCCTGAGTTGGATCTGGGGCTCCTCGTGGGGATGCAATCAGAATTGATACGGTAAGAACATGGTCGCCTCTATTGCGCTCGTTGGTTTACTTTTGATACTAATCTTGGTGTTGGGCTTGCTCTACAGCCCGCCATCAGCCTGGATTGGGCGAAACAAAGACAAAAATGGTAGCTCCTAACACAGGCTGGAATTCGAGCGTTTTAAAGTTCCCCTCGGCTTCTGAACTGGGATCCACGCCCGAGTTTCATAATCTTTTGGGCTATTGACGCCAACGTTACAAACCCGACTATTTGCGTCGGGAATTTTCGTACGTGTTGGCCCTGCGTACCCGAACCATGTCGAAACGGCCAGTCCAAGACACAAAACTGCTCCAAGTTGCCGGCGTTTGGACAATCTACTACAAAGGCCAGGAGTATCTCCGGTTATTGGATGCCACATCACGAGCGGATGCTGAGCAGCAGCTCTCAGAGATGCTAAGGACGGTCCAGTCAGCGACGAATGTTCAGGCGGCTTGCAGCATTTCAACTTTGTTGAAGCGTTCTTCCTTCTCGGAGTAGCTACAACGACTTACGGGTCGCGGCTACCTTGAATCGAAGAGCATTGCACGTCTGTGATGGTTTGAATGCTACGTGGGGTCGTGGCAGTATCCTGCGGCCTTATAGCTCAAGAGATCATTGACCAACTCACCCCGCTTACGGTAATGTGTAAGCCAAGCGGTACGTTCAGTACCGTGAACACCCGACCATTCGTAGGTGACGGAGCGGTTTAGATCCGAGCCGCTCCGATTTTTTTCCGCAAGCGCGGCAATGATCTGCAATCTGGGTAAAGTTCATATCTGGGATGAGAAAACGGGCGGTAGTTTATGCGGGGAGGCTGCAGCAGCTTTGATCCATCGACGCTCGATTGAGTCCGAGCCGATCCTGATAAAGCTCGTTTGCGAGAAATGTGTGGAGAAGGCCATCCAGGGAGAATCCAAATGAGAACTGTTGATGCGCTTCTGTGGGGCTGAGCGGATGCGCGTTCAGCAGGAGCCTCAGCGGCCGGAGGGCAAGGCCAACGCGGTTGGAAGCACTTCGTTTAACCGGCACAGGCAGAACTCGCAATCCACGATATCGTTTCTATGGTTTGGCGTATTCTTGGTTAAATCAATCGTGAAACCTTGAAAACGAAGAGCAATTCCGTTCCCGCTGCTCCGCGCGCATGTGCCCGTCATCGATTGGTCATTGCGGCGCGAGCCCTTAAACGAGGGCAGCAAGGAAGCGGAGCATGACAGCCCGTCAGATCTGCGTGGTGTGGTTTGAGATTTGCATACGAGACGTGTCGCGACGCTCAGTAGATTTCTCTAGCGTCAAGCTTTACACGGTTATAAATTATAAAGTGTCATCCGACTCACCCGAAGGTCATATGCAGCTTCACTTGGCGAGAGATACTGATTCCGGCGTAGAGGCCTTGTGCGGGCGATTAGACGTGTTTGCCGTATATCCTAGTCAACTGGCTCGCTACTCCAACGAGGCCGTCTGCTCAGAATGCAAACGACTACACGAAATCGAATGGCGTTCATCTTCGAAGTAGCCGGTACCCAACTGCCACCGTGACGAAGGGCTTTCGTACCAAAGCGCCGTAAGGCAGCAATCAACCAAATAGTACTGCCCTTACCAGAGAAACAACCCTCCGAATTGTCATCGGATTGAGTCCACCCGTCACATCTGAAAATCGACGCGCTCCGTCTCTGCGAACATGCGATCTCCACGCACGCACAACGCTGTCTCACTGAATAGAAGATGCGCCCAAGGGAAGACGGAGAACAAGTGCCCACCGAGGGGGTGATACCACGTCGGTCCAAAACTCACGTAAACGCGGCCGCCTGGGTTTAGCATCGCGTGCATGGTTTTCAATGCGGACGCTGGATTGCTAAAGTGCTCAAATGCATCAATACTTACAATCGCGTCAATCGACCGTGGCGGCTCCATGGTAAACGTGCATCGATCACCGACGCCTGCGGTCTCGGCGTTCCCACGAGCGATACGGAGAAATCGATCCTGAATATCGAGAATATCGAGAGCCAATTACCTTCCCGCACCCTGTGCGAGTTCGATAGAATCAGCGCCAGTTCCGCAGCCGAAATCCAGCACGGTCCCACTGCGGAGGATGCGAGTCGTGATTTCGTTCCCCATCAATTCGCGCAGTTTAGATTTACCAGCGTAGGCCGATCCATCCATGCGGCGATTAGAGGGGCACAGCTTACGAAGCAAGCGATATTCCAAGCGATCAATTAATCCCATTCCAGCAGTATTCTCGTCCCTATCGACCAGCAGAGTAGTTGAGGTGACGGTACGCGCTCCAGGATTTCGCTTTCTTCAGCGGTCTAAAGGATCAACGCGGTAGACCTTCTGAGATCACTCGGCATAAACTTTACAATCAACAACAGAACTGCGCCAATCCGCCAGAGCAACGCGCCGACCAAGCAATTGTCTCGATGCTGCCGGTACGAGAAGGACTGAGAGTACGGGCGGCTGATATCTACGACGTACAGCGCAGCCGCCACACACATGTAGATGAATAGCGCCGTGGCGAGCAACATACTTCTTTCCAGGTCGAGTAGATTGCAACGCGAATGCGGTCGATCAGATTAAAGTGCATGTGCGCTCCACCAGTCATTCGCTTCGACGGCATCGGTTCCCGGGATCGAATCGCGCTGGATCATCAGGACGAGAGAAGGCCAAATAGGGACCACATCAGAAACCCAGCTCCTCTCGGCACTTCGCGCACTGATGCGTTCTGCCGATCAGCGCAACTTTTATTTCCGGGTGCGTGGCACACCGAGGGAACAATACTGCTCCGATGCGATCAGCCACACGACAGACGTCCGTGATGCGGGTCTTCGCATCAGCACCCATGTTCAGCGACATGTGCATCTAGGGCGGATTGCGCACTCTCTACGCGCGTCCGTAGTCGCTCAAGTTCTTTCAGTGCGCGGTCTCGTTCATACAGGGTGAGGAGCGGGAATCGGCTGTGAGTTCTTTCGAGAACACCAGCGTGTTCCTCAATCCGCTTTTAACCATTCTTTTGAAAGCCGCAAGCGCACATCACAGGGGATCACACTCACGTCAGCCCACCCACACGGGGCGGTAGAATCTCCGATCAGCCCCACAGAAGTGCATCAATAGTACTCATTTGGATTCTCCTCCGATCAGCCTTTTGAATACATCTCGCAGTGGGAACTGGGCAGTACTTTTCACGGAACGTACTACTTGATTTACATTACCGAAAATTAATGTCTTAGGTCAATAAATCGACTGAGTTGTTTCGGTTAGGACTCGGTTACAAATGAATGTAGAACAAGTGAGATGTCGATAAACCAACCCACATCGCGAAGGATACGGACCGTGGTGTTGAGGCGGTATGCGGACGCGTCGATGTGTTTGCCGTCTACCCAAGCAAATCGCTTGCTACTCCGATGAGGCCGACTGCTCAGTATGCGAACACCTGCACGACATGAAATTTCCTTCACGTTCAAAGTAGCCCACTACCCGGGGAGCAGGGAGAAGGATCGAATATAGCACTACGACAAGACTATAGTTTGCACTTCCCGCCCGTACCCTTTATAATCAGAGTTTTGTACTCCCTCGCGTAGCGCTTGTTGTGGAGGTCTGCTTCCCGGCGCTCAGGATTCATGAACAATGCCAAAACGTACGTTTCAGCCGAATAATCGGAAGCGCGCCAAAACTCACGGCTTCCGCGAGCGCATGAAGACCAAGGACGGACGCTCCGTGCTGGCCCGCCGCCGGGCGAAAGGCCGTCATAAGCTGACCGTTAGTGACGAGCGGAACGTCCGCTACGCCAAGCAGGTAGCCTAGCCAGATCCGATCGTCAGGCGGATCGGCTTGTCCCTATTCAGTTTTCCGAAGGACGTCCGAATTCTCCGCCGAAGCGACTTCCGCAAAGTCTATGATGAGGGTTTCCGCTTTTCATCCCCGTATTTCGCGGCGTTCTGTCTTAAGGCGCCAGAGCAGGAAATCGGACCCAAAATCGGCTTCACCGTCACCAAAGCCTTGGGCAAAGCCGTTTACCGGAATCGCATGAAGCGTCGCCTCCGCGAGGCGGTGCGCTTGCATCTTCGCGCGTTGCCGGCATCTTGGATGATCGTGATGAATGGCCGAAAGGCACTGCTGGATGCGGAATTCCCGTCGATAGAACGGGAGGTGAAGAGGCTCTTCGCACAATGCGAGAACTCCTGATTGCGCTGCTTCGTCTGTATAAGCAGTGGATCTCTCCTATGCTACCCACAGCTTGCCGGTTCCAACCGACCTGCTCCGAATACATGTTGCAAGCTGTCGAGAGACATGGCGCAGCTCGCGGCGTGAGCCTTGGCTTACGGCGGCTCCTGAAGTGCCATCCGTTTCACGCCGGTGGTTTTGACCCAGTTCGCTGACGACTCAGCATGCCTGAACCTGACAATTCGAATTCCAACACACCCAAGAAGCCCATCGGCTCAGAGATCGGCGTCGAGAAGCGCCTCCTGCTCGCTTTCGCCCTCATGGGCGCGGTCTTATTCATAACGCAGTACTTCTATCCTCAATCGTCGCCGCAGACCACCCTTAAGCCGGAGAAGCAGGCTACCCCGCAGCAGGCCAAGACTCCGGCGCCTCCGCCGCCGACGCCCCCTGCGACTCCCACTCCCGCGGCCGCCGGCCAGGTCGCCGGAACGAAGTCCGAGTTGTACACAATCGAAACGGACGTGTACAAGATTGTGCTCAGCAATCACGGCGCAGTCGTACGAAGTTGGGAGTTGAAGCAGTATCGTGACGGCGCACGAAAGCCGCTCCAGCTAGTCAACACGGTCGGCGCTTCGAAGACGCACTATCCGTTCGCTTTGCTCTTCGAAAATCAGGCGCCCTCGGCGGACCTCAACCAAAGCCTATACGTGGGGAAACTGACACCTGATGGCCTCGGAATCGACTTTGAGTTTTCGAATGGGCGCTCTATGTCCCGTAAGAGCTTCCGGTTCCTGAAAAATAGCTATTTGTCCCAGGTCACGTCAGAGGTGACGGAGAACGGGACCGGGCTCCCGCACCTTCTCTCCTGGAGAGGCGGATTCGGCGACACCACCATCACCGGAGCAGCGGCGTTACGCAAAGACGCTGCACTTTAATCCGACCGATAACAAACTGGTAGAGAACGACGTAAGCGCCGCGAAAAAAGGAACGATCACAGATTCCGGAACATTCTCGTTTGCCGGCATCGAGGATACGTACTTCGCCGCGGTGTTTTTGCCCAAGGACAATCGCACCGTTCGCATCCAGACGATCAGCGACACAGTGGCAATCGTGCCGAACGGCCCGGAAGAGCCTCACGTCGGCGCGGCCGTTGGAGGCGAGGCTCGCAATCAGTTCTCGCTCTTCGTAGGGCCGAAGGACATCGATCTGCTCCGCCGCATCGATCCGAAGCTCGAGCAGGTGGTTGATTTCGGCTGGTTCTCCTTCATCGCGAAGCCTTTGTTTCTCGCGATGCATGCCTTGAATGACAAGTACATCCACAATTACGGGTGGGCGATCATCATTCTGACTATCCTGATCAACACGCTCCTGCTGCCATTGAAAATCTCGGGAATGAAGTCGATGCGAAGGATGTCCGCCCTTCAACCGCAGATTCAGGCCATCAACGAGAAGTACAAGAACGTTGGCATGCGTGACCCGAAGAAAGCCGAGCAGAACCAGGAGGTGATGGACCTCTACAAGAAGCACGGCATCAACCCTCTGGGCGCAGGCTGCATGCCTCTGCTCCTGCAGATTCCGTTCTTTTTCGCGTTCTACAAAGTCCTCAGCATCAGCATCGAAATGCGCGGCGCCAATTGGTTGTGGGTGTCGGATCTCTCGCAACCGGAGACCCTGCCAATTCGCATACTCCCGCTGGCCATGATCGGGACTCAGTTCTTGCTGCAGAAGATGACACCGCCTACGCCCGGCGCGGATCCCTCGCAGCAGAAGATGATGATGTTCATGCCCCTCGTGATGGGCTTTATGTTCTACGGAGTTTCCAGTGGACTGGTATTATATTGGTTAACCGGAAACGTAGTTGGAGTCGTGCAGCAGTGGTTCATCAATAAGAGCATGCCGCTGCCGCAGCCTGTAGAAGCCAAGGGTTCGCCGGTTGTTAAACGCAAGAAGTAAAGGCAAGAAAAACTGAAGCGCAGTCCCAGGAACTAGCGTGCAAGCCAAAAAATATACTGTTGGCACAACTGGTCCGAGAATCGATGCGTTTCTTCGCTCGATCGCGAAGAACGCCGGCTTTCAGGTTCAGTGGGTTATCGAGGCTGCTGAAGCAGTTCATCCTGATTTCGAAAACCCGGACGTCGTAGTAAAGTTCACGGGGCGCGACGTCGAGTTATTGCTCGCGAACAAAGCCGAATTGCTGCTCGCGCTCGAACAGCTCACCATGGAAATGCTTCGAATGACGCAGGACGAGCATTCCATGCTGCAGTTCGACGCCAATGACTATCGCGCGCTCAGAATCGAAGAACTGCGGCTGAGCGCACTCACCGCAGCGGAAAAAGTAAAGAAAAGCCACCTGCCGTTCCACTTCAGCCCGATGAACAGCCGCGAGCGCCGCATCATTCATCTTGCGCTCCGGAATGATGCCGCGGTCCGAAGTGAAAGCGCGGGAATGGGCCCGAATCGTCAAGTGGTTGTCTATCCCGCCGACATGCCCTCATTGCCGAGTTCAGCGCCGGGTCCGTTCCGTCCACGTGGCCGCCGACGGTAATTGCAGCTAGCAGATACGATTGTCGCCATCTCCACCCCCGTTGCGCGAGCCGGGATCGGAGTTGTGCGGCTCTCCGGCGCCGAATCGCGACACATCGTCCAACAGATCCTCCGTCTTCCCTCAGAACACACCTGGAAGCCCTGGACCGCGACCCTTGCGACACTGATCGATGAATCGGGCGGCACTGTCGACCAGGTCGTCGCGACGTATTTCGCCGCGCCGCGATCGTACACAGCGGAAGACGTAATCGAGATCTCGTGTCATGGCGCGCCGGTTGTTCTTCGGTATTGTGTCGAACGAGCGGTCCGTGCCGGGGCTCGGCCGGCTGAACCGGGTGAGTTCACGCTGCGCGGGTACTTGAATGGCCGCATCGATCTGCCGCAAGCCGAAGCGGTCCGCGATCTTATCGACGCGACCACTCTTTACCAGGCGCGCATTGCAGCTCAACAGGTTGAAGGATCCGTCTCGAAGCGCATCGCTCCCTAAAGGAGCAGTTGCTCGAGCTCATGTCGCTGCTGGAAGCCGGCATCGACTTCGCCGAAGACGACATCGATATTGCGTCCGACGAAGAGATCCTGCGCCGGCTTGCCCGATCCACGAAGGAATCGACCGCCTGGCACGCAGCTTCGCCTACGGCAAACTGGTGCACGAAGGCTTCACGCTTGCCATTGTCGGTCGGCCAAACGTGGGGAAAAGCAGTCTTTTCAACCGCCTGGTTGAGCAGGATCGCGCAATCGTAACGGAGATCCCTGGCACTACCCGTGACACCATCTCCGAAACCGCTTCTCTCCACGGCATACCGGTACGCTTCGTGGACACCGCTGGCATTCGCGCAGGCGAAGACCGCGTCGAGCAACTCGGTATCGAGCGCAGCTATCAGGCCATGGCCGATGCGGATCTGACACTCGTCGTCATCGATGCCTCTGCAACCGCTCCACGCGGATGATGAGGCGCTGTTGTCACGGCCGGCGAACCGGCTGGTCTGTCGCGAACAAAGTCGATCTGTCCGGGGCTCCCGTTGGAGAATCGCATCGCGGTATCAGCCCTGACGGGACAAGGCATCGACGACCTACGGACGCGCATCCTTCAGGCGATCACTCCCGAGATCGCGCAGGAAGCCGGATTCATTACGAGTGTCCGTCACGAGGCTCTGCTACGCGAAGCTCTGGAGCTCCCTCGACTCGGCGCGAGAGCGCCGTGTTGAACAAAATCCCTCACGAAATGCTGTTGCTTGACCTCTACAGTGCGCTACGGCCGATCGACGCGATCACCGGGGCCACGACGGCGGACGACATCTTGAATCGCATCTTCTCCACGTTCTGCATCGGAAAGTGACGGAGCCTACGTCACGCTTGTTTTCCGTCTCCAATTCCTTCCGAATGGAGTCGAGCACGCCGTTCACGAAAGGCGCCGATTCATCGCCCGAGAATTTCCGCGCCAGCTCGATCGCCTCGTCAATCACGATCGCTCCTGGTGTTTCACCTTGCATCATTTCGAAGATCGCCATGCGGAGGATATTGCGATCCACGGCCGGCATCCGCTCGATACGCCATCGCTCTGAGTACTTCGTTATGCGTTCGTCAATCTGAGCTTTCTTCTGCGGATGGCCCCTTGTACCAGGCCTCCATAAACGGATCCTTCTCCGGCGTTTCCTCGTTCTCCTCCGAATACAAGCCGCCGTAAAACGCCGCAATCGCCTCGTCCGCCCCGAGCGAACGCATGTCGCACTGGTAAAGGACCTGCACGGCGCGATGCCGTGATGTTCTCCGTGAACTCATTGTGAGGAGTCGCTCCGCAATGTGCGGAGGAGTTGAGCCATCTCAATCGCAGTCATCGCCGCATCGAAGCCTTTGTTGCCCGCCTTCGTTCCTGCGCGATCGACGGCCTGTTCCACGGTATTCGTGGTCAACATACCGAAGGCGATCGGCACTCCCGTTTCGGCCGCGATGCTTGCCAGACCGCTCGCTGCATTGCCTGCGACGTAGTCGAAATGCGGAGTCTCGCCGCGAATCACGGCACCCAGGCAAATGATGCCGTCATAGCGCTTCTGCCGCGCGAGTTCCGACGCCACCACCGGCATCTCCCAGGAACCAGGCACTTTGATGATCACCGTAGCGTCCACGTCAGCGCCCGTGCGTCGCAGCGCATCGAGCGCGCCTTCGAGCAGCCGCTCCATGATGAAGCTATTGAATCTCGCAGCGACGATGGCGAACTTCAGCCCGCGCGCGTCCAGGTTGCCTTCGATTGTTCGAGCCATCTTTATTTACCAGTAAACACCGGTGGTCTGCGTTCGAAGAAAGCAGTGGTCCCCTCACGCCGGTCTTCCGTCGATGCGGCGATGCCCGAACGCTGAAGATTCGAAACGCAGACCCTCCACCAAGCCGGCGTTCAGCCCACATCCACCGCTTCCATCGCGAGCGCGATCGCAACCGGACCGTTGGCAAGAATCGTTGCGCAGCATCTCACGGGCTCCTGCCAGCAAGCTTCAGGCGGACAGTATCCGATTCACCAAGCCGATCCGGTGCGCCTCGTCTGCCCCGATCCTTCGCCTGTCAGCAGCAATTCCAGCGCCCTCCCGCGGCCCACGAGTCGCGGCAATCGTTGTGTCCCGCCGTATCCGGGTATCAATCCGAGTTTCACTTCCGGCAGCCCCATGCTTGCAGTCGGCGACTGCTACGCGAAGTGTACAGGCCATCGCCAGTTCCAGCCCGCCGCCCAGCGCAAATCCGTTGATCGCCGCGATCGAAGGCTTCCCCATCAGCTCCAGCCGCGCGAAAATGCTCTGGCCGACGCGCCGACAGTCGCGCTGCCTCCACCGCTCGCACTCCCGCCAGCTCGTGGATGTCGGCCCCGGCCACGAATGCTTTTTCACCGGCTCCGGTGAGGATCAGACCGCGCATCGTGGGTCGTCGTATTCGCACGTATTCGAAGCGCCGTCTCGAGTTCCCCCATCGTCTCCTGATTGAGCGCATTCAGCTTCTCCGGACGGCTCACCGTGACAGTGGCGATGCCGTCCTCGAGATGCTCAAATACGATATTTTTGTAGGACATATGGGATACTGAAGTTCAGCCCTCATCATACCGCATGGACCCCGTAAGATATCAGAAATTTCTCGATCATCGCGCATATCGACCACGGCAAGTCGACGCTGGCCGATCGCCTGCTCGAGTACACAGGGGCCCTGTCGCAGCGCGAAATGATGGACCAGGTTCTCGACTCCATGGACCTCGAGCGGGAGCGCGGCATCACGATCAAGGCGCACGCTGTTCGGCTCGATTACAAGGCGAAAGACGGCGCAGCAGTATCAACTCAATCTCATCGATACGCCGGGGCACGTTGATTTCACCTATGAAGTTTCGCGCAGCTTGCAGGCGTGCGAAGGCGCGCTGCTTGTGGTCGATGCCTCGCAGGGCGTCGAAGCGCAGACGCTGGCCAATACCTATCTTGCGCTGAACCACAATCTCGAAATCATCCCGGTAATCAACAAGATCGATCTGCCTTCGGCCGAGCCGGATCGCATTCGCGAGCAGATCGAGCAGGTGATCGGACTCGATGCCACGCGATGCATTGCTCGCCAGCGCCAAGCAGGGTGTCGGCATCGAAGAGATCCTGGAAGCCGTCGTGCGAGCGCGTGCCCGCCGCCGACCGGCGATCCCGAATGCCCCGCTGCGTGCACTGATCTTCGATTCCTGGTTCGATCCATATCGCGGAGTCATCATTCTTGTCCGCGTCGTCGAAGGCAGGCTGCGCATGGGGCAGAAGATCCGGCTCTGGTCCACGGGCGGCGTTTATGAGATCGAAGGACTTGGCTATCAATCGCCGAAACCGGTGCCCGTGCGACGAGCTATCAGCAGGCGAAGCGGGCTTCGTCTTCGCCAACATCAAGACCGTTTCCGACGCCAAGATCGGCGACACGATCACCGACGACCAGAATCCTGCCTCCGAACCGCTGCCCGGTTTTCAGGAAATCAAGCCGATGGTGTTCGCCGGGCTTTATCCGGTCGAATCCACGAACACGGCCTGCTTCGCGATGCGCTCGAAAAACTCCGCCTGAATGACAGCGCGTTCAACTTCGAGCCGGAGAACTCGGTGGCTCTCGGCTTCGGTTTCCGCTGCGGCTTCCTCGGCCTGCTGCATATGGAGATCATTCAGGAGCGGCTCGAGCGCGAGTTCAATATCGACCTGATCACGACCGCGCCCGGCGTGCGTTACCGCGTCACGCTGATCGAACGGACGAGGTGATCATGGTCGAGAATCCGACCAAGTTCCCGAATCCGTCCGAGACCAAACAGATCGAAGAGCCGATCATCGACGCGACCGTCATCACGCGCGAAGAGTATATCGGCGAGATCCTGAAGCTGCTGGAAGAGAAGCGCGGAAATCAGAAGAAATTCGAGTACCTCGGCGGCGGTCGTGTTCTGCTTGTCTACGAGTTTCCGCTGAATGAGATCGTGCTCGATTTCTACGATCGGCTGAAGTCGGCTCGCGCGGATACGCGTCGCTCGATTACCATTTGGCCGGCTATCGCGTTTCCCCGATGGTGAAGCTCGACATCATGGTCGCGGGCGAGCCGGTGGACGCGCTCTCGATCATCGTGCACAGGGACTTTGCGTACGAGCGCGGCAAAGAACTGATCGAACGTCTGCGGAAGCTCATTCCCCGGCAGATGTTCGAAGTCGCTCTTCAGGCCGCGATCGGCGGCAAGATCATCGCCCGCGAGACCGTCTCCGCGATACGGAAAAACGTGCTCGCCAAGTGCTACGGCGGCGATATCTGCCGGAAGCGGAAACTGCTCGAAAAGCAAAAGGAAGGCAAGCGCCGGATGAAGCGCGTCGGCCGCGTCGAGATCCCGCAGGAAGCATTTCTCGCAGTACTCAAAGTCGGCGATACGGCGGAGACGATTAATCCGAGAGTTATCGTTCGCTCAATCCACTACTGAGTTGCGGTTTCGACAGCCGGGAAGGGGCAGTCCGTAGAAGCTTCCGGGGCTTCGAGGGAAAGCTCGGTGAATAAGACCGAGCCTCCCGATACTGTCGAAGCCGAGGTGATGATTCGAGTGATCGAACTCACGATCCTTGTGAGGTTGGTGATGCTAGTTACGCTAGTGATTACCATCACCGCGAGGCTGCGGATCAAGATCCGTTAACCGCGAGTGGGAACTGCTTGCCGCCACGCAAGTGGTTCCTGTCACAGCATACACCACAACCAATATTTTCAATCCCTTAATCTCTCGGCGAAGACGCCCATCAGCAGACCGAGCGACGCGCCCCAGATCAATGAGCGGAGATCATGAGCCCGTTTCTTGCCGGAGATTCCTGCGTAGCCGCAGGATACAACCCGGCTCCCGGCAGCAATCCAAGATAGCTCGCGCCCACACTCCGACACCGTACAACGCGCCTTCCGCAGCCCTCGGCAACCCTGTCGATCCTGCGAACGGAGCATAGACCGAGCCAGCGGCGGCTCCGTACCCGAAATGCGCCGCGAGCGTAGCCGCTTCGTGGGTGTCCTCACTCGGACCAAGATCAACTCCCGTCGTCGCCGCGGCGTTTTCTGTGATATGCCTCGGAGGCAATGGATGCTGATCCTTCTCAGGAAGAGCGCGATGCATCGCATTCATTGCGATTGTCATCGGAACAGTGGCTAAAAAGCCTCATATGGACCCTGCCGTCTCACGGTTCACGCACCATTGGACGCCAAGGTAAGCGAGTAGTTCGAGGTAGCATGAGGGTACAACCTCATGCGAAGACTCGTGCGTTACACGTTGTCCCCGGACTGCCCCTCCACCGCTTCTGACCACAACCCCGACGTTAAGCAAGGCGAATTGAAAGGAATTCCGGAAAATGCCCGGTTGCTGCCGCCCTGCTCGCCGACCAAGATCGTCTGCGTGGGGCGCAATTACGTCGATCACGCGAAGGAATTAGGCAACCCCGTGCCGGCCGAACCGCTGATCTTTCTGAAGCCAGTGTCGTCCTTGATAGGTCACGGCGAGTCCATCGTCTATCCGGCCATCTCGCAGAACGTAAACTTCGAGGGCGAACTGGGGCTCATCATCGGCAAACGCGGCCGTCATATCGCTCGCGAGAACGCTTTCGACTACATCGCCGGATACACCTGTCTGAATGACGTAACGGCGCGTGACATCCAACGAAAAGACGTCCAGTTCACGCGAGGCAAGGGCTTCGACACGTTCTGCGCGGTAGACCGCATATGGCCCCCGCAGCGGATGTCGATTTTCGAAACTGCGCGTCATCACTCGTTTGGACGGTGAGGTGAAACAGGACGGGCCGGTCACCGACATGATTTTCAGTGTCGATGCTATAATCGCGTTCGTCACGGCGTGCATGACGCTCGAGCCAGGCGATCTGATCGCAACGGGCACGCCGGCAGGAGTCGGACCCATGTTACCGGGTCAGACAGTCGAGGGAGAAATCCCCGGTATCGGAATTCTACGAAACCCCGTAGTACAAGGATGAGACGTGAAGATCTTTCTCGATACAGCCAATCTCGATGAGTTGAAGCGGGCCGCTGAGTGGGGAATCGTAGACGGCGTGACTACGAATCCTTCCCTCATTGCGAAAGAAGGCCGTCCAATCGAGGAACAAATTGCACGCATCTGCGATATCGTCGACGGCGATATCAGCGCAGAGGTGGTCGCCACCAAGGCAGCCGAAATGATCCCGGAAGGACTCCGGCTATCAAAGATTCACAAGAACGTCGTCGTCAAACTCCCCTTGACGCGCGACGGAATTAAAGCCTGCTCCACGCTTTCCAAGCAGGGCATTCGAATCAACGTCACCCTGGCTTCTCTGCAGGTCAGGCGCTTCTGGCTGCAAAAGCCGGCGCTTAACGTTAGTCCCTTTGTGGGACGGTTGGACGACATTGGCCTGGGGAACGGCATGGAGCTTGTCCAGCAGATCGTCCAGATCTACGAAAACTACAGCTACAAGACTCAAATCCTCGCGGCGTCGCTCCGCACGCCAAATCACGTGATCGCGTCGGCAATGGCTGGAGCCCATATCGGGACCATGCCGTTCAAGTTGTCGACCCGCTCTTCAATCATCCGCTTACCGACCGCGGCCTGGAGCAGTTCCTCAGCGATTGGGGTAAAGTCTTCCAGGACGCGCCCGCAGCACGATAGATGAACGCCCACCCGCGGCTCGCGTGGAGCGCGGCGGTGGCCGCGTTAGCAGCCTCAATTGTCTCACCGTTCTGATTCGCCGGCCGATCCGCGCGAAAGGAAATGTCGTCCGCGAGCTTGTCAACTTGCAGGGCCGGGTGATCGAGGGCTATGTCACAGCATGCGCCAACCACCTCATTGAATATAGTTATCATTGGCGCGGCCTAGGGTAGTGATGACCCACTGGAACAGCAGCTGAACTCAATGTGAAATCACATTTCGGTTTGCTCTACCATGCTGAGCTACAGCGGCGCACTATGCAGCAAAGCACAAAATAAATGTTATGATAGGTTGTACTATAAAGGCCTATATTTCAGAACTCGAATATTGAACGTTCTAAAAGTGTAGATAGATCTAAATTCCTTTTTCTTTTGAATATATGTACAAACCGTCAAGAAAAACTCTTTGGTCTTTCCCTTCATCTTTGTCGATAGCTTTATATTCAGCAGTCTGAGAGACATCCTCCAAACTTGGACCCTGCACATGCAATGCTCGCCGACGACAGTAACCTTTGTAGCTTCTCCTGCTATTTGAGATGTACGTGGTGACCTTTCACCGAAATAGTTTTCTATATTAACTTTGTCCCTCTCATTTCACTGACATCGGAAAATGAGCATACTATTTTTAACTTGTATGTAAGCCCTCTCTACCCCAGTTATCATATTTCGTATTATGCTCTGACCGTATTTGTTATTGCAAGGTCTTTCTTTCTCCTCCCATATGGTCGTACAGCAAACTTTTCTGTCTTGAACGAGCCACAACAGGTATCCTCATAATGTTTTTTTTTAGTTTTCCGAGTCTGCCCTCGACAATAATTACATTGTCAAGAATTTCTGCTTTTACGTTCTCAGGTATTAGAATTTCTGCATTAATTTCTTCAGAAGATATAACCATTTAGACCCCCCCATATCCTTGTTCTTGTGCTTCGTGATGAATAATATACCCGCACTAGTAGATATTAAAATTAAACCCCATGTTATATGCAGGCAGAAATCGTCTTTCCCAATTTAGATAGTTGTTTTTCTTTACACTGAAACGGGGGGTATGATTCCACACTTATTTATCCTTGCCAATAGCTGAATTCTGAATTTTCCTGCCCTTCCGTCATCGATTTGTTCGAATTCGCCAATATACTGATGCTTCTGCATTACGCGCAATTCGCTGAAAACCTTGAAGCGGGAATCACTATACACTCCTTCTTTCTTCGAGATTCATTGTTATATATCGTAGTAAACAGATTGGACAAAACATTTATGCTGGCATATCTTTGTCACCCCACTTACTCATATTTTTTGAAGCCCCAGCTGAGAGCTACTTCCCTAAAACATTGCCTGCAAAGCACTAATTATACTGTTGAATAAGCAGTATATGAACCACATCTTTTACACCACCTTGTTCCTTTCCATGAGCAAGTTTTTTCCTTCCAGTTTCAGAATAGTCTCGAGGTTTAGGTGTTATCAATTATCTCACTTCGAACTGTTTCTGAAAGAATTGAATCGCGTCATCCTTTGTATTCTGTGTCCTTTACCAATATTGCCTATTTCTTTTCTTGCAATTGTTATCCTGGCCTAGTAAGTGCGATACTGACATCCATGCCAAAGATGCCTATCTCTGGATTGTATTTTGTCCGGGAGATCAATGTGTTCATGAATTCCCATGGATAAATTCCGATTTTATCGTAAGAAGACGCCTTGAGGCTATTCCTCTTTTCCGCCAACTGTAAGTCGCAGAAACTGAAGAGCTGCGTCACCTGTTGGAAAGGCCACAATGGCCGGATAGGCTCACCTTTATGAATCCCGAAATCTCGAACGCTTTTTCTGGCCCCTCGCACAGTCGGCCTTTGCCCCGTTAACTCTTCTAACCACGTTTCGCTTTTTCTAGAGGTTCTCCTGGTTTTCCTAGCCCATATTGACGACTACCTTGCCAACGATAATCCTTGTCATAGGATTTGCATTTAGTTCAGTTGGGCTTTGATTCAAACTAACTAATTCACCTTGATTAGCAGTGCTTCCAAACCAAAGTGATGACGATATCAGTGGAGTCTTGATGATTGCGTTCCCCCGAAGCCAGAGTAACACGCTTTGGGAGTGAAAAAAGTCCATCTTTGA
>CAWGVL010000079.1:0-26692 GCA_963825845.1 Bryobacteraceae bacterium | reverse complement strand
AACACAATTCCGGGCCATACGCGGACCGATTATTTCCGCCTTCAGCTTGTTATTGCGTCCGCGCCCTCTGAAAGTGCTCTTGCGCTTTTTCCGTCTGCCCGAGACGCCGATAGAGAAGCCCGAGTTGGTAATGTACCGTAGTGGCATCCGGCATTACCGCGGCGGCCTTCTCCAATCGGGATTGCGCCTCGTCCAAGCGGCCGCGAGTCAACAACAGTTTCCCCAATTCGAGTAGCACTTGGCCGTTTTGCGGGCTTATGCGTTCAGCTTCGCGGTATTCGCGTTCGGCCTCCTCATATTTGCCGTTTTCCTTGTGAACAATCCCAAGCAGAAGGTGAGCGTCCTGCACTCCCGCCTTGGCTGCGCGCTCAAATGCCTCGGTGGCCTCGTCAGTTTTGCCCTGCTTTCGATACAACAAGCCTTCTGCGAGGAGCACTCGCGGGCTGGTCGGATCTGCTTCCCGAAGGTTCCGTAATGCCAAATGACTCAACGGACTCTCCGTCACATGGTAACTGGCAAGAGCGAAGGCAAACTGAATGTCTCCGTTGTCGGGAAACTTCTGCTGGGCGCGGATTGCCTCTGCGAGCGCCTGTGGCGCTTCGTCGTTCTTGAGCAGTGCTCCGATTAGAAACTCCCAGTTGTGCGGGTTACCTGCATCCAACCGCAAGGCACGCCGAATCGCTTCGATGGCACGCGTCGGCTGATTCAACTTGCCTTGGGCAAACGCGGTAACTGCATGATATTGAGCACCGAGACCTTCATCGGCCGGCTCGGGTATGTCCGAAAGGCTTGCAAGCGCCTTGTCAGGATATCCCGCTTCATTCTGAGCAAGCGCAAGTTCAACCGCGAGGCGTTCCCTTTCCGGATACTGCCTCTTCGTCGCTTCTAAGAAATTTAGAATCGCTGCATCCCAATGTTGCTGATATAGGTTCGCTTGACCAAGATAGAAATACCCGAAAGGGTTCGAAGGCTCTAGCCGAATCACCGTCCTGAAATGCCGGCTCGAGGTGTTCCAGTCCTTCTTCTGAGCTGCAATCACACCTAAGATCAAGTGAGCATGAGTTGCATTTGGATCGCGCGCGACCACCCGCTGCGCCAGCGATGCGGCCCTAATCGGATCCCCGTTGCGAAAAGCTTCATCCGCCTGCTCCAGCAGATTTCCACCCTGTGCGAGGAGATAGCAAGCCGAGAATAAAAAAAGCGCCGCTCTCATATGACCACGACGTGGATCCGCTGATAACTATTTGATTCGTACTCGTCAACGCGATCGGTTGCTCGTTGAGAGGGTTGCGTACGATCCTGGTCATCCGTAGTTCGGACCAGCAATTCGTATTCGCCGGCGCCGGGAATCCTCCACTCCGATTGCCACAGCACCCATGAGTAAGGTGCTGGCTGAGTCGCCAAAGAGCGTCGCGCCACGAATTTCCACCGTCGGTGCTCACCTCCACCTGGCGGATACGGTTTTCTCCGGCCCAGGCCGCTCCGCGTCTCGTAAATCGCCGGCTCGTCAGAATCGCTCCATCCACTGGACGGGAAAATGTCGATTTTACGTTCATTGCAGCAACAGCACCAGCCGCGCGAGTTCCTGTAAGCAGTGATCGGCTGAGTCGTGTGTACCGATTTCCGCTATCCCGATCCGGCTCCGATAGGATCGCAATCTCCCGCAGGCACTTCACCGAGTCCATGCCGTACCATCCGGGAACAATCGCGCGCAGCGGATGCCCATGCTTTGCGTGCAGCTTCTCGCCATTCATGCCGTACGCAACCAGCGTATCGGGATGCATGGCTTTTGTCATCGGAATCGTGCGCACAAATCCATCAGATCCTGAAAGGCGAATGGAGTTCGCTCCGGGCTTCGGTTGCGCTCTTTCGACAAGCGATGCAAGCGGGGCGCCTGCCCATTCCGCGTGGCTGACCATTCCGCCGCCGACCGGGTTCTCGGCACATTCCAGAGTAACCGGCAGAACCTTCCGCGGAGCGGCGGAAATGTCGTCCAACGACATCTCCAATGGCTTCGCCACGGCGCCCGTAATAGATAATTTCCAGCCGGCCGCAAATATGCGGGGTTGCGGAAAATGCTCCCGAACGAAGAAGAGATCGTTGGGAACGGCAGGCTCGTCCAGAAGAGACAAATCAAAGCTGCTCAGCTCCGGTTCTTCACCCTGAACCAGCGCCGTAAGACCGAAACCGAGCAGCGTCCGGCGGGTCAGCAAACTTCGCTGCCCGCCATCACCAGGCGACCTTGAGCGCCATCTGTAATATTCGCGGATCTCCATCCGTACCCGTAATTTTGCCAAAGTTCGGGTTGGTGAGTCCGGTTACCGGATTGGCCAAATGCGTAGCGTTGAAAACGTTGAATGCTTCGAACCGGTACTCGATCAAGCCGGCCTCTCCAAAGAATGGCAGGCGCCAACCCTTCATCAAAGAGGCGTCGGTGTTCGCGTATCCGGGGCCGAAGAGAATGTTTCGCCCGAGCGTCCCGAAGGTGTTGGGCGCGGGATTGACAAAGCGGGTTGTGTCGAAATATTTGTCGAGAATTTCTCCCTTCGACCGACCGGTATCGAGCACCGGATAACCACCGGCAATCAGGTCCGCACGCGCGGAACCCGCGCCTGCGGTCGGATTATTCGAAGCTCCGATGTTGAAAGGCCGTCCCGACTGGAGTGTGATAATGCCCCCGAGTCGCCAGTTTCCGAACACCGCGTTGACGGCAGGTTTGTTGGGGTACTTTGGCAAGTCCCAGACGAACGAGCTGACGAACCGGTGCGTCCGGTTCAGATCCGAATTACCCTTCGAGAAGAAGAAATTGAATGGATTATTGATGCCGCGGCTACCTCCAAACCCATTGCGCGAAACGTAATCGAGGTTCCTGGACCAAGTGTACGACCCGCTGACCGTTACCCCCTTGCTGTAGCGTTTGTCCACCGACACCTGTAATGCGTGATAGTTCGAGTTCAGCCCGTGCATCCAGCGTGAGATTGTTTGGAAATCCTGGACCGGACGCCGGCCATCGATGTCCGCGCGATTCTGACTTAACGTGAGATTTGTATTGTAAATCGGCGCATTCTGGTCGTACTCACTCTTCAGGTGAGTAGTTCTTGTGCCCACATAACCGACGCGGACCAGGAGACTGCTGACGACTTCTCGCTCGACGGTCAAACTCCAGTTGTGAGTTTCGGGAGTGATGAACTTCTTATCGAGGACGATAGTGTACAGCGGCGTTGGAAAAGGCACGTCGTGGTTGGCTGCGCTCGCAGGAAAGATGTCGAGCGCCTCGCGCCCTGCAAACGGCCGATCGAAAGACCCATTGTTGAACTCGACACTGTAGCTGAATGGTGTAACGTTATTGGCGTCGTTTTGCGCATTTAGCGATGGGCCATCGAAAAATAGGGCATAGCCACCGCGAATACTGGTCCTGCCATCGCCGGTAGGCGACCAGGCGAACCCGATTCGTGGCGCGAAGTTGTTATAGTCGGGATCCGTTACCACGCTCTCCAAACGTATCGCCGCCACCATAGCCTTCTGGTTTCTTATCGCCGTGGTAAAACAATCCGGGCAGCGCGTTCTTGAAGATCTGGGAACGAATGCCGGCTCTATTCGCTGCATAATCAAAGGTCTGGTTCCGATCGAGCAAGTCCCCGAACAAGTTGTAAGGTTCGTATCGAACTCCAAAATTCAGTGTAAGGTTGGGGCGGATGCGCCAGGTATCTCCGAAATACCAGCCCGTTTGCGAGCCGCGCCGCTGCTCCAGTTCGCCGCTATTCTGTGTAAAAAACGAGAAAGCGCCCAACAGAAAATCTGCACGGTCGAAGCCTTGAGAGTTGCCGGAAGCTGTGGCGTGGCCATCGAACTGGAAGTATCCGGAGCTGTGAAACTGGGTATTGTTGTTGAACCTCTTCCGAACGAAGCTCATACCCCACACCATGTTGTGGCTGCCCTTCTGCATCGTCCAGTCATGCAACAGTTCCAGGCTGCCTCTGCCGAAGCGGATTGCGTGTAACGGCGCACTATACGATACACCGCTATTGCTCAAACTGATATCGATGTGGTTGCCCATCGGAGTGAGATCTACACCCAAATCGGCCATCGTATATGGAAAATCGGTACGGATGTCAGCGATTTGATGAGCACCCGTGAACTGTGTGTGCACGACGGTGTTTGAACTTATCAACCACGTGTGGTTCAAGGTCGCACTGCGAGAGTCACGGAACCCGCCGTAACGGGCAGCGTGGATATTCTCAGGCGGCGAGTGAAACGGCGTGGTGCCGTCACTTTCAAATATGCGAAAAGAAAGGTTGTGGGCAGAGTTGATAACGTAATCGAGCTTACCGATACCCTGTACGCCGTTCTCCGGCTGTGAAATCGTATAGCGAACGAATCCTTCCGCATCAGGCAGCGGCGAAAGCGAGAGGACCTTTAGCGCCGCCGGCGAGAAGCGGTTGGACGGAATCTGGTTGTTAGGGAACGGCTGACCGTTTTGCGGATCGTACAGCTGATCCCGAACGGCCGAGAAATCGCCGCGCCGTTCGGCTGCCGTCAACGTGAGATCCCGATTGTTGCCCGCCGCCTGGCGAATCGTCAATCGCTGGAATCCGCCGAAGCCGAAGAGCTTATTCTTCAGAAATGGGCCGCCGAGAGTGAAGCCGAATTGATTGCGCTTGAGCAGGTCCTTCTCTTGCGAGAAGAAATTCGTCGCATTCAATTCGGTATTGCGAACGAACCAAAACGCATCTCCGTGGACTTGGTTCGTACCCGATTTCGTAATGACATTCAGCGCGCCACCAGATAGTCCGCCTTGCTCCACACCCATATTGCTCGTTTGTGCGCTGAACTCCTGGACTGCGTTCGGAAATGGAAAATCGAGATTGTTGTTTGTCAGATCATCCATGTTCGTCCCGCCGTCAAGGGTGAACCGAAGGTTGTTATTGCGCGATCCGTTGACTGTGATCTCTTTTTGCCCCTTCGGACGCCATGCACTGCCTCCGACATCGCCGCTGTTGTTTCCCGCGCCGGATGCGACTCCCGGAGCAAGAAGCACGAGGTCTGCCGGATTTCGGCCATTTAACGGAAGTTCGACGATCTGCTTCGTGTTGACAACGTGGTTCAGGGTTGCGGAACGAGTGTCAACCTGCGATGCCTGCGCATCGACAGTAACCGTCTCCTGAACATTGCCGAGCTGCATTGCCACGTCGGCTTGGGCATTGTCGTTCGCTTGAAGCACAATGCCGCGCCGCTCGTATTTGCGGAAACCCGGCTGTTCCACTGCAAGCGAGTAGGAACCCACTGGCAGAAGTGAAAAAACAAATGCGCCGCTCGCGTCGGCGACCGCGGTACGGGACAACCCAGTCGCAATGTTTGTGACCGTGACGCGAGCACCCGGCACGACGGCAGCTTGCGCATCCGTTACGGTTCCAAATAGAGACGCCGTATCGCGGGCTTGTCCGAAGCACGCGTTTGGAGCGCAAATCAGCAATGCAAACAAGCATGCCTTTGCGATTCTTTCAGTTGCTGTGCAGCGATTTGCCATGCGTCCTCCTGGATAACCGGCGACAACTCGGGGAAGTGCAACGACGTGGTGTTCAACTTATAGACCAGACGGAGATTGTCTGTCAAGAGAAACTCAAAAGGTCAATCCGGGGAATATAGTATGAAGAGGCCGGCCATGGCGTCAATCTTCTCGTTGGTCGTATTCTCATACACGCTTCGAATCCGATAGATCTCGCCAGCCTTTACCGGATAGCCTTCCGCGCTAGAGTAGACTTCCATAGGTCCGTCCGGCGGCTTCTTGCGAACGCACTTCCATACCTGTTCATTGCGAGACGTATTGTAGAGTTCGATCGAGACACCATAAGGGTGTATGTGGGTTCCGAGGAAGTGAATTCTTCCATTGATTGGGAGTGAGAAAGTGACCTGGCGTTCATCTTTACCCGGTGGAACAAAAAACAAATGGGGAACTTGGACACTGCGCAAACTCGAATGCAGAGGCTTGAGCGGTTTAACCCTGTCCTTCTCTCGGATGACCCTGAGGAGCACCCGCATTTGTACGCGAACGGATTCCGCCTCTCGGTTGTTGAACATGGGCATCCAGTGCAAGGTCTCGTCCGGTAAAACCGGAATGCCGAATCCCACCGGCAGGCGAATCTCAGGCGTGAACGCATCTGAATAGATTCCGCGCAACTCGTCCTCGTCATGCTGCGCGACTCTCTGGTCAGCCAGAAACGTGTGACAGAGGTAATTCTCGCGTGGCGTCTTCCCGTTTACGTCCAGGATGTCCGTTCGATAACTGATCACCCAAACCCGCTCGTCAAAGCGGAGATTCTTCATCGCATACGGAACATGGTGGGCTAGGGATCCGGATTCGAGCTCAATCAGGGATGTTGCAAACTCTACCTCACTGACAATGCCGTACTCGCTTTGCTCGCCCGAGGGTCGGAATGTGGTGATAAGTTGTTGCGCGCTGGCGGAGACGGTCAGAATTAAGGTCGCGACAACCCAGACAGCCAATCGCATGCCAGTCATGATATTCGCTCAACATCTTCTTTTCAAGGGAAGTCTTTCGCGTGTGAAGGGAGGGTCCGTTTCCGCCTCCTCGCCAAACGACGCTGGCTGCTGGTCCTATTGAGACTCACCGCCGCGCCGAGGGTGGTATTCGTCGTTTGTGGAATTTCGTATCGGGCGGTAATATCCGTCGTCCTTCCGGCAACCTTTGATCATGCTCGCGGCACTGCCCTCATTTGTTAGAGTTGCAAAGATCTGATGGACCTCGCTGGTACCCTGAGAGGCACAATGAACGGGCAACCATGGCTGTTCAACTGGCGGCAGTTTGAAGCCGAGATCATTGTTTGTGCCGTTCGTTGGTATCGCCGGTACAGCCTCTCCTACCGGGGATACCAGGAACTCGTCGCCGAGCGCGGCATTAACATCGACCATTCCACTATCTGGCGCTAGGTCCAGCGGTACGCGCCGGAGCTCGCACTGCGCCAGCGAGCTCACCTGAAGCCTACAAACAAGAGCTGGCGCGTGGATGAAACGTACGTCAGGGTCAATGGCGAGTGGTACTACCTGTACCGAGGCGTAGACTCTGCAGTCGCGACGGTTGAGTTCTTCTTACCAGCGCTCCGCGACAAAGAGTCCGCGCAGAGCCTGTTCCGCCGTGCGAATCCGCCACTGGGCTCCTCGACCACGTGTCATCAACACCGATCTCGCTCCCACCTACCCGACAGCCATCGCGGGTCTGCAGCGCTCGGGCGACCTGCCGCGCCGTTGCCGACACCGGTCCGTGCAGTACCTCAATGACATCGTGGAGCAACATCACGGCGTTGTGAAGAAGCGCATTGTGGCGAAGCAGGGCTTAGCACCCGCGTGTCTCACGGAAACGCAATGCCCGAAGTGCTACGCCAGTATCCACGCCAAAAAGACTCCATTAAAACGCAGATTGATAAAGGATGCAAAAACTGACTGATTTCTGTAGACCTGAATCACCGCCATAGACGAGCGTGCCGTCCCGAGACTGAACTCAGAAGTGATCGACTTCCGAGGTGCTTCAGAGTTGCTGGCACCAAACAAAAAGGTGCAGGCGCAAACGTGGACCAACCTCAGAGTTTCCAACGTGCATCAGCGCACACTCGTACCGACCATTGGTGGACTGCTGCTTTTTGGCAAGGATTTCCGCACTTCCCGGATTCCTGGGTCCAGATGGGAGCTTTGCGGGAACGAATCGGACTCGGCTGATGGACTCTCTCGACATTCGCAGATACCTGCCGAGCCGTCGAGGAGCGATCACATTCAAACACCCCGGCCGTCCGGAGCGCCCAAGTCTTCCGCACCATCGTTTCCGACCGAACTCTTCTACGCGCTCGTCGTCGATAGCCGTGCGTCGTCAAACGGAATCTGTTATCGTTCATCTCACAGCCAGTACGCAATCGATATCAGTCGATACCTGACGTCGGTACCTGACCTGTCCGTAATGCTTGGCGTGTTACTCTTCGTGAACCCGTCGTCCTACAAGGAGCGGCAGTACCGTGCGACTTCGTTATTCCTCAACCTCGATCACAGCAACGGTTCTGGCCCTGCTCGCTGCGAACGCTCGCGGCACAATTGGCGGAAAAGCCCTTTGGTCTTGAGCAACGGACTCCCTGGACGACATCCCGTCTGCGGGGCTCCCCCGAACCACCGCCGGAGTATCGCCTTACCCGCGCATTTCCCCAGATTTCATTCAAAAGTCCTGTATTCATTGCACAGGACCCTTTGTCAGACCGTCTGCTAGTGGCAGAGTATGAAGGCCGTCTCTGGAGTTTCCTGCCGAAAGATCCAATGGGCAAGAAAGATCTTTTCCTGGACACTGGCCGAGGCATCTCCGCATTCTCTTTTCATCCGAGGTACCGCGAAAACGGATACGTCTTCGTCTTCAGTCACGCGGACATGAAGCTCCCGTCCCGCACACCGCAAAAGAGCCGGGTGTCGAGATTTCAGTTGGAAGCCAGGCAGCAATCCGCCGCGCCTTCGCCCGAGATAGCGAGACGGTCATCGTCGAGTGGCCAGCAGGTGGACACAATGGCGGAGAAGCGATTATAGGGCCGGATGGCTACCTCTATATTTCAACTGGAGACGGAACCAGCGGTTCCGATGTCAACGAATCCGGGCAGAACCTCACTGACCTCAACTCCGTAATGATGCGGTTGGACGTGGACCATCCGGATCCGGGAAGAAACTATTCAATCCCGAAAGACAACCCCTTCGTAAACACACCGGGTGCGTTGCCGGAGATTTGGGCATACGGCTTTCGCAATCCGTGGCGGTTCTCCTTCGATCCGAAGACCGGTCAGCCCTGGGTAGGTGATGTAGGGCAAGACTTATGGGAAATGATCGAGCTCTCTCATAAGGGCGCCAACCATGGCTGGAGCGTAATGGAAGGGTCGCATTCATTTTTGCCCGGCCGTAAGCGTGGTCCCACACCCATCGTGCCGCCTGTTGTCGAACATCATCATTCCGATTGCCGGTCCGTCACTGGCGGGTATGTTTATCAGGGAGCCAAGTTCCCGGAACTACGCGGACTGTACCTTTATGGCGATTATCAATACGGGAAGGTTTGGGGACTGCGCTACGACTATGCGCGGAAGAAGGTCACGATGCACAGGGTGCTCGCGATCAGTACGGTGAAGATTGCAAGCTTTGGAATCGGACGCGATGGATCATTTTACGCCGTCGATTACGATGCGGGCACGATCTCCCAGCTTGAGAAGGCCCCACCCGAGGGGAAGATGCCGCCGTTTCCGCGCAGACTGAGCGAGACGGGAGTGTTCAGCTCCGTAGCGAATCACACGGTGGCTCCCGGTGTGGTGCCGTATTCAATCAATGCTCCCTTCTGGTCCGATGGAGCAAACAAGGAACGTTTCTTCGCGCTGCCCGGAAATGCCGCCATTGACTTCAATGCAGACAAGCATTGGGAATGGGATGACGGAGCAGTAACCGTCAAATCCTTTTCACTGGATTTCGAAACGGCAAACCCGAAGTCGAAGCGATACATTGAAACACGAATCGTACTGAAGCAAAACGACCAGTGGCGTGGGTACACGTATCGTTGGAATGACCAGCAGACTGATGCATTCCTCGTTGGCCCCAAAGGGATGGACTCCACGTACGAGATTAAGGACCCGACCGTCCCTGGGGGTATTCGGAAGCAGGTGTGGCATTTTCCGAGCCGCGATGAATGCATGTTTTGTCATTCCCGGGCGGCTGGATTCGTGCTCGGCTTGACTACGTCACAGATGAACCGCGAGCATCAGTTCGCAACAGGACGAACGGACAACCAGCTGCGCACGTATGCTCATATAGGGGTTTTCAAAAAGCCTCTGCCGAAGGATACCGCCAGCATGTCGGCCTACTTAAACCCTATGGACCCGCGCGCCGACCTGCAGGCTCGCGTTAAGACCTACCTCGAGGTAAACTGCGCCATCTGTCACGTGGCCGATGGCGGCGGTAACTCGCGGATGGAGCTCGGGTCGAAGACTCCCCTTGCGAATGCCGGAGTCATCGACGAAGCTCCGGAACATGAGACCCTCGGCATCGCTGATGCCCGTTTGATTGCTCCAGGCGCTCCGGAACGATCCGTGCTGTTCAAGCGAATCACGCGAAGAGGCGACAAGCAGATGCCGCCAACCAGCACAAACCGGGTAGATGAAGAAGGTGCAGCATTGATCGAGAAATGGATAATGTCGTTACCGCGGAACTAGGACGTCGACGTGGTCCGAAATTTGCTCGTACCTGACCTGTGCTCCGAATGACCCTTCTGGAGTAAACGAGATCTACACCCGTATCGCTCTGTCACGGTGAAGGCTCGTGATGCGATTCGCGTATCGCGATCGATACTTGGCAAAGCAACAAAGCAGCTTTACCCTAAATGCAATCGCCAGAACCCAATGACCGCCGATCGTCCGGTACGATTCGCGGAAAACGAGGAACCCTCCTGAAGCATTGGCCACTTGAGTTGTCGAGGCGGATTTGCGGCTGGATACGGCTTTGGGGAATGGCTCTGGCCACGGTAACGGTCCCCCAGACTGCGAAGGATCGCGATCGCAAAACCGACCATTGCTAGGCCGGACCTGTCGTCCGCAAAAACCTCTTCTACAGTCTGCCCGAGCAGCACGTCATGCCTCGTAACGAGCGATGCGGACCGTTCATGCCCGTACCGCTGGTTCCGCTGGTCGCTCTGCGGCACTGTTTTGTCACGGCGGATCGTACTCCTCGATCTCGGTCGCATCATCACTCTCGCCGTTGATTCTCGCCGCGTATTAGCAGCAGAGATTCTGTTCCTCCGGAACCAACTGGCGCCTGTTTCACGAGAGCAAGGCCAAGCCACGACGGGCCGACGATTCGACGCGGTGGACCATGGCGACTCTGAGCCGAACGTTCGCGTGGAAGGACGCTCTGTGGAACGTCAAAACCCGATACGCTCATCGTTGGCACCGTAAAGGGTTGCGGTCGTTTTGGCGGTGGAGACTCCAGGCCAACAGGAAGACCGTCTTTGGCAACGGACCGCCTTTGCCAAGGGACCTGAGGCAGCTGATTCGAGAGGCGGCAACCCGGAATGTGACATGGGGAGAGGAACGCATTACCAATGAATTGACGCTGAACCTCGGCCTTCGCGTATCGCCCCGTGCCGTGGGACGGTACCTGCGCACTGGCGGACCGGTGCGCACGGCCGATCCGAAACAGCGTTCGCTAACCTTCATCCGCAACCATGCTCAGGTAATCGTGGCCTGCACTTCTTCATTGTGGTCACCGCCACATTCCGCACGCTGTACGTGTTCGTAATGCTGGAGCTGGGCACTCGCAGATTTTCTCCATCACCACGTGACGGCTCACCTGACGGCCGAGTGGACGGCGCAACAGTTCCGGGAGGCACTCCCCGGTGGTCATTGCGTATCGATTCGTGATTGACTACCGGGACAGCATTCTCTCACGGGAACTGGATAAAGAGTTGTCCGCGATGGGAGCGCGGGTCTTGCGAACACGAGTGCGCGCTCCACAGACCAAGGCTTACGCTTCATACTGCGCCTCGTTGCAACACTCCAGCGTGACCGATGATACGAGCCGTCGCGATGAGAGTTTCATCCCCTGTGCTTTCCTCGGCGCATCGCGACCGGGCGGCTCACACAGATGCTCGGGTTTGTCGCTATAGGCGTGAGCTCGGAACAAACCATGCGCAGCCCAGATCTTTACGGTTTTGGGATTCACCGACAGTGCGTCCGCCATTTCATCCACTGTCAGCATGCCACGCTCTTGCAGTCGATCGAAGTCGGGAACGAAGGGGATAGTGTTTCTGAATCCGTGCGATGTTACGTGCCGTGTAGCGCGTCGATGCAATTTTGCCGAACTTATGGGTGTCCAGCAGCCGATCGATTCTGCTCACGACCTCTGAACCCGTAGTCAACGTTTCCCAGATTCTCGGCGGGTCCGGGAGAGCAATGGTTTTCGTGGCGTCGCCGCGAAAAACGGAAGTGCAGCCTGATCTGGTCACCCCGAATCATCGTGACATCTTCCACAGCAGCCGGATCATGCGCTTGCGATCGCGGTCCTCGGCAGTCGGATCTTTCCAGAGCCGTAGGAAGGCCTGTGCGAGCGCGAGGATCGCAGACCGTTACTCGTCATTGAACAGCCTCCGATCCTGCTCGCGTCGTTGTTCGTACTCCTGCTGAGCGTCGGCAAGCGCTCGGAGCTTCTGATTCCAGTCGGCCGCCAAAGAATCCGCCACCATTCTGTTCTCCGGGTCCACGCGCATATAGCGGCGCTGCGCGAGTTTGTTTTCATAACGAGCGCGCTCGACATGCTGGCGACGCAGGCGATCTGATTGATTGAGGCGCGACTGTAGCTCCTGCTTGTAGCGTGAGCGCGATTTCCAGGTTGACCGGGTTTACGAGTTCCGGCAGGATATCGCCGACTACACGATCAATGTCGGCGCCGGGGATGCGCTGGCACAGCGGTTCGGCATTTTCGATGCCTTTGCGCTGACCGACGTACTCCGCGAACAAACGTTCGTGTCGCGCATAGTACCGAAGCGTCATTCGTCGGCGCATTTGCCGCAGTGACCAGACCCTGCAATAATGCCGGACGGTATCACGCACTAACAATTTGTCTGGGAGATATCTTGTGGTGTAACACGCCGGGAACTTTGATTCGCGTGGGAAACGCTTCCATTCCGTTGCGCCTCCCTGGCGTCTCTTTTCGCGATGCGCGCGACATCAGCGTGCAAGAAACGTCTTCACACCATTCATGAACATCTGCACTGCGAGCATCACCAGCAGCATCCCCATTAAGCGTTCGACAGCGATCAGGCCACGCTCCCGCAGTATCCGGTAAAAGAACGTCGATGAGAGCAGGATTACGCCGCTCAATACCCACGCAATGGTCGTTGCAAAGAAGAGCGATCGCGTGTCTGCCGGAGCCGCCCGTTGCATCAGAAGAAGCGCGGCCAAAACTGATGGTCCGGCGAACAGCGGAACCGCGAGCGGCACGACGAACGGCTCGCCTTCCAGTGAGTCGCTGGCCATGGGTTTGTCACCTGGGAAAATCATCCGCACCGCGATTAGAAACAGTACGATGCCGCCCGAAATGCTGATCGTCTCCTGTTCGAGTCCGAGGAATTGCAGAATGTAATTGCCGAGGAACAGGAATATGAGCAGTACGATGTACGCAATAATGATTTCTCGCAGCAGAACGATTCGGCGGCGTTCTGGTGAGACGACCTTCAGGGCAGACAGGAACAACGGAATGTTCCCCAGCGGGTCCATGATCAGGAACAAGGTAATCACTGCGGAGAAAACGTCCACCTGCGGATCATACCCTTGAAGTCGCGAGTCTTGTGAACGGGCCAGAACCGCCTCCAAGCGGCGGCAGAATCCGGCGCGGGAGAACTTCTACCCGGCTCCATTCCGCGGGAGGGCAAGGCACGCTCGCTGTTCGTGAGATGCTAATCACGATGATCGTCAGTCGGCGAGTTGCGCTTACTACCGCCCTTGGTCCTCTCCTCACGGTACGAACCACGTTCGGCGCCACCGTCCCTCAGGGGTTGTGGCCAGTGATGTTGACTCCCTTCCAGGAGGACAGATCCGTTGACTGGACCGCACTGGATGCACTCACAGACTGGTACCTTGAGAACGGCGCCGATGGCCTGTTCGCCTGCTGCCAGTCGAGTGAAGTGTGGCAACTCACTGAGGAGGAGCGACTCGAGATCACAGCACGGGTAGTGAAGCGGTCTGGCAAAACACCCGTAGTAGCAGGCGGGATCCCTGGTTTCGCGCCGAAGGCCGTTGCGGAATTCGTGTCGCAGTTGGCGGAGCGCGGGGCGCGGGCCGCCATCCTAACTACGTGCCAAATCGCCGAACAGCAAGATGAAGATTCCCTGTGGCGCCAGCGAGTGGAGTCAATCCTAACTTCGGCAACTTCTCTGCCGTTCGGACTGTACGAAGCTCCGTCCCCCTATAAACGACTGCTGACGGCTGATACGATGCGCTGGGCAGCCAGCACCCAGCGCTTCGTCTTTCACAAAGACACATCCTGCGAGATCGGAGCGGTCGGCGGAGAAAGCCAGAGCGATCGCGGGTACTCCGCTTCGCCTCTTCAATGCGCATGTGCCCATTCTCATCGAGGCGATGCGCAAAGGTGCGCACGGATTCAGCGGCATCGCGGCCAATGCGTATCCGAATCTCGTGTCATACGCGGTGCATCATCAGTCGGACCAGCCGCAAAGGGCTGCTTCTAT
Source organism: Bryobacteraceae bacterium (assembly GCA_963825845.1). GTDB lineage: Bacteria > Acidobacteriota > Terriglobia > Bryobacterales > Bryobacteraceae > DASQDN01. The sequence continues at coordinate 12,432 of CAWGVL010000079.1, read as the reverse complement.
TCAGGAATTCCTCACTCGCAACGAGCCTGTCCTGAACGCCAACTATCCCATGTCGGTCAAGATGCTGGCCGCCCTCGCCGGCGTTCCCATCAAGCCGGTCTGCCGGCGAAATATCCGCCCATTCAAACCGGAGCAATTGGACAGACTTCGGGAGCTTCGCAAATCTGCCGACTCCCTACTTAGCTGACAGAGCAGGGCAACGACAGTGCTACTAGGAAGCCGGCGGATTTTAGCCATTGGATCCCTTACATCGCGACATCAGCAGTCCGTGATGACGGAAAAGGGTGGCTCCCTCCGCAGCGGATAAAAGCCACCTGTCAGAATCGAGTGAAGATATCGACGGGTCAATCTAGCTCAGAATTGTAACTTCATTGACAGTTGTCCGAATCGTGGCAGATTGCTCTGATTGAGCGCGCCGGAGATGCGGCCGAAGTTGCCGTTGTTCACGTCCATGCTCGGGCCGCTGTAAAACTGCGGAGTATTTGTCGCGTTCATCAGCTCGCCTCGAATCGTCAGGGTGATCCGCTCTGTCAACTGGCTGCGCTTCATCAAAGCGACGTCCAGGTTTCGGAGGCCGCCTGTACGCACAGAAGTGATGCGGCTGGACCAGTTCTGCAGCGTGTTTGCAGGGCGAACCGACCAGACCGGCCTTTCCCCGCTCAGGCAATTGGCGGTGGAGCCATTTGCCAGTTGCGTGCATGTGTTGAACCAGCGATCCAGATTCTGGTTGTCGTACACAGGGCTCAGGCCGGTGGGTACGGTGTTCGCTCCCAGCGTGAGAGGCATTCCGCTTTGCAGGCGAGCGATTCCGCTGGCTTCCCAGCCACTGATGAGGTGCCGGACGACGGTCGGAGCTCCGGCAAACAGGGAGCGTCCCGTACCGAACGGCAACTCCCACACGCCATTCAATTGCAGGCTCTGTGGGACATCCCATGCCGAGCCGTTCTTCTCCGACGCCGTATCCTCCGCATTTCTGTACGCCGCCCACTCAATTGTCCGGGAGTAAGTGTATAGAGGCGCTCCTGTGACTCCTTTCGAGAACCGGCGGGTCAGCAGGAACTGGAATCCATCGTAACGGGCTCGACCTTCCGAGCGATTGAGCTCCGTGATCGCAAGAAACTGGGGGTACGGCCGCAGCAATTGCTGATTGGTGATGGTCGGATTGCCGCCGCCGTCGCTGCGGGCCGTACCGGACGTCGCCTTGGCGCCGCCGCGGAAGAACCGCGTACCCCGGTTCTGTTTCCGCCGCCCTTCTTGGGGCTTACGGCCGGAGAGCCTGCTACTCGACTGCCCACGTATCCTGCGGTCATCAGGAGCCGGAACGGCAGTTCCCGCTGAACCTCCAGCGAAAACTGGTTTGTATAAGGCAGTTCGCGGTTCGGATTTGAGAAGTTAAAGGACTGTCCGACAAAAGTTGCAGCCCTTGCGCGTTCCCGACGGGAGTCAGAATCCCGTTCGGAAACGGATTCGTCAATGTGTTAAACGGCACACCCGTTTCCACTGAGGTCACCATCTGCGTTCTCTGGCTGAACCCCGGAGCGCCGCCCGGATCATCGAACACCTGGGCGTACATAAGGCCGTAACCGCCCCGGAACACGGTCTTTTCATTCAGGCGGTAAGCAAAACCGATACGAGGCGCCACGTTATTCCAGTCGCGTTGAAAGGCTCCACGACCGTTGTCGCCAACTCCCGCGTAAAGCAGTCCGCCTTTCAAATTCAGACTGGGGACGTTGATGGGGAACGGAGATGTTGTGTCAAAACCAGTCGTCAATGCGTCGAATCGATCCGTGAGCGGACCCAGATAGTCCCAGCGAAGCCCGAGGTTCAGCTTGAGCTTGTCCGTGATTCGGAGGTCATCCTGGAAGTAGAGCGAAAACAGGCGCTGCTGGCGGGCGGGCTCGCTGTTCACATCGATAAAACCTTCCTGTGGGGCGCCGAGCAGAAAGCTGGCAATCGCGTTTCCGGAACTCGCGTTCACCGCTGTGGGCGAACTGCCGGTGAACTGTTGAGTGAAGCTGAAATTGCCGGCGGAGAATCCCTGGTTCTTGCTGTATGCCCGCTGCAAACGGAATTCTTCTCCCATCTTCAGGGAATGGCGAGAGATAATTTTGTAGACAGATCCCTGAAAGGAGTTGGTCTGTGCAGTCGGGTCCACGAAGGATGGCGTCGCCCCTGCGCCTTCGTAGTTAGACCAGCTGAAGCGCGGGAAGTACGTTGACGCTTGAGAGACGAATTGAGGACCGAATCCCAGCTGGGTGATTCCGTCTAGGCCGATCGTAGAGCCGCTCTGCGACCGAAAGCGGGCCAGGCCGAGCCGAACATCAAGGACGGTGCTCGGGTCGAGTGTTTTAGTCAGCTGAATAGTGGCGCTGTGATTTTCACGTGTGAAAGGGCTGTTGTTGCCGGTTTCCGCAGGGTTGATCTGGTCGGTAGTGGAATAACGGAAGCTGCGTTGTTCCGAGAGCGCATTCCGGGAGTAGCGCACGAACATGCGGGTTGATTCGTCGATGTTGTAGTCGACCCGCCCGGTGTAGGACGGGAGAGAAATCGGTGAACTTCCGCGAGTTGCCTGCCGTCGCGAGATTGTTAAGCCCCGTAATCGGATTTCCTGCGGTGTTGCCCAGCGGAACCAGGCCGAGGACCTTAGCTGCGACCGGATTGATCCTTTCCGGCGGGATCGCGTTGTTAGGGAAAGGATCGCGAACATAGGACCCATTGACCAGCCGGGTGGTGGCTGGATCGTAGATGACCTGAAGTTGATTCACGCCGTTTGCCGCGGCGTAGTATGTCTGTGAGAAGTCTCCGCGGCGCTGAGCTTCGGTTGGGACGGAGGTCACGAACGGGTCCGGAATTACCTGACGAAGGTTCTCATAGCTGCCTGGAAAAGAAGAGCTTGTTCTGCTTGATAGCGCCGCCGAGAGATCCGCCGAATGTGTTGATGTGCGATGAGCTTCGGCGAACTCCGTTTCTGTTGTTCTCGAAGGTATTCGCATTCAAATGCGTGTTCTGGAAAAACTCGAACAGATTCCCATGCCATGCGTTAGAACCACTGCGCGTCAGGATGTTGACCACGCCACCGGTTGTCCATCCATACTGGGCATCGTAGTTGGTTGTTTGCACGCGGAATTCATCTGTCGCCTCCACTGGGGGGATGTAGGCGACGGAGGAAGCCTTCGACAGATTGGAAACACCGTCAATCAGCACTTCGTTCATGGACGGGCGGCTACCGTTAATCGACATCCCGGACGATCCACCGGTATCGAACGGCCGCAGGCGCGTGACAGCGCTTGTGACGGCGACACCTGGTGTCGTCCAAGCCATCGCGATGATGTTGCGCCCTTGCAGCGGTGTAGCTTCGATACGCTTGGTGTCAATGGTCAGGCCGCGATCCGCGTTTTCGACCTCGACCACACCGGCATTCGCCTGTACGGTCAGCACCTGGTTTACTTCGCCAATGGTAAGCCGAATGTCGAGGGTTGAACGCTCCGCGACTTGAAGGCTCAGACCTTGCTGGATGCTTTTCTGAAAGCCACTCTTCTCTGCCGTGACCGTATACTCGCCTGGATTGAGGAAGGGGATCTGGTACCTTCCATCCTCATCCGTGACAGCCTGAAGTGTATCGCCGGTCGCATTTGAGCGGACGGCAATGTTGGCGGCGCTTATTGCCGCGCCGATGGGTCGGTGACCCTGCCGCTGAGGCTTGCGCGAACTCCTGACTGAGAGAGGCGCACAGACTAGGAGCCCGGCAATTGCCGCCAGGCAACGCATGATGGAAAACTTCATTTGGGGGTAAGGGAATTATACACGCCGCACTTTGCCCACCTCACTCATGCTTCTTGTCGTCGTCCGGCGATAACGACTTGCCGAGTTCGCGCTGGACCCCAGGCGCGGATAGTGTGCGCTAATACACGGATTCGTCGGGATGGGACGTAGACTTCAGGAGGGAATCGCAACCGATCGCATCTTGTTGATCCGATTGGTTGCGGGGGAAGGATTTGAACCTTCGACCTTTGGGTTATGAGCGTGACTGGGCATTGGCTATGTGGTTCATAACAAGGCACGAGTGAACTCTGAAGAGCCCTGAGGAACCCTCGGAAACGCGTATTGGGAGTTGAATGGGAGTTGATTTTGACCTTTGGGTTTTCGCCCCAAGGAATGGGGGAGTTGGGCCTGTTGGCGCGCCCCCCGGATGAATGCATTTTCAAAGGAGCGCTGAAACGATCGATACCGTTTTAGCCTCCCTGGACCCCAACCAATTTTCTGCGTCTGGCGCGTGCGCTAGAGGTCCACTGAAGTTTGTCAGTGGGTTAGCGAAATCAGCCCGACTGGATGCACTTCGAGAGAGCTATGGGTAAAGGCAAGTAAACCGAAGGGTTCCGCAACCGGCCTTCCCGGCCCCGAATTCTGCGCGCGATCGAGACTTTCACTCAGCAGCGCGCCTGGACGATCCGATGCTGTCTGGGTAACTCTCCTGGGACTGGTTAACTGGTCCGCGAATGTGTTCCTGCCGCTGTTCCGCGTGTTGCAGATTGTCATGGCAATCATGCACATGACGGAGGAGCTGGATTTCGAATTTATCCGGTGCGCCCTGGGCACGGCACCTCCTCTCCGCGATGGGTCGCTTCGGATTGTCCGGAGTGCTTGCCTAGCGGAGTTTTTCGTGGCCCAAGGGCCCGCCAGCAGTGAGTCAGGGCGACTATCGAATGTCGCTTGAAGTGACGCCTGTTCATCGCAATCTTCACCAGCGGGTTACCTTTTTCTATTTGGAATTCGAGGACTTGTTTATCGTGATTGGTTTCCGGCCGCCCTGAGGAACATCGTGGGCCGGTTCCTCGGTCGGGACCTCTACGGTGTTCCGTTGAATATCGTCCTTCAGTACGTCGCGCCAGTAGTGGCGGTGCCCGTCCTGATGCTGTTCAAGTTCGGCCAGCCTCGCGGCTATATCCGCGAGATCTTATCGTCTGGCACGCCAAACCGCACATCTATTGTGGTCTGGAACCGGACCGCGAATTCAGGAAGGAGTTCTGGAGGTGATTAAACCGCGCACTCTTCGGCCAAACATGACGAGTCTTTGCGTAAGCCCGCACTTTGCGAACTACTGCCGTGCCTCGAATACCTCGACGGGGTAATGGTGCAGACGGACGGAAAGTCTCGTTGTGGCTATGAAGCCGCTGGGCTCGAATAGCTTCTACCACGATGACGACATGCGCAGCCGCCTCGAAGCGAGCGTTGGAGGCATTGATCCGGTCTCTGCCTGGAGCCGCTCGATGCGGCTCCAGATGCGATTTGAGATTACCGAGGGAATCGGTGACGTGCGGGCGATCTAGGGGGGGGGGAAAGGGAAGAGGGGGGAAGGGAGGGGGGGGGGGGGGGGGCAGAAGGGGGGCGGGAGGTCCGTCAGGGCTCAGCGGCTGTTGCGTTGAGGCAATGCAGACGGGAGCAAAGGGGTCTATTCGAATTGTTCGGACCTGTCACACGACGATCCGGACAGACGCGGACTGGCGGTCTTCAATATCGAAGGGCTGAGCGCGGATTCGAGACTCGAAACCGCGATGAGCATGCTGATCGCCCAGGCGATGTCTGAACGGGCGTCCGGTATTGGGCAGCCCTCGATCACCGTGCTGGATGAGTGCTGGTCATTACTCGAATCACCAAACCTAGCTGACTCGCGCGGTTCAGCTCGTTCAGAACGGCCGGGCAAGCGCTGTCGCAAGCGTGTGGGGAATCTCGCAGACGCTGGAAGATTTCGTCGGCACAAAGCAAAGGCCGAAGGAGCACGATGGCCGGGCATCCTCCGCAACGCCTCCGTGAAGGTGATTGGCCAGCAGCCCGGCGATGTCAGTCCGCTGGTTGAGCATTTGGCTTTAAATGAGGTGGCGCTGACCGAGATCAAACGCTTTGCCACACCGCAAAAAGGCAGGAGTGCCGAGGTCTTGCTCGTGCTTGGGGAAAAGTCGGAGACTACGAAGACGGTCCGCGCTTGTACCCACGCCGGTGGACTATTGGGTAGCCACCACATATCCGCGCGAACGGGGCCTACCGCGCGTACTTTCTCAGGCAGGAACGAAACCGCGAGCGATCGCTAATCGACGTTTACCTGGACTTGGGCGACGATTCCCTCATGGCTTGGGTAGACGTAGAGATGTTGCCCGAGGAGGCTTCCGGCTGCCGTCCAGCAGGCCAGTGCCCTGCGTCGAGAAATCAACTACTCAGCGGTAGGAGTGTGAGGCGACTCATGAGGATACTCTTTCTGATTTCCGCGGCGTTACTGCTTGCCACAGTCAGGCCAATTGGAAAAAAGGCCATAGCAGTCGGATTGGCCTGCACTCGCCTTCGCGATGGTTGTACCGCAACCTGTGCATGCGCAGTTCAACCCGCTCGGCGGCATCACGGTGCCTTTAATGTTGTGAACCAAGTGGCCAATAACATTCTCAACTTCATCAACAACACGATGCGGCCAATGCTACAAGGAATCCAATCGGCGTCACAGGCTCTACAAGGCTTTCTGGACCAGCTTCGGAATCTTTGGGAGCAGGTTGTCTGGCCGATCTCAGAAATCAATCGAGCCAGAGGGCTGGCTCAGCAGTTAATTGGCACATTCCGAGGCTTGCTCAACAGCCTTTACGGTGTCGGAGTGAATAGTGCCCAGCTTCCGAACCCGACGCGGCTGGAGGGCGTAATGCGGAATCGGCAAGTCAACGACCACGGGCAACTGGTGACCGCGTTTCAACAGGCTTTCGGAGCGCTGCCGCCGCCCGCCGACGTCCACCCGCAGGAACGAAACCTGATCGACGTTGATGATGCCTTGGCGATCGACCAGCTTATGACTCTTAAGATGGGTGACGCGTCAGCTGATCAGGTCCGCAAACTCCTTCGGGATAGGCTTCACCTCGCCGCCCCGTGTAAAGAATTAGGTATGCACCCTGCTTAAGCAGCTCCGGAGACAACCGCCGTCGATCCCTCGGAACACGATCGTGGATTCGACGGTGGGCCGTTTCCCTGCCACACTTCCAAGCCGATGCCGAGCCACCAGGAGTTGGTACGTCTCCGCGATACGAGCCATTTCGATGCTCATCAGCTCTGGACCGATGACCACGGCATGCACTCCGTTAGCGCCCACTCGATCCAGCTTTTGCAACCAAGCGAGACGACTACCGTCCGGCGAGAAGAACGACACATACCGGCCGATCTCCTTTGTGCTCCCTCCGCTCTCGACTCCCCGGAGAACCCACCGATCCGATCGAGCCTGCCGTTCGACAGTCACCCAGATCTGGCAATAGACGCCAAACGATTCGAGCCGCCGCATCACAGCTTTTGGCAAAGTCAGCCGAGCGATCTCTTTCGGCATCTCAATCTCCTCATCGCGTCACAACCGGAATCGGCGCCCCGAGGCGCCGCCCGAATCTGTTCCTTTGTACAGCCAGCCCAGCACAGGTACTTTCGGGGCTCCTCTACCGAGATGGCCAGGTTATCTTTGCTCCGGTCACGCCCTGCAGCGGCACAGGAGGGACACTGCGCGACCCAGTTGCGGCCGACTTGACGCCTTGTTTCTATGTGATCCAGGATTGTGAAGTGGGGCCGCTGGAATCGAACTCGGGCCGCATCCGCGTTTGGCCGGGTTCTTCGTCCGGCAATGTAGCCACGAGATCCCTCAGTTGCTGTTCAGTCACTCGGCGCAGATTCCGCAGATACGCCATCTGCGCGTTGAGTTCGTAAGGCGCACTGAACCTACATGCGGGGGGCAAGCTCGAACCGCGATCAACGGCATAGCGGCTATCGATTCGGTGAGTCCGGTATCGACTGCATTGCTCGCCCCTTGGCGACTACACGCGTGTAATCACGTTCAGTCCGGTCGTGGGCACTTCCGCGGAATACCGACTTATCCGGCCATCTGGATCGTTTCTTGATTGGCGGATCATCCGTCCGGAACGGGCTCCACGTTCCGGTCGGACATTACAGGCCGAATGCAAATCGGCATGCAGCGAATAGATGGGCAAATCACATTGGCTTGATGACCAAATCGTCTCAGACGTCCTGCCTTACGCCTGCGAGATGGGCTGATGGCCGATGCATGATAATCCACAGAACTCATCGTCGGCCCGGGTAATAGGCTTGGCTCGGCATGGTTGACTTTCTCGGGCGACTCAGAATTGTCCCGTGCTGGTCGCCGACATGTCACCGGTTGCGAGGCGCGTATGAACGTTGCACCCAGGACCCGAATAGAGGTCACGCCGGGTCTTGGCCCAACCGAGTTTTCGGGACGTGTCAACGTCAGATGGAGAATGGCGAACCGGAACCAATAGGCGGAGACGCACAATGCTCAACGTCCCTGGTCCTCCTTCGCCTTCCGAAATATGAACTTCACGCGCAAATTACATCCGAGCGTGCTGTTCTCTCCGATGTTCTCCACATGCGTTTCACCAACAACATAGCGAAAGTTTTCAGTGCCACCAACTACCGGTCGGCGTAGCGAGAAGTGGGCATTTGGCCATACACCTTCCGTGACAAGCGTCCCGTTGAAAATTGGCAGATCGTATTGTTCGGTTGCGAATGCCAAAACCGGAGGGGCTGATTGCGAGCCCCCTCCGCGCCAGGTACTCGTTCGAACTATCGCCCAGGTTCCAATCCAATGGTACGTGCCTATGGGCTTTCCCTTCGGATCTTTGTTGGACCCAGACGCAATCGAGTTCACCGGGTATATTGTTCCGTCAACAATAGCCGTGTCGCCTCGGCCAAAATCGTCGCCCACCCGCGGAGCAGCATTATTTGCTTCGCGCCTTTGGCATCCTGGGCAACCTCGACAGTAAATGTCCAGGTGGCATCATCGTTGTCTGCGCGAAACTGGAATGCGAAAACAACCACTATCGAGACCGACAACAAAAGAATCAGTGAAACAATCGACCGCTTCATGGAAATCTCCTTTACGCCGTTCTGTGAAGCCGGACATTTGAGAGAATACTTTCTTCAAGTCCAGCTGTTCGAAACGTAAAGCGGGATTCGCAGAGGAAATCAGCCAAATCAAATCGCCGCAGGTGAGCGAAGCTGAGAGCACTCCGAGCGCGAGCTTTTTAGCGCGCTGCAACGGTCTGAAGTCCGACTCTGCGCAACAGGTCGTCAAATCTGTGGTCCTTCCGGATACCTTCGGCCCAGGGCTCAGCGGCCAGCATCACCATACAATCGGCTCGGTCCACGATTGCCTTCTCCATCCATCGGAACGCCTCGTCGCGGTCGCCAAACCCTGAGTATGCTATCCCGATTTCAAACGGGCACACATAACGAGTGGCAGCCATGCGTCTGAGTTCTTGGAGAACTCTCAAGGCAGCCGGGCGATGGCCTGCCGCTGCCTGCACATAGGCCAGAAATCCGAGGTTGGTGGGAGTTCTTTCAATCGCAACCGCCTGCTCGAGGTCGCGCACAGCTTCCCCGTGAAACTTTTTTGCGGATCGTGCCAAGCCTCGAATTGCTAATGCAAGCGAGAACTCGGGCTCTACATCGATTGCTCTCTGAGCTTCTTTAATCGCCTCGTCATTGCGGCCGGCCGTGGCGAGTGACAGCAAATAATCGCCGCGCATCAACAGCGAAAAAGGGTCAAGTTCGACCCCTCTCTTTCCCTGCGCGATTGCTTCGTCGAATCTTCGCTGTCCAAGCAAGTAATCCGAATAGCCACGGTGGGCTGCGGAGGAGTTGGGATTGAGTCTGATCGCCTTTAGGAAATGCTGTTCGGCAGCTGACCAGTCCCACTCATAGAACAGAGCGACGTTTCCAAGTGCACTGTGTGCGTCTGCAAGCTCCGGTTCTCGCTCGAGCGCTCGTAACGCAGCCGCCCTCACATTGGGCATCGCATCATGTGGCTGGATGTACCAGCTGGAAAGGCCAAGCCATGCCTCGGCGAGTCCGATGTGAGCTAACGATAATCCTGGGTCATAAAGTGCTGCTTCTTTGAAATGGGCGACCGCCTCGCGAAGCGTCGCTTCACCTGGCTGGTATAGCGCATGTTGCCCTCGGAGAAAGAGGTCATAGGCTTTGGGGTTGCCAAGGCTGCCGTTTGTCCGTCCGCGTCCCTCTCCGGCGTAAGCGCCACACCTGCGGTAGACGCAATGCCTCGAGCTACCTCGCTCTGAAGCAAAGGAAGGCCTTCCAAGGGTCGGTCGTATGTCTTCATCCAGTGGGTTTCATTAGAGAGGGCATGAACGAGGCGTGCGCTCACCCGCACATGATCACCAACTCGCATGACCGACCCGTCAACAATCATGTCAACGCTCAATTCGCGAGCAACTTCAGCAACAGGTTTCTGATTGTTCTTGTACCGCATCACAGACGCATGAGGGATGACTCGTAAAGCGGTGATTTTCGACAGTGTAGTTATGAGTTCATTCGTCATCCCATCCGCGAGATATTGCTGATTAGGATCAAGCGAGGCGTTCCTGAACGGCAAGACGGCCGCGGAGCGATGTACGCTTGGGGCAACATGGGGCGTCCGCGCATGCCGCATCCATAAGCCGGTACATACGAACAAAGTAAGGGCCGCCGCCAGTACGAACCAGGTGCGGCGCTTCGCCGGTTACCCGTGTTTTGGGCGAGACCGTCAACTACGCGTTGTGATTGAAGGTCGGCGACGAGTTCGCCAACCTCCGGATAGCGATCCTGTCGATCTCTGGCGAGACACCTGGAAAGAATGGAGTCCAGTTTGCCGGGCAGGCCTGCACGTAGGCGGCTGACGGGTTCAGGGCAAGTTCGGAGGAGCGAATCGGGTGGGCCCGATTCGCATGTCTGAGGAAATGGCAAGCGCCCGGCGATCATTTCATAGATCAGAACTCCGAGTGACCAGATATTGTCTGTGCATCGACCGATTCGCCTTTTCTCTGCTCGGGAGACATGTACGTAGGAGTGCCCATCACCGTTCCGGATTGCGTGAGTGTTCGGTTATTACTGCCCAGCGCCAGACCGAAATCGAGGATCTTGATGTGTCCGTCGGGCAGGATCATGATATTCGCCGGTTTTATGTCTCGGTAAACCACGCCTTGCTGATGCGCCGCCTGTAACCCCCGTGCGACTTCGGTCGCAATTGCAAGCGCTTCGTTGACCGGCATCGGACCCGCAGCCAGCCTGTCCTTGAGTGTTCGGCCCTCAACGTACTCGGTTACCAGAAACGTGCGCCCTTCTAGCTCGCCGAGTTCATAGATCGTAAGAACATTCGCATGTTCAGTGCGGAAGCCGCCCGGCCTTCGCGATGAAGGCGTCGCACCCGTTCTTTGTCGGTGGCGAAAGCTGGAGGAAGCACCTTGATCGCGATGTTCCTGGCGAGGTCCGGGTCGTGCGCCAGGTACACTTCCTCCATCCCTCCCGAACCCAGTTGGGAGACAACTTCGAATCGGCCGATTCGATCCCCCGGTGAAAGTGCGGGGATATGTGTGGCTTGGTCGGTGTGGTCGGCAGTGGCCCATCGTATGCGAAGGGTAGAGGCAGCTTCTCTGGACAATTGCTCTAGTAATAGGTCGCGCCCCGCCTTGTTCGCGTGTAGCCCTTTCGAAAATAGATCCTCGAGGATCTGCCACGGAACTATTTCACCGGCGGCAGGTGACTTTGGTTCTGGGATGCCTCCCGTGAATTGTTCGAGGAAGGTATCAGCCTTATCGTGCCACTCCAGCAGCTCTCGAGATACCGTTGCAACTCGGGATCATTAGGACAGGCCTGGCGGAGAAACGACGTGCGTTCCTCGACCGACAACTTCTCGGCGGCAGCAAACAGTTGCTTAACCTGCTGCCAGCGCCCGGCCTTCATGTCAGCCATCCCGAACTTGTAGTTGCCCATACAGCCATGCCTTCCCGAGACTCAACTCCCTTGTGACAGTGCGCACGCCAATGCCCAGAACTTCTGCCGTTTCCTGTTCTGTTAACCCACCGAAGAAGCGCAGTTCCACGACCCGGCTCTGCTGGGGGTCGATCTTCTCGAGGTCCGCAAGAGCTTCGTCCAGCGCAAGGATATGTTCAGCGGGCGCGGGCGCAGCAACAAACTTCTCCTCGAGTCCGATGCGCACGTGCGCGCCGGCCCGTTTTCCGACGCGGTGTTGTCGCGCATGATCGACCAGAACGCGCCGCATGACTTGAGCGGCTACGCCTACGAAATGCACCTTACTGTGCCAAGTCTTGTCACGCTGAGCAACAAGGCGCAGGTAGGCTTCGTGCACGAGGGCTGTCGGCGAAAGTGTATGATCGGGACGTTCGTCCCGGCGATAGCTTTGGGCCAAACGATGGAGTTCAGGGTACAGGCAGTCCCACAGCCTGCTCTCAGCTTCCTTGTCGCCGCCTCGCATTTGCCGCAGCAAATGCGACACATCGTGTGAACTAGGTTCCATAACTGCTACCTACCGAGTGTTAGCGTGTAGTTTATCGTACTTATGCATATTCCGGGCCACGTGAATAATGTTTTCCG
>CAWGVL010000078.1:0-300253 GCA_963825845.1 Bryobacteraceae bacterium | reverse complement strand
TGTCTGACCTTGACTCGTTCATATTGTTTTCTTCCTGACCCTGATCGCGCAAAGTTACGGGATCGCTTCGCGGCCTACGCGGGCCAACCTTTTACGGACCAACATGGAGCAGATCAGGCGCGATTACGGCCGCAATCGACCGAACCCTGACAACCGGATGGGTAGATTCTGCAGAATGGAAATCGTCAGTCGGAGTTGTTCCGTCGGACTCCAGGAGGACTCGGACCCGCAACCCGATTTCGGCGGAGCGCGGAAACTCGGCGTCCGTGTTGGAGGCGCGGATCAGCAGCCGAAGCGCGTCGAAGCGCCTCCGCCCCGTGTACCCGCTGCAGGCAAAACAGTCCAGAATCCAGGGTCCGTCCGCTTAGGTGTACTGATCGGAGAAGGATGGGCCGGCATTGGCAGACTTGTACACGATGAGCGGTCCACCGTTGCTGCAGGAAGCAGCGGAAGAGGCCGTACGGAAATGGATCTATCAAACGACGCTTCTCAACGGCAATCCCGTTGAGGTGGTCACTGTAGTAGATGTAAATTTCACCTTGGCTCCATAACATCGAACAATGGGCCGGCTCATCGAGCCGGCCCTTCTCGAGCTACCACTCCAATCGAAACACCAGCAAATGATTTGGTTGAGCCGTTCCCGACGTCCGAGAACCCGCCTCGAGTCGACGTACCGACCCGGCCGAAATTCGCCAGGTTCTGCCGGTTGAATATAGCATCCGGTCCCCCGAAGTTCGGACTCTTCAACGGATTGTTCATATCCCATCGAAGAATGAAGCGCGCCCGCTCGAAGAAGCTCCATTGCTTCGAGAGCGAAAACTGCGGCCACGTCAGCCCTGGGGCTTCGACAACGTTGCGCCCCATCGTACCGGCCGTGAATGCTGCCGGATACTCGAACGCTGCGGCATTCAGGTACGGTACCTGAGCCTGCGTGGGGAAACGATTCGGTCCGATATCCCAACCGGGCGTAACCGGATCGACACCGGGAACCAGGTTCGGCCTCAACTGGCCGGCGCCGGGCAAATAGTTAACGGGACTCCCCGCGAACGTCACGGTGAAAGGCGGTCCTGACTGCAGGGTTTGCGTATACGCGAAGTCCCATCCGCCGAGTACCGCATTCAAGACACCCCCCTTGTTCATCCATTTCCGGCCGCGCCCGAAAGGCAGTTCATACGTCATGACGCTGACGAACCGGTGCCGGATATCGTAGTTCGCTCGACCTTTTTCCAAGGCTCGATTATAGAAGTCGATGCCGCCGACATCGCCGTCGTTGTCGCCGTTGTTTAAGGCCTTGGAGAACGTGTAAAACGCGTTCAACACCAGACCCGCTGAGTAACGCTTCTCTCCGCGCACGGTGACTCCGTGATACGAGTTATCCCCGTAGTTCGAGTAGTGGCGAATCGTCCCAAACTGCGGATACGGCCTGTAATTCTGGCTCGACTGGAAGATCGTGCGCAGTACCGCCGGATCGTTCGAAATGTTCAGCGGGATCTGATTGATGTCCCAGCTATTCAGAAGGCGCACGCCTCGCGAACCCTGATAGGTTGCTTCCATCAGCCAATTCTGGCTGAAGTTCCACTGGAAGCCGGCCGACCAGTTCATAACGTACGGCATCTTCATGTTCGGGTCAAACCACGAGGCATTCCGGCCGCTGAAGTTGGTTCCCGAGAATGGAACCGATCCATCAGGTCGAATATTGAACTGGAACGCCGGAGGTCCTTGGCTCAACTGAAATACGGGCCGTGGATCGCCCGGAGGCGCTTGAATCGACGCGGTCGCGAAGTACTCTTCGAAATTCTGATTCAATCCATTCGCCATTAGGTCCTGCGTGATCATCCCAAACGAGGAGCGAAACACGAGGCTTGGTTTGATCTGCCAGGCAACGCCCACGCGTGGCTGGAAATTGTTCAGGTCCTTCGATGCCAACGGACTGCTGGGGTGCGTGATCGCGCCGCGAAGCCCTGTGATGGGATCGGTCGCGGTCGGATCGAACTGCGATTGGAACCCGTACTTGGTCTGGAATGGAGATTCATAACTCCAGCGAAGGCCCAGGTTCAGCGTAACGTTCCGGAACAGTTTGAAATCGTCCTGGATGTAGAGTCCGTGCGACCACCAGCGTGGAAGCCAGGTCGTCACGGGAAGTGTGAACTCCGCATTGCTGACGGAACCGAGAAGGAACGACGCAAATGCTACGCCGGTATTTGGACGGAACGGAAAATCGGTTCCGCCAAACCGGTACGTTCCCGACGGCAGCGCCGGAACGAGCGAGTTGTACCGGGTTCGGATAACTTCATAGCCGAACTTCAAAGTATGTTTATTGACGATCTTCGTCAGGTTTTCCTGGAACGTGAAGTCCTCGGCGACCTCCTGAGATGCAGCCAGTCCGCCGTTATCTTGACGGAAGAACGTTGTCCCACCGGTGCAGTTCGACTGATTGTTGCAGTATTGGAAGTTGGGGAACGTTGCAGGACTCACGTTCGGAATCCCCAGTTGCCCCGCCCAGTCCTGACCCAACGTGCTCGGGAACACCGTGCCGCGGCGGCGGTTGTAGCCGAGACGTATCTCATTGATCATCGTCGGGCTGAGAGTGTAGGTATCCGAGATGACTGCGTTCCGTTGGTCGATCGGAATAGGCACGGCGCGCCAGTCGTAGTCGCGCCACGCAATCTCCGGCGAAAGTCGATCGCGCCAGGAACGATGCCGAACGTGAGAGTACCG
This sequence comes from Bryobacteraceae bacterium, assembly GCA_963825845.1. Classification (GTDB taxonomy): domain Bacteria; phylum Acidobacteriota; class Terriglobia; order Bryobacterales; family Bryobacteraceae; genus DASQDN01. Next base: position 297,535 of record CAWGVL010000078.1, on the reverse strand, counting down.
GCCGAACATCTTGTGATTGGCGGAAAACTGCTGATCGATCTTGCCGTCGAACCGTGTTCGATACGAGCGGTAGTTCGTCGGCGAGATCAGATTGTTCGTTGGTCCAAGAGCCGCGTTGAATGCCCGCTGCGTGTTGTTCTCCGGTGTGTACGGATCGTGGCTGAGGAAATTGCGAATCGCCGGATCTACCCGCGATTGTGGAACCTGATTGTTCGGAAAAGGAAGGCGGTACCAGCAATCGCTGCCGGCAGGCTGACAAAGCGAGTTCTGGCCGAACGCCGTCGTCGCCGGATCGTAGATGGTGTTCAATCCGCCGAAATTGAAATTACCGCCAAGCATCTCAGGGGACGGGACCGCGAGGTTCGCAGTTTCACCGCCTTTTTCGTGATGGCGCTGAAAGCCGAAGAACCAGAACGTCTTATCCTTCCCGTTGTAGATCTTGGGGATATACACGGGACCGCCCATTGTGGCGGAAAGCTCGTGATAGGTAAATGGATTGTCGCGCGGTAGCTGTTCGAGATATGTCCGGTGAATCAGAACTTTCTGGATGTACCGATCTTCCGCCGACCCATGCCACTGATTGGTTCCGCTCTTAAAGACCGTCGATAGCAAGCCGCCGGCCGAGTGCCCGAACTCTGCGGGCATACCCGTCGTGAAAAGCTTCACTTCCTGCAAGGCGTCGATCGTCGTGGACGTCACCTGGTTCGTCGACCCGATCATCGACCGCATCGGTTCTTTGCCGCTCACCCCGTCCATCGTGTAGCCGAGGGATCGCTCGCGCTGCCCCACGACGTGTTGCCCGTTGATGTTCGAAGTTGACGGAAGGTACAGCAGAATGCGAAACGCGTATTTCTGCAATACCGGGATCTTGACGATCGTTTCGCCTTCCAGGATCTGCCCGGTTGACGTCGTCTCCGTCTCGAGCAGTGGAGCCGCTCCAGTCACGTTGATGGATTCAGTAACAGCCCCGACCTCCAGTTGAACGTCGATGCGGGGCTGCTCGCTCGTGCGGAGGATGACCCCCTCACGAACATACCGCTTGAATCCCTGAGCCTGGATTGTGAGTATGTACGTGCCCGGGCTCAGATTCGGGCACGTAGTACCCTCCCTCGGCGTTTGTTACGCCGTTGTAGGAGAATTTCGTTTCGTTGTTGACCAGATTGATAGTCGCTCCTGGAACGATGGCTCCGGTATTGTCGGTGACTGACCCGACGACAGTGGCGGTACCGGTCGTTTGAGCAAAGGCGACAGAGACAAGCGAGAGCACAGTGAAAAAAAACTTACACATTGCGGTGACTCCTGACGCTGCTTGGTTTCCGGGCGAAACTTTACCCGATTGGACGGAGCATATGCGGTTTCTCTATCGCACGTCAAGCCTCATTGTGGGCGGGCGACGACATGTCAGATCATTTTCGCTGTAGTTGAGCACGACGCCTCCGTGCTTCAGACGAATCAGGTTGCAGCCGGACTGCCTCCGAATACGCTTCAACCGCCCCCTTCCTTATCTCCGACCGCCTCGAGCGTCACCCCCAGATTCGTCCACGACAAGGCGTGGTCCGGATTCTCAGCAACAGCCCTCCGTATCTGATCGAGAGCATCCTGAAGCCGGCCGCGCATTGCCAACGCGACGCCGAGATGATTGCGCACGTCCGTAGATAAGGGATCGATGCGCAGCGCCTTCTCGAATACGCCGATCGCCTCGTCGGGCGCTTGTGCTCGAAGCAGCGATTTACCGAGAATCGCAAGCAGCGGCACGTTATCCGGTTCGCGCGCAACTAGCCTCCGATAGAGTGAAACATCCCCGCCGCCGGAGTTCTGACTTGCGGCCGCCGCGTGGGATAACGGGTCTGGCTTCGAAAAATACGGGATAACCGGTCCCTCATACAGCTTGTGATCTTCGTCTACGGGATCCGTAAAGCGCGGTTTCCGGACGATCTTGTGGTCCGTAATCATGGTCTGGATCGCATCGATGGGTACGCGCTTCGGCATGTGGCACGTATGGCACGCGGCGGAGGTTGCAGTGCTTTCACCAGAATGGGCCAACGAATGACATTGCGTGCAAGCCGTCGCGCGGACTCGCGCGGTATGTGGATCGTGACAGCTTGTGCAGAGCAACTTGCCCTCAGACTTGCGGAAGCAGGCAGACTGAAGCAGACGATACCCCGCATGATTAATCTCGAGGCGGTCGCTCTGCTCTCCGTCCGCGCGGTCGAAGTACATCTTGTACTCGGCGAGCGGCGTTCCCGGCTGATACGACCACGCCGGGCGGCCCGGACGACGCATGCTGTCTTGAATGCCGCGAGACGTGGTCTGTAGATGACACTGCAAGCACACCTCGAGTTGCCGCTGCGGATTGAGTTTTGCGGGATTCAGGATGCTGCCCTTCACGGGCGACTTGAGATGTTCTTGCACATCGCCATGACAGCGGGCGCAATCGATCGGAGCGGGAGCCGGACCGGCTGAGTGGCAAAACAAACACGAGTCGGAGATCTCGCGGCGGAAGTCATCATGATCGGCCCGGTCATAGCCGGGGGACATCCCCCAACCGCCGGAGCGCGCATACCAGGAAAGCGGTAATTCGAGGAGTCGACCCTGAGGTGTACGGTTCAGGAACGTCACCGCATGATTTCCCGAGCCGATCGCAAGGTCAACCGATTTCTCCACGATATTCAGTTCGTTGCCGCCTGCATCGGTCTGATGACGGCGCATCTTCTGTCCCGCAATCGTGAAGGACCGGTTCGAACGTCGATGGTAAAAGTTGCCCGGAGGCGGTGTGGGCCGCAAGCTGATCGAGCGGCCCATCCCTGTCTTCCGAAAAGCGTCAACGATAGAGGCGTGGCATGACCGGCATGCCTCACCAGGCGGAACGATCGCGTTAGAACTGAATGCGAGCGCCAACCATAAAGCTGCGTTCATTCCGTGTAGAGGTCACCTTACCGAATGTCGCCGGTGTCGTGAGGGTAGTTCCGATGCCGTCGAATTGAGTGTGGTTGAAGATATTGAACGCGTCGGCACGGAGTTCGAACTGCCGTCCTTCGGCGAAGCGTACCACCTTTTGAAATGACATGTCGAACAGTTGCCAGCCCGGTCCGGAGAGTACGTTCCGTCCCGTTGTCGAGAACGTTCCGAAAGCAGGAAGAGCGTACGCCGCGGCGTCAAACCACTGGTTCACATTCTGCTGGTCGGAGGGTAGCACGGGGCTGCGCAGGGCCTGAGGACGCTGGCGATCCGAACTGCCGACACCGGCGATGTCGCGGCCAATGACGGGGTTAATCGGCAGACCGGTTCGAAGCGTGACCATTCCCGAGTATTGCCATCCGCCGATTACCTTACTTAAAAGGTCGTCCCTGCCCTTGAGGAACGGAATGTCCCAAACATAAGAGCCGACGAAATTGTGCGTTGCATCAAAGTTTGCACGACCACGTTCCCCGCTCGAATCCTGCGTATTGGGAACGAAACCGTAGATACCCGCCGTAAAGTCAGCGTTATCGATCGCTTTCGACCACGTATACGCAAGCTGTGTCATGAAGCCTTTCGAGAAACTCCGGTTAAGGCCGACCTGAAGGCCGTGATAGTTCGAAGCGTAGCTCTGCTCGCGATGATTGATTACGCCCCAACCTTTATAAGGCCGAAGTTGGTTTGCATTCACGGTTCCCGCCGGAACCGCAGCGTTGGGGAACGGCTGGTTGATATCCTGCGTTCGCATCATGTGAAGCGCGCGTGACCCTGAATAGCCGACCTCAAGAACAGTCGTGCCGGTAAGGCTGTGCTGGATGTTGAAGTTCCACTGCTGCGTGTAGGGAGTCAACTGATTCGTATCAATCGATCCGAGGGTGATGGGCAGATCGAAATTGCGAGCGGCTCCGCCGCCAGGATTCGATAGGCTCGTATTGTCGATTGTCAGGAGTTCCGAGAACGGAGGATTTCCGGACATCAGGATGAACGCCCCGAGTATCTCCCGCGAATAGAACAGGCCGTAACCGCCGCGGATCGAGGTGCGTTGTTTCCCGAACGGATCGTATGCAAACGAGAACCTCGGAGCAAAGTTCTTCTTGTGCGTCTTCCAGTAATTCGTCGGATCCACAAGTCCGTTGTAGCGATCACCCGAGTTCCGCACAACTTGTCCAGCGCTGTTCACCGTCACAGCCTTGGCTGGATCGTAAGCGGAAGGCAGGAAGACGCGGAAACGGTTGTCTGGCTCGTGGGCAGGCGGGAAGAACGAATACCGCAGTCCGAGATTCAATGTCAGACGTCGAGACACCTTCCACGAATCATCGACATAAGTTTCAAACGAATTCCGGCGATTGTCGTTGAACGCGACCGTATTCGTTTCGTTGTAACTCGCCGCTCGACCAATAAGGAAGTCTCCTACCGAGTCGCCGGTTGTCCGACCGTCAAACGTGAACGCTCCAAAGACGTTCGTGTTCGTCGGCTCAAACTTGATCTCGTAAGAGTAACTGAATCCCGTCTTGATGGTGTGCGCCCCATGGATCCAGGTGAGATTGTCCTTGAACTCATAGATCGTTTGGTAATTACTCCACGGAGTCGACGGCGCGATGTTGGTGTAATTCGTAAGTGTAATCGTGGGCACACGCTCCGGCACCTTGCTCAAGTTAAGACTCGTGAGCGGATACGTGGTCTCGTCGTCAGGGAATAGCTGGGGAATATTGATCCCCCACGTGGTAGGACTGACGTCGGGAGGAAACTGTTTGATCCGATTGTGTGAGCGAACCCAGTTGAAATCATTCAGCAAGTTCGCTCTGAGGCTGGCGTTGTAGTTGATCGCCATGTTCCGGGCAGGCGTTTGGTCCTCGCGCACCAGGAAGTCGAAGCCGGGATCCACTTTGTAGTTTGAGACGCGATACTCCGGGGTGTAACGCCACATCACGCGATGGTTGTCGTTGAAATGATGATCGATGCGGAAGTTCTTTTCATCCGTATCGTCGCGCCGGCCCTGGAGAGAGGTCCAGTTTCGTCCGGCCGAATCAAGGAAGTTCGGAGCCGGATACATCTTCATGTAGGCCGCCGCGTTCGGGTCGATTCTGGACTGCGGGATGACATTCCCCGGGAACTGCTGTCCGGTTGTGGGATCGAGGATCATCTTCGAGGACGTCGAAAAATCCCCACTACGCTGGGCTAGCGTCGGAACGATCTGGTTGAAGCGCTGCTCCTTCCGTTCGCGAATGCCGCCGATCAGCACGAAGAAGAATGTCTTGTTCTTTCCGTTGTAGACCTTGGGGATGTAAACAGGTCCGCCGATCGAGAACCCGAAATCATTGCCCTTGAAAGGTTCACGTGTTGCCGAGAAGAAGTTCCTGGCATTGAGCTTGTCGTTGCGGTGGAAATAGTAGAGTGACCCGTGCAGATCGTTCGTCCCGCCCTTGCTGATCACATTGAATTGGGATCCGCCGCCGGTTCCGAACTCCGCCGAGTAGTTACCGCGAATTGCGCGAAACTCTGCGACGGTCTCAATATTCGGCGCAAGGGGAGAGCCCCAGTTTCCGCCGGTATCGATGTTGTACCCACCGTCGATGAGCCACGCGTTGTGCGTGGGCCGGATGCCGTTTACCGAGGAGTTGTTATTCCTACGATCGTATGGCGTAGTGGAAACGACACCCGGCATCAACAGAGCGAACGGCTGCACATTGCGTCCTCTCGAAGGCATGTGCACCATATCCCGTCCTTCGATAAGCTGACTCGTGGTACCAGTCGCCACGTCCACCGCTACCGCGGAAGCCTCGACGACAACTTGCTCGGCAAGTTGACCGATCTCCATGGTGAACGGAATTCTTCGGTTCTCGTTTACCCTGAGCACGACGTCCGGCACAATGGCCTTTTTGAAGCCTTGTGCCTCTGCGACGACTTCATAGGTTCCAATCGGGAGCAGAGTGACCGAGAAATTCCCCGATTCATCGGACTGGGTTTGCCACGCGCGTTGAGTCCCAGTGTTCCGCAGCCGAATCTGAGCGTTTGGAATTACCGCTCCTGATCCGTCCTGGACAACACCAAAAACGCCGGCAGTAACTTCTTGCGCCTGGAGAGAAGACAACAGCATCAAGCCGCAAAGCACGGCCTTAAAACGTAAGGTTGCTCGCACGGTTCCTCACCCTTTCCCCTGGACTTTGTACGCCACAACTACTGAAGCGCGAAGCGCCGAAGCTTACGCTTTCGAAGAACAAGTTTGGATCAGTATAAGTAGGCTTGGTTGCAAAGTAAAGAATGTTCTTTGATTAAAAAACACCTATGACTTACCGTTGTCATAAACTCTGTACAGCCATGCGCCGACTTGTCCTTCTGATTGCCATCCTTACTCCGCTCTGTCTCGCGCAAGACAAAGCCAGGCAAACGGCAGTTCGGGATGAACTCCTCAGTCTCCTGCGAGAAAGCCGAGTTCCGGCAGATGGCCGGCTGAATGCGCGCGATAAAACCTGGGAAGAATGGCTCCGTCGTACAGGCGAGCTACCGCCGGACTTCGATTCCCTTCCCTCCATTCCCGGTTTGCCCAATCCCCTCCTCGACAACGCCGGAAAACCCATCACGACCGCAGATGCCTGGGCTCAGCAAAAGCCACGGCTCCGCCGGCAGATCGAGCATTGGATGTTCGGCAAGTTCCCGCCCGCGCCGACCAATCTCCGTGCGATTACGACAGGGACACGCCGGGAGGGACGCGTCACTGTCCGCGAGGTTCGCCTCGAGTTCGGCCCAAACCATCGCGCGACACTGCGCCTCGATCTCATCATCCCTGAGGGCTCCGGCCCCTTTCCCGTCTTTTTGACCAACCACGGATACAACCGGCCGTGGATCTACACGGCCGTCCGGCGCGGCTACATCGCATGCATTTACCACGCCACGGACCCGCGGTATGCGATCGGCGACGATTCGGACGCATGGGTGGATGTCTATCCGGAATACGATTTCTCCGTGCTTGCCCGGTGGGCTTGGGCAGCGTCGCGCGCGGTAGACTATCTGGTCACGCTCCCCGAAGTCGATAAATCCGCGATCGGGCTCACCGGCCACTCGCGAAATGGGAAGCAAGCGCTGCTTGCGGCGGCGTTCGACGAGCGAATCGGAGCTGTAGTGCCATCGAGCGGCAACAGCGGTGAATGCGATCCCTGGCGATACACCACCGATCCGTTCGCCAATGAGAGCATCGAGTTGCTAACGGGCGCGCAGTCGCACTGGTTCCACCCGCGCCTTCGCTTCTTCGCGGGACGCGAGGACAAGCTTCCAGTCGACCAGAACACTCTACTCGCTCTCGTTGCGCCTCGGGGTCTCATGTTGTACTCGGGCTATGCCGAATCTGCGGGGAATCCGTTCGGCTTTGAGCAGGCGTATCGTGACGCGCTCCGGGTCTACCGCCTTTTCGACCGTGAGCAGAATATCTGGCTGCACCTTCGTGCGGGAGAGCATGAAACAACCGCCGCGGACATTGAAAACTTCGTAGATTTTTTCGACAGCGTTTTCAAGCGACGCGCACGTCCAAAGCAGGAGACCTGGATCAACGGGTATACCTTCGAAAACTGGCAGCGCGTCTCGGGTGAATCTATCGACCCGCGCTCGTATCCTTCGCGTGAATTTCGAATCCCGGGATCGCAGGCCGGGGTTCAACCCTTACGAGAAAACCTCCGCAAGCAGATCGAATGGGCTCTTGGCGACGAGCCACCTGGCGCACCCAATATGCAACTTCGTCACGCGCCGCTCGAAGTTTCTTCCGTCGAGGGATGGCTGGCAGGACTGTTTCGCCGACCATCGGCGGATTCCGCGACTCGCGCCCAAATCGCGGCTGAAGGCATGGCTTGGACAGAAATACCTTTCGGCGACGGCTTGAAAGGTGACCTTTTCTATCCCGCAGCCCATAAATCCGGGAAGCTTCCCGTCGTCATTTGGCTGCATCCGTACAGCTACCAATACGGATGGTCGATCGCGTCACCCTGGAGTTCGAAAGGCGCGGATTACAGGCTCGACCAGCGGCCTTCGTTTCCAGGCCTTGTTCGCCGAGGTTTCGCGGTACTCGCGTTCGACCAGATCGGCTTCGGTTCGCGCGTGCTCGACGCTCGTGAATTCTACACGCGATATCCGAAGTGGTCATTGATGGGAAAGATGGTGTCCGACACGCGCGCCGCTATTGACTCGCTTGCGCAAGTGGACGAGATCGATCCGCAGCGCATTTACCTCATGGGCTACTCGCTTGGCGCGAAGGTCGGATTGCTCACTGCTGCGCTCGATGAGCGCGTCCGCGGGCTCGCCGCTGTTGCCGGTTTCGATCCGTTGCGGCTCGACACTCGAGACCGAGGAGTTGAAGGGATCCGTCACTATTCTCATCTTCACGGACTCATGCCTCGCCTGGGTTTTTTTATCAACACCGAGTCTCGCGTTCCCTTCGATTTCGATGCCGCTCTCGCCTTGGCCGCGCCGCGACCGGTCCTTTTGATTGCGCCCACGTTGGATCGTTACGCCAGGCGCGCCGACGTAGCCGCCGAAGCGAACGAAGCAGGCAAACTCTGGACGCTGCTCGGTAGGCCGCAGGCGTTTACGTTCGAGACTCCGCTCGGCTTCAATGCATTTCGGCCCGAGACCCAGGAACGTGTTTTCACATGGCTCGCTTCTCAATAACGCGCTTGGCAGCGTGATGTAATTCTCAATAGCTGAACGGACCATGAACAATGAGGCGATCATCCTACTCGCAGCGCTTGTCGCAACTCCACTTCTTGGGCAGAGTCCTCCGACGCCTTCGAACGCAGATATCAAGCAAACCTACGCAAAGCTTTGCGCCGGCTGTCATGGGGATGACGCCCGAGGCACACAACAAGGTCCAGGACTAGCGGGCAATCCATGGGTTCGCAGGCGATCCGTTCAGAGTTTACGTACGGTGATCCGGAACGGAGTTCCCGCGGCGGGAATGCCCGCCTTCGATCTGCCGTCCGGCACGATCGATGCTCTGGCAGCGCTCGTAACGTCTCTAAATGCATCGGCCGCTGAAGTCGATGTCCCCGGCAGCCGAGCAGCCGGCAAAGAGTTCTTCTTTGGAAAAGGACAATGCGGCACTTGCCACATGGTGTACGGCGAGGGTTCGGCCATCGGCCCTGACCTGTCGACGATCGCGCGCGAGATGACAGTCGACCAGCTTCGAGAAGCATTGCTGCAGCCTGACGCGCGGATCGCTCCGGGCTACAAATTAGTCACTGCTCGCCTGCGTGATGGGAAAACCCTGCGTGGGTTCGCCCGGAGCCGGACGAGCTTCGATCTTGCATTGCAGGACCTGAAGGGCGTGATACGTCCGCTCTCGCTCGACCAGGTTTCGGTATTAACAGAAGAAGAACATTCGCTGATGCAGCCGGTTAAGGTCGAAACAGAGGATCTCCAGAATCTCATCGCGTTTCTCAGCCGATTGACCGGTGTACAGCCCGGGATGACGATTCCCGGTAGAGCTTCCGGCGCCGGGGGCATCGATTTTTCGAGGATCGTGAATCCCAGGCCGGGTGACTGGCTGACCTACAACGGAAAGCTGAGCGGGAATCGACATAGCGATCTGAAACAAATCAACACATCCAACGTGAGCAAGCTCGCCTCGAAGTGGACGCTTACGATTCCGCTGTGGACACAGTTTCTACCAGACACTCCTTACTATCGCGAGAACATGCGGTACTTCGGATTGGAGACTGTTCCGATCGTTGCCGACGGCATTATGTACGTGACCGGACCGAACCAGGCATGGGCCGTTGACGCGCGTACAGGTACTCAGATCTGGCAGTACGCGCGTCCTCGCACGGCCGGTCTGGTTTCAGATGCGTCTTTGGGTACGAATCGGGGCGTTGCGATTCTTGGTGACAAGCTCTTCATGGTCACCGACAATGCGCACTTGCTTGCATTGAATCGTGTCACCGGCCGCCTCGTCTGGGAAGTGGTAATGCCCGATGAGCCTCAGAAGTACGGCGGGACGCTTGCTCCGCTCGTTGTAAAGGACATGGTGATTGCGGGGGTGGCAGGAGGCGACTGGGGCATCCGAGGGTTTATCGATGCCTATAAAGCGGACACAGGCGAACGCGCGTGGCGGCACTGGACCGTGCCGGCCAAAGGCGATCCGGGCTTTGAAACCTGGAAGGGAACAGCCGTGACGTATGGCGGCGCAGCGACCTGGCTCACCGGATCCTATGATCCGGAGAGCGACACTCTCTATTGGGCGACGGGTAATCCCTGGCCGAACTCCGACGATCGCGAAAGGGGCGGGGACAATCTGTTCACGGATTGCGTACTGGCTCTCGATCCCGCGACAGGCAAATTGAAGTGGTATTACCAATTCACTCCGCACGATACTCGCGATTGGGATGCGAACGAGCCCAACGTTCTCGTCGATACGAAATTCCGTGGAGAGAATCGAAAGCTACTGCTGCATGCCGACCGCAACGGATTCTTCTATGTTTTCGATCGGATCACCGGGAAGCTGCTGCTCGCGGAGAAGTTCGTCAATCGGCTGACGTGGGCAAGCGGGATCGGCGCTGATGGCCGTCCTGTGCGTGTGCCCGAGCGAGACGTAAGCTGCCCGGAACATGCGACGAACTGGCATGCAACCGCATTCAGCCCGACTACACGCCTCTATTACGTGATGGCGACCGAGAAGTGCGTTGTGAAACTATCACCGGGCAGTTGGAAGACCGAGCGTCCGCGCGAGGATCCCGGGAAGAAGTATCTCCGCGCGCTCGACATCGAGACCGGAAAGACCGCTTGGGAAGTTCCGCAGGAGGGTCCGACCGATGGGAAGAGAGTGGCGGGTGTGATGGCCACCGCGGGCGGACTGCTCTTTTATGGAGACGCGAGCGGCAACCTCATTGCCGCTGATGAACGGGACGGGAAAACGTTATGGCGTATGCCGCTGAACGCGACCATCAAAACATCCCCGATGACCTTCGCTGTTGACGGAAAGCAGTTCGTCGCGATTGCGGTCGGCTCCAATATCATGTGCTTCGGGCTCAACGACTAGGCTCAAAAAGTTCTTTGAGGAAGTCCTCGTCGGTCTGACCCGAGTAGCGATAGCGAACACCGGAGCCGAGCCCAGGAACAATTCGGCCCATCCAGTTCGTCGGGTCGGTCCAGAGAACGGGACGGCCGCCCATCGCACTCACCAGATCCGCGAGATCCCAATGCAGCAGAAATCCTGGGATCATCGCATCGAAGAGATTTGTATTGATCGCGGTATCCATCGCGGCGCTGAGGCTGTATGGGGTGCGGTCAAGCCATACGCGGCCAATCCTCGAATCGAGAGCCGAGGCCAACAGGAGCCAGATACCCCTCACGCCCCGACCGGCCGCATGAATGGAAGACGCATTCACGTCATTGTGACTGCTGAGCAGATCTATCCCGCGCAGAATGTCGTGAGCACGCATCGCCGGCAGGTTGCGACCGATGGAGTCGGCTCGGGCATTGGTCATCCAGTTTCCCAGGAACGGGCGGTGGTCGTTTGCAGCGGGCGAGTCGCGCGGTTCGAGTTCAAGGACAACTGCGCCCTTCGCGACCGCAGCTTCCGCGAGAGCCGACGTGGTTCGGTCTTTGACCAAAAGCAGCGCTGGCTTTCTGCCGGAGGCGCTTGGAAGATAGAGAGTCCCGCCGATCTCCACGCCAGGTTCACTCTCGAGAAGGATGCGGATACGCCCTGATTGCTGCTCGATGATCTTAAACGCCGGAGGACGCCCATCGGAAGGGATCTGTAGTCGCCGTAGTTCCGCGAGCAGGTCCTGAACGTTTCCCGGTTGTCTGCGCTTCCTGAACTCGTCACGGATCACCTGGTAAAGCCAGCGGCTGCCCGGTTCGTACTCGACCTGCCCCGACGTTGTGACTTGAAGTTCGTGGTCCGCATACAGGGTTACGTCCTGCTCGCGGGCGTTGATGTTCGAACTCGGCTGAAGCCACCGGATCATCCACGCGTACATCGCCTCGCGAGTCTCGAGCGGCGTACCGTGCGGGCCGGGTCCCATGAACATCTGCACTTTCTCTTTGTTGTCGTAGATCCCGTACCAGCGCTGGGCTTCCTGGTAAACAGGGTAAACGCCGGCGGGCGTGAAGAAATCACCCTCGGTCGCCATGATGAGCCACGGCGTGCCTTTTTCCGACGCCTGTATGAAGTCGGCATGATCCAGTCCGGATGCAAGAAACCGAGGCAGGCTCATCTCGGAATCCGGGTACGGACCTTTGAAGAGCACTCGAAGGGAGTTGATGAAGCACGCAGGCGCGGCAGCCTTTATGCGTTTATCGAGTGCGGCGATGTAGGTGGTTATGCACCCACCTCCAGAACAACCCGCCGCGCCCAAGCGGTCCGCATCCACATCGGGACGGCTCACCAAATAATCGATCGCGCGAACGGCATCCCAGATGAAGTACCGTGCCACACTTTGACCGATGAGCAGACTTTGAGCGCCTGCCTGAAGGTGCTCGTTTGCACAGCATCCCGCGATCCCACCGCCGACGCGCGGGTCATATGCCTGCATGCGCTCGCCGAGCCCGACGGGATCGTAGGCTAGCGCGACGAATCCCTTGGCGGCGAGATTCGCGGCCATTTTGTGGTTTTCGGTTTTCCCGAGGGTGGTGTGCCCAGCGGACATCAATACGGCAGGATAGCGTCCCGGTTGGTTGGGCCGGTAGACATTCGCGGTTACATAGTAATCCGGCAGGCTCTCGAAGATCACTTTCTCCAATGTGTAGTGCGGATTCGTAAGTTTGCCGGTGACGCGCGCGTTCAGCGGACCACGGTGATCCGGTAGTCCACCGATGATCTCCAGGATCTTGCTCCGAACAAACTCCCGGCGCCGGTCTGCATCTGCGGTAGTCCGAATCCTGGCGACCATCTCTTCCCGCTGCAACAATTGCTGCTGCGCATTTCGGTCCATCCATTGAAGAAAAGGATCATCCTGGGCGGAGACGCGAGAAAGTGCGATCAGACACAGCAGTGTTGTCTTTCGTATCATGCATCACCTCGCCAGCAGGCGCCGTGCGTTTTCCTGGGATACGGCTCGCGTCTGAGCTTCCGTCAACCCGGATTCCTGGACTTTCAACAACGCCGATTCGAAGTAATACAGCGGGTAGTTCGAACCGAAGAGAACGCGCTGAAAAGTCACCTGCTCCGCCAGTCGATTAATGGCGCCAATCCTTTCGACCATCGCGAAGTCAAACGAGACCTGACCCGCCGAGCTCAATGGTTGCAATGTCTCGATGCGCAACTGTGGATAGGCATTTATAATCACGAGCCGGAGCTGCGGTTCGCCGCGGATAACATCGGCGAGCGGAGTGCAATCCACCGGCGGGACTCTCATCAAAGGGTGCTGCGTCCGCTCGTCGTCCATGCACAATGCGAGTTGAACGACGAGTCTTCGCGCGGCTGCGAGGTTCAAAAGCTTGCGAAACTCCGGATCGTCGAGCTTGTATCCGTGATAGTTGGGTTGCAAGCGTATGCCCGGCATCTTGTGCTCTTCGTGGCAGCGTCGTAGATCTTCCTGCCAGTTCGGGAGCTTCGGATTGACGGAGCCAAACGGGACCAGGAGTCCTGATCCATAAGTGCTGCAGTCCTTTACCAGACGCGCGTTGGCTGAGGCGATGTCTTTATGGAACACTCCGTCGAAGGTACCTGCCCACGCCTGAGTCACATTCATCTTCCGGAGCTTTGCGACGAGCGCGGCTGGTTCGTCTCCCGCCAAACGTCGAAAAGGCCAGCGGGAGAGATTCACGTTGACGTCGGTGATCACACTCGCCGTCCTTTCGCCCGCAGAATCGGCATTAACAGCCGGCGGAGATTCTCTCCAAGGATGAGATCTTTTGCCGTCTGCGGAACTTCGGCTCCCATGACTTTTGCAAGCTGGGAAGCGAAGCTACGGCCGGCGGCGTCGCTGCCGAAGATCACCCGTTCCGGTCCAAGTTCGCGCACAGCCATCTCCACCACCCCGGCCGTCGGATCGAAGCCGGCGACGCACGTCGCGATATTCTTTACAGGCTGAATGGTCCGTATTCCGAGTTCCCAATCTCCACCGGTGTGAGCGTCGATGAACGCGGCCTGGGGATGCCGCGTCGCGAGTTCGACAAGATCGTGCGGTGTAGATTCGCCTCGCAGATTTCCCTTGAGATTGAACCAGCAATGCTGCAGGATTACAGCCTGCGCCGCGGTAGCCCGCTCGATGATGGGATCGAGTTCCGGCGCACTGCACCGTTTCGCGACCCACAGCTTGACTCCTACCATCGGACCATCGCGCACACAACGGTCAAACTCCTCGAGGCTGAAGGCAAGGTGATTCGGGTTGAGATACACAAAGCCGAGCGTGCGGTCAGGCCAGCGCTGGATGGCTCGCAGGACCTGATTGTTTTCCTCACGGAGTTGCTCTGGGGGTGGATCTTCGAGCAGCGGGTATCCGAGCGAGAGCATTACGCGTTCGATGCGCATGCGATCCATGAAACGGATCAGTTGGGCCATGCGCTCTTCGGGTGTAGCTCCCGTTGCTGAAGAAATATGGCAGTGCACGTCCCAGATGACGGGCTGCGGATTCGGACTTTGAGCTAACGCCAACGACGTTGTTGTGCAGGATGCGACGAATTCTCTGCGGCTGAGCACTGCATCAGAATATCGCGATCAGTCAGGTATGGGAGAGACGTTTTGCCGCGATGCGATTGGGTGCGTTCTGGCCGGCATGACGTTTCACACATTGTTCATTCGGACATAGGCAGTTCCAGAACATATGCGTGTTCAGCACGGCTTAATCAAAGCCGTCTATCCAGGAGATCAGGCAAAGGCGCGTCACTTCTTGTCCGACAGCGACGATCGAGTAATCACAGAGATTGTCCGCGTACTCAAGCGAGGACAGAAAATATTGTCGCGGCCACTCAACCTTCTACATGGCGGCTGCCCTCCGAAATTAGAAACTGAATCGCAACGCGAACTGCATCTGACGATTCGCACGCTGCGTCGAGGTGATGCTCCCCGCGCCGCCAACTCCGATGGTCGCGTTCGGCAGGCCGAATTGCGGATGATTCAGCCCATTGAAGAATTCAGAACGGAACTGCAATTCGCGCGATTCGGTGAACCGGAATTTCTTCGTGATTGAGAAATCCAGGTTGTACAAAGCCGGCGCATTCAGCGTATTTCGTCCCAACGTTCCCCATGTAAATGCCGGAGGTGTAGTGAAGGCCGCTGGATTGAACCACAGGTTGATGCTCTTGTTAGCCGGTTCTGGATCCGAACCCGAAACGGGGTTGGCGCGGCTGGCATTACCGGTATTGGATGGCGAACCCGGCACGGTGACGGTATAAGGAAGACCGCTTTGCAGCACGGCGATTCCGCCGATCTCCCAACCACCGATGATCTGTCCCAAGCGCCGCCACCGTTCGCGTACGGCCGTCCTGGTCCGAAAGGCAGCAGGTAGGTCGCTGCAAGATTCACACGATGGCGTACGTCGCTGTTCGAACTGGCCCAGTCGGCACGGCGATTGCGAGGGTCTTGCGGAACGGGCCCGTTCGCGCCGCCGTCGCCGCCGACATTGTCGAGGCTGTGGGACCAAGTCCAATTGCCGAGGAAATACAAGCCGCCGCTGAAGCGCTTCTCGAGACTCGCCTGCATTGACGAGAAGAACGAGTTCCCGGAACTTTCGAGCCACGTAATCCCCGTGACGCCGGGTAAGAGTGAATAGTAAGGTCGTCGCGGATCGATTGCTCCAGGACCCGGATCGGGCAGATTGATATTGCGCGCCCAGTAGAGCTTCGCGCCGGCCGAACTAACGAAGCCCGACCGTCGCCACCATGTCGCTCCGATTTCACGCTGCACGGTCACGTTGAACTGCTGCATCTGTCCGTTGCGGTAATCCGGCGTCACACCCTTGAGTGCAAACAGCGCCGGACCCCTGCTTGAGATTCGGAGAAGTAGTGACGATCGGGAAAGCCTTGCGACGTCGTTGTGCGCCGGAATGTCGTTTCCGGAGAACGGAAGATTCACGACGAAGTCGTACGGCGGCTGCCGGAACTGGCGGATGTTGGTGCCCGCATTCCCTTGCGGGAAGTAGAAGAGTCCGTAGCCGCTGCGGATGATGGTCTTCCGGTTGAGCTGATAGGCGAAGCTGATGCGCGGCGTCCAGGCCTGGTAATCCGTGTTGATGTTTCCGGTGCGGCTGACCCCATTCTTCCCGGCCATCAATTGCTTGCCCGGTCGCCGGATCGAAGTTCACCCACTGGTCCTTGACCTCTGTGAACGGCGTATTGATCTCGTAGTGCAGGCCGAAGTTCAACGTCAGTTTGCTGGTGACGCGCCATTCATCGCGTATGTAGAAATTCAATTCATTCGTGTGAAGCGTCGCGGTGCCGGGAAGAAATACGTCGCGGCGAATCGCGATCGGATAGCCGAGCAACATGGTCGCAATCGTCTCGCCGGTTCCGCCAGGAGAGGCCGGATTGCGCGAATATGTCGGATCGAAGACCCATCGGCCGAAGGCGCTCTCTCCGGGAGGGCTGGCTGTTTCGCCAGTCGTCCGCAATCGAAGATCGACACCGGTATTTGATGCTGTGGTTGCTCTTCAGCATGGAGATGTTGGCAACCAGTCTCGTGCGTCTTCTGGTCGCGGATCAGCGGCGTCGAACGGGCGTTGCCGAGGCCCGCATACCCTGTGGTTCCCACGATGGGCGCCGAGGGCTGAAACGGATCGTTCGTGTTTCGTCCGGGAATTTGTCTTCCAGAGCGGATTCGACAGCTCGGTCGGCAGCAGTGACATGTTGAACTGCGTGTAACCGTAGCGGAAATCGCCGATAGTGCCGGGCGAGAATGTACGGGTCCACGCTGCGACCAGCTTCCGCCCCTTCACGTCGTCGTCGCCGGCGAAGCTCGCTTCATTGCCGCCGATGTTGCGATCGAATGTGTCCGGAATGATCAGAGCGCTCCAGTCCGCCGAGTAACGGAAGAACAGGGTATCCTTTTGCGATAAGCTGATGGTCGACTCGCCCGTCACCGCGATGCAGGCTGCTGCGCTTGATCGGATTGGCAACGTAGTTGTTCGCAAGCCCGGCGCGCTGCGGCAGTGGCCATAGGTTCACCATGCCCGCGCCGATCGGATCGAAGCGGCTAGCGTGGAATGATGTCGTTCGGGAAACCGGTCGCGGATCGGTGCGCCGCCGGCCGGATTGGCGCGCGTCGTCAGCGGATCATAAATACCGTTCGGCACAACGCCCCGAAAGTCACCTGTGCGGATCTGCGCGACCGGAACAGTCGACGAGTTGTGTGTCGCCGAAGACCTCGCGATAGCCTTCGTAGTTTGCGAAGAAGAAGGTTCGGTTGCGGCCGTTGTAGCCCGGAAGCAGCACCGGTCCTCCGAGGCTCGCGCCATATTGGTTCAGCTTGAATGGCGGCTTCGGAGCATCAGACCGGGCGAAGAAGTTGCGCGCGTCCAGACGTTCGTTGCGTAGGAATTCGAACAGCGAGCCGTGAAACTGGTTGCTGCCCGATTTCGTGGTGACGACCACGACAGCGCCCACGCTTCGTCCGTACTCTGCGCCCGCATTGTTCGTGAGGACCTTGAACTCCTGGATACCTTCGACTGCGGGCCGGACGATGAACGTCTGCGAGATCATTTCCGTGTTGTCGATGCCATCGAGCAGCACCTGGTTCGACTGGCTCAGCGCCCCATTCGCCTGCAGTGCCGTTCCACCGGGCCGCAACTCATCGGGCCGTTTGCCGGTGTTGATCGTGCCTGGCTGCGCGTAGTCGAGCCCGGAAACGCCGGGCGCGAGAATCGCCAACTGCACGAAGTTCCGGCCATTCAGCGGCAGCGAATTCACCGCGTCGCTGCTGATCACCTGACCGACCGACGCGTTTTCCGTTTGCAGCAGCGGGATGGCGCCGGTGACTTCCACGGTCTGTTCCACCGCTCCCACTTCCATCGTGATGTCGAGGCGAGCGCTCTGCCCCACCTGCAGAACGAAGTTTCGGAACACGACCGGGCGGAAGCCGGTACGCGAAGCGTTGATCTGTAGCTGCCCGGAATCAGGTTCACGGCCGTATACGCGCCGGCGTTGTCGCTGACACACGAACACTGGTGTTCGTGGACTCGTTGATGACAGTAACTGCCACTCCCTCCATTGCGGCGCCAGCTGGTATCGGCGATGTTGCCGATGATCGAAGCGCGCTCAGTCTGGGCGTGGAGGAACGCCGCTGAGGCGAGACGCGAGATACAACAGCGGGAAGCAACCGGTGGTTGCACATGACACCTCCTCGCGCGAATCAAACTGTGTCGCGGCTATAGCGAAGCTAACGAACCGTCCTCATGGAATGCCGGCGGGAACGGCCGTGTGCCCTGAAACGGATACTTCTTCAAGGCCGCCTCGCTGACTTCCACTCCAAGACCCGGCTTGGTCGGCAGAGGATATCTGCCATTCACCATTCGCATGGCGGCAAAGCCGAGCAAATCCTCCCACACCGATTCATCTCGCCAGCCTCGACCAAGCCGCAGATCTCCTGGCACAGGAAATTCGGAATGGCCGCGTCGACGTGCAGGCTGGCGATTCCGCCGACCGGGCCCTCGCACGCATGCGGCGCCATGCGGATTCCGGAAGCGTCGGCCGCGGCGGCCATTTTCCATAGCGCAGTGATGCCGCCGACGTGGGCGATGTCGGGCTGAAGAATGTCCACGACTCCCATGGTCGATCAATTCAGCAAAGCCGTAAGCCGCGATCAGTCGCTCGCCTGTGGCGATGGGTGTCGTCGACCGCCTGGCCGCGCGGGCCATCGCTGACATATTCTCCGGCGGGCAGACCTCCTCGGCGAACAGCAGATGGTACGGCTCGATTTCGCGCAGCATAATCGCCGCGACCGTGGGGCTCGGCCGCGCATGGAAGTCGACGGCGAAATCGATGTCCGGTCCCAAGCCCTTCCCGCAGCATCTCCATGTGCTTGACGGCGCGCTGTCAGCTTGGCGTTCGTCTCGACCCATTCGAGCAGATCCGGCAACTGGAACTTCAGCGCCGTCACTCCCGCGCTTTGGTCTTGTCGCGCAGCTCGCGCGCCTCCTCGAGCGTCCGGCAGATGCGTGATAATAGCCGCGCACCCCGCGGGGATCGACGGGACCGCCCAGCATCTCGTAGACGGGCATGTCCAAGAACCTTGCCGCGAATGTCCCAGAGCGCCTGGTCGATGCCGGAGATCGCCGAGCCCAAGCACCGGACCGCCGCGATAGAAGCTGCCGATATACATCAGCTGATACAGGTGCTCGACCTGCATCGGATCGCTGCCGATGATGAAGTCCTTCAGGTCGTTGACGCACGCCATGGCCGCGGCGGCCTTGCCTTCGAGCGTTGCCTCACCCCAGCCCACGACGCCCTGGTTGGTTTCGAGCTTGACGAAGACGTACGGGCGGTCGGCGCGCGCGATCTTCTCATCGAGCGTGACGCCGAACACCTTCATGTCCGTGATTCGCAGCTTTGAGCCGACGTCCTTGAAGACGTCCGAGCCGGGAGGCACTGCCGCGGAGCCGCGGCAGCGAGGCGCGAGCGCGCAATCGCAACCGAGGCTGCGGTCCGCGGACGACGCCTCGCAGCGCCGCCGCGCCGCCGCCAACGACCCGAGTAGTTCACGGCGTCTCATATGGTCTCCTCGCTGTACTTTGTCAAGGCCTGTTCGTTCACCTCAATGCCCAGTCCCGGGCTTGTTGACCAGCGGCAGCGAATCCTTCAACGCGCCAACTCGCGGTCGCCCGAAGTCAACTCCGGAGCGCATGTGCGGATCCTGTCGGAGACTGGCATCGGGATCTGCTGGATGTAGAAATTCGGCAGGCTCGCTGCCAGATGGATCGCGGCGACGCTGGCGATCGGGCCGCCGTCATGAAATGGCGCGATCGCCACATAGTGAGTCTCCGCAACCGCCGCCATGCGGCGGATCTTGGCAATGCTGTTCGAGCGCTAGGGGCGCAGGATGTCGATGCATCCCAAGCGCAGCAGGTTCTGGAAGGCCGATACGTCGTGAATATTGCGGCCGAGACCGACCGGCATCACGCTCTCCGCCGGTGATCTTCGCGAGAGCATCGTTCGTATGCACCTTGGTAGGTTCGTCGAACCAGAGCAGGTGACCGCGTTCCAGAGCTGTGGCAACGAAGGCGGCATCGCCGGGCATCAGGGAGCTTTCGGCGGCATCGAGGACCAGATCGGCGTTCGCGCCCGCCATCGTCGCGCAGCCGCTCACACGGTCGCGGACTGCGTCGACATAGGCCTGCATCTGCCACATCATGGAGTCGCGGGACCGGAATCGGAACGTGAACGCCCGGAAGCCCTGGCCTCGTGGCGCGCTTCAAGGGTGCGGCCAGACGCTCTTCGTCTTTGCCTTCGAGTTGTGCCAGCACACGGACTTTGTAGCGGGTAGGGCCGCCCAGATACTGATAGACCGGCATGTTGTCGTCTTCGCAGTGAGGTCGAGCAGGGCGTTGTTGACCGCGGCCTCCATGGCCGGCAAAGCGGCCAAGCGATGCCGGATGAACTCCGTCTCGTTTGCACGGCGTCCGAGCACGGCCGCTTTCGCTGCCGCGATGTCGGGTCCCAGCGATGGCCCACCTTCCCCGTAACCGGCGATACCTCCCCTGCTCTCCAGCCGGACCACTGTGTAACGCCGGCCGGAAACCGGTTCCTTCACCCGCCACGCGCGCAATCCTGTGATGGACAGCCGATCCGTCGTTGTCGCCTGTGCCGCAAAGACCGGGAGATCCCGCCAATTCCTTTTCATCGATGTTCCTCTCGAGTTTCACCGATCGTCAGTCATAGGTGAGCAGCACGGAGTTTCCACCGGCTTCCGTACCATCAGTTCGGTTCTTGTGTAGTTTTTGTCGTACAGTTGCAGCAGCCAGCGGCCGTCGCGACCGATATTGGGCGGTCTCGGCGGTTGGTAACCGCGCTCGACCACTGTCTTGTTCGCACCCTGGATATCGAGCGTGCCCAGGCAGTAGTGGTGAACACGCCGAGTTGCTGGGGTGTCGGCGTTTGCTCCGTCACCATGTATTCCACCCAATCGGAGCCATCGGGAACCAACATTGAGATCCAGTCGAAATGGCTATCAGTCCTGCCGCCTTTCCACATCAGACGGAAGCCCAGGATGTCCTTATAGAACTTGTCCGCTCGAGCAGGATCGAGGACGCGAATGCCAACGTGCAGGATGTGATCTGAGAGGCGTTTGTGGGAAATATGTTTGCCGAAATTCTGGGAGTGAATCGACCCCGGCAGATATTGAATGAACTGTACGGAATGACCGTCAGGGTCCTGCACGATGAAGCTGAGATTCCCGTTCAGATCTTTGGCAAGTGTCGCTGGGACGTTTACACCCTTCTTTGCCAGATAAGTCCGCAACTTTTGAGCATCGGTGGTTTCGAACCCGATTCGGACGAGGCGATCTTCGGTTTCGCTCTTTAACTCCGGCAAAACCTCAACGTACTGGCGGTCGTTCACTTTGAAGCATGCCAGCGCGGATCCGCCTTCGTGCTCTCTGGTCTGGAACGCCTCTGTCAATCCGACAATGCTCGAGTAGAATGCGCGCGCAGTTTCCAGGCTTTCAACTTTAACCGCGATGTTGGCAACTCCTGTGATTGGGGGACGATCGAGAGCAGGCTGCGCCTGTCCTACGGGCACGAGTATCGCAACTCCCAGCAGAGCGGTTCCGACTCGAAGACGAATGCGTTGCGTCGTGATATCCACCCCCTCTCGGGCAGACCCGGTACTGCTGAGGCGCCGGTGAGAAGACCGGCACTTCAGGAACGCTTTCTAGGCAGCCTGGGGCCGGAGAACGCCGTAAGATGGCTGTCTTATGATCCAGTTACTGTGACGCGAATATGATACTCCAGCCGCTGGATGGTAGCAATCTGTTTGTGACACTCTGTGACAGGGCACACCCGAGTGTCTTCAGGACGCCTACAATGAGGGCGTGATGATGACACGGATTGCGATCTCCTCTCTACTGGTTTGCGCGGCCCTGCACGCAGCCGGTCCTGTAGACAAAAAAGCCCAGGAAATAACTCAGGAAATGGTAAGCGCGATGGGTGGCCAAGATGCGTGGAATCGTGCGCGCTACATCCGGTATGACTTTCGCGTGACTGCCGACGGGAAGACGGTCGCCGACCGTGCCCACCTATGGGACAAGCACACGGGACGCTATCGGCTGGAGGGTACCACGAAGGAAGGGGCTCGCCAGATCACGCTGTTTAACACGGGTACGCAGCAGGGTTCCGTGTATCAGGACGGCAAAAAACTCGACGGCGCCGGAAGCGCAGCGGCAATCAAGCAGGCATACGGCTCGTTCATCAACGACTTCTACTGGCTCGCGATGCCCTGGAAATGGACCGATCAAGGCGTCCACCTGAAGTATCTGGGAAAACGCAAGTCGGGCGGGCAGGAATATGACGTGGTTCAATTGACGTTCGATCACGTCGGACTTACGCCCGGTGATCGGTATGAAGCGTTCGTCTCGCCCAAATCTCACTTGATGGAGCACTGGGAATACACACTGCAAAGTGGAAACAAGGGTTCCTGGAACTGGGAGTATACAACCACGGAGGGCATCAAACTCGCGAGCAACCATACGAGCAGTGAAGGCCGCACGATTAATCATGGAAATCCGCGAGTGCTCACGTCGGTTGACGACGCATACTTCAGTGATCCCGCTCGCGTGTTAGCGACCTTGAAATAGCTCTCTGGTCTATTTGCGAATCAGGTTGCGCAGCTTTGGATACAGCGGCGCCTGGGGCGATGGAACATACTCCATGACGGCGCCCTGCTCGCGGAGGCGCCGGGTCAGCGCGGACGAATCGATCTCCTGAACCGGAGTCTTTCCCTCAATCGCCATCTTCGCCGCGACTCCCGCCGCTTGCCCGAGGATCATGTACTGGGGCTCCATGCGGACCGACGAGTAAGCAACATGGCTCGCCGAGAATGCGACAGGCACAAGAAGATTGGTCGCCTCCGCGCGTTTCGGCACCATAATCCGGTAGGGAATCTGGTACGGTTTCACCGCCACCTGCATGTCGCCTTCATTGCGGACGAAGCCATCCTCGGCAACGATCCTGTGCAGGTTATGCGAGTCGCTGTTGTACGATCCCATACCGATGGGATCGGGCTTCGTCAGATTCGTCTGCAAATCCTGCTGGATCATGACGTACTCGCCGACCATGCGACGCGATTCACGGATATAGAGCTGGTGCGGCCAGTTGCCCGTATCCGTGAACTCGTCTTTGCACAGACCCCATTCGTTGATCTGCTTACGCAGCGGCTCCGGAACCTGCGAGTCGTTCGCGAGAAAGTAGAGAAGCCCGGCGATGTAATCTTTGTGCGCCTGCCAGATCTGCGCGCGCTTGGCGTAACTCGCTTCGGGGTATTCCCAACTGCCGCCGATGTAGTCAGTGGAGAAGGCGCCCTGGTTGTTGATGTCCGATTTACCGTTCGGCACGCGGTCAACTTTCAACACCGTGCGAATATCGGGAACTTTGCCTTCGGCTTTGGTACGGACCTCCAGCAAGCGCGCGAGCAACGCGTAACGCTTCGCATCGTATCCGGCCGGCTTGGCAAATCTGACCTGGTTGGACGGAACCTCCGATAAACAGAGCCGGAAATTGTAGGCCTGAACCTTCTTATCGGCTGACCCGGGAGGTCCCGGCTTCTCAGCAGAGATTTCGGGCAGGAGTTTGCCGTTCGCATCCAAAGGCGACACATCGACCATGAACTGGTGCAGCGGTGTTTTCTCCCGGACGCCTGCGAGCGACTCGCCGTATTGCGAGACGGCCTCTCTTCCCCACGTATAGCTGACGCCGCTCTGCGCCATAAGATCGCCCTCATAGCTGCTGTCCACAAACATATTCGCGGTGAAACTCGCGCCGTTCTCCATCGTGATCTCTCGCACGACAGCGCCTTCCCTACGCACTCCAGTCTTTTCGCGCAGCCGGTGGCGCTCGAACACCGTGACACCCGCCTCCTTCAGCATCTCGCGGAAGGTGTTCTCGGCAACGTGCGGCTCGTGCATCCACGCGAGTTCGTGACCGAAGCGCTGCATCTCGTAGTGACGACCCAGGCGAAGTAGAACTCGAGCGCCGTATCCGCCGATCACTTCCTTCTTACCGAATCGGTCCATCCGAGTCCGCCGGACACCATACCTCCGAGGTGATTGCCGGGTTCGAGCAGCGCGGTCCTGAGTCCCTCGCGGGCGGCTGTTACGGCTGTGATCACACCGCCGGCGGTCCCGCCGTACACGACCACATCGAATTGCTGCTGAGCGCCGAACGCGACTGCCGCGAACACGGTCAAACCTTGAAAGAGTCTCATCGGAACAGTTCTAATCGTATGTCAGGTATCCTAGCGACTGGTGAGAGACCGCTACCTCGATGACATCCATCACTCCGCGCGGGACAAGCGGGCGAAGCAGCTCGCATCGAAGAAAACTCAAACCTTCGAAGCGGCGACTGGAGGCGAAGAAGCCCTCGTGATCGGTGTGGGTCCGGGTGTATGTAATATACGAACATCGACAGAGACTCGTATTTGCCGTACGAAGAAAGGTGTGGTTGTCGGTGACCGCGTCACAGTGGATCAGCATCGAGTGCTGTCCGTGCTGCCGAGGCGCACTGTTCTCGCGCGCACAGATCCGCACAACCCGCGAAACGAGCGGGCCATTGCTGCCAACGTCGACGTAGTTGTCATTGTCGCGTCAGTGCAATCGCCGCCTTTGCGCACCGGCCTGATCGACCGATACCTGATCGCCGTGCAGAATGGCGCCATGGAGCCCGTCATTGTAGTGAACAAGATCGACCTGCTAAAAGACGAGCGGGAGTTGGACGAGCTTCAGGCGTATCGCGACATCGAGGCGCCGCTTGTCTTGTGCTCCGTGAAGGATGGCCGCGGTCTGGAAGAATTGCGATCGCTACTGGCGGCCAAGACGTGTGTCTTCACCGGACACAGCGGCGTAGGTAAGTCATCCCTGGTGAATGCACTCCTCCCCGGATTGCAGTTGAAGACGGGAGAGGTCGAAGAAAGAGGCCGCCACACGACGACTGTGTCGAGCCTCCATGAGTTGCCGAATGACACGCGCGTGATCGATACGCCGGGAATTCGCGAGTTTGGTCTTCCAGGCGTTCGGCCCGAGGAACTGCGGCATTTCTTCCCTGAGTTCGAGCCCCATGCCATTGACTGCAACTTCAACGATTGCACTCATACGCATGAGCCCGTCTGCGCCGTCCGAGATGCGGGACTGCCGCGATATCCGACGTATGTCCGGATCTATGACAGCTTGAGTTAGCGGCGGACGATAACCTCAGACTCATGCATTACTCACTGTTCGCGTTATCCATCATTCTCATCACCGGACTATCGCATTATGCCCTCGCAGACGAGCCGAGGCCTATTCAAACAATCCCGCTGGAAGGCGATATGTTCCATGTCCAGGGCATTGACCTGGATGCTACCCGTATCTGGGTAACTTCCGTTGACAAGGATGGCAAGCGTGGATTGCTATCGGAGTACCGGCTTTCTACGGGACAACTCCTGCGGTCGGTGGAGATTCAACAAGGCAGCCGTTATCATCCAGGCGGATTCATGGCCGATTCCGATAGACTCTGGATTCCGATTGCCGAGTACAAGCGAAACAGCTCCGCGATCGTCGAGCAAAGAAACAAACAGACGTTGCAGGTGACAAGCCAGTTTGAGGCGCCGGACCACATCGGAGCCATCGCCGTGACTCCCGATGCGATCGTAGGAGCCAACTGGGATGCGCGCAATTTTTATGTCTGGGACAGGAAGGGAAATCTTTTGCGCAAAGTCGCGAATCCTTCACCTATCGCCATTCAGGATATGAAGTTCGTCAACGGACAATTGGTTGGCGGTGGCCTCGACTCCTATAAATCGGGAGTCATTGTTTGGATGGAATGGCCCTCCCTCAAAATTGTCAGGACTCTCTCGATGGGCCGCACCGATCGCGGT
The DNA here is from genome assembly GCA_963825845.1 of Bryobacteraceae bacterium. Lineage (GTDB taxonomy): Bacteria > Acidobacteriota > Terriglobia > Bryobacterales > Bryobacteraceae > DASQDN01. The sequence continues at coordinate 271,594 of CAWGVL010000078.1, read as the reverse complement.
GTCGCCTACACACACGAAGGTATGGCGATCCGCAACGGCAAACTCTGGCTCCTGCCCGAAGATGCCCCGAGCAGGCTCTTCACGTTCTATCTGCCGTAACTACTTCAACTTCACCGGATCAGCCGGACGTTTCGGCCAGACTACAGGATTTGTCTTCAACTTCTTCATTACCTCGGCAACAGCGCGCTCCAACTGCGCATCTTTGCCCTGAATCACGGATCTTGGATCGTTTTCCACCTCGATGTCGGGATCGACGCCATGACCTTCGATGATCCACTCCCCCTTGAGGTTCGCGAAACCGAACTCAGGTACACTAACCGAACCGCCGTCAAGCAAGCTGTCCGCGATTGGTAATGCCTACGGTACCTCCCCACGATCGCTTTCCGATGAGCGGGCCTAAGCCCGCCTCACGGAACATGGCGGGAAAGATGTCGCCGTCCGACGACGAATTCTCGTTCAAGGATCGTCGCCATGGGACCGACAAACGTGCCGTCCGGATAAAGGAAGGGTTCTTCGATCGTTCGCGCAAATGCGCAGCCAATGGACTTCCGCTTCGAAGCCGCTCGATCAGCATCCGCGAGACGTTTCCGCCCCCATTCGCGCGTACATCAACGATCAGCCCCTCTTTTTTCAACTGCGGGTAATACCACTTGATGAACTCGCGGATACCCTCGGCGCTCCCATGTCCGGCACGTGCAGATATCCGACTTTTCCGCCTGACATTTCGCTCGACCATTCTGCGATTCCTGGTCACCCAGTCGAGATAAATGAGATTGCTTTCTTCCGTGATTGGCCGGTACGAACGTCCGTGCTCCCTCGGTGGAAGGGCTGGCTATTTTTACGAGGAGTTGCCACCGGATTGTCGGCCGCATTGCGCAACAACCGGTATGGATCGTCCTCGCCCTTCAGATCCTGCCCATTGATCGCGAGCACATAGTCGCCAACCTTAGACGTCTACTCCAACCTCCGTCAATGGCGAGCGATAAACCTCCTCCTCATTTTGGCCCCCCGAAGATTCTTCGAGATCCGAAACCGGTTCGAATTCTTATCGAGTTCGAATCGTGCGCCAGGCAGCGCAACGCGAGGACGAGGCGGAAGTCTGAAAAGTCTCCACCTTCGATATAGGCGTGCTGCACCGTCAACTCCGAAATCATCTCGCTGATCACATAGTTCAAATCTGCGCGATGGGCGACATGCTCGAGCCAAGGTCGATATTGCTTGCGCAATGCCTCCCAGTCGTACCCGTGCATGTTCGGCGCATAGAAAAAGTCACGGTACCGGCGCCACACTTCATCGAAAATCGCAGCCCATTCCTCGGAAGGAACGCGATCCGCTACCAGCCCTGAAGTGGGTACGTTCTTCTTGGATGCCGCGCCCGTGGGGGTTGCGTCCATGAACACCCAGTTCGGACCTTGGTGAACCAACGTCTTCGAACCGTCGCGCGAGATCGACCAACTCGCGATGTCATCGAGTAGCGTCGTTTCCTTCCTATCTTTCAGCGAATAGATGCGTATCGAGGGTTTCGTATCCGCGGACCGCCCGTAATAGAACGCCGGACCTACGCCATACAGAATGTGCCCATTCTTCGCGATGAGCCCCGTATAGTTGTTCGCCTCAACCGGTACTCGAGTGACTCGCTGCGCGAGGCCGTCGAAGTCGATAACGAGTTCCTTTTTAGCATCCTTCTTCTCGTCTTTCTTATCCGAAGTCTCTTCCTTCGTAATCGTGACCTCATCGCTCTTGGGAGGAAACGGATGTTTTACATCTTTGCGGAGTGAGATTACGAAGATTCCGGCGCTCCGATTCAACGCAAAATTGAACTCAACCTGTGAAATCAGCGGAGCGAAGTCGTGCACGCTCAGGAAGTACAGGTAATTGCCTTCGGGATCCCAGGTCGGCGTATTGGCCCGGAAGAACTCATCCCGTGACTCGGTGCAGTTTGTTGTCCGCGGCGGTCCAGATCCACACGGAATCGAAACCGTTGGTATTATCCATGCTGAACGCCAGATAGTTCCCCGTCGGGGACCACTCATAATCGCGAATGGCGCCGCCTCGCGATTGAGCGACTTCCGTAATGCTCTTGTCGGCAACCGTTACGACGAACAGCTTCCCGTCTTTATCGCTAACAGCAATGCGCTTGCCATCTGCCGACCATTCGGGTTCGTAGCGCATGCCTTTTCCGCCGGACGTAAGTTGCTCTGGCGGCGTCGATCCGTCCTGAACAACCAGCCACACTTCCTCCTCGCCGCTCTTGTCTGAGATGAAGGCAATCTTCGATCCATCCGGTGACCACTTCGGCCACTTGTCATGCGCCCCCGACGTCCTCGTCAGATTTCGAGTCGGCCCGTTCTCGACTGGCGCCGAAAAGATATCGCCGCGAGCGGCAAATACGACCCGCTCACCCTTGGGGCTAAGCCCAGCCGATTCGACCAGCGCACTAGCCGAAACACGACTCGGCCGGCGGTTCACCCCGTCGTCGGGAACATTCACCGAGATCGGAGTCGCCTTTCCGTTCTTCACATTCAGAATCTGCAACTCGCCATTCAGCTCAAACACGATACGCTCGTGTTTGTCGGTGCTCGGCCAGCGGACATCCCAGTCTCTGTTAGTCGTGATCTGAGACGTCTTAGCGGATTTCGTGTCGTAGGCGTACAGGTTGAAGTGTCCGTCGCGATCGGAGTTGAAGAAGATTTTGTCTCCGATCCACATAGGATCACGGTTCGCGCGAACACTGTCGCTGATCTTCTTCGCTTCGTACGTCTCGATGTCGAAAATGTACAACTGGTTTGCCTGCCCGCCCGCATACCGCTTTTCGGAACGGAAGTCCCGAGCGCGGGGCGAGTAGACGAGTTTGTTTCCGCCCGGTGAGTATGAAGCGGCTCCAGACTCCGGCATCGGCAGCGCTTCCGCAGGTCCGCCATCCATGCTCACTGCGTACAAACGGCTATACGGAAGAGCATAGGAGTCCCTGTGCGAACGGAACAGCACACGTTTGCCGTCATTCGTCCACCCATATACCTGGTTGTCGTATCCCCATCGCGGCGCGAGCGGCCCGCGCGCGGGATAGTGCGTCAGTTGTTTCGGTTCGCCGCCCGAACTCGGCATCACGTACACCTGCTCGTCTCCGTCGTACTGGCCGGTAAATGCAAGCCACTTGCCGTCAGGCGAAAACTTTGCAAACAATTCGAGTCCTGGGTGCGACGTTAGACGGATCGCCGTGCCGCCAGTCCATGGCGCGGTCCAAAGATCACCCCCATACGTGAAGACGACCCGCTCGGCATGAATATCGGGAAACCTCAGCAGCTTGGTTTGGCCGAAAGCCGCCGCCGTTGAAATTAGGGCAACTGCCAACAACTGAACGCGCGAACGCAGGAACACTTTACCTCCATCAACTTCCAAGTACAGGCTGAATACTCGGTTATAGCGCATTCGGGCACGGCCTCCACACCGGGCCGCCTCGAAAAAAGTGAGACCGAACCTGATCTCGGACCATTCAGGTCGTGTATACTGCTGTTGAAGGTGAGTTGCAACTGCTTCGACGGAATCCCATGGATTCACAGCGATTCCTTCGATATTCTGCAACTACAACACAACAAGATGCCATTGACTTCGCGAGGAACCATTCGATGATCTCCGATTCACTTCCCCGAACGCTCGCCTGCGTCGCCTTGAGCGCGGCGTTCCTCTGCCAGGCCGAACCGCCCCCTTCGGCTGTGCAGGGGAAAATCCTGGATGCGAGCCGTACTCCGATTCCAGGCGCAACTGTGACTGCAACTACTTCAGGGCGGGCAGCAGGGATAGCAGCGCACTCGGGTCGTGGAGGCGAGTTCTGGCTGACGCTGCCTCCAGGCAGCTACACACTTCAGGTCGCCGCAGACGGCTTTGAAGACCACAAGCAAGCTCTGGAAGTAACAAATACTCTGCCCGAGCCTCTCGAAATCGTCCTCAAAGTGGCTCATCGCGAGGACATCGTCACCGTCACCGAGATCGCGAATTACCAGGTCCTCACCAGCAACTCGACAAAAACACCAACACCTCTTCTCGACGTGCCCCAATCCATCTCCGTCGTGAACCACGACCTGATCCGGGATCAGAACATGCTCAACATGGCTGACGTCGTACGCTACGTTCCGGGCATCACGATGGCACAGGGAGAAGGACATCGTGATGCGCCTGTCATCCGCGGAAACGCAACCACCGCCGACTTCTATGTAAACGGTGTCCGCGATGATGTGCAGTACTACCGCGACCTCTACAACGTTGAGCGAGTGGAAGCTGTAAAGGGCGCCAATGCGCTGACGTTCGGCCGCGGGGGCGGCGGAGGCGTCATCAATCGCGTCACGAAAGAGGCGCAGTTCTACCCTTCCAGGGAGATCACCGTCCAGGGGGGAAGTTTTGGGACCAAGCGCTTCACGACCGACTTCGGCCAGAGCATCAATGACAAGGTGGCCTTCCGCCTCAATGGCATGTACGAAAACTCTGACAGCTTCCGCCATGGCGTCAATACCGAACGCTACGCAGTAGCGCCAACGGTAACCATCAAACCCGGTGAGCGGACGCAGCTCAGGCTCAGTTACGAGCACTTCAACGACGGACGGACAGTGGACCGGGGCATCCCATCATTCGCCGGCGGTCCGGCGAACACGCACCGTTCCACGTTCTTCGGCGATCCCGACCGGAGCTATTCCACCGCCGGTGTGAATGTTGGCTCGGTGGCAGTGGAACATCAGGCGGGCTTGATGAACATCAGGAACAATACGGTGTTCGCGAATTACGACAAGTTCTACCAGAACATCTTCCCGGGAGCAGTGAACGCGGATCAGACTCTCGTCAGCCTTTCGGGATACAACAACGCAACGGATCGTCAGAACGTCTTCAATCAAACGGACGTCACGGGCGTCTTTGCGACGGGATCCATCCGGCACACCATTCTCATGGGCGCGGAGTTCGGCCGGCAGCACTCGGTGAATTTCCGGAACACGGCGTATTTCGATAACGGAGCCACATCGGTCAACGTTCCGTTCGCTTATCCGACGATCCGTTCATCGGCCGTATTCGGGCAGAGCGCAACCGACGCGGATAACTACGCAACCAACCACATCGCCGCAACATACATACAGGATCAGGTCGAACTCACCCGTCACATCCAGGTTGTCGCCGGTGTCCGATACGACCGCTTCAATATCGACTTCCACAACAACAGAACGAACGAGAACCTGAGCCGCCGGGACAATATGGTTTCGCCTCGCGCAGGCCTCGTCATCAAACCGATCACGCCCCTCTCGTTGTATGCGAGCTACAGCGTGTCCTACCTCCCGAGTTCGGGCGACCAGTTCTCGTCACTAACGGCCACATCGCAGACGCTGCGGCCGGAGAAATTCAACAACTATGAAATAGGCGCCAAGTGGGATGTGCATCGATATCTGTCGCTGACAACCGCCGTCTACCGTCTCGACCGGACAAACACGACGGCGCGCGATCCAAACGATCCGTCTCGAACCGTGCAGACGGGCAGCCAGCGCACCAACGGGTATGAACTAGGCGTTAACGGGAATTTGACACGAAAGTGGCGCATCGTTGGAGGATATGCCTACCAGGACGCCTTCGTCAGCAGTGCGACGCTGGCGGCAGCCATGGGAGCAAAGGTGGCCCTCGTACCGAACCACACGTTCTCGTTGTGGAACAACTATACGATCACCCCGCGATGGGGGGCAGGGCTCGGTCTCATTCATCAGGCCGAGATGTTCACCGGGATCGACAACACCGTGACGTTGCCGGAGTTCACGCGGGCTGACGCGTCAACCTACTTCGCTCTCACCGAGACGCTGCGTCTGCAGGCGAACATCGAGAACCTGTTCGATCGCACCTACTATCCGACGGCGCACAGCAACAACAACATCACCCCCGGCTACGCGCGAGCCATTCGAGTCGGAATGATCGCTCGCTTTTAGGGGAGGCCAAACGCCAGAATCGTCCCGCCGCTGGCAACGCCGATGAACTGCTTGCCCCCTGCGAGATACGTCATCGGCGATGCCTTCCAGATCTGGCTTGTATGGAAATGCCACAGCGGCTTCCCCGACTTCGCATCGACAGCGGCAAACGCGCCGCTGTCCTCGCAGTAGAACAATACTCCGCCGTCCGTTGAAAGAACTCCCCCCCAAGTATTGGCAGGTCCGATCTGCGGGAGTTCCCACATAACCTTGCCCGTCTGGATATCGATAGCTCGGAGAATCTTCTCGCCGTTCTCGCCAGGCACACGGCGCGTACCGCCCCCGTAAAACGACTTGCCCGGCTCCCACCAAGCCGAAGACTTTGTGTAGATGTTGCACCTTTCGAGTGACATCACATAGAAGAGCCCGGTCGCAGCGTTGTATGAACTCGACATCCAGTTCGTCGCGCCTTCGACCGCGGGACAGACCTTCGTGCCGCCGACCGTCGGCTCGGTATTGGGCAGCACCTTGGGACGTCCCTTTTCATCGATGCCGCTAGCCCAGGTCATCTTCTTCACAAACGGCTCGCCCAATAGAAACTCACCCGTGACGCGGTCCAGCACATAAAAAAATCCGTTACGATTCGCCTGCAGCAGGAGTTTACGCGGCTTCCCACGAAAATTCGTATTTACTACAAGCACAGGTTGCGCCGCATCCCAATCATGCAGATCATGCGGAGTGAACTGGAAGTACCATCGTCGCTTTCCGGTGGCAGGTTCAAGCGCGATAACGGAGCTTGTATAAAGGTTGTCACCTTTTCGCTCGTCCCCGTTGTAGTCAGGGCACGGATTGCCCGTCGTCCAGTAGATCAGCTTCAGTTCCGGATCATAGGAACCTGTTAACCACGGGGCTGAGCAGCCATGTTCGATCGCGCGGCCGACCCACGTCTCGGATCCTGGCTCGCCAGGAGCCGGCATCGTCCAGTGCTTCCAAGCCAACTCACCACTCGAAGCTTTGAAAGCGGCAATAAATCCACGAGCGCCCTCATCGCCGCCTGAAGTGCCCGTGATCACAAGATCATCCACAACTAACGGCGCCGACGTCGTTCCATAGTGCTGCTTGTAATCCGCGATCTCCGTGTCCCAGAGAAGCTCGCCGTTCGCACGGTGCAGCGCAAGCATGTGGGCGTGGTCCGTCACCATAAACACCTTGTCTCCGAGTACGGCAACGCCCCGATTGATCGCGCTTGCGGCATCGCCGATGACACCTTTCGTCAGGGGACGTTGATACTGCCAAATCTGCCGGCCCGTTCGAGCATCGAGAGCGTACGCCTCGTTCGCCGCCGCGATATACATAACGCCGTCAACAACCAACGGAGTCACTTCAAGTCGCCGTGCGTTCGGGAGTGTGAACATCCACTTCGGCGCAAGCTGGCCCACGTTGCCGGCGTTGATCTCGCGTAGCGAGCTATGGCGGTTTCCACCGATCAATCCGTTGTACGTGGGCCATTCCCCCGGCCGAGGTGACGCGATCTCTTCGAAGCGAATCCCGGCTGGACGTGTCTCTACCACCGGTAGACTGATGGGCTTGTCGTTCCTCAGGCGGCTGAGGAACGCGAGTAAATCGCCGGTCTGCTCAGGCGAAGCGTGAAGAGGGGGCATCAGCGGCTTGGTCTCGCGATCGATGACCGCAATCTGCTTTCTTTCAAACAGGTGGACAGTGCCATCCAGGCCGAGCAACTGCAGGTCGAAATTCGATTCGTTCTTCACGAGCCCACGAACAGAACGGTTGTCGCGCGTACGAACGGATACTACCCGGTTTGAACCGCCGGGACTATGGAGCGCCTGCTCAATCTGCGCAACCCGGCGTTCGCGTCCAAGGTTCGAAAGATCCGGACCGAGTACTCCCCCACGGCCCTGAATCATATGACAGCCCGAGCACTTGCCTTCCCCGAAAAAGAACGCTGACCCGGCCGCAACGTCGCCAGGAAGCGTTCGATCGATCGCTGGAGCCGACAGCGATCCCAAAAACAGCAGGATCGATTCCATTTCATCGTCGGGCAGACGAAACGCCGGCATACCCCCTTCAGGGATGCCCTTGCTGATCACCTCGCGCAGGCTCTCTTTCGATCGGACCCGACCTCGGCGCGCGTCCACGATATTCGGTCCACGCTCGCCGCCCGCGCCATCCGCTCCGTGGCACAGACCGCATCGTGCTTCGAACAAACGTTTGCCGGATTCGACGTCGGAACCTGAAACGACGGCTGTCGCCATCAAAAGAATCGCGAAGCCCCGGGCGCCTGCGCACAAATCGCTACGCTTTGAACGCATGCCGCACAGCCGTCCACTTCGCCCCGAGGTACTCGCCCATATCGAGAGTCCCACTCATTCCGTCTCCCTTTACCGTTCCCGAAAAAGTGTACGAGAGCGCGTCTCCGTGCGCCTCCGTCACCGTACTACCAAGCCGAACCGTGTCACCGTCAATCGAGCCTGACATATCGCGGGCCTGGAAGTTTCCCTGATGAGTTCCGACAACTCGATTGCCGTCCTGCTTCAGATGCAGGACATGTGTGGAAGAACTGCTGGCAAACTCGATCCGAACATCCCAACGTCCGGAGAGATCTGCGGACGGCGTGGTTGACGCCGCCGTCTGCTTGGAAGGTCGCTTCTTTGAGAGCACCTCATACAGCCGGTCGCCGACAATCTTGTCCTCTCCGGCCGACATCATATATGCGGTTATAGAGAGACCCGTATCTGAAACTGCACTACCCGAGTTCCTCCGGCCCCCGCTGATCGAAATACGTGGTTCGGTTGTATATAGGATCTTGGCTATATCATCGCCGCTGATACCGAGTTTGCCGGCGTCCCAGCGGATGTTCAATATGGGGCTGTGGTTTGATAGCTCACGCGGCTCCCGAACCGAGGTAGTGACGCCCTCCACTTTGCCGACCCGCTCAGCAATAGTGTTCAGCCACCCGATCCATTGCTTCATCTCGGCTTTGTGGTCACGCTTCATCCACATCTCCACAGCCATCAACATCCCTATTGCTTCTTCCTTGCCGAACTTCATCGAACGGCCATGGCCGTGATGGGGAGCGCTGTGGACCCAGGCGGCCTGCACAAGATCCTTCCGCCCAAGCAGGATTCCGGCGCTTTGCGGACCTCGCAGCGCTTTTCCACCGCTGTATCCCACCAGCGTGGCGCCGCGCTGCAAATGCACGTTCGGTACTGTCAAAATCTCAGCCGCGGCATCCACCAGCACGGGCACATTTCGCTGCTTCGCGATACGCGTGATGGTCTCATACGGGAGCGGCCCATTGTCCGCCCGAGGTCCTGCAAAAATGTAAACCATCGCCGCTCGAGGGCCGAGCGCACGCTCAAACTCCTCTGGATTTGCGACCTCGATTATCCGAACTCCGACAGACCGGATCGCGGAATCATAGACGTTCCGAGAGTGCGCCGGAATGATGACCTCATCTTTGTCAAACCCCTCGAGATTCGGGATGCGCACATGCAGATCGGGGTTTCCGCCCGCAACGCACGCTGCGGTCGCATGGGCAAGCGCGGCCGCACAGCCGGACGTGACGATGCCCCACTCAGCGCCTGTAAGCTCAGCCAATCGCTTCCCTATTCCATTCATCATTTCGTCGATATGAACGAAGCGTCGTGACGCGGCATCCATGGCGGCGCGGACTTCGGGCAGGATCAAGGATCCGCCGACAATGGTGAACGTGCCCCGGCAGTTAATGAGCGGCCGCACTCCTATGGACTGATAAACGTCGGGAGCGGCGGTTTGCGCCGCTGCAGCGCCGCCGAGCAGCCCGGGGACGGATAGTGCCCCACTGCGCCGGAACAGCTCGCGCCGACTGAGCTTGCGAACATATCCGCCCGCAAAACCTCTGATGGTGCCGAACATGGAGTAAGGATACAGCATACCTGTGTGTTCGCATGTCTAGGGGGGCACAAACAATCGGCAGGAGACGAAGTTGAATCGGCCGCACGACTCGGAGGGGTATCGTACGGCCGGCTCAACCCCGGTACGTAACCTCAGTCTAATCGTTCGAACGAAAATCCGACCAGAATAAAACCGTGAAAACTTACGGAATTCTATTTCCGTTGAGCCGATTTCTTACAATCGTTATTCAACATATGAACGAGCGACAAAGTGTGGTGGACGCGGAAGAGCAGCTCCTGCGGGTCCGCCGGATCTGCGCCACGCTGCCCGAGACTACCGAAAAACTCTCTCATGGCGAGCCGACATTTTTCATCCGGAATAAAGTCTATGTGATGTTCGCTAACAACCATCACAACGACGGGCATATCGCAATCTGGTTGCCCGTTCCGTCGGGCGCCCAAGAGGCGCTGGTTAGGACATGGCCGTCGACTTTCTTTGTTCCTCCATATGTAGGAGTGAAGGGGTGGGTGGGGATCGAACTCGACCAGGTCGGAGATGAAGACTTAGCCGACCATATAGCTCAGGCGTGGCGGTTAATCGCGCCGAGGAAGTTGCAATCCGGCTAGGCCGAGCAGGGTATACTCTCAGGACTGTCGGATGTGCCCGTCAATCCCGGCTGATGCGGGGACCTGTCGGAGGTTCGGCGAGGGCTAGAATAGAGCCGAAGAGCCTCGATGACTACAAGGTTGTGCTGTACAAAAATCAACCCGAAGGTTGGGTTGCGGAAGTACTATGGACCCCTGCTTGTCACGCGCTCATGTCCACGCAGGAAGCCGCTGTCGCCGAAGTTGCCGCTGTATTTCAGATGATCGCGGACGAGTACGCTCAGCGAGGCCAACCGCTCCCGGCCGACACCACTGAAATCGCGCATGCCTGGCGCGCGAGCGACGAATTCAGGCGTGTTGCGCGAAAGCTAGGCTTTCAGTAGTCGCGTCAAAGCGGCAGCCACGAACGCACTGCGCGCAGGAGATTGGACCACCTGTTCTCTAGCCTGAAGGAGTGTAACATTCCGTGCGCAAAGATGGCCGAACGTAAACGTTCGCTTTCGTGGTCTTCGCGATGCGTACGTCATCTATGACCAGATCGAAGACGGGACGGAGTCGCTATGCGGGGAAGCCGAAGTTATGGGTGTTTGAAACGTGGACGCCCCACTCGATTGACCCGGAGTCGTGTTCAAGTCAGCGGACGTCTGTTGAGACCTGCCCTCGGGTCCACGGTGTAGTTGCCGACTACTACTTCCCCTGAAATTACACGTTGCGTTGCCCACTCCGGATTACGTCCGGAACGCTCATAACGAGTATCCAGCCGCGATGAAATCGAGTTTACTCGAACCGCCGCTCTGATGACCGGCGCGGCTCGGCCAAACTGCCAAGTTTACGAGATTCTACCTCGCGCCGCCGATGCGAACCTATCCATTCACAAGGCATTGCATGCAACAAATCAACAACTTACAACCAAAGCTCAATCTTCGTGTGGTAGTCTCTAACTGCACCGCGGGGCCCGGCAATGAGCCCGATCCGAGCCCGAGGAAACATCAAAATTGCGAAACGAACCCAAGGCCCCTCCCTTGAGGGCGCCAACGGCGATATACTTCCATGGATTGGGAAACCGATTACTTCAACGATGAAGATTGAGCAACACACGACCACATCCGCCGCCTGGGTCGTGCTTCTGACCGCCGCGAACCTTGCGGCCGCCCCCAGTTTCACGCGAGATGTGAAGCCGATCCTGCAGAAGCACTGCCAAGGCTGTCACCAGCCGTCCTCGATGGCATCCGGGCTTGACCTGACCACATTTGAAGCCTTCCAAAAAGGAGGGAAACGCGGTCCTGCCTTCGTCGTTTCCAAGCCCGACGAGAGCCTCACCGTCCGCTACATCGCCGGCGTCCTGCAACCGCGAATGCCGCTAGGCCAACCTGCCCTGAAGACAGAAGACGCCGATCTTATCCGCGCCTGGATTCTCGATGGAGCCAAGAACGACTCGGAGCCGGAAGCAACCAGCAGCACGGGACCGATCGTGTATCTGCAGCCGCCCGTAATCACCGCACTCCGCTTTTCTCCCGATGGAAATTCAATCGCCGTGTCCGGCAATCGGGAGGTGCTCCTGCACAAAGCAGACGGCAGCGCGATTCTCCAGCGCTTCCAAGGCAAGGCCGAGCGCATCTTGTCGCTCGCTTTCAGTAAGGACGGCGGTGTCCTCGTTACAGGAGGAGGCACGCCGGCACAGTTCGGCGAAGTGCAGATCTGGGATACGAAATCGGGCAAGCTCCTACACAATGCGACGCTGACCAACGACACTGTATTCGGTGCTTCGCTCGCGCCCGACGGCTCACGAATCGCCGTAGGCTGCGCAGACAATACCGTCCACGTTTTCGAGACTGCGAGCGGGAAAGAGTTGTATAAGATCGGCAATCACGAGAATTGGGTTCTCGCCACCGTCTTCGGTGTCGATTCGAAACGCTTTGTCTCTGCCGGCCGGGATCGTGCGGCGAAACTCATCGACGCGCAATCGGGAGCCTTCCTCGAAAATGTCAATCTTCTGCGAGGGGAACTCAGCGCGATCGCCCGCCATCCGAAAAAAGACTTGGTGGTGATCGGGGGCGAAGAGCGATACCCATATATTTACTTGCTGGACCGCCCCCGTAATATGAAGATCGCCGACGACACCACGCTCGTTCGCAAGATCGAGCGGCAGGACGGGGCGATCACTGCCCTGGATTGGTCCCCCGACGGCACGCGCATCGCGGTCGCAGGCGCGTCGCCGAACGTGAATCTGTACGACCCGGAAACTGGTGATCTCAAAGCATCCTGCGAAGGTCATTCGGCCGGCATTTACACCGTTGCCTTTTCCCCGGATGGCGGACGTCTGGCCACCGGTGGGTTCGACGGCAAGGTTCGCATCTACAACACGAGCGATTGCAAGCTTGTTGCACTCCTTCATTCCGGTACCGCTGTCCTCCGGAGCTACACAAAGGAGCACCGCGGAATGAGACTCTTTGCCGTCTTCACATTGGCTTCGTTTTTGTACGGCAGCGCCACCGACAATCACCGAGCTGCGGCCGCGCGGAGCCCAGAAAGGGCGAGCCGTTCAACCTTACGATCGCGGGTACAAATCTGGGCGAGGGCGCCAGCGTTCTCTCCACCCTGCCCGCGACCTTCACACCGCATCGGCCTGGAAAAGCCGGCGACGGAAGAGCCCGAATGGAAACCCGCGCCACGGCGTTTCTCGTCGAGCCGACGGCCGAATGGAACGTCGGAGTGTACCCGATCCGAGTCAAAGCGGCAAACGGACTTTCTAACATCCTTCTGTTCACCGTCGGCGCGTTTCCGGAGATCACGGAAGAAGAATCGCAGGCCCGGGTCGCTGCCACATCAGAACGACAGTATCGAAAAGGCGCAAACCATCCCGTCCACTTCACTCACGCTGAACGGCACGCTCAAAGGACCCGAGCGGGACGTGTATCGCTTGCACGTCAAAGCGGGCGAACGGCGTGTCTTTGAAGTCGAAGCGCGCCGCTGTGGTTCAGCAATTGATCCCGTGATTCGCGTACTCGACGGGACGGGAAAGATGATCGCTCGCTCCGAGGACGACCCGGTGTTGAGCCTCGACGCCCGGCTGTCCATGACGTTCCCGAAAGAGGGTTTCTACTACGTCGAAGTGCACGACGCCCGCTTCTCCACGCAGGCGCAGGACTTCTATCGCCTGAAGACCGGATCCTATGAATTCGCGTCCGAGATCTTCCCGCTGGGTGGAAAGCGCGGTGAGCAAGTGGACGTCACGCTCGGAGCAGTAAAGGTAAAAGCCGATCTGACCAGCAGCAAAGACACCTGAGACGTTCGTGAACCTGCCGGGTTCGCCCGCGCTGCCACTGCCCTTCGCAATCGGTGACTATCCGGAAGTGCAGGAACCGGTTGCCGCTCCATTGCAGATTCCGATCACCGTCAATGGCCGACTTTCGCAGCCCGCCGAAGTCGATAAATATGAACTCGCCGTGAATCCCGGCGAAGAGTTCATGTTCGCGCTGCAGGCCCGCGAACTCGGCACTTCGAAGCTGATGGGCCTGATCACGATCTACGACGAGAAGGGAAAGCGGCTGGCGTCCGCGGGGGATGGTCCGCTTGCCGTCGACGTCGCCGCGGTGCAGGTGAGCAGCCGGACGCAGGGCGATCCCGATCTTCAGTTCAAAGTGCCCGAAAGACGTGAACCGTTTGACCATCGCTGTCGAGGACCTCGCTCAGCGTGGCGGCCGACAGTTACGCCTACCGCTTGACCGCATACCGCGCCCCGTTCGATCTGAAGGCTACCGATCACGACTCCGTATGTCAACATTCCCGCCGGTGGCACGGCGCTGGTCAACGTGAATGTCGAACGTCGGGGCTATATGGGTCCGATTCGCATTGAAGCGACAAATCTCCCGAAAGGCGTGAGCATTGCCGGCGGCGACATCCCAGCGGAATTACCGGATCCGAACAACCGCGCAACGAGTCGAAGAGCCATGCTCTCGCTGACAGCGGAGTCTGGCAGCGACGCTTCACGTCTGCGGATATCGACGTGCGAGGCCATCGCAGTTGCTCGAGAACGGACAGAAGATCGTTCGCGAGGCGAGCGGAGTCGGCATTCGCCATTCCTGTTGCCGGAGCGACAGCACAGGGCGTCGTTGATCGGCAGCGTCCATTGACTGGGGAATGGCTTGGTTATCAGTTGCCTGCCGCGATGACGGACGCGACACCGGCCAACCTGAACTTGAGCCTCGAAAAATCGGAGAAGAAAGAAAACGGATACGAGTTCCGGTTCCGCTGGAAGTGGAACGTCGAGAACGCCATGGAACGCGTTCCCGAGATCGTGACCGCTGAGGTTCCTAACTTCATCGATCTTCGTGTCATCGAGATGGCAGTCGACAAAACGGATCAAGAACACCGGGACGTTCTTGGTGACGTCCACTAAAAACACTTTGCCCGCGGTATACAACATCGGCATCACCGGACGCCTGATGTCGGACGGCGCACCGGTGGATGTGTACTCGCCGATCATGACTTTCACCGTCCCAGCTTTGGATACCCAGGAGAAACCCGCGAATGCGACCGCTGCTGTTGCTCGCTAGTGCCATCTGTCTATCGTGCCGCCGAGCCCGTCACGTTCCTGCGTGATGTCGCGCCGATTCTGAACAAGGCGAGTTGCACGTCGGGACCGTGTCACGGCGCCGCGAAGGGAAAGAACGGATTCAAGCTGTCACTGCGCGGCTATGATCCGCAGTTCGATTACGAAGCGCTGCTGTATGATCTTGTCAGGCCGACGGTTCAACCGAGCGGAGCCGGGCCGGAGCCTGATGCTCGCCAAACCGACGCAGGAGGTGCCTCACGGCGGCGGCCTGCGGTTCGAAAAGGACTCGGCCTATTACAAAACGATCTACGAGTGGATTGCGCAAGGTGTTCCATTCGGCGATCCCGCCAAAGATGCCGTCGCCGCTCTCGAAGTCGAGCCGAAGGAAATCGCGATGCCGAAGCCGGGTGAGGCGGCCCAAGTCAAGGTCGTTGCGAAGTTTCGGGACGGCCAGACACGCGACGTCACGAAAGAAGCAACAGTCGAGTCGAACACGCCCGACGTGGCGAAGGTTGACGCGCGTCAAAAGTCTCCGGTGAACGCATCGGCGAAGCCACGCTTCTTGTTCGCTATCAGGGCAAGTTCTCTACGGTCCCGGTCACGATTCTGAATCCCAAGCCGGGCTTCGCATGGAAGCCGCTTCCGCAAAACAACTACATCGACCAGCACATCGATGCGAAGCTTCAGAAGCTGCACATCCAGCCCTCGCCTGCGACGGATGATGCAGCTTTCCTTCGCCGCGTGTCGCTCGATCTTGACGGGACAGCTCCCTACGCCGGATGAAGTCCGTGCGTTTCTCGCCGATGCCACTCCGTCGCGTCTGAAGCGGTCGAAAAAGATCGACAAGCTGATCGCGAGTCCGGCCTTTGTAGACCACTGGACTGTGAAATGGAGCGATCTGCTCCAGTCGTCCCGCAAGTTCCTCGGGGAGAAGGGAACGTACGGTTTTCGCGAGTGGATTCGTGAGTCGATTGCGGCGAACAAGCCATACGACAAGATGGTCCGCGAACTGATCACCAGCCGCGGAAGTTCGTACGATGATCCCGCGGCTAACTTTTTCCGCACGACTCGCGACGCGAAGCCGACGATGGAGAAGACCACGCAGGTCTTCCTTGGCGTGCGCATGGTCTGCGCGCAGTGTCACGATCATCCGTTCGAGCGCTGGACGCAGAACCAGTATTTCCAGATGGCGGCGTTCTTCTCTGCCGTCGGTGTGCGACCCGGCTACGAAGTCGGCGAAGAGATCATCTACGACCAGCGTGCCGACTATGAAATGAAGCATCCGAAGGACAGCCGTGTCGTTGCGCCGGAGTTCCTGATTGCGTCCACTACGCCGGTGAAGATTCCCAAGGATCAGCACCGCCGTGACGCGCTGGCCGACTGGCTCGTGTCAAAGGAGAATCCGTTCTTCGCCAAAGCTATTGCGAATCGCGTGTGGAGTTACTTCTTCGGAAAGGGGATCATCGATCCTGTCGATGATATTCGCGCTTCCAATCCGCCCGTTAATCCCGTGCTGCTCGACGCGTTAACCAAAGACCTCACCGATCACAACTTCGATCTGCAGCACCTGATGCGAACGATCGTCAACAGCCGCGTCCTACCAGGCGAGTTTCGTCACGAATGAGTGGAACGCCAAGGATGGAGATAACTTCTCGCATGCGATCCCTCGCCGGCTCACAGCCGAGCAGTTGATGGATGGTGTCGCGAGTGCTGCCGGCGCGCGCCCTGACTTCCCGGACGTCCCCGAAGATACCAACGCTTCACAGATACCCGATCCACATGTCGGCAAGGACGGCTTCCTGGATTTATTTGGCCGGCCGACTCGCGAATCTGCCTGTGAATGCGAGCGCCGCGCGGATCTAAGTCTTCCGCAGGCGTTGAATCTCATTAATGGGAAGACAATCTCCGATGCTGTCGGCGACCCGAACGGGCGCGTTACGAAAGCTGTGCTGGCGGGAAAAAGCGAGGCGGCGATCGTCGAAGACTTGTATCTTGCGACTCTCTCGCGCATGCCTACAAAGGAAGAAGCGGCCAGCGGAATCAAGTATCTTTCCGCAGGTCCGCGCGCAATCCGAGCTCAGGACTTGCTCTGGGCTCTCCTGAACAGCAAAGGTTTTCTGTACAGTTATTAGAAGGAGCTGACGGATCATGCTGAATATCCCTGGACGTGCCGGACGCACTTGTGAAGGCCCAACTCGCCGCGAACTCATGCGAATCGGCTCGCTTGGCCTCGCCGGCCTGCATCTACCTGGCTTCTTTCTATCGCAGAAAGCAGCGCAGGCAAACAACATCGCGGAGAAATACGCCGGCGCGCGCGGCTTCGGAAATGCCAAGAACGTCATCATGATCTTCCTGCAAGGCGGCCCAAGTCACATCGACATCTGGGACCCCAAGCCGGATGCTCCTGCGAACATTCGCGGTGAATTCAAGCCGATCAAGACAAAGATTCCCGGCACGAACATCGGCGAGCACATGCCGATGATGGCGCAAACGATGGACAAGGTGACGCTCATCCGGTCCATGAGCTATACGCCGAACGGGCTGTTCAACCACACAGCGGCCATCTACCAGATGCTCACCGGGTATCCGCCCGACAAGGTCTCTCCCTCGGGTCAGCTCGAGCCGCCCAATGCAGCGGACTTTCCGACCGCGGGCAGTCACGTCAGCAAGCTGAAGCCGCCCAAAGATCCGGTGCTTCCGTTCGTCGAGTTGCCTCGTCCACTGCAGGAGTCCGGCATCATCGGCAAAGGCGGCGCGGCAGGGTTCCTCGGCAAGGCCTATGATCCGTACCGCATGTATCAGGATCCGGCGCAGAAGGTCACTCTCGAAGATCTTGCGCTGCGCAAGGAGATTCCCCCGGATCGATTGAAGGACCGCTTCGAGTTGCTAAAGGGCATCAATCGGCTCGATGCCTGAACTCGAGAAGGCGTTGAACCAGTCGGCGGTTGACGAGTACTACGGCAAAGCGTACGATCTTGTGCTGAGCGGCAAAGCCCGTACCGCGATGGACTTGACGAAAGAGCCCGACAAGGTCCGCGAACGGTATGGCATGCACACATTCGGTCAGAGCACGCTAATGGCTCGCCGGCTCATCGAAGCCGGGACCAAGTTCGTTCAGGTCAACTGGCCCTCAGTGGCCAACGGCGATCCCGAGAAGACAGCGTGGGATACGCACGCTGCGAACTTCGGACCGTTGAAGAATCTGCACTGTCCGAAACTCGACCGGTCGCTATCGGCCCTGCTTGAGGATATGGATCAGCGCGGCATGCTGAAGGAAACCATGGTCGTCGCCATCGGTGAGTTCGGCCGTAGCCCGCGCATGGGCGTATCGACGAGCGGCAACAGCAACAGCCCCGACGGTCGAGATCACTGGCCCTATTGCTACAGCGGAGTGGTCGCTGGGGCAGGCATCGCGCGGGGCATGCAGTACGGCGAATCGGATGCGACCGCCTCCAGCCCGAAAGAAAAGCCGGTCCATCCCAACGACCTGCTGGCCACAATGTATTACGCTCTGGGCATTGACCCGGATATGGAGATCCGCAACCACCTCAACCAGCCCCGCGAACTCGTGAAGGGCAAGATCGTTACGGACCTCTTCGCTTAACGCAGTTTCACCACTCGGCCACCGACCCATCCTCGTGGAACACACGAGCCATGGGTCGTGTGCCGCCGAACGGATACTTCGCGAGCGCCGACTCACTCAGCTCGAAGCCCAAGCCCGGCTTTTCCGGAAGCGGAAATCGTCCCTTCACCATGCGCATCGCAGGGAAACCCAGCCACTCTTCCCAGATCTTCTCCTGTCGTGTAGGTGCAACCCCGCTGCAGATCTCCTGAATGAGGAAGTTCGGGGTAGCAGCATCCACATGGACGGTAGCGATGCCCCCAATCGGACCTTCGCACGCGTGCGGCGCCATGGAGATACCGGACAGCGAAGCCATCTGGCCGACCTTATTCAACGCGGTGATTCCACCGACGTGGTTGATGTCGGTTTGAATGATATCCACCACGCCCATCTCCACCAGTTGCTGCACGCCGTAGTGAGCAATCAGGCGTTCCCCTGTGGCGATCGGAGTTGTCGACCGCTTCGAGATGCGCGCCATCGCCTTCACATTCTCAGGCGGACACGGCTCCTCAATGAAGAGCAGATTTAGAGGCTCGACCTCCTTGACGATAATCGAGGCGACGCTCGGACTCGTCTTCGCATGGAAGTCGACCCCGATATCGATATCCGGCCCGAGCCCTTCGCGAAGCAACTGCAAGCCCCGAATGGCCCGGTCGATCTTGGCGTTCGTCTCGATCCACTCGTAAGTGCCGGGGATGCCGGACTTGAAGCAGGTGACACCTTGCTCCACGGCATTTTCGCGTAGCTTCATCAACTGCTCTTTCGTGCCCGCGCGAGCATGGTAGTATCCGCGTACGCCGCGAGGATCTACCGGGCCGCCCAGAAGCTTATATACAGGCATCCCGAGCACCTTGCCGCGGATGTCCCACAGCGCCTGGTCGATGCCCGAGATCGCCGAGCCGATCACCGGACCCGCACGGTAGAAGCTGTGGACATACATCGACTGCCAGTGATGCTCGACCTGCAAAGGATCTTTGCCGATCAGGAACTCGCGGAAGTCCTCGACACAAGACATCACCGCTGCAGCCTTGCCTTCAAGTGTGCCCTCGCCCCAACCTACGACACCCTGGTTGGTCTCGAGTTTCACGAAAACATACGGCCGGTCCGAGTCGCGAGTCAGAGAGACGCCGAAGACTTTCAGGCCCGTGATCTTCACGCCCGAACCAACACCGGCCATCGGATCTTCGGGGACCGCTGCCGCTTGCGCGAACAGGTTGCATCCACAAAGGTCGGCCGCTCGTGCATTCGGAACCAGCGCTCCGCCCAGCAGGCCTGTTCCTAAGAAATGTCTCCTTTTCATGCCTTCCCATCCTTGTACTTCTCGAGCGCTGCTTCGTTCACTTCAATGCCGAGACCGGCGGCCGTGGGCAAACTCAGAAAGCCATCCCGAACCGTCTCGATCTCTGCGCCGACCAATTCAGCCCGCATACGCCGATCCTGCTCTGCTGCGGGAAACGGCACGTGCTGGATAAAGAAGTTCGGCAGGCTCGCCGCAAGTTGTATTGCGACCGCGGTTCCGACCGGCCCCCCTTCATGATTCGGCGCCACGGCCGTGTAATAGGTCTCTGCCATTGCGGCAATCCTACGAATCACCGGGATACCCGATCTCTGCAGATCGGGACGCAGAATATCGACGGCGCCTTCTCGTAGCAGGTCTTGGAACTGGCTCGCCTCCGTGATGTCGCGCCCGAAGCCGAGCGGCGTCACACATTCATCCGAGATCTTTTGAATCGTCCGCAGGTTTGTCGCGGCGCAGGGCTCGTCGAACCAGAGCAGATGGAAGCGTTCCAGGCTGGCTGCGATGCTGGCGGCATCGCCGGCGCTCAACCGGCCTCCTCCATCCAGCACGAAGTCGAGATTCTCCGTACCCGATCGCAGCCGATCCATGCGCGCCCGCACGGCACGGTCGAACGCCTGCCCTTGGTTGCGAGCATTGATGGTGGGAACGGGAACTTGAAACGCTCGATACGCCGCTTTCTGTGCTGCGCCCATAGACGCCTTCAGTTCGTCGTCTGTGGCGCCTGTCAATGACGCGAGCGCGCGAACTTTCGTACGCGTCGGCCCCCCAAGCAAGCGATAAGCCGGGGCTTTCGCAGCTTTGGCGGCGATATCGATCATTGCGGTCGTGATCGCTCCGTCGAGTGATGTCTGAGTAGTCGTCACTCCATAACTGGTCGCCGGTTTGCCGAGAATGGCGCGTCGAGCCTTATCCCCTTCAGCGGCTGAGGCGCGTGCGCATTCTCCATAGCCGGTCAGTCCGGATTTCGCGCGAAGTCGAACAACAGTGTACGTGCGTCCCGAAACCGGTTCGCGAAGCGGGAACATCTGGAACTCGGTTATCTGGTGCGGATCCGTTGCCGCTGCGGCCGACGCTTGCAACGCGATCCACTGGGTTAGCTTGTGACGTCTGACATGCATGTGGTGTCCTGTTGACCAATGATTGTATGTCAGAGACAGGGGCCTACGGCCGCGGCATAACGTCGTCCCAGCGGTAAAGCAGAAAATTACGCCCGGCGCTATTCATGGCCACCATTAGTCCACGGGGGAATTTCGGGCCGAGCGGTCGAGAGGTGATCTCGAGTCCGTCGGTCGAGTCGGCCCCGCCCCGCACGATCTTCACGAGAGTGCTGTGATCGTGCGGTCTGCCTGACTCGCCCTCGCGTCGGTAGATGTGGTATTCGCTGTTGCCGGCGAGTTGGTCGGTACAGACGATGTATCCGGTTCCGTTTCTTCCGGCGTAGATTGCGATTCCTTCGCGATCCGCGCGAAAGCCGGTCTGGCCGAAGTGCGCCAACTCCTCGCCTGCGTCGCGGTGGTCCGGGTCCGCATAATACTTGTGGATTCCATTACCCTCGTCCGCGTAGTACACGTACCCGAGCGCGTCGTCCACAGCCACGGCTTCAATCTCACCTGTTCCGCTAAAACGACCGAAATACCGAACAAACGTAGCCTTCACTCGCCCGCTGCCGTCGTCGTCGAGGCGGTACTGTCCGAGATATCCTTCGGCGGGACCGTTCTTTGGAGCGACAATCGCAAAGATCGCTCCATCGCGAGGGCGTCGGTACAGCGATACGCCCATCGGCGCTGCCTGCTCTCCGGTACGACCGGAGAACACTCCTGTGCTTTGCGAGGACGTCACATCCGAGATGCCACTGCCATCCGGCGCAATCTGGAACACACGAAGTTGGCTCTTCAGTCGTTCCGCCGCAACGGCGATATCGATCGACTTGCCGCCCACTTTCAGGCCATACTCGACGTCGACATTGTTTGGCCGATCGAGTCCAGGAACGGTCTGGCGGATCTTGCCATCCAGCCCGAACACGACCACGGCGCCCGTCGGCGCCTTCACCTTGTTCGTACCAATGATCAGACTGCGACCCGGGTCTGTCGG
The DNA here is from genome assembly GCA_963825845.1 of Bryobacteraceae bacterium. Taxonomy (GTDB): domain Bacteria; phylum Acidobacteriota; class Terriglobia; order Bryobacterales; family Bryobacteraceae; genus DASQDN01. The sequence continues at coordinate 249,597 of CAWGVL010000078.1, read as the reverse complement.
GTGGACCCAGATCGCAGGATCGTCGGGATCGTCCGTCACCGACTCGGTCCGGACGGCAGGCTGGATATCTACGGGCGCGGTCGCATTTGGCGCGAATGCGGCCAGGATCGCGACCAGGAAAATCCAAATCGCCATCAGAAATTGAATCGCAACGCAAGCTGCATTTGGCGCGACGTACCCGTTCCGATCGTGCGGTTCAGTCCCGTCGTGACGATGCCAAAGGTCGCCGGTGATGTGAGTGTCGTGCCGGGGTTGCCCGCCTGCGTGCGGTTGAAGATGTTGAACGCCTCAACCCGGACGACAATCTCCTTCGTCTCTGCAAATCGATTCTTCTTCTGTAGAGCGAAATCTACCTGCGCCAGCCCCGGACCAACCGCGATCGATCGTCCCGCATTGCCCCACGTGCCATTCGCCGGAATTGAGAACGCAGCCGGGTTGAGCCACTGGTCAAACCTCGGTCCACCGGGTGGATAGATCGATACGCCCGGAACGATGTTCGGACGCTGCCCTGAAGTGTTACCGTCCGGGACCGCACTCGCCGAACGAGAGATCGTGACCGTGAGCATCCGCCCGGTACGCGCTGTCCAAATTCCGCTTGACTCCCATCCTCCGAGCACTTTGGAAAGAATGCCGGAGTTCAAGTACTGTTCGCCAGGCCCGAAAGGAAGTTGATAGACCCAATTACTGGTAATCGTATGACGGATGTCTTGCGCGCTGTTGCCGCGATCGCACGCCCGGCAAATCGCGATCTGTGGCTGAGCGCCCTCGCCGGCGCCGAGGTTTCCGTCGTTGATCGCATGTGACCACATGTACTCGGTACCCCAGTTGAGTCCACGGCCGACTCGGCGGTGCAATGAAATCTGCATCGCATGGAAATTGCTCTTTCCGTCCTGCCGCTTTTCATCCATCCGACCGAACGTAGGTAGCGGACGCGTCTTCGTCACTGGGTCGATGTTATTGATGTATTGGCGGGCAAACAGCTTCACTCCCGAACTGCCCACATATCCGATCTGACCGACGAAGCCGACCGGAAGCTCACGCTGTAACGAAAGACCCCACTGGATGCTGTACAGATCGCGTCTGTCTCGCTGCAGACCGCGCGGAGTGATACCCTCGGCACGCGCCTGACCGAGGAACGGCGCAACGGGATAAGACAGCCCCGGCGCTTCCAACGTTGTTAGCGAGAAACGATCTACCGTATTATCGAGCGCAGTGTTCACGTCGTCAATCTGCCCGGGCCCATGATAAATGCCCGCACCGGTACGAAGTACGGTCTTCCCGAATGTCCACGCGATACCGAGCCGCGGATCGAAGTTATCGCGATCCGGGAAGTACCACGGGGTGCCCTGCGGACAGAAACCGCGGCACTCGTACATATCGAACACGCGGTAGCGGTCGTGCGCTTCCCTGTTGATTCCGTAATACTCATACCGTAAGCCGAGGTTCAGTGTGAGATTCGGCCGCACTTTCCAGTCATCCTGCACGAATGCAAAGTAGTACCACTTGCGGGTTCCAAGCACTGGAGCACCGCTTGTGATGGCCGCCGACTCTACCCGGTTATCGAGGAACCGTTGCCGATCCGCATAGTTGACGCTGATCGAATCGAACGACGGATCAGCAACGTTCACGTGAGCGCGGCGAATCTCCCCGCCGATCTTGATGGTATGCGTCCCCCTGGTGATCACCACGTTGTCGTTGATCGAGTAGGATGTGCCAGCTTCGACAAGGAGGTTGGATTGATTCAAGGACTGGAACCCGGCGACGTTGACGGTCGTTGCCGCAGGTCCGTACGTGTATCGGCGAAGCGTTGAGCGATTAAAGCCCGCTTTCACTTCATTGATCACGGTCGGTGAGAAAATTCGCTGGTACTGCAGCACGAAATTCGAGGGCCGGAAATTGTCGTTCTGCGTGTCGCCATCAATGATCGATCGCGGCGCGTTGATTACGCCATTGTCGACGTTATACCGACCGAAGATCGTGTTGTTGTCATTGAACCGGTGGTCGATTCGGATAGTACCGGCATTCTCCTCCCAAGCCTGGCTGAGGTTTGCCTGTGCCCGATCAATGTCCGCGTTGGACGTGCTGATGGTTCCCGCCGGGTAAAGATCAACAAGCTGGCGGATGGCAGGATCCGTAGCGCGAGCCCGGAACGCCGCGCTCGGGACCTCATTGGTAATGGTCTGCGTGACACGCTGTTGCAGGCCCTCGTAGTTCGCGAAGAAAAACGTACGATTCCGAATAATCGGACCGCCGATGTTCCCGCCGAACTGATTTAAGCGGAACGGCTGCTTCGATGTGTCAAACGGGTTCCGCGCATCTAGTTTGTCATTGCGGAAGAATTCGAACAGACTTCCGTGAAACTGATTCGATCCGGACTTCGATACGAGGTTGACCTGACCACCTGCTCCGCCACCCTGGTCAGCCGAGTACAACGTCGAATTGACACGAAACTCCGCAATTGTGTCGGTGCTGATGACAAGACGCAGCGCCGCCTCCTGACGAGGATCCTTCACACCCGTTGCGTCAAGGCCATCGAAGGTCCAGTTATTGTCATCGCGAGAGCGGCCGACAAAGCGGATGCTCTGCTGGCTGCCATCGCCGGTGTTGATCGCGCCTGGAGCGAGCGCCATCAAACTGGCCCAGTGCCGTCCATTCAATGGGATCTCTCGCATTTGCTGAGATCCGATGACCGTACCAATCACCGGAGAGGTTGTTTCAATCGGAACGATCTCGCTCTGAATCGTGATCTGAGTATCGACGGTACTGGGCTCCATGGTCACGTTGAGAGTGCGATTGTCACCAACTCCCAGATGCAACTCCTTTACGGTCACGGTGCGGAACCCTGGCCGCGCGATGTTGACATCGAACACACCGATGGGCAATTGCGATACGGTGTACACGCCGTTGGGACCCGTCTCCGCCTCTCTCCGAAGGCCCGTCTCCTGCGACTGCACCTCGACGCGAGCGGCTGGAATGACCGCCCCGCTACTGTCCGTAACTGTTCCTGCTAAAGTCGCGCGGTCGACTTGTGCCGATAATTCGGCGCAGCCACCGATGAGAAGCGCCCAAAGCAAAACCCTACCCTTCATCCCACCCCCTACCAGGCAACCTGCGCCGGCTTAGTGACCACTCGCAGCAGCCGCCATTGGCTGCTTATCACGACTCTCCGGATTCGACTGCGCCGGTTTCCAGCCGAATGCGGACATCATGATATGAAATAAATCTGTATTCGAAACAAATCCTCGTACTTTTCGGGCGCCCGGACCCTGCGCAGCAACTAAAACCTGTTCCGCCGAGTGATGTCCATAAACGGTGATGCTCTTTGCCGGCGCAAGCTTGCCTTCGATCAGGGTCAGTAGCGCATCTCCTCGGTTCGCTTTGCCTGAAATACGAAGGTCGAACGAATGATCCGCCGTGAAAAGGATGAGAGTGTCACGTCCGGCATTCTCCGCAGCCCATTGGATCAGCCGATCGAACTTGGCGGCACGCTCGAGCCCTCGCTGCACTTTGTCCGTGTGCAGGTCCGACTCGACCATGAGGAAATAGCCCTTCTTGTTACGAGAAAGAATGCTGATGGCGCGCTGTGTCGCGGCTTGAACATCGAAATCCGGTTCATCCGCCAACACAACCGCGCGTTTGCAATCGGCAGGGATCGAATCAAGCGAGTCGCCGAAGTAGTATCCCTTCTTCGGCAATTCCGCCGTAAGATCCACTCCGAGCTTCGTCGTAGCCTCTGTTATGCTTCTCCTGCCCGGTCCCAGGATCAGATCGACGCCATCGCCGAATTGCGGATTCAAGACCTGCGCGAAGATTTCGCCCTGTTTCCTTCTATCATTGGCATGGGCGTAGCACGCGGCAGGAGTGGCATCCGCCATCGAGCTGTTTGAGACCACACCGGTCGAAAGCCCGTGCTCCTCGGCGTACTCCAGGATGGTTTTCAGCGGCGCCCCGTCAACCTTTCCGCGAACTCCGCCGGGCGACTGGGAAATGACACCGTTGTGCGTCTTAGTTCCGGTGACGATTGCCGTCATGCCGGCCGCGGAATCAGTGACCCAGTCCGAAGCCGATGAAGTCTCCGAAAGCGCCATGTTGGGCATACGCTGCACAAACAGCTTGCCCGGCTCACCGTAAGTGTGAATACTGGCCGCGTGCAGCGTCGATAATCCGCCCGCATCTCCGAGGAACAGGATAACGTTCTTGGCCCGATCTGCACTCCATGCGGAACTTGCCAGAGCGAGCGAGAGAAGCAGATACTTTATCGCCGGCGACGGCCTCTTGGACCCCTGCTCGAATGCAGACATTGGATTCGGTCCAAGTGTCCGCCCGAGTTCATCAAAAAGCAAGTAAACTTGGTTGGAAAACATGTATCCTACATGTTAATCTCCATGTACTCTGTTGATGTCACGACAGTTGGGCAGGTCCGACCAGATGAGGCACGCCGGCAGATTGAAGCGATCTGCTCAAGCCAGGCGTTCCGAAACCGCGACTCGTTCCGGCGGCTTCTCACCTATCTGGCCGATAAAACCCTGGACGGCTCGGCCGGCGCCCTGAAAGAATATACTCTCGGACTCGAACTCTTTGGCAAACCGGAAACCTACGATCCCCGTGAGGATGCGACCGTCCGCGTTCAGATCAGTAAGCTGCGGCAAAAGCTCGAGGAGTACTATTCATCAGAAGGTAAGGACGACCCGGTGCTTGTGGAACTGCCGCGCCGACACCTTGCTCTCACCTTCGAGGCTCGATCAACTCCGCCCGTACCTACGCCTGACACGCTACCCCGCTTATTCAAGCAGATCGGTACGAATCTGGCAATTCGCTTTGGGAGCCATTCTGCTCAGCCTTATTGGCTTCGAGCTGGACGACACTTGCGTCCAGCCCTATGTCGGCAGTTGCGTCGACGTCGTCCGTATCCCCGGAAGTTGAGAGGTTCTGGGCGCCGATGCTGTCGAACGGCAGACCGGTCGTGGTCTCGCTCGGTACACCGATGTTCATCCGGTTTCGCGGCGGACGCATCCGTACCAGCGCAATCGATGATCCGGAAAAGGCGAGGACGGACCCCAGAATCAGGAAGATCCTCGCGATGTTCAATACGAGGCGCCGCAGCCCTCGCTATATATACACCGGAGTTGGAGAAGCGGAAGGCGCATTCCAACTAGCCAAACTGTTCACGCGGTTTAACCGGGATCTTCAGCTTCGCCGGAACTCGTCAATGACATGGGAAGAGATCAGCGCGAACAACCTGATTATCCTGGGATCGGCCAAGTATAATCCTCAGATTCGGGACCTGCCACTCAGGCAGACCTTTATTGTCGAACAAAACGGAGTCACCAACCTTCATCCGCGGCCAGGCGAGCCGGCAAAGTTTCTCCGGCGCTACACCCAAGATGAGGATCGGAACATTATCGAAGAATATGCGGTTATCAGCCGGCTGCCTGGCGTTAATGGCCGGGGATCGATCGTTGTCCTCGGCGCGAGTGCGACGGAAGGTACCGATGCCGCAGTTCAATATGTGACCGACCCGGTTCATCTTCGCAATCTATTCGGCCACATCGATGACGGCAAGGGTAACATTCCGAAGTTCTTTGAAGTGGTGGTCCGGGTGCAATTCAGGTCGATGGTTCCGGTCGCCACCGAGTATCAGACGCATCGTGAACTGATCGTGCCAGCCGCGTATTAATGGGAACTCCTGTCTATGTTACCGACGATCTCCGTCCAGCAATGGAGTAGCTGATCGTTTTCCTCACGGGTCCGGATTGCGATCCGTAAGTATCCGTCCGGGACACCCGGCCATCCCGTGCAGTCTCGAACCAGGATGCGCCGCTTTCTGAACTGCTCGACAATGTCCTTCGATAAACCAGACGCGACTTGGATCATGATATAGTTCGCCAGGGACGGCCTCGTCGATCCGGGCCGCAGTTGCTCGATCGATGCGATAACTCGTTCCCGTTCCGCGCGCACATATTCTCGTGTGCGGCGATGATGCTCATAAGCCTTAATGGCGACGAGAGCCGCAGCCTCCGCCAGCACGTTTAGTTGCCATGGTTCACGCCGTTCGCGCCATTGCCGAATGAGATCGACGGGACCGACTAGCGCGCCATCCGTAGTCCGGGCAAGCGCGTGGAACTTCGTCAGTGATCGCAATACAAGGGCGCGGCTGAGACATGAGGGTAAATCGGTGAACTCGATGAATGACTCATCCACCCATGTGAGGCCACGTCGATCGCGAAAGTCGATCGCCTCTCCCGACGGATTCAGCGGATTCGTATACACGAGGAGACCATCGTCGGGCCAGTCGGCGTTTATCGGTACAAGAAAGGCGTCTGGAAAGGCACGATGGAACTCCGAAAAGACCGGTACGGCCAAATGACTTTGTCTCGCCAAACACGGCTGACGAAATGGATCAACTCCGTGGCTCCATTGCCGACCAGGATGCAATCGGGGTCCACCCGCCATTGTTCCGCCAGCGCGTGCTGGAGCCTCATTCCGTAGGGGTCTGGATAGTGCACGATCTCGTCGAGCGCGGTGATAATCGCGTCGCGCACCCCGGGGGCCGGACCGAGCGGGTTGATGCTGGCGCTGAAGTCCAGAATCTCGCGCCAATCACAACCGAGTTCTCGTGCAGCCTCGAAGAGCCGCCCGCCGTGCGTTACATGCATATCGCAAGCACAATGACGAGCAGAGTAGTTGATACATAGAGCAATGTCCGTGATCGCTTATACGATTCGACACTGATCGGATGGATCGGATCGCCGAGATGCGTCTTGTGATTGATTACGCCTCGATAAACGTTGACACCTCCGAGCCGCACTCCCAGGGCGCCTGCAAAGGCCGCCTCCGGCCAGCCTGAGTTCGGGCTCGGTTGCAGATTCGCATCGCGGAATGTGATTTGAATCGAGCGCCTGATGTTCATGCCCGTAAGGCCGGCCGCAATCCACACGACCAAGGCAGTAACACGCGCAGGGATGAAGTTCAACACATCATCGAGTCTGGCCGAAGCCCAGCCTAGTTCGCGATATCGCTCGTCTTTGTAGCCGATCATTGAATCGAGAGTGTTCACTGCCTTGTACGCAGCCATCCCTGCTGGTCCGAGCAACGCCAAGTACAAAAGCGGCGCGACCACACCGTCACTCATATTCTCCGAGACAGTTTCGATTACGGCGCGCAGAATTTCGGGCTCATTCAGATGCTTTGTATCACGCCCCACGATCATCGCAAGTTGCGACCGGGCCTGTTTGATGTCTCCACCTTGCAGGCTTCGGACGACAACGTTCGATTCCGCATCCAAGCTTCTTAATGCCAGGAACGAATAGATCCAATACACATTTGCCCAGGGAAGGGTGAGCCAAACGACGCACGTCGTGATGAAGACGACTGATCCGCACAGCAGTACTCCACCGAGTCGCAGCGGTAATCCGGCGCCGCGCCAAATATGTTCCGATCGCGAGATCAACCATCCGATTCCGCGAACCGGATGAGGCATCCATCGTGGGTCGCCCAGCGCGAGGTCAAGGCCGACGCCTGCGAGCAGTTCCCACCGCGTCACAGATACAGTTCCTCGAAGAGCTTCACGTTGGCATGCGATGCGAACCAGCTTGCCAGTTGGTCATAAGGCGGGACACGAGCCGTCGCTTCGAGGCCGAAGCGCCGAATCACGACATCCGAGTTGAAGGCGTCATGCAGGTATGTGCCGAAGCAGCGCCCATGGTGGATTCCTTCAGGCCGGCCCTCAATCAATGCGAAGGGCGTACATTCAGCGGGCACACTGGTCTGACCCATGTGGATCTCGTACGCGACGAACGAAGACCCGTCGATCTCTGCCGTCACGGGTCGCACCGTCTTCTCGGGTTTCATCACCGTCTCAACGGGCAAGAGACCCAATCCCGGTTCGCCGTCTATGTCCTCCCCCAACATTTGATATCCACCGCACACACCGATCAGGGTTGCGCCGGCCGCATGCTGCTGCAGCACCCACTTATCGAGACCTTGTTGACGCAGCCATCGCAAATCGCCGGTCGTATTCTTTGTGCCGGGAAGAATGACGGTGTCATAGATTTTGCGGTCCGGCGAGGCTATCCACTTCACTCCAGCGATACGGTCAAAGTCAGTGAAGTTGGATACGTGCGGGAAACGCAGTATCGCCACAACGCCGCCCGATGTCTTGTCATCGAGCGATACGCCGTCCTCATCATCGAGACGAATGTCATGCGCGTAGGGGAACACTCCGATGCACGGCCGCGATGTCTTCGTGCTCCAGGAATGTCACGCCGTCGTGAAACAGAGCAGGATCACCCCGAAATCGGTTCACCGCAAACGATCGCACGAGTGCGCGTTCGTCATCCGTCAACAGCGACATCGTCCCGACAATGGATCCAAAGACGCCGCCGCGATCGATATCCGCCACAAGCAGAGCCTTCGCTCCGATCCGTTCGGCAAGGCCGAAGTTCACCAAGTCTCTGCTTTTTAAGTTGACCTCGGCGACGCTACCCGCGCCTTCGATCACGATCACATCATGACGTGATGCCAGCCGATTGAAAGCGTCAAGAACGTGACTAAGGAGAGCAGAAAATTGATCGTAATAGGCGGATGCGCTCAGATCCTGCCATACACGGCCATTGACGATTACCTGTGAGCCGACGTCTGAATGCGGCTTCAGAAGAATCGGATTCATGTCCGTCTCGGGCTCGAGACCACAAGCCTCGGCCTGCGCAATCTGCGCGCGCCCGATCTCGCCATAAGACTCGCTCGAGCCCTTGACCGAGATCCTGCAAGGGCCAGAATTGTTCGACATATTCTGAGCCTTGAACGGAGCAACGCGGAGTCCTCGATTACGGAGATAACGGCAGATCGCGGCGGTGAACCAGCTTTTGCCGGCGTGGGATGCGGTACCCCCGATGAATACGCTTCGTGCGTTCATCGACAGGTTTCAGAATATCATCCAGCCTGACATGACCGGCATGCCTGATGGTTCCGAAATCACTCTATCATCTTCGTTACTACCGGGCTGTCCATCCGCCGTCAATCAGTATCGTGTGCCCCGTAATGAGAGACGCGGCCGGAGACGCGAGAAAGACAACGGCCCCGGCAACCTCCATCGGCTCACCAATGCGATGGAGCGCAGCGATTCGTTCAACGACATCCGCGCAGAACTCCGGTCGCGCAAGCACTTCTTCCGTACCAGGTGTGCGGATGAACGTGGGCGCTACAGCGTTGACCGTGATGTTGTACTTGCCCCACTCGATGGCCAGGCACTTCGTCAGATGCGCGATACCGGCTTTCGTCATGCAATAGATTGACTCCCCCGGCAGCGCAGCGAAGCCCGCCTGCGAACCCATATTAATGATGCGCCCGCGATTCTGCCGGATCATGATACGCCCTGCAGCCTGACTTGCAAAAAACGTTCCCTTCAGATTTATATTGACCGTTTGGTCGTAATTCCGATTCTGTGACATTCTCGGCAAGATTCTCGGGGGCAATTCCGACGTTATTCACCAGGATGTCCAGCCGGCCGAAATGCGTAGCCGTCCTATCAACAGCACGATGAATTTCATCGAGATTCGACATGTTCATTTGCAGCGGAAGAACCCGCCTGCCCAGCGCCTCGATCTCGTCGGGCAAACCGGCATGCGCGTGTACATCCCGGAATCCAAGCGCCAGATCGGACCCCGCATTCGCAAGGGCAAGTGCTATCGCTCGTCCAAGGCCTCGAGCCGCACCGGTGACGAGCGCGACCTGCCCGTCGAGTGTAAAATCAGGAAATTCAGCCACCAACGATAGCTTAAATGATACGAAATCAGGTCGGGAGCTTCGGCTTAGTCGCGGCCTTCCGATAAGATGGTCAGTACGCCTGGAATCGTTATCTGATGCAATCTGCGACGAAATTGCCCTCCGATGTATTTGCGGTAATAGCGCAGACCTCGTCCGAGGGCGTGATTATTGTCGATCGTAACGGCGTGCTCGTGTTCTCCAACCCGTCTGCAGCGTCAATATTCGGCTATTCGCCTGACGCGTTGGTTGGGCATCCCATATCACTCCTTTTTCCGGAAGAACTGCGAGGCCTGACATACGCTAAGGGACCCGTAGAAGCGGCAGGGTTGCATCAGAGTGGAAGGCGGATCCCGCTGGAGATCAGCTTCGCGCAAGCTCGTAACCACGATGAAATTCTTATCGCCGCGTTTCTTCGTGATCTGACTGAAAGACATTGGAGCCATGCACGTCTGGCGGCGCAGTATGCGGTAGCCGAGATCCTCAGCTCGGCCGAGGATGAGGACACTACACTCTCGGGAATTCTCTCGTCGGTCGGCCCCAATCTTGGCTTCGCAGTCGGGAATGTGTGGATGGTGGAGGATGAGCGCCTGCGCTGGCACTCCAGTTGGCATTCGCCTCAAACCAACTCTCAAGCATTTCTGGACGAGAGCCGCCGCTGCGCCTTCGCGCGCAACGAGGGATTACCCGGGCGGGCTTGGGCCGCTGCGGCTCCATGTTGGATCAGCACGCTGGAGGAGGATCACAACTTTCCCAGAATAAACGCAGCCTTGGCATCGGACCTCCACAGCGGCGTGGCATTTCCATTCCGATCGGGAGACGAAGTCGTTGGTGTAATCGAATACTCTTCTGCATATGTGCGGCCGCTCGAGCCGACGCTACTGCAGATCCTGACAGCCATCGGCCAACAGATCAGCGTTGCGATCTCCAAACACAGGGCACAGAGCGCTCTGCGCAGCACCGAAGTACAGCACCACACACTATTCGAGCACTCGAACGACGCGTTCGGTGTTTCCACAAGTGAACACTTCGTCTATGTCAATCGGGCGTTTGCGCAGATGTTCGGCTGGGCGCGTCCGGAGGAGCTTGCGGGAGTTTCGATTTATGAGACGATACCGGCGCCACGGCATGCGATGGTGCGCGAGCATCGGCAGCGGCGGCACGCCGGCTTGCCTGAGCCAATGCAGTACGAGTCGATTGGGATGAGGAAAGACGGTACTGAGTTCCCTACGGAGGTAAGAGCGACCGACTACTGGATTGAGGGCAAGATGTATACGCTGGCGATTATGCGCGACACCACTCGCGAACGAGAAGCTCGTGACATCCTGACGCAGTCGAACCAGGCGCTGCGACGCGCTAATGCAGACTTGGAGCAGTTCGCCTACGCTGCCAGTCACGATCTCCAGGAACCTCTACGGGTAGTAACGCTCTTCAGCCAGCTGCTCGATCGCCGCCATCACGACGCGCTACCCGAAGACGCACAGCAACTTCTTGCGACCATTAATGACGCAGCTCGCCGCATCAATGAGCTTGTGCAGGATCTTTTGTCGTACACGAAAACCGCAAGTCTCGACGGGGTAGCGCCGCCGGTGGATTCCAACAGTGTTCTTGCAGAGGCCGTGAACGCACTGCAACAGCCCATCGCCAATAGCTCGAGCAATTATTACAAACGATGATCTGCCGGTTCTTCGCGTTCACCGTACGCATCTGTTCCAGCTTTTGCAGAACCTGTTGAGCAACAGCATCAAATACAGTAACTCTCAACGGCGGCCCGAGATTCATGTATCGATTCGGCCGTATGAACGGGATCTCGTGGACCTCCAAGTCCAGGACAATGGGATCGGCATCGCGCCTGAATATCATGAGCGGATTTTTGGCGTTTTCAAACGGCTGCACAATGCAACCGTGCCCGGCACCGGAATTGGACTCGCGATCTGCAAGAAGATCGCGGAACATTACGGCGGCTCTATCTGGGTAGAAAGCGAAGAAGACGAGGGCAGCACGTTTCATGTGACATTGCCGGCCGCGTGAATCGAGCTGCCCCAGGGATTTTTATTAGCGTGAAGCGACAGCGGAAGGCTCGCACGCCAGCGTCAATGCCATTACTGCCCACGCAGAGCCTGCGGCCGAAATCCATTGATCATGCTCATGCGGAAAGGCGCTGTCGAAATACGGCTGAAATTTTACGGACCGGCTTCGCACATACCAGGATCCATCGGGCAACTGGGTTTTCCGGAGGAACGCGACTCCGCGCCGGTACACTTCATCGGTCGCCGGGAGCGCCCCGGATTCATGCAAGGCGTATAGCGTCTGCCCGGTTGCATATGCGTCACTTTCGAAACCAGACCTTTGCGACCAACCGCCGTCGGGCTGCTGGTTTTCGACGAGTTGCCGCGCCGCAATCGCAATGGACTGTGGCTTTGCGCCGGACCAATATAGACCGAGGAGATGCTTCACACGATCCTCATTGTGCTCTGGCACATTCGACAAGAGCCATGCACGAGCCCGGTCAATACGCTTTTGGTACTCGGCCTTCCGCCGGGTGAACTATATAACTGCAGGGCGCGAACCGCGTACGCGGTCTCAGTGAACGTGCTGTATTGAATTGGTTGACGCACTATGTCAGATCGCCACGATCCGTCTGAGATTGCATGAACGAACAATGTGCGCCAGTGCATTCGTCAGTGGATCCGCCTGATATTTCTGGGCTGCAAGACTCATGAGCAGCAGTGAATCGGCCATCGGCGCACCCACCTCGCGGCACGGCCAGATATGCTGATTCACGATCGGGTTGACGGATCGTTATGCGCGATTTTTACTTGCTGGGCCGCGCGCTGTTCGTTCACCTTCAGCCCCTGGCCTCTCGCATACCCGACAGCCATGCCGGTCAAAATTTGATGATGGCAGCCAATACAGCCGCTCTTTCGAAAGTATTCGTCACTGCTCGTCTGGAGGAGGGCAACAGCCTTTTCGACGGACTGACGCAGATCTAATTCATGCGGAGCGTCACGCAATTTTGCAGGCTTCAGATCAAATGGCTCGGTACCGGGCTCCGCAATCAACCCGAACACTCCACGGCCCCCCCATTTTCGGGCCCAACTGACGGGTGTCTGCCCATCATTGCTGATCGCTTTCGGATCGGAGCCCGCCGCGAGCAGTAGCCGTACCGTCTCGCTGTCCTGGTGCTCGGATGAAGTCGCCATCATCAGGGGAGTCATGCCCCGCATATCCTTCGCTTTGATATCTGCGCCGCGATCAAGCAGCAGTTTCACGAGTTTTGCGTTACCGGTCGGAGCGGCAACCAGCAACGCCGTCAACTCTCCAAGTTCCTGCAGCCCTGCCTTTGAAAGAGGCCGTCTGCCGGACTGGTGATTCACGTTGGCCCCCGCATCCAGGAGGAGCTGGGCGGGTTCGATTCGGCCGAACTGGCATGCCGCTATCAGAGCGGACACACCCACCGGATTAAGGTCATTCGGATCGCCGCCCGCCGCCAGCAGCACACGCAGTATCGCTTCGTCGCCTGCATTTGCCGCCGAGTAAACGGCTGCTCCGACAGGGCCGGGACGAGCCTTCACGTCAGCTCCCTTCGCAAGCAGCAACTTCACGGTCTCCACGTTTCCCGCATGAGATGCAGCAACCGCCAGGGGAGTTCGTCCACTATTCGATTTGGCGTTTACGTCGGCTGTGGCGCCGAGAAGAAGCCGCACCTTTTCAAGGTTGCCGGCGCTCCACATCAGCGCTGTGGCTCCGAAGTTGTTGGGAATGTTCGGATCGGCGCCCGGGCGAGCAGAAACTTCATGGAGTCGGTCGTACCGTAGACCGACGCTCGCATCAGTGGCGTAGCGCCTGTTTGGTCCTTCGCATTGACTTGCGCACCGGATCGGAGGGCTTGTTTCATGGCCGGCAGGTCGTTGCTTTCAATCGCGCGGAAAAGCGCAATATCAGATGGACGTTCAGCAGCAATCACAGCTGATATTGAGAGAAGTGCTGCGATGGGCAACACACGGGCGCGTCTCAGATACACTGGGCACCTCCAGAAACGTTCGCGGGCTAGCTAGTCATCATAGCGACTTTCCGATCGATCCAGGGACAACGCGCAGCGATGCTCCGGTCTGATGCTCGATATATCCTGGGGAGCATCCCTATGCGACGTCGTGAATTCCTTCAAGCCGCTGCAGCCGCCGCAACAAGCGCGCCAGCCGTACAAACGCAGCCAGGGCGCAGGAACATCGTCTTCATCCTTGTAGACGACCACAGGTATGATTTCATCGGAGCCATGGGCCACCCGTGGTTAAAGGGTCACACTCCCAACATCGATCGACTGCTGAACGGTGGAGTCCACTTCAAGAATGCGTTTGTGACCTCATCCCTGTGCTCGCCCAGTCGCGCCAGCCTGCTGACGGGCCGCTACATGCATTCCCATCGCGTAACAGATAACTTCTCCAAGCTGGATAGCGCCTTGCCGACGTTTCCTGGTGTTCTTCAGCGAAATGGCTACCGCACCGCGTTTATCGGGAAGTGGCACATGGGAGGCGCTAGCGACGAACCTCAACCCGGCTTCCACCAATGGGTCAGTTTCCGGGGCCAAGGCGAGTATCAGGACCCGGAGTTCAATCGCAACGGGGCCCGCGAGAAGCAGAAAGGCAATATGACCGACATCCTAACCGCCGAGGCATGCCGGTTCATTCAGGACAATGCGTCCACGCCCTTTCTGTATTTACCTGTCGCACAAGGCGGTGCACTCTCCATTCCAACCGCCGCCGAAGCGCGCGAGTCTATTTGAATCGATGACCGTTCCGCGTCCTCGGACGATGCTTTACAAAGAAGAGTTCTACCGGCAATGGCCTGAATGGGTACGGCTGCGGCGTGCAACGCGCCATGGCGTCGATGGCATGCTCGACAGTGACGAGCCTTTCGACACTCACTATCGGCGCTACTGCCAATGCCTGGTGGCGATTGATGACAGTGTCGGACAGGTGCTCGATCAACTGCAGAGCAGCCGGCTACTCGATGAGACGCTGATCGTCTTCATGGGTGACAACGGGTATATGTGGGGAGAGCACGGACTGATTGACAAACGAGCAATGTACGAATCGTCCATCCGGGTACCCATGATCGCGCACTGCCCTTCTCTGTTGAGCAGGCGTGTTGTCGATCAAATGGCATTGAATCTGGATATCGCTCCTACCTTCCTGGACGCGGCGGGCCTGAAGGCGCCAGACGGGATGCAGGGCCGCTCACTATTACCGCTGGCAACTGGCAAGACACCGGCAGACTGGCGTCGTGATTTCGTTTATGAGTACGCATGGGAGCAGGATTTTCCATACACGCCATCGATCGTCGGCCTGCGTACGGAGACACACAGTTTGATGCAGTATCCAGGCGTTTGGGATATCCCCGAGTTGTACGATCTGAGATCCGATCCGGACCAGGTCAACAATCTGGTATCGGATGCCCGCATCGGCTGGCGAATGCGCGGACGATACGTGAATCACATCAAGAAACCAGAGACGAAAGCGCTCGTCGAAACATTGCAGGACCGGATGGCGCAGATCCTGACGGAAACAGAGGGCGATCCGAGACTGGCCGGTAAGGCCAGTCCCGATGACAAGTACGCTCTTTAGACGATCCGTTAGACTCAGTTCAGCATGCCTGACATCTCGTACACCGAGCGCAAAGCTGCGTGGTTTGCCGACCGCGCGCTGAGGCGCCACGCGGGCGTATTTCACTTGTGGGCGCTCGGAGTAGGAGCCGTCATATCGGGTGATTTCTTCGGATGGAATTTCGGACTCATCGCCGGCGGCTTCGGCGGAATGATTACCGCAGTCGTGCTGATGACGATCCTCTACATCGGCCTTTGCTTTAGCGTGGCTGAGTTATCGGCAGCGCTGCCGCACACGGGAGGGGCGTATTCGTTCGCGCGAGCGAGCATGGGTCCATGGGGCGGGTACATCACCGGACTTGCCGAGAACATGGAGTACATTCTCACGCCCGCAACCATCGTGGTGGGTATCGGCGGATACTTGGGCTCGATATTCGGCACGGCCTCCATCTACGAGCCACTCTGGTGGCTTACCTGCTATGTAGTTTTCGTAGTTCTGAACATATGGGGTGTCGAGATGTCCTTCCGCGTCTCCGCGATCACGACTCTCTGCGCGCTGACGGTACTGGCTGTATTCTACGCGGGCGCACTCCCGTTATTAGATTTAGGCCGGTGGGCGCTGGGCGGGGATCCGTTCTTCTCGCGGGGGACGAACGGGATCTTTGCTGCTCTCCCGTTTGCACTTTGGCTTTATCTCGGAATTGAACAATTACCACTTGCGGCTGAGGAGACGCGCAATCCGGCGCGAGATATGCCTCGCGGAATCTTGTGGGCATTAGCCACTTTGGTTGTCTGCTCCTTTCTAACCCCCCTCTTTAGCGCCGGTATCGCGCCGGGCTCCCGCACGGTTGGTCGATCGTCCGAGCCGCTGTTTCTCGGGTTCCAAACGATACTCGGAGCCGGTGTAGGATCTCGCGCATTAGCTCTGTTCGCGGTGACCGGACTCGTTGCAAGCTTTCACTCGATCCTGTACGCGTATGGCCGGCAGATCTACTCACTCGCGCGCGCCGGCTACTTCCCTGACTGGCTCTCGGCAACGGACGCCGGACGACAGACTCCGCATCGCGCCCTGATCGCAGGTTCCGTATTGGGGTTCGCCGCAGCGGTCGCAATTCGCCTGTCCGGGCCTTCCGGTTCCGTTGGCGCTACGCTGCTTAATATGGCGGTGTTCGGTGCTGTCCTGGCTTACGTCATGCAAATGGCCTCATTCATTTTGCTGCGAAGAAACGCGCCGGGATTGTTGCGGCCGTATGTAAGCCCGCTTGGAACGCCGGGGGCTGTCATCGCTGCACTACTGGCGACCGTGACCCTCGCGGCGCTATTCCTGAATCCCGATTACCGCATCGGAGTTCTGGGAGCCGCGGCGTGGTTCGTTGTCGGACTTCTTTATTTTGCGCTGCATGCGAGAAAACGCCTGATCCTTTCGCCGGAGGAGGAGTTCGCCGTCTCTATGGCGGACAAACCCGCTAAGTCGGAGGTCTCGTTGTGAGCTATTCTGCGCACGCTCTGGGTACCCGATATCACTTCGAGGACTTGCGGACACTGCTTGCGAAAGCATCGCCATCGCGTTCAGGAGATGAACTGGCGGGCATTGCGGCCGGGTCGGCAACCGAGCGCGCGGCCGCACAAATGGCTCTCGCCGATGTGCCCTTGCGTGAGTTTTTGCGTGAACCTCTGATTCCGTATGAAGAGGATGAGGTAACCCGGCTCATCTTCGATACGCACGATGAGCAGGCGTTCGCTCCGGTAGCTCACCTGACTGTCGGCGATTTCAGAAACTGGCTGCTGAGCACGGATGCGGATCCGCAGGCGCTCACCGCACTCTCACCGGGAATTACTCCCGAGATGGCGGCAGCCGTTTCAAAGCTGATGAGAGTTCAGGACCTCATAGCCGTGGCTTCACGCATCCGGGTGGTCACGCGATTTCGAACTACGGTCGGATTACCGGGCCGCCTTTCTACGCGCCTCCAGCCCAATCATCCAACCGATGATCCCAGAGGCATCCTGGCATCGGTGATCGATGGACTGATGCTCGGAAGCGGCGATGCGGTCATCGGAATCAATCCGGCGGCAGACAACGTCTCGAGCGTAGAGTTGCTGCTTCATTTGCTCGACCGGATGCGAGTCACATACGACATGCCCGTTCAGAGTTGCGTGCTCGCGCACGTGACAACGCAGATGGAGGCGATGCAGCGAGGAGCCCCCGTGGATCTGGTCTTTCAATCCATTGCAGGAACGGAAGCGGCAAACTCATCGTTTGGTGTAAACCTATCGTTACTCGAAGAAGCATGGCAGGCCGGCCGGGAACTTCATAGAGGCACGATCGGAGACAACGTGATGTATTTCGAGACCGGCCAAGGCAGCGCACTGTCGGCAAACGCCCACTATGGTGTCGATCAGCAAACCTGCGAGGCAAGAGCGTATGCGGTGGCGAGGCGATTCCAACCGATGCTGGTGAACACTGTGGTGGGTTTCATCGGCCCGGAGTACCTGTACGATGGCAAGCAGATCATTCGCGCGGGTCTTGAAGATCATTTCTGCGGAAAGCTACTCGGACTGCCGATGGGATGCGATATTTGTTACACCAATCACGCGGAAGCGGACCAGGACGACATGGATGTTTTGCTCACGTTGTTGGGCAACGCCGGCGTGAATTACATCATGGGAGTACCGGGGGCGGATGATGTGATGCTGAACTACCAAAGCACCTCTTTCCATGACGCTCTGTATCTGAGAGCTCAACTTGGGTTGCGTCCCGCGCCTGAATTTGAAGCCTGGTTGTCGCAGTACCAACCAGAATTGCCGGCAATGGTGGCGCAACTTCAGTCTGGCGATCTTGTCCCTGCCTCGCAATGAAACAACTGCGCGACTTCACGCTTGCAAGGGTGCAGTTGGATCGGGCCGGGGTGGTCTTAGCCACCCGAGAGGTGCTCGCATTCCAATTGGCGCACGCGGCGGCGCGCGATGCGGTTCATCAGGCGCTCGATCCCATCACGCTTCAAAATGGAGTGCGATGGACGAGGTTGGCCGTCAATCCTCGTGCGCAGCGCTACTCCGGATCGAGTGACGTACCTGCGACGTCCGGATCTGGGACGCCGTTTGAGTGAGCTATCGACGCAAAGCCTGACGCGTGGCTGTGAACCGTCTGACCTGGCGATCGTGCTGGTTGATGGACTCTCGGCGCTGGCGGTGCACCGGCATGCGCTCGCGGTGTTGGATACCCTGATTCCGCTAGTTGACGAAGCGGATTGGTCTCGGTCGCAGATTGTCCTCGTGGAGGAGGGGCGAGTCGCAATTGGAGATGAGATCGGAGAACGACTTGGAGCGAAAATGGCCCTGGTGTTGATTGGTGAACGTCCGGGCCTGAGTTCTCCGGATAGTCTGGGAGCATACTTGACGTGGGAGCCACGCATCGGGCGGACGGATGCCGAACGGAACTGTATTTCCAATATTCGTCCTGAAGGACTCAGTTACGAACTGGCCGCGCGGCGAATCTTCTCACTCATGGTCGAAGTCGCGCCGCCGGCAACTCACAGGTATCGCGCTGAAGGAGGATTCGGCGTCTCTCCCTTTTAGCCCCGCCGAAGCTAGTTAACCTGCCACACAGGCGTCAGGCTTTTCACGTCGACATTCGAACCGACTTTCTTGCCGGTCAAAGGCACGGCAAGCGTCACTTCGATGTTCTTACAGATATCAGCCGCGCACGCTTGTCCACGTACTTCGACGTGCGCAGGACCCGGACCCTTCGGCCGGGCTTTCGCCACGAACACAGCATCGTTTTCGAAGCCCCAGGTAAACCAGCGTATTTCGGGTTTGGAGAAGTCTTTGGGCTGAGACTGCATCCAAGGCCCGGTGACCGTCAGCCCGTCCACTACGGTGACCTCGGTGCTTTTCTCGATACCGAGCGACGGCTTTCCTTTCAGGCGCTCCTGCTGCCGTTCTTTGTTGTCCATGACGAACGTGTGCCAGCCTGGCTGAATCGTCCCTCTCAGGAGTAGGAACTCGCCGTCCCACTGGGCTCGATATGTCATCACGAGCTTCTCGTCATGGCGGACTTCGACAGGCGCTGTCCAGTCTGCACCGATCAAGGATGCGGCCCAAATCAGCCCCATCGCAATCATTCGGATATTCTTCATTTTCTGAAACTCATTCGAAACGTCTTCAGCGGCATTTGGAAGCGCTTGCCGTCGCGTATAACATCCAGTGTCACATCACTGCCCGCCGTTTTGCGAAGTCGAATGTACAGTTCGGCGGTATTGGCATGCTCATCGCGCTGGACGCCATCCACCCCGTAAATGATGTCTCCCACGCGAAGGTCGTGGCTCTTCATCATCTGGGCAAAGGAATCCACATGTCTGACCTGGCTGGCGAACCCATTCACTGGTAGCTCGAGCTTCTGCTTCTCAGCGTCAGTGAGTGGTCGTGACTCGAAATACATGCGGGGATCGACAGTTAATTGCCGGTACCGTGTATCGGTCCACCACCATCGAACCGGCAGCATGATCGGAAGCTCTACCGCCTTCCCTTCCCTCTCAACGCTGACCTGAATTTGCTTTGCGGATCGTGGAACCTTGTCGTAGTAATACTGCAAATCTGCGAATGTCCATACGTGCAGTTCCGTTGAGCGCAGTAATCCGATCACCGGCCTGCATACCGCCGGACTAGCAGACCCTTGCGCGTCCTTGACCGCCAGTCCCTTCTGGAACGTCGAGATGAATTCCGATGGTCTTGATGTCCGGCGACCGGAACATCTCCGTCAGCTTGTCCGAACTTACCGGCCTCTTCGCGCTCGACGAGTCTGGAAGTCACCGATCAGATGGCATTCAACACAGACGTTCCGAGCATAGGTACGTTCAACAAGCGGTGCAATGTCTCGCGGAAAGAAAGGCTTGGGGCGCTCGACTTTCTTGATTTTGCCGGCCTGATAATCACCACTGGAGTTCGAGACCCTTTTTCAGCGCCAGCTCGAGGCTGTCCAGATTCAGATAGCTGTCCTGAGACACGGAGTCTCGGCCGCCATACCGCATATAGATTTGCTCATCCTCATTCAAGATGAAGAAGTACAACGTGTTGTAGCGATCGTAATCGAAGAGCCCGATATCGACTTTGTCCATCCGGGGAACGCGAACGCACACGTATTGACATCAGTTGTTTGCCGCGCGTAGAATTTTTTGGTGACAGCACAACCTGTGCGTCAAAAACTCGTCCGGCTATTCAAGCTTCGCAGCGAAACTCCAGAAAATCGGCTTGTGTGTCGCGCTTGGCTTCCTGTAGCGCTTCCTGGTAATCATCGAGCCAGTCCATCGTTTCTTCGTCCTGTGCGAAGAGCGGAAAAGCCCCAAAGAACAAGATGCCTGTGAGCAGGACCTGGAGCGCACGCAGCGAGTTTCGCATACGTCCTTATGGTAACGTAGCCCTCGGCGGCTCCCTCGCTACAGATAACCGTTGCATATTGGTTATGACTTTATTACGGTAGCGTCAAACCCCGAAAGGAGAACTAAAGACCAATGCCAGATCTCGAACAACTCAAAAGCAAGTACCAGTCGGCGCTTACTGCCATTCAGCAGCAAGGGGTTCGACTAGCCCACATGCATATACAGGATGGGAAGTTGTTCCTCCAGGGCGAGGCTCCAAGTGAACAGGCGAAAAATGAGGTGTGGAACAAAGTCAAAGCGGTTGACCCAAGCTACTCAGATCTGACTCTTGACTTGAAAAGTCAATCCGGCCCTCGCGAGCGCACAACAAACCGGTGCGGCCGCCAGCGGTGGCATGCAGACTTATACCGTGAAATCCGGTGACACATTGTCGAAGATCGCCCAGCAATTCTATGGCGACTCTGGGCAATACATGCGAATCTTCGAAGCGAATCGCGACAAGCTGAAAGACCCGATAAGATCCAGGTTGGGCAGCAGCTGACTATTCCTCTCGGTAACTCAAGACCTTCTCTGAAGGAAGCGTGTCGGGGATCGTGAAGAAAAAGTTGCTCCGATCCCCGCCGTCGATTCTGCCCATATTCGTCCGCCTCGGCTCTCCACAATTTTTCGGCAGATCGCCAGGCCGATAGCCGGTTCCCTGGTCCTCGTCACGCTGTAGCCGCTTGAACGGCTCGAAGATCTGCTCGGCGTAGCGCATATCAAATCCCATTCCGTTATCTCGAACGGCTATCGTCCAGGCGTCCTTTCCCCGCTCGGCATCGATCGTGATTACCGGTTCAGTTGCGCCCCGGTATTTCAGCGCATTTGCGATCAGGTTCTGCATCAGCTGCAACAACCGCGTCTCGTTGAACCGCATGATGACCGCATTCTGACAAGTGACGGCGCCTGCGGTGTCCTCGATCACCATTTCGAGATTACTCTTAACCAAATCAACCACGGCGCTGAGATTCACCTCTGCGATGCCGGCATCCGTGCTCGGATCGAGCCTGCAAAGCGCGAGCAAATCCTTTATCAGCCGGTGCATCCGATCGACGCCTCCGATCATGAACGCGAGGAATTCCTTGGCGTCTTTATCGAGAGCGTTCGAGTACCGCTTGGATAATAGCGCCGCGTATCCGCCTATCATGCGCAGCGGTTCTTGTAAATCGTGGGACGCTACTGACGCGAAGGTCTCCAACTCGGCGTTTTTCGCTGCGAGTTCACGAGTGCGTTCTTCGAGGGCGCGCTGCGTACGAACCCGTTGAGTGATGTCGCGATAGAACACGCCAACACCGGAAGGACTGGGGTAAACCGAGTTCTCGAAGTATTTCCCCAGTGGCGCATAATAGTTCTCGAATTCAACCGGAACTTGCTCTCGCATCGAGCGTTGCAATTCTGAATAAAACGCTGTGTGAATCGCGTTCGGGAATTCATCCCAAACCGATCGCCCCAGCAACTCCGATCCCGGCTTTAGCGCTAATTCAGCAGCCTTCCGGTTCACATACGTGTATCGCCACTCCGTGTCGAAGGCGATATAAGCGTCGCCGATCCTTTCAAGTACATCCCTGATCTCCGCTGACGTTGCTTCGGCCTGCGCACGCGCCGCCCGCTCGTGTGCCAAGGCCTGCGCCTGCCGGGCACGATGCTTGCGATCCGTGATGTCAAGCATCGCGGTTCGGACACCCGTTATTTCGCCGGAACTATCGCGAATAACATTTTCGTAAACTTCCACCACGAGCCGTTTCCCTGTTCCGGTGACCAACTCGCGCTCCACTGGTTCGACAGAAGATCGGCCCGACAGGCTCTCCGAGACGGCAATTCTCACGTTCTCCTGATCGCCTGCAGGCACGAAGTCCCACACGGGCCGGCCCACCATATCACTGCGCCTACGCCCCAGAAGGCGGCATTCAGCGAGATTCACCTTGCAGATGACGCCATGAACATCGATCTCGTGATATGCGATCGGCGCCTCGTTGAACAACGCTCGGAACTGCTGCAACGCCTGGCGTATTCTCTGCGCAAACAGTTTGCGGTGCGTGATATCGTGCATCGCGACTACAGCGCCAAGTTTTCGCCCGTCACGTGCAACGAGCGCATGACCGCTCGCAAGAACCGTCCTTCGCGGTCCGTTCGGCGGAGCAATCACCATCTCGGCTCGGTCGACAACTTCGCCCGAAAATGCTCGGAAGAGCGGAATGTCTTCGGTGCGAAGCGGAGTGACCCCGTCAGGATAGTAGAGGCTATAGATATTCGGCCATTCTTCCGGCCGGGATACGGTCTCCGCGACACCATGGAAAGCTCGCGTTGCATTGTTGAATAGTTTCAAGGCGCCGGTGTCATCGCAAGCGACAATGCCGGTCTCCACGTTATCCAAAACAGCCTGAAGGAATTCCTGTTTAGCGTCCAGTTCCCTTTCAGCCGCTCCTCGTTTCTCAATTTCGTCTCGCAGTTGTTCCCGGCTCGCGTGGATTTCGGTGCGGTCAGTGATGTGAATGACGCGGCTGCCGCCGTCAACAGTCCTGATGTCGATGCACATCCATCTGCCCTCTTGCCGATGCTCGAGCTGGACATTGGATTCGCTCGTCGCGCAAGCTTGCTGCACGATATCGGCAGGGATTTCATTGCACGTTTGCCAGAAATACTGGCCGCATACTTCTCGCGGTTGGACCTTCAGCGCCTGGGCAGCCGCCGGGTTCATGTAAAGAATGCGCCATTGCGGGTCAACCTTTATAACCGCAACCGGCAGCACATCGAGAACAATGCTGAGATCGTTGCCTACCGCCGGATGCATTAACTCCCCCTGCGAGCCGCTTTTCCCAAACACACGGGAGCTCGCTGGCGGCAATTGCCAAGACGATTCATATAATCCCCGCCGTCTATTCCTTGAGGAACTAAGTGTAGCTCAAAGTATTGCGCGTGGGTGAGGCACTCTTACACGGTTAGAATTTTCAGTAGTCAGCGCTTCCGAACGCCGCGCGCGGGTTTTCAAGCATCAGCACGGAAGCCTGATCTGGTTCGAGTTTCGGAAGGAATTCCTCATAGATATACGTATAGCCGCGGAATTCTCCGCCGCCGGGCTCGCCGACGTGGTACCAACCGGAGTCCTGAGAGATCAATGTTCTCTTCAAGAGGCCTTTTCCGGCAAGATATCGAACGCACTCCAGATGAAACGGAGCTGATTTCGGCCCGATGCCATCGAACTCGACCCAAGCTCCTGCACTCGCAACCTTTTCATGGATGGAATGGTCGTGCTCATTCTGTGCGTGAACCCAGACGAACTTAGACGGACTCGTTTTTTCAGAGGCGATGATGTCGAGTTGTTGGAGCGCCGCCGCTCCATCGCCTGTATGCGAGGCAATTGTCAGGCCCGTGTGCCTGGAGGTTATCGCTGCGGCGTGCACGAGTTTTTGATCCAACTCATCGAGCGGTCCGCGATTGACTCCGATTTTGATGAATCGTGGGCGCCATCGCTCCCGGGTTTCCGCGATCCATCGTTTCGCGAGCTGTTCGGCGCTCTCGGTCTTCGCGAAATCGGGCACAAACTTGTGGTTCGCCGCGCCATAGAAGCCCGTGTTCGACCAGATCTCGATCCCGACCGCATCGGAAAGTTGAGCCAGTAGTTCAGGATCGCGCCCCAGAAAGTTAGGCGTGCACTCGAGGAGTCGCTGACAGCCGCGTCGCTTAAGCTCTTCCAACTTTGGACGAGCAATTCGGAACACTTCAGTCCGGTCGTAGCGCCCGGGACGGATTTTGTCTGCTCCGATGAAATCTACGAGGATGTGCTCGTGGACCAGCACAGATCCACGACCTGCCGCTATGGCCGGGGCCGCGAAAGTACAAAGAAAATCTCGTCGTCTCATTGAGCGGCTGTAAAGAAAGTGTTAATTCCGGTCGTTCGGTGTACCGTAAGCATCTGGCACATGCGTCGGCTATCCTGAGTTTCTCAATACGATATCGAGCGGCAAAATCGCTGCTCGTCAAGGTGTACGTGTGAATTATCGTATATCGGCTTTTCTTCTCGAGCGTTTGAAGCCAATTCTGGCGGCAATCGCTTCTATCTGTGCAACGTTCCTCTTCTGTAGCCCGGCGGCCGCGCAGCGATTCGGGAGGATGGAGGGTTCGATCCATCGCGCTGCTCAGGCGGCCGACCGAAGTGGCGAGCGTGCGCCGTCCGAAGTTCGAACGATGGCACGCTCGGCTCCTAGGGTCTCGCTTGGCAGGCTCAGAGACTCGGAGGCGCGCCCGGTTACTCGCAAGCCGGGATTGGCCCCCGTAGGCGTTAGCCGGCCGATACCGGCGGAAATGGTCGCGAAAGGTGAGTGGTCTGCTTCTGCGGAAGGCAAGCCGGTCTGGCGGCTCACACTCGCATCAACCGGCGCCGAAGCACTTCGGGTTCGTTTCGTTGATTTTCACATCGCTGGCGGGAAGGTCTGGCTCATCGGCACCGACTCCGATGGAGCCGAGGTGACCGCCGGCCCCTATTCGAACGACGGCCCCATGGGTGATGGCGAGTTTTGGAGTGACATGCTGCCGGGTGAATCCATGACACTGGTATATGAACCCGGCGACGGCGCGACCGCCGATGCAGTTCCTTTTCGACCCGCCGATCTATCGCATCGATTCCCAGTGAAGAAAGCCGCGAAGACTGCGGATGACCCCGCCGCACAGTCCACGGCGGCATCCTGCGCGGTCGACGTAACGTGCCATCCCGAATACAGCGACGCAGCATCCGCGGTGGCTCTCATGATTTTTGAAAGCGACGGCGGAACGTACGAGTGCACCGGATCGTTGATCAGTTCCGCATCGCAGCCGGCTCTGCCCTTCTTTCTAACGGCGAACCACTGCATCAGCACGGCGGACGAAGCCCGATCCCTCCTCACGTTCTTCAACTATCAAACTTCCTCATGCAACGGTCCGAAACCCACATTGAGCAACTCCGTCCGCGTCAACGGCGCCACGCTTGTCAGCGGTCAATCCATGGCGCTGGGCGACTTCTCCTTGCTCCAACTCAGCGGGTTTCCTAACGTCGACGTGAAGGTGCTCGGTTGGACCGGGGATGAAATCGCGAGTAACGAACAGGTGACCGGCATCAGCCATCCCGCCGGAGATTATAAGCGAATCGCCCTGGGCAGGCGCACCCGCGATGTAACGATTCGTTTCAGCGATGGGGCCCGGATGCCGGCCAGCGTCGGGTATCAAGTCTCGTGGTTTGAAGGTCTGACACAAGGCGGGTCTTCCGGTTCTCCGCTGCTGGTGAACGCGAACGGGAAGACGTATCTCGTGGGCACTCTTTCGGCTGGTCCCGACGTAAACGAGGATGACCCGATAGAAGTCTGCCGGGCCAACAACCTGGTTGCTTCTTATGGCCGGTTTTCGGCTGCAGTCTCCGATCTTAGTCCGTACCTAACCTCCACCGACGGAGGTATTTCGAGCCGTCCTCCTGTGTTCTCCACGCCCACTCTTATGGCGGCGCCACTCACGTTAGTCGCCGGTCAAGCCGCCGGCAGGACGACATTGACGTGGCAAGCCAGTGGCGTCCGAAGCGTTCAGATTCGCGTCGGATCTTCTACGGGGCCGGCGATGACCGGGTTTGAGGGACCGACCGGGTCGGCATCTACGGGCGATTGGGCTGTAGACGGGATGTCGTTCTATCTGCAGGATGCAAGTGACGGAGATTCGTTCGGCTCTGCGAAGACTCTCGCAATTGCCCAGGTTCGCGCCACGTCTACAACCAGCGGCATACGAAGCGGCTTTATCGGAGCTTCGCCCAACCCTATCGGCATACTCGCCGGTCAACCCACCGCCTCCACCACACTGAGTTGGCGCGCCACAGGCGTAAGCAGGATCCAGGTTCGAGTGGGCTCGCCTACCGGAACACCAATGACCGGATTCGAGAGCCCAACGGGATCGGCGACAACCGGCGATTGGGTGACGAACGGACTGACATTTTACTTGCAGGACGCGAGCGACGGATTTTCCTCCGGTACCTCGCGCACTCTATCCGCAGTACGAGTCAGTGTCGTAACCAGATAGGTGGCGCCGGCTCTAATTGCCATCTTTCGCCGGAAGGGCGCCGACCGGAGTCTCCTGCACGTGTTGTGAAAACGTGTCACGCCACGCGCGACGAGCATCGTCGGGCATCGACTGCATCAGTTCTTCGGCACGTTTTTTAAGGAACTCGACGAGCTGTATGTTCTCGGGAGCGCGATCGTAGCTCTCCGTCGGATCATTGTCCACGTGGTACAGTTCCGGCTTCCGCAGTGGGAGGTTCATGCGTCCTCCGGGTGGATCCACGGTCCAGGCATAGCTGTTATAGCGCGATAAATGAAGCTTCCAGGGTCCCCACCGAACGCACTGAACATCCCACCTGTCGAAGAATAAAAGAGGATCGCGTTCGATAAACAGCTTCTCTCCGGTCAAGATGTCCCAAATGTCAACGCCATCGACGGTAGAGGTCGGCACAGTAGCGCCCGCAAGGTGCGCAAACGTGGGGAGCATGTCCATCGCGGAGCCGATCCCTTCCGAAGTGGCGCCTGCGGGAATGCGACCGGGAAACCGCGCGATAAAAGGCTCGCGCACGCCAC
This sequence comes from Bryobacteraceae bacterium, assembly GCA_963825845.1. Lineage (GTDB taxonomy): Bacteria > Acidobacteriota > Terriglobia > Bryobacterales > Bryobacteraceae > DASQDN01. The sequence goes on along the minus strand of CAWGVL010000078.1, from coordinate 222,235 downwards.
CTTCGTAAGTGGATCCCTTGCGCCCCTGAAGCTTGCCGGCGCTACCCTGATACCATGGGCCGTTGTCGCTGGTGAATATAACGAGTGTGTTTTCGTCAAATCCCTTCGCGGCCACAGCCTTCAGGATTTCACTGACGCTCCAATCTACCTCCATGACCATGTCACCGTATTCGCCCATTCCGGATTTGCCCCGGAACTCCTCGGAAGGAACGATCGGGATATGTGGCGCCGTATGGGCGAAGTACAGGAAGAACGGACCGTCTTCCTGCCTTTGTATGAAGTCGACCGCCTGCCGGGTGAAGTTCGTAGTCAGGCTTGCCTGCGCCGCAGTCTGCTGCACGACATCTGTGTTCCGCATCATCGGCAGCGGATACATGTCGTTGCTGTAAGGCAGGCCATAGAACTCATCGAAGCTATGGTCCTTGGGCATGACTCCAGGCTGGCATCCGAGATGCCACTTGCCCACTAACGCCGTCCGGTAGCCACGCTCTTTCAAGATTTTTGGGATCGTTCGCTCCGCGGGATCGAGACCGCGCTTGTCCGAAGGCATAAGAACATTCACAATCCCGGTCCGAACCGGATAGCGTCCGGTCAGGAATGCTGCGCGCGAAGGAGAGCAAACCGGGCTTGCGGAGTAGTAGCGCGTGAGGCGCATGCCCTCCTTTGCCATCCGATCGATGTTTGGCGTCGGAATCGAGGAACCGAAACACCCCACGTCGCCGTAACCCAAGTCATCTGCAAGGATGAAAATGATATTTGGCGGTTTCGACGACTCAGCCTTCGTCATCCCGCAGGACGCAACTACGGCGCCACCCAACGCGCGCAGAAATTCGCGCCGGCCCTTCCCGCTCTCTTTCACTTACACCTACCCCGAGACGCGAGTCAAAAACATCACCCAACCGTTGACTCGGCCATATAGATTGTATACGGAGTCGGGGCGCGAGGAAACACCCCCGCTTGCGGCGGGGGTCATCCCCGTTCGTGGGGGTCCACGTTAGTGGTTATACAGGCTGCGCATGCGGAATCCGCGGTACATCTGTGTTTCTACTTCAACTTTGGTCACCAGATTCCCCATCGGATCGAACTCGAGCGATTGGCTGAAATTTTTCGATGTCCATCCCAGTCCGAAATGGTAGTTCCCGTTCGGTAGCTTCTCAGCCGAACCCAGCGCACGAGAATAATCACCGAGATCCACGTTGAACACAAGGCTGGCAATCCGGTTCTCCTCATCGATCTCTAATACCTGCCCGCGACTATGAATATCCTGATCCTGGGACCATCGAGCGTTGCCGTTGTCGTGGACTACAATTCGATGCGAATTCACACCCGGTTCGTAGTTCGCGTCGTGCTGATGAGAAAACCACGGCGATGGGTCATCCGAGACGATCTGGAAGTCGCCGTCGGGACCGAGGCGCCAAATGATTCCGCCGGACCCCGCGCCATTGGCATAGTCGATCTTGATCAGCCAATCCTGATGTCGCGCCGAATAAAGCAGATGGCCGTCCGGTGTCAATTGGATCGCATTCCCGTGCAACCAGTCATTCGCCACTGACGCCAGCCGGAAGACGGCACATCCTCCGCTGCCGAACGTGCAGGTTTCGCCAAGCAGCGCACTCCTGGTCACATTCAGATGATCGAAGGCATCCCAAAACCACTCCACTTGAAGATCGGGGCTTAACACGAGAATTGAATCCCCGAGAATGTCGACTTCACCAGGCCCTTGAACATCCGTCATTAGTCGTTCAGTCCCGGCAAGCACGAGAATCTTTCCACCTTCGAGCACACGAGCCTCGTGATGAAAGCTCGTGATCGGAGCCTCACCTAATTCGGCGAGTTGCTCGTTAATTCTTGCGGCATTGGTTTCTGCAACGACATTTCCGGCCAGATCATAGATCCGCAGAATCTGCCCGGAATCGTCAGCCTCCCAGTTGTCGATAAGGCCAACAATGTAGCCTCCGCGTTCGGCTCTGGTCAGGTAGCGAATGTTTTTGTCGCTGTTGTACCACACGACATTGCCTTCAAGGTCCGTCGCAATATTGGGACTAAACACGTTGCTCTGCAGCAGGATCGGCGAGCCCGATGTTTCGCTGGGTTTTTGCAGCGGATGGGTTGCTGGGTACGTAGCATCGAGCGCCTCCGTGGTGAGATCCAGCGAGGGTCCCCGCGCAGTACTCCCATCTGCCGCCTCCACTGTGTGCTGAACGGCGTACTTGGTCTGCGCGCGAAGACCTGCCAGGTACACATTGCTGCTTTTCGTGGATGAGCATGGCGCCCAAGGCGTGGACTGGCGGAAGTTATCAGCGGTGACGAATTCCACACGAGTGCGGCCGCCGTCGCCGCAGGGTGGCGCGCTATACAGATATACCAGGCGATTTCTGGTCGGACTGATGACGGGCTGGCCATTGGTAACCCGCGACTCCACCGCATATGCAATGGTCGTCGTGACCGATTCGCCGCTATCCCGATCCCGGACAGACACCTCGATCTCATATCTGCCTTCGGAAGCCGTCGGCGCCCAGTCGAGGGCGTCACCCGGACTGTAGTCACGAATGGTACGGAATTGCTCGGCGCCGGGCGCACGAACCCTGTAGCGATACCACAGTGGGCCAGTCTCGTCGTCCTGGGGGACAACGGCCTTGATACTGACGACTGTTCCTACTGGAGCCGGGGATGGGACTGAAGGCTGAACGTCAAGCGACATCGTCCAGCCAGAAGTTGTGAGCAGGGTGAAAACCAAGCCAAGTCGAAGCCATGGATTGGAGCTATTCGATAGGAACATGATAGTTTTCCTTGTTGATGTAGGAACCGAGTCCCATCTGGTTAGCGACTTTCCTGGTTTTTCCCGCCATCGTTTCTTCGCATATTTAACCGTGTAAGCACCTGTGATACAGCGTGCGATGCAAGTACAGCATTCACCTTAGAAGGAGCAGACGAAGCGTGCAAACAAGGCGTTACACGATTCTAGACGGAGACATGAAAAATCCATTAGAATTCGACGAGGTACAAAGTAAAACTTTGTTAAATCTCAAAAGAAATACAGAGCGCCAGTAGCTGCCGGGCTCGACCTTAATCTAGCCGCCGATTTCTTTTGAGAACGTGATCTCGGGAAACACTTCCGGGATATGAGAGTCGTAGTGCCCATGACAGTTCCACGTCCATCCGGCACAGGGATCGAGAACTTCTCGATCTCTGCCGATCTTCTGGAACCGTGAGCAGTCGATACGCCAGACGTCCCCGTGCGAAGGGGGCAACGGCCGCCCTGCCGAAAGAAGCGCCAGACTCGCCCATGGAATCGCGATCTCTGCGGACCATCCGCGATCAGTATCGTCTCGTTTATTCAGTGTGCCATCGATATGTACCGCGTGCTTCAGTCCCGGGCAGTCCCAATCGAGAAAGCCCCACCGCTGGCCGCGTGGATGCTGGTGCCCTCCGACACCATCGAGCACCATCGTCCGCTGCGTCTCAGGATCGAACTCGGTTCGTCCCCAATACGGACCACCCGGGATGTGAATATCCTTCCAGATCCAGAAGACTTCATAGATCACGTTGCGCGCACTGATCTCGAATTCGTAATAAGCGTCAGGTCCGGCAATAAAGATCTCGAGATCATTTTCTTCGTAGATCTTTGAATCGCGTTCGGTGAGAGTTCCCCATATATCCGTTTCTTCCGCCGTAAAGCCGAAGTAGAGATACTGGTCATCCCATAGCAATCGCACTCGCGTGTCGAACCAGGCAGGCCTACCGGTAACGATATCGACGAACGAGTTTGAGACAGGCGCATTCAGCCAAGCAGGTTCGTCCAGTTTGCCATCGATGACGAGCGGCGAACTCACACGAAAGCAGGTATACCGAGCCATCGGTGCATTCTCTGTGTCCATGACTTGTGCAGACGAGTGATGAAATCCAGTTCATATTTTACTTATGTGAAACTCGCTACACGAGGATGTCCGTCTCAATGGCGGCTGAGCTTTGAGACTTGGAGATTATCGAATGCGATTCGTATGCTGTTTAGTGATTCTTTCGATGAATATGTTCGCGGGCCCCGTCATCTTCGGAGCACGCGGCGGAGCGGCGATCAGCGACGATGCGAACTCTATTGCGAGCTATGCTTCAAGTGGATCCTTGGGCAAGACCTATGTTGTGGGTCCCACCGTCGGCGTACGCCTGCCGCTCGGATTCTCTGTCGAAGGCGATGCGCTTTATAACCGGCAGAGTTTGAGTATTGGACAATTCAGTGGATTCTCGGCTGGCGTGCACTCGGATTCCTGGGAGTTCCCAGTTATGTTGAAGTTCGCTCCGGGTCGGGGAATGCTGGCGCCAGTATTTGGAGCCGGCGTGAGTGTGCGGCACATCAACAACTTCGGTAACATACCGTCCTATATATTCAACAGCACCACGGATGCAACCTCTGTAGGATTTGTTGCAGGCGCGGGCTTCCAATGGCGCGCGGGGGCCGTGGCCATCACGCCCGAGTTCCGATATACGCGGTGGCAAAGCAACAGTCTGGCGCAGTCGATCATCAACACATTCGTTCCGGGCCAGAATGCAGCGCAAGTTCTGATCGGAATTACGTTCTAAACTTCGTCAGTCCGCAGACGCGGACAGCTCTGCAACAGGAATTCGCTCCTGCCGAAGCTTGCCCTGCTGGAAGTCGAAGCGCAACAAGGAGTCAGCGCATTCGCTCTCTCGTCCAGTAGTGCTTGACCGGGCCAAACACCGTCTGCAATTCAGAGGTCGTGCATGTGGGTAGATAGACACGCCAGATTCGCGGGTCGTAATACCGAAACAGGAGCTTCTCCCCGCGCCAACTCTTGACCGTTAGAAACGTTCGGAGGTGACGGCGGAGACGCTCCATTCGGGCATCGCTCTTCAGGTAGATGCCCCATGAGTTTCCCCACGCGCGTTGGATCAACGATCGCGTGGACTTGTCCTCGTATTCGAGTTGCACCAGATGGGGCGCGGCGACCTCAATCTCGTAGGCAAGATCTCCGCTATACAGACACGAATAAATCAAATGGGAATTCATCAGGTCCGAGTAGATCCGCCGATCTCTGGCCCCATCGAGCACCATGTAGACATCACGATTGCTGCCGTAAGGCCACAATTGCGATTCGATCGCGCCGACGTCAACCTTCATTGCTTTCTGGCTGCGTCTTCAGCGGCTCGCGCGCACATCTCACAGAAAGGCACGCCGTCTTCGGCGGCATCCGTCAAGGCGTTGCCTTGTGCCCACGGCTCATAGTCTGACGAAAAGGTACTCGGTTCGGAAGCCTGTTCGCGATCGCTGGTTGATCTTTGAGGAGTTGGCGCAGCCGGCGGTGTTCCGGGAATGCTGTCGATCACGCCCGCAGGCCGGTGATAGATAGGAATCAACAGTCCGGACTGCAGCACTCGCTCCAATTGCTCAACGAAGTCGGATTGCTTCAAATAGCTGAAGTCAGGGATACCCGGACCGCTCGCAGCCAATCGCCGCACCTGCTCTAATTCGCGGCGATGATCGGCGAGTTCCCTCTCATCGACAGACCTTTGGTTCGTATTGGCAGACTTGTCCTGCTTCGCCTCATCGATCTTCTTCGACAGAGTCTTGATTCGATCGAGCCACGCAAGCGCCGCCTCCAGATCGGGCGCCGGATGTAGCTTTTCTCGGCGCAGCAATAGAACCGAGTTCCATCGAGGCCCAAGTTCCTGGCCCGTTCCGGGTCTGCGCTTGGTGAACCGGGATTGAGCGAGGACCAGATCTCCTGAGGCAATCAGTGACGCGCCGCGATGGAGCACATCCGTGTTGTGCGCAGACAGCATGCGCTGCGAGCCGGCGCGTTGTGCCAGAGACTCTCGCAATCCGCGTAATCCATCACGATGCGTGACGTACCGGCTCAAGAAATCGCGCGCTGTGCGATACGTCCAGGACCGAACACCCGGCTGTCGCCAAAAGAGTTCCAGCATCGCGCCGCCATTCACCTGGAGGATCATAGTCGAGAATCGTCCTACAATTATAATCGCGTGGAAAAATCGGCCAATGAGAAGCAAGAATGGAGTGTCTTGTGCATCTCCTTGATGAAATGTGTACTTATCAGCGCCGGAACGACAATTCTGGCGACATCCGCGACCTCTGACTGGCCACAATTCCTTGGGCCACAACGAAACGGGACATCGACGTCCGCAATCTCGCCAAACGCGCTTCGCAATCCCCGGCAATTATGGAAGAAAACGATTGGCGCGGGCTTTAGCGCTCCGGTTGTCTCCGGTGGAAAGTTGATCCTGTTCCACAGGCTTGACAACAAAGAGACCGTCGAATGTTTGAACGCTTCGACGGGTGACCGCATTTGGTCGTTCGAGTATCCGACAAGCTATCGCGATGATTTCGGTTTTGACGAAGGACCGCGCGGGACACCGGCCATCGCGGGCACAGGAGTGTATACCTTTGGGGCGGAGGGCGTGCTGCATGCAATCGACCTGGCTACCGGCAAGAAACTTTGGCGCGTCGATACGCACTCCAGGTTCGGTGTCCGCAAAGGGTTCTTCGGAGCCGCGGCATCACCACTGGTCGAAGGCAACGCAGTTTATGTGAACGTCGGCGGATCCAATGGAGCCGGGCTCGTCGCCTTCGACAAGACGAACGGCAATGTCCTTTGGACAGCAACGAACGACGATGCTGGCTACTCCTCGCCGATCGCGGCCAACATTGGAGGAAGCCGCGCGATCTTATGTTTCACTCGCGCCGGTCTGGTCGCGGTCGATCCGGCATCCGGCAAGGTCCGATTCCAATTCCCGTGGCGATCCCGCAGCAACGCTTCGGTAAACTCTGCCGTGCCGATCGTCACCGCCGACACCGTCTTCCTCTCGGCTAGCTATAACACCGGCGCCGTTCTCCTCAATGTGGCAGGTAATCAGCCGAAGCCCATCTGGTCATCCGACGATGCGCTCTCGAACCACTATGCCAGCAGCGTTTTCAAGGACGGCTACGTGTACGGTTTCCACGGCCGGCAGGAGATGGGTCAAAGCCTCCGATGTATCGAATTGAAGACGGGAAAGGTGCAGTGGAACGTGGACGGTTATGGAGCCGGGACCGTGACGCTTCTCGGTGATCGTCTGCTTATCGTTCGTGAAAATGGCGAGGCGGTCGTTGCTCCGGCGAAACCGGATGCCTACCGTCCGGAATCGAAAGCGCAACTTCTCCCGGCTACGGTCAGAAGCTATCCCGCCATCGCCGATAGCAGACTTTTTCTCCGCAATGAGCAGACGCTCGCGGCATACTCGCTCGCCGCGCCGTAGTAGGCTAATGACACCATGTCTGCTCGCTCGTGCAGTACTGCCGCTCTGTTTCTGCTCTCGGTGACCTCAGCCGTGGCTCAGAACGCTCCTGGCGTAGCACAAACCATCTTCAATCGGGCGGTCGCCGATTTCAAGAACGCGCGCATCATGGAAGCTGCTTCGGGCTTCGATCAAGTTGCAAAGCTTGTTCCCGATCAGGCGCCGCAACTCTGGCAGCGTGGCATCGCGCTCTATTACGCGGGCAGATATCAGGACTGCCGCGAGCAGTTCGAATCGCACCGCACGGTAAATCCTGATGATGTGGAGAATGCGGCATGGCACTTCTTGTGTGTTGCGCGCGCCGAGTCTCCGGCGAAAGCGAAAGCGGCGCTTCTACCAGTCGGTCCTGATGGTCGCGCGCCCATGCGGCAAATCTACCTGATGTTCCGAGGCGAGCTGACTCCCGATCAACTGATGGGCTCGGCACAGACATCGACGGAATCGCAGTTTTACGGCCATCTTTACGCCGGTCTTTATGCAGAGGCTCTCGGTAACAAAACAGCCGCCTTGAAGCACATCTCTCAAGCGGCGGACGAGCGGTATTCGGTCGGCGGATACATGCACGATGTGGCGCGCGTGCAGCTGAAATTGCTCCATCGTGCTGGGACGGAGCATGCGGAGGTGTGGACGTTCGACCGTCTCGACAAGTTGGGCGCTCACGCCACCAAGGTATTCGGCAGTCCGCGAGTGATCGACTCGACCGAAGGCAAAGCAGTAGAGTTCGACGGCGTTGACGATGCCCTGTTTGTAAATGTTCATCCATTGGCCGGAGCAGAAATGTTCACGTGGGAGGTTATCTTCCGACCTTACAAAGGGGGAAAGGCCGAACAGCGGTTCTTCCATTTGCAGTCAATCGATCCCCTGACAAAGGCCGATATTCCCACGCGCCTGCTTCTGGAAACGCGCCTGACCGGTGATCACTGGTATCTCGACAGCTTCGCCCTTTCCGGGAATGCTTCACGCGCATTGATCGATCGGACAAAGCTGCATCCGCTCGATCAGTGGCATCATGTCGCGATGGTGTACGACGGTAGAGAGTTCCGGCACTATGTAAACGGGCAACTCGAGGGCTCGGCTGAAATACAACTGCAGCCACAGCCGGAGGGCCGTGCATCAGCAGGTGTCCGGATCAACCTGGTTGATTACTTCAAAGGGGCGATCCGCGTCGCACGCTTCTCTCGCCGGCCGCTATCGCCGGAGGCATTTCTTACGTTGAAGCCGGCAAGCGTGACCGAAAAGTAGGTCAATCCTGCGCCGGTTTAGGAACGGTTGTCCGGATTTCTCTGCGCGTCCGCGTCGTCGCTGCGTCATCGGACAGCTTTTGCCCAGCAACCATCCTCAACTGGTTCAAACGGCTGCGAAACGCTTTCCCAAAGCACGCCACTTCATCAGGCGTCGCTCCTGAAGCACGAAGAGCAGCATCGATTTGCGCATCGCTCAGTTTTCCGAGTCGCTGCATTAGCCACTGCACATCCTCAACCTGGATGGCCTTGCGAATCTCGATTCCCTGTTTGCCCTGATAGTTGAAAACGACAAAGCCGTTGTCTACGCCTTCGATCAGACTCGGAGTATCAGCGGAATATAGTTTACAGTCCCATTTGCTGCGCCCCGTCAGTTCGGCAGACCGGCCCATGGAGGCCCCCCAATCCGTCAACGCATATACCTGGTCGCCGCCGACATTTACGACCGACAGATTCTCAGGCTTAACGTCCCAGTTAGAAAGCAGCACGAACAGCACTTTGTACCCGGCAAGCTCACGTGATCCTTTCAGGTTCGACTCGGATAGATTCCATTTACCCGCTGGGTTTGCGAGTGCCGGATCCTTCAACTGGAAACGTGCATTGCGAAACGCGCCATTGTTGCTCCGGTCAATCACAGACGCCGCGCGTCCAAGTTCGGTGACCCCCTGAATCTGACCTTCTGCAACGAAATACGTCGGCAAGGCGAAATACCCTGCAGCCCACGCGATTCGAGAGGCGAAGTTCTCGGCCTTCACCTCTTCGCCGAACTTCACAATCCACTCCGTCCCACGCGCATCGCGGACCATTACTTTGGGTGCAGTTCCACCCTTAACCTCGGACATGAAGATAAAAGGGGCCTGAGGAGCTTTCGCTTTTCCTCCGGGACCACCGGCGAGGTCAAGCGATTCGACAGGTCCAGGATCGCGCCATAAAGTAGCGGAATTTAGACTGGCGACGAGTACGAGGCTGAGTGCGGCACTGCAAAGCGTCCGTTTCACAGTTGTTCGACAGCAAAGGAACAAAGAGTGTTTCGCGTTAGAACTCAGGGCTTTTTCGAACCTTGTGAAGCGCGCACGATGATCCGGATGCAACATCACCTTCGTCGGTGGTTTTGAAGCCGACAGTAACCCGAGCCTTGGACTTCAATTTGCCTTCAACCTTGGTTTCGGCGTTCATCAGGAACGTACGGTTTTCCGCGCCTGCTCAGGAGAGCCCTATTCACGACGATGTGATCGGGAGTGAATTCGGTGACCGTACCGGAAACGAACCTCGTAATTGGCTCCGCTGCCGGTGGTTGCTCCTGACCTACCGCCATATATCCACAAGTCACTAAGAGCAAGCACACGACCGCCGTTCGAATAGGCCACACTTTCAGGGTAATCAATAGCGATGAACAAAACCTAAAAATCCCATTAAGTTTCATTCATTTCTTTGCTAAAGAACAAGAATGGGGTGGTACAGATTCGGCAATTTGGCTTCGCCGATGGCGAGCAGCTCGCCTTCTTGTGAGACCGCTTTCACGTATCGCGCTGCCGCGGCAACACGAAACGGAGACACTCGGAAATCGCGCCCTTGTCGAATGAAGCCGGCCGTTGCGGCATCGACATGTTCACTCGGAAATTCGGGCAACAGGTCCGCGGCTGGAATCAGGCGCTTCAGAGATACGACCCTGCTCAGCCAACACAGCGAGTTCGTCCAGCGTTCGTGACATTTGCAAATCGAACCCACCAGATGCGGTGCGCCGCAGTCGCTTCAGGAAGGCTCCCGTCCCAAGAGTCTGGCCGAGATCGTGCGCAATACTCCGAGGTACGTCCCCATCCGCAATGCACGCGCACATCGATTTCGTTCCCTTCGCATCGCAACATTTCGATGGAATGAACCTCGACCTCTACCGGTTCAAGCTTTACCTCGATATTTTTTTCGCGCAAGCTTATAGGCCGGCATTCCCTGAATCTTCTTGGCCGATACGGGGGGTGGTGTCTGCTGGATTTTCCCTTGAAACCTCACCAGGAGTGATTCAATCGTGACGGCAGTCGAGATCTACCGCCTTCGATTCGGATGTCGGCTTACCCTCGGCGTCGTATGTGTCCGTCGAGTACCCGGAGTGGATTGTGCCTTTGTAAACTTTGTCAGCCTTCCCGAAGAACTGGGCAAGCCGCGTTGCCCTCCCGATCAGCAATGGAAGAACGCCGGTCGCCATCGGGTCTAGCGTGCCGAGATGGCCGACTTTCCTGGTCCCCGAAAGCGCCGCGCCTTGTTCACCACATCGTGTGAAGTCCACCCGGCGGGCTTGTCAACGACCATCACTCCGTTCAACGTCTCCACGTGTGACCAATTTAGCACTTGGGCGCTGCTACACTCGTCTCCATGGAAGAGGAAGTCGTAGGGAAAGTCTACCATGGCAGGTTAATGCGCAGGTTGATGCGCTACCTGTGGCCCTACCGGCGTTATGTTGCCATCTCGTTGATCTTCCTTGGGGTTAATTCAGTTCTGCAGATTGCCGGACCGCTTCTAATGAAGATTGCGATCGACCGGTATCTTGTTCCCGCTGACCGCCAGGTTCAGACGCCGCTCGATGCATGGCTCTCGCCGACCCCTGGACGGGACTGACGCAAGTTTCCCTGCTTTATCTCGCGGCCGTGATCGGCGCGCTCGGACTCGAGTTCGGCCAATCGTATCTGATGCAGTGGACCGGTCAAAACGCGATGTTTGACCTCCGCCGCCAGATCATGGCGCACTTGCAGAAACTCGACGTTCAGTATTTCGACCGGCATCCTGTCGGCCGGTTGGTCACGCGCGTAACGACGGATATCGACGTTCTGAATGAACTCTTTAGCTCGGGAGTGGTCACCATCATCGGTGATCTGCTCGTAATCTCGTTTGTTATTCTCGCGATGTTCCAGATGAGCCCGGGATTGACGCTGATCATGCTCACAGTGCTGCCATTCGTCATCCTGGTTACGGCGCTGTTCAGGCGCTCGGTTTCGAATTCATACAGGCGCACGAGGATTGCCATCGCAAAAATCAATGCGTTTCTGCAGGAGCACGTCAACGGAATCACGGTGCTCCAACTGTTTAATCGTGAAAAGAAAAGCATCGAAGAATTCGAGAAAATTAATCGAGAGCACATGCTCGCTTTCAAAGATTCCATTTCGGCTTACGGGTGGTTTTACCCGATCGTCGAGTGGCTGAGCATGCTTGCGTTGGCGGCGATGCTCGCATGGGGAGGCTTCCAGATCGTGAACGGCGCCCTGACAGTGGGCGTTTTGATTGCATTTTTCCAATACGGCATGCGATTCTTCCGGCCTATCCAGGACTTGAGCGAAAAATACAACATTCTGCAATCCGCGATGGTAGCGTCGGAACGCATCTTCAAGCTCCTCGATACGCAGCCGACCATCATCAGTCCCCTGGACGAGAAGGGCGATACCGCCGAGACCACGCGCATTGAGTTCGACCACGTTTGGTTTGCCTACAAGGACGAGGACTGGGTATTGCAGGATGTCAGCTTCACGATCGCGGAAGGCGAAACCATCGCGGTAGTGGGCCACACGGGCGCTGGCAAGACGACCCTGACTAACCTGCTGCTGCGTTTCTATGACGTGCAAAAAGGCTCGATCCGTATCGGCGGGATGGACGTAAGAGACTACGATCTCCACCAACTGCGACGACAGTTCGGAATCGTTCTACAGGATCCCTATTTTTCACCGGGACCATCTCGGACAACATCCGTCTGGGCACCAGTGGCATTAGCGACGCGGAGATCGAGAAGGCAGCTGACGAGGTGAACCTTCGCGACTACATCGATAGTCTCCCGGACAGCTATGAAACCCCTGTGCAAGAGCGCGGCGCAGGATTCTCAACCGGGCAAAAGCAATTGATGAGTTTCGCCCGCGCCCTCGCACATAGTCCACGGATCCTGGTGCTCGATGAAGCCACATCGAGTGTCGATACGGAAACGGAGATCCGCGTCAGAGAAGCTCTTGGCCGGCTCGTCGAGGGACGCACGTCGATCGTCATCGCGCACCGCCTCTCCACGATCCAGAGGGCAGACCGGATCTTTGTCATGCATAAAGGGAGGCTCGGGAGACCGGCACGCACCAGCAGTTGCTTGCAATGCGCGGAATCTATTGGAAGCTATATCAGTTGCAATACAAGGATCAGGAACTCTCGGCCGAGACCACGCTTCCGGGTTCCAAAGTTTGAGACAATCGACTTGTTCCCGATGCGCCTGATTATTGCCGCACTGCTGCTGCTCGTACCGCTCTCTTTGCCGAGTTCCGGGCGGCCGTCGTCAAAGTCGATATCACACCGAAATCATCGCAGTGGCTGCTCGGCTACGGACCGCGGAAATCGACGGGAGTCCTGGATCCGATCTATCATCGCGTCCTCGCAATGGATGATGGCCGGGAACAGTTCTACCTCGTTTCAACGGACCTTTGTCTGTTTTCTCCCGGACTCTACGACGAAGTCGCGGCCGAGTTGAAGAAGCAGTCTGGCATCGATGCTCGTCAGTTCTGGTGGTCCGTCACGCACACGCACTCCGCGCCCGAGATCGGGCCGCACGGAGTATACGACGCCCTTCTGAAAGGCCGTTCGGATCACGAATGGGATCGCGAATACACGGAGCAGGTCAAGACGTCTCTCATTTCGGCTGTCCAGCAGGCGAAGGCCAAGCTTGAGCCGGCAAGACTGCAGACCGGCGTTGGCTTTTCAGCCGCGAATATCAATCGTCGAGCGATGGACGTCGATAAGAAGGTCAGCCTCGGCCTCAATCCCGACGGACCCGTGGACCGGCAGATCGGCCTGATTCGCCTGGAACGCCCCGACGGATCGACACTCGGCCTCGTCGCGAACTATGCGATTCACGGCACGGTCATGAGCGGCAAGAACGAGTTGATCAGCGGAGACGCGCCGGGCGTGGTCGCTTCCTACGTTGAGGAGAAGCTCGGAGCTACCGTGCCTGTTCGTACAATGGAGCGGCGGGGGACATCGGCCCCCGTTTATAGCGTGTACCCGGATGCCAAGTCAGGGCACTTATCCCAGTTCCGTGTGCTGCTTGGTGACCGGATCCTGCAGGCGAATTCGCGGCTTGCGGCCGGTACCCGGGACGTCACGATCCGCGCCGATCAGATCTTTGTTGATTCACCTCTGAAACCGAGCCTCACCTGGCCGGAGAATTATCTCGATATTCGCGCGTGGACGACGGTGGAACGCGCTTGGTGCGCCTTCCCGTGCGATTCCTTAAAATGAATGCGACGTTCGTTTGGGCAGCGCCTGTGGAGCTCTTCTCCGAAATTGCTACAAACATCAGAACAGATCGCCTTTCCCGCAAACGTTTTATTTCGGATACACGAACGGCTGGTTCGGCTATCTTCCGACAGCGGCGGCATTCGATGAAGGCGGCTATGAACCGACTACGTCAGTGTTCACGAAGGCTGCGGAGCAGGACCTGACGAGCCAAGTCCTCACCTTCGTGCAAGGAGTGACCCGTTGAAGCGAGTCGTTCTGCTTGCGTGCCTGGTGGGCGTTGGAATCGCTGCAACGGATAAGAGCTCTCTTTTATTGGTGCGCGCGGTAAATATTGGGCCTTCCAGAAGGTCGTCCGCCCTCCCGTTCCCCAGTTGACTGACAAGTCGGTGCGAACACCCTGGGTTCGAACACCCATCGACGCGTTCATTCTGGAAGGCCTCCAAAAAACGGACCTTACGCCGTCAGCGCCGCTGGGTCGAATTCAACTCCTGCGGCGGGTCACCTACGACCTCACCGGTCTCCCACCGACACCCGCGAGGTCGCGCCTTCCTGAACGACAAATCGCCTGATGCTTACGAAAAGCTAGTGGACCGCCTGCTCGCCTCTCCGCAATACGGGGAACGCTGGGCGGCTAATGGCTCGATGTCGTCCGCTATGCCGACACCAACGGTTTTGAGTTGGACCTGGAACGCCCGCACGCCTGGCGATATCGCGACTACGTCATTCGATTCTTCGACGCGGACAAGCCGTTCGACCGCTTCATTCAGGAGCAACTCGCGGGAGACGAGATGTTCCCCGGCAATGAGGAAGCCCTGATCGCCACCGGCTATCTTCGCGCCGGATCCGAGCATCTGGTATCGGGCAATATCGATCCCGAAGAAAGCCGCCAGGAAGTCCTGACCGAGATCGCCACCAATGTCGGTCAGGCCTTCCTCGGCATGACCGTCAACTGCGCCCGCTGCCACAACCATAAGTTCGATCCCATCTGCAAGCGGATTTTTACGCCTGCAGGCTGTCTTCGCCGGAGCCAAAGGCGAGGACTGCACTCGCGGCTCCCGAAGAGAAGGCAGCGTGGGAGGCCGCCGACGAAGGCTTACAAGAAACGTATTGGTCCCATCGAAACGCGCTTAAAGACTCGCGAAGCCTTTGCCGAAAAGATCAGGAAGAGGCGAAAGGCTAAACTCGCTCCGCGATATTGAGGGCCGCGCTCAATATACCAAAAGACAAGCGCACACCGGAGCAGCAAACGAATGCAAGAATGCGCAGGCGCAGATCAAGGCCGACTGGGACGAAGTCGTCGAACTTATGCCGCCGGATGTGAAGGCGAAGCGCGCACAGACCTGCGCGAGCAGCTTCATAAAGTCGAATTTACGGCTCCCGATCCCGCACCGCGGCTTACTCGTTCGTCAATACCGGCGAGGATGCGCCGCAAGCGTACGTGCTCCGTATGGGCGATCCGCACGGCAAGCTCGATCCGATCGACCCTGCCGTGCCACGGGTTGTTCAAGCGAGCTTCGAGATTCCAAGGTCCTCCACTGGCCGCCGTACCGCGCTCGCCAATTGGCTCGCATCGGAGGACAACCCTCTAACGGCACGCGTGATGGTGAACCGTATCTGGCAGTTCCGCATGGGGAATGGCTTGGTTCGCACTCCAAACGACTTCGGCGTGATGGGAGACAAGACGCAGCACCGCAGCCTGCTCGATTGGCTCGCCTCGGAATTCATCGCGCAAGGGTGGAGCGTCAAGGCAATGGACCGGCTCATCGTGACTTCAAGCGCCTACAAGCAGGCTTCCGGACCTGACGTAGCCAAAGCGAAAATCGATCCTGACAACCGCTTCTTCTGGCGCATGAATCGCAAGCGATTCGACGCGGAGATGATTCGCGATGCCGCGCTCTCCGTGGCGGGCACTCTCAATCCGGAACTCGGCGGCAAGCCTGTGCGAATTCCGATCGAGCCTGAGGTCTACGACCTGATTTTCACCGAGCATGAGCGCGATGGACTCTGGCCCGTCCATCCGGACGTGCGTGTACAAAATCGCCGAGGTATCTATCTCTACAACAAGCGCAGCGTGAGGCTCCCGCTGCTATCCGCTTTCGACCAGCCCGACGCGATTACATCCTGCCCTGTCCGCCCCGTGTCGACGCACGCGCTGCAGGCGCTCTCTCTTTTTAACTCGAGCTTTATGCAGGATGTCTCGCGCGACTTTTCGAACCGTCTCGTGAAGTCGTGTGGAGAAAACAAGGCGTGCGCAATCGATACCGCATGGCGTCTTGCTCTGGCTCGTCCGCCCCGAAAGGACGAACAGACGCTGGCGAAAACCTTTCTCAAATCCGGCGGCACTCTACAGGATTTCTGCCTGGCGCTCCTGAATCGAAATGAGTTCGTCTATGTACCCTAAGAACCCGCATATCGGCAAAGCAGTGACAAGACGCGACGTTCTGGTACGCGCGGCTCATGGATTCGGATCGATCGCATTGGCCTCTTTGCTCGACCCACCGGCAACGGCGGCTGTACAGCGGGTGAATCCGCTCGCGCCGAAGCCGCCGAATTTCGCGCCGAAGGCGAAGTCGGTAATCTTCCTGTTCATGGTTGGTGGGCCGAGTCAGATCGACACGTTCGATCCTAAGCCGGCGCTCGACAGATTCAACGGACAAAAACTTCCGGAAAGCTACGGCACGGTCGTCAGTCAGTTCACCAAGGGCGACACTCCACTGCTCCGCAGTCCCTGGAAATTCAGCAAATACGGCAATTGCGGCCGCGACGTATCGACGCTCTTCCCCAACGTTGCGCAGTGCGTCGATGACATGTGCTTCGTGCGCAACTTCTACACCGACAGCACCGTGCACGCGCCTGCGATGTACCACGTCAACACCGGGCGCATTCTCATGGGATACCCGAGCATGGGATCGTGGGTCACGTACGGACTCGGGAGCGAGAGCGAGAATCTGCCGGCCTACGTCGTGATGCCTCAACCGGAAGGCACTCCCGAAGGCGGCACGCCGTGCTGGGGCGCTGGCTTCCTGCCTGCCGTGTATCAGGGCACAGTGTTTCGCTCCGGGGCCAACCCGATCCTGAATCTTCGTCCGCCGGAATCGATGACACCTGACCGGCAGAGGCGGACACTGAACTTCCTGCAGTCGATGAACGAGATGGACACGCTCGATGGCGACACCGAAATGGCAGCGCGCATCAGTTCTTACGAACTAGCGTTCCGAATGCAGAGCCATGCGCCGGAAGCCGTCGATCTGGCCAAGGAAACGGAAGCCACGCGAAGGATGTACGGTATCGACCAGAAGCGCACAAACGAGTTCGGAACTCGATGTCTGCTGGCGCGCGCCTTGTGGAACGTGGCGTTCGCTTCGTGCAGTTATACTCCGGCGGCGGCCCTGTATCTGTTCAGTGGGACGCGCACAAGGATCTTGTCGGCAATCACGAAAAGATGTGCGGCATGACCGATCTTCCAGTAGCGGGATTACTGAAAGACCTGAAGCAGCGCGGATTGCTCGACACCACGCTGGTGATCTGGGGAGCCGAGTTCGGACGGTTGCCGATGTCGCAGGGTGGAGACGGCCGCGATCATAATCCACACGCATTCACCATGTGGTTCGCCGGCGGGGGTGTGAAACCCGGCACGATCGTAGGTGAGACTGACGAGATGGGGCTCCGGGGAGCCGGCTCAAGCTACTCGATGCGTGATTTCCACGCGACGATCCTTCATCTCCTCGGGATGGATCAGAACCGGCTTTGGTTCTTGCACAACGGCCGCCAGGAAAAACTCACCGATTTCGGCGGAACCGTGATCAAGGACGTGCTCGCTTAATTCATACCCTTTTCGACCCACACATCGTGTTCGTCGGCTCGTACTCGGCCTCCTTTGATGACTGACACCCGGCAGGCTGGCGCGGCTTTTTTCTTTTCAGCGCATTTGATAGATTAGGGCGAAGCCGTATGTCAAATAACAACCCGATTTCGCGCCGCGAAGCGCTTGCCGCTGGAACGGCGTTTACGACCTCCCTGTTTACCGGACAGGTGAAGGGCGCCAACGAAAAAATCCGAGTGGGATTTATCGGCCTCGGCGCCATGGGGTCAGGCAATCTGAACTACTCGATGAAGGTGCCTGACGTCGAGCCCGCCGCGCTCTGCGATGTGTACCAACCCCATCTCGAACGCGCCGAAGCGGCCGCGCGGCGTGGCGGATTCGAGCCGAAATCGGTCAAGGATTTCCGCGAGGTGCTCGCGGACAAATCGATTGACGCGGTCTGCATCTCCACGCCGGATCACTGGCACGCGTACATGACCGTCGAGGCGTGCAAAGCGGGCAAAGACGTGTACGTCGAAAAGCCCGCGTCGGTTTATATCGAAGAAGGTCAGAAAATGGTCGAGGCCGCGCGCAAGTATAAACGCATCGTGCAGGCCGGAACCATGCAGAGGTCGGGTGGTTACTTTCTGAAAGCAGCTGAGATCGTGAAGAGCGGTAAGCTCGGCGCAATCACTTTCTGCCACGCCTACCAAGCGGGCACGACGCCGCAGGAAGGATACGGCAATCCGCCCGACAGCGAAGTGCCGCTGGGTCTCGACTGGGACATGTGGCTCGGTCCCGCTCCGAAAGTACCGTTCAATCCGAATCGCTGGGGCGTGAAGGCTGCGACCTTTCCGACATTCCGCTATTTCTGGGACTACGCCGGGGGAGCGATGACCGACTGGGGCGTGCATCTCATCGATCCGCTGCACCAGTGTTTCGATGAAGTGATGCCGAACGTGATCCTGGCGTCGGGTGACAAGTTCTACGTGCAGGATAATCTCGAAACGCCGGACACGATGTTGGCGACGTTCCGCTATCCCAAGTTCCTCGCCAGCTACGAGAGCCGCACATGCAACCCAATGCCGATGTTCGGCACGACTCAACGCGCCGCTACGGTGATTCACGGTACCGAAGGCACCCTGATGGTCAATCGCAGCGGCTGCTGGGTGACTCCGAATCCGAAATCGTCGCTGACGGAAGAGAAGTACGAGAACGACGATGACATGCGACAGATGAATGTCCCGCACTGGAACAACTTCATCTCGTGCATCAAAAGCCGCCAAAAGCCGATCAGCGAAATTGAGACGTGTGTTCGATCATCGGCGGTCTGCATTCTCGCCAATCTGGCGATGCGTTTCAAGTCGCGGCTCGACTGGGACGAAAAAAACTGGACCGTCGCTCAGAAGGACGTACGTCCACACCTGAAGGCTCGGTATCGCAGCCCTTGGAAGTTGGAAGTCTAGAGCCGGATAGACCGGCTCTCATTGCTCGATTGATAGATCGCGGTAATGAGTTCCACCACTTTTCTGCCTTCCAGGCCAGTGACTGACGGCGCGCGGTCCTCCAGGATCGCGTGCAGGAAGTCCTGCACTTGCAACGCGTGATAGTGCTCGTTGCCGGGAAATGAAATGGGAGCTTCGCCCTGCTCCTCACCAGGGATGGTCCAGAGATCTGTCATAGGTGGAGCAACCACATCGGACATACCCGCGATGAACGTGGCTCCACTATCGGTCTGCGCCCCTACCGAAGCTCCATTGGAACCGTGCACGTGAATCTTTGTGTAGATCCCTGGCTTCTGGCACAAGCTGACCGTGACGGATCCGAGCCCGCCATTGCGAAATTTGAGTATTGCTAGAGCAGTGTCCTCCACCTCGACATATGGATGGCTCAAGTTCGACCAACGGCCGGTCACTTCTTCCACATCACCCATCAACCACAACAGAATGTCGAGATGGTGCGGCGACTGGTTGATCAGCACACCGCCGCCTTCCGTATCCCACTTGCCGCGCCACGGATCTGACCGATAGTACGCCTCGTCGCGCCAACTGAACATCTGCACAGTGCCGAGGATCGGCGCCCCGATCTTTCCGGCATCGACAGCGGCCTTCATTCGCATAACCGGCTCGAAATATCGTCGCTGACTTACAACGCCGAGTTTGACGCTATGCTTTGCCGCCGCCGAGATCATCATGTCGCAATCAGCCAGGCTCGATGCGAGCGGCTTCTCTACGAGTACGTGCGCGCCACACTCAGCGGCCGCGATGGCTGGAGGAGCGTGCAGCGGATGCGGCGTGCAGATCACAACCGCCTGCGCCCGCGCATCCTCGATCATCGGCCCCACCTCTGTGAATGCCGCGACGCCATACTGCTCCGCAAAGCCTCGTGCGCGGCCGGCATCCGCATCGCAGACCGCTACGAACTCGGATTCAGGCAGGGCGCGCAATGCAGCGGCATGCAGATGAGCCACCTTACCGCAGCCTACGATCGCTGTTCGTACGCTCATGCCGCGCCCGCGAAGTACTGTGCGCACTTGTCACGGAGGAATGCCAGCGACTCGGCCATCTCCTCCATCCCATTCATTCCGTCTTCGATACTGATCCACCCGGAGTAGCGGTGATCGGCGAGAATCCTGAAGATCGCATCGTAGTCATTCAGTCCTTTGCCGGTGACTCCATGCCGAAGATTGGGAGAATAGCCGATCGTCCCGTCGGTCTGACGAAGTTCCTCGAGTGTCGCGCTTTCGGCCAGGTACCGATCGCTTGCGTGCATGCTCACGACGCGGCTGGCGACATGACGCAGTAGATCGACAGGGTCATCTCCGGCCACAATGGCGTTCGAGGGGTCGTACTGGACCCCGAAGTGAATACGCTCCGGGATCGCATCGAGGAGCGCCAGAAAGACCTCCTTCTTCTGAGCAAACTCCGGGTATCTCCAGAAACCGTCCTTATAATGGTTCTCCAACCCGAGCACGACATCGCACTCGCGCGCAACCGGCAATAGGTCTTGAATGCAGTCCGCCACCCATTCGATCCCTTGATCCAGCGCGACTTCGGGATAGCGCTGGCCGCTCAACACTCGACAAACGGATCTCGGTCCACCCATACGCCGAGTCACCTCGATCATCTTCGCCTCATGCTCGACCGCTCGCTTTCGCGCGTCTGCGTCGGGATTTGTAAAGTCGGGCGAGCAGCACAGCATTGGCATCTCAAAGCCTGCAGAACGAACCGCGTCACTCACTCGATCGAGATACTCCGGTTCGAGACTCGTGAAGAAGCCTTCGTACATCTCGAGACCGTCGGCATCGAGTTGGCGAGCCATCTCGATCCAGTCAAACACCGACATACTACGGCTACCGGCAATATCTTCCAGGTAGCACTTGGGAAAAGCGGAAAGGCGAATGCTCATGAAAATGTAATCAGAACCGGGCGATCGAAGTCCATAGTTTGGAGGGTGCAGATATGCTCTTAACCGTATTCGCTGTATTGCTTGTTCTATGGCTGCTGGGCTTCACGGTCTTCCATGTAGCCGGCGGACTCATTCATTTGCTACTTGTCCTGGCCGTGATCGCCATCGTGATGCACTTCATGGGCGCACGCCGTGCAGTGTGATAGGAACTCGAATTTCATGTCAGCAGGGTCTTGAGGACATCGCCGTGTACGTCGGTCAGACGGAAGTCTCCGGACCGGCGTGACGGTATGTCAGCCGTATGTGAGCGAACCCGAGACAATGAAGAATTATCGCATGGAAATCATGGGCGTGGAATCAGTCCTCAGCGAATTTCCCGCCGCATTCGTCCGATGAGCCGTAGACGATTCCCGGTTTCATACCGCCGGCGGCAAGCCATGACCTGACACCTCGTTGTGTTGCTCCCTGCCCTTGCTTGCGCATGCCTCACGGCGTTTCGTCCAAGCTCGGTCGTCCGCGCCACAAGCCTATTAGATCTTTGTGCGTACCCCCGATTGCCTTATTGAAAAGACTTACTTTGGTTGCCGGGAATGCGCCTTTCAGCTTGCGTTCTTTGCTGTCCGCCTAAAAGGTCTCCTTGCGGCGATTTCTGTTGGCTCTGTGGCTGCCACAGGATCGCTCGGCAGCACTAGGCCGAAGTCCCTGTCTTCGTCACCTTGGATCACTCCGACCGCACAAAAGAACAATCTTGACTTGAAATAACAACGTATAAGCGCGGAGTCGATAGTGATCAGGCGACTACTTCCTTTATTACCGTGCCGCCGGTGTCGGTCAGGCGCATGTTGCGGCCGGCATGGTAATAGGTGAGCCGCATGTCATTCAAGCCCATCAAGTGGAGGATGGTGGCATGAACATCGCGCATTCGATAGATGTCTTTGACCGCTTTCCAGCCGAGTTCATCCGTTTCCCCGACGGTGACCCCCGGCTTGATGCCTCCACCGGCAAAGAACATCGTCATGGCTTTCGTGTTGTGGTCGCGGCCGGCGTTCTTGCGCATTTCCGCGGGGTTGTCTGGGGTGCGACCGAATTCGCCCATCCACACGATAAGAGTTGAATCGAGCAGTCCGCGCTGCTTTAGATCCTTGATGAGTGCGGCGATCGGCTTATCGACTTCTTTGGCGTTCTTCGCATGGCCTTTGATCAGCCCGGTGTGACTGTCCCAGGATTGGCTTGGCGTGTACAGTTGCACGAAGCGAACGCCTTTCTCGACAAGCTGGCGCGCCATCAGACAGCGCGTTCCGAACGACTTCGTGTCTTCCTCGTCCAGACCGTACATTTCCTTTGTTGCGGCGCTTTCTTTATCCGTATTCAGCACACCCGGTACTTCGGTCTGCATGCGGTACGCGAGTTCATAGGCGTCAATGCGACCCTGCAGGTCGGGGTTCGTGAGGTTCTTCTCCAGGTACGCGTGGTTGTAGCTGCGCAGTAACTCCATCTGCGCGTTGACATCTTCGCTGGTCAACTCCGATGGCGGACGAAGATCGTTCACCGGGTCGCCCTTCCACTGCATCATCGTGCCCTGATAACTGGCCGGCAGGAACCCCGGTCCCCATTGCTGCGAGCCGCTGAACGGGAGAGCGCCGGTAATCAGGCAGAACGACGAACCCGGGAAGATTCCTGTTTTCCGATCCAAGCCCGTATGTCACCCATGCGCCGACTGAAGGACGTCCCGGCAGCACGAGTCCTGTGTTCATCAGGAACGTCGCAGCCGGATGATTGCCATTCTCGGTCACAACCGACTTGACGAACGAAAGGTCGTCCACGCATGTAGCCAGATTCGGGAGTAGTTCCGAACATCCATCCCGCACTGGCCGTGCTTGCTGAACTTCCACGGACTTCTCAGAACGAGACGGGGTTTGGCGAAGAGATTCACCTGATCGGTGAGCTTCTCTTTGCTCCAATCCATCACCGTGTTATCAAATTTCTCGAGCGCCGGTTTAGGATCGAACGTGTCCATCTGGCTCACGCCGCCCAGCATCGTTAGAAAGATGCACGCCTTCGCCTTCGCGGGATGGTGCGGAGCAGCCTGCAGCCCGCCGTTCAGCGCGTCCATGAGCGCGATCCCGCCCACGCCTACGAGGCTGCGATAGAGAAATTGTCTGCGGTCGTGGCTCATGGTTACTCCAGATACAAAAACTCGTTCAGTTAAAGAGCACAGTTGCGAGCCGCGTCAGGGCTTCTTCGGGCGTTCGCCGGGTGTTAGCGGACACCGCATAAAGCTGGCGCGCCCTAGCTTTCTCGAACTCCGTCGCTCCTCTTGAAAGCGCCAACCGAAACGCCGTATCGACCTGCTTATCGATATCGTCACCGGCGATCTCCAGCACTCGGTGCGCATAATGCTTCGACTCGCTGGCCGTCAAAGTTCCGTTCAGCAGCGTCAAAGCCTGCGGAGCGACCGTCGTAACACTTCGTCGCGAGCAGCTTTCGCTCATGTTGGCGCCATCGAATACTTCCATCATCGGCATCATCAGCGAACGCCGCTGAAACGCGTAGATCGATCGCCGGCGTTGCTGGTTTTCGTCCGACGGGTACCACTTGAACATCTGGAAGCCCTGTGCGATCTCGTCCTTGACGCTGAAGAACATTCCCGGGCCGCCGGCTTCTGGATTCAACCGGCCGCTCAGCGCCAGCATCGAATCTCGCAGCACTTCCGATTCCAGACGAATCCAGTTCATGTGCCAGAGAAGGCGATTTTCCGGATCGGCCTCCGCGTACTTCTTGGCTTCGGGATGGCTCGTGGCTTGCCGGTACGTGCTTGACGTTAGCATCAACCGATGCATCGACTTTATGCTCCACTTGTTCTCAATGAACTGCGTCGCAAGCCAGTCGAGAAGTTCGGGATGCGAGGGTCGATCGCCGTTCTTGCCGAAATCTGACGACGTCCGGACGATTCCGTTCCCGAAGTGATGCTGCCAGATTCGGTTGACCATCACACGAGCAGTAAGCGGATGGCTTGGACTGGCGATCCATTCAGCCAGCGCCCGGCGCCGGCCTGATCGATAGCGGCCGCTGAACGGTATCGCCGCCTTCTCCTCCTTGCCGGTGATGCAGCGCAGAAATCCGGGCTCAACCTTGTCCCCCTTCGCCGCGAGTTCGCCTCCGGAGAGGACATACGTGGGTGCGATCTCGAGCACAGCAGGAGGAGCAACTTCATTGACGCTATACGCAACCGGCCGGAACCGGAGCGACTCAGCCGTCATCCTCCGGCTGCGCTCTTGCAGATCGCTGTAAGCCTTGCGTTCGGCCTCAGTGAACGTGGTGTTCTTTTTGTCGTTCAGGATTTCCTGGAATTTCTCGTTGTCGGCCACTTTCTTACGCAGAGTCTCCTCCATCTCGCGAACTTCTGCGTTCAACGCGTCCAGATCCTCCTCATACTTCCGCAGCGTCTGGCGCATCCTGAGGCGATCTTCAGCATCCAGGAAAGGCGCCGGGCGATCTTCGATCCGAGTCGATGCAAAAAACGCCTGCATTCGGTAAAAATCGCGCTGAGGGATGGGATCGTATTTATGGTCGTGGCACCGTGCGCAGCCAACGGTCATGCCGAGAAAGACCTGACTTGTCGTCGTGGTCATCTCATTCAGCCAGTCGAGACGCAGTTGATCGTCGAAGTTCGCGTCGGCCTCCCACGGACCCATGCGCAGATAGCCGAGCGCCACCGGTCCCTCGGATGCCTCGGCCATACCGCGGCCATTTCCGCCGCGCCGCTCCATCTCATCTCCTGCGATCTGCTCCTGAATGAACACGTCGTATGGCTTATCGGAGTTGAAGGCACGAATCACATAGTCGCGATACCGCCATGCAGTCGGACGCTCACCGTCAATCGCGAAACCGTCCGACTCCGCGAATCGAACGAGATCGAGCCAGTGACGCCCCCACCGCTCGCCGTAGCGCTTGTCAGCCAAAAGCCGGTCGATCAGCCTTTCGTACGCGTCGGGTGATGTGTCCTTCTGGAACGCTTCGGCTTCTTCTACCGTTGGAGGCAACCCGATCAGGTCGAAATAGACTCGCCGCAGCAAGGCTCGTTTATCGGCGGCAGGCGCAGGCGCCAGTCCCTTTTCCTCGAGCTTGGCAAGCACGAATGCGTCGATGGGGTTCCTGATCCATGCGGTATTCTTCACGTCAGGCGCCTTCGACGCGGTCGGTATCGCGAACAACCATTTCATGTAGGCGTCAGAAGGAGCGGCTGCAGATTTGGCAGGCTGCATCGAATCGATCGCCGCGGCGAGCGCGTTGATCGTCGACTCGGGAAGTGGCTTGCCGCCCACGGGCATACGAGGATTCTGCTCGCCTTTTGCAAACTGGACGAGAAGACTATTTTTAGAAGCCCCCGGTTGAACGGCCGGTCCGCGCTTGCCGCCCTTTAGCAGATCCGGCAAGCTGGTTACGGACAGTCCGGCTTGTGCAGCGGCTCCCGTGTGACATGCAGCGCAGTTCGCCGCAAGGATCGGCTGGATCTTCTCTTTGAAGACAGCTTCGTCTGAATCGGCGGCGCCGATCGGGAACGCAATGGCCAAGGCGATCGGGGCCAGCGACCAGGATGCTTTCATCCACCTCTCCACAGGAGATTTCCAACCGAAAATCAATTCGATATCCGGTGACAAAATTCTATCGCACCTGATGGACTAGGTGTTGATGAGACTATTACTTGCAGCGCCGCCGGTCTGCACGCGCGGGAACCGGAAGCTCAGCGAAACACGCCCGTATGTCCGAGCGAGTACCGTCCGGGCTGCGGATAGACGCAAAGTCCATGGGGACCTTTTCCAACCGGTATTCTGGCCAGCAAAGAACCATCGGCCGTGCTGATCGCATACACCTCTGCGTGGTAGCGGCCCGAAAGCCACAGCACCTTTCCATCAGAGGACACTCCACCCATGTCCGGACTCGCGGGCGCGGGCAGCCGCCAGGTCGCGATCACCCGTCGGGTACCAAAGTCGATTACCGAAATGGAACCTTCATCGCGATTCGAACAATACAACACCTTGGCGTCCCGGCTCGCGTACAAACCATGTGCCCCCGCGCCAGTAGGGATAAAGGGCAGTTCCACGAATTTCTCCGCGTCGATGACATGAACGCCATCCGCCATCATGTCAGCTACATAAATGATCTTCCCGTCAGGTGATGTCTTCACATCCTGAGGCATCCTGTCGTTCTCCACCGGCATCCGCGTGCCACCGTAATGAACACGCTCCCCTTTATGGATTCCCCGGGTGGGCCCGTCCACGCGTAGCTTCAGCGTCGCAACCACCTTTCGATCCGTCACATCGACTTTGATCAATTCCCCGGAGAACTCACAGCTTGCAATCAGGTACCGGCCATCCGCGGTGAAGTCCATATGATCTACACCACGGCAGGGTACGCTCAGGCCGAACGGAGGCCGCGCCATGGTTTGCGCATCATAAAAATCCAGACGCTTCTCGCGCTCGGCCACGACGATCGCGTATTTGCCGTCGGGCGTGTAGTACATGTTGTATGGATCTTTCACACGGATCGTCTCGTGCTTCTCTGCGGTTGCAGGATCGATTCGCGTGAGGGAGTCCCCAAGATCGTTCAACACCCACAAAGTTTTCAAGTCCCAGGACGGTGTCACGTGTTGCGGTTGGCGCCCGACTGCAAAGTGACTGATCACCTTGAAAGTCTTTGGGTCAATCACGTCCACGGTATTGGAGCCGCTATTTGGCACATACACGCGTTCCGGGAATTGACGTACAGTTTCCGCCAGCTTGCCTGCCGCAGTCTCAGCGTATATGTTTGACTCGTCGGTGATCGGAGGCATGCCAGGCAGAGACGAACGCTCGGGCGATTCGCGATTCGGTACGGTCGCCGTCCTGTTACATCCCGTACAAACCAGTGCCAAAACGAGCCAGACAAAATCACAAAGGCGGAGTCGCATCGCGTCTAGTTTGGCATGGCCGTTAGAATCGTGCATCATTCCCGGCGATCCCAATCACGCCTTCTGTCGACAGCGGCGAATGCCCCCTGTCGCTGCCACGTGAGAATGTCCTATTAGTGCCAAATAGAAATGTCGTATTGACAGGGTCACGCTGGGGAGTTGGAACCCCAAGGAGTTCTGACGATGACCCAACGGGATCGGGACCGTTTGGTGGTGCTGAAGAAGGCACAGAAGAAACTGATTACGCAGAAGCAGGCAGCGGCCGAGCTGGAGGTGACGCAGCGGCAGGTTGGCCGTTTGTTGAAGGCGCTGAAGCGTCGAGGGGACACGGCGGTTATCCACGGTCTACGTGGGAGGGTGTCGAATCGGAAGCTAAGCGAGACGACGCGCGAGGATGCCGTGCGGCGATGGGACGCTGGCTGTTCGCTTTCAGGACCACTATTTGAGGTTCACCGAATGCCAGCCGCAGCCGAAGGCGGTGGTGGCCACAGCCACGACATCCACCGCCAACCGACGCAACGCTCCCCCGCCACCCAGTCCTGCGCTTCGACAGGCAATGCGAGACGTGGCCAAATCCGGCGGCCTTCCCATTTGGAAAGCTGCCAAGATCGACCGGACTCGTACTCTTGGATAGATCTCAATTCGGAGCGCCGGGCAAAAGCGGCCCGGCGATCTTCGCGCTTGATCTATCCGAAGACCGCTGCTCGAGAGCTTCACCAAAGCAGATCTTCTGTTAAAAACCAAAACCCCCAGAACGGGCAACTGTCATGCCCCGGTTTGACTGGGGGTTTGGCGCCATCTGCTTCGGAGCCAGCCCCGTCGCAGCGGTCTTCGGATCTGCCCCGGGGAGCGCGACTTCCCCGGAACATCGAATTCAACTTAATCCCACTCCGCAGATTCCGACCCTCAAACAGGACATTTCTACTTGGCAGAGAATAGGACATTTCTACTTGGCGTTGACAGCGGCGAATGCCCCCTTGCCACAGGTCCCGGACTGGTGCATACTTTGAATCGTCTGATTCTCGCGAGCACTCGTACGAGGAGGTTAAACGTATATGTGCTGGTATTCAGCTGAACATAGTAAAGTTCTGCAGGCCGAGGCAGGACAGCGAATCGTAACGCGTAGAATGCATGGCTCCACGAACTGGCTGGTACGCGAAAGCGACGCCACGACGTTGCAACCATGCGCAGTCTGCTTACTCGATGGAACCGACGTGTTGCTGCGCCCGTCGGAAGACGAGCAAGCGCGCTTGAAGTTGCCGCCTGAGCCGAAGGCGGTCTTCCGGATGCTAACACGGCCGAAACGGGACGTCCTGGTCTTCGCCGATGGACGAGAGGTTGCCATTGACGGCTTGCCCACCGGTATGATCCTCGATGTACTCGGTGTACCTGGGTCTGAAAAGCTGTCATCGGTGTTGGAAACGCATGGTTCGAACAGCACGACCATTGCGCAAGACCCGGTGGATGATACCGAACCAGAGCCAGTCCTGGGTCGTTTGCGGCGATTTTTCATGACGACCAGCGTTCTGTGAAGTAGCTTCCTCCCCGGCGCCCGCCACCTGTGTGCGCTCGGCCAAGGTGGCGGGATGTCGGATCTCGTCTCATCCAACGTCTCGCGGCGCATGCTAGCGTCGTAGCAGCCGCATGCGAGGCCTCATCCACCAGATCAACATCTCCCGCGGCGGTATCCCCAAACGTCCCATCACGGAAGCCCACGTCACTTCGGAGGGGATCGAAGGAGACAGTTGGGCTAATCCTCGATTTCACGGTGGCCCAAAGCAGGCGATCTTGCTGATCTCGCTTGAAAATCTTGAGTTGCTGAAGGAACTCGGGTATCCCGTCTACCCCGGCGCGCTCGGCGAGAATCTCACGACGACGGGTATCGACCTGCGTTCGGTTCGTCTAGGCGACGTGTTCCACGCCGGGGAGGCCGTCCTCCAAATCACGAAACTGCGTCAGCCTTGCCACACCCTGGACTCGATCAGGAAAGGCATACAGACACAGCTATATGACAAAAAGCCCGGAAGCCCGAGGTGGGGCCGCGGAGGATTCTACGCCAGCGTCAAGCAGCCGGGAATGATCAGTCCGGGGGATATAATTGCACTGGCGGACCACGATGTCTCGCCGCAGGCATGGAGCGAGCGCTGACCACCGAAGAAGCGAATACACGGATACTGATCGCCTCCTCCCCGGACCCGAAGATCTGTGAGCGTTATCTCGAAAGTTTTCAAGAGCGCCATCCCGAATACTACCCACGTGTTAGCGCCTCCTCATCGGGCTTGCAGTACCTCGTGGCAGTTTTCTCATACAGTCGATTTCTGTCCGAAGCGCTTCTGCAATTTCCCGAATGGATCAGCATTTTCGATGCGGAGGATTTATACCGCGTTCTGACGGTGGAAGACTTCAAGCAGCGCCTCGAGTCATCGTTGGAGCAGCACGCCGCCACCCCACCGGCACGATCCCTGGCTTTGTTTCGCCGACGCGAACTGCTGCGGATTCTCATTCGCGACGTTGTCGGACACGCTTCACTATCCGAGATTACAGAAGAAATCTCCAATCTCGCCGATGCGATCCTGGACATCACGTACCGGCGAATTCGAGCCTCTCTCGAAGCGCGTTATGGAAAGCCTCGTTGCGATGACGGACATGGAACTGAGTGCTGCTTCTCGGTCATCGCGCTGGGGAAGCTTGGCGGAAGGGAGCTCAACTACAGCTCGGATATCGACTTGATGTTCGTGTACTCCGCCAACGGCGCTACCGACGGGCAAGAAAGCATCACGAACAAGGAATTTTTCAAGAAGCTCGCAAATCTCTATACCGACCTGCTTTCGACGTACACTACCGACGGGACCTGCTATCGTGTGGATCTCCGCCTCCGGCCCGACGGACGGTTAGGGGAGGTTTGCCTTTCTCTCGATGGCGCGAAGACGTATTACGAGTCCCGCGGCCGCGACTGGGAGCTTCAGATGCTGATCAAAGCGCGCATTGCCGCCGGTGACCTCTCGCCCGGCCGCGAGTTGCTCGATGCAGTGGAGCCGCGGATCTACCAGTCAACCCTGGACTTCTCTGCGGTCGAAGCAGTATCCGTTACCCGCGAGCGTATTCATGAAAAAGCGAAGCGCCGGTCTCGCGATTCGGGCCTCGATATCAAACTCGCGCGCGGCGGGATTCGCGATATCGAGTTTCTCGTCCAATGTCTTCAGCGGCTGCACGGCGGCCGCGAACCGTGGGTTCGTCATGGTGGAACCATGCTCGCGCTATCCAGGCTGAGCGATAAGAAACTTCTGTCTGACGCCGAGTACGCAAAGCTCGCCTCGGCGTACGCATTTTTGCGCCCCCTTGAGCATCGACTTCAGTTTGTCGAAGACCGCCAAACGCACACACTTCCCGTCCAGCGCGAGGACTTGGAACTGCTCGCCCGCAAGATGCCTGCCTCAGAGTTGGGACGGCTGCCTTCTGCCGAGAAACTGCTTCACCAACTGAACCTTCATCTGGAAGAGGTGCAGGAGACATACGACCGCGTCATCCACTCGCAGCAGCCCTTGTACTACAGCGGCCCTTCTCCCCGGCCCGGTCCTTCACGCAATCGCGAGCCCCAGGCCCAAGAGTATGCGGAGCCGCCCTCGAGCAACCTCATTCGATTTCTCGATCAACGCGCTCCCCAACTCGCGGCCGAGTTGAAGCATCATCCACTGAAACACGCGGCGAAATCCTTCGAGTCTTTCCTCGAGCGCATCTACGCAAACCCTGCGCTTCTCGAGTTGCTGAACGCAAACCCGGCCGCCGCGCAAGACGCGGTCGACCTGTTCGAAAACAGCGTTCACTTCGCCGAAGAGCTGATCCGCCGTCCCGAGTTGATCCAGGAGTTAATCAACGCCCGCGAAGGAACGCCGGTTCTCACGGGAGACCGCTCCCATTCGATTCACGACGCCGCCGAATTGCGCCGGTTCTTCCGTCGCGAGATGCTTCGCATTCAAGCCGAAAGTGTCTGCCTGCATTCACCGATCTTCACCACGCTCGACCGCACCTCCGATCTGGCGGACACCGTTATCTGTACTGCGTACACGCTGGCCCGCGATCAGGTGTATCGAACCCATCCGCCCGAAACACCCGAATATGCGCCGAAGGACCAGATGATGGTCATCGCTCTGGGCCGCCTCGGCATGCGAGAGTTCGATTTGGGATCGGATGCCGATCTCAATTTCGTGCTGCCCGAGCCCGAATCGCCCGAGATCCGGTTCTGGACCCGCGTCGCCGAACGGATGATCGATATGATCACCGCCTACACAGGAGAAGGCGCCATGTTTGCGGTCGATACCCGCTTACGCCCCAATGGCCGCGAAGGTCCGTTGGTGCAGATGGAATCGGCCTATTACGACTACATTTCCAATCGCGCCGAAGCCTGGGAAGGCATCAGCTATATGAAATCCCGCGCCGTTGCCGGTAACAGCGCAGCGACCACCAAATTCCTGCATGAACTCCAGCAGGCAGACTGGCGGCGTTATGGGCAAAGCGGCCGTTCACGACGCGACCTGCGCGACATGCGCGCGAAGTTGGAACGTGAGCAAGGCTCTAGCAGTCCTCTCAAGGCCGGCATCGGAGGCTACTACGATATTGATTTCGCGCTGATGTACCTTCGCCTCAAGAGCGCCGGCATCTTCTATAAGGTGCTCAATACACCTGAGCGAATCGATATCATCGAGAAGATGGGGCACCTCGAACGGAAGGATGCCGAGTTCCTGCAGGATGCCGCGACGTTCTACCGTGCGATCGACCATGGTCTCCGGGTCTACTCAGGCCATGCGGAAGGGCGGCTGCCGAATTCGCCGTCGCATCTCGAAACGCTCACGGCCTTGGTCAATCGCTGGACACCGGACCATTTGCACGACGAGCCCTTGCCTCAGGAACTCGCGCAAATCCAGACCCGTACGCGTGAATATTTCCGGCGGTTATTCGGATAACTGAGCGATGATCTCTGCCGGCTTGCTCCTTCTCGCGACAGTCCTCGCATCGCCTGTCGACAAGGCGTTTGACCGGTTGTACAACTTCGACTTTGCGGGGGCGCACGCGATTCTCGACGAGCACCTGAAAAATTCACCGGATGACGGGTTGGCGTACGCTGTTCGCGCATCGGCGCTTCTGTTCGAGGAACTGCACCGCTTGCGCATCCTTGAAAGTGAATTTTTCGCCGAGGATAAGCGGATTATCGAAAAGAAGAAGCTTGTGCCCGACGAGCGCATCAAAGCGTCTTTCGATTCCGCGTTGCACACAGCCGAGCGTGAGGCTCAGCAAACATTGCGGACCCGGCCCGATGATGCCGACGCTCTCTTCACGTTGTCACTCGTGTCAGGTCTGCGCGCGGACTACACTGCGTTCATCGAGAAGCGCCAGCTCCAAAGCCTCTCCTCGATTCGCCAGTCACAAATGTGGTCGCTTCGACTGTTGAAAAGCCATCCCGGCTATGTCGACGGAGAACTGACCGGAGGCGCGTGCGAATACCTGCTCGGAAGCATGCCTTTCTTCGTGCGATGGTTCGTTCGCTTCGATGGTGTCGAAGGTCAGAAGAGCCTCGCGACCCAGAAACTTGAACGCGTGGCTGGCGCCGGACGTTACCTCGGTCCGTTCGCCCGAATTCTGCTCGCTATCGTGCATGTGCGCGAGAAGCAGCCGCGCCAGGCGCTTGCAGTTCTGACGCAGCTCTCCCGTGATTTCCCCCAAAACCCGCTTTTCCGAAACGAAGCGCAAAAAGTCGCCTCGATGGTTCGACGCCCCAATTAGACAGCCTTTGGGTAAGATCCAAGCACGCGGAGGAAGTCCGAAAATTCAGCGAGGTGCCCCAAAGCTTTCTGCGGCACGGGATCGTCCGACTTGCCCAGAAAATCCAGGTAGAACCAGTACTCCCATGGTTTGCCTCGCACAGGCCGCGACTCGATCTTCGTGCAACTGATATCCCGCAGCGCAAACGCGCTCAAGCAGCGGAACAACGCCCCAGGTACGTTTCGGGTCTGAAACACCAGGCTCGTCTTCCATTGGGCGTCGGTCGGTTTAGTCGGCCGCGCGCCGGGGCGCTTCAAGAGAAAAAACCGGGTGAAGTTGCTCGGATCATCTTCAATACCTCGTTTCAGAATCTTGGCGCCGTATAGTTCCGCCGCTGTTGAGGATGCGATCGCGGCAGCGTCAGTGGGCGTTTCTTCCATCAACATCTTCACGCTTCCCGCAGTGTCATAAAACGGAACGCGCTCCAGTTGCGGATTCTCGTCAAAGAATTTGACGCACTGGTTCAACGCGACAGGATGCGAGAACACCCGCACCACATTACGGAACGGTACGCCGGGACAGGCAATCAAGTTGTGCGAAACGCGGACATTCGTTTCGCCGTGTATAGGAAGCTCGAAGTTGACGAGGTGATCGTAGTTTTCATGTACGGACCCGTGCAGCGTGTTCTCGATCGGAATGACGGCCGCATCGACCTTCCCATCGGCGAGAGCGCGAAACACTTCCTCGAATCGCTGACATGGAACTACCTCTACTTCGGTCCCAAGCAGTTGATGAACTGCCACCTGGCTGAATGCGCCCTTCTCTCCCTGAAACGATACAGTTTGCCGACGAGCCACGTCAGGATTGTACCTCTCGACCATTCCATCGCTTCGCATCTGCAGCCGGAACCCCCAGAAGGTCCATCACGCGCTCCACGGAATGATCGACAATATCCATGGCCGACTCCGGTTTGTGGTAAAACGCAGGGATCGGCGGAGCAATGATGGCGCCCATTTCCGCCGCAGCCGTCATCGTCCGCAAATGCCCGAGGTGGAAAGGAGTCTCCCGGACCATGAGGATGAGCTTCCGGCGTTCCTTCAACGCAACATCCGCAGCGCGCACCAATAAATTTCCTGTGATTCCGGTCGCGATTGCCGACAAGGAATGTATGGAACACGGAGCTACAACCATTGCTTCAGTTGGGAAGCTCCCGCTCGCTAGGGGAGATCCTATGTCTTCTAAGGCATGATACTGATCGGCAGCAGCCTTCCAATCGGCTGATTTTATGCCGAGTTCCAGATACCCTGTTCTCTCAGCCGCGCGAGTGAGAATGAGATGCGTCTCGACACCTCCTCTGGCTCGCAACCGCTCGAGCAGCCGAAGCCCGTAAATCGAGCCACTTGCGCCAGAAACACCGACGACAATTTTCAAAATTCGCCTCCTTGCCAAAGTTCTGTTCCGAATTCAGAACAAGATGCCATTTGCGGTGTTGCCGCGTCATAGGGGATCTCGTTATAATTCCCCCAGGAAGTCTCCGTAATCCGCCATTTGCGGCTCCTAGTGTATACACCCTATTAGATGTCCTATTCTCCCGCCGCCATTCAGACCGCCGGATCATAAGATGGAGGATGCTGGTCAGAAGCTCAAAAAGCGCCGTGAAGAACTTAAATTGCGGTACCGGGACGTTGAGGAACTCAGCGAAAAGATCGCTTCCCTTCACAAGAACGATGAGTATCTGATCGCGATAAGTCGCCTTGCTGACATCGAAAATAGAGGCGTGATTCCGACGATCTATCGTCTGTACTCGCTCGCGGCAATTTATCGGATCGACTTCACCGACGTGCTCGAATGGTACGGCATTGATGTGACCAAGCTCCCCGGTGACTCGGCGACCCTCGGCGCCGGTCAGACAACACATCTCATAAAATTTAGTGCGCAAGGCAACAGCGGAGAAGTATTGCTGCCGCTTGCGCTGGATCCCGGAATCGATCTCAAGCGCACAACCTACCTCAGCCGCATGATCCAGCGATGGGGCAAGCTTCCACTCATGTTGTTGAATAGCATGGACTTGAAGGGACATCGCTACGCCTACATCGGTACCGATGATTGGCGGATGCACCCGTTGATCAGTCCCGGCTCTCTCGTGTTGATCGACGAGACAAAACGTAAGATTGTGAACACCGGGTGGACAAACGAGTTCGAGCGGCCCATCTACTTTTTCGAGCGTCGGGACGGCTATTCGGTGGGATGGGCGACCCTGAATGACAACACCCTGATTGTCCAGCCGCACCCGGCGTCGGAGACTGCGCCGGAGGTTTTTGAGCACCCCACCGAGATCGACGTGGTCGGCCAAGTCGTTGGAATTGCTATGCGTCTCGATCCGGGACGGCGACGCCGTACGCGTTCCTGAGAATCTCCAGAAGCGCCTTGAAATCGACCAGGAAGAGTTCCTGCTCGGTAGCCCGAGCTGACAGCGGCATCAGGTTGCGATATGGATTCAGTCGCAACCAGGTATCGACCACGGCCGCACGCTCATCCACCAGCCCCGTCAGATAAAGGTCTAGATCGGCCTTCTGCTGCTCGAGGCCAAACCCGAGCCATTCGCGGAAAGTTTCTTCGTGACTCCTACGCAGAGCCTCGTTCGCTGCTCTCGGACCGAATACGAGGGACAGACCGTGGTGCTCGTAGACGCCGGAATTAGGTCCCCGCAGCGCAGACAAGTAGATTAACCGTCCGAAGACGGTGGGAATCTGCGACAGAGTGTTGCGCCAGAGATCCGAAGCAGGGCCTCGCTCGAGAGCTCCCTTGGGCGGGACATGTTTCATCGCGCCTTCCTTCTCGATTGTAGTCCACATTCGGAATTTTTCAGCCTTCGGCGCTAACGTCCCCTGCAAGAATCTTCGCTGTTCTGAAAACGGAAAAGCTTCTTGCTTTCTCCCCGTTTTCACCTGTTAGCAGTTAATCTGACTTTGCGTTCACATTCATAACCAACGGTCTCCGGACCGAATACACAAGGAATACACATCTCCGTCATGAAAAAATTTGTCGCCGCCGTACTGTTCGCGCTGGTACTCACCGCTTCCGCGCCCATCGCAAGCGCCGAGATCGACATGCCCGTCTGCTACCCGTGCGTGGACCAGAAATAACCCGACATTCATAAAGGAGCACGAGCCGTCATGAAAAAACTTATCGCCGCTGTACTATTCGCCCTGGTACTCACCGCCTCCGCGCCCGTCGCGAACGCTGAGATCGACATGCCCGTCTGCTACCCGTGCGTAGACCAGAAGTAGTACCGCTATCTATCGACATCTATAAGGAACTCGACCCATCATGAGAAAAGTCATCGCCGCCGTACTGTTCGCCTTCGCTCTCACCGCTTCCGCGCCTGTCGCGAGCGCCGAGATCGATATGCCCGTCTGCTACCCGTGCGTGGACCAGAAGTAACACCGACATGTCATAAAGGAACCCGACCCGTCATGAAAAAAGTTATCGCCGCCGTCATCTTCGCCCTGGCCCTCACCGCTTCCGCGCCTGTCGCGAGCGCCGAGATCGACATGCCTGTCTGCTATCCGTGCGTGGACCAGAAGTAACACCGACATTCATAAAGGAACCCGACCCGTCATGAAAAAAGTTATCGCCGCCGTCACTCTTCGCCTTCGCCCTCACCGCTTCCGCGCCTGTCGCGAGCGCCGAGATCGACATGCCTGTCTGCTATCCGTGCGTGGACCAGAAGTAACACCGACATTCATAAAGGAACCTGACCCGTCATGAAAAAAGTTATCGCCGCCGTCATCTTCGCCCTGGCCCTCACCGCTTCCGCGCCTGTCGCGAGCGCCGAGATCGACATGCCTGTCTGCTATCCGTGCGTGGACCAGAAGTAACACCGACATTCATAAAGGAACCCGACCCGTCATGAAAAAAGTTATCGCTGCCGTCCTCTTCGCCCTGGCCCTCACCGCTTCCGCGCCTGTCGCGAGTGCCGAGATCGACATGCCCGTCTGCTATCCCTGCCTGGACCAGAAGTAGTGCCGGCGTTCCAGGGACGATCTGCCACAGAGGTTTCGGAGTACACATTCTCGGAGTACAGATTCATTGACCGGAAAAGTATGGTTGCGGTGATAAAATCAAAGATCCCGAACGCCGCATGCCGACGATGTCTGATCTACGCACGTATCTCACATTTGTTCAGATCGGCACGCATGTCCTTCTCTTGACGAAATTATTTCGCGCGAAACTCCTGAGTAAGTACCAGTACTTTGGGATGTTTCTTGGGTTTGAGCTATTGCGATTGACGATCGTCTCGTTTGTGCAGTTAAAGTCGAGCTTGTATGCGCATTTTTACTTCGCTACACAGCCGATGTTATGGACGTTGTTCGTATTAGTGATGTTGGAACTCTTTCAACTCGTGCTTCGGAACCATCCCGGCATTGCTTCGCTGGGTCGCAAGGCTCTGACGTGGTCGCTGATGGCATCGGCATTAACGTCGGCGATGACACTGCTTATCGATCTGCAGCAGCCGAATCACGAATCGGCATTGCTCTTCAACTTCATGTTGCTGGAGAGATTGGTGATGACGAGCCTGCTCCTGCTCATATTATGTTTGACATTGTTTCTGTCCTATTTCCCTGTGCCTCTGACCAGGAATGCGCGCATCCATGCATGTGTGTTGGCGGCATACTTCGCGGTTAAGACGTCGATGCTCTGGATTCGCACGATATATGGCCTGCAGCCAACCCCAGTGTTGAACATCATCGGTCAGTTGCTTGCGATCGGATGCCTCATGGCTTGGACCATACTCCTGGTACCGGCCGACGAGGACGTTGGATCTCAGGGTGGACCAAAGGCGGATTCCGAGGCGCGCCTGCTCGCGCAGTTGGATGCATTAAATGAGACGCTCCTCGGTTCAACAAGAAAATAGCCTTACCGGAAAAATCTTGGTTGCGATTTTGTAAATCGCGATTGCTTTCCGCAAAAGTGTCGGGTATTCTGTTACCCAGAGCGGAACCCCATGAGTTTTCCTGTAATCTTGACCCTCGCGTTGGCCCTTTGTGCCGCAGCTCTAATCCTATTGCTGGTTCGGCGTCTGACCGCACCAGGAACAATCTCGGAATGTGATCCGGACTGGATCGCGAACTTCTCTCTTGCCACGTACCGGCCGATGCTGCGTCTTCTTTCTGAAGACGACTATAAATTTTTCACATCGCAGCCGGGAATCACACCGAAGGCGGTTGAGCAGTTTCGCCGTGAGCGGCGACGCGTGTTCAGATCTTACCTTCGGAGCCTGGTGAAGGATTTCCATCGACTTCACCTGGCCGCGCGCATGACCCTGATTTACTCGCAGCAGGACCGTCCCGAACTCGCGCAGGTACTGTTTCGGCAGCGTGCGGTATTCACCTGGGCCGTATTAATGGTCGAGTTTCGATTGGTTCTCCACACGTTCGGCCTTGGACCGGTCGACGCTCGGGAACTCATCGGCGCACTCGACGCGATGCGTATGAACGTCAGCGTGACCGCGCCTGCGGTTCAATCCGCAAGCTTCTAAATCCTCTTCTTCATTCCTGTGAGGGCGGCCCGATTGCCGCCCTCACAGGATTTTTTTCAGTGTCTCTTTCGCCTGTTTCAGGTGTAGAAATTCCTTCTCCGCGGCCTTAAACTCCGGCGTATGTACGCACCGGCGACTCCCCTTGTGCTCCACCGGGTACCGTAAATGCAACATCTCATGAAACATGACGTACTCCACCACGAGTCGCGGGACCTGCGGGCTGTCCAACGCTTTACTGAGTACGATCATGTGATGGGATGGATCATAATGTCCTAGTGTCGTCCGCGATGGTCGTACGCTCCAGCCAATGTCAGGTCGCGCCATTAAGCCGTGAAAGTATTGTAGATTGATCTCTTCGAAGATTTCCTCGAGATCGTAGCAGTGGCCCTGCGGAGCAGAAACGTGTTTCCTACCCCGCTCACGACGTAATTGCTGCAAATGATGCCGCACATCTCGCCGGTTCAGGTACAAGCGGTATCGGTGGTTATACGACCGCGGTACTGGTTTGCGATAGAGCTTACATAAAAGAATGAATGCTAAAGCTTCGAGAATCGGCGCCGGCGCATCTCGAAGAATATCGGTAAGCCTTGCCTCAATTCTGCCGTCTTCGAGTCGAATAAAACTGTTTGCGTTCGCAAACTCGTAGAATCCAACGGTGATCCGTGGAAGCCCTGTACGTGGCTTTATAATCCGGAATACCCGTTGGAAAATCTCCTCGGGTGTTTCGAAGAGGAGGGCACTCTCGACGTGTACCGCGTCAGACATGTACCATAGCAATATACATTCAGCCTGCTTCATGCTTGCAAGACCAAACCTGCAAGCCCATCGTTCTCAGGAGGATCATTGCCCAAAGCGAAGATAACCGCAGTCGGCTGCTACACCCCGCCCAATTTACTCACGAACGACGACCTTTCGAAAATGGTCGATACAAACGACCAGTGGATCCTCGAGCGAACCGGCATTCGTCAGCGGCACATCGCCCCTCCCGAGATGGCGACATCCGACATGGCCGTCGAAGCAGCCAAAATTGCGCTCGAGAACGCCGGCAGCCAAACCCGAGGAGATCGACTGCATTCTCCTGTGTACCGTTACTCCAGATACCATGTTCCCATCGACTGCCTGCCTGGTGCAGCATCGGCTAGGATGCACACGCGCCTGGGGCTACGATCTCATCGCGGCTTGTTCCGGCTTCGTCTATGGATTGACAACCGCGGCCCATTTCATCGCAGCCGGCACCC
Organism: Bryobacteraceae bacterium; assembly: GCA_963825845.1. Taxonomy (GTDB): domain Bacteria; phylum Acidobacteriota; class Terriglobia; order Bryobacterales; family Bryobacteraceae; genus DASQDN01. The sequence continues at coordinate 182,733 of CAWGVL010000078.1, read as the reverse complement.
ACAAGAAAGTTCTTGTCATAGGCGCGGATACCATGTCGCGCATCATCGACTACACCGATCGTACTACGTGCGTACTTTTCGGAGACGGCGCGGGCGCGATGGTGGTGGAGGCCACGGACGATGACACCGGATTTATCGGATTTAAAAATGAGATCGACGGATCCGGAGGTCATTATCTGTATATGCCCGCGGGCGGGAGCCGCATGCCTCCATCTCACGAAACTGTGGATAATCGCCTGCACTACGTCAAACAGGAGGGGCAGCAAGTTTTCAAATACGCAGTGCGCCGCATGTCCGAGATCGCGGTCAGTCTCCTTGAGCAGCATGGCCTGACCACGGAAGACATTCGATGGATGATTCCTCACCAAGCCAACAAGCGCATCATCACGGCCGTGTCCGAACGTCTCGGATTGCAGGAGCGCGTTATCGTCAACATCGCCGAATACGGCAACACTACGGCCGCAACCATACCCCTCGCCGCAAGAGACGCTCTTGAATCGGGTCAGTTGAAACGGGGAGACCTCGTTTTGTTTGCTGCAGTCGGCGCCGGATATACCGTCGGAACGAATCTGTGGCGCTGGTCCTACTAATTCGCGCAAAATAGGACCATGCTCCTTGGAGCGGTAACCTACAACGTCCTGAAGGACTGGGATCTCGAGACATTGATACGGGAACTGGAGGCAGCGCGTTTTGAAGCTGTTGAACTCCGGACCTCCCACAAACACGGTGTTGAGGCCACGATTGGCCCCGCCGAACGGAATCAAGTCAGAACTCGCTTTGAAAAGAGCAAAGTCCGGCTCCTGAGCTTTGGCTCTACCTGCGAGTTTCATTCACCCGACGCAGCCATCCGCAAACAGAACGTCGACACGGGAAAGCGCTGGATTGAACTGGCGCACGATACGGGCGCCTGGGGTGTCAAAGTACGTCCGAATGGGCTGCCGAAGGACGTGCCCAAAGATACGACGGTCGGACGAATCGCCGATTGTCTCCGGGAACTTGGCGACTATGGGGCCGGACGCGGCGTCGAGATCTGGATGGAAGTACACGGCGCCCAGACACCAGGAGCCGCCCGTCTCTGCCGCCATCATGAAAGCCACGCGGCACGAGGCGGTCGGACTCTGCTGGAACTCGAATCCCACGGATATAGTTAACGGCAGCATAAAACCGAGTTTCGATCTTCTTCGGCCTTGGATAAAAAATGTCCACATCAATGAGCTTGCAAACGACAAATATCCTTGGCGAGAATTATTCACTCTTTTGCGACGATCAAAATACGAGCGATACACACTTTGCGAAGCTGCCGAGAGCAAAGAGCCGGAGCGATTTCTCCGTTGGTACCGCGCGCTGTGGCAGGAGTTGTCCCGCGCATGAGGCGGGCGGCGGCGCTCGCCCTCATCTCCTGCTTTTCGCTGCTCGCCGCCGTCCCGTCACCCGAAACCCACTTCGGCCATGCGATGGGCGCCGACCGAAAGCTGCTCGACTGGTCCCAAGTCGTCTCGTATTTCGAGCTTCTCTCAAAGAATTCTGACCGCCTTCGCCTTGACGAGTTGGGGAAAACAACGGAAGGCAGGCCGTTCATTGTTGCGACCATTGCCGCCCCGGAAACACTGCGGAATCTGGATCGCTACCGGCAAATCCAGGCGAAACTTGCGCGACCCGCGCACGACCTCCGAGGCGGAAGCCGCGAAACTGGTCCGCGAAGGCAAGACAGTCGTCTTAATCACCTGTTCGATCCATTCCACCGAGGTCGCCTCTACGTCTACGGCCATCCAAATGGCCTACAAGCTCCTTACGGAAGAGACTCCGAAACATCACGCGATTCTCCAGAACACGATCTTCTTGTTGGTTCCATCGCTGAATCCGGACGGCGTTGACCTCGTGACACAGTGGTACCGAAAAACGCTCCGCACGCCGTTCGAGGGTACCGGTCCGCCGGAGCTATATCAGAAGTACGTTGGCCACGATAACAATCGCGACTGGTACATCTTCAGCCAGGCCGAAACCCGCCTGGCGATTTCAAAGATACACAACATCTGGCATCCTCAAATCGTCTATGACGTCCACCAGCAGGGGGCATACTCCTCGCGAATGTTTGTGCCGCCGTGGATGGACCCGATCGATCCGAACATCGATGCGATCATTGCGCAGTTGTGCAATGCGATCGGCGCGGGCATGGCTGCCGACCTCACCGCCGCCGGCAAGACAGGAATCGCAATCAACGCCCTATATGACTTCTGGACGCCCGGCCGACACTATCAGGCTTATCACGGAGGACTTCGTATTCTCAGTGAGTCGGCAAGCGCGCGGCTTGCCACTCCGATCCGCGTTCGCCCTGAGGAAGTCAGCCAGAGTGGACTCGGCTATAACCCGCGGGAACGAAGCTGGAATCACCTTGAACCGTGGCTCGGCGGCGAGTGGCGATCTGCGCGACATCATCGATTACCAGTTGATCGCTTTTGAATCCTGTCTCTATCAGGCGGCGGTGAAACGGGAAGACCTCCTGACCAGTTTCTACCGTATCGGCAAACGCGCGGTGGACCGTTCCAATCCGCACGCATTCGTTATTTCGGCGAATCAGCGTGATCCCGGCGCCGCTTCAAAGCTGCTCGAGACGTTGGCGTTCGGTCAAGTCGAAATCCATCGATCGCAAAAGGCCATTCACGGCAGCGGGGAAACCATACCCGGCCGGCAGCTACATAATCCCCATGCAGCAACCGTATAGCTCATTTGCCAAGACACTGCTCGAAAGGCAGACTTATCCGGATCTTCGCATGTATCCTGGCGGACCTCCCAGGCGCCCGTACGACGTGACAGCTCATACCTTGCCCATGCTGATGGGTGTCGCCGTCGACACTGTGAACCTGAATTTCACAGCGGAATCAGCCAGAGTCGACCATTTCGATTTTCCCGCTGTGTCGTCCTCAGGCAGCCTGGCCGCAGCGGACACAAATAGCTGGAGCATCGTGAACCGCTATCTGCAGTCCGGCAAAACGATCTGGCGCGATCCGGCCACCGGGAACTTTATCCTCGAGCGGGGCGCCAGATCTGACCTGCATCCTGTTCGACCACCTCGCATCGGTCTTTACAAGAGCCATATCCCTGTGATGGACGAAGGATGGACGCGGTGGCTGCTCGAGCAGTTCGGTTTTCGGTACACGAGTCTCTCGAACCGCGAGATCCAGTCAAACAAGCTTAGGGAGCGATTTGACGTTATCGTGTTCCCTGACCAGCGAGCCGAATCCATTCACGTCGGCTACAAACCCGGCGCCATGCCCGAGCAATACACGGGAGGAGTCGGTGACATCGGAGCGGAGGCGTTGAAACAGTTCGCCGCCAAGGGTGGCACCATCGTATTTCTGAACAATGCGTCAGAATACGCGACGCAGTACCTCGGCGTAAGCGTGAACGATGCTCTCAGCGGCATCTCGAATCGCGAGTTTTATGCGCCGGGAACACTATTGAACGCAAGACTGGGAGATCACCCGCTAACCTTGGGTCTGCCAAAAGACATCCCAATATGGTTCGAGAGCGGACCCGCATTTGAAGTCAGCGGACGTGATCGTGCGATAGCCGTCTACCCGGATACGCAGATACTCGCCTCGGGGTGGCTGCTGGGGGAAAAACACCTCGCGCGGAAAGCCGCCGTTGTGGATGCGCCGATGGGCTCGGGCCACATAATCCTTTTTGGCATACGTCCGCAGTATCGTGCTCAAAGCTACCAAGCCTTCAAGCTTTTCTTCAACTCTCTCTTGTATTTCGAATAATCACTACGATTTAAGAACTTCATAAGCAAGCCGGAACGTATTCGCATGAGCGGCGACGGTCAGCTCGATGGGGTCCGCGTATCCACCTCCGAGGGTGATGACGCAGGGCACATCCGCCTCCTTGCAAGCTGAAAATACGATGTGGTCGCGAGCGCGAAGGCCGGCGTGCGTCAACTTGAGCCGGCCCAGGACATCCGACGCCAACCCGTCCACTCCGGATTGGAAGAATACGATATCCGGCCGGAACGCGAGGGCGGTTGCGGTTACGTCTTCCACCACTCGGAGGAACTCGTCGTCCCCCGTACCATCGGCCAATGCGATATCGACACCGCCGGTCTGCTTGCGAAACGGGAAGTTATTCCGGCCATGAACTGAAATCGTCAACACATCACTGTCGCGCTCAAAGATCTTCGCAGTCCCGTCGCCCTGGTGCACATCCAGGTCGAGAATCGCCGCTCTTCGAATCCGGTGCTCCGACCGGAGCGCTTCGATGGCAACCGCGATATCGTTGAACACACAAAACCCTGAGCCCTCATCCCGGAAAGCATGATGCGTTCCTCCCGCCAGTCCCCCGCCCCAGCCATACGTCAAAGCGTCGTGAGCCGCGGCGTTGGTGGAGCCTACAGACGCCAAGGTGCGCAATACCAGCCCCTCTGACCACGGAAACCCGATCCGGCGCATGACGCCGTTGGCGAGCGTACCTCCCAGGAAGCCACGCACGTACTCGGGGTTGTGGACCAATTCGATGGTTTCCGGCGAGGCGAGCGGCGCGGGAATGAATTCAAACGCGCCGCTCGCCTGCAACTCCTCTCGCAACAACTTATACTTGCGAATCGGAAACTTGTGTCCCGGTGGGAGGGGAATCTCGTACTGATCTGAGTAGTACAGCCTCACCGTTTCGAAAGATCTCGGATGTAGATCTCTTTGAACAGCATGTTGCCGCGGCCGCCCGAGTGCAACTGCAGCGCGATCGGCCCGTCGAACGATTTCGGCTTAGGATCGGTGAAGTCGACCATGGGAACGCCGTTCAATCGGGAGATATACCGGTTGCCCTCTACTTTCACGAGGTACTCATTCCAGTCATCCCTGCGCACAACGATCTCGTTCTCCGGCGTGGGCCAGACAATCCAGGCGCGGCCATCGCCGTAAATGCCACCAGTGTGCTGCCCGAGCGTGCAATCGATCTCGAACTGCAAGCCTTGTGAAACGTCCGGAGTGCCTGGCTTAAAGTCGACGTGGAAGAACACGCCGCTATTTCCGTCTCCCACACACTTGAATTTCAGCGAAAGTTGGAAGTCCTTGTAGCTCTTGGCCGTCTTCAGATAGCCGTATTCTTTGCTCACGGCTCTTCCATTGATGACGCCTTCCTGAACCTCCCACTTCTCCTTTCCGACCTCCACCCATCCGGTCAGATCCTTGCCATTGAAAAGCTGAACCCAATCCTCCCCGGGCAGCTTGGTTCCTTTGTCTTGAGCAGATACAGATTGTGTCAGTATTCCGCCCGCGAGTACCGTCAGTAAGAAGAAACGCATCAGCCGCTATTATGGAATATATGGAGCGCAGACATTTTCTCGTGCTTCTTCCCGCCGCCGCAACCATCCTCCGGGCGGACGAAAGCATGGTGCGGGGCAAACTGACTAAAGCTCCGTCGGGCGAGCCTGCGTTGCAAACCAACGACGGCAGTTTCATCACCCTGGCAGGCGATCCAGATACGATCGGCGTCCTGAAAGACGCCCGCCTTGCCAACGCCGATTTCGAGGTGGTAGGCCAATCCTCCGGAGGTGGTCGCTTCACCATCAACCCTATCCACAAACGAGCGCTCTTCACCTACAAGAATGGCCACCGGCTCATGGTGACCTATTGGTGCGACGTTTGCGCGATCCGGACTTATACTCCAGGCATCTGCTGGTGCTGCCGCGAGGAGACCGCGCTCGATCTGATCGAGCCTGATAGAGTCGATAAAGCATGAGAGCCGCAGCGCTGCTCGCCGCTCTGCCACTTATGACAGAAGCCGCCAACTACACCGCTCAACGTGTCACCATCGATGGCATCGAAGTCGTACGGCTCAGCGATGACTTCCACAAGGCGCAGGTGTCGATTGCGCCGGCGCTCGGCAACAATGCCTATGAGTTCCTGGTCAATGGCAAGAACGTCATGTGGTTCCCGCAGCGAAGTCTCGCGGATTTCAAGGCGAAACCCACCTTCAGCGGCAACCCGTTGCTCGCTCCATGGGCGAACCGCCTGGATCATGACGGCTTTTATGCCAACGGGAAGCACTACATCCTGAACCCGCACCTGAACAACTATCGCCGCGACGGCGCGAAGCAGCCGATCCATGGGTTGGTCACGTACGCATCCGAATGGAAAGTGGCGAACGTCAGCGCCGATGACAAGGGCGCCGAAGTGACAAGCCGCCTCGAGTTCTGGCGCTATCCCGGTTACATGGCGCAGTTCCCATTCGCGCATACGCTCGATATGACGTACCGGCTGCGGGATGGAGTTCTCGAGGTGGAAACCACGATTGAGAACCACTCCACCGAAACGATGCCCGTGAGCATCGGCTATCATCCCTACTTCAAACTTCACGATTCCCCTCGCAATAGTTGGAAGGTCACGCTGCCCGCGAAGGAAAGCTATGTTCTTTCCGGGTCTCTTGTCGCGACGGGAGAGAAGAAAGCAATGCCGTATCAAAACCCACAGTCGCTGCAGGGCATTTCACTCGATGACGTGCTCGGCGGGCTCGTACCTGGTGAGAGTGGGCGGACGGAGTTCGCTGTCAACGGCGCGAAGGAACGGATCGCCGTGCTGTATGGCCCCAAGTATCCAGTAGCAGTCGTCTACTCCCCCGCGGATCGCGATTTTATTTGCTTCGAACCCATGTCGGGCCCGACAAATGCATTCAACCTAAAGCAAGCCGGCAAGTACGCCGATCTCCAGACTATACCCCCTGGAGGGAAGTGGCGCGAGAGCTTCTGGATTCATCCAACCGGCTTCTGAAACCAGCAACCATGCGTGCCGCGTCCCATGTCAGGAGGCCGAGTGTGACCAGAGTTTTGCTTACCATCCTGAGCTTCGTATTGTTTGTTTCCGCGTGTTCCCAGAACCGGACGACAACGAATACACCCAGCCCCACAGTCACACGGCCATCCGCCATCACGGTCAGTGGCGCCCCGAACACCATTCCGGCCGGTACAACGCTCGAAGTGCGTACGAACGAAGCGATCGTCAGCACCAATGCTGAGGGCCGTACTTACCAGGGTGAAATCGCGACCGAGGTTGTCGACGCCGACAAGAAGGTTCTTCTGCCGCGCGGCGCGCAAGTGGAGCTCGTAGTGCTCGAGGCCAAGGAGAAGAGCGGCGTCAAAGGCGCGGCTCTCCAGCTCGGACTGCGGAGCGTGACAGTGGAAGGACAAACGTACCTGGTCGTCAGCGAGGAAGCGAAGAAGACGAGTGGCTTGGGCGCAAACCGGAGGACCGCTGAAACCGTCGGCGGAGGCGCCGCTCTCGGAACGCTCATCGGAGCCGCCGCGGGCGGCGGCACAGGCGCTGTAATCGGTGGTCTGGTCGGCGCGGCTGCAGGCGCAGCCGTGCAAGTACTCACGCAAGGCAAAGAGGTTCGCATTCCCGCGGAGTCGGTACTTCGCTTCCAGCTTGACGAACCGATCCGTTTACAAACCCGTTGATCGAGCGCCGGCTGGTCGAACTCTGGATCGGTCTGCGAATTTTCACTCTTGTTTGGGCATCCCTTTCGTCCGGCCTGCGGCCGATGACCGATCGCGAGAAAGCTATCGCGTTGTGGCCACCGGCGCCGCCCTACACCGCCTGGGCTGAGCGTATTTCCGCCGCGCCATGGCAACGTTGGGACGCCCACTTCTACGTCGACATCGTGCAACGCGGGTACCAAGCGGATGACGGAACCACGCAATTCCATCCATTGCTGCCCGTCCTCGCGAAGCCGTTCTTCTGGAGCCCTGCGCTGGGATTGTTGCTCGTCAGTTCTGTGGCATCACTGGCATTTGTCGTCGTGTTTTACCGGCTCGCGGCACTCGACGTACCGAATGCCGAGACAGCGTCCCGATTGATGCTGGCGTTCCCCGTTTCGTTCGTATTGTTCGCTCCCTATACGGAAAGCCTGTGGCTGCTGTTTGCCGCGCTGAGCTTCTGGTATGTGCGGAAGGAACGTTTCTGGGTTGCCGGCGCGTCTGGGGCATTGGCTGTGTTGACTCGACAGCAGGGCGTTTTTCTAGTCCTCCCGCTTGCATACGAGTTGTGGGAGCGACGGGACCGGCGCTGGAGATCGTGGGCTGCGCTGGCGCTCATCCCTCTCACGCTGGCGGGATGGATTCTGTATCGGTCCCTGAAATTCTCGGATGTGCATCCTGACTTCTCGAGCTTCAACTCTCTGCTGTACACAACCGTCCTGGCGCCGAGCGCACACAAGGTGGTGGAGGTGCAAGCGATGCTGCCTCCTTGGGAGGCCCTTTCAAAGGCAATCAGCATCACGCAGCAGTACCCGACACGCGGCAATATCTTGAATCTCGTTCTTGGCGCCGTAATGGTCATCCTTGCCGTCGTTGCATGGCCGCGTATGCGAGTGAGTTACCGCATCCTGACCGTCATCTTGTTCGTTGTGGCGTTCGCATATCACACAGGCCCGGAGACGCCCTACATGGGATTGCCGCGACATCTCCTGCTCGCGTTCCCGATCTTTATCGGCTCGGCTCCTGCGCTCGAGAGATTCAAGGGTCCGATCGCGGCAGTGTCCATGTTTGGCATGCTCGCGCTAACGTTCTTTTATGTGCTGCACGGATGGGTGCCGTGAGACACTGTAAGTAGTAGGCGCAGATGTACCGTTCGCTGTCGTTTTTTCTGGTTGCAATTTCTGCGCTTGCGCAGTCATTTGAAGCTCACGCCCTGCAAATCTCGCGCGATATCCAGGCCCGTCATCTCCCTTTCGGTACGATTCTGAATCCGGTGTACCCGAGTCCTGAGAGTACTCAGATCGTCAGTTATACGCGCTGCGGTGACTCGGCTATCTGGACTGGACACTATCTCGCGGCCGAGTCATTTCGGTATGCAGTGACTCATACACCCGAGTCACTCACCGCCGCAAGAGTCGCGTTGAAGGGCATACGAACCCTCGTTGAAATCACTGGAGCGGATCAGTTGCTCGCGCGCTGCGCGATTCGCGCGGACTCTCCCTACGCTGCTGATCTACGGAAGGAAGAGAAGCAGCATGGCGAGTATCGCGCAACGTTGTCCGGCGTTGACTATTACTGGATCGGCGACACATCGCGCGATCAGTATCTCGGCGTCTTCTTCGGACTCGGCGTCGCGTACGATTATCTGGAAGCCGAGGACCGCGCGTTCATCGGCGATGTAGCGACCAAGATGCTCGACCGGCTGCTTGCGAAGAACTGGGCCGTGGTGATGCCGAATGGTGACGTAAGCACCGTGTTCTGGCTGCGCCCCGACCAACAACTCGCGATTCTGCAGGTCGGACGCCATGTGAATCCTCAGAAGTTCACCGGTGCTTACGAGGACCTGCGACGAAGCGCACTCGGTGTCGGTTTGCCGATCGCGTTGGAAGCCACTGACGATCACGGCTCGTATTTCAAGTTCAACCTCGATGCCATATCGCTCTACAACCTTCTTCGCCTTGAAGAAGAGAGTCCCCGGCGCGGCGATTACATCGCGACCTACCGTACGTTCCGATCCGCCGTCGCAAAGCATGGCAATGCCTTCTTCAACGTGATCGATCGCGCGTTGATCGGCCCGGATGCGGAGCGGGATGCCGAGACTGCCCGGCTGCTGGTCCAATGGCTGGCGCGACCGCGGCGTGACTTCTACGTCGATCTCCGCCGCAAGTACAAGGCGTGCGGTGACGATCAAACGTGCGACCCGATTCCGGTGCCGGAACGCGTGCGGACCGATTTTCTCTGGCAGCGCAGTCCGTTTCTGTCGTACGGCGGCGGCTCCGGGCGCGTCGAGGGCGCCGGCATCGATTTCATCCTGCCGTATTGGATGGGCCGGTATTACGGTCTCAAGTTCGCACCGCTCGCGGTGTCAGCAGCTAGCGGCGGGACAACCATTGCTCCCGACTCGATTGCGTCGCTGTTCGGATCGGGCCTGCCCGCAACCGGCGCTCAAGTGACGTAGTTGACAGCGCGGGCGTAACCCGCAGGTCAAACGCCATCTTCTTCTCGAGCTCGGACCAGATCAACTTTCTCGTGCCCGCGGATGTCACGCCGGGGCAAGCGTCCGTTAACGTTTACGATGCTTCCGGCGTATTGACCAGCACCAGTACGGCCGCCGTTCAGCGAGTAGCGCCCGCGTTGTTCACGGCGTCAGCAAACGGCCAGGGCCTGGCCGCGGCGCTGGCGATACGGGTGGAACGCGACGGATCACAGACCACTGTGGCGGTTTCCCGTTGTTCCGGACCCATCCTTTGTGTTGCCGAACCAATGGATGTCAGCGATGACCGGCCCGTGTATCTCAGCCTTTATGGCACCGGCATTCGCAGCGGAAGCGCGGTCACGGTCAGCATCGGCGGAACACCGGTTCCGGTAACGTATGCTGGTGCTCAAGGGGAGTTCGCCGGCCTCGACCAGATTAACGTGCCGCTTTCAGGCTCGCTTCGCGGCAAGGGTGAAGTCGACCTGGTGTTGACAGTGGATGGTTTGGCAGCGAACACCGTCCGGATCGGAATACGATGAACTGGAGCGCAATCGGCGCAGTAGCACTGGCACTTGCCGTCATGTTTGGAGCGTTCGGAGCGCATTCGCTGCGCGGCCGGCTCGATGAGTACTCGCTAGGAGTATACGAGAAGGCTGTCTTCTATCACTTCATCCACGCTATCGGTCTCCTTGTCGTCCCCCTGCTCCTTAAGGACGGCGGGTCGCGCGTCTGCTGGCTGCTTCTAGCGGGCATTCTCATTTTTTCGGGCAGCCTTTATGCGCTGGCCATTACGGGTGTGCGGACGCTCGGCGCGATTACGCCGATCGGCGGACTGGCTTTCATTGCCGCCTGGATTCTGCTCGCCTGGGACCTGCGAAGTCGATAACGCACATCGTCCGGTAGACTTTGTGCGGACCGCAGGCCGCACCGGCGTAGCGCAGTTCGGGATCGAGAAGGATCTTGCGATGTCCCCGGTCCTTCACGCCCTCGTCAATCACCAATTCGATAACGACATCGCGGGCTCGCGATGGCCCGAAGCTGATGACCTCCGCCGTCGCGGTCCGATTTATTCCGTGCCGTGCTATCCGATCAACAGGTTGGCTGCCGTCCTGGCCTTTGTGCTGGACCAAGCCCTTTGGCCCGATGTCGCGGACGTGATCGCGCGCGGCTGTTTCCAGAGCCTCAGCCCGTTCGAGTTCCGGCCTTGGCGCCGTCCGCTTCAATGTCTCGATCGCCTCCTTCACAGCCGCGCTCGCTTGCCGCGCCTTCAATAGATCCGCATATTTGGCAGGATCCGCGCGGAGGCGGTTGACCTCCTGGACAAGGTCCCTCTCCTGCGCTTTCACGATCTCGCCGTAACACCAGACGATGAAGAGGAGTCTTCCAATGGTGATCGTCATCTTCGATGTAGACGGAACCCTGGTCGATTCGGTTAAATCCCACGCAGCGGCATGGCAGGACGTGCTGCGTGAGTTCGGCCATGCCGTTCCATTCAACGACATCCGACAGCAGATCGGGAAAGGCTCCGATGAGTTGCTGAAAGCTTTCCTGAAACCGGACGAAATCGAACGCTTCGGCCAGACTATCGCCGACCGTCGCGTCGAAATCTTCCAGCGCAGCTACATGAAGCTCGTCCGTCCATTCCCCCGTGTTCGCGAGGTGTTCCAGCAGTATAAGAACGACGGATACAAGATCGCACTGGCCACATCCGCGAAGACTGAAGAGTTGCAGGGCTATCTCAAATTCCTCAACATCGACGACCTGATCGATGCGAAAGACCTCGGCTGACGATGCCGACAAGTCGAAGCCGCACCCCGATATCTTTCACGCAGCCCTGGGTAAGATTCCCGGAGCGAAACCCCAAGACGCGATCGTGATGGGCGACACTCCTTACGATGCCGAGGCTGCCGTCCGAGGCGGCATGAAACCGATCGGTGTGCTTACCGGCGGCTTTTCCGAGCAGCAGCTTCGCGAGGCGGGCTGCGTTGAGGTCTATCCCGAAGTGGGCGCTATACTCCGAACGTGACGGTTGCGGAGTTGAACACCTGGGGCAAGGGTTCCCTGCCCGGTCTCATCGGATTCGAAGTGGTATCGGTCGAACCAGGACGCTTAGTTGCGTCGATGAAGATCCGGCCCGACCTTCTTGCGCCCAATGGCTATCTACACGCCGCAGCCGTGATCGGGCTTGCCGACAGCTGCGTGCGGTTTCGGAACCATGTTCGACTTGCCCGATGGCGCTAAAGGTTTCACGACCATCGAGCTGAAAAGTAATTTCGTTGGCACCGCTCTCGACGGATCGCTCTCATGCGAAGCCGTCCGTCCGCATCGAGGGCGAACGACGCAGGTTTGGGATGCGACCGTGAAGAGCGAGCAGACCGGCAAGACGCTGGCACTGTTCCGCTGCACGCAGATGGTTCTGTACGCATCCTAAGACATACGCGGGCCGGAGATCGGCGGGCCGATCAGGCGCCTGGCATCCTCCCGTCCTTGCTCTAGCCACTTTCGGGCGTTGGCTTCGCTGTAGAAGACGGCATGCCGCATAGGGCCCAGCGCGGCTTCCGGTTCGAGGATCGTGACCTTCGCGCCCGAGGCCGGCGGTGGATATTCCGGGGCCAAGCCTCGCAGGAACCAAATGCACGCGCGCAACAGGGACCCGGGCAGTTGCGGAAGCACGTTGATGGCCAGGATGTCCGTCGCGCCCATCTCCGTAGCGGCCCACAAGGGGAGCGGGTTCATCACACCCCCATCGACGTAGAACCGCCCTTCCGCAGCCGCGAAGCCGCAGGACGCTTTCAAGTGCTCAAAGACGATGCCCGGCGTAGTGAAGAGCCGCGGCTTCAAACGCAGATCAGTAACGACCACCCCGTACTGAAGAACGGGCCGGTAGCATTGGTGGATGCGCCGGATCGAGTTTTCGCGCAGCCGCAACCACCGACCGCTGAGTTCCTTCGGGTCACAGCCTGCGGCGATCGCCCAACCGTTCAAACTGCCGATCGAGGCGCCGATCACGATGTCCGGATGGAAGCTTTGCGAAAGCACCTCCCAAGCGCCTGCCTGGTAAGCACCGAACATCCCGCCTGCCGACAATACCAACGCTTTGCGCCTCATGCCCTGCCTGTTAGAATAGGAAGTTTCTATATGCAAGCTTCAGCTTTACGGCCAGGAATGGTCATCAAGTGGAACAACGACCTGTATTCGATTTTCAACATGGTCCACCGGACACCGGGAAACCTCCGCGCGTTCGTTCAGGTGCGCATGCGTAACCTACGAAACGGATCCATGGTGGACAACCGGTTTTCATCGACCGAACAGGTTGACCGCGCCATCCTGGATGAGCAGGAGATGGAGTACCTGTACGACGACGGCGACAATTACACCTTCATGAACATCGAAACGTTCGAGCAGGTGGAGCTGAAACAAGACTTGCTGGGCGACGCTGTCGATTACCTGATCCCGAACCTGAAGGTCCACGTGGAGTTTTACGAAGGCAAACCGATGAGCGTCGAACTGCCGCCGTCCGTCGAGTTGACCGTTCTCGAAACCGAGCCTGGGCTGAAAGGTTCGACCGTCTCGAACGTAACCAAGCCCGCCAAGACCGATACCGGCCTGGTGGTGCAGGTTCCGGCGTTCATCAGCGAAGGCGAACGGATCAAGGTGAACACGGCGGACGGCAGCTATTTGGAACGGGCCTGAGCGAGCGCTTCGATCAGTTCTTCCTCCTCACTCTCGTAGACAGTTCTCATATCCAGTACAAGGCGGTCGTCTTCGATTCTGGCAACGACCGCCGGATTTCCTAATCGCAGTTCATCCTGGAACTGGGCCGGATCCTCCACGCCGATTGAGATCAGCCATGTCGGCAGCGCCTGCTCAGGCGTGGAGCCGCCTCCGATGATGGACAGACCCGGCCGGACATCGGCATCCCATCCGAGGAGCTGAGTGGCGATTCTTTCGGCGCGGGCGCGAATGGTCTCCGATTGGGTAGTCACCATGTTGAGCGCCGGGATCTCATCCCAACGGCAGAACAGCAGCCGACGAAATGTCGCCTCGAGCGCGTGATAGATGAGCTTGTCTACACGCAGAGCGCGGAACATCGGGTTGCGCCTCAACCTGGCGATGAGTTCGGGTTCGCCGGCGATGATGCCAGCCTGCGGTCCACCGAGGAGTTTGTCACCGCTAAACGACACAAGGGGGACGCCAGCCTTGATGCTGTCAGAGACCACGGGCTCATCGATACCGAAGGGTTTCAAATCAACCATGCAGCCGCTGCCGAGATCCTCATACAAAGGGATGTGATGGTCACGCGCGAGCGCGGCAAGTTTCGCGATGCCGGTTGACTCCGTGAATCCTGAAATACGGAAGTTGCTTGGATGCACTTTGAGAATGAGCCGGGTACGTTCATTGATCGCGCTGCGGTAATCGTCAAGACGCGTCCGGTTGGTGGTACCGACTTCGCGCACGATGGCCCCGGCTCGCGCCATGATGTCGGGGATGCGGAATCCGTCACCGATCTCAATCAGTTCACCCCGGGAGACGATGACCTCGCCTCCGGCTGCCAGTTCGTTCAGCACGAGATAGACTGCGGCCGCGTTGTTGTTCACGACGATGCCGGGGTATCCGGTGAGCCGCTCGATGAGCGGCGCAGCATGCGAATCCCGTTTGCCGCGTTTGCCCGTCTCGAGATCGTACTCGAGGTTGCAATAGCCATCGCACCGACCGGGCTCGTTCCGCAGGGGGGCCCGTCCGAGATTCGTATGGAGCACGACTCCCGTCGCGTTGATGACACGGCGCAGCGACGGCTTCTCCAGGTTCTGAAGCGCCGTTAGCACCTGCCTGGGGATGCTGGTGAAGTCGACCGGCTGGCCTGCTTTCACCCGTTCGCGCATGCGGTCCAGGACTCGGCGCGTCTCCGAGACGAGCAAGTCTCGAGGACACCGGGAGTCGATGCGCCGTAGGACTTCGTCGACGGATGGCAGTTCGCGGAGGCCGATGTTTAGATCCATATGCACGGCGGGTCGCCATTCGTGAGATGCGGTAACCGTAAAACTGTTTTCAAGAATCCTCCTTTTAGTGAGCGCTTACGCGTGCGCGCCTCGGATTTCGGACGTTGAGGAATGGGGGACATTACGCCAGATGGGCAGGGGGATAACTCTGTTGCCGCCGCTCTTCCTGTTGACGGTTCCATGATTCGGCGATCACTGGTCAATCTCGGAATTATACTTCCCGGGAGCGTTTCGAGTGGTGTGAAAGTTTGAGACCTGCTCGCAGGCAGGCCTCGCTTGCAGTCGGTATCCTAGCCGCGGTTCCATGGTCTCGGCCTCGTTTTTACAATCGCTTGTTAGCCCCTATTTCCTTGGCGGCTTTTTGCATGGCCTCCATGAACGGGCGAACGCCATCGGCTGACAGTTATCTCGACTACGAGTTGATCTTTAACGAAATCGCACGGACGGAAGTTCGCGATAAACGACGCGTGAAACGCTTCGATTCGTCCTCTGATTCGTTTTCGATCATAGCGATCTTGTGGGCGGAGACTGCGTGCTTTATGGCATTTTGCGACGAGCGGGACTTGGCTTCCCCGGGTCGATGGACGCCGCGACCGACGATCGGTCGCTGGCGGACCAAGTCCACCCCCCATCGTCGCTGATCGCGAAGTAGCGAGATCCGTCGGAGTAGAGCGGCAGCAGGATACGACCCGCCGGCAATTCCACCGGATGAGTGCGACTGAACCAGCCGAGACGTGATATTGATTTGGTGGAAGCCACCAAGACTCATGGCGAGGCTCCTTCATAGGCTTCGATGGCGGCGAGCACGGCTTTGCGCGCATCGGTGAAGGGCATGAGGGCCCGCATGAGGATGAGGAGAAAATCCCCATTGCACGGGCTCCGGGCAGCCAGCCTCCTTTGGGTTCGGCGCCTCGGCTTTGGGTGTTTCCTTCGGTTGCTTACCGACATAAACATACCGAGGCGGCGCCGGATTCGGGCCGTAATTGGTCGCGACTTCGATCATGCCTGCGGATTATTCGCCGAGATTCTTGGGTTCGTTTGGAAATTTTCGGTTGTTGGGGCGAGCGCGGAGCTGGTAGGGATTTCGACGGCGCGTTCGTAGCTGCGGCGCATGCGGGTCTCATAGCGGTCCATGAGGCGCATGTTCTGGCCGAGGTCTCGGGCTGCGGCTGCGTGCTGGGATTCGTAGTCCTGGGGCTCGAATTCCACGTTTTCGCGTTGCTTTGCGATTTCCATTTCGAAGAGGGACGTTTCCGGCAACCAGCAGCGGCGAGTGCCCGAGCGAGCGGCGGCGATCTCGTTGACCAGTTCGGTTCCGATGTCAGTTTCTGGTTGGAATTCGCAGAGGGCAGGCATTGACTAGAACTTGCCAGCGGTGCGTGGATTCTCCTTCGATGACGACGAGTTTGGCTCCGGCGCATCCGTGGGCGGTGCTGCTTTGGGCGGATGTGGCTCGGTCGATGGTGGCGGCGGGTCTTCGGGAGTTGGCACTGTTGCCTCGGGATGATGCTACTCGCGCTACGGTACGCATGATTCCTCCTGGTTGGAAATTACCATGCCGGGGCTTGGTATTTACCGTGATTTTGGGTTAAGTTGTTGGTTTCGGGGTGGATATTTTGCCGTTTGGGCTGTAAATGCCTCACCGGCAGGTGCGGACAACGGGGGATGAAAAGGGTGAGGAAGCGGTACGATTCCGAGTGCTGTGAGCTTGATAAGGCCGGCTCTCGTTTGGCGCTTGCAGCCCGACTGTGAATGTGGTCCGGACGCCGAGCATTGAAGTTTGCGTGGAACAACGGAGTGTCGCCTTTGCCGCAAGGCAGAGAGCACGTGAAGGAAAATCGATTGTTTTCCAGGCGTCCCCTGCTTGCGGCAAGGAGAACAACATGAAACTACTTTACCGCCGTTGCGCTGGACTGGATGTACATAAGAAGTCCATCACGGCTTGTGTGCGCATCCGTCGCAATGGACAAGCGGAAGACGAAATTGCAGAGCAAGTCTTCGGCACATTTACTCACGATTTGGAACGGCTCGCCACCTGGCTCAAACAGCAGCAGGTGAAGCAGGTGGCTTTGGAGTCAACCGGTGTGTACTGGATTCCGGTGTGGAACATTCTCGAGCAGCGCCGCTGGGGGCTTGCGCTGACGCTGGTCAACCCGCAAACGGTGCGCGCGCTACAAGGCCGAAAGACCGACCGCATCGATGCTCGGCGCATTGCCGAGTTTCTTCAGTACGGCATGCTGGCGGGCAGTTTCATTCCTCCCAAGCCGATCCGTCAAGCACGCCAACTGACGCGCATGCGAGTCCATCTTCAGCAGGATCGCAACCGTGTCATCAACCGCATCGGACGCTTGTTGGAGACAGTCCACATCAAGCTCGGCAGCGTGGCCAGCAATATCGTGGGTAAGAGCGGACGCACCATTCTGAATCAGTTGGCCAAAGGCGCTACGGATGCTCTCGCCATGGCCGACCTGGCCGTGGGCAAGTTGCGCGAGAAGCGACCCGAACTGGTATCGGCGCTGAATGGCCGCACCGACGAGCACTTTCGTTGGATGCTGACTCAACAGCTCACCCGCCTGGATGAACTGGATAGAAGTCTGGCCTCCATCGATGAACGACTCAGCACCGAGATGAGCCAACATAGCGACTTGATTCAGCGTATGTCGACTTTCCCGGAATTGATACAGTCAGCGCGCAAGCCATCTTAGCGGAACTCGGCGTCGACATGATGCAATTTCCTACTGTGAAACACTTGGCGAGTTGGGCGGGCTTGTGTCCCGGTAACTCCGAAAGCGCAGGCAAACGCTTTTCCGACAAAACGCGCAAGCGAGACCGGTACCTACGCCGCATTCTGGTGCAATGCGCTTGGGCCGCATCACGCACGCACGACTGCTTCCTTTCCGCCATGTTCCATCGCTTGGCTGGCCGGCGCGGCCTCAAGAGGGCAACGGTGGCGGTCGCTCACCGGCTGCTCACCATCCTCTATGTGCTCATCCGCGACGGGGGTGTTTATCGCGAGCGCGGCGGCGATTACTTTGACCGACTCCATCCCGAGCGTACTGCTGGAAAAATGGTCCAGCGCTTGGAACGGATCGGCTTCGAAGCAATTCTGAAGAGAAAGCCATTGCTGAGCGTCCCCATCAGCCTCGCCGTTCCCGCAGAGCTTTGCTCCAAGTGCCATCGGCGGCGCCTCGCTACCTGTATGCACGATAACCCAAAGCCAAACCACAGACCGTAAACGCCAACCAACAGAAAACTAAGCGACTAAATGTTGCTAGTTTTCGAAGGAACCCCATATGGAGATTGTCCGCCTTTCCGCTGAAAGTGCGCCGACCCTCGACATCAGTTCAAGCGGCCGAGAAGGCCGCTCGGTTGCTTCGAACCCGGTAAGCCGACTCTAACGCATTGATCATAACCAACATATGACGATAGCCATGAATTCGATTCCATCGACTTTCCG
Source organism: Bryobacteraceae bacterium (assembly GCA_963825845.1). Lineage (GTDB taxonomy): Bacteria > Acidobacteriota > Terriglobia > Bryobacterales > Bryobacteraceae > DASQDN01. Next base: position 164,335 of record CAWGVL010000078.1, on the reverse strand, counting down.
CGAATAGCAAGTCAGCTGAAGTGATTCGCCTGAGTATTCATTTGCAATGCCAACAACTCGGTGAACTTTCGCCGGCCGGCGGAAGCGATCACATCAAACGCGTTCGGGACCACATCGTTCACACCGGTCAACAAGTGGCACGACCTGCAATTTGGGTTAAAATTGCTCTTCTGACAAGACTGGTCACTGCTTGCAGCCGCCTGCTGAATTGGACTCGATTACCGAGCCGCGTCCACAGGGAGCAGTGTACGGTGTGCTTTGGGCTCGTCCTCATCGCTGTGGTGAGCTTTATTGGGCTTGCTCAGGCGGCGGATTCGCGCAGCGACCTTGCGGCGGCCCTCCAGACCCCTGCGGCTCTGCAGTCGCGCATCCGGTTCGATCGCTTTACCACCGCCGACGGGCTCTCGAACGATACGGTTTTCTGCATCCTGCACGACCGTCACGGATTTCTTTGGTTCGGTACACAGGCCGGGCTAAACCGCTACGACGGCTACCGGGTAAAGCAATACCGGCACGACCCGCACAACACGAACTCGCTCGGCGGCGATTTTGTGAGTACGTTGTTGGAAGACAGTCACGGCGCCATATGGACTGGCGACGCAGGCCGGCTGGATGCTCAAACGGACACATTCACTCGTTACGCACTTCCGCACGCGTTGTCCGTGCAGGGCAGGCCGGTAAGCCTGCAGAAAATAGTTGATGACCGTGCAGGGTTCATTTGGTTGGGATTTAGTGGCGGAAGAAACCTATACCGGCTCGATTCGGGCACGGGCAAGTTCTCGAGCTTTGATATTGGCGGCGGACTCCCGGCGAACATTGATATCGCGATCAAAAGCATGTATCGCGATGGTGCGGGTATTCTCTGGGTAGGCGCTAGTACGGGCTTAGTGCGATTCGATCCTTCCACCGGCGCTGCACAACACTACTCGCCCGGTCCGCATAAAACACCGGAAATTTTCACAGATATCACGCAGGACCCCGCGGGAAACCTCTGGCTGGCTACAACCCGGGACACCCCGAACTTCTTCGATCCAGTTCGCGGCGCTTTCGCGCGGCCCTGGCCGGCGAAACGGCGGCGCTTAATTCGCCTGCAGGTGCAATATATGCCGGCAAGGATGGAGTAGTTTGGGAGGGTACAAGTGACGGCCTGGAGATTTTTGATCCGGCAACAGGCGGATTCGCGGTCTTACATCACCATGCAGCGGACCAGCAGAGCCTGAGCGAGAACGAGATACTTTCGATTGCGGAGGATCGCTATGGCAGCCTGTGGTTCGGCACAAAGGGCGGTGGCCTAAGCCGCTTCTCGACGGCGAGTCTGAAATTCGGCGGGTGGCGGCGAAACCCGGCCGATCTAGGCAGTTTGAGCGACGCGAATGTCCGGGCAATTTACCGCGACCGCTCCGGTGTCTTGTGGATCGGCACCTATGATGGCGGATTGAATCGGTATGAACCCGGTTCCGGAACGTTCACCCACATCCGGCATGACGCACGATCACCGGCCAGTCTGGACAGTGACCGGGTTTACTCAATATATGAAGACAACGCCGGTGCCGTGTGGATCGGTACCGGCGCTGGTATTAACCGGCTCAATCGTAGCAGCGGCACGTTCACGCGTTTTAAACGCGGTCCACTCGACGGCGACGGAGGGATCAGTCCAACTTATTCGCTTGTCGAGGATCGCCGGGGAGGATTCTGGTTCGGCACTTCCGGCGGCCGCGCCGCTCTCGACCCGCAGACCGGTGCGGTCACGTCGATTTCAAATCTCCCGGCTATATCCATGCACGAGGATCGCAAGGGCAATCTCTGGTTCGGAGGGCCAGACGGGCTCACGAGGAAAGACTCGTCCGGCAACATTCGAACGGTCGCCACCCCGCGACCTGGCGCTCAAATCAACTACATACACGAGGATTCGGATGGACTGCTCTGGCTTGCCGCCGAGACGGGTTTGCTCCGGTTCGATCCGAAAACCGAGACCTACACTAATTACACGACACAGGACGGTTTGCCCGATAACGTGGTTCAATGTGTCCTCGGCGATAAATCCGGCAATCTTTGGCTCAGCACTAACAATGGCATTTCCCGATTCAACCCTCGCGACAACAGCTTCGTGAATTACCACGAGAGTGACGGCCTCCAGGGTGAGCAGTTTAACCGCAAGGCGTGCTCCGTGGACGCGGCAGGCGTTATGTATTTTGGCGGTCTGCAGGGTTTCAACATGTTCGATCCCAGTCGCATTCCAGCCAAACCTCAGGAAGCCGGACCTGTCGTGCTGACCGAGTTCCGGATTCGCGGAAGAAATGTGCCGGTTCAGGCAGGCTCGGTTCTTCCCAGGCCCATTTGGGCCCTGGATGCGCTGAACCTCACGCACAAAGATGAAGAGTTCTCGTTCGATTTTGCGGCCTTGAGCTTTAGGGATCAGGCACGAACCCGGTACCGCTTCAAGCTGGAGAATCTGGAATCGCAGTGGACCGAAGTAGATAGCCGAAACCGCTCCGCCCGCTATACCGGCGTTCCGCCAGGTGGGTACCGATTTCGCGTTCAGGCTTCTACGGACGGCAGGACGTGGAGCGGGCCGGAAGCATCGATAGCTGTGTCGATCGCGCCGCCCTGGTGGATGACGCCGTGGAGCCGGGGCGGAGCGATTCTGGTTCTCATCGCTCTGCTTTACGGCTCCTATAAGCTCCGAGTCAGGACGCTGAACGAACGGGAACGGCAGCTTGAGAAGCTGGTTGATCAGCGCACCGCCGAGCTCGTGGAGGCGAGAAATCAGGCCGAGGAGGCCAACCGGGCCAAGAGCGTGTTTCTCGCCAACATGAGCCACGAGCTGCGGACACCCCTCAACGCCATTCTCGGATTTTCCAACCTGTTGCGCGGGAAAAGCGGCTCCGAGGAGGAGAGGAGGGATCTGGAGATAATCAACCGTAGCGGCGAGCACCTGCTGACGCTGATCAACGATCTGCTCGATATAGCCAAAATTGAAGCCGGTCGCGACTCACTGAAAATCACGGCTTGTGATTTGAGGGCTCTTGTGCACGATGTGGCCGACATGATGAGCGTGCGAGCGGCCGAGAAGCATCTCGCGCTGCACGTAGTTAAGTCCAGCGAGTTTCCCAGGTGCGTCTACACAGACTCTGCCAGGTTGACTGAAGTGCTGATCAATCTCCTCGGCAATGCGATCCAATATACACGAGAAGGGATCTGTCACTCTGCGGATCGGTTCCCGTCCTGCAGATACCGACGATCATTTTGTACTTTGCCTAGATGTTGAGGACACCGGAAGCGGCATCGCCGCCGGTGATCAGGAGCGCATCTTTAAGCCATTCGAACAGGCGGCGCCAGTTGGCCGCCAGAAAGGCACCGGGCTCGGCCTGGCGATTACTCTGCGCGTCATCGAACTCATGGGCGGCAGTATCGAGCTTGAGAGCACCCTCGGCGAGGGCTCCCGTTTTCGTGTTGAGATTCCGGTGAAGCCTGCGGCGGAGTTCGACTCGAAGCCGGTAGAGGATGCGCAAATTCTCGAACTGGAGTCAGGTCAGCCGGAGTACCGGGTACTCATAGTCGAAGACGAGCCGGAGAACTGGATGGTTCTGCAGCGGCTGCTTGAAAATGCAGGCTTTCAGGTCCGTGTGGCTGAGAACGGCGAAACCGGAGTGGAGGAATTCCGGAAATGGCACCCGCAGTTCATTTGGATGGACCTGCGGATGCCGATAATGGACGGGATTGAAACAACGAAACGGATCCGTGTGCTCGATGGCGGGCAGGACGTCAGGATTGTCGCGGTCACGGCCTCTGGACTCGAAAGTGATCGCAGCGAAGTACTTGCCGCAGGCGTGGACGACTACGTGAGGAAGCCCTATCGTCCGGAAATGATCTTTGATTGTATGAGACGTCACCTGGGCGTACGCTATCGCCGTGCGCACACGACCCCCGAGCGGCGCCAGGATGGGACGCCGGCACTCTCAGCGGATACGATCGCGCAACTTGCCTGCCCCATTGCGCATCAAGCTCCGTAATGCTGTCGTGAGCCTCGACGCGAGATTGATGTCGGAAGTAATTCGTGAGATCGCAGAGCAGGATGCCGTTCTGGGCTCCACCCTGGCTCGATACACGGATAAACTTGCGTACTCTCCCATCCTGAAGGCGGTCGATGGAGTGGAGGAAGAATAGGGCGGCGAGCAATGATTAGCGGCTGTCGGCGATTAGTTATGCGCTCCTGGCCCACCATAACGGATCCGTTGTCGTTCGTTGCCCACGCTTCGCCCCTCCATCCGAATGGATGAATCAGACATTCCTGTCCTCCCAAAACACGACCCCGGAGTTCAGGCCCGGGTACTCTCTGCCGACGATTTGTGAGCGCGAACCGGCAAGAGCCTGCAGCGACCGTCCCTTGAGACTGAGATACGGCGATTGCGCAAAATGACACACGCGTTGTCTCCTCACGCAATTGGCACGCGTGAGCAAACGCAAGACACCAATCATCGAAGAAGCACAGCCGCCCGCGGATGTCTCTACAAGCCTGACACCTGCCGGCATGTATTTGGCCGACCCATCCGGGTGCGCTTGACTTCGCTTAGAATACAGGGCGGAGCAGGCTGACTGGCGACAGCCGACGTTTGCGCGCATGTTGGTACAGAGAAAACGGGCGTAGCGGTTGTGCGCGATAGAAATCCAGAGCCAGATCTCGAAGAACGGCGCTACCCGAAACTTGCCATTCTTTAAATGTGCTTTCTTCTTCGCCTCATTCTTGAGCGTTTCCTGCACGGGAAAGCAAATCCTACGCGCGCGAGCGAACACAATTGTGCACTTCTGCGGGGGTGCTGAGCTGATAGGTCTCTGATTTATCGCGCTTACGAATCGCGTGCGGAATCGCCATTGAACCGCTAACTTCTGGATAGCGCACACGCCGGCGTTTTGGTTGGTGCGCCGAGAGTCTTCTACATATTTTTCAGCCAAGTCTCTTTCCTGCGGCGAGTACTGTGAACGGGGCCTGCCTGTCGCGTCGCGTTGAGCTGCTTCGTACACCTATCACGCGTACTTGAGGGAAGCCGTCATTAAAGACGGCTTCCCAGGCGAAAATGCTAATCCTCGAACATTCCTCAAAGGGGGGAAAGACGTGAAACGCATCTGTGTGTTTGCATATGGAATCGCATGCTACGGCGTGTTCTTCGCGACCCTGTTGTACGCAATCGGTTTTCTAGGGAACTTCGGCGTGCCGAAGTCAATTGACTCGGGCCCGACAAGGTCGTTGGTAAGCGCGCTTGGTATCGATATCGCGCTGCTTGCGCTGTTTGCGCTTCAGCACAGCATCATGGCACGACCATGGTTCAAGCGAGCGTGGACACGACTGGTTCCGGAACCGGCCGAGAGAAGCACTTACGTTTTGTTCTCGAGCCTCGCGCTGCTGGTAGTGTTCTGGTGGTGGGAGCCGATCGGAGGAGTAGTATGGAACGTCGGTGACGGCATCATGAACGCTGTTCTGACCGGCTCCTACGTCCTGGGGCTGTTGATCGTGCTCGTCAGCACGTTCCTGATCAATCACTTTGATTTGTTCGGGCTTCGCCAGGTCTGGCTCTATCTGCAGGGCGTACCGTATACCCACCTAAAGTTCCGAACCCCGTACTTCTATCGATACGTCCGACATCCGCTGTATGTGGGATGGCTGTTGAGCTTCTGGTCCGCGCCCGTGATGACTACCGCACACTTGCTGTTTGCGGCGATGACGACGGCGTATATCCTGGTTGCCATTCAGTTTGAAGAGCACGACCTAATAACGTTCCACGGGGAGCGCTACCGCGACTATCGAAAGCAGGTGCCGATGCTCATTCCGACGATCCGCCCCGGGGTGGCAGAACCGGATCAGCTGAAGAGCGAACGGGCGACGGCGTAGTAGACACATGAACGAGGGCGGCTCGGTGCGCTCCGAGCTACCGCCATGAGGAGTGGGAACTTCAGTCTCCAATGACCCGAGCTACGGAGCCACCGATGAGAAACGGCGATCCGTAAACTGGCCAGTTCCTGAACAGAGTGTTGCTTTCTTCTTCGCCTCACTCTTGGAGCGTTTCCTGCACGGGAAAGCAAATCCTACACGCGCGAGAGAAGACACGTGTGCACTTCTGTGGGGGGGCGCGCTGATAGGTCTCTGATTTATCGCGCTTACGAAATCGATAGCATTATGCGAGATGAAGCGCGTGATGCTGCCGTTCACAATCTTCCTAGGTTCCTTCTTACAAGCGCAACCCTACGATACGGTGCTAGCGAACGGGCGTGTGATGGACCCAGCCTCAGGGCTCGACGCAGTACGGCATGTTGGTATCCGGGCGGGCCGGATTGCCGCGATCTCGCCCACTCCCTTATTGGGCACCACCGTCGTGGATGTCGCAAATCTCCTAGTCGTGCCCGGCTTCATAGATCTTCACAGCCATGGCCAGACGCCAGAGAACTATCGGTTCAAGGCACGCGATGGCGTCACCACAGCTGTAGAGGCCGAGGTCGGCGTGTGGCCGGTGAGAGCTTGGTACGCCGCGCGTCAAGGCAAGTCGCTTATCAACTACGGCGCGACCGTCGGTCACATTCCGGCCCGCATGGCCGTTATGGGAGACACCGGCTCCTTCCTGCCCCGCGACACAGCCGCGAACCGGAGGGCGAGCGAAGCAGAACGCCAGGAGATCCGCCAACGGCTTCGGCAGGGACTCTCAGAAGGTGCGCTCGGAATCGGTTTCGGTCTCGAATACACGCCGCAGGCTACGCGCGAGGAGATCCTCGACCTGTTTTTCCTGGCGGCGTCGAGCGGCCGACCCTGCTTCGTGCACATGCGCCACAAGGGATCCGGCGAGCCCGGCGTGGTGAACGCGTTGCAGGAGGTGATCGGCAACGCGGCGGTGACCGGCGCGCGTGTGCACGTCATGCACATCGCCAGCGCCGGGCTGCGGAGCACGCCACTCGCTTTGCGGATGATCGAGTCCGCCCGCAAGTCCGGCCTTGATGTCACCACCGAGACGTACCCGTATACGGCCGCCTTCACGCGCTTGGATTCGGCGGTTTTCTCCGAAGGCTGGCAGCAGCGCTACGGTATCAGCTACGACGGGCTGGAATGGGTGAGCACGGGCGAGCGCCTGACGGCTGAGTCCTTTCAGCGCTACCGCCAGCAAGGCGGCTTCGTCATTGTGCATGCGATCCCAGACGAGGCGGTGCGAGTGGCGCTCGCTTCGCCGTTCGTCATGGTGGGTAGCGATGGGCTGCTCGAGGATGGCAAAGGGCACCCGCGCGCGGCTGGGTCGTTTGCGCGTGTCTTGGCCCGCTATGTGCGGACCGAAAGGGTGCTCAATCTCATGGAGGCAATCCGCAAAATGAGTTATCTGCCGGCGCAGAAACTAGGGATCACATCAAAGGGGCGCATCGAGGTCGGTGCCGATGCGGATATAGTCGTTCTGGACCCGAAGCACGTTGAAGACAGGGCAACGTTCGAGAATCCTGCCCAATACTCGGAAGGAATCCCGCACGTGTTGGTTGGGGGCGTGTTCGTCGTCCGAGACTCGCAATTACAAGACGTGGTGCCAGGCTCTGCCATCACGGCCTTTTCTGGCCGTGTGCCATAAGGTCCGCTCTACCAGAATACGAGTGGATTCCGAGTAGTTTGTCGACAACTTGGAAATTTAACGCATAAACCGAAGGTGTCGCGCCGATTGGCACGCGTGAGCAAACGCAATACACCAATCACCGAAGAAGCACTGCCCAAACCCACCGCGGAACTCCGCCGCGAAGGCCAGCTAGCGCGCATCGCGAAGGCGCTTGCCTCCGGCGCCACCGTCACCGACATCGCGGAAGCCGAAAGGATCGGACGCACCCTCCCCTCACGCGAAGCGAACTCGCCGGAGTGCCGGCAACTGATTGCCGAATTCGTCGGTGATGAATGGCAAGAGATGCGTGCCGTCTTCTATCGCTCGATGCGCGCGATCGAGCACGCGCTGACCGCCAGACGCGAGTACCTGACGAAAGAGGGCCAGATCATGCAGGGTGGTCCGGACCACTAAGCGCGTCTCGCTGCGACGAAGCACTTCCGTGACTTCCTGATGGCCAGCCGACCAGCGCCGAAGCAACCGGAGCCGAAAGACAAGATGTTGACGGTTCCGGAGCTCGAGGCGATGCTGAGGGCGAAGAAGGAAAGTAGGACGCAGGCGCAGAGGAACTAAAACGTGATGTCGTGCGATCGATTCGAAAAAGCCGTGTTCAGTATAGGAATTCATGCGAGCCGGCTTGCCCCACCACGGATTCCTCGCAGAGTACCCGCACGCTCAATGCGGTGGCGGTTCTTTCTGAAATGTCGCCATCCACAGGTTGCCCCTCAGTTCGCCCATGTTGAACACAAGCTTGTCCGCTGCGACCGCAATCCTGAAGTGGGTCTGCCCCGCGTTTCGTAACGACAATCCGGCAGAGTGGGAATGATATACAGGAGCGGGCGCGATCGAAGGACGCTTCGTGTCATTGTCCAGGCGCTGCGCCCAAATGCACCGGAACCCATCGCGGAAGGACGTGTAGTACACCAAGTTCCATCACTCGACCAGACAGGCCGATCATGCTCCGCAGCATCGCTTACAATACGAACCCACTCATCTGGTTGGACTGCAATCCCCTCACGCATCGGCGCGATCTGAATGTACGCTGCGGGAGTTTCGAACGCCGAAGCGAGGGCCCAGCGGTTATCGGGCGATGGATGGAAGTACGTCACGTCGTATCCGGGATGCTGGAATACCGTGTACTTCCGGCCTGACGTTCTATGCACGGCTTCAATCCCCCAGCGCTCCGCCCGAACCGCATAGAACAGCCACATACCGTCGGATGACCAGCTGTAAGGCCAACCATCGCCTTCGGCGATCCTGCTCCGCGAGCGCGGCTGTGAATTCGTTCCGCCCAGCGGTACGGCGAACTTCGCCCATTTATCTTCATCTTGGTACGCCAATACAGATCCGTCGGGAGCGATGGTAGGAGTTACGTCCGCCGGCCCGGCCGTTATAGCCATTTCCTTTCGGGTCCTGAGATACCTGCTCCAGATCTGTTTCGTACCCGATCGGTTCGAAGCGAAAACGAGGACGTTACCATCGGCTGTCAGATCCGGAAATCCGGCGGTTGCCTCATCGTCGGTGATGCGCGTCGCAGGACCGGTGGCTCTCGCCCCGCTGGCATCGAGAGGCACTGTCCAGAGATTAGTCCTGAAATTCAGAACGGAAAAGACAAGGCGCTCCGAAGAGAGCACAGCGGCTAACGCCGCGTGGCTTTCCATGCCGGTTCCGGAAGTCATGCGCTTCGGGGCCGCCTTCACCTTCCAAGTGCGCTGAGAAATTGGCAGCCGCCATATATTCCTGCTGTCACCGAACTTTGCCGAGAAGATCACCTCGTCACCCTCCACCCAGGCGTGAGGGATGACTTCCGACAATCCCCGTCGGCCAAATACATCGGCCACGCTCATCCGTGTTGCCTTACCGCTATCTAACGCTGCGACGTACCAATCCGTCGGCGCATTGATGTTACCGACCTCGGAACCCGAAAACAGGATATGTTTGGAGTCGGGCGACCAGATGGCAGAACTTGCAGCGACGAGCGATGATTCAATTTGCCGGCTCTGGCCTTCATTCAAATCCATCACAAACAACTTGCTGCGCATGGGCCGAGACGTAAGTCCGGACATCTCTCCGACGTGGTAGCTAATCCATCTACCGTTCGGAGAGAATCGAGGCGAATGGCCGCCAACGGCTATCAACTGCGGTTCACTTGCGCCGAGGGCGGACACGATATATATACCGCCGCCTTCACGATTCGAACGATAGGCGATCTTCGTGCTATCGGGAGAGAAGTCCGGTTCGAATTCGTCGGCCGCGTCGCGGGTCACCTGCACGGGTTCGCCACCCGCTAATTGCCTCACCCAGATGTCGAGGTTGCCACGTCCATCTCGGTCGGACGCGAACGCGAGCAGTTTACCATCGTGCGAAACGGCCGGATCGGTGGTCAACCCGGAATCAAACGTCAGACGCGTAAGCTGCGCCAATGGCTCGGCGGCTTCGTACCGCATCATCCACGCCGCGGCACCGGCGGCACACGACAGGGTAAGGACAGCTACTCCGGCCAGGAGAACTTTGCGACCGTTGCTTCGTGCCCAGGAGCTTGGCGCGGAAGCGTCGACGGTTTGGCCGGTCTTCAGGTCGGAGCGAATATCATCAAGAAGCCGGCCGACGTCGGCTATGCTCTGGAAACGCTGATCAGGTTCCTTGCGCAAACAGTGGCCGATGATTCTCTCCAGCGCGAGCGGAACTCCCGGCGCCAACTCGCGAGGCGACTTGGGCTCGTTCTTCAGAATCTCTGCCGCTGTCTCGAAGGTCGTGGAGCCACCAAACGGACGGCGACCAGTGAGCATCTCATACAGCACTATCCCGAAAGAGAAAATGTCCGTCTTCGTGTCGACCGTAGTCCCGGTGATTTGCTCCGGCGACATATACGCCACGGTTCCAACGATCTGTCCTTCTTTGGTCAGGGGACTTTGTAGCTCTGCGGCGGTTCGTGTGGAGGCATTCTCATCGCCTTCGGGGGTGCTAGGCGGGACGATGAGTTTGGCGAGGCCGAAGTCCAGTAGCTTGAGTCGGCCATGGGCGGCGACCATGATGTTGCCGGGCTTGAGATCGCGATGGATGATACCTGCTCGGTGTGCCGCAGTAAGCGCCTCGACGACCTGCATTGCATAGCCTACGCACTCGTTTACGGGCAGAGCTTTGCGCTCGATCAACTCCCCGAGCGTTCTCCCAGATACGTATTCCATTACGATGAAATTGGTGCCATTGTGGGAACCGATATCGTAGATGGTGATAATGTTGGGATGATTTAGCGCGGAAGCTGCCTTTGCTTCTGCCGTAAAACGCATCGTGCGGGCCGGATCGGCCACGAGGTCAGGGCGCAGAATTTTGAGAGCAACCGTCCGGTCCAGTCGAGTATCGCGGGCCTTATAAACCACGCCCATGCCGCCCGCACCGAGTCTGTCGAGAATGCGGTAATGCGAGAGCGTCTCGGCAATCATAACGACCCGGCTTCCGAAATCCGGTGGAGTATTCGCGACTCCGTTTTCGTCAGTTTAACGCAGCCTGTGGTGGGAGGCATTCGGACTGCAAGACGGCGTTACCGCCGACAATGTCTGCGGATCAGCTCCGGGGCGCATACATTCCAGGAAGGCGACACATCGCGCGGAACCGCAGGTCTGGCTACTCATGGGCTCAGCAAACGGCCGGCCGTTTGCTGCCGTTTCGGACGTCACGCGACGGCCAGGTCGAGAATTCAATCCAGCAGGGTGTTTCGGCATCGAAGGAGTTCGAGGGGGGCATTTGAGATTTTCCGTGTTGATCAATGTGGCGCTTCTGTACGCCATCCTGATTGGCGTCAACCTTCCAGCCCCACTGTTGGGCCTCTCATTTGATGACGACATTACCGGGACACGTCTCTGGTATCAGCCACCCGGCTGGACCATTCCACTGGTTTGGTGGGTGCTGTTCACACTGCTGGGCCTCGCACGCTACGAGTTGGGCAAGGCAAGGTCGGGTCAGACTGGCCGCCGCTGATCGTTAGTCTTGCTCTGCTCTGCTCTGCTCTGCTCTGCTCTGCTCTGCTCTGCTCTGCTCTGCTCTGCTCTGCTCTGCTCTGCTCTGCTCCTCCTCGCGTCATACGCCTACTACACTCTCGGACTCACGAAATTGACCGGGGTCTCATCGCTCTGGTTCGGCCTGTTCGGCAATCTCATCGTGATTGCCTGCACGCTGTTTGTCGGCTACCGTGTTCGGGAGGTGTCAACGGTCGCTACCGGCCTCATCGCGAGTGTTGCTGTGTGGACTGGATATGCCACCGTCATTGTGCTCGGTCAGCTGCGTGCACAGGGACTGCTCTGACCCGCTCTGCCTTCGAGACCGCGGCCCATTCATTCATCCCGGAGAACGGCGTTCAACCAACTGAGCCGCCTGGGGCCGCCGGATGCGGATTCTGGACCGGTAACCGGACCTCACAGGCACAACGGGACGTAGCAGTCCCGTACCTAACTTGGGCGTTTCAAACACCAGCTCAAGTCTCGGACAGGGTCAACCCTGAGACACACACATAAGATTGGTGGTGCGCTCGTCAAGGACCGCTCAGGTGTGCGGCGTGCGGATGATCTGGTTGACGTTGAAGCCCTGCTCGACAGCGGTCGCGAGCAGGCGCTTGTATCCGTTATCGTCGAGCGTCTTGGTCCTGCTTAGGATCCACAAATACTTGCGATCACTGCTGCCGACCAGGGCGTAACGGTACTTTTCGTCCAAGGCTATGATGCGGTAGTCGCCCCACACACTGTCTAGGAAGGAGAGAATCGCAGGGGCGAAGCGTACCTCCAGAATCGAGTTGCTGCCGTTGTCTTCATCCGCAACGCGGGCGACTCCTTCGGCCTCTTTCGGCTGCGGCTTGCCGGCTTCCCGGCAGCGGTTGACCACCTTGATCTTTCCGTTTTCCCGGAATGTGTACTCGGCGCTCACATCCCCGGCACATTTCTTCTGGAACTTGTTGGGCAGGCGGGCGATCTCGTACCACACACCGCTGTACTTCTGGAGATCAACTTTGGGAACGGTCTTAAGGTCGGGTGTCATAAGCAGAAACAGGGCGATAGAAATAGTCATCCTCGACTGTAGACGCCTTGGGAGCGCTTGTGTTCGTAGGGGATTTGGAAGGCTGTGGCCGCTATTCGACTTTGCGCGTTCCTGCCGGCCTCCGCTGAGACCCCCTACAGCCGCCCCTGGGGCCGGCAGCGTCGGACGGTCGGAGTCGTGAGTAGGATTGGAGCCTATATCGCCGAACACCGCTTCCTCACGATTGGCTACTTGCTATCCGGCAAGCGTTCGATTGCGAGTATCGAGGCATCATCTTCTGGATAACTCGGCGCCGTCCAAATCTCCACTTGGTCCATCAGTGATGACACTGTTTCGGCAAGACTGGAGCCCGGGCTCGCCGTGAGCGCATCCAGTACCCGCGCAATGCCGAACTCTTCTTGCGACTGGTTATCGGCTTCGATAATGCCGTCGGTGCAAAAGTAGAGCCTGTCGCCTGGGGAAAGTGTTACCGCATGCTCTTCATAGGTCGCGTCTGCCATAAGCCCAACGGGGATGCCCCCGGTTTCTCCGATTCGGGGGGCGACACCGGGCGCGACGTGGATCGGGCCCAGGTGCCCGGCGGCGACGTAACGGAAATGCCCGGTTCGTTCGTTTAGGATGCCGTAAATGATTGTGAAGAAGCGCAATGCACCCGGAGTGCAAAGGAAGTGCCGGTTCAATCGGGAAACCACCTCGGCCGGCGACGCGATCAAATCAGGGCTTCCGCGGTCGGCAGAATGATACAAAAAGGAGCGGTCCGGAATAACCGACAGCATATGCGTGAGAGTCACGGAAAGGAGCGCTGCCGCCACGCCGTGCCCGGACACGTCCAGTATGTAGAGCGCCAGATGCCGATCATCAAGCGGGATCACGTTCAGGGAATCGCCGCCGACATCGCTGCAGGGGCGGACCTGGTACGCGAGATCCAACCCGGCGAATCTTGGCAATGCGCCAGGGAGAAGAGCGCGCTGCAAAGCCGCGGCTGCCTGAAGGTCCCTCTTCAGGGCCTCGCTGGCGGCCTCTAAGCGCTGGTTTGCATCCTGAAGCGCATCCCTGGCTTCCTTCTCAGCGGTGACATCCGACTGCACTCCGATGAAATGCGTTACTACGCCCGAAGAATCCTGCACGGGAGTGATTGAAAGCCGGTTCCAAAACGGCGTACCGTCTTTGCGGTAATTAAGGAGTTGAACTGCGATCACGCGCTGTTCGCGGATTGCAGTGCGCAACGTGTCCACGGTCGCCGCGTCGGTTGCCGGGCCTTGAAGGAAACGGCAATTACGTCCGAGCACCTCAGCGACGGAATACCCCGTCAGCCGTTCGAAGCCAGCGTTGGCGTAGATCAAAGGTTCGTCCGGCAGTTTCGCATCGGCGATCGTTATGCCCTCAGCGCTGGCAGCGAGCGCGCGATCCTTCAATTCGAGTTGCGCCTGCGCCTGCTCGGTGTCCAATCGCCTGCCGGCGGAGTCTGAAGACATCAAGGTCATTATGCCTGCTTAAACCCTACCCGATCCGCCAGAACTATCACGTCTACACATCAGATACACGCACTCGTACCCGGTACTCAGCGAGGCCATCTGTATCGGAAAGCAGGATGCGACACGAACGCGCTGTACCTCAAGCTTGTCAGAGGACAGATCGCATGCCGTGGAACACGCCGGGCGGCTTTCGCGTGGTGCATCATGCGGAGTGGTTCTGGCGGCATAAACAACGGGAGACGGCGTTACCACCATGAATGTCAGTAGCGCAGTTGCTTTGGCGCTGACGAGTGAACATAAGCGCCAAGCCGGTTCAGACTCATCCGATGGCGATGAGATGTGCACGACGATTTTCCCGACTACACGTCGTGCGGCGGGAACTCGAAGCAGGGTCTTCGACACGATACCTGTTCGAGATCTTACGCAGCATACCTTAGCCCACACTCATACTTGAATCGTACTTTTACTCGTTTGATACACTACACTTCCGTATGCACGCCTGCCCAAACGTGAAGAGAAGAAAGGAGCGTATGTCGAGTTCATTTCGAGGACTCAGGTCCCACATTGCCGCCGCGTTGCTATCTTTGTGCCTGATCGCGACGCTTCAGGCTCAAAACTATCTCGCCAAAATCTCCGGCATTGTCACCGACCCGAGCGGAGCCGTAGTTCCGGGCGCAACTGCGACCTTGCACAACGTCAATACGGGGGTCGCATACGTCCGCAAAACGAGCGAGACAGGCCTGTACCTGTTCGATCTGGTCGATCCGGGAACGTATACGGTCACCATCGAAGCGACCGGGTTCGGTACGTTCGTTCAGCAGAATGTCGCTGGTCCAGACGCCGCGGCGACGTGACCGTGAATGCCACTCTCAGCACAGGCGCGTTCAGGAGAGCATCACCGTGAATGATACTCCCGTCGCATGTACAATTCAACTCCAGCAATCCAGACCTTACCATCGATTCCAAGATGGCGGACGAAATTCCGCGATTTGACCGCAATCCGTTCAAGTTGAGCCTGATCGCTCCCTCGGCGGTGAATACTCGTGGAGAGATGATGCCGTACCATTCCTGGTCCGCGAACAGCGTCGATCTCGGGGGCGGCACCAACTTGAAGAACGATCTTCAGGTGGACGGCATGCCCGTCGGCATGGGTCAGAAGAACAGCACACCGCCCAATACCGACGCCGTGCAGGAAGTGATCGTCGCCACCAACAGCGTGGACGCCGAATCCGGGCACAGCGCCGGCGGAGTCATCACCATGACCACTAAGGCCGGCACGAATGGGTGGCACGGCACCGGCTTCTACCTGGGGCGTTATCCGTGGCTCAATGCCATGGCCGACCGCACGCGGAATAGCCTGAACGCGCAGCGCCAGCATACATGTACGGCGGCACTCTCGGGCAACCCGATCTATTAAGAACAAGCTTTTCAACTTCGCCTCCGTCGAATATTGGAAGGTCGGGATATCCAAACAGCTACGCCAGGACTGTGCCGACGCCGCTCGGAACGGCAGGGCGACTTCTCGCATTCGCTCGAATATCGACGGCAGCCTGCGCACCGTTTACGATCCTTAGTCCACTGCAGTTGAACCCTGCGACGGGCACCGTACAGCGAACCGCGTTTCCCGGCAACGTCATCCCCAGCGCACGTTTCGATCCCGTTGCCGCGTCACTGATGCAATCATTCTGGGAGCCCAACAATCCTGGCGACAATATCACCGGGATCAACAACTTCAAGTCGGGCTTCTTCCAGACTTACGATTACTACAATTTCTCCGATCGGGTCGACTACAACATCAACGATAACTGGAGGGTGTTCGGACGCATCAGCCGCTACCATACGGAGGACCTGCAGAACGACCCGACTCCCAACAACTCGCAACTGTTCGTGCCAACCGGCACGCTGCGTGAATCGTGGCAGTATCGGGCGACGCGGTCTGGACCGTAACTCCAAGCACGATAGTCAATTTCCGTGGAAGCTGGCACAAGGTGGTCGACGCGTATGTGTCCGAACCGCTCCCGGAGGGTGGATGGAGCAACATCTGGCCGAACAACAACTGGTACCAGTCCTTCCAACAGGCATCTCCGGGCGTTCCACTTTACTTCCCGAATCTTGATATCGGCGGCAGTGCGTTCGGCGGTGGCGGGTTCTACTGGAACCAGGAGCCGAAGGGGGAAGCGATCAGCGGAAAGATCTCCCAACAACGCGGCTCCCACTATTTAAAGGCCGGGTTGGAGTATCGGCGCAACTACGGACTGAGCTTCGTGTCGAATACGTCGCGCTTCAATTTCCCGGCGACGCTCACAGCGGATACTCCCGTCAATCCCAATACTCTCGAGACGGGAAGCGGCATCGCATCCTTCCTGCTCGGCGCGATGAACCCGGATGCCACGCAGATGATCGGCGGTCCTGCTCCGGATCCGCATATCAAGTACTGGGGAATGTTTATACAAGACGACTGGAAGGTCAGCCGCAACATCACGTTGAACCTGGGGCTTCGCTATGAATACGAGACCGGTTTCTACGATCCGCAGCGTTTCTTTGCGCGAGGTCTCAACCTGGATGCCCCGGTCCCGGAAATGAACGCGAATCCACCGCAAATGCCCGCACAGGCGCTCGCGCTCGTCGGAAGCAATTATTACCGATGGAATGGCATGTATCAGTGGACCGGCGACGGCAATCCATCGCAAATGTGGGACCCACAGAAGTTTGCATTCCAGCCACGTGTGGGCGTCGCGATTCGGATCAGCGACCGGACGGCGTTCCGTGCCGGGTATGCGCGATACATCACTCCGATGTCACTGGGCGTTATTACTCCGCCGATCAGCGGCTTCGAGACCGTAGGATTCTTGTCACCGCCGTACTTCGGTGTCACTGGCTTCCAAAATCCTGCCCCGGCGATTCAGGGCGTTCCGCAGCAGACGTTCTCAGACCCGTTCCCGGCCAACAGTAATCCGCTGCTCCCGATCAACGGCAAGGACGCGGGACCGAACGTCGGACGTGGTCAAACATCCGGAATGTTTTGGTATCCGACGAATCTGAGACGGCAGCGGAACGATCGCCTCAACTTCAATATTCAGCACCAACTGCCTGGACAGATCGTGGGCTCCGCCACCTGGTTCATGAACTTCGGCGACCAGCACTACACCCGCGCGCTGAATGAAGTGAATCCGGAGATCCGCCTGGCTCAGCAGAATGCGCTGAATCAACCTGTGGACAATCCCTTTTACAACTACCTGACTCCGGAGCTGTTTCCGGGTCAGCTCAGAAATCAGAAACAGGTGTCCCTCGGCTCGCTTCTCAGGCCGAATCCACAATACGGGCCGCTGTACACGATCGGCAACATCGGAGCGGGTGAGCGATACCATTCACTGGAACTGAAGGCGCAAAAGATGTACAGCCAGGGCTACAACCTGCTGTTCGCCTACGTGTACATCCGCGAAAAGATACAGATCAACGACTTCAACGATGTCGACTATTACTCGAACACGCTGCGGTGGCAGGACAGCAATCAGCCGCGGCATCGCATCACGGCGGCCGGTACGTGGGATCTGCCATTCGGCAAAGGCCGTCCTCTTCTCGGAGATGCGTCGAGGGCTGTGGATGCGGCGCTCGGCGGATGGAAAGTCGCGGGCGTTTGGACTTACTCGTCGGGCGCCTTCGTCCGCTTCGGCAACCTGATCGCGAACGGCAGCCCGTGTATCTCCAATCCAACGCCTGAGCGCTGGTTCGACACCAGCGTTTTTTCGAGATTGCCTGCGAACACTTACGTGGTTCGCAGCAACCCGATGCAATATGACTGCCTGACCGGGCCGCGTTTCTCGCAACTCGACGCAACGCTCACCAAGGAGTTCGCGGTCACCGAGAGAGTTCGTCTCGAGCTGAAGATGGCGGCTTACAATGCGACCAACAGCCTCAACAGGGCTGGTCCGAACACGGACGTCAACAGCTCTCAGTTCGGGCAGGCGTTGTTCCAGGGCACTCCGGCGTCCAACTTTGGCGCACAAACTCAGGAACTCGGGAACATCACGGGCCGACAGGTCGAACTCGGGATGAAGATCCGGTTCTGAGCCTGTTCTGAGCGTTCGAGATCAACAATCGTGCGGCGGGTTTGTCATGGCGCCCGCCGCTTCTCTTTTATCCTCCGTATATGGCCTCGTTCACGCGCCGCAGCCTCATCGGTGTTTTAGGTGCCGCTCCATTGATTGGGCAAGTCGCTCTCCGAGCAACGGAATGGCGTCGAGAAGCGTCAAAGCTGTCCGGCGACCTGCTCCCTCCGGTCGACCGTTCCATGCTCGCTTCACGGACGTCAGCGCCAAAGCGGGATTAAAGCGCCCCGTGATCGCCGGCCACACAGACCGGGTTGACTACATCATCGAAGCGGTGAGCTGCGGTGTGGCATTCATCGACTTCGACAACGATGGCTGGCTCGATCTTTTGGTGCTGTCCGGTTCGCGATTCGGTGATCCGCCGCCTGACGCGTCCAATCGCCTGTACAAGAACAATCGCGACGGTACCTTCAGTGACGTGACGGAGAAGGCTGGGCTTTTCCGCACAGGTCATGCGTATGGAGTAACCGTCGGCGACTACGACAACGATGGCTATGACGATCTGTTCATCACGTATTGGGGTCAGAACGTGCTGTATCGCAACAATGGTGACGGCACATTTACCGATGTGACCAAACAGGCAAACCTGTTGGCGGAGAAGACGCGCTTCGGTTCAGGTTGCACCTTTGTCGACTACGATCGCGACGGCAATCTGGATCTGTTCGTCTCCAACTATCTGGAGTTCGATTACGGGTCTGTTCCTCGAGCGGGCAGCGCGGGCAGCTGCAACTACAAGGGCGTTCTGGTGAATTGCGGGCCACGAGGTTTGCCGTATGGCCAGCACTCACTGTACCGCAACAATGGAAATGGCACGTTCACGGATGTCACTCAAGAATCGGGGATCGGCAAGGTACCGGGAGGCTTCGGGCTGACGGCAGTGGCGGCGGACTTCGATGATGACGGGTGGCCGGACATCTACGTCGCCTGTGACTCGACTCCGAGTCTGTTGTTTCACAATAAGCACGACGGGACGTTCGCGGAAGAGGCGTTGGAACGCGGCGCTGCCTTGAGCGAAGACGGAATGGAGCAAGCGGGCATGGGCGTCGGGGTCGCGGACTTTCATCTGAACGGCAGGCTCGGGATCATCAAAACTCACTTTCAGGACGACACGGTTGCGCTTTACATTAATAACGGAAAGGGCAGTTTTCGGGACGCGACACTGCGATCGGGTCTCGGGGTGGAAACACGCTACGTCGGGTGGGGGGTGGGCGTAGCTGATTTCGACAACGACGGCGCACCCGACATTTTTTGGGTCACCGGTAACATCTACCCGGAAGTAGAGAAGAAGCTGCCCGGGTCGCCTCACAAGACTCCCCGCGTACTCTTTCGGAATCTGGGCGACGGCCGGTTCGAGCAACTAATCGGAGTGGCGGGACGGGATTTGGAAGTTCCCCATTCGAGCCGCGGTTGCGCTTTCGGCGACTTCGACAATGATGGTGACGTTGACATCCTGGTCGTGAACGTGAACGAGCCACCGTCGTTGCTGCGTAACGACGTGACCGGCGATCATCATTGGTTGAAGGTGAAGCTCGAGGGAGTCAAGTCAAACCGCAGCGCGATAGGAGCACGCGTCACCGTTCATTATGGACGCCGGATGCAAGCGCAGGAAGTGCTGGCTCAATCGTCGTATCTGTCGGTGAACGACCGACGACTTCATTTCGGCCTGGGGGACTCGACCAGGGCTGATGTCGAGGTTCGATGGCCTTCGGGAGTTGTCGAGAAACTCACCGGCCTCGAGGTGGACCGGCTGATATCCATCAAAGAAGGATTCGGGATCGTGGATCAACAGATCTGGCGGAGAGCATGAGTGTGGGCCTGGCACTGAATGCGTTGCTCGTGGTTTCGACAGGGATTCTCTTCGCCCAGAAGCCCGCGCCGAACACCGCTATCGATCAGGCCTGGGACTTGGTGGCGCATGACAAACGTCCCGAAGCCATGGCGTTGCTGCGAGGTGAAATCAGTAAACATCCACAGAACGCCGACGCACAGCTGCTGTTAGGGAGTCTATTGTCGGAGTCCGGCGAGGCTGCTAAAGGGATAGTACATCTACGGGAGGGTGTCCGTTTACGGCCGCGGTCCGCAATTGCACGCAACGCGCTAGGGGAAGCATTGAATGATGTGGGCGATCTACCGGCGGCTCGCGCGGAGTTCGAAACAGCGGTAGCGCTCGACCCGAAGCTCGCTCCGGCACGAGAGAATCTAGGACTCGTACTGCTTCAGAACCAGGATTTTGCCGGCGCCTCAAAGCAGCTCGATCGGGCCATCCAGCTATATGGCAGCAAAGTGGCGGCAGCGTACGCGAGATACTTGCGGGCGCGGGTGCATGCCGCCTCCGGTGACCTGAAAGCGGCAGAGACTGAGCTACAGAGTGCTGTAGCTTTACGCCCAGACTTGGCAGAGGCTTGGTCCGACCTAGGGCAGGTTCGGTACGAGCTGGATGACGAGAAGGGAGCACTCGCTGCGCTGCAACGCTCGGTGGAAGTCAATCCGGCAGGGGCCGTTGCACAGACAAGGCTTGGGTCCCTTTATCTACGACTCGGTCGGCCGGCGGATGCGGTCCCTCATCTCGAGCGAGCGGTGCAGCTGATCCCTGACGATCAGACGGCTCTAAATAGCTTGCAGCGAGCTTTGCGTGAAGCGGGTTTGCCCGAAAAGGCCGACCAGGTGAAAACACGGTTGGCCGAACTGATCCGAAAGCGCGATCGGGACAGCCAGAATGCTCTCACAGCCGTGAACCTGAACAACGAGGGCTCTGAGTTACAGAAGCAAGGCAAGCTGGCTGAAGCGGCAGAGAAATATCGTGCCGCCGTGGAATTGAATCCAGGGCACGCGGGGATGCGCGTGAACTATGCGATAGCTCTTCTTCGGCTGGGCCGGTGGGAACGAGGCTTGGCCGAACTGCGCACGGCAGTGCGACAGGACCCGTCGAATCAGATGTTCCAAAAAGCGCTGGAGGACGCACTGTCTCAGGCTCCGGCGGAATTCCGGGGGCCGAGATGAAGGCCGTGGGCCACGTATGGACCAAGTGATGACTTGCCTAACATACTCTCCCGGACGACGCTAGAGTGTGTAGACGATCATTCCGTGGTGATTCCGCATTCGGAAATCGCGCGCTTCCACCATCCTTGGAGCGTGTGCGAGCAGTGCTAGTCCTACTACTGTTCCTCTCGATCGGTTACCCACTGGCCACACAGGGCGTTTGGCATTCGCTTCGTCACATTCCATACCTCGTCGATCTCATTTGAGGGATACTCGGGGATGGATTCATCACAAGCAGACGTTTCTTGATCTCTTTTAAGGGAAGGAGATTGCTCTATCCCACACGTTTCCAGCCGACCATTTGTCGGGAAGCGTATTGGGGTACGAGACGGCCGTGATTGAACCCAACTCTGGAAACGAAAGACTTACGACATGGCTCGCTCCTCGCCTCGGCTGTATTCCCGCGCCCAGGCCGTCGAAGCTCGCCGAGGCGATAGATCCCAACTTCAACTCGAGAGGACAGCAGTCCGCGTCCGGCAGCGCGAATGACGGACGGTCCATCAATGAGGAGTCTGGATCTCGGTGTATAGCTTGTCGCCTACAGCCTTGTGGACGGCGGTGGAGGGGTGCCCTGCGTGGTAGTAGTAATACGATCCCGGTTTGGTGCAGGGGGTTGTGTTTTCATCGAAGATGGCCCGGCCGGCGCAGGCGTCTTTTGTGTTCTCGATGCCATACGCCGATGGGTTCTTCATCACCTCGTCGAAGTACTGTCCCCATCGGCTCAGGCGGATGTGGACGCCGGGCAGTTCAGATTCGACCTCACTCGGGATCCGCTCCAAATCAGGATTCAAGCGCCGGCCAACTTCGCTGAACGAAGGGATGGCTGTCGGGAGCAGTGCGAGCCGGAAGCGGCGCGCGCCTACACTGTACAGTTTCTGAATCTCTCCTTTCAGATTGGCGACGGTTTCAGTGTTTTGAAGCCGCCGGTCATTGAGGCCGCCCGCGAGGAAGAATAATGTACGCTCGGGATCGAACGTGATTGCTTTTAACTGGACACGGGAGACAAACTCATCCACCTGGTCGACCATGCCCCGGCCCAGCAGCGCATTCTTTACTTTGCGTCCGCTGCCGCGACCGGTTTGGGCTCCGCTCACGGCGAAGTTGAGGCTACGCGAGTTCGCGTCGGGGTCATCGGGCAGCGCCAACTTCAACCCGAGACGTTCAGCGAGATAAGCGACGGCCGTGGGTCCATCCCCGTCCAGATAGCCGGCACCTGTATCTGAGTAGCTATCGCCAAAAACATACAGGCGGCTGATGGATTGACCGGCCGCCTTCAAAAATCCTGATGACTCCATCCAGGCATAGAAGAGATCAATCCATTTGTCGGTGGGACGATTCTGCTTCTTCATTCCGAAACCGTGATCGCCGCGATTGAAGATGTGAAGTTCGGCAGGGTGTCCGGCGGAGTGCCAGGCGCTGTAGAGCCGGGCGCTGGAGTTTGGGGAGATGAGTTTGTCATCGTCGGCAATGACGATGAATAGGGGCGGCGCGTCGCTCGGAACGGGGACGGCCGTGCGGTACGCAGCGTAGATCGGCGCCGCAAAGTTTGGACGGCTTGACGCGTCGTGCTCCATCACCGGCCCCATGACAACGCCGCCTCCGGCCGAGAATCCGGCGATGCCGATCCGATCAGGGTCAAGAGACCATTCAGCGGCATGTTGACGGACGTATCGAATTGCCTGGCGTCCATCCTCCTCGGCGATGGCGATCGCTGCTTTGGTCGCGTCATCAAAGGCCGGTGGGTTCTCCGACTTCGTATCGGCAGCCGCAAGGATCTTTCTGAGATTGCGAAGGTACTCGCTCATCGCAGCTTCATCTTCCGGAGTACGCATCAGGCGGTACTCGAGGACGAACGCGGTGATTCCACGTTCAACGAGCCATCGCGCCATGTCCACGCCTTCGAAGTCGACCATTAAGAAGCGGAATGCTCCACCGGGAGCGATGATGACGGACGTGCCATTCGCTTTTCCCGCTGGGGGCTTGTACATCGTGAGCGTGGGATTGACCACGTTACGGACCATCCGGTTTCCGCCGCGGTTCTCGGTTTGCTCGCGCCAAGTCCAGTTCTCCGATCCCGGGGGCGTTCCCGGCCAGATCGGGAAAACGCCAGCCGCGTCGGAAGTCAGCGGCTTCGGCGCCTGGGCGAGAAGGCAAGTCGCGGTGGCAAGAAGGAGGAGTATCCGCATCAGGTCCTCCTATCTTACTGATCGTGTCTGTGCAATGGAGCGACGGCGCGATTACAGAGTGCGCAGAAACGCAATAAGTTGAGCCCGTTCCCTCGGACTGACCTTCAGACCGAATTCGTGACCTGAGATAGCGCGGATCTTGACACCCGGAGGGCTGTATCCACCAGGCACATGCGAATCTTTCAGCCGTTCCGGATTGAACATCTCCTCCAAACTGGCTACGGAACCGTCGTGCAGGTAGTGTCCGCGGTACCAGACGCCTCTGAGCGATGGCACCTTGTAGTATCCCGTACCTTTGCGCGTTTGCAGCGCGAGACCAGGATCCGTGCCAACAGAAACCGGCAGGATATCGAGTGAAGACGGACGGTCCTTCGGTGGCTGAAAACCTTGCGCCAATGTGAGCTTGTTATTGGTGTAGAAGGGGGGCGTATGACAACCGGAACATCCCTCTCGTTTGAAAATCTTCTCACCGGCTGCGGCATTTTCGTCGAACGTGTTTGGGTTCGGCGGCGGCTTCAATGATTGCAGGTACAACGCCAACGCATACAATGCTTCGTCGGATCGCCGCACCTTTGGTGTCTCCGAATGCTCGCCGAGTACGTCATGGGACCGAATCTCCTCGATTCCGCTGTGCTCACCAATGCCGCATATCGCATGAGATCGCCGATCCCGCGGTTCAGGTGCGTAGCCGTGTGGTCGATGTACTTACGATCCCCGATGCCGACGAGGTCCGGTACTTTCGCGGGATAAAACAGGCTGCCATTCCAGCGAGGAAGGGCGCCTCCACGCAACCCGGCCGCGACCAGTGAGTTGTACTCGGCCTCGGTCATGTTCTTTACTGTCAGGTGAACGTCATCTTTAATCCACGGTACACCGTACGCCCTGTATAGCCACATTCCCACAGGCTCCGGCCCCATTCGAAAAGGAGCCCCGCCCGTCACGTACCGTTGCGCTTGCTGGGCCCGGGCGACAAGGGCAGGTCCCGGCGGTCCGGTGCTCGGTTGCAGGAGTTTTGCTGGAGCACCATGCACAACAAGGTGGTCGTTCAAGATCAGTGTGTGACAAGCGGAGCAGTTCGGAAATGCCAGGGCGACACCGTCCTTTGTGGGAACCCATCGGGCATTCGCCGCCGTCCCATCGGGCAAGGGAACAATGTAGTCGCCCCGTCTTACCGCATCGACAAACGCCGGATCGAACGTGCGGAGATGCAGGTGATCCATCTGTTGAAAAACGGTCCGGCCTGCCTCGATCCAATCCTCTTCGCTCCTG
Organism: Bryobacteraceae bacterium; assembly: GCA_963825845.1. Lineage (GTDB taxonomy): Bacteria > Acidobacteriota > Terriglobia > Bryobacterales > Bryobacteraceae > DASQDN01. The sequence goes on along the minus strand of CAWGVL010000078.1, from coordinate 139,613 downwards.
AGTTGTTCAGGTTGGATCATCGGCTTCGGACCGATTCTGCTGAGCATGTTCCAGTACCCTTCGGGTTCGCGGCCCGGCAGGTAGACGGGGTAAGTCCGCAGGTTGTCTACAGGGAGCGCGTAGTATTGCTCTGCCGAAATATGTGACGGCCGGGCATTCAGACTAGCCGAGGGGTGTGGCCCAATCTGCGAGCAACTTCTCGTCCCAGGTTTTAGGAATAAGACGCTGCTGGGCGAGGGCTGTATTGGCGATCAGAGTACCTGCTACCAGCGAGACACGATAGAAAGACAAGCGCCATGGTTTCAACCTCATCTTCCACGAGAAACTCGTGCATCGACACTGAACGCCGGCGCTGTTGGAGTCGCCGACGGGCTCTGGAAACGCGCCTGCGCTGCTGCGTCAGGCAGTGTTTACTATACGCCCGTTTTCATCTACGCCCACACTCCAGCCAAAGGCGGATCGACAGGATGATCTCTTCGAGTTCGAAGAAACCCAAGATATTGACGCTTGAGGTCCTCCGCGGAAACCAGGGACAGCCGCAACGCTAGTGCATTATGGGAATCAGGTAACGTGAGAGTCTGAATTGTCGTAAAAAGTTGTGAACTGAACCGTTTAGTATGGAGGGCCGATGATCCGCGTAAGTAATCTGGTGAAGCGATTTGGCGAGTTTACCGCGGTCGATGATATCTCCTTCGAGGTCGGGAACGGCGAGATTTTTGCATTCCTCGGACCGAACGGCGCGGGCAAGACAACCACAATCAAAATCCTGACCACTCTGCTGCAGCCGACGTCAGGCAGCTTCGAAGTGGATGGCCTCAACCCGGCAAAGCATGCGCATCGAGGTCCGCCGGCGCTTCGGCATTGTGTTCCAGGATCCAAGTCTCGATGGCGATATGACGGCGTACGAGAACATGGAACTGCATGGGATCTTCTATCACGTTCCGCATAAGACACGGATCGCCAGAACGGAACGAACTGTTGCGCCTGTTCGAACTCTGGGATCGCCGCAACGATCAAGTGAAGAAGTTCTCCGGCGGCATGAAGCGGCGTCTCGAGATTGCGCGCGGGCTGCTCCACACACCGAAGATTCTGTTTCTCGACGAGCCGACGCTGGGGCTCGACCCGCAGACAAGAAATCAGCTCTGGACGCATGTGAAGAACATGAATCAATCCGAGGGAACAACCGTGTTTCTCACAACGCACTACATGGAAGAGGCCGAGCGCGTGGCGCAACGAATCGCGATCATCGACCACGGAAAGATCGTTGCGCAGGACAGCCCGCAAGGCCTGAAGAACAAGACCGGCGCGGCTACTCTCGAGGATGCGTATCTGGCCCTGACGGGATCGACGATCCGCGATGAGTCCGTAAATACAGGCGCGGATCAGTTGAGGCAGTTCGCGAAGATGTGGGGCAACCGGCGATGAGTGTCATTTACATTCTTTGGCTGCGCGAACTGCGCCGATACGTGCGATCTCGCGCGCAGATCGTAGCCTCTCTCGGGCAGCCGCTCATGTACCTGATCGCGCTCGGGTTCGGGCTCGGACCGGTGTTCCAGAAGGCCGGCGAGGGCAGCTATCTCCAGTTTGTGGCGCCTGGGGTGGTCGCGATGACGGTGCTGTTCAGCTCGGTGTTTTCCGGAATGGGCCTGCTGTGGGATCGCCAGTTCGGATTTCTGAAAGAGACGCTGGTGGCGCCGGTGCCGCGAATTTCCATCATGCTCGGACGAACTTTGGGCGCGGCCACTGTTGCGGTGATCCAGGGTTTGCTGGTGATGGTGGTCTGCTTCATCGCAGGCTTCCGGGTTGCAAGCGTTGCCAACGCTTCCGCTGGCGCTTCTGTTCATGGCGCTGATTGCCTGCGCATTTTCGGCGCTCGGCACGGCGATCGGCTCGGCGCTCGAGAATATGCAGGGCTTTCAGCTCATCATGAACTTCCTCGTGATGCCGATCTTCTTTCTTTCCGGAGCGCTGTACCCGCTTACCAATCTGCCGACAGCTTTCAGCATTGTTGTCAGTCTCGATCCTCTCGCCTATGGAGTAGACGGGCTCCGGGCGGCTCTGATCGGCGTTTCGCATTTCGGGCCGGCAATCGATGCGGTTGTGCTGGTTGTCGTTGCGTGCATTTTGCTCGCGGTCGGCAGCCGCTTGTTCTCACGAATTCAGGTTTGAAGCAAGGCCACCATAAGACCGGAAAAGGGTGCTCTGCTGCTCGAGGTGATGGCGAAGGGGTTGTCGATGCGTTCTGGCGTCCGTTCGCCATTACGAATGGCAAGCCGCGAATGATTCGACGGCTTCACACAGTCCGGTGAATCCGACTCAACGTTGCGGTGGAATGTTGTTGTTCAACCGGAACACGTTAGTCGGGTCGTATTTGCTCTTCAAGGCTGTCAGCTTCGCGTATTTTTTCGGGCCGTACGCGGGTCGAACGCGATCCTCCGATTCGTCCGCCGTCATGTGGTCATGTAGACGGCCGGCATGACGTAGTGCTGAGCGGCGGTCGAGACATCGCGCGCCCACCTGGTGTTTGACGCGTCATCCGAGGCGTTCGTCCAGTGCGCGACGATCGACATTTCGAAGTTCGCATCGCGATGGTCGATTGCCATGTCGCTTTTCGGTACGCGTTGGATTTGCCCCTTCATCTCGAGGACCAGGATCATCGACTGTGGAGACGGCATCGCATTTGCGCGTTCTCGAGAACGTTTGCGAGTTCGGGTTTGAGGTCCGCGAGGAAATTGGATTTCCAGTAATAGCGATCGCCTACGGGAACCGTATCGTCCACCATCCGTTGCACCTCCGCATAGTACATCGGTCGTATAAGATCCGCGATCGGCGATCCGAATTTCCGCAATGGCTGGAGAAGTCGTTCACCTTCGGCCGCCGGTCCAGCGTAAACGGCGATGATCCCGACCAGAGGTATGCTTTCGGGTGAGTTGAGGAATCCTATGGTGGTGTCGAGTTCGTCCGGTGTGCCTACAAGTAACTCGCGTGAAACGCGATGAGGTCGGCGGCTTGCTCGCGTTTGTACAGAAGCATGCCTGCGAGCATCTGTTACAAAGGGTGGAGACGGTAGCGGAACGACGTAACGATGCCAAAGTTTGCGCCGGCTCCACGCATGGCCCAGAACAAATCCGCATTGCGATCGGCGATGGCCACCAGCGTCTCGCCGTCGGCGGTGATCACGTCGGGCGAGAGCAGGTTGTCACAGGGGGCCCCGTGCTTACCCATCAGATAGCCCAAGCCGCCACCAACCGTAAGTCCACCGAGGCCCGTGTGCGAAACCTCGCCTCCGGTTGTTGCCAAGCCGTGAGCTTGAGTCGCGGCGGTCGCCTCGCGCGCGCGGCGTTTACTGAGACACCCTTCATTGCGGAAGGTCGATCATCAGCCCGTCTTCGCATACGGCTGTTCCGGCAACACTGTGACCGCCGCCTCCAACACTCAGCGGCAAGCCCTCCGAGCGCGCGAGTTTCACGGCTGTGCGAACATCGTGGGGAGTGACACAGCGCGCGATCAGCGCCGGCCGACGGTCGACCATTCCATTCCAGATCCGACGTGCTGCTTCGTAGTTTTCGTCAGCAGATGTCAGGAGGCCGCGGCTGAAGCGGCTGTTCCAGGTATTTGCATTGACGCTATTGCGGGGTGTGCCATTATGTCGCTCGAGGGTGGCACTCATTATACATTCGTGGTTGGCAGACACACCCTTAGTTCGCCGCATGGTCTACGGCTTGCTTGATGTGTTGGTCCTTGAGGTCAAGGCCAATGGCCTTGACCTCTATCAAAAGCGCCAACGCGCCATCCAGTTTGACTGCCAAGTCATAGATCGTGCCACGGATCATATGCTCGGACGTGATCTCCGCATATTTGTCGTAACAGAATAGTTCCCTGTGGCAGATCGGACACGATGACCACGGTATCCCATTTGTTCACATCGCGTTCTTTCGCGGAGACGGCGGCGCCCAGATCGGGTGATACCAAGTCCGCGCCACACCCCAATGCGCGATTGCGCAGGAGAGATCCGCCTTCACGGCATCATTGAAAGCGAGGCGGGCTTCTTCGTAGCCGAAGGAATGGAGCAGAGCGGCTCCGCGGGAAAGCCACTTCTGCGCCGAGGCGTTGCACGAACCCGGAAAGTCAACCGTACCGAGTCCTGCGACTGCGTGCGGATGTTGCGAGTGATCTTCCTGGGGCGAGGCGATGAATCCTCCCATCAGGGTGAGGATCAGCAAGCCTCGCCGAATCGAAATGCTCACTTCATGCATGCAAGACTCAACGATTCTCGCAACCACACGCGCGAACGGCGCCAATGCTGTGCTTGGACAAATACTCGCCGACGCGGCGCCCGAGATCAGCGCCCGCGTCCTGGTCGAAGCGGAAATGAATTCCGCCGAAGACGCGAGCATCATCGATGTCTTCCGTGATTTCCTTCAACTTGTTGTATCTCAGCGTGATGTCCGGCGCCGCGGTACTCGTGAGGACCAGCGAACGGCGCCGGGAGGTATATAGGGTCTCCAGCACCTCACGAGCGGCATTGCTCAGTGTGGCGTGGGCGGACGGATAGCCAGGAAAACACGGCGTCGTTATGAAGGGCGTAAACGACGGGTCGGCATCCGTAGCCTCGTTGCCGTCCGTTTGACCCATGCGAATCGCGGTTTCGGGACGCCAGAAGTTGTACTGATACTTGCTGTCAAATGTCGCAACTGCAGCGTCATGTATCGCCATGTTCAGCAGCGCGAGGGCGTGTGCGTTCTGCACGATCGAGTTTTCTGCTGCGACGCTGAGCTGTCTCGCAACGGGATTCCACACGCTTACAGGTGAGGTGACCGCATAAAAGCGCGCGACATCCGACCGGTCCTGCGGCCGGAGGGTGCTGTTTGCACCTCCCATCTGTTTGATCTCGTTGTAGTCTCTTACATACCTCGCGCTGGTGAGTGCGGGAGGATCATCCAGACGGAACTGGTCAGCGCTTTGCAGCCCAAACGGCTTGACGTTTCTCCAATGGAAGAAGGCTCCTCCAGCAGCCGTGCAGCTCGGCGTCGGTTGCCATTCGCCGGGTCCCGAAGAGGCCGGCATGTAGAAAGCAGGCGGAGTTGAGCCGTCGTCGCTCCGTGCTGCCATGACTGCCGCGGCTGCCATTTCACCCGCAGCGATGCCGGAGGTTTTCGCTGGTCCGTCCGGGATCATTGCGAGCGAACTTGCCCGCACGGCGTCCAGGGTAGCGGCACTGTCAGGGACATAGGCCTTGAGCACAGTGTGCGCAGCCGCGATGGCTGCCGCTTCGGACGATGCGCCCGGTGAGGCCGTGACCGTGCCGAGGTACGGCTCGTATTCCTTGTGGATTGCATTCACCGCTTCGAAAACTGCTAATTGCGCGATCGCGGCAACGCGCGCCTGGGGAAATGGCGGCAGACCGGCGACGGTGGACTGCATCACTGTGTTCCAGTCGAGTACAGCGTCGGCTCGCGCGATCGTCTGAGTGAGGGACAGTACTGTTGATATGATTCCGGCTGCCAGCCGGATACGCTTCGCTCTGGACATAGTCATACGGATGTCTAGCCTCCTATTCGCTCGTTGAACTGCGGGAGGTCATATTCGCAGCGGATGATAACTAGCGCAATGGTTTAGGAAAGAAACGCGTATGACACGATAACTGCTTGCGGTGCTGTGAGTTGTAGAAAGCTGTGACACGAATGAGTGACGCCCGGTGTTAAGATGATTCGGAAATGGGCGGGCGATCCGTGCCGGCGCCGTCAATTCGGTTCGGGCTTTTCGAATTCGATCCGCACTGCGGAGAACTTCGAAAGCAGGGGATCAGGATCAGGCTGCAGGGGCAGCCGGTCGAGATCCTCTCCATGCTGCTGGCGTGTCCAGGCGAACTGGTCACCCGTGACGAACTGCAGAAGAAGCTTTGGCCCGACGACACCTTCGTCGATTTCGACCCAAGTCTGAATGCGGCTATCAAGAGGTTGCGAGCGGCGCTGGGCGACTCGGCCGAGACACCCCGGTTCGTTGAAACGCTCGCACGCCGAGGGTACCGTTTCATCGCTCCCGTGGACGCTCGCGGGACCGCTGCGGCCGAGCCTCCGGGCGCCATATCACCGCGGCCCAGATTGTTCCTGCCACTCACCCTGTTGGCTACTGCACTTGTAGCGCTCGGGGCGGCGCTGTATATGGGCAAGGTCGTGGACGGGTCTAGTCGTGACAACTCGTCGAAGCGCATCGAGTCTCTGCTTGTGCTTCCGCTTAAGAGCCCGGCCCACGATCCTGAGCAGGGCTATTTCGCGGACGGAATGACCGACGCCCTGAACGCTCGTCTTGCCGGAGTGAGCGCTTTGCGGGTGATCTCTCAAACTTCGTCGCTGCGCTATAAAGGAACGGATAAGCCGCTTTCACAGATCGCGCGTGAGTTGAACGTGGACGGGATCGTGGAGGGTTCCGTGCTTCGTTCCGGCGATCGTATTCGAATCAGCGTGCAACTGGTGCGGGCCAACGGCGAAATGCGCATCTGGGGCCAAACGTACGAACGAAATGTTCGGGATGTACTCGCGCTGCAGAGTGAAGTGACGCGGGCGATCGTTGACGAGATCCAAGTCAAGCTGACGCCGGGCGAACAGGCGCGGATCGCATATGTGCGCCCTTCCAATCCTGAAGCGCACGTCGCTTATGCGAAGGGCCGCTTCTACTGGAACAAGCGAACTGAAGAGGGACTGCGGAAAGCTGTGGAGTTCTTTGGAGAGGCAATCGATAAGGATCCTGGTTACGCCTTGGCTTACGTCGGTCTGGCCGACTCGTGGGTCCCAAGGGCCTGGTATGCGTACCTGCCGGCGAAGGAAGCTTTCCCGCATGCAAAGGAGGCAGTCACCAGAGCGCTGGAACTGGATCCCGGTCTTGCAGAAGCGCACACCACGCTGGCATTTATCAATCTTTATTACGACCAGGATTGGGCTGCAGCGGATCGCGAGTTTCGCCGTGCTATCCAGTTGAACACCAACTACGCCAACGCCCACCACTGGTATGCCGAGTACCTCTCCTTAGTCGGCCAGCATGAGGCTGCCATCCGGGAGGCGGAACGGGCGCGGGAACTGGATCCCCTCTCCAGCATTATCAACACATGGGTGGGATCAAGGTACTTTTTTGCGCGCAGGTACGATATGGCGGTTGAGCAGTGCCGGAACGTGGTTGAACTCGATCCCGAATTCGTTCCGGCGCACCTGGCGCTCGGGCAGGCCTACGAGAAAACGAAGATGTTTCGGGAGGCAATCCGCGAACTCGAAACGGCAGTGAGGCTCTCCGGCGGCAGCCCGGTGTATATAGCCTCTTTGGCGCACGCGTACGGCGTCACAGGCAGAAGAAGCGACGCGCTGAGGCTCATTGACGATCTGAATAAGCTCGCTAGCCGAAGGTATGTAGCGTCGTTCGACGTCGCAATTGCCTGGCTGGGATTGGGCGACAACGAACGCGCGCTGGCATCGCTTGAAAAGGCTATCGAGGATCGTTCTCCACGGGTGCTTTTTCTGATGGTAGAACCGCGATTTGACCCTCTGCGTTCAGACCCACGCTTCCAAGCAATGCTCAAGCATGTTGGTCCATTGAAATGAACGAAAGATACATCGACGTACGGGCCGGGGTTCTATTGGCGTGCTTTCTGGCCGCATGCGGCTCGCGGGCCAAGCTTCCGCCTTTGCCCGTCGTAGATACTGAGCAGTTCCTTCCAGCCGTACGGCAGCCGATCGAGGCGGCGTTCGCTGAAGCAGAACGGCAGGCCGGATGATTCCGGCGCCAACGGACGACTCGGGATGGTGTTGCACGCGAACGATCAGTTTGCGGCGGCTCGGATCTGTTATGAGCGCGCCGCGATTCTCGACCCGAAGCGGTTCGATTGGGTTTATTACCTTGGGGTCGCCCAGTTTGTCGACGGGAAGAGCGCAGAGGCCGCCATCATGTTGAGACGTTCTCTGGGGCTTCGACCCAACTGGCTGCCCGCGGAGCTGAAATTGGCTCAGGCCCTGATCGATTCGGGACAGTTGGAAGCCGCCGTGAAGTTGCTGGCCGAAGTTCGGTCGCGGCACCCCGCGGATGCTACGGTGAGCTTTCTTTACGGCCGCGCCACGGGTGAGCCCGCGCATTACGAGAGGGCGGTTGCGGCATTTCCGCAGTATGGCGCAGCCCTGTTTGCCCTGGCGCAGCATTATCAGCGGAGCGGGCGAGGCGACGAGGCAGCAGGGTTGCTCGCGCAATATGAGCGATTCAAGACGACCGCGCCGTGGAGGATAGCCTGATGGACGCGGTGTACGCGCTGAAGACCGGTCCGACTGAGTTGCTGCGGCAGGCTTCGACACTGGAGTCAGAAGGACAACTCACCGCCGCGGCCGAGTTGAATAACAGGGCCCTTGAACTTGATCCGAAGTTGACTCAGGCGCATGTCAATCTGATCTCCGCCTATGGCCGGCTAGGGGACGTGAAGAAAGCCGAGGAGCACTTCCGCCTCGCGATTGCGCAGAATCCGAACGCGGCCGATGCTCATTACAACTTCGGGTGCTTTGGTATGCGACGAATCGCAAACGCGAGGCGCAGCAAGCGTTCGAACGAACGGTCGCGATCGATGCGGGTCACGCCGAAGCGCAGGCGAACCTCGGAGCGCTGCTTTAGCAGCAGGGCAAAACGCAGCAAGCCATTCGAGGTCCGGGATTCGTCAATATGAACACGGGCTGTTCCGGTCGTTCAAGGCGACGGAGCGATTCAATGTGCAGTTCCGCGCGGAAGGATTGAACGTTACGAACACTCCGCAGTTGCAGAATCCGAATTCGACGGTCACCAATCCGTCGAACTTCATGGGGATCACTGCGGCGAACCAAACGCAGCGGACCATCCGGCTTGGATTGCGCCTGGCTTTTTAGTCGCCCGCAGTGGGGGCGAGCTCGTTCTATGGGCTCGCCTTTTTCTGTAGAGTAGTTGCCATGGATCCACTTCTCGCCCCTCTGAAGACGCTACGGTCCGTGAAGTCGGCGGCGTTCGAATCGAGGTCGTCAAGACCGGCTCAGGAAGGATGAAGCGCGCTGTTTATCCTCCTGGATTCCGATGGTCAACGCACATGAAGCCAGTGATCGGGACGGATCTGTGCATGCATGCGCACGTCGGATTCCTTGCGCGGGGCAAGATGAAGGTGCAGTTTGGCGACGGCTGCGCGCGGGAGTTTACCGCTCCGGAGATGATCGTGATCGAGCCAGGCCATGACGGTTGGGTGGTTGGCGATGAGAGCGCGGTGCTGATCGAGTGTGACTTCGAAGGCGATACGGCACGAACGTTCGGTCTGCCAAGTACGCATTCGCACTAAGGCGACGATATTTTTATCGCAGCGATCAGTCAGCCAGAATTCTTCTGATCCCGGCCGTAAGCTCGGCGTGAGACATCGCTCCGGGATGGTACGTTTTGACGATGCCGTTCGGATCAACGAACACGAGTGTCGGCGTAGTGCTGACTCCGTAGTTCTTCATGTTTTCTTCACTGATCGGGACAGGCATGGCCCCGAGACCGGGATAGTATTGCTTTCTCACAGCATCGATGTGGGCGGTTTCCTGCTCCGGAGGCGCATCGGAACCCTCGGTCGTATACCCATAGTGCTGCGTGGGTCCGACAACGACGAGTCCCTGCGGCGCATACTCGGCGGCGACCTTGGACAGAGCGGCCGCTTGCCCCTTGCAGGTGGAACACCAGTGCGCCCAGAAGAAGAGAAGGACCGGCTTGCCTTTGAGTTCGGTGAGTGAAGCGGGTTTCGGTCCCAACCAGTTCTTTACTTCGAGAGCGGGGGCAGGCTTGCCTTCAAGGCTCAGCAGATGGAGGTTCTTCTGAATCCGGGTGCGGATGGAAGTGGTGCGATAGGTTGCGAGTTCGCGACGGAGGAAGCCGACCGCGTCACCTAAGTCGCCCTTGGCGGCCATGACGTGGGCCTGGACCTCAATGGAAGCGCCGAGAGCGAGCGGCAGATGAGGCTCGGTGTCAAGCTTGCGGCGCTTCAGTTCGGCCAGTGCCAATTCGCGAGCCTGCTCAGCGTACCCATACGCCGCGTCGAACTGCTTCGCGGCCAGGGCTCCCCGACCGAGCCAGGAAACCGCCTCGATCATTTCCGGGGTCACGCCTTTCGCCGTCTTGAACTTCGAAATGAGGTTTTCGCCCGCCTTGTAATCGTTCTGCGCAATCACGGCGCGGATATCGCTGACGATGTCCTGCGCGGCTAGAGTCGTGGATGCGATCAGGGCGACAAGCGCCAGTCGACGGTACATTGGTCGCATTGTAACAACGGAGGACTACTTATTACGCTTGAGGTCCAGCTTGGCCGTTTGCGTCTGGCCATCACGCTCGCGAGTGATCTCGCCCTTCATCTCGTCGCCTTCGTGCTTCAGATTGAATCTCATCACAGATTCGCCGTTTTGAACCTCGAACGTGAGGGCGCCATTCTCGGCCTTGCCGTTTTGGATCTCATGCCGCTCGCTGTCGTCCGGGCCAGCCGATCCCGTGATTGTGGCCCCATTCTGCTCGAGAACGAGCAGAGCCGGCGCGACCCGGTCCGTCCCTTCGGATGTTCGGACGGTCATTGTGCCGCTCCATCTTCCATCGGCGTCGGCCGCAATTGCGCTTGCGATGGCCAGGATCATGACAACGATATGCTTCATTGTGCTCCTCGGCGTTCTATACGAAGACGTGGCGCGAGAAGTTCAGATTAGCTTACTTGCTGCTTATGCGCCGCAGCACTTCTTGTACTTCTTGCCGCTGCCGCAGGGGCACGGGTCGTTGCGTCCGATCTTGCCGGCGGGCGGAGCTTGGGTCGATTGAGCATCCTCTTCGCCTTCGAGATAGAAGACGGGCTTCTGACCGTGAAGAAGGAGACGCTCGTCGAGCGCGAGTTGTACGATCTCGACTTCTTCGTCGGCGAAGCCGCCAGCGAGGTCTTCGATTTTGCGGAACAGCGCCTTGATGCGACCGCGTGAAATTTCGGCGCGCGTTGACAGAGCGAAGGCGAATAGGGCATCGGAGCGGTATTCATCGTCGTCGAAGAACTTTCGAAGGTCCTCCGCGCGCTCCGTGACACCCAGGTACCCGATGCCGTAGATCGCTTCTCGCCGGACTTCGGGATCCTCGTCATCAAGATGGGGCGGGAAGTACGATCCGAACGAGCGATCGAAGGAGTTCCGCATCGCTTCCATTGCAGGCACGCGAGTCTTCGGATTCTCGTAGAATTCCACGACATACCGGCGGACGGGGTCTTTGCCGGCTTCCTGAGCGAGACCTAACAGTGCTCCACATCGTTCTACCTCGGGCGCTTGCGTATCCTGCAGTTTCGAGAGGAGCGCCTTGTGTATAGTCTCGTTCTCGACTTCACTGCCGAGCGCTTGCCAAGCTTTGCCGCGCACGGTCGCGTCCTCATCGGCGCGCGCACGGTCCAACAACTTGTCACGGACGGGCTCCTCGAGATCACGGTTGACCCAACTGGCGGCAGCAGCGGCGCGATATTCGGCGTCGGGCGCATCGAGAAGAGACACGCGCTCATTCTCGGGGATGGCATCCATCTGCGGCCCTGCCTTCTCGGGATAGTCGGCCCAGATGTCATACGGCGTGAAGGCGTCTTCATCCAGGGGCCGGTCGAGCTGCTGAATCGCATCGAGTATGTCCTGGCGCAGGTGAGCATCTTCGGCATCGAGCGCCGATAGCAAATTCTCCAACGCGGGCCTTGCAGCCGGATCACCGTACAGGCCTAGACACAGGGCTCCGTCACCTGCATCGAACTCGAGACGATCGAGCAGGATCTCGAGGACGCGCGGATCGTGAATACGAAATGACGCGAGCAGGAATGCGACTTCCCCGGCTTGGTCCTCTTCGAGCGTGTGATAGAGCTCGATGAGCGGCTCCATGGCCTGTTGGCGGATCGGGTAGAGAGCGTCTAGGAGCGAGTCGGGCAGCGTTACCGGATCGCGGCGGATGTATTCGATGAAAAACGGAATCGCGTCGGGCGTGCGCAGGTAGCGGAAGACGTCGAGGAGCTCATCTTCGAGATGGATCGGATCGTGTTCGTGATCGTCCATCCCGAAGCGGAGCAGGTGTGGCAGAGTCTTAGACGGCTCGTCAACCAAGGCGTGGAGAAGACGATGGTCGAAGCCGATGCGGCCTTGAGCCGCCGACTGCAGTAATTCGTACGCGGAGTGCTCGTTAAATTGCGAAGGCGTTATCAAACCACTAGCATCGCACAGCGATACGTTATTCCTTGCGCGCAAGTGTGAAGTTTACGTTGATCGTTAAGACGACTTCGACGGGAACTCCGTTGAGCAGGGTCGGCTGATATTTCCACTGACGAACGGCATTCTCCGCGGCAGCCATCAGTTCGGCATTGACCTCCGGGGAGAGCGTTTGCGCGTTGAGAACGTCACCCTCACGACTGATGACGGCGCGCATGATCACGACTCCACTGATCCCGGCGTCTTTCAGATGCTGCGGGTAATCCGGCCGAACCGTGGTCAGGAGTTTGGGAGGCTGCACGCTGCCGCCGACGCGGATTCGCTGCGGCGCAGAGGAAGCGCGGGCGACATAGGACGTCTCACCCTGGACGGTGATCGTCTCCTGGATCGAGCCCAAGTTTAATTGAACATCGAAGTGTGTCGTGCGATCCGGCGCGACCAAAATCTGTTGCAGATGTGCACGGAATCCTGGGACTTTTATTTCGAGCCGATACTCGCCGGCGTTCAGGGTGCGGACTTCCCACTCTCCAGAGGAGTTGGCCGTAGTCGCGATCGGCTTCTCCCCTTTTGTCGTGGGCGTGAGCATGATCATCGCGTCCGGCAGGCGCGCGCCCGAGGGATCCGATACTACGCCGGCGACGGAAGTTGCCGCGGCCGCGCTGTTGACGGTGGAGAAGAAGACGATTGCTGCTACGGTGCAAACCATTGCACATACTTTCATCATTTTGGTTACGTTGCCTCGATTGTTAGCCGGATTGAGGATGGCTCGAACGCGGGTCTCGAGCTGGGATCGGCACGCCATTGCGACCGATGGGGAGAGCGATTCTGCGTTGGATCGAACACTCCGAGCTACATCGACGAGGTGCTGCGCGTAGTCGGAGTTCTTGTAGCCGAGACGGAGCACGCCGTCATCACAGGCGATCTCGCGCTCCTTTCGCATCTGCTTCAACGCGATCCATGCGAGTGGATGGAACCAGTAAACGCAGGCGGCGAATTGAGCGATCAGTTGCGTGAGCCAGTCACACCTCTGGATGTGGATAACTTCATGCGCGACAACAATCCGGATGCGTTCGGCCGACCATTCGGCTGCTTCGGAAGGTAACAAGATGACGGGCCGGAACATCCCGAAAGTCTCAGGCACATCGATGTCGCTACTTAGCCGGATTTGCGCGCCGGCGATAGGACTCGGGAGGGACACAGGTTGGGACGAGTGTTTCCGTCGCGAAGACCTGACGAGACCCAAGCAGAGGCGACCGAACAAGAGGCCGAAGCCGGTGAGCCACGCGGCGACGGCAATTTGCGCTGAGTTCGTCGTGGGTTCGCCGATCGGCAGAGTCGTTGTGACGACGATCTCCGATTGCAGCGCGGGTCGTATGACCGTTGGCGTCCCTACGGGCTTCAACAGCGATGCGAGCGGCAAGAGTAAGGCAGCGCTCGCGGCGAGCCACCATACCATGTGGCGCGAGGCTGCGGAATGCTTTCGTAGAACCCACGCGGTGAGCGTGCCGATTCCGAAGATGAGCGTCACTCCGACAATTTGCTCAACTACAAACGTGTTGTTCATCACAGCCCCTCTTTCCTGGCTTTGTCGATTAGTTCGGACAAGCGATTGAGTTCCTGGTCGGACAGCGTGCCGGCTCGTCCGTCCAGTAATGCAGCTACGACCTGTTCTGCAGACCCGTCGAAGAATGTATCGACGACGCGCTTCAGCGCGGATTGACTGGCTTGTTCTCTCGCGATCGTGGGGATGAAGACATAGCGCAGTCCTTGCTCTTCGTGCCGTAGATAGCCCTTGTCTTCGAGCACTCGGAGTTGTGCGCGGACGGTCGAGTAGTTCGGTTCCTCCGGGAGGTCGTGTTGGACATCGGAGGCGGTTGCCCGGCCTCGCTTGTAGATGACGTCCATGATTTGGCGCTCGCGGCGGCTGAGTTGCATGTGAGGTTCCTGGCCGTTTCGGCCACGTGCTAGTTTCATAGCATCCTGCGATAAAACTAGCACTAGCAAGGACAGAGGTCAAGTGTCTTCTTTGGCGTGCTCGGGATTACATACAATACTGCACGTAGGTGCTGAGAGAACTCGTTATCGCTGCCGCGCGTTTGTACGCCGCTGTTTGCTGCCGACTCGTTTGTGTCTACGGTGCTGCCATCGATGCGCACGAACTGCTTCGGGTGTCATGGGGACGGACAGACTTTCGGGAAGTTGGATCTGCGCAGCCGCGACGGGATGCTGAAAGGCGGCACATCGGGACCGGCGATTATTCCGGGCAATGCGCGGATGAGCCTGCTGTATCAGGTAATATCGGGCGCCGGCAAGCTTCAGATGCCTCCGGGCGACGCGTCGAAGCGCGTTGCCGGTCGAGGCTGTGGAGGCGATTCGCGCCTGGATCAACGCGGGCGCGCTATGGACGGAGGAGAAGTCCGCAGGCGCGTGGGGGACGTACAAGGAGGAAGATCTTTGGGCGTTTCGACCGCTTCGCAAAATAACCGGCGGTGGGATCGATGAGTTTATTCAAGCCAAGCTGAAGTTGGGAAAGTTGACGGCGGCGCCGATGGCGGATCGCCGCACGCTGATCCGACGGGTCACGTTCGATCTCACCGGTCTTCCGCCGACGCCTGAGGAAGTGGCAGCTTTCGTGAAGGATCGATCGCCGGACGCATGGAGCAAGGTGATCGACCGATTGCTTGCCTCGCCGCGTTACGGAGAGCATTGGGGCCGGCACTGGCTCGACGTGGTTCGTTATGCCGATTCGAGCGGTTATTCGAATGACTTCGAGCGGCCGAACGCCTGGCGATATCGCGATTATGTCATTCGAGCTTTCAACAATGACAAGCCATACGACCGTTTTGTGCGCGAGCAGATTGCGGGAGATGAGTTGTATCCAGGCGATCCTGAGGCGTTGATCGCGACCGGCTTTCTGCGCGCGGGACCGTGGGAGCATACGGCCATGTCTGTGGAAGCCGTGACCCGACAGATGTTCCTCGATGATGTCACCAATGCGGTTGGCGTTACGTTTCTCGGGATTACGATAGGGTGCGCACGGTGTCACGATCACAAGTTCGATCCGATTCCAACTCGCGATTATTACCGGCTGCAGGCCGTTTTCGCAACGACCGAGTTTGCACGTCCCCCATTGCCATTTCTCCTATCGGAGAATACGGCCGATCTGCCGGGAGGGCGGGCTCGTCGTGCAGGCGATCGTGAAGACCACCGAAGAGCGGTTGCGCTCGTTCGGCGATGTGAAGCAACTCGCGGGTGAGCAGTACGAGCGGATGAAGCTGTTCCAGAAGCATCTCCAGTTGTACAAGGAGTCGCTTGACCGATACGAACCGAAGGCGTTTGTTGTTTCGAGCGGTCCGCTGGACGGATTCACGGATGGAGGCCCGGCGCTCCAGTACCCAAAACGTGAGAGCTATAAGGAGACACCGGTCCACATCTTGCCCGGTGGAAACGTGCAGTCTCCTGGCGAGAAGGTGAGTCCGGGCGTGCCCGAACTGCTCGCGCGGTACGGATCTTATGCGAGTTCGTCCATGCCGGAAGACATTACAGGACGCCGGGCGGCTCTGGCGAAGTGGATTGCCGATGCGCAGAATCCGCTGACTGCGCGAGTGATGGTGAATCGGGTCTGGCAATACCATTTCGGCAAGGGGATCGCGGCGGATTCGAATAACTTTGGCAAGATGGGCCGGAAGCCCACACATCCCGAGTTACTGGACTGGTTGGCTTCCGAGTTCATTCGCAGCGGCTGGAGTGTGAAGTCTATACACCGGATGATCCTGCTCTCTGAGGCCTATCGGCGGGCAAGCGCTCACCCAGAAAGCAAGATGGTTGCGAGCGTTGACCCGGCCAATGATTACCTGTCGTACTTCCCTCCCCGGCGAATCGAGGCCGAGGTTCTGCGTGACAGCATTCTGGCGGTATCGGCGCAACTCAGCGCGGACGCCGGCGGTCCCGGAACATTCCCCCAGATCAACGAAGATGTGGCGCGGCAGCCGTTACATCGAATGGGGTCGCTTGCGCCTGCGTATCAGCCGTCCGCAACGAGGCGCGAACGGAACCGCAGGACCATCTATACGTTTCAGCAGCGGAGCTTGATCGATCCGATGATCGAGGTTTTCAACGGAGCCAATCCGGATCTGTCGTGCGAGCGGCGCGAGACGTCGACAGTACCCACGCAGGCCTTTTCGCTTCTGAACGGGCAGTTTGTGAACGATATGGCTCTCGCGTTCGCATTGCGCGCGGAGAAGGAAGCCGCCGCGGATCGACGTGTAGATCGTATGTTCCAGCTTGCGTATGGCCGTGAGCCCGATGCGCAGGAACGCAGGGTCGCTTCGGCGCTGGTAACGAAAACGCTGGATTTGCAACGCCGGAACGCGCCTCCGGCGAAAGCGCCGAAAAAGCCGCTGGTCCACATGATCACGAGCGAGTTGACCGGGGAGAGGGTCGAGTTCAGGCAGCAGGAAGATCCCTCGGAGTACGAAGATAATGTTCATCCGAGCGATGTCAGTTCAGAAACACGGGCGCTTGCGGCACTCGCGTTAGCGTTATTCAACTCGAACGAGTTCGTGTATGTGTATTGAGGAGCAAGGATGAAACGGCCTCGTTTTTTGTTTGCGTCTCCAACGCGGCGCGATGTTTTATTCGGGTCGGGTATGGGACTCGGCTCTATCGCCTTGTCGGCGCTGCTGGGTGAGCAGACGGCTCACGCTGCGTCCTCTCATGAGCAGAAGCCGCATTTTCCGGCGAAAGCGAAGAATTGCATCTTCCTGCTGATGGAGGGCGGTCCCAGTCACATCGACACATTCGATCCGAAGCCGAAGCTCGAGAAACTGCACATGACGCGCTTTCAGAAAGAGCGCACAAAGTTTGAAGCGAACATGAACACGGGCGAGCGCTACTACGTGCGGAGCCCGTTTTCGTTCCGGCGCGCGGGGAAGTCAGGCATCGAGATCAACTCGATGTTCGAGAATTTCGCAGGCGTGGTTGACGATGTTTGCTTTTATCGAGGGCTCAAGGCAGACAGCGTCAATCATCCGACGGCGTTGTATCACCTGAACACCGGAAACCAGTTTGGAGGCGACCCTGCCGTCGGTTCGTGGGTGTCATATGGTCTCGGCCCGATCAACCGAAACCTGCCGTCATTCGTCGTGCTGCCGGACCTGGCGTATCCGCAGGGAGGAGCCGCGAACTGGTCGAGCGGATATCTTCCCGCGCAGTATCAAGGGACGCCGCTGCGTCCGGAGGGCGCTCCGATCCTCGATATGACTCCTCCGGCGGGTGTCACAGCCGAGCAGCAGCGGTTGACACTGGACGCAACGAGCGAGTTCAATCGTATCCATTTGGCGAAACATCCTGACCATGCGGAGCTTTCAGCCCGCATCCAGACGTATGAGCTTGCGTTTCGTATGCAGGCCGAGATGCCGAAGGTCCTCAATCTTGCTGCGGAGCCTGCGAAGACCTTGGAGATGTACGGCATCGGCGGGCAGGACAAGGAAGCGGAGAATCTCGGGCGCAGGTGCCTGCTTGCGCGGAGACTGCTACAGGCTGGGGTCCGCTTCGTTCAGGTGATCGCCATGGGCTGGGATTCGCACGACTATATCGAAAAGGCGCACAGTGCGCGGATCCGGGCAATCGATAGACCCATCGCCGCGCTGCTCACCGATTTGAAACGGACGGGGCTGCTCGACGAAACACTGGTCGTGTGGGCCGGCGAATTCGGACGCAGTCCCGATAACGGGATTCGACGCGGAGGCGAGGCATGGGGCCGCGATCACAACGCGACGGCGATGCCGGTGTGGCTTTCCGGTGGCGGCGTGAAGACGGGACAGATCGTGGGCTCAACCGATGAGACCGGTCTTGCTGCCGTCGAGGCAGTACATCCGATCAAGGATTTTCATGTGACGTTGCTGCGGCTGCTCGGGTTGGATGACAACCGGTTGCGCTATTTACACGCGGGCCGCGAAAAACAACTCAGTCAAACAGGCGGAGAAGCGATTCGCGAGTTACTCGTGTAGGGCTTCAGTCGAGCCCGAGAAAACGCGCGGGATTCACTTTGGCCATTTTATCGATGTCGGCTTCGCTGAATCCATTGCTGCGCAGCATCTTGAAGAAGGTGACAAGTCCGTCGGGATGCAATGCATTTCCCGCCTGTCCGAGGTCACTCGACAGAATCGCATGTTCGGGACCGACGGCGCGGATTGTTGCCGCATATGCCTTCGGTTCGACGCTGTCGGGCGGGACGAGAGCGTGATAGGGAAACTCGATCCAGACGTTTGGCGCGGCAACGGCTTTCATCTGTGCGACAGTCATCGACACCGGGGACAATGAGGCGTGGGTAACGACGATTCGGGAGATCCCTGCGCGACGCGCTTCCTTGACCAGCAGCGCGACTTCAGCGGGCGATGAGTGGCCGGTTGCCAATGACAGCTTGTTCCTGGCAATGAATGCCAGCATCTGTTTGACTTCCGGTAGAAGTTCTCCGTTGCGAGAGACGGACACGTACAGACGCTGCTCCTTCGAGACCTTCACCTGATTCTCGGCATCGAAGGTCGGCATCCATACGACACGTCCGTAATGCCCTTTTGTCTGCGCCATCCGCTCTACCGCGGCGATGTTGATGCCTCCGACGGATCGATTCAGGGCGATGCCGCCGAACAGTTCTATTCCCGGTACCGTCTTTCTTGCGACATAGGCGAGGGACGCTGTCGGCTCATAGTGATTCTTCAGCAGGAGACCGCGCATCCCGCGGTCGCGGGCCAGTTTCGCCAGATCGATGGCATCGATCGATCGCGGAATACTGTCGGGATCCGAATGGGCGTGAATGTCCACCACACCCTTCAACGACTGCGGTTGCGCCTGCGCTGCAATCGCGAGCAAGACCAGACTTCGAATGGGGCGAACGGGCATCACGCACATTCTATAAGCAGACGGTGAGTACAATCGAGTGGAACTATGCGTTTCTTTCCGCCGCTGCTGTTGATCGTGCCATTGTGCGCACAAACGTACGAAGTGGTAGATGTTCAGAATGTCCCCGCGATGGGAGACTATCGATCGGCGATCGTTCAAGTAAGAGCGCCTTCTCGACCGGTCGAAATCTCCTGCGACATTCTGGTGGCCGGCGCGGGAGCAGGGGGCGTAGCCGCTAGCCTTCGCGCACTGCAGCGGGGACACTCGGTCTGTTTGACCGAGGAGACGGATGTTGTCGGTGGACAGTTCCATTCGGTACCGGCGCTGGATGAACACAAGTTCATCGAGATCTCGGGCGCGACGCGTACCTATTATGAGTTGCGAAATCGGATTCGCGATCATTACCGATCGAAGTACCGTTTGGCTCCGGCTGTTGCCCAGCTGGAGAACTTCAATCCAGGCGCATGCTACGTTTCGTCGCTGTGTTATGAACCTAAGGTCGGTGTGGACGCCATCATGGCGATGCTGAAGCCGTACGAAAGGAATCTTCGATTGCTGCTGCGCACGAAGATCATCGACGCGCAGCGGTCGGGCGATCGTATCGAATCTGTTCTTGCCTATCAGTTCGAGTCGAAGGATGTGGTTCGCATCCGGGCGGGGTATGTGCTCGATGCGACAGAGACCGGCGAGTTGCTGCCGATTGCGAAGATCCCGTACGCGGTGGGATCGGAGGCCAAGCAGGAGACGGCCGAACCACATGCTTCTCCGGAAGCGAATCCTGCATGCGTGCAGAGCTTCACGTACACCTTCGCGATTGACTACGATCCGACAGCCGAACATCGGATTCCGAAGCCGCCGTCGTATGACCGTATTCGCGACTCGCAACCGTTCGGTTTGCGAATGAACTATCCGACCGAGTACGGATGGAGAGGCATATTCAGCTACAGCGTCTTCGGTGAGGATCCTGCAATTCCGAACAACATGTCGCCGAGGCCGTTCTTTCCCTGGCGGCGCCTTGTGGCGCATAAGAACTACGAAGGGACGAGCGCGCCTCAAGACCTGGCGCTGATGAACTGGCCGCGTCAGGATTATCACGATGAGTCGCTTCTGGATCGGACTCCGGCGGATACCGCGCGTATCTTGCAGGCGGCAAAGAATGTGTCGTTGTCCTTCTTGTACTGGCTTCAGAACGACGTGCCTCGCGATGATGGCGAGGGAAGGGGCTATCCAGGCTTCCGGCTGCGAAAGGAAGTGATGGGATCGAGTGACGGGATGTCGAAGTATCCGTATATACGCGAATCGCGGCGGATTCGCGGGCAGGGCCGTGTAACCGAGCAGGATCTGAACATCGAGGACGAGACCGCAGTACGCGCTCGCTGGTTCAACGACTCGATCGGCACCGGCTTTTATATGGTCGACATCCACCCATGCGGAGCCAACGAGCGAGGCCGCATGATGATGCCGAAGCCGTTTCAGATTCCCATGTCTGCACTGCTACCCCAGGTTGTCACAAACTTCCTTCCGGCCGGCAAGAACATTGGTGTGACACACCTGACGAACGGAGCCTTCCGCCTGCATCCGATCGAGTGGAACGTCGGTGAAGCCGCAGCCGTAATTGCGAGCTTGTCATTGAAGAAGCAACAGCCGGCCACGGCAGCGGAAGTCCAAGCGGAACTGGTGCGCGCCGGAGTCCCGCTTGTCTGGTTCGATGATCTGAACGTAGATCATCCGGCATTTGCCGCCATTCATCTTGCCGCAATAAAGGGACTGTATCCTATTGACGCGCGTACCCTTCACGCGTCGCCCGAAAGCCCTGTTACGCGTGAAGAAGCCGCAAATATACTTGCTGCTTTTATGGGACAATCAATTGGAGCGCAATCCGCAATTGACTTGGCGGTGAAAGAAGGTTGGATGGCTGTAGATCACCGAAATTGGTTCCATCCTTCCTTGCCATTTTATTGGACGGATTGGCGCGAAGAGCGGCTTCCAAAACGACTGCCGCCATTTCAGATGAAGCGTACAGGGCCTGTGACCCGGGCTGAGTTGGCTCGTCGACTCACCGAAATGTGAGTCCATCGTTACCGTAATTTCGAGTGGCACTTCGGCGCTTCGTCCGACAGAGATGAATGCCGTTATATAAGTAGATCTGGTTTTACGGATGCACGCAACTCCACAAAATATCTCACCCCTCGATGACCAACTGAGCGGGGAGGACAACCAAGAAATTCGATTGCAGCTTGCGCGAATTCTGAATAGTGAAGTATTTGCAAAGTCGCCGCAGCTAAGCCGATTCCTGAAACATTGCGTGGAGCAGACTCTAAAAGGACAGCAAGATTACCTGAAGGAACAGCTGCTGGGCAGCGAAGTTTTCCGCCGCGTGCCGTTTGACCCGCGGCTGGATCCGATCGTTCGCGTAGAGGCCCGGCGCCTCCGGGCGAAGCTCGATGAGTATTACGCGGGCGAAGGCGCGAGGGATTCGATCGTTATTTCATTTCAACGCGGCGACTACATTCCGCGATTCGTGCATGTTTCGGGCGGAGCCGACAGGCGCGCCAAACCCGAAAAGCCCGCGACCATCGTGATCGTAGAGGATGAACGCGTCGTCGCCAAGGATCTCGAGAACCGGTTGCGATCACTGGGCTACTCTGTGGTCGGGTCCGCGCCGAGCGGCGAGGCCGCGCTGGAATGTATAGACAATCTTCATCCTGATATCGTTTTGATGGATATCGTTCTAGCCGGCTCGATGCGTGGGACCGAAGCGGCACGACAGATTTGGAAACGCTGGCGAGTTCCGGTGGTG
Source organism: Bryobacteraceae bacterium (assembly GCA_963825845.1). GTDB lineage: Bacteria > Acidobacteriota > Terriglobia > Bryobacterales > Bryobacteraceae > DASQDN01. The sequence goes on along the minus strand of CAWGVL010000078.1, from coordinate 117,689 downwards.
TATCTGACGGCGTTCAGCGACGCCGTAGTGCTCGAAGAGATTAAAGGTTCCGAGCCGTACGGTTACATTCTGAAGCCCTTCGAGCCCAAACAGGTGCACGCTGTTCTTCAACTCGCGCTGAGCCGCCGCGCGAAAGAGATCGCTGCCAATAGCGGCGCATCGCAGGACCGCGCGGGGCGCCAAGGCTTGATCTCCCGACTCGAGAATGCGCCCTCCCGGACATGGCAGTGGATCATCAAAGATGAGAAACAACCGTGGCCCGAGTCAGCGGAGCGTCATCCGAATCCGAATCTGTCAGGCAGGCATGTTTCTGCAAACGAGTTTCTCGACCAGGTGGCGCAAGAGGATCGGGACCGTGTGGCAAGCGTCTTCAACGAAGCCATCCGAAGTCGGGACTGCATCGAGATTGCATACAGGAAGAAAGAGTCCTCCGATGCCGATGAATGGCTCATCGCCGTGGGTTGTGTGACTCAAAACGATGAGGGCTCACTTCAGTGCAGCGGTATAGAGATCAGCGCGCCGGCTGAAACGCACAAATCGGATCTGACTCGTATAGAAGGCGGCGTTGATGTCCATGCGCTGGTGATGGATCTCGCAACGTACACGAGTTTGTCCCACCAGCAGCCTGCCTCGGAGGAATTTATCGACCTGGACCTCGCGCTCGAAGCGGCGCTTGCAAACCTGCAGCCTGCGATTCGGGAATCGGGCGCACACATCACGCGCTGTTCCCTGCCCTCTGTTCTGGCGTCCCGAGTCCACATGGTCCAGTTGTTCGAGAAGCTGATCGCAAACGCCATTCAGTACACAGCGGCTGGAGTCGCGCCATCGATAAGCATCTCTGCCCGAAACGTCAGCAGCCGGTGGCGAATCACGGTTCGAGATGAAGGTTCAGGCTTTAGCCCGGAACACGCCGAATCGATATTCGAACCGTTCACCCGGCTGCACGGCTCGGGGATCGCGGGTACGGGACTCGGTCTTGCGATATGCCGCCGCATTGTGGAATTGTACGGCGGCCGGATCTGGGCGGAGTCACAGCCGGGCAAGGGAGCCAGTTTCCACTTCACGCTGCCCAGTGTTCCGGAGATTTCCTCGTCGATCAGTTAACGGCAGCAGATAAAATTTAGGCATGCTGACTCGCCGTACGTTTGTGTCGTCTGCCCTGGCAGGCGCCGCCCTGGCTCGCTCGAACAGTTATGCGGTTCGTTTGGGCGGCCCCGTGTTCACGAAGAGCGACGATCCTGTCGAACTTGCGCGTGAGCACAAACGGCTCGGCTATAGCGCGGCGTATTGTCCGAAAGCAACCGTGGAAGATGGCGACCGTGTGCGAGCCATCATGAAGGCATTTGCGGCGGAGAATGTCGTTATCTCCGAAGTGGGCGCGTGGGTAAATATGCTGGATCCCGATCTCGAAAAGCGCCGCAAAAATATGGAGTACGTCACGTCGCGGCTTGCCTTGGCAGAGGCCGTCGGTGCGATGTGCTGTGTCGACATCGCGGGGTCTTATCATCCGACCGTCTGGTATGGACCGCATCCGAAGAATCTATCCAAAGAGTTCTTCGACGCTACGGTGGAGAACTGCCGTAGAGTCATCGACGCGGTTAAGCCGAAGCGGACCAAGTTCACGATCGAGATGATGGGATGGATCGTCCCGAACGGTCCGGACGCGTATCTACGGCTGATTAAGGCGGTGGACAGGCCGTCCTTCGCGGTTCACATGGATCCGTGCAATGCGGTGAATAGTCCGGAGCGATTTTACGACAACGGTCCATTCATCTCGGAGTGTTTTCAGAAGCTGGGACGCTGGATTATGTCCTGCCATGCGAAGGACCTGGAGTGGAAGCCGGAGTTGAACGTTCACTTCGTGGAAGTGATCCCAGGACGGGGCTCAGTGGACTACTCGGTGTATCTAAGGGAACTAGCGAAGCTGCCTCAACAGCCGCCGCTGATGCTGGAGCACCTGAAGACGGCCGAGGAGTATGCGGAAGGGGCTGAGTACATACGAAAGGTGGGGAAGGAAGCGGGCGTCTCGTTCGCTTGAGATCCCGCCTCCTGCCCCGGCCTCTGAGGAAGGGCTACACGTTCTCCGGCACTACGTATGGCTTCCGGTAATCGCGCGTGAGTAGCTTGTTCGCTTCGGCATCGTTCCGGAACTTCTCCGATGCCGCATCGAAGTCCAGGCGGCGCTTGACACGATAGCTGATATTCGCCAAGTGACAGAGGTCGGCCGAAATTACACCGATCTCCACCTCGGCGCTGAGGTCCTTGTAGTTCCTCGAGCGCACGGCCTTCGCGAAGTTCTCCATGTGCAATGCGGTGGTGCTCTTCTTCTCGGCTTTCACATCGGCAACCAGTTCGCGCTTCTCACCCTTATAGATTTGATAGCCCTTGTCGTCCAGTGACATGAATCCATCAACCCCGTAGAACACGTTGCCGACGCAGTTGCGGCCATCGAAGGGAAGCGCTCCCGCGTTGTCGGTGATGAGTCCGTGAACATCGAAAATGACCTCCGCGGCGCCGTAATCGAATCGGGCCAACTGCGTGTTGGGAGTTTCCTGATCGTCGTTGTAGGCGTATTTGCCACCGGTTGAGACGACCGACGCCGGCATCCCGACTCCCAGGGCCCAGCGCGCGATGTCCATCTCATGGACGCCCTGGTTTCCGATGTCGCCATTCCCGGTGTCCCAGAACCAGTGCCAGTTGTACTTGAAGCGAAGCTCGTTGTACGGACGCATCGGCGCGGGGCCAAGGAATAGATCCCAATTCAGTCCTGCAGGGGTCGGCTCATCGGGCTTATGTCCGATGGAGACTCGGCGTTTGTAACAGATTCCCTTCGATTGATACAGCTTCCCGATCACTCCGTCCTGCAGTTTGGCGATAGCTTCCATCTTGTGGGGCGTGCTGCGGCTCTGCGAACCGACCTGTACCATCCGCTTGTACTTCCGGGCGGCTTCAATCATCTTGCGGCCTTCATGAATGTTGTGGCACGCGGGCTTCTCGATGTAGACATCCTTGCCGGCCTGACAGGCCCAGATGGTCGCAAGCGCGTGCCAATGGTTCGGCAATGGCATCGATACGGCATCGACGTTTTTGTCCTCGAACAGCTTCCGCATGTCCGAGTAACCCGTCGGCTTCTCCGAGCCGGTTCGCTGTACTTGCGCCTGCCCTCGTTCCAGCGATGCCTGGTCGACATCGCATAAGGCAGTTATGCGAGAACCCGGGACTTTGCTCCACTCGCTCATGTGAGCGCGGCCGCGACCGCCCAAGCCGACCACAGCGACGTTTACGCGATCGTTGGCGCCAAGGATGCGCGATGCCGAAGCGGCCGTGACCGCTACGGTCCGGACGAATGTCCGCCGATTTTCATTCTGCATTGATGACGTCTCCTGAAATGAACCCGTACGTAACCACGATAACGGATTCAAGCCAAGGTCGCACCACGATGAAATCCTCGATCCGACATTGTCGGTCCCGTGATCTAAAATATCAGGTGATCACTGCAGGCTGATTCGCCCGATATGCCACTGGCCAAAATTGAACAGCGCCGCGCGACCGATGAAGTTCATCAGGCGCTCCGAGACGCCATTCTGACGCGGGTATTCTCTCCCGGTCAGCGGCTGAACGTGGAGGATCTAGCTGCAAATCTCGGTGTCAGCTTCACGCCGGTTCGACAAGCTTTGCAGCTATTAGCGGCGGAAGGGCTGATCGTCATTCAGCCGCGGAGTGGCACTTATGTCGCGACCCTGTCGCCTCGCGACGTGGAGGAAACCTTCGATATTCGCCGCGCTCTGGAGTGCCTGGCCGCGGAAACAGCCGTCGTGAACGCGACCGATGAGGACCTGGGTGAGGCGAGAAAACTGCTCGAAAAGCTCGCGGCGCCGATCGAATCCGAAGAGGATCACTCGAAGCACGTGGCCGCGAATACCGAATTGCACCACACGATTATTCGCTTATCGGGGAATCGCCGAGTCGCGGAGATCTATGACGGTCTTCACGCGCACCTGACGATCGCGCGGCTGCATCGGGCGGCATCGTCCTGGCAATCGCGTCTGGATCTGGAGCATGCCGAGCATGAGCAGATTGTCGAAGCGTTATGTAATCGTGATGCCAAGGCGCTTCAGAGTGCGCTCCGCAAACACATAGGGCGAGCGAAGCGTGAATTGGTGAATCAGTTGCTGGAACAGTAGCACAGTAGCGCCGACTGTGTCCGCAAGCGAGATATGACAGGCTCGCAGCCGTGGCGGTAGCCGTCAAGCCGTAGCGGATTTTGTTGAGTACTGCTATGGTCTCAGCCTCGTGACCAATGCAAGGCGCACCATCAAATCGTTCCAACCTACTGGGTGCGGCGGGCTTGATCAACCATGCGGCCGCATTGGCCGCCAAAGCCATCGGCTTGGCAGTCCCCCACCAGCGGCGTTGCCGGTGCACTGGCGAGTTGGTCGGCCGCGCTTGGCGGATCGGTTCCAACTCCAATCTGAGGTCTCGCGCCGATTGCTACGCTCTTCCGGATCGAAGCCGTGCCCGCATGCGAGACGCGATTGCTGACCGTTTCCTTGCCAATCCGGTCCGGAAACAAGTGGTTCTTGTCTGCCAAAGAGTTATTGAAAGAGCCGGCAGATCTGTACTGTGGCATGGCTACCATGACTGAAGCCCACTACGGGCTCGGCAACAAGGCTCACTTCGAGGAACTATTGGAACAGTCAAGGTCGATTCCTCCAGAGTCATGGATGGATACCACGCGTGAGCAGGCTGCAAAACCGGACGCCCTACTCACGAAGAGCGCTACGAGCGGGCATTAACGGAAGGCCGCTAGCGCCACGTCGATTCCCAGTCACCCCAGGGACTCTTCACGCGCGCCACTTCGGCATTCACCTCCTGATAATGCTGAGCATTCGCGCGTTCTATGTACCGTGCTCCCGGCAGAAACTCGTCGCCGCTTGACTTCAGCTTCCGGTCGAGCATGCGCTCGAGGCGGGATTGAAGATCGCGGTAGTGCTCCTTTCCGACAAGGTTCTGCTTTTGATACGGATCAGCCAGATTGTCGTACAGCAGCCATGGTCCATGAATGGAACGAACGTACGTATACTGCGGCGTGCGCACTCCTCGGTACTCCGCGCAGCCGTGCCGGCGAATCACGGAGAAGGACGCGGGTAAGTTCAGCAGCGCTGTGGGTTCGGCATCCTCGCGCTTGCGGCCGGCCATGAGCGGAGAGTAGTCGGCGCCCTGAACGGATTCTGGAATCTTCAAGCCGGCCAGGCCCAGTAGAGTGGGCATGATGTCTGGCGCGTCGATGGGTGATATCAACTCTCGCTTACGTCTTCCGAGCAGACGCGGATATCGCACCAGAAAGGGCACACGAATCGATTCATCCCATGGAAACTGCTTGCGGGGGAGTCCCTGACTCTGCAGCATGTCTCCGTGATCGGAGGCGAACATGAAGATCGTATCCTCAGCGTTACCGGATCGCTCGACGGCATCCTTAACTTGCTTCACACAATCATCAAGCGCAGCAATGTGGGCATAATAGCCGCGCAAGTCCGTCGTCGCTTGCTCGATCTGACTCTGCGGCACATTTGGGCGCAACTTCACTGCCCGTTCGCTGTACACCGATTTGTAGCGATCGGGAGCTGAGCCGTAAGGGTCGTGAGGTGGACCGAGTGAGAGCAAAAGGAAATAAGGGTCGGTGGCCTTAGCCCGGTTCCGAATGAAGTCACATGCGTCTCGTGTCTGCGCTACGGCATCATATCCGTCCCAATAGCGTTGGCTCGGGTCATTCCCCTCGTAGTACAGCGACCGGTTGTAATCGTGAGTGCATTCGCACGCCTTCCAGTACTCGAACCCGAATCGCGATTCTTTGGGGATGAACGCGAGCCGCCGTCCGAACTTGCCATCTGGACTGCCGTAGATATGCCATTTGCCGATGTACGCTGTCTCGTAGCCGGCTTTGCGGAAGGTATCGCCCAGAGTCGGCCCGTTCGGTTGAAGCGGCACGTCATTGACGACCAGGCCGTGCTTCACTGCATACTGGCCGGTCATCAAGCTGCCTCGGTAGGGACTGCACACGGGGAAGCCTGAAACCGCGTTGCGAAAATTCACCGATTCGGCGGCAAGAGCATCGATCGTTGGTGTATGCGCATTCGGGTCACCGGCATACCCGAATGCTTGCGCCCGCCACTGGTCGGCGAGGATGAAGACAATATTTGGTTGGCGGCGAGCCTCCGCAGTCGCAATCGCGGCTGCCCCAGAGGTCTTGAGGAATGCTCGTCTATACATCCGATCTCCGAGCATACCTCCAATGGATATTAGAACTCCGGTTTCAGCGCCATTGCCACTGTCGCGGAACGTAGTTGCGACTTGATGTAGTTCAAACGCAAACGGTCTTTTCCCGTGAGGTTGTGCTCGATTGGACCCGAACCCGACCACGAGTTGAAGAACGTTGGAAAAAAGTTCACTTGCTCGCGCTCGCGGCCATAGGTGGCGTTCCCGGACATGAGACGATTGCCATCCAGGACTGAAGGCAGAAGGAATTTGCCATCGCGCTTCACGTTGAGAATGTCGAGGGCGACGGGATGGATATCTCGGGCGGTGAGTTGACGGAAGACCGGCGCCGAGGGCTTGGACGTATTCGCGAAGAACTGCGGCTTCAGCCCAGGAATCTGATCGGCGGGAAAGCGACGTATGCTCGTCAGGAAGTTTGCGGCAAATTGCGGATTCTCGGCCGCGCCGGAGGCAAGCCATTGGTTGGCGGTGTCAGCAATGCTTTAGGCAGTGCGAATGTCACCCAAACCATCTGGGCTTGACGTAGTTACGATGGCCCGGTTGGCACAGCCGGATAGAATATGAGTACGCTGAACGGCTGCATAAAAGAAGGTTTTATCTTCCCTAATTGGTCCGCCGAATCCGGCGTAGCTTTCGTTCCGGCGAAACTTCGGACGATCTCTGCCGGATGGGTTCAGAAAGAAGTCGTTAGCGTTGAAGATCTCATTCTGAAAGAAGTGAGACACCTGCCATCGAACTCGTTCGTTCCAAACCCGCGTGATCATCTGGATATTCGCTCCGCCGTTGCGGCCTGTAGTTGCGGAGTACAGAGCCGTCTGTGTTTCCACGGGTTCCAAGACGTCGAGCGGCGCCGTCAGATTATTCCCAAGACTACCGCCGCCGTTCATCAGATTGGTCGGATCGGTGCTATTGATTATGGGCGAATTATTGGTCGGACGCGCGCCATTAACCGATGGGTTGAGCGACTGCGTTCCATCATCAGCTTGCGACCCCGGAGCCGTTGCGAGATTCCTTCCGCCGCCGGTGCGATCAGGTACCGGAGCGGCGACTACTGCTTCACCTACGATGAAATGCGTATAGTTGCGTGAAGCCGTTGGGAGTTGCTCTATCTGCTGCCTTGTGAGCGTTGCCGCCTGGGCTGCGGCTCCAACGGGATCAGGACGGCGCTGGCGCTTACCTTCAGTGATTCAACGACAGCGCTTGCGGAAAGTTTGATGGTGATTTCCGAAGTAGTCAGGACATCGAGATCCTGGTCGACAGTCTCAAACAAGCGACGTTCGACGCGGATGCGCGATTTTCCCGCCGGGACATTCTGCAATCGAAATGAGCTGTTATCAGCCGTATCGACGTGAGCGGTACGCATTCGTTGTCTCGGAACGTAATAAAACTTCGCGGCATGTAATAGGTGAAAATTCACGAAATGCATATAAGGCTATTCAGGAGAGGTTTTCGCGTATTGGAATCGCATCACAATCGGACTACAGACGGAACTGTTACCTAGAATTGGCGAGTTTGAAATGAGCTATTCGCGCAACGGCGGACGCGGACAGAGTATTGTGGAACGAATGCGGTTCAGCATATTGCTCCTTCTTGGCGCTGGTGTCGCGTATTCCCAGCCATCCGATGCTTACGATCCCGGAAAACGACTCGAGGCCCATACGCCCGTTCGTGCCATTACAGACCCGGGCGTTGTTACGACGCGTCAGAGCATTACACCCGCGGGTGTGCCGACTGTATTCAATGGTCGCGTTTACGGTGTTGCTTTCGGAAAGTCGGCTTCGGAACTGTGGGTCTTGAATGCGACAAATGTATTTCGTCTGGATTGGAAGAACAACAAAATTTTGGATCGGATTGAGTTAGGAGGCTCACCAGGTCTGCAGGGCCTGCGATGGGATCCGGTTGCAAACAGGTCCTTAGTCGGAGCGCTCGTCCAGAAATCGAACATTCAACTGCTCGCGTTCGCCGAGGGCCAGAGGTCTGCGTTGGCTTCCAACCTCGGCACGTTCCTTACAGGCGCACTCGCCGTCGCGCCGAATAAATCTCCAACGGGCGAGCGTAGAGTCGTATTGCCTCTTACCGCCAACAATAAGCTCGCCATCCTGGACGCGGATACGGGCGCGTCGCTGGGCGTCGCCGATACCGGCATCGCGCCTTTCGGCTCGGTTATCTCGAACGACGGGACAATCGCGTACGTGACGAACTGGGGCGGCCGGCTTCCGAAGCAAGGTGACATGACCGCGGCCACCGGATTATCGCCACAAGCGGACAAAGTGGTGGTCGATAAGAGGGGCATAGCTTCAACAGGAACGGTAACGCGCATCGATCTAAACTCGCGGACGGCAACGCATACCATCGCCGTCGAACTACATCCGACTGCGATCCTTTGGGACGAACCCCGCTCCGTGCTCTATGTTGCCAACGGCAACAAGGATTCCGTTTCCGTCATCGATACGAAAACGCAGCGAGTCACCCGCACGATATCAATACAGCCGTTCTCCCAGGATGTCGCCGGCATCGCCCCGACGGCTCTGGCAATCTCACTCGACGGCGCGATACTGTATGTGGCCTGCGGCGGAGTCAACGCCGTCGTGGTCGTAAACGCCAAGTCCGGAAACATCGACGGGCTCATTCCGACAGCATGGTATCCAAACTCGCTTTCCATGAGTACGGACGGACGCCGACTCGCTGTGTCGTCGCTGTTGGGACCGGGATCAGCATGGAGAGAAGCGCCCAGTAAACGCTTCGTACACGCCTACCGTGGATCGGTGAGTGTTATCGACCTTCCCGACACATCGCAGCTTGCGAGTTACAGCACGGTCGTCGCTGAGAACAACCACATGCGCCTCCGATCATCAGAACCGATGCCTGCGCAGCCCTCGCGAACCGACATAAAGCCCCAGCCTATCCCGGCCCGTTCCGGAGATCCGACTCCGATTGAGCACGTCGTCTACATCATCAAAGAGAACCGCACGTATGACCAGGTCCTCGGCGGTTTGCCACAAGGAAATGGAGACCCCTCCCTTGTGATGTTCGGGCGTGATGTGACACCGAACCAGCATAAGTTGGCCGAGCAGTTCGTAATCCTCGACAACTTTTATGCGACCGGTGGAAACAGCGCTGACGGACACCAATGGGTAACACAGGCCAACGAGACCGCGTACTGCATGTGGCCGGGATACGCCGGCCGGAGTTATCCCTTCGATGGTACGGATCCGATCGCGTACGCTTCGGGGGGGTTCCTGTGGGATTATGCGCTCGCCAGAAACAAGTCAGTGCGGATCTATGGCGAATTCATCGGACGTATGTCGGTACCGGCATCGCAGCGGCGAGTTCTGCTGGAGCGATGGGAGAAGGGTGAAGATTTCAGCCGGGAGTGGAACGTCGATGCCCAGATCGCTCCGATCAATAAAATCATGTCCCATAGCTACCCCAGCTATTCGACATCGATCCCGGATGTAATACGCGCTCAGTTGTTTCTCTCCGAGTTCAAGAAGATGGAAGCCGACGGCAAGATGCCGAATCTCACACTGATTCAGCTTCCTTCGAATCATACGAACGGCGCTCAGCCGGAAGTTTCCTCCGCGAAGGCCATGGTCGCCGACAATGACCTGGCGCTAGGGCAAATCGTCGAGGCTCTTACCCAGAGCAAGTTCTGGCCGAAAATGGCCATCTTCGTAGTGGAAGATGACGCCCAGAACGGAGTGGACCATGTTGATGGCCATCGAACGATCGCTTTTGCCATCAGCCCATATACAAGGCGAGGCTCGGTCGATTCGACGTTCTACTCGAACCAGAGCATGGTCAAGACGATCGAACTCATTCTTGGGCTGCCTACAATGTCCCTGTTCGACCTGATCGCCCATGACATGCGTAACAGCTTCACCGAAACAGCGGATCTCACGCCATTTACCGCCGAGCAACCGAAGCAATCGTTATTTGACCGGAATCCGCCGCTCAGCGCCTTGCGCGGTCCTGCTCGCCAGGCCGCGCTCGCGTCCATGAAGATGAGGTTTGAAGTCCCGGATGCCGCACCGACCGAAAAATTGAATCGGATCCTCTGGGGTCAGGTCCGGGGATGGAACGTGAAGTACCCCGGCGCCAAATCAGCCGTGTTCGCGCCTCTGAGTCTCGACATCGATGACGATGATCGCTAGCCGACGGGTGATCGACTCAAACCTGCTCTGGTTGATGCGGCGCCGCGGCCGACTGCGCCTGTTGCCGGATCTCGCCGAGACTCAGTTCCGTGATGGCCAACGCCACGAAGCCGACAATTAGGAGCGGCAGAGTGATCACCGCCCACATCACGAACGAGAATCGCTTTGCAAGACTCGAGTCAACCCCGAACAGCACCAATCCGAACACTGCAGCCGCCTGGAACGTCCCAAGGTTTCCGGGCGCTTGCGGGACCACAGATACCAGCCGAAGAATGACCATCAAGGCAAACCCCTGACCCAGGCCGATGTCGATTCCGTAACCCTGCGCCAGCGCGTAGATGGGCAGAACCTGCAGGAGCAAGTAGGGCAAACTCGCTGCTGCCGATAAGTAAAGGTACGGCGAGTGACCAATAATATGCAGGTCTTCAAGGAGCACAGTCAACTGGTTCAGCCAGCGACGCTTCTGAAGCGCGACCCGAGTTCGCGTCTTCGGCGAACATCGCTGCTGCCAGCAAAGCTCCGCCGAGTAAAACGATCGCTGCCAGGATCTGCCCCAGCGTGATGTACAACTCGGGGAGTTCAACAAAATGCATTGTGACGAGCAGGCATACGCAAAGCCAGAAACCATCAAAAATGCGCTCAATCAACGCGGATGACAAAGTCACCGTAAACGGTAGCTTGCTCCACCGGCTCTGCAGATAACAACGGATGACTTCACCCGTTCGCAATGGAAGGATCTCATTCGCGAACAGCCCTACATAGATGGCACGGATGGATCGCGCGTACGGCACATTCGCCACGGGACGCAGCAGTAGACTCCACCGCCAGCCCTGGAGAAAGTACACCAGGACATCGAACAGCACCGCCGCGCCTACCCAACCCCAATGCATCGCCTGGACTTCACCCCAAAGTTTCTCCGGCTCGAAGTCATGCAGAACGTAAAAGAGGGACCCGATTGAAAGCACGAATGCCAGAATCAGCAGGATTTTCTGCGATGTGGGCCGGCGAGGGCCCGGAGATACTGTATTCGCACTACCCAAAGAACCATGATAGGAGATACCGTCGGTAGGACTCAGGTTGAGGTCACGCGGACGGGCGTACGATATGAGGATGCGAATCGTCGCTCTTCTCCTCTGCCTCGCCTCTATGCCTGGCATCGCGCAGACCGCCAGACGATCGGCGCGGGCCACCAGGGAAGGCTTCGTTTCGTGCAGTTCCACGCCGCCTGGGTAAGTGTCGCCGTGCTAAAGCAGGCGGCCACCGCCGCCGATGCCGCTTCTCAAAGGCGACCGCAGCGTCGGCCGTGATCGCTGCTGTCCGGCAGTTGCTGGGCCCGGACGCCGACTGAAAACGAGTTCCTATTCGCTTATCGCCAACGACAGGATTTCCCGAGAAGGCAGTCCGGCCCAGATCACTGGATACACCGCGACCAATGTCATCGAGGCGGTCGCCGCCGAGCCGACCCTGGCCGGCCAGGTTATCGGCACGACCATCGGCGCCGGGGCGAACCGTATTAACAATGTCCAACTCGTTCGTTCGCGACGAAGTAACCGTCTCGAACGCAAGCTTTGAGGGTTGCCGCTCGGCGAGCGCGCGCCCGAGCCGACGCCATCGCATGGGCGTTGGCGTTCGTTTAGGGCAGGTGCTGAATGCGGAGCAAGGATACGGTATCGCCATTACGTGGATGAATCGAATCGATGGAGGATTTACAACATCGACCTTCACGACTCCCCTTGAGGCCGGAGCCCTGGAAGTCCGTGCAATCGTTACGGTTGACGTCGAAATTGTGCCGTGACACGGGCCGTTGACTTCGATTGCTTAAATCGGTATAGTTCTGAAGTACCGCTGTTTCAATGGTTTGTCTGTCATAGTCGCGATGATTTCCGCAGGCAACTCGCCATTGCGAACCGTTGAGCTTGCAGATCCGGAGATTCGTCGTATGCCTAGCAATGAGGACGATCAAAACATTGAGGCGCAATTTCCTCCCACCGAGGGAGACTACGCGCAGATGCTCGATGATTACAGCCACTTCGCCCCTCCCGCTGAAGGAGAGGTGCTAAAGGGCTACGTCCTTAAGGTCACCGACAAGGAAGTAATCGTCGATTTCGGGTACAAATCAGAAGGACTGGTGCCGATCGCGCAATTCACGCAGCCTGACGGATCGGTACACGTGAAGTCAGGCGACACGATTGATGTGATGGTCGACCGTACCGGCGAACGTCCGGAGGGGTACGTCCTGCTTTCGCATGAGAAAGCGAGCCGGCTCCGCGCGTGGGACGATCTGGACCGGGCGCAGCGTGAAAATCTCACCATCATGGGCCGCGTTCTTGGCCGTACAAAGGGTGGCCTCAACGTAGATGTCGGTGTCCCCGCGTTTATGCCGGGTTCGCAGATTTCAGTCCGGCCAGTCCACAATCTGGATCAATTCGTCGGTCAGGACATCCCGGTCAAAGTAGTCAAGCTGAATCGCCGCCGCGGCAATGCTGTTGTGAGCCGCCGGTTGGCGGTGGCCGAAGAAGAGACCTCACGCCGTGAGCACGCGCTCCAAGACCTGCATGAAGGAGCAATCGTGCAAGGAATTGTCAAGAATCTCACCGACTACGGAGCGTTTGTGGATCTAGGCGGCATTGATGGTCTCCTTCATGTAAGCGACATCTCTTACGGGCGCATCACCCATCCATCCGAAGCGCTGCAGGTCGGCGACGAAATCAGCGTCAAGGTTCTGAAGTTCGATCGCGATAAAGAACGCATTTCGCTGGGCATCAAACAGATCAATCCGAATCCCTGGGACGATATCGAGACGCGCTATGCCATTGGTACGCGTGTGGTCGGCCGAGTGGTCAGCGTCACGGATTACGGCGCTTTTGTTGAGCTTGAAGCAGGCGTGGAAGGACTCATCCATATCTCGGAAATGACGTGGAGCCGGCGGATGAAGCATCCGTCCAAAGTTGTCCATGTGGGAGATCAGGTCGAAGCTGTCGTGCTCGAGATCAAGCCCAAAGAACGCCGCGTCTCTCTCGGGATCAAGCAACTCGAAGCCGACCCGTGGACTACCGTCGCCGACCGCTATAGCGTTGGGAGTGTTGTCGAGGGCCGCGTCCGCAAGCTTACCGACTTCGGCGCATTTATCGAGATCGAGGAAGGTATAGATGGATTGGTGCACATTTCCGATCTGTCCTGGACCAAGCGAGTCGTTCATCCGTCCGAGGTGTTGAAAAAGGGACAGATTATTCAGGCCGTGGTCCTTCATATCGACCCGGATAACCGGCGGCTTTCCCTCGGCGTGAAGCAACTTCAACCGGATGCATGGGAGACGTTCTTCCAAACGCATCAGGTTGGAGATATTGTGCGAGGAAAAGTCTGCCGCGCGTCTAACTTTGGTGTCTTCGTAGAAGTTGCGCCCGGCGTTGAGGGATTGTGCCACAACTCGGAAATTCCATCGGCGCCGGACCGCGGCAAAGGTGGTCCAGCCCTTCCCATCGGGGAGGAGATGGATTTCAAGATCATTAAGATGAATGAAGCCGAGAAGAAGATCGGCTTGAGTGTCCGCGCTGTGGCTGAACACGACGAGCGCAACCGGCTGCAGGATTATCAGCGGCAGGCGGCGGCTGCGACACATACGATGGAAGAACTCATGAGCCGCGGACATGGCGGAGAAAGCTGACGCCCGCCGAAGGCCAACCGGGAGGATGTGAAACATTGACGAAAGCGGACCTGATAGAAGAAGTCTCGCGCGTCGTTGACATGACACGCAAAGACTCGGAAGTGATCGTAGAAGCGATCTTCGACAGTATCGTTCGCGCCTTGCGCTCGGGCGACAAGATCGAGATCCGAGGCTACGGCAGTTTCCGAACGCGCCAGCGGCAGCCGCGTGTTGGACGGAATCCGAAGACAGGTACTCGTGTCGAGGTGCCTTCCAAGCGGATCCCTTATTTCAAACCCAGCAAAGAACTCAAAGATCTCGTCAATCAAACGGAAACAAAAGAACAGCCGGATGTGGTTTCGACACCCGCTGGCGGATCCGGCATTCCGAATCCCAGCTAGGGATGGATCATCTCTGGAGCCCTTGGCGGTACCAATACGTCAGTACCGCCAAACCGACATCCGCCTGCATCTTTTGCGAGAAATCCAAGGACGATCAGGATGAGCGGAATCTGATCCTGCATCGCGGAGCCCACAATTTCATCCTGCTGAACCTCTTCCCGTACACGAGCGGACATCTGATGATCGCGCCGTATGCGCATGTAGCAACGCTCGAAGAGGCCGAGGAAAACGTCGTGACAGAAATGATGCTCCTCACTCGACTCGCGCAAAAGAACCTGCATACGGCTTACCAGGCGCCGGGATTCAATCTAGGTATGAACATCGGTAGTTCCGCGGGGGCAGGCATCGCCGGACATATCCACATGCATGTGCTCCCCCGCTGGTCGGGCGATGTCAACTTCATGACCACTGTCGGCGAGACGCGCGTGATCCCCGAACACGTGGAGGAAACGTACCGGAAGTTGTCTTGCGCTTCGTGGAACCTGTAAACTGTCACGAACCACTCCGGCCCGGCGTCCATCGGGCATGACAAGCGCAACAACACATACGATTGTCGGCTTCTTCCCGACGCGTGATCGAGCCGAAGCGGCCGTTGACGAATTGGTCCGCGAGGGCTTCATTCGGGATCAAATCAGCATCGTAGCTAGCCGTGAGCACATCACAAGGACCACGACGGGCGATGCGCCTAAGATCGGCCCGATCGATGATATCGGCAGTACGAGCGACACAGGCGAGAAGGCTGTCATCGGAGGCATGGCCGGCTTCGTCATCGGGATCGCTGCGCTCGCAATCCCGGGCATCGGACCCGTCATTGCAGCAGGCCCACTCGCAGCCGCACTAACCGGAGCGGCGGCCGGCGCTGCAACCGGCGGCCTTATCGGAGTTCTGACCGATGACGGCGTGCCGGAAGAAGCCGCTCATCGCTACTCGAAAGCGATCGGGGCCGGACGTGTCATGGTGACGGTAAGGACAGGGGCAGATCGGGTGGATCAGGCCGCTGGGATTCTGGATCGCGCCGGCGCCATCGATGTGGATGAACCCGCCGAAAACGTGGCGTCGAACCGCACAGTGGGAACTTTGGACGCAGCCGACGTTCGTGCCGCTCGTCTCGATGAAAGCTCGAGTCTCGTTGCGCGACAGAGGGCTCGCGAACGCCGCGTCGACGTGTATCCGGGCATAACGGGTGGAGGTAGTAGCCCGACTGTTAGTAATTAACCGGCGCTTCGTAGCAGATCCTCTTCTCGCGGTCGTGCCGCCATGTGTAATTCGCTACGGCGCCGCGACCGCATGAGACTGGAGCGCATATACTTGGCAAGAGGCCCTCACTCCATGGATCGAAGACAATTTCTTGCCGCCGGCACAGGCTTGGCGCTGTCGTCCGCGTTTGCGCAGGAGTTCGACAAAGAAAAGAGACGGCGTGTCGGGCTCATCGGGACTGGATGGTACGGCAAAGCCGACCTGTTTCGGCTGATTCAGGTCGCGCCGGTCGAGGTCGTCTCTCTATGCGACGTCGATAAAGAGATGCTCGAGAATGCAGCGAACATGGTAGCCACGCGGCAAGCATCAAAGAAGAAGCCTCGAACGTTCCACGATTATCGGGAGATGCTGAAAGAGAAGGATCTCGATATCGTCCTCATCGGCACGCCGGATCACTGGCACGCGTTGACCATGATCGAGGCGGTGAAATCCGGCGCCGACGTGTATTGCCAAAAACCGATCAGTGTCGACATCGCTGAAGGGCAGGCGATGCTCGCGGCGGCGCGCAAATACAAGCGCGTCGTTCAGATCGGCACGCAGCGCCGCAGTACTCCGCATCTGGTAGAAGCGCGCAATAACATCATCAAAGAAGGCAAACTCGGCAACATCGCGTACGTCGAAATCTGCTGCTACTACCACATGCGGACCGCGAGAATCCGCCCGATACCGCGCCTCCGCCAAATCTGGATTACGAGATGTGGACGGGTCCCGCGCCGATGCGGCCTTATAACAAGCTGGTCCATCCTCGCACGTGGAGAGCGTTCATGGAATACGGCAACGGCATCGTCGGCGACATGTGTATCCACATGTACGACATGGTCCGCTGGATGATGGATCTGGAAGGCCGAAGTCAGCGTCTCATCGACTGGCGGCATTCTGAGTCGACAAGAAAAGCAAAGCGAATATCACCGACACGCAGACCGCGACATTTGATCATCGGCGAACGTCAAAATCGTATGGACAGCATCGCACGTGGGGCGACCGCGCCCGATCCCGAATATCCCTGGGCGCGATCTTCTATGGTGACAAAGGCACGCTGAAGGCGGGTGTCATGGGCTATGATTTTGTTCCCGCGGGAAAGGGCGGCAAGCCGATCCATAAAGATGTGAAGTACGAACTCGAGGAGTATCCGGAAGACAAGACCGAGCCGGAACTCGAGAAGCACGTCGCGCCCGCGATCCGCCATCACATGATGGACTTTCTCGCGGCCATAGACAAGCGCAGCAAGCCCGTTGCCGATATCGAGCAAGGCTATATCTCTACTGCCGCTGCATTCTGGCCAACATGTCCCTGCAACTCGGTCGCACATTGCAGTGGGATCACCAGCAAGGACGCGTACTGCACGACGAGGAAGCCAATCGGTTGCTGCGACGCACATATCGCAAACCGTGGATACATCCGGAAGCCAAGAACGTGTAAGCGATTTGCCGTACAACACCGGAATGTCAAAAAGAGGGTAAAATTAAGAAAGAAACCTGGAGGTTCTCTGGATGAAGAGACTTGCATTGTCCCTTTGCCTCGCCGGATCGCTGATGGCCGCCGGCCTGCAGAATCGCACCAGCGTGCGCGGGTCCTATCTGGAAGCGCGTACTGCTGACGTTTACGTTGGCGCGTGCTTCGCCAACTCTGAAGCCGGGCTCGTCGGCAACCTTGCCGTTTTTGGCTGGCACATCGATGACGGCGCGTTCGAAGGTGTTAACCTCGACGGACTGTCGGTTGTCGGCGTTGTTAAGGCCTCGAGCACGCTCGGAGATGTTCACGCACCCGCGCCTGCCGTCAAGTCGCTCCTGATTGTGGATGAACGCGCCACCCCGGAGCAGCGCCTCGCGTTGGCTGAATTTGCCAAGCGCATGGGCGGCAACCTGCTACGCGACGTTGTCAACGTTGAGTATCAGCCTGTCGGAATCGAATTCGAAAATAACGACCTTCACAGCCGTAAGGCGACGCTGACCGCCGGAACGCTGGCGAAGATTCAAACTCGCGCAATCAACGCGGGCGATAAGGTCTGCGCTCATGAAGAGACTTGGTACAACCCGCTGACCAAGTTGGATCATGCCATGCCGGCTTACACGATTGCTAATGATTACAAGGGCAGCGAACTCGGCACGACATGGAGCAGCCCGAACAAGAGCAGCGCCTTTGTTGGCACCTTCCAACTGAACGACTAATTGCCTGAGATATCGCGAGACCGGCTGCCAGTCGGTCTCGCACCCGCCTCCGTTTCACCGTGTAAGTCCCAGCAGTACACACCCAAGGACAACGAATCCCACCCCGACGCTCCGCGGCTTGGAAAACTTTCGCCCAGTAAACGCCAGCCAAGTATGGCTGCAACTGCGATGCTCAACTGGCGGAGCGCGATTACATAGCTCGCCTGGCCGGTCTGCAACGCCATTAATGCCAGAAGATACGAACCGGTATTCAGCACCGCGACTTGGGTGATAATCTTCCACTCCCCTCTCCACGCTTTAGACGGAGTTTGCGCTCCCGTCATGAGAGGTAAAACGAATACGTACACAATCCCGAGGATCACCGTATAGGCGGCGAAGTACGTCAGCGGCGATAGCACCTGGATCGCGCTTTTATCCCAGACGGTGTAGCAAGCCGCGACGAATGCAGCCAAAAGCGCATACGCTGTGGCAGAAGGGTGAATCTGGCCTCCGAAATTACAGCAGCGTGGCCAGACTGAAACTCGGGATCTGCAGCATCGCTATGCCGGCAACGATGAGCGTCAAAGCCGTCCACCCGAGCGCGGAAAGCCTCTCGCCTATGGCTAGGAAGGCGAGTGGCGGAAGAAAAAGGAGCATGCCTCCGCGTGAAATCGGATAAACGACCGACAACTCGGCACGGCGGTACGCTGCTGCGAGCGCAACGTAATTGATCAGCACCAGGATGGCGCCCACAAACGGCAGAATCCACGTGTCGGCAAGCCTGACCGAACTTGCCGCGTAGCCAATCACCAGGAAGGGCGCAAGCACGACCGCTTCCACGAGTTTGCTCAAGCCGACAACAATCTGGCCGTTCCGGCTACGTTTCAGCAGGAAGTTCCAATACGCATGCGTGATCGCAGACAGGACGACGAGTAGATAGGTGCTCGGGGTCAATCGAACATCGTCCCACTTGCTACTTCAGCTTGACTGCATTCTGCTTGATGTACTCTTCAACTCGCGAACTCTGTCCGCCACCGCCCGGTCCGATGTAATGGAAGACTTCAGCATACTCGACGCCATATCTCCGTCCGAGATCGCGGTTGCGAGCACAGGACAAATTCGCGGATGTAGTTGCGGTCTGCCGTAACGTCGTCTTCACCGAGGAGCGGCAGTCGGAGGTTGCGCTTGGCAAGTTCTGCTCGCAATTGAGACCCGTGGGTTCCGGCCGGCCCCTTGGCGACATTGGCCCGATTGGCGTCGATCTTTTTGTCTATGACTCCGCTAATGTCAACGACGCGAGTAATCTCCGGACGACGCGCAAAATAGTACTTCTCCTGCACAGCGTGCGGCTCCAGACCAGCGGCGAAGTGCTCGGCATAATCGTGTTTGCGACCCGCCATCCAACACGCAGCCTCCGTTGCGCGCGCGATCGTATAGTGATCCGGATTCTCCTCATCATGCGCCCAAGGATCCCAGCAAACCACCGTGTCCGCCTTTAGCAAGCGGATCAGAAAAATCATGCGCGACATGACCTCGTTGAACGGCGCTCCTCCCATTTGATGGTTGCTGTAGTTCAAATCGAAGTTGCGCTTTAACCCGAGAATCGAGACGAGCTTCGCATTGTCGCGCTCGTTGCCGGAAACATGATCGCCGATGGTCCCAACCGTGCCGAGACCCGGCGCATCGCCCATGTCGTCGTTTGTGGCCCGCACCAGATACCCTGTGTAGCCTTCCTGCACGAGCTTCGCGACCGTACCTGCGGCGGACAACGGAATATCATCCGAGTGCGCCTGAATGGCGAGCAGTACCTTTCCGCGATGAGGCGTGCCTTGCGCCGGCCGCTCGAGAAACGTCTGTCCTGAAGCGGGCTGCGCCTGAGCCACTGACTCTGACTCGTCAAGACTTGTCCAACAGCACCGGCGGACAGAAGATTGCCAATAAAATTTCGTCGTAGCATTGGATTATTTCGCGACAATCTCCGCCAATGCATCCGCCCCGGCTTTTGCGATTTGGCCGTCCTGCTGCGATGTCGCTCCGCTGACTCCGATCGCCCCTGCAACCCGGCCATTGAGCATCAGCGGAATTCCCCCTTCAATCGGCATTGCCCCGGGAAGTTTGACGATCGCGGTCCGGCCGCCCGCAACAGCATCCTCGAACACCTTGGTGGGCGCTTGAACCCTACAGCACTCCGAGCCTTCTCCTGTGCGACCTGGATACTTCCGATCTGTGTCTCGTCCATCCGCTCCAGGTACATCAGGTTGCCGCCTTCATCGATAATCGTGATCACGACGGTCCATTTGTTCGCAGCCGCCTCAGCCGCGGCAGCCGCGGCGACTTGCTTTGCGATCTCCAAAGTCAACACCTGTCGTGTAGCGGGTTGCGCCGCAAACAAACTCATCGTGATCAGCAGCACAGAAGCAAGGCGCAGTGCGAATTTCATAAACAGTCACTCCTTCAGATGATTGATAAAACTCAGTTGGCTAATCGGGTCGACTGATGAGCCGCCATCTGCCACTGACCGTTGTTTTCAATATAGACCTGTAATGTGCGAACGCGAAAGCTGTCTCGCCCGACCATTTTGACATCTACAAAACCGGTCAGCACCGCGGCTTTTCCATAGAACCGCACGTTCACGTCGCTGAACGTAAAAGACTCATATCGCGCGGGCCCCTGGTGACGGCATCGATGTACTGCTCTTTTGTCTGCCTCTGCCCGCCGGCATGAGCGTACTGCAGATCATCAGCGAGGAAGCGTTGCAGAGCCGCTGCATCCTGCTTCACAGCGCCTTGCGTCCAGCCCGAGGCGCGCCGCTGCACAAGCTCCGCAGGCTCCGCCCCAAATGCGGCATCAAACGAGGCAATCAGCAACACCGCCAGGATTCGAGTTATCAATTTCAGCCCTTCCTCAGTTTGTCTACCAGCTCAGTCTTACCGCCGATATCCGTGAGCCGAAAATCGCGTCCTAGATACGGGTATGTCAATTTCGTGTGATCCAAACCGAGCAGGCCCAAAATCGTTGCGTGCAGATCGTGCAAGTGGACCGGATACTCGACCGCACGCAGCCCGAGTTCATCCGTTCCGCCGATCACCTTTCCGCCCTGTACGCCGCCTCCGGCCATCCAGATCGTAAAACCGTACGGATTATGGTCGCGCCCTTCCGATCCGTTCTGGCCGCCGTCCGATGTAGGGCTACGGCCGAATTCCCCGCCCCAGATCACCAGCGTCGAATCCAGCAGACCTCGGGATTTCAAGTCCGTTAGCAGCCCTGCAACGGCCTTGTCGGTCTGGGCCGCTTTCGCCTGGTGATTCTTATCACATGCGATGTGGCCATCCCAGTCTGTCGCATTCATTCCGTTACCCGACCACACCTGCACAAAGCGAACGCCGCGCTCCACCAGCCGCCGTGCCAGAAGACACCGGCCGCCGAAGTCCGCGCTCACAGCATCATCCATGCCGTATAGTTTCCGCGTTGCGTCCGATTCGCTCGTGATATCGGTCGCCTCCGGAGCCGACATCTGCATCCGAAACGCCAGTTCGTAAGATGCGATTCGCGCGGCCAATTCCGAATCCTGGTTCCGGGCCGCAAGATGCTGCTCATTCACTTTTCGCAGCGTGTCGAGCAGGTCGCGCTGTTCTTCGTTCTTCATGCCCGCAGGCGGGCTGAGGTTTAGAATCGGGCTCTTTCCCGGGCGAAATGATGTCCCTTGGTACGCTGCCGGAAGAAACCCTTGACCATAGACCGCAGGACCCGACCGGACGCCGCCTTCGAGAAGCACGACGAACCCTGGCAAATCCTGATTCTCACTCCCGAGTCCATATAGAATCCACGAGCCAAGGCTGGGCCTGCCGATGCGCGGCCATCCGTTATTAATCAGGAACTGTGCCTGCGAATGCGTGAACCCATCGTGATAACACGAGCGAATCACCGCGAGATCATCGGCCTTCTGCGCGATATGCGGCAGTAAATCCGATACCTCGATGCCCGACTTCGCCATGCTTCTTGAATGTCCGTCTGGTTCCGAGAATGATCGAATCGCGAAGTTTGCCGTTCTGGAAATCTTCATTGCCGAAGCTTTCAGGTGGGTGCTGACCATGCAATTTGGTCAGCAGTGGTTTCGGATCGAAGGTGTCAACCTGACTAGGTCCGCCCTGCATGAAGAGCGAGATGACGCGCTTCGCTGTAGGCGGCAGCGGCGGCGATTTCGGCGCGAGAGGATTTGAGGGGCCGGCGGCAACCGCCGAGCGCTGGAGCAGATCCAGGGCAGCGAGCCATCCGATACCCAAGCCCGACGACTGCAGAAATCTCCGTCGTGATTCGTCAGTCGGCATAGATAAACTCACTCATGTTGAAGATCAGCAACGCGAGGCGAGGCAGCGAATTCCGCCGGAGATAGTCGAGCGCGGTCTCACGCTCCTGCGCAGTCGGCAACCGGCCGAACGCGAGCTTCCACGCCGTGTCTACCGAAGACTCCGGACTCTCGCCGGCCAGCTTCTTGATGCGCGATGCAAACTTTTCTGCTTGCTCGACCGTGAATTCGCTATTCATCATCGCGAGCGCTTGCGGAGCTACGGTGGAACTTTCCCTTCGAGGACAGCTCGTGGCGGTATCCGGCGCATCGAAGATCTGTAGCATGGGTAGAGTCAGCGATCGCTTCATCTGCAGATACACGCTTCGCCGATTGTGTTCGGCTGGATCGGGATTGGCAGGCCAGAGATCCGGCATACGCGCTGCCAGAATCTCTTCCTTTGTCAGCGGCGGGATGATGCCCACTCCGCCCATCTTCAAGTTCAACGTACCGGCAATAGCCAAAACATTGTCACGGATCGCATCCCCGTCCAGCCTTCGGCGGTTCATCCGGCTCAAATAGTGATTCTCGGGATCCTTCTCGAGGCTGCTCTTATCCGCTACGCTCGAGAGCTGATAAGCGTTCGACAGCATCATCAGCCGATGCATTTGCTTGATGCTCCAACCCCGTTGCTGAAACTCCACCGCGAGCCAATCGAGCAACTCGGGATGTGTGGGGGCATCGCCCTGCCGTCCGAAATCATTGGGTGTCCCGACAATCCCCCGCCCGAAGTGTCCTTGCCAGATCCGATTCACCATAACGCGGCTGAAGAGAGGATTCTCCGGTGACGTCAGCCACTGTGCGAGAGCCTTTCGACGCTGCGGGACAAAAAGAACGCCCTGCGGCTCTTCGATTGGCGGCCCTGCGTTCAAAGCAGAAAGAAAACCCGGTCCGACCTTTTCACCCTTGTTCTTAAAGTCGCCCTTTATAAGAATGTGTGTGTCCGGAACGATCTCATCGTGAGCAAGCACATTCGCAAAACGCATCCGTTCCGGCGCCCGAAGATACGCCTCAGCAACTTTTTGCAGAAGCGCCGCCCTCTGCGGATCCACCCTATCGCGGCGAGGCGCAGCTGGCGAGTCCGGCGTAGCACTCTCACCTTCCCTCATCTGCTCCTGCGGACGACGTCCGCGGCCGCTCGCTCTCGCCATGCGTTTCAGAGCCTCAGCTTGCGCGAGCAGAGGAAAGTTTCGCGATGCCGACTGAACATCGAACAGACTACCCAACGGGATCTCACGCTCCACACTTCCAGCGAACAGCGCGGTCATCCTGTAGTAATCGCGCTGGCTAATCGGATCGAATTTATGATCATGGCAGCGGGCGCACCCCACTGTAAGTCCCAGAAATGCAGCGCCGACCGTGTCCACCGCATCCGCCTGCCATTCCGCACGAAACTGATCCCCGTAATAGGTGAACTCAATCGGAAACGACCCGAGTGTAAAAAGGCTTGTCCCTATACGCCGGTTCAGGTTCTCCTCTTTTTCTTTCGGCAACTTTGACGTGCCCTCGAGATCCATATTCATGGACCATAGTTCGTCGGCCGCAATCTGCTCCTGGACGAACGTGTCGTAGGGCTTGTCAGAATTGAAATTTTTGATCACCCAATCGCGATACCGCCACGCTGTGGTGAAGAAATGATCGGTCTCAAACCCGGACGTGTCGGCGTAGCGCACCAGATCGAGCCAATACCTGCCCCAACGCTCTCCATAACGGGGAGAGGCGAGAAGTCTGTCGATCAATTTTTCGTAGGCGTCTTTCGACGTATCATTCACGAACTGATCCACCTCCTCCGGCGTAGGAGGCAGGCCATGCAGATCGAAGTAGACCCGTCGAGCCAGCGTGCGACGGTCCGCTGCCGGGGCAGGCCGCAAACCCTTTGCATCAAGCTTTGCAAGAATAAAGGCGTCGATTGGATTGCGAATCCAGGAAGCATCCTTCACACCGGGAATCGCAGGACGCGCCGGCTTCCGCAACGACCACCACGAAGGCTCGGCAGTCTTAGTCCCACTTTCAAATCGAGCCCCGGCGTTTATCCAATCCTTCAGCATCGCTACTTCTGCCGCGGTAAGCGCCGTTTTACCCGGCGGCATCTGCAACTCGCCTTCACGTTTTACGGCCTTGTAGAGCAAGCTCTCCTCGGCCTTGCCGGGAACAACCGCCGGACCGCGAGCTCCCCCTTTGAGCGTCGTGGACGACTCACGCAAGTCGAGTCCCGCCATCCGCGTCTCGCCATGACACGCTAAGCACTTAGCTTGAAGAATCTTGCCGGCCTGCTTTTCAACGGAGACAGGCTCTCCGAATGCGAGCGTCAGGGCGCCGCTGAGGAAGATGAGTGGTCTAACCTGACGAAACACGCACGACATAGTGGCGGACGAAACTGCTAGACAGATTATACGTTCAAATCGGGGCGCCATCTAGCGCATGGAGCCACGGCCGCATAGTTCGTCCGTACGCGCCAAGACAGGCCTGTTGTCTGTCCATCGATTTCCCGAGATCCCGCTAAAAGTCTTAGAATTCACGTGGGGAATTTCGTCGATCGAAACCCTCGAGAAAGGTCAAATCAATGTCTGAAACTAGCTATTTTTGGCAGGGCGGACGCAAAATTGAGGTTGAAAAAGATGGCGCGGCCGTCACCATCCACGCCGACAACGAGGCTGCGGCGCGCAGTGCCGCCGACCGCGCAGGCGTGGATTTCAGCGCTACCTCCGAGGCCGCTCCGGGCCTGGTTCATGCCGAGATCGCCGGCGATCGCGACCGCTCGATGGAGCGGCTCCGAGCCGACGATAACGTTGTCCACCATGTCTATCGAGACCGGCAGGCGCCCGAAAGTGAATACCTGATAACTGAAACGTTCTTCATCAAATTCAAATCCGACACTCCCGACTCGCGTATCCGCGAATACCTCTCGACCGAGCACCTCATGGTCGAGCGCGACATGGGTGACAAAACATTTCTGGTCCGCGTCACAGACTCGACCGGCCGCAACCCCATCAGTACCGCCAATGCCGCCGCCAGCAGGGATGATGTCGAGTACGCGGAGCCCAACCTGGTTCGAAGGTTAGAACGCTTCGCCATGATCCCACCGGACGAGTTGTTCTCGCGCGAGTGGCATCTTTATTCACCGGCAGCGATTCCTCCCGATCTCGTAGCCGGCGCCGGGATCTTCGCGCCTGATGCCTGGGATATCACCCGGGGGCGTCGCGACGTCGTCGTTGCCGTTGCGGACGACGGCTTCGATCTGACTCACCCGGACTTCCAGGGCGACGGCAAAGTCGTGGCGAGACTGAATGCAACGATCCGCGGTAGCGGTGTCAATTCGGGAATCAACTGGGACGACAACGTGAGCCCTCGACCCGGCGATTATCACGGAACGCCGTGCCTCGGAGTCGCTGTCGCAGAAGGTAACGGAACCGGCGTGGTCGGTGTGGCGCCAGGATGCGCGCTTGTCGCGGTCCGTTTCCCACTTGATATGAGTGACGCTCACTTCATAGCGATGTTCCAGAAGATCTCCAGCCTCGCTGACGTGGTGTCGTGTTCGTGGGGTGTCGGGCCAGCGAACGCGCCGATGAGCACCACGCTGTCCACGACGATGGCAACACTAGCCCGGACAGGAGGACGGCGCGGAAAGGGGTTGATCTTCTGTATCGCCGCAGGCAACAACAATGCCCCGGTGCAGGACCTCACGAACACGAAAACCTATCGTTTCCGTACGTCAACAGGCATAAAGAGCTACAGCGGCCCGATAGACCGCTGGGTCGCGGCCCACCCGGACGTGATCACGGTCAGCGCGAGCACCTCCCGTAAGACCAGGGCGGCTTACTCTTCCTGGGGCAAGCAAATCTCCGTGTGCGCGCCGTCGGATAACTGGGATGATCTCGGCGAGATCTCACCGCCAGGATTGGG
This sequence comes from Bryobacteraceae bacterium, assembly GCA_963825845.1. GTDB lineage: Bacteria > Acidobacteriota > Terriglobia > Bryobacterales > Bryobacteraceae > DASQDN01. The sequence goes on along the minus strand of CAWGVL010000078.1, from coordinate 91,563 downwards.
TATCACCACGACTGACAACGAGGGCTTCGGATTGAACACTGACTTCACGCCCGGATCCCGCTTCACAGACCAGTTCGGCGGCACATCCAGCGCGACCCCGACAGTTGCCGGCGTGTGTGCACTCGTTGTCTCAGCGAATCCGTCCTTGACTGCCTTGGAAGTACGATCTCTCATCCAGCGGACGGCCGACAAAGACATGGTCTTCACCACCGACACGCCCGTCAACGAGAGCGGCGCATTCGATGCGAACGGGTTCAGCCTCTGGTTCGGGTATGGCAAGGTGAACGCATTTCATGCCGTGCAGGCAGCGTCCGCCGCAGTCGCCGCCGAGCGTACCATCGATATTCAGTCCGATGCGAATCTGCCCATTCCCGATGTCGGAGAACCCGTAATCAGTTCGATTGACATCGATGAGGATGGGACCCTCACGGAACTCCGCATCCAGGTGAACATCAGCCATACGTATATCGGTGACCTCCGTGTCGATCTGATCGCGCCTGACAACAGCGTCGTTGTATTGCACAACAACACTGGCGGCTCGACGGACAACATCGTCCGTACATACTCAGTTCGCGACACACCTGCCCTTCGCCCTCTTCTGGACAAACCCATACGAGGAAAATGGCAGCTCCAGGTGAAGGACACATTCCGGCTCGATATCGGCCGCCTGAACCGGTGGCGGATCGCCGCGCGTGTCGCGAGTCCGCATACGGAGGGTGCTCCTGAGTTGCGCTCGAGTAACGCGATCCACAAGTCTCCACCTAAGCACCGTACCGGCAATGGTCCGCTCAAGTACGTGAAGCACTAGCTCGCCGGACCAGCAAATTGCGACCGGGAGGGGACTTTTCGCCGTTCCGCACAGGGGCGCACAAGCGATCACATGGTAGACTGAAAGCTTCCCCTCCCATGCGTACCCAGATCGATAAAGTCTATGAGCCTCAACGATTTGAGCCAGCATGGGCCCAATGGTGGATCGAACACGGAATCTTCCGCGCCAGCGCAAAAAACACCGGGCGAACCTTCTCGATCGTGATCCCGCCGCCTAACGTAACCGGCGTGCTCCACATGGGCCACATGCTCAATCACACCGAGCATGATGTCGTCGTTCGTTGGCATCGCATGCTCGGGCATAACACCCTGTGGCTCCCTGGGACGGACCACGCGGGAATTGCCACGCAGATGGTTGTCGAGCGGCAGCTTGCAGCCGAAGGAACCAACCGTTACGAGCTTGGACGCGAGAAGTTCGAAGAGCGCGTCTGGCAGTGGAAGTGTCAATCGGGCGGAACGATCAAGAAGCAAATGATCCGTCTGGGCACAAGCTGCGACTGGTCCCGCGAACGCTTCACTCTCGACGAGGGTCTGTCACGAGCGGTGCGGGAGACCTTCGTTCGCCTATACGAAAAAGACCTCATCTATCGCGGCGAGTACATGGTGAACTGGTGTCCCAGCTGCCGGACTGCCATCTCCGATCTCGAAACAATCCACGAAGAAACACAGGGCCACCTGTGGCACATCGCCTACCCGGTCATTGGTACGGATCGCCAACTGATCGTAGCCACAACCCGTCCCGAGACGATGCTCGGCGACACCGCCGTAGCGATCAATCCCGAGGACGAGCGCTATTTCGACCTGCACGGACAGAAAGTTCTTCTGCCTTTGATGAATCGGGAGATCCCGATCATTCTCGACACGATGGCCGACCCCGAAGTTCGGGACTGGCGTTGTCAAAGTCACTCCCGCGCACGATCCGAACGACTTCGAAGCAGGCCGCCGTCATAAGCTTCCGCTCATCAGGGTGATCGGCGAAGACGCGCAAGATGACTCCCGCCGCTGGAGGGTACGCCGGACTCGACCGGTTCGAAGCTCGCGAACGAGTGGTGGCCGACCTGGATGGCGCAAGGTCTCATCGTAAAGATTGAGGATCATCGGCTGCCACTCGGCCGCTGCCAGCGATGCAAGACGCCGGTGGAACCTCTGGTCTCCAAACAGTGGTTCGTCAAGACGAAGCCGCTCGCCGAACCGGCCATACGCGTGGTGGAAGACGGACGCATTCAGCTCGTCCCTGAACATTGGTCGAAGACGTACTACGAGTGGATGTACAACATCCGCGACTGGTGCATCTCGCGGCAGCTCTGGTGGGGCCATCGCATTCCGGCATGGCATTGTCAGACGTGCGGACAAGTGACCGTCTCGCGTGAGGATCCGACTGCGTGCTGCACATTGCGGATCCGACAAGATCGAGCAGGATCCTGACGTGCTCGATACATGGTTCAGTTCAGGACTCTGGCCGTTCTCGACGCTTGGCTGGCCCGATAAGACGGAAGATCTCGCAACGTTCTACCCGACGTCGCTCCTGATCACCGGGTTCGACATTCTGTTCTTCTGGGTCGCTCGCATGATCATGCTCGGCATGGAATGCATGGGCGATGTGCCATTCCGGTCGTGTACCTGCATGGCATGGTAAGCGACGCCGAAGGTCAGAAAATGTCGAAGACCAAGGGCAACGTCATCGATCCGCTCGAGGTCACGGAACAGTACGGTACGGATGCGGTCCGCATGGCCCTGATGCGCGGCGCCGCGCCCGGCACCGATATCGCCATCGGTGCCGATAACTTCGAAAGCGCGCGAGCGTTCGCCAACAAGATCTGGAATGCGTCGCGGCTGATCTTCATGAAGATGGAGAGCTCCGGTGTGGAGCCGTGGCTCCCTCGCGAGACGAACTGCTGCCTTCCGAAGCCGTGTCCGACAGCCTCGTCGTCCCGCTCGAGGATCGCTGGATCTTCAGCCGCTTGAACCGGTGCGCTGAATCGGTGAACCGCGCCATCGAGAACGTACCGTTTTCACGAGGCGGCTCAAACTGCTTGGCACTTTGTGTGGCATGAGTTCTGCGACTGGTATCTGGAATTAAAGAAGCTTCGTTTCGAAGAGAACTCCGGCCCGAACGCCCACTGGCGCAATCTGTTTACCGTCTATGAGATGATGCTGCGGATGCTTCATCCGCTGATGCCCTTCCTCACCGAAGAGTTATGGCAGCGACTCGCCGCAGGCAGAAGAAGACCGCCCGGAATCGATCGCGCTTGCGATACTATCCGCAGTACAACCCGGAAGCGTCGGATCCCCAGGCCGAGCACGAGATGGAGATCCTGCAAACGATCGTCACTACTGCCCGGGAGTTGCGCGCCGACATGAAGATCGACCCCAAAGCAAATCATGGAAGGCGTTCTTGTGATTCGCGAGTGCGCACGCGCGATGGTCGACGAGCAGCTTGCCGGAATCGAGAAGCTCGCGGGAGCCAGGCTCGACGTTCGCCATTCCGCGGAAGGGGCAGAAGGTGTCAAGCGCGGCTTCCCGGAATTCGATCTCATCATGCGTGTGTCGGCGGCACAAGCGGACGCGCAGCGCGCCGCGGATTCAAAAAGAAGTCGATCAGCTCCAGAAGGTGATTGCCAGCTCTGAAAGGCAACTCTCTGACGAGAAGTTTCTGAGTCGTGCTCCCGCCCATGTGGTTGACACGATCAAGGAGAAACTCGCCGGCTATCAGGCGCAACTCCAGAAGCTTCGCGAATGACCCATATGAACTGGGATCATCCCGAGATTCGTGAGCTGATTGAGCTCGCCTTGCGCGAAGATATAGGCTCCGGCGACATCACCAGCGCAGCGACGATTCCGGCCGAACGGATGGCGCAGGGCCGCTTCTATGCGCGTCAATCCGCGATATTGCGCGGGCGTCGAGCTGCTTCCCATCATCTACGAGATGCATGGTGGTGTGGATGAGCTGACCTTGTTCTCGAAGAGCGGTGACAAAGTTGAAGGCGACCACGCAATCGCGAAAGTACGAGGTCGGGCGAGGACTCTGCTGGAATGCGAGCGAGTTTCTCTTAACTTCATCCAGAGGCTTTCCGGAGTCGCGACTCTCGCCCACAAGTATGTCGATGCCGTCGTGGGGACCAAATGCAAGGTTCTCGACACGCGGAAAACAACGCCGGGATTCCGGCGCCTCGAGAAGCTGGCGGCAGCGGCGGGAGGCGTAACAAACCACCGGATCGGATTGTTCGATGCGGTCCTCATCAAGAACAACCACATCACGGCCGCAGGTGGCATCCGGCCCGCGTTGGAGCGTGTCCGTCAGGCGCAGCTTTCCCCCGACACTCCAGTCGAAATCGAGATTCGAACGCGAGAAGAACTCGACGAAGCGCTTGTCGGCCGGGGCATGGCACGTTCTTCTGGACAACCTGACTCCGAAGCAGGCGGCCGCCGAGATTGACCGATATCGCGGGTCGCGCGAAAGTCGAGCTGTCGGGAAATATCACGCTTGATACCATTCGCGCGTACGCTCAGACCGGAGCCGACTTCGTGTCATGCGGCGCGATCACACACCAGGCGCAAGCTGTAAATTTCAATTTCCGGATCGACCTTCTCTAATCTCCATGTCCGAGATTCATCGCTTCGCTTCCCTGCCCTCCACGATGAACAAGGCGATCGAACTCGCCGACGCCGGATGTCCCGACCGAACGGTTGTTGTCGCCGAGGAGCAAACTTCCGGACAAGGCCGGTTCGGTCGGGCGTGGCACTCGGAACGAGGCGCCGGGCTGTACATGTCCCAGGTGCTTCGTTTGAAGCTCTGCGCGGACAGTCTGCCTCTTGTTACCCTGGCGCTTGGGCTCGCTGCGGCAGAAGCGATCGTGAATGTCGCTAACGTTGCTCCCGACCTCCGATGGCCGAACGATGTTCTTCTCAACAACCGTAAGTGCGCCGGCATCCTGGTTCAGCTACACGACGGTGTACTCATCGCGGGTATCGGCATAAACGTGAATCACACCTCCTTCCCTGCGGAAATCGCATCGACCGCAACGTCTTTGCGCCTGGCGACAGGCCGCGACCATAACCTCGGGACGCTCCTCACGGCCTTGATCGATGCCATTCACGAGCACATCGACAATCTCCTGCAAAATGGCCGTGAATCTGTGTTGCGAGCCTTTTCGCAAGCATCCAGCTACGTGCGCGGCCGGCGTGTCGTCGTCGACCAGAATGGCCAGGAACTCACTGGCGTAACGGACGGCCTTGATCCACAGGGCTTTCTCCTCTTGCGCAAAGACAATGGATCGCGAACCTTGATCCTCGCCGGTGGAGTCCGCCCAGCATGATTCTTGCGCTGGATGTAGGCAACACGAACATAACTGTCGGGCTCTTTGAGGGTAACGCTCTCGCTCGGCACTGGCGCCTACGCACCGTCCACGATCAGACTGCCGATGAGTGGGGCATTCTCCTCCGTAATCTCTTCTCGATTGGCAAGTTGAAGTTCGATAATGTCGACGGCATCATTATCGCCAGCGTAGTTCCGCCGCTCGACTCTACGCTCGGTGCGATGTCGCGTCAGTACTTCCATCGCGAGCCGATGTTCGTGACCTCCGAAACTGACACCGGCCTCCGCATCCTGTATGAAAACCCGCGAGAGGTCGGCGCCGACCGCATCGTCAACGGTGTCGCCGCGTTCCACACGTATGGAGGGCCTTGCATCGTCGTCGATCTCGGAACGGCCATCACGTTCGACGCAATCTCCGCGAACGCCGAGTACCTCGGAGGCGTGATTTGTCCCGGCATCGGCATGTCTGTCCAGGGCCTTTTCAGCCGTACGGCGCGTTTGCCCCTGGTCGACTTCAACAGAACCCGATCGGGTGATCGGTTCCAATACGGTCTCCAGTATGCAATCAGGACTGTATTACGGCATTATCGGGATGATCGATGGCATCGTTGAGCGGCTGAAAGCGCAGCTCGGACCGGACACGAGGACGATCGCGACCGGCGGGCAGTCGGACCTGATCCTCCACGGTTCGCAAGCATCTTTCGCTCGCCGATACTGACCTGACGCTCAAAGGACTCCAGCTCATATGGCAGCGGAATCAGAGCTGACCGGCTGGAATTATTTCGGATATTTCACCGAGATCGAAGAGCATTTTCAGCGCGTTCGGGGAACAGGCTTGTTTCTGCTTTCCCCTCTCGACTGGGCGCTGATCGAAACCTGGAAAAACTCGGAGATTCCTCTCGAAGCAGTGCTGCGAGGCATCGAATCGGCCTTCCAGAAGTGGCATGCCAAAAAAATTAAGACTCGCCAGATCAATTCGTTAGCCTACTGCGCTCAAGCAGTTCATGAAGAAGCGCAGGCGATGGCGAGCGGCGGAGTTTTGAGGAAAAACGAACCCGTCAAGGCGCCTTTTACACTGGAAGAATTGAAGGCGTTTCTCTCGGCAAATGCGGACTCACTGCGGCAAAAACACGAAGCATTTCACGAACTCGCGGGGAGTCTCGACAAAATCGCGGCCGAAGTGGAGACACATTACGCCGATTTGGAACAACTCGAACAGAGGCTGACTGCGCTCGAAGAAAAGATGTCGGCCATCGCCAAAATCACGCAATCAGAAGAAGCCTTATTCGAGGCGCGACGGCAATTGGATGCTACACTCCGCCCGTATCGCGGCAAAATGACTGCCGATCAACTCTCGATGTTGGAAAAGCAGTTTCTGGAACGCGCACTGCTGGAAAAGGCGGGATTGCCCCGGCTCAGCCTCTTCTACCTCGCCTAGGGAAGTGGGCATTTCAAATCCTCGGAGGGGAGATGTCAGTGCCCACTTCCCCTGCGACACCACTGAGTCGGGACGTGACTCCGAACTAGTGGCTCGTGTCATGACGCATGTCATGCACGTTGGAGGATGTCACGGAATCCGAGCGACGGCCGCGGCCCAATCCGAATAAACCGGCTAGTCCGAGCAAGCCGATCCATCCCAAATCGAATCCTTGGTTTCCGTTTCTGTCTTTCTGATAAGTAGAGTTGGATTCAGGGGTTGTGCCGCCGGTCAACGAGCTGTCGTTGGCAGCCGGCTTTCCGAACCCCGGATTTGATGTCGCTGACTCATTCCCCGTCGTCGGCTTCATGTTACCGACAGCGTTCCCCTGGCTTTGCTTCTGGTAAGTATCGCCCGCGCTGCGAGCATTCGTATTCGCACTCTGCTGCGCGGCCAAAGCCGCCGACATCGTCAGGACCATCGCCCCCGTTTTAAAGATATTCGGAATGGCCTTCATCAATCGATCTCCTCACCCCGGGATAAAGCACGAAGCGTACCAGAGGACCAAGCCATTAGCCACCAACGATTTAGATGGGAACTGAGAGCATGTTTAGAAAGATTTACCGCCGTCGCAGTCGATAATCTTCCACGCTTGGCATTTTTACCACCCGGCACATTTCGAATAATCTCGACCGTGCGCGCTCGCCGATTAATTCCGCCAAAGATTTCATTATACGTGGTGTCCCCGGCATATCTCCGGGTCGAGTGACCAGTGAGTCACCCGCCGCTGGATCCGGCAGGTTCGTCGTCGCGATCAGCGGTTTCTTGTGATTGCAGCGGTGCGTGATAATCGCGGCGACTGTATCCTCCACCCATTCGCTGATCCTGCGCGCTCCAAGATCATCCAACAGAAGCACCTCGGCATCGAGAGCAGTGCGGTACGCATCCCGGTCCGCCGTGCCTGACGCAGGATTCCATCCACGCTGAATCCGCTCCAGCAGCGTCTGATAATCGAAGAACACCCCGTCAAATCCACGGGTCATGAGCGTTTTCAGCGCCGCAACCGCCATGTGGGTCTTTCCTGTGCCCGGATTGCCCACCAGCAGGAGCCCTGGTTTATCCGTTAATGGAAATTCTTTGGCATATCTGCGAACCTCCATGAACACCGCCGAGAGCCCCTGCCGGGCGACAGGATTGTCCGCGGGAAGCTGAAAATTCTCGAGCGTCGCGTTCGTGTAATTCGGAGGAATTCCAGCTTTACTCTCGCGCTCGGCTGTGCGCCGGACACCGAAACATTCGCACCGCTCCGCGCCGGAGATTCCGTCGCGCTCGGTCACGATCCAGGTCGAGCCGCCGCACTTTGGGCAAGTCTCTTCCGCCATCCTTACTCCACCACCGCTAAGACATCGGCAGCAGCTACCGCTGCGCCTTCAGCCGCGCTGATCGAGACCACACGCCCCGCTTTAGGTGATTTCAACTCGTTCTGCATCTTCATCGCTTCTATTACGACCAGTCCCTGGCCGCGCTCAACTGCATCGCCCTCGTTCACTAGTATCCGCACTACCTTTCCTGGCATCGGAGCACGGAGAGTTTGTCGCCCCTCCAGCCCCGCCTGCCCGCTCGATTTTCGAGGGTCCCGCGGATCCTCGACATTCGATGTCTAGTCCGGAGCGCGCACCTCGTACTACCGCCCGTCCAATAGAATGGAGTAAACTCCCGGCTCCACCTCGACCACGGATGCATTTCGCGAACTCCGTCGCCGGCCTCAATGCGCCAGTCCGCGCCTTCTTCTCGACTCGCACCTGTATTCTCTGACCTTGTATGCGGACGTTCCGTAGAATCTCGACATGGACGCAAACATTGTGCCATGATGCGAGCGGCGATCATGCGTGAGATCTGGAAGCGCATCCGCGAGTCACTGGAAGAAAGCATGCGCCAGCAGATCACGCTGTTGGGGTTTGTCTTTACCCTGATGGTCGTGTTGGTTGGTTTTGCGGCATTTGTGTCCGGCAACAACCTTCTTTTCCTGCTTCTTGCGGCCCTCCTCTCGACACTCCTCATTTCCGGCTTTGTCAGCCGCCTCGGCCTTGCCGGGCTTGAACTCGATGTCGAACTGCCGCCCCACGTCGTCGCACGCCGGGAAATTCCCGCAAAGATCAACATTCGAAACCGTAAGTTTCTGACGCCCTCGTTCTCACTTCACTTGAGCGGGACAGCTCGAGACGGGCCTCCGCGAAGAGCTATACATCCCTGTCGTGCCGGCAGGAAGTACGGTAACGGAAGTCGTCCCCCTTTACTTCCGCAAGCGGGGCGAATATAAGAACAAAACCTTTTGGTTCTCCACGCCGTTTCCCATTCGGCTTTACCTTCCGCCGGGCGCACGTCCGCCTGGAAGAGGAGGTCCTTGTCTATCCGTCCATCGATCCTCAGCCCGGTTTCGATTTACTCCTCGCCGGGATCTCAGGAGACCTGCAGAGCCAAGAGCGCGGGCGCGGAACCGATTTTTACCGGATTCGCCCCTACGTCGCCGATGAGAGCGCGAGGCATGTCGATTGGCGGGCTACCGCTCACACACGCGAACTCCAGATCCGGGAATTTGCCCGCGATCAGGATCAGATCGTCACGTTATTTCTCGACCTCGACACGTCCGACCCCGAGTGGTTCGAGCGGGCGGTGGATTGCTCGGCGTTCCTGGTTTGGCGTTTAACCGAGAGCGGAACGCGCATCCGGTTCATGACCCAGCGCTGGTTTCCAGAGGAAGTCACCGCATACGATATTCTGAGATATCTTGGCGACGGTCGAGCCGAGTCGAGGCTTGAAGCCGGCCTTCCCCCATGAGTATACTTTGCAAATCGCCCTCAGCTCCCGTCCGGAGGAGCTGGCAGACGCCGGTTGGACACGCGCTCGCATTGTCACTCCTGACGTCCTTTGCATGGGCTCAGACAACCCAGGATCAGCAGTCGTCGACAACCGAGCCGCAGCCAGTCCACACCACGATCACCGTCGTCGAAAAGATTGAAATGGAAGCGCCGGCGCTCGTCACGGTGCTCGATCAAACCGAGATTCGCGAACAAGCCGGTGTCAACATCGACGACCGGCTGCGCGCGATTCCCGGTTTCACGCTATTCCGCCGCACCTCGAGCGTGGCCGCGAATCCTACAACACAAGGCGTGTCGCTTCGCGGCCTCGGGTCGAGTGGCGCCAGCCGGTCGCTCGTGCTTTGGGATGGTATCCCTGTGAACGACCCTTTCGGAAGTTGGGTGTACTGGACGCGAATAGCTCCGGATGAGTTGCAGCGTGTAGAACTGTCGCGAGGAGCCGCAACCAGCCTCTTTGGTGACCGCGCGATGAGCGGCGCGATAAGCCTTTTTTCTCGTCCCGCGGAACGCTTCCATGTAGTCGGCGTCTACGAGGGCGGCAATAAGAATACACATTCACTCACCGGCGGCCTCTCCCATTTGTGGGATCGGTTCGGCGCATCGGCGCTCGTCCGGGCGTTCACCACCGATGGCTATTACGTTGTGCAGGAAGATCGCCGTGGCGCTGTCGACACTCGCGCCGGAGTCCGTTTCGTCTCAGGTGTTGGCCGCCTTGACTACATCAGCGCGCAGGATCGACTCTTTGTCAAGCTTGACGTCCTGACCGAGGAGCGAGCGAACGGCACGGTACTGACGCGCAATTCCAGCAATATGGGAACGTTGGCGGGGCACTACACCCGGCAATGGACGGATGACGCCATTTCATTCCTCGGATATCACACCCGGCAGGAGTACCACGCCAGTTTCTCGGCCGTTTCGGCGAACCGCAACGTCGAGACCATAACGTTTCTGCAATCGGTCCCGGCAGAAGCCCTTGGAGGCGCGGGGATGTGGAGGCGCAATGCCCGCTCGTGGAATCTGCTGGCTGGAGCCGACGTGCAGCGTGTAGAAGGGACGAGCACAGACGCGCTGGCCACAGGTATGTTCCGCATCGGCGGAGGTTCACAGTTGCAGCACGGAGCTTTCGCACAGTTTGATGCGGGAACCAGCACGGCAAAACTGTTCCTCGGCGCTAGACATCAGTTCACTGGAACCGACAGCCGTTTCTTCAGTCCGAGTGGCGGGTTCGCGTTGGGCCGGGGTCTGCTGCGAGCACGTGGATCGGCATATCGCGCCTTTCGGGCGCCTACTCCTCAACGAGCTATTTCGCGACTTCCGCGCCGGCAACACAGAGACGCGATCCAATCCAGCGCTATTACCGGAGACATTATTCGGCGCCGAGGTCGGGTTCGACGTAGTTGCCGAAAGTGCGCACCTCGGTGTCAGCCTGTATCGCAACCAGATTGATGACGTGATTACAAATGTGACCGTGTCATCGACGCCGCAGTTGATTGTCCGCCAGCGCCGGAATGCGGCCGAAGCTCTCACGAGAGGCGTTGACGTGCAGGCCGACTATCGGTGGCGCGCATGGCGGCTCGACTTGGGCTACCTCTTCGCCGACTCGCGCTTCAGCACAGGTGAGCGCATTCCTCAAGTTCCGAAACATGCGGGAAACGCGCAACTCACCTATGCGGCCGCCGATACTCTCGCATCTGTCGGATTTCGCTCGTACTCCCTGCAGTATGAAGATGACCGGAATCAGTTCAAACTGCCCGGTTACGGAAGTCTGCAATTCAGCGCACGACAACGATTGAAGAACTCATTATGGGCGACAGTAAGTCTCGAGAACGCGCTCGACCATGTGTACCTGACGGGAATACCCACTCCAACTGCGCCGACGATCGGAGCGCCCCGCCTGTGGCGCGCCGGTCTTCGCTGGGATGGACCCATTCGGCGGTAGTCAGGATCAGGTCTTTACTGCAGGCAGCGCGGCCTCAATACGTGCGCGCATTGGCTCGTATTGGATCGGCAGTTTGAGGCCGGAGCCCAGCGCGTCGATAGGTTCATCCGCCGTAAAGCCTGGAGGATCGGTTGCAATCTCGAACAGGACTCCGCCGGGTTCGCGGTAGTAGATCGATTCGAAATAGTTCCGATCCATCACGGGCGACACGTTGTAGTTGAGTCCGACCAGCATTCCTCGCCAGCGAAGCTGCTGCTCCGCATCGGGTGTTCGCCACGCAATGTGATGTACGGTGCCGGCTGACACCAGGCCCCGGGCCGCGTCGGGGCTGCAAAGTACGTCTACGATCTTCGACGGTCCGCCGTCCCCGACTACGAAGCGGAATCGATTGCCCTCCTCTCCTGCATGACGGAAGCCCATCGTGTCCGTCAGCAGCCGCGCAGTGCTCTCATAGCCTTCCTCGGAGATGGTTGCGCTGTGAAAGGACCGGATTGCGTGGCCTTCGTCGTCCGTAGAACCCACCAACTCGAGATGCAGGCCGTCCGGGTCGGCGAATACGAGCGCCTCCTCGCCAAACCTCGTTGTCGGCCCGTCGAAATCGATGTCTGCCTTGGACAATTTCTCTACCCAGGCGCCAATTGAATTCCGGGGAACTGCGAAGGAAGTGACCGTCACCTGGCCGTTGCCCTTTCTCCCGCGGCGCGCCCCGGGCCAGGGGAAGAAGGTCATAATAGTCCCCGGCGTGCCATTGTAATCGCCGTAGTAGAAGTGATACCTGCCGGGATCGTCGAAATTGACGGTCTTCTTCACGAGGCGCAGACCGAGGAAGCCGGTATAAAAATCGATATTGGTCTGCGGATCGGAAGCGATCGCCGTCACATGGTGGATGCCTGAAATTAGCGCATTAGGCTGAGCCGTCATGTGCTATGAGATGCGCAACCGGGCAAAGGGGTACCGCGCTTCCCTTCGTGCTCAAAAAGGAGAGGTCCACATACAAAAACGGCCGCCAGAGGGAACTCGGCGGCCGTTAATCGACTGTTGGGAGACTTACCTAAAGCTGCTGCCGGATACGAGCGCGACCGGCGAAATAGTCCTCGTTTTGGCGAAGAATTGCTGTTGGGACAGGTTCCGATAGACCTGACCCGCGACACCCGAGGCAACAGGGCCGCTGACCGGACGTCCTCCTGTCAGAAGGACGACAACAACGAGTTTCTTGCTACCCACATCGTTGAATGAACCGAACCAACCCAAATGCGTCGGCGTTGCACGATCAGTGCAGGTACCTGTCTTGCCGAAGATTGGCTCATTCGCGTCGTAGGCAGCGCGACGCGCGGTTCCAAACTCGACGGCGCCCAGCATGCCAGGCTTTAATTCAGGAATCAGGTCTTGAATCGGGAGGTGCCGCTTGATACGGGGCACGAAATTTTGAATTTCTTCCTGGTTGCGAGGGTACTGCAGCCAATACAGCGTACCGCCGTTGGCAACCGCGGAGATCGTCGACGCAAGTTGCAGCGGAGTCAGGGTGATCCCTTCGCCGAAGCTGGTCATCATGGCCATTCCGCCATTTGCTGGCGGACCGCTTGGGATCTGTCCAGGCTCCTCTTCCTCGATATTCAGGCCGGCCTTCTCACCCAGTCCGTACAGGCGCGCATAATAGGCGATTTTTTCATATCCCAGCCGCACACCGATATTCGCAAAATACGGGTTGTTCGACCGGGCCAGCGCCGTCGTGAGATTCATACTCGTTCGGCCGTACAACCGAACGTTCGTATCCCGGTCGATGATGCCTTCATTCAAACCGGCGAGAGCCGCATAGATCTTGACAGTCGAGCACGGTTGAAAGCCGTTCCTGAAAGCGAGTTTCTGGTTGACGATCGTCAACACTCGGCCGGTCTGTGGATCGGCCACTACAACTGTTCCATTGTATGGACCAAGCGCTTCGACCGCTGCACGTCGTACCGTCAAATCTTCTCCGTCGACGTTGTCGCCAATAGTCGAATCGGCGAACGTCGGCTCAGACCAAGGGCCCCCCGTGACGAATCGCGATGCAACCGATCGGCCTCGTCGTGTTCGGCTCTTACCCCGAGTGTTTACAATTTTCTGGGATGAAGATTTCTTCAGCTGAGCGGATTTTTTTTCGGAAGCGGCTGTTCGGGCTCGCGTGGCACTCGCGTCCGCGTTTTTGTTTGGGGTACGTTTCTTCGTTGTTCTTGCGAACGATACAGTACTAGAAACTAAAAGTACTAGTAAAAGAGCAAAGAATCGTGAGCATCGGGGAAAAGGCGTCATCTCTCGTTCAGATCCAAGTCGAATTACATTCCAGCGTATCCTGCCTCTGTGCCCCTGGCTACATTTCGAACACAGAATGTTCTCGCCTATTGTGCAGGACCATACCTTCCGCAGTCAAGAGAGTAATCGGCAGGACCATGATTAAGCTGCAGTCCAGCCCCCGTCAATTGTAACGATCGATCCGTTTACGAACGCAGCTTCTTCTGAGGAGAGGTACAGCGCGAGCTTAGCGATTTCCATCGGTTTCCCTAGACGTCCCACCGGCTGTCTTTGATTCAACTGCGAGCGAACCTGCTCTTTTTCATGCTTGTGATATTTCTCCAGGTACGCCTCCACAAAAGGGGTGTCCACCGTGCCGGGGCAGATGCAGTTAACCCGGAACTCCGTTGGATAATCAACAGCCAACTGACGCGTCATCGCCACTACTGCGCCTTTCGTAGCGCAATACGCAAATCGTTTCTTCACGCCCACGAGTCCCGCCACAGAGCCGATGTTCACGATTGACCCATGCGAAGCGGTCAGTAAGGGAACTGCATGCTTGGTGACGAGGAAAGTTCCTTCCACATTGACGCGGAAAAGCTTCTGAAAGTCACTCACTTCAGTCTCTTCCACGCCTCCGACCAACCCGATCCCCGCATTATTGACCAAGATATCCAGCCGGTCGATGCTCGCAAAGGCAGCCTTCACCGAGGCCTCGTCCGTGATGTCACACGAAATCGCCGTGGCGTTCGGCAACTCAGCGGCCAGCGCATCAGATTGAGTTCTATTAATGTCGGCTATGAGGATAGATGCGCCCGCGTCGGCAAAGACTCGCGAGATTGCTTCGCCGATCCCACTGGCGCCGCCGGTGACAAGCGCACGCTTGCCGTCTAGTCGAAAAGGCGAGGACATAAATTCGATTATAGGCTGTGCGAACATCGAGGCATGTTTCGGGTTCGCGCCGACGCACTTGCCTTACTCTTTTGTTTGCTTTTCGTTGGCCTCGGATCCCTCTGGATCTCGGAAGTCGGGATTCAGAATGACGAAGCGCTCTTTTCGGCAGGTATCTACCCGCCGTTCGGTCCCTCGGCGGAGATCTTCGGTCACCACTACCCGATGATGGTCATGACGTACGTCGGGGCGCTAAAAGCCTTCGTCTACCGGCCGATCTTTTGGATTTGGCCACCCTCTGCGGCTTCGGTACGGATTCCTGCAATTTTTCTCGGAGGCCTGACGATTTGGCTCTTTTATACGCTCGTAAAGCGCACTTTAGGGACAAAAACCGCCCTTTTTGCGACCGCTTTGCTCGCGACGGACAGCAGTTTTCTCCTGACCACCCGATGGGACTGGGGGCCAGTCGCTTTACAGCACCTGTGCATGGTGGGAGGCGCTTTGGCGGTCGTTCGATTCGCTCAGAGTCTAAAGCTCTCGTGGCTTTTCGTCGGCTTCCTTGCCTTCGGTCTAGGAATTTGGGACAAGGCGATCTTTGCGTGGTCAGTGGTCGGCCTCGGAATGGCTGCCCTCGCCGTTTTCCCAAAAAAGACATCGGTTCTGTTGAATTGGCGGCACGTCGCTGTCGCGGCGATTGGATTGATGCTGGGCGCCGCGCCGCTCATTCATTACAACTGGAAACACGATTGGGCGACTTTCCGGCAGAATACAGCGTGGTCGAGTGACATTCTGGGCTACAAGGGGGTCCTTCTGCTTTCGACTCTCAATGGGAGCGCACTCTTCGGGGGACTCACTCGCGAGGACTGGGAGCAGCCGTTTCGCGAACCCAACGACACGCTGAAATCGGCCCTGGTGCGCACGTCAGTGGCAATCGGCTCCCCGCGGACGAACTGGCAGCCCTACCTGCTCGCGCTCGCGGTTCTTTCGCTGCCGTTCGTCTGGCGAACCACCGCCCGAGCAGCGTTCCTGTTCTCTGCGGTCTACATCGCCGTCACGTGGTCTCAGATGGCATTCACTAAGAACGCGGGGACGGGGGTACATCACCCGGTACTTATGTGGCCCATCCCGCACCTCGGAATCGCGGCCGTTTTGGTAGAGGTTTCGCGCAGAATTGGCCGCGCCGGAACGCCGGTCCTGGTCGGAATAGGAATCCTCGCCTGCGCAGTCAACCTGGGTGTTACGAGCACCTATTACACAAATATGCTTCGCAACGGCGGTGTCAAAGAGTGGACAGATGCGATCTATCCTGCTTCCGCGGCGCTCTCACAGATTCGACCATCGAATGTCTGCGTTTTGGACTGGGGCTTCTTCGAACCGATTCGACTGCTGAACCGTGGACGCATTCCGCTCTGCGCGGGCGTCGAACCCGAACGAGAGCCGGGCATCTTCCGCCGGCAACTCGACTTGCCGGACACGGTGTTTATCAGACACGTCGAAGGACAGGACGTCGAAGCGGGGCGCGCGGATAGCTTCGTGGACGCGGCAGCTGTAGCGGGCTATGAGAAGTCATCTCGGCGAGTCTTCTACGACTACAACGGTCGCCCGATGATTGAGATTTTTAAACTATCGCAGTCGCAACGGCCCTGACTGTAGTCGCGTCTCTCGTAGCGGACGAAGAAAACGATGATCAACGATCGCTCGGTTCTGATTGGATTTGCAGCTCTGAGCGCTGTTGCTACAGCGCGTTGCGTACGGCAAACGCCTGCCGCTACGAAATCGAGTGCGCCGTTCGCGCTCGAGGCTGACTAGGTGTGCCCGTAACTTACGACCGCGTTCGAGCAGCCTCGGCAGATCACGGCGCGTCCATTTCGGACAACGGCTATTAAAAGCACAGACGCCGGTCCGTGTATGACGACCGCAGGGCTGTACGACGGTCGGCGCGCGTATCGTAACCCCGATCGAAGGCTAATATCCGCAGCAATCATCGGCGGCGGCGCTGGCGCGGGCGCAGCGATAGGCGGCATCGGAGGCGGCGGAAAGGGATCTGCGTTTGGCGCTCTCCGTGGCGGCGCTGCCGGCTACACGACCGCATGACAAAGAATCGATGACACGACTTTCCACTCCGACACCGGCGATATTGGTGGAGCCCGCGGCAGCAACCGCGGGCTTTTTGTATCTGTGGCTCAGGACTACAACTCGCGGCGGTTCTCGAGCGACTTCAGCATCGTGACCTCGTCGGCATATTCAAGGTCGCTGCCTACCGGGATGCCCATGGCGATCCGGGTGACTTTCATACCAAGGGGCTTCAGAAGCCGTGACAGATAAGAGGCGGTCGCTTCACCTTCCACCGTCGGATTGGTCGCGAGAATAATCTCCTGACTGCGCCGTTCTTCGATCCGGTGAAGCAGGCTCTTGATGCGCAACTGTTCCGGGCCGATGCCCCGCAATGGCGAGATAGCGCCATGCAGCACATGATAGACGCCGTTGAACTGACGCGTCGTCTCGATCGGAAGGACGTTGTGCGGCTCTTCGAGCACGCAGATCACGCTCTGATCCCGCGACGAGATCGCGGCAGTACGAGCAGATCTCGCTATCGCTGATGTTGTTGCAAACGGAGCAAATGCCGAGCTTCTCCTTGACGTCGATCAAGCGCCTGAACCAGACGATCCACGTCCTCGCGCCTGGATGCGCAGCACGTGGAATGCAATACGCTGCGCCGACTTCTGTCCGATTCCGGGAAGCCGCTTGATCTCCTGAATTAGCCGTGCCAGCGGCTCCGCGAAGTCGGGCATCGTTTAGAACATGCCGGGGGTAGCCCGAGACCGCCGAGCATGCCGCCCATGATCTTCTGCGACTCGGATTCCACTTTCTTGTGCGCTTCGTTGAACGCGATCATGACCATGTCCTGAAGCATCTCGGCGTCGCCGGCGGCTTCGGGATCGATCTTCACGCGATAGGACTCTCTTGTGACCATCCATCTTGACGGTCACGATGCCGCCACCGGCCGTGCCTTCGACGCGGTGATCTTCTCGATCTCTTCCTGCATGCGCGCCTGCATCTGCTGCGCCTGCTTCATCATCGCCTTGCATGTTGCCGGGTAGCTTCATCATCCCTCCTTCAGGTTGCGCACCTGCCGCAGTTCAGCGTCAGGAAATGCCTCGCGGAAACTTTGAACAGCGGGATCCGCCATCGCCCGCTGCATCACTTCATCTTCAACCGGCTTCGCCTTCGGACAGGCTGCTGCGCGCGTCATCGCCGAGTTCCCACTGTAACCTTGATCCGGTAGGGTTTTGCCGAGTGCCTGCAGCGCGGCCTTTCGTAGATCCGCATCGGACATGGCCAGCTTAAACTCGATGGGAGTTACGAAACACAACTCGCCATTGACGTCCGAGACCTCCGACGCTTCAACCGCATCGGCCGTGAAGTTGCAGCCCAGCTCGGTCAACGCCGTATACAAAGACGACTTCAGATCGCCGCCAGAAGCCGGATGCGGAGCGTCTGTGCGAGCAGGTTCGCAGCTGGCGCAGCTGCCGTTGCCGCGACCGGCGCATGCGACTTCCGGCGTCGGCGCCGGCACCGCAGCAGGAGGAGCCACCTTTCTCGAAGAGTCAATCGCGAACGGAGACGGTCCGGTCCGAGATGGAGGCGTAGCAGCCGGAGTCGGCGCGAGTTTCGCAGGCTGCGTCCCGCTCGATTACTGGAGCGCCTGTTCGATCGGAAGCAGCCGGCCAGCCTGCACCATACGAATCAAACCCATTTCGAGGTGCAGTCGCGGCTGCAGTGAAGCCTGCATATCCTTAAACAGTTCTAACGACAACTGCAAGTATCGGGTGAGATCTTCTTCGCTAAACTGTTGAGCGGTATCACGCATCTTCACCTGTTCCGCTGCAGATGCGGCAATCAGCTTCGTTTCTGACCCGGAGATGCGGGATACCAGCAAATTACGGAAATAGCGTGACAATTCGCGGCAGAAATGCTGCAAACTCCGGCCATTTCGCTCCAATTCCTGCACGATTTCGAGCATCCTCTGCGGGTTACTCTGAAGCAGCGCATCGGCAACCTCTTGAAGCGATTGGACCGAGAACAGCCCCATCAACGAACGAAGTTCGCCCGCATTCAGCAAATTTCCACAGCACGCGATGGCTTGGTCAAGCGCTGACAATGAGTCGCGGACACTTCCCTCGCCGGCGTGCGCGAGAATTCCCAGCGCCTCATCGTCCGCTTGAATCCCTTCCTGCTCGCAGATCCAACGCATCCTGGAGACCAGTTCGTCGTAGTCGACCGAGCGGAAACTGAACTGCTGGCACCGGCTCGCGATCGTCACCGGAATCTTGTGCGATTCCGTCGTGCAGAGGATAAAAACCACCCATTCCGGCGGTTCTTCCAGCGTTTTTAGAAGCGCATTGAAGGCTTCCGTCGTGATCTGGTGCGCTTCGTCGACGATGAAAACTTTGTATCGATCGCGCGCCGGACGGTATCGGACGTTGTCGCGCAACTCGCGCATCTCGTTGATGCCGCGATTTGAGGCGGCGTCGATTTCGATGACATCGACGCTGCTGCCGGCAGCAATTTCTTTACAACTCGAGCATTCGCCACAGGGCTCCGCGGTCGGCCCGTTGATACAGTTCAAGCACCGGGCAATGATTCGGGCCACGGTAGTTTTTCCTGTACCTCGTTGACCCGAAAGAATGTAGCCGTGCGCAATGCGCTTGAGCCTGATCGCATTGGAGAGGGTTGTCCGAACGTGCTCCTGGCTTATAAGTTCGGAAAAGGACGCCGGCCGGTATTTGCGCGCGATGACCTGGTACATGAATTACGAAACGAAGCCAAATCTATCGGGAAAATGAAAATGCCAGACCCCGGGTAATCCGCGGCACACGAACCGCACCGCTACCGTTGCTTCCTTCCGGACCTGGCGGGGTTTGCGGCCGTCCATTGCACGGAGCCCGAGGCCTGACAAGAAACTAGTCTAACATGCGGTCCCAAACCCAGACGCGCGAAAGCCCGGGGATCTCGCCCCGGGCTTTCTGTCCTGAGATGATTCCGCGCACCTGACGTCAGACGACGTGTTCATGCCGATGGCGACTCATAATCTCGGCGATCTGGTCCTTCAAGTGAAGCTTTAACTTCTTTAATTTAACTTCTTCAACCTTCTCGGCTTCTGTGAGAGTATTTTTCGCCTCGAACTCCGCGACCTTATGATCGTATTCAGAATGCTGCTGGCACAGTTCGCGGAAGTGCTCGTCTGTTGCCATCAGGTGCGCCTTCAACTCATCCTGCGCTAGTGTCTCCATCTTGGGCTGTTTCTCCTTCGTTGAGTTCTTGCCCGAGTCAGGCCCTTTGGTCGGCTCGTGACACAACTTGAACTTAACATGTAGACGCGACCCGTGACAACCGCATTACGATGGCGGTTTCGACGGGATCGTCATAGTACTCGGGCCTAGTTCCCACCGCGAAAAACCCCAATTTTTCGTATAGTTTACGCGCTACGGTATTCGATTCTCGAACCTCGAGGAAAATCTCGGAGGCATCGAGCGATGCAAGCAGAGCACTCGCCACTCCCTGCCGTCTCGTTTCGGGAGCCGAAGCGAGATTCAGCACCTCGATCTCGCCGGACAATTCGCGGCTTACGATGAACCCGCAGACCTGTCCATCACGCTCTGCAATAGCGACATTGAACTCGAAATACGTCTCCGGCTCCCAGTGCGAGGCTGTGTGAGATGCCAATTGGATGCGCCGTATTGCCGGGATATCGGACTCGGCGCCAAGGCGTACAACGATTCCGGTCAGCACCTCCCGCCATAGCTGGGACTGCATACGTCCGATTCGCTGCCAATCGTATCTCTGCTCGACGAAGGACCGGCCCGCAGCCGCCATATCGAGCCGGAGATCATCCGTGGTGAGCAACTCTTCCACCGCTTTCGCGAATGACTCGGGGTCGTCTGCGATCAGGACGTTTTTCCCCTGCTCCAGGCCGAGCCCTGCACATCCTGAGGATGTCGAAACGATGGCCCGCTTGCAGGCAAGCGATTCGAGCACCTTCAAGTTTGTCCCCGCCGAGATTTGTGTCGGCACGACGACAACGTTGGCCGACGTATAGAACGGACGGACATCACTGATAAACCCGTGCAATTCGACGCGTTCATCTGCGGTCGACGTCTGATAGTAGAGATCGGGATTCGGCCCTGCGATCGTGACGAACCGGGCGTCGGGCAGCCGAGCCTTGAGCCGGGGCCACACATTTTCCACGAACCATCGGTAGGCGACGACGTTGGGGAAATGACGGAATGAGCCGACGAAAAGAATCTGGCGGCCCGGCACTTCGGGAGACACATGAAAGCGCTTCAGATCGACGCCATTGGGAATGATGCGCACATTCGGCGCGTTGTCCAGAAGCGCTGCATCCTTGTCGGACATGACGACCACTCGCGGGTAAGACTTGACAGCCTTTTCTTCAAAGCGTTTCCAACGCGCCAGGTCCCACTCAGCGGAAAGTCGCCGGCGGCTGGTAGCGTTACTCCCGGCATCCGCAACTACCTGCTGATGCAGATCGAACGTGACGTCATGTTCGACCAGAATGTCGCCTCCATAGGTCGCCATTTGCGTGTATTCGACCTGCATGACCGGAATGGCGTACTGCTCCCGAATCTGCTCGATGACAGACCGGACGTACGGCGAACTGAACTCATTCACTTCCGGAGGGCGGATAGTGGCCCAGCGCGGTTCGCGGTAACGAGGATTGGGAAACGCGATCACCTTTGAGCAGAAGTCCAGAACGGGAGTGTGCACGACACCCGCAGGCTTGTCAGCGAACGAGAAAAGGAAGATATCGAAGTCACGCGCGCCTTCGCGGAGGAGGTTGTAGATCCGGACAGCTCCTCCGTGACTCAAGGGAAACGGGAAGTAGGGTGTCAGCACGGCAATTCGCGGTTTGCCCTCGCGCAGGACGCGGCCGTCGAGAATTTCATGCGTGCCCGGAAGTACGGATCGATCGCGCCGCAATGGAAATAGCCACTTCGGACGCAGCCAGATCCGGTCGAGAGGCACACCCTGCAGAAACAACGTGGACGCCAAGGCAGACCTGAACCGCAGGTGATGACGCTCCAGGCGCTCGTTATACGCGAGCACTTTACCAGGAGCCAGCCGGAACGCCGCGCGACGGAGGCGGCGATATTCCGCCCCGCGGGCAAAGAGCGTGGGCGCGAGCCCGATCCGTTTGCGTTTGAGCGGCCCCGGCAGCTCCTCAGGGCGGATACAGGCAACACCCTCGATCTGTAGATCCGTGACCGCGAAATGCTCGCGATCCGGAACGAGAGCCCGAACTTCATCGAGCATGGCTCGCGCCAGGGGTTCCGGCCCGGCGAGGAAGCTGACCACAGCTGCATCGGGATCTTTGCCCAATAATTTCCAGACAGCGCGCTTCAGACTCATCGCTTGCGAAACGCGACCTGCAAAAGAAGAGCCGAAGCCAGCGGCAATGCAGCGATCGCAATACAGACGGGCTGCCACCCAAACTTCTCGGAGGAGCCGCCGATCACCGGAGAGAGAAAGGCTTGCATGAGGCCAAATACGCCTGTCAATAGTGACACGGCAAAACCCGCGCTGACACTGCCAAACAAATCCAGAGGGATCGCATAGTAATTCACACTCAGGCAAGTCGTCGCGAAGAAGCTGATACAAATCGCCACGACGGCAGCAACCGGGTCAGGCGCGAGTGGGGCCACCGCTGTCGTGAGCGCGAAAATCGACGCGCCTAGCGAGATTCGCAGTCGAGTGGTGATCACATCCGATCCACCTCGTATTTCCCGGTTCGCGAGCCACGCCCCGGCAAGCCCTCCGAGGGTCGCGAAAATAGGCGGGATCCACGCATACGAGAGATTCGCATCCTGCCGACTCAACCCGTACGAGCTGACAAGAAACACGGTAGTCCAATTCGTCCAAAGGCTGTAGATGGTCATGGCGAGGACATTCGCCAGGACGAGCGCGAGATAGCGGCGATCACGAAGCATCTCACGAACCCGGCCGCCGCCGGACGCATGTGGATCGAGCAGGACCGGCGCCTTCCTCGAGACGCTCAGCCACACTGGTATCCAGAAGAAGCCCAATGCGCCGGAGACCAGAAATGCGGATCGCCAGCCATACAACGCCGACATCCACTCGGTCAACAATGGAGCGCCCATGCTGCCGATCGTCAGGCCGACCTGGCTAAGCGCGGCTCCCGCGGCCCGGTCTTCCGGCGGCAAGTACATCGCGAAGCCCTTGCCCGTGGCAGGCACTCCGCCGGCTTCCGCGAAACCGAGCAGCGAGCGGCAGACAATCAGCGACACGAAACTCCCGGCCAACCCTGTAGCCATCCCGACCGCTGACCATATAGCGACAATCAAGGCGGCTCCGGTACGCAGACCGGCACGGTCGATGAAGTGCCCCATCAAAGGAGAACTCAGCGCATAGACGACGGAGAATGCGGAGATCACAGCGCCGATGTCTTCCCGGCTCAGCCCGAATTCGGTCTGAATCGTGGGCATGAGCGCCGCGAGAACCTGCCGGTCCAGGTAGTTGAGCGCGGAGGAAAGAACCAACACGACAACCGCGAGCCACCGCAGTTTAGCGGAACTCAATCCGGATCACCTTTTTGATGTCTCCTGGCTCGAACTGCACCTCGACGTTCCGTGCGGGCTTCTGAACGCCGCACACGAACGCACGCTCGCCGCCGCCCCCCATCGCTACTGACGAGGGATCGGCAACGATCAGCTTCGTGACGGAACGGCCTTTCTGGATGTGCAGGATCGCCTGAGTCCCCTGGCACTCGATGCGTGTGAGGGTGCCGGCGACTTTCTTGCTGTCCGGTCCTTCCTTATACTCATCAAGCGTGCTTGCGTCGATGACGGGCTTGCCGGCGTTTGCTTTCGCTTCAGCCTTGCGGATCTCCATGAGTGCGCGGTTCTTGAGATTCTGCATATCCTGCTCGGCCTTGCGGCGCACTTCGTCGCGCTCGGCCATTTCAGCTTCGGACCGGGCTCGCTCTCCGGCAGCACGATACTGGCGCACACGGTCCCGTTCGGTCCGATCATCGGTGGCGCGCTCGGCAGCGGCCCACGACTTCGCGGCTTCTGCCATCTGCTTTGCGGACTCCTGAGTTTGTGCGAGCTGAATCCACAATGTCGCATCGTTGGGATCGAGTTGCGTCGCCTTACGCAGGACGGCCAGCTTCTGTGCCGGATGAGTTTCCGTTGCAGCCAGTAATTTGTAAGGCTCGGCCCAGCGTGGATTCGCTGCGGCGGCTTTTTCAAGAGGGGCCTTACGTTCGGCGGGTGGAAGAAGCTTTGCGTATTCGACCAGGGGATACGCGCCTGTACTCTGCGCGAGCAGTGTTCTAGCTTTCTCGCGATCTCCCTTTCGCAATACGAGGAGCCCCTGCCCTTCGATGTTGTTCAACTTCTCGTAACTAGCCTCCGCGCCGTTCGCGAGCGCGAGATCGGCAACCGCGAGCGCTCCAATTGTGTCCTCCACCTCTTTCACATAGAACTGCCGCTGTGCGTTGAGAGGCTTGCCCGAGACGGGAATGGTTCCATACTGACCACCCTCGATGTACTTGTTGAGCGCCTGCTCAATCTGTTCTGCCGTTTTTTCGAACGCGTTCCGATAAGCAACCTCGGTGTCAACTCCTTTCCCGAGGTTGGAAAGAAGAACACGGAGTCTTCCGCTGAACTCAGGTTGTACCGCTAGCATGTGCGCCCTCGCCCAGTCGCGGTCTTTTGTCGCGGGCACGGCGCCCAGTGTTACGCGAGTAGCATCCACGTCAAGGGTGGAGTAGAGGGAGATCAGGCCTCGGCGGATGTCGGGCGGGATGTGCCCGCTCCAGGAACTCATTAGAATATCGACGACGCTGGCGGCTGTTTGAGGCGTCATGTCATCTATGCCGCAGACCCATGCGTCACGTGCGAATTTGCAGACAGGGAACGTCCCGCGTTTGGACTTCAGAACGATCACGCGGATCGGCCAGACGGAGGGCAGATCCTGCTGTCCGAGTTGCAGCCCGAGGGCGTTCCGCAACTGCTCGAGATAGTTGAGCGTGATGCGGGCTTCCTTCGCACCGGCTTCGGTGAGTACTTCAAAGGGGCCGGCCTTGACCTCGGACCACCCGGCAAACGCAAGCGCCGGCAGGAGGAATGGAATGAAATACCGCACGTACTTTCAGGGTACCAATGGCGGCGAGAAGGCGTAGGTACACACAAATGATGCGCTTTGATGCTCTGGACTGATGTCAAGGGATAGGATCGGGGCGTGGCGCGTCCTAATGCGAATTCCGGCGCCAGCGGGCAACCAGGTCTCGGCATGCAGACGGCCACTCGGGAAAACATAACTCAAACCCGGCAGCCAGCAGACGAGACGGCACCACGCGGCGGCTCTTGAAGACGAGCTCCGATTCGGTCCGCATCAACAAAGCGCCGATTTCAATGAGCCACCCCGGGGTGGGCAAACCAAAACGGATGCCCCACGCCGCTCGCAACTCTCGTAAGAAATCAGAGTTGGGGAGCGGTTTGGGAGAAGCAAGGTTTACGACACCGCTCAAGTCTTCACGCTCGATCAGGAAGTCAATCGCCCGCACGAAGTCAGCTTCGTGAATCCAGGAAACGAACTGAGTTCCTGTGCCCTGTGTACCGCCAAGACCATGGCGGACGAGGCACAAGAGCGTATCGAACACTCCTCCGCGATCCGGGCTGAGAGTGAGTGCGCTCCGGATGGCAACCTTACGTGTGTGCGGAGTCGGCTTCGAGAAGAAGGCCTCTTCCCATCCTTTCGCAACTCGAATCGAAAAGTTCCAGGTATCGGGAGCGCCCGGCTCGTTGCCGCCTAGTTCACCCGCTGCTTCCGTCATCTCGCGATCAAGGGCATGTCTGTAGATGGTGGCAGTACTCGCATTGATCCATAGTTGAGGCGGCCGGTTTAGAGAAGAAATGACTTGATTCAACAAGTGGGTGCTGCGGATCCGCGACTCATAAATGGCGCGACGGTTTGCCGCAATGTAGCGGCAATTTACGCTGCGCCCGGCGAGGTTAATGCACAGATCACTCTGTTCGAGGTCGGCAATCCAATCGCCAGGCGTGACACCATCCCAAGCACGGACGCGCCATGGCGCAGGGCGCGGATTTCGGCTCAGCACCGTGACGGCGTCCCCGCGCGCGTGAAAGTGGCGGGCCAGTATCCGGCCAACCTGTCCGCTGCCTCCCGGTATCACAATTTTCACGAGTGCAGAAACCTTTGCCAAGCGGCGGATTCAGCGATTTCTTTCAGGACGGCATTCCTTTCGCACAGCAGGCTCCGCATGTACCTGCGAAGCACCAGCATCTCGGCCAGGCGCCCAAGGACCGGCAGTGGGGCAGCAAAACGAAACACATCTAGCATCTCGGTCAAATCGGGAGACAGGGCCCGGAAGATGTGATCATGCTGCATGGAACGAAAGGGGCCCCTGAATCATGGTGTCTTGAAAGTACACAGGCGGATCCATCGCGGTGATCTCGCTGGTAAGCCGCTGCCAGACTAAAAAGTGCTTCGCGCGCCAGGTAACACGTTGCCCCAGGCTCATCAGCCCCGACGTTACGCCGGCCGCAGCAATCGCAGCCTCGCCCGAATGAACATTTCCGTCGAGGTGCACCTCGACGTTGCGCGCCAGGTCGAAGCAACGCGCGATAGGCGCACGGATGGTGGTGAGTTCTTCGAATGTAACCATAGGCGTGCTTCTACAGGCCGGCACGCTTTACGATGTGGACCAGCTCAAGCGCGGCTTTACGCACAGGTCGCATCATCGGCAGCGCCGAAATTCGAATCAGAGAGACAATGCTCTTCGTGGCGAGACTGAGGAGCCGGTCGCTGTTTGCTTGACGGGGCGACTCATCGATAACCCAGAAGTAGATCGCGCCCATCTGACAGAACCAGAGAACATCGGGTAACTCCGTTGCCAGATCCCTCGGAATCCGCACGCCGCAATCGATCACGATGCGGTGAAACCATGCGATGTCGATCTCCCGGATCTCCTTCGTTTGCGAGCTGAAAGGCGAGAGCGGATGCTTGGGATCGGCGCCGTTTCGCAGCAGGGCACGGAACACCCCTCGGTGTGGGGCAAAGTGCGCCAACTTTACGCGAATCAGTTCGTGTAAACGCTGTTCCAGGCCGCTCACATTTTCCAGGGCCGCCTCGATCTTGGGTTGCATCTCCGCGCAGGACCGCCGGTAGAACTCCATAACGATCGCGTCCTTGGACGAGAAGTAGTAGTACGCAGCTCCAGTGGCAACGCCGGCCTCTTGCGCTATGTCCCGCATCGTGGCCGCCTCGAATCCGCGATCCTGGAACAGCCTCAGTGCGGAGCTCAGAATCCGCTGACACGTCTCCTCGCTTTTCGGCGCAGCTTTCACTTCGGACCTGTCTGGCATCTTGGGACGACAACCTTCCTGAGCTGTTGCTCTATTTCCCGTTCGTTTCGAAGATTCAGCATCGTCGAGACAGTGAGACGATTTCTGGAAACAGCGATAAACGCCTCCCGGGACATCAGCAATAGCGCTGGGCTGGCGAGCCGGAAGGCGAGGTCGCGGTAGTCCCGAAGCGCCCATAGACAAACGATCCAGGCATGATTTCCTAACCACACTTCACCCGTGTTGGCCACAACCGCAAGTTCACTCGTCGAGAGTTGGGGGAATGTCGTATTCGCTTTGGACGATCCAGCTGCCACGAAATGCAGTCCTATGAGAAGAGATTGCTGTCCGATCCAATCCTTCGCTCGTGTGCAGAGACCGCAGTCCGCATCGTAGAGAACAGCGATGCTTGTGACTGGCGTCATCATGACTCCGACGGAACAAAAATGCGCGCGTCGGGCGGGATCGGCGGCCGGAGTTCGGCCTGCGCTCTCCGCCTCAGCCGGCTGAAGACATAGATGTTGAGAAAGTGCATTGCTCCCAGCACGATCATCACCAGACCGAGTTTGTCGGATACCAGCTCAATGGCGGCCTTTGCATTCGACACTTCGGCAGTAGTACGCAGAGCCAGCGTGACGTAACCCACGTTGACGAGGTAGAAACCGACCACCAGCAAGTGATTGACAGAATCGGCCAGCTGATCATTGCCATGGAACGCCTCAATCAGGAAACTGCGGCCGTTATCCCGCAGTGTCCGGGCCACCCAGATTGTCGCAGTGAGGCTGATAACGAGATAGGCGAGATAGCAAACAACGATGTACATTCCTTGTCCCCATTCCGAACATGGCCTTCAATCTGAACATGTTCAATTCGATAGTAGGCCCGCAGCGTCACGGCGTCAAGAGAAATCTGAACACGTTCAAAACTTGCGCCGGGTTCTGAGTCCTGCTCGGACTCGCCGCATCTGGCCGCGAGTCCATCGGCACTGCATTGCGCGGCGCGAGGTCAAGTGGCGATTCCTACACCAATGTAAACAGGATGAACTTGACTTAACAGAGATGGCTAAGACGAGCTTACTTGCCGGACACTCGCGCCCGGGACGGAATGCTCCCGTGAGGCACGACGCTGAGGAAATCCAGGACGGTCTCTTCAGGGCCTGGCTGATCGGCGAGCAAGCATCAAGCTAAGGTGAACATCAGTCACCTTCATAGGGGAATCGCTCAATCGCGCTCAGGCACTCGGAGAGCGCCTTCAGCATCGTGTCCCCCCAACCGGATGGAGTGTATGCCGAGACTCTCTGATTCGTCTGCTTGTCTGTGCTTGCAAAGTATTTCATGCTCGGGTCGGGCGGAGTAATATACTCGCGGACCGTGATCACGAATTCGACTTCCTGACCGTCCTGCAGCTTTTTAGTCGAGAAGTGGTGCAGCCTCGCCAACTGCTGCGCGGGGTTGGTTTGCGCGAAAACCCATTCGGACATGTATCCAAATAGTGTAAAGGCTCTTGGCTCGCGTGTACCTTCCCAGAGTTGCCGCTAAAGTGTACTAGCGCGCTGACTGTGGCCTGAAGTGGGACGCGAGCCGTTACGAACTACTCAGAAGCTCGGCTACGACTCTGGTCGCGCGCGTTCCGCATGAAGAGTAGCGCTTTCGTAATGTGCTATCCGGCCTTCGGTAGGTCGTAGACGGGAACGCCGTCTTACGTTCCCGATCTGCCCTCCTAAACACGACCTTCTGTGCGATCAGGCATTATAAGGAGTGACTGGCGACGTGAAACTCGAGCGAGCATCGGCGCACGGAACCTGTGCTTAGCTTGCGCGATCACAGCAGTTGTTCTGATTGGTTTGATGAGGTTAGAATCGTGGTACAAACGCCGTTTGATGAGGGCAGGCGAAACCGGCTGCTTGCGCTGTGTTCTAAGGAAGACTACCAGCAGCTCGTTTCTGATTCGATTGTCACATCATTGCCTCTCTACAAAGAACTCTATCGGGCCGGCGAACCGATGGATGCCATCTACTTTCCGCTCGACTGTGTCGTCTCAGTGTTGGTGGGGGGCGCAGCAGACGAGCCGAGGGTGGAGATGGCGACTATCGGGAACGAGGGCGCAGCCGGCGTGTATGCAGTTTTAAATGACGCGCGGTCGATCGGGACCAACATCGTGCAGGTCGGGGGTGACGCTTTACGGGTCGGCGTCGCTTCGTTCAAGGAGCGTGTACGCCGCGACCCCGGTCTACATGATCTGATGCACCGATACATGTATGCCTTAACGCACCAGATTGTTCAGGCCGGCGCGTGTAACCGGCTGCATACGATGGAGGAGCGGTGTGCTCGGTGGCTGCTCATGATGCATGACCGCACTGAGAATAACCACAATACGTTCCCGCTTACACAGGAGTTTCTCGCTGAAATGCTGGGCGTGCGCCGCGCGACGGTTAATCTGGCCATCGGCATCCTGAAAAACGCCGGTTTCATTCAATATGTTCGCGGTCAAATTACAATTGTTGACCGTGCCGGGCTGGAATCAGCTTCATGCCCATGCTACGACCTGATTCGGAAAGAGTACGAAGCGTTGCACGTTCAGTGATGTTCACGACCCTTCTCGGGCTACAGTGAACGGTAGCGATCATATATATGAGCGGAACAGTGCATAAGTAACTATCCTGCTATCATTTACAGGTAGTTTTTTGCTAGACAGTTCACGTTGTCAGATGGTAGAGTTCTGCATGGACGACTCGCAGGACTCTGGACTGGATCGAGTTCGATCTGTTCTTGAGATGCGAGTTGAAGACGCCGGCGACCTTCTGAGGTTCGGCACCGCGATAGCTAACTTCACTGCTGACGAATTGATACTTTTAGCTGGCAACTTGCCAACCCACCCGCGAATCGGTGATAAGCCAACCCCTTCGAGAAATGTCCGACTTGAGCCCCGCCATGAGCCGGTCATGACATAACAGCTCGCAAGCCAACGGTGGCGACCGTAGTAGGTCAATACGGCGGTCGGCGGCCAAGTCGATGGACCAGGCGCCTGTATGGCGGCTGGGTTCGAGAAACTATGTAAGTGCTGTCCTATTCTCTTCCTGGGGCAACCCGCGAAGTATCGTTCTCCAGCGGTGCAGAACGTGCCCCACGTCCTGGATACGACGGCCTATCTGGAAAGGGAGCCCATGCCATGCCGAGCTCGCTGGCAGAGAAGCTTGAAACCATTCTGGTGGTTGATGACGATGAAGGTGTTCTGGGCATCGTAACCGCTATTCTCAAAAAGGCGCACTTTCGGGTGCTTTCAGCGCACAGTGGTCCTGCTGCCCTCAAGTTAGCAGAGGATGCCGGCTTGAGAATTCATCTACTCCTGTCCGACTTGGACATGCCGGAACTATCCGGCGTGGCGTTGGGCCAGCAGTTGAAGAAGAATAGACCCGACATGCGCGTGATGTTGATGTCCGGGGGCATAGGCGGAAGTCTACTGGTCCTCAACTACGGCTGGGCCTTTATTGAGAAACCCTTTGTTGCGGTGAAGCTGGTTGAAATGATTACAAATGTACTGCACTCACCGGACCGGTCACAACGGGACGGTCAGGGGTTCGACAGCTCCAAGGACATCCGCTAAAGAAGCAATTGTGATTCACAGCGCCGCGAACGCGTCCTCGATCAGTGCACTGATGCTCACCACCAGATATAAAACGTCGTGATTACGCCAGCACTTATCTCCCATGCATACTTTCTAACAGCGCCGCGGAGTAGTTTGAAGAACGGAGCGAATGTGACTTCTACCGTGCCTTCGCGTTGCCCTTTTCAGTCGCCAAAGCTCGCGAACGGCTCCGGTGATCAACTGCGGTTGCTCCAACTGAATGTCGTGTCCGCTTCCCACGGCGCGTACCAATTTGCCGTGCGACGCAGCATCGGCCAACTGCTGCTGCGAGTCAACCCACGGTTCGGACCCCTCCGCCGACTTCGCGCGCGAAAGGACAATCGTAGGAACGTCGAAGCGGTGGTCTTTGATCCGCTTCGCGAAGGCGGCCTGCACCTTAAGGATGACCAAAGGATCTATGTCACGAGACGCCTCCCTGGCCTTCTTCATCGCCCAGACATGAGACTCGTGAACATCAGCCGCAAGCCGGTCAAACGGCGGAGCGATCTTCCCTTCGTCCGGTGACATCTGCATGTTGCGCTTGCGCGCGATCTCCGCCACCGCTTCCATGTCGGCGTCGGTAAGATCGTACATCTTCTTCGACACACCATTCACCGGCATGCGTATCATGTCGGGGTGCGGAGTGTCTACGAGCACGAGAGCGCGGACGCGCTCCGGACGCACGCCGTAGTAGGCGCGGGCAAGAATACCTCCAAACGAATGGCCCACAATGATCACGGGGCCGGGAGCGCGCGACGTGTCCGACCACGCTGTCGAGCTCGCTCAGTATCGCCTCCGCGGTGAAACTCGGCAACGGGTCCGTCATGCCTCGCCACCCTTGTCGTACGTGCACACGCGAGCTGATGCGGCGAGGTCCGACTGCACGAGGGCGAAGTGAAATGAAAATCGCGGGATGCCGCTCACGAGCAGCACGGTCGAGTCGCCACTCCCTGTGCAGCGGACATGCACCTTCCGGTCGCCAGGCTGCACCAGCTTCCCTGGCGCGGCTGGGTCAGCCCGGAGCACAAGGCCGGCGGAGCAGAGGAAAATCAGCAAACTGGGCATACGAAATGTAGGCCACCATACATGTCTGTCGCTACGGATCGTGCGTTAAGCGGGGCAACCCAGAGCCGATAATTCCCGAGGGTTAGTTGGGCTTCTTCGTCGGATTAGCTCCAGGTCTACTCCTGCGATGAGTTGGCCACTGATTCACTCGGCTGACCAGGCGAGTGCCCGGTCGCTACTAAGCACCGTCAGCCTGATTCGCGCAAACATTGCTGCACCGGATCCGGCAACCAGCGCCGGCTTGGGAGGACGGTGGGGCTCCCTGTGGCCCTCCCTTCTTAGCCGCCCGGCTCGGCACGCCGTGATTTCCGCTATCCTGATATCAGCGTGCTCCGGGCCGTCTCCAGCTCGTTTCTATCTCTTCTCCTCGTTGTGACTCTCATGTGGGGTGGCTGCATCTCGTGCCCACAGTTTTTCATGTCGCCGAAGGCCGAGAAGAGTTGCTGTGATGAGACCGGAAAGTGTAAGCGGCAAAAGGAGTCTCCGGTCCAAAAGGAGTGTCAGCGGATGCCGCTCGAGCCGCCGTCAATCGGTGGCGCGCATCATACGGTTGCCGTTGCGACGCTCCCGAGAGCAGTGCTCGAAGTTCTCCCGTTGCCGATCGTCGCAGCAGACTCCATGCATCGAGAGTTATTGCCGCTCGAGCATTCGCCACCTGACATTCAAGTTCTAAACGCCACGTTTCTGATTTAACGCTCCCCTTCTCTCTCCCACTGTCGGAGCGCGAGCCGTCGTGTGCTCGCGCCAATGCTTCGCGTTTTCGATGTGTAAAGAACTGGAAGAAGAGGAAGGGGAGATGAAAAGACAACGGTTCATTTTAATGGCCGTCCTGCTCGTGCTTCTCGCGATACGCGCGAAAGCATCAGGGCACGGCCCGGTCTTTGGACTTGCAACGCCTACAAATCCGAAAGGCGGCTTTAGTGTTGACCTCACGATGATGGGGAGGACCGGCCAAGGGAGAAACGGCGCAATGGTTCGGGGCGCATTGGGCTATGGGATCACCGAAAACCTAAAGGTTTCCCTTTCAGCACCGGTTGTACTTTCGGCCGAGCCCTTGGCCCCCGCGCGGATGTCCGCGTTAACGCCGATGACAGGCGACATCGAGGGCCTACTCACCTGGCGCTTTCACCGTCAAGACACCGGTATCGGTTCTCGCGTTGAAAGTGCCGTTATTGGCGGCCTTCTTATTCCGGGTCCGCAAGAGATGGGCGGTGCGCTCCGGAACATCGAGAGCGGGGTTGGTGGATTCATCGGAGGAGTGACAGGCCTTGCATCCCGAAGCAACTACTTTTGGGTTGGGGGAAGCTATCAGCGGTACGCCGAACGGCGTGGCGACACGCGCCCTGACCTTCTCGCCTACACGGCCGCGTATGCCTACCGGCCTCGCTCATGGAGGACCGATACAGGGTGGGACTGGCGCATCTTTGGCGAACTCACGGGTGAGCGTTCGGGACGTATTGAACGACGTGGGACGACACTTCCCGCTACCGATAGCCACCAGCTTCTTTTGGGCCCCACAACACTCGGCGTGTACAAGAACTACGCCGTTTCGGCCGGCATTCAGTTTCCGGTGTACCGAGCAGTGAGTCCGATCTACGGACGTGAACGGTTCCGCTGGAGTGTCAACGTCGCCTACTTCTTTTAGAGAGGGAAACCAGTCATGAAGAGAAACTTTTTGTCGCTTCTAATTACAGTCTTTCTCGCCGCGCTCCCTACGCCGGCTGAGGTCCTTCAGATGGAGCTCTCGATCTTCGGCATGGATTGAATGACATGCGCCTACGCGGTCCGCGGGGCTCTCCAGAAATTTTCTGGTGTCGAAAAGGTGGATGTCAGTTTGAATAAGGGATTGGCGACCGTGACGCTCAAGTCGGGTAATACCGTGAGGCTTCCGGAGGTGTGGGAAACGGTGCGAAAGAACGGTTTCACGCCGAAAGAAACGAAGGTCGTCGTTCGCGGTGAGGTCCTCGGAGGAACAAAGCTTGAGCTGAAAGTGACCGGCACAAACGAGGTGTATGGTCTTGTTCCTGACCCGAAGGCGCCGAATGCCATGGATGAGGTGCGCCGTCACGCCGGGAAAACCGTAACGGTCGAAGGAACCTTCCAGCCGCCGAAGGACTCAAAAACCGCCGCACCGCTCACTGTCGCTGGAATAAAGAACTAGAGGAACGAGTAGTGATGTCTCAACCTGTCGCGACCACCGGGAGCCGGAGTACCGTCCTCGGTTATTTGTCCCTATTTACGTCATTCGGAACTCTTCTCTGCTGCGCCCTTCCGTCGCTCCTTGTCCTTCTTGGGCTCGGGGCGACGGTTGCTTCAGTCTTGTCGTCCGTGCCGTGGTTAGTCACTCTTTCGCGGCACAAAGATTGGGTATTTGCCGTTTCGGGCGCCCTCATTGCTTCGAACTTCGGGTACGTCTACCTTATTGCACCGAACCTTCAAGCCAAAGGTGCTGCGTGTTCGCCTGATGATCCCGACGCCTGTGAAGGTGCGACTCGTACGAGTCGTATCGTCCTGTGGCTATCAGGCGTCATTTATGTCCTCGGCTTCTTTAGCGCGTATCTTCTTGGAGCCCTTCTCATGCGGTTCGGCTGACCGGTGGAGAACCGCGGGCGACCTTGACCCGTAGTTAGGTACGGGTTTTAGGCTAGTATCAGGGACTCGCGTTATGGAAACCCTGACCATCGGACAGCTTGCCAAGCGCGTCGGCGTGAACCTTGAGACCATCCGTTATTACGAGCGCGAAGGGCTCATCCCTCCGCCGCCCCGAAAGTCTTCCGGCCACCGGGCCTATTCGGCCAGCGCTGTCAGTCGCCTCCGGTTCATAAAGCGTGCTCAGGAGCTCGGGTTCTCCCTTGCCGAGATTCGAGAGCTTCTCCACCTAAGGGTTGCCCCGGCCCAGCTCTGCACGGACGTTATATCCCAGATTGACGCAAAAACGCGCGAGGTTGAGGAGAAGATTCGGCACCTCGAAGCCATCAAGCGAACCCTCGACCGGATGAAGGCCTCCTGTGACGGACACTGCGCCATAAGCGAGTGCCCGATTCTTGAAAGCCTCGATGCGGAGTACCCGTAATGACAACGCTCGTTGTGAACGCCGCCTTTGGCTTTTGGGGGCTGACCCGCTTGCAGTCCTCATCATGATTATCGGCAAAGAAGGAATCGAAGCCCTTGAACGCAAATCGTGTGGATATGGGAAGGCTGCGTGTCACTGAGAGATGCGGGTGTAAAAAAGCCCGGCCCACAATGCGAAAAGCGTTCACTCTTCTTATCGCCGTTTTAAGACTAGCCTTCTCACAGGAGCCCCGCGCGACAGTTGTTATCGATGTAAGGGCCAACGCCGCTCCGGTTGAGACGGCTATCGTGACCGTCGCTGGAACCGCAGTGATGACAGACAAGCAAGGAATCGCGCGGGCTAGTGCTCCTCTCGGCAAGGTTGAAGTGGCAGTAAAGAAAGAGGGCTTTTTACCGGCCACGGCGTCACTCTCGGTCGATGACCCCGCGCGCGAGTGGCAGTTCACTTCGACCTTCAACCAGAACAGCATGAGGACGAGGAGATAACCGTCTCTGCGACCCGCACGGATAGGAGGCTTCAGGACCTTCCGACCCGTGTAGAGGTCCTCGGCCGGGAAGAGATCGAAGAGAAGATGCTCATGACCCCCGGCGACATCACGATGATGTTGAACGAAATGGGGGGCATGCGCGTTCAGACGACGTCTCCGTCCCTCGGAGCTGCCAGTGTTCGCATTCAAGGTATGCGCGGACGGTACACGCGCTTTTTGTCGGATGGTTTTCGCCTCTCTTTGGCCAACAGGGCGGAGGCCTCGGGCTCCTCCAGATTCCGCCAATGGATTTGGGCCAGGTCGAGGTGATTAAAGGCGCCGCTTCTGCGCTCTACGGAGCGGGAGCAATGGCCGGAGTCGTAAATCTCATTGCGCGCCGTCCCCACGAGGAGCCCATCCATGAAGCTCTTCTCAATCGCTCGACACTAGGCGGGACAGACGCTTCAATGTTCTTAGCGTCGAAGCTCTCGAAGGAATGGAGCGCCTCCCTTCTTACCGGCGGTCACTGGCAGGAGCGGCAAGACCTCGACCGCGACGAATGGGCCGACGTTGCCGGATACTCGCGCGGGGTCTTAAGACCGCGGTTTTTCTGGGACAACGGCAGCGGTGAAACGGCTTTCGTCACTGGTGGGATTACGTACGAGAACCGTCATGGCGGCACGCTTCCCGGCGCGAATCTCCCGCAGACCGGGGCTCCGTACGCTGAAGCACTCGACACGAGACGCTATGACTTTGGCGCATCCTTTCAGTCGCTCGTTGGAGAAAAGTACGTTCTTACCGGCCGTGTTGCTGCATCTTCACAGCGCCACAATCACGTCTTTGGCGAGGTCCTTGAGCGCGACCGCCACGACATGCTTTTTGCGGAGCTCTCGGCAAGAGGCGCCTTCGGCCATCATACTTGGGTTATCGGCAGCGCGATTGAGCGAGACGCCTACACGCCGCGTGATGTTCCGCGCTTCCGGTACGTGTACGTGACCCCCGGTGTGTTTGTTCAGGACGATGTCGAGGTGACGCCGTGGCTCTCTCTCTCCGCGAGTGCTCGAGTCGATTTTCATAATCGATACGGTACGTTTCTCAGCCCAAGGCTGGCGGCGCTTTTCCGCTGGGAGGGATGGACGAGCCGCGTATCAGTGGGGCAAGGCTTTTTTGCGCCTACTCCTCTGACGGAAGAGACGGAGGCTGCTGGGTTGACGCGGCTCACAATCCCGTTGCCTCTCGTTCCCGAACGCGGAAGGAGCGCGTCAGTCGACATTACGCGCACCTTTGGTCCTACTTCCTACACGGTGACGCTCTTCGCTTCACGTATAAAAAATCCCATCGAAGTTGAGCGCGGAGAGCGGTACGAGCTCATTAATCTGTCCGAGCCCACGACAAACGTAGGGACCGAGCTGCTCGGGACCTTTAGGAAAGCCCCATTCACCCTGACCGGAAGCTACACCTACGTTCACTCGCGAGAGCTCTATCACGGGAGCCGCGTTGATGTACCCCTAACGCCTCGGCACAGTGCGGGGATTGTCGGGATGTGGGAGCGAGAGAGCAAAGGCCGAATTGGGCTCGAATGCTACTACACAGGACGGCAACGCCTTGAGGAGAACCCGTACCGTTCGGAGTCAAAGCCCTACATTGTTTTCGGCGCGATCATTGAACGAAAGGTCGGGCCCGTTCGCCTGTTCTTCAACGCTGAGAACCTCTCAAACGTTCGGCAGACGCGATGGGATTCGCTCCTTCGGCCGAAGCGCAGCGTTGACGGACGGTGGACTGTGGATGCCTGGGCTCCACTCGACGGACGCGTATTCAATGGTGGAATTCGATTCGGGTTTTGAGCGCCTACAGACTCGGTCAGTGTGTCTGATCGTGTTGTTGACTACACACTCGCCAGTTTCAGGATAGGTGAATGACCACGCGCAGGAGTAGCTCGCAGCTCCCTCACAATG
The DNA here is from genome assembly GCA_963825845.1 of Bryobacteraceae bacterium. Classification (GTDB taxonomy): domain Bacteria; phylum Acidobacteriota; class Terriglobia; order Bryobacterales; family Bryobacteraceae; genus DASQDN01. Next base: position 54,433 of record CAWGVL010000078.1, on the reverse strand, counting down.
CAAAACGTGTCATGTCTTCAACTAGGCGTAATCCCATACTGCCGCGGCCGCAAGTTCGCCAATTTGCGAAGTTTACCTGTCGAATTCCGAACCTCTTCGATGACAACTCGCGTCGCGTTCTCCATGTGCCAACGAATTGTGGCGACTTCCCCGGGCGCAATCAGTTTCGGCTGAATCTCGACGAGAAGTCGCCGAATTTCGCCCACTCTGATGCTTCTCCCCCTGCTTTGCGGGCGCAATCGTGATCAATACAGCCAGCGTTAAAAAGACGGGACCGATGTTCTGCCACCCATGCCGTGAGTGTACAGATTGCAGCCTTCGTACGTCACGATGAAGTTGTCGTACTCATACGTGACTGTCAGAACTCGGGAGTCTCGCTGTCATCTTTGATGATCTTCGGCATCGAGAGGTGGTTGCCGAAGTCGGTGATGTAGCCGCCGGAGTAATCCCAGAAATACCGGTATGTACTCAAGAAGCGTTTACGGTTGTACTGGATTTTGGGTGAAGGTGCGAGATACATATCCCAATCCAGACCTTCCGGCGGATGTTCGTTCGGCCGCCCGCCGATTCCGTTGGCGGGTGGTTCGCGTACTTCCAAACACGAACGAACTTCACTTCACCGATGTCACCCCGCGGATCATTTCGGGAATCTTCACACAAATAATGCGCCGAAGGATGTTGGGCGCCCACCTGGACGATACGCTTGTACTTCCCGTGCCGCATCCACCATCGCGCGACCTTCGCAGATTGTCAGCTATGCCGCTTCAACGTAGACGTCTTTGCCGGCCTGAGAGACAAGGAATGACGCAATGGCATGCCAGCGATCAGGTGTCGCAATGTGTACGGCGTCAACGTCCTTTACAGAATCGTAGGGGAATCCCGGTAGAATCTGGCGTCGGGGCCCGCCCACTCTCGCCGTTTACTTTGTAAATGTCTGCTACGGCAGTGTAGGCCGCATTCGGAGCTTCATTGATGAAGCGCGCCACATAACGTCCGCGGCTCGCCACGTCCCATAGGTACCACGTTGAGCCGGTTATTGGCGGCGAGCACGCGACAAGCCGAGAGCGCGCTCGCGATGCCGGAACCCGTCACAAAATCCTCGCGGGTGCATCGGTGGATATTTTATCGACGACACCGGATGCACCGACCCATCAGAAGCAATACACTACACAAAGGGCGACAAATCAGAATGATTGTGGGTTTTCGATGGATTTGTTCCGCGACGCTGTTCGTTGGGATGGCTGCAGGCCAAGGTGAGGTCAGCTTCAATCGCGATGTGCGGCCGATCCTTTCCGATCGATGTTTCGGTTGCCATGGACCCGATGCTCCGGCACGGAAGATCCGGCTGCGACTGGACAGCGAGACGGCGGCGCGGTCAGTCATCACCCCGGGTGATGTGGAGAAAAGCGAGCTGGTCCGGCGCATCACGGCCGAGAGCCCGGCGGTTCGGATGCCTCCGGCTTACTCCGGACTGAAGCTTTCGGACAAAGAGATTCAGACGCTTCGGTCGTGGGTAGAGCAAGGGGCGAAGTGGCAGCGGCACTGGTCGTTCCTGCCCCCCGTGGCCGGTCCGCTGCCCTCTGTTTCACGAACGTCATGGCCGCGGAATGCCATTGACAATTTCGTCCTGGCCAAGCTGGAGAACGTAGGTCTGCAGCCGAGTCCCGAGGCGAACAAGGCTACGCTGATCCGGCGAGTGTCGCTTGACCTTACGGGTCTTCCGCCGACGCCTGCCGAGGTGGATGCCTTTCTCCGCGACTCTCCCCGAACGCTTGGGAGAAGGTTGTCGACCGGCTGCTCGCATCGCCGAGATACGGCGAGAGGATGGCGATCCGCTGGCTGGATGCAGCGCGGTATGCGGACACGAATGGATATCAGACTGACGCAGAACGGGACATGTGGCGCTGGCGCGACTGGGTGATCGACGCGTTCAACCGCAACAAACCGTTTGACAAGTTTACGGTCGAGCAGATCGCCGGTGACCTGCTGCCCAATGCGACTCTGGATCAGAAGATCGCGACCGGTTTTCAATCGCAATCATCGCGGCAACTCGGAAGGCGGCATCGTACCGGAAGAGTATCTGGTGGAGTATGCCGTGGACCGCGTCGACACGATGTCCACCGTGTTCCTCGGAGTAACGCTTGGCTGCGCGCGGTGCCACAACCACAAGTACGATCCGTTTACGCAGCGCGAGTACTACCAGATGTTCGCGTACTTCAACAACATCCCTGAGCTCGGACGTTATCTGAAGTACGGGAACACACCTCCTGTCGTTACTGCACCTACGACGCAAGAGCAGCGTCGAAGTCTGCGCAGTCTGGAAGCAGGAGTCGAGGACGGCGGAGACGACCTTCGACGATCGGCAAGGAACATCGCCGATGCGCAGACACGTCCTGGGAACGATCACTTGTGCATGGAGCCGACTGGCATGCCAGCGATGACGTCATCTGGTTGCCGAGGATCAGCGACCGATCGGCCAGTTCGACGGCAAGCGCGTTGTGGACGCGCGATGACAAGGCGGACTTTGGGTTCTACGACCAATTTACCGTCGCGGCTGTGGATTAACCGCGAATCGGCGGACGGCCCGATCCTGATATCTCGCGCCGAAGATAAGGAAGACGGCGAAGGATGGGGCCTCGTATCTCGGTCAACGGCCGGTTGCAAGTGAACCTGATCAAGCGCAAGCTCGATGACTCGATTCGCGTGGAGACCGAAGAACGCGATCCCGTCCGGACGGCATCACGTCGCGATGACTTATGACGGATCGCGGATGGCGACGGGTGTGCGGATCTATGTCGACGGCCAATCGCAGCCGCTTGAAATTATCCTCGATGCCATCAATCAGGACTTCGCGACGAAGCAGCCTCTGCGGATTGGCGGCTCGGGGGGATTTGGACCTCCGTTCGTTGGGACTATCCAGGACGTTCGGGTGTATGCCCGGGTGCTCGATCGCGAAGATGTCGACTATGCTCGCGACGCTGGCGGACTTGCACGAGATCGCGGCGATTCCGGCGGCGAAGCGCACTCCCGGCGAGCAGCGAAGAATGCGGCAGGCGTTCCTTGCGCTCGGAGCGGATAAGGCGATTCGGGAATCGTGGAATGCCCAGGAGAAGGCTCGCGATGATCGAGACGCCTTTGTGGACGGCATCCAGACGGTCATGGTTATGGCAGGAGTCTGCGCCGCCGAAGGACACTTTTCTGCTCATCCGCGGCGTCTTACGACCGCCCCGGTGAGAAGGTGTCGCGGGGAGTGCCCGAAGTCTTGCCTCCTCTGCCCCCTGACGCTCCTGAAAACCGCCTGGGCTTGCGCAGTGGCTTGTGGAGTGAGTCAAATCCGCTGACGGCTCGCGTGGCTGTCAACCGGTTTTGGCAGATGTACTTCGGTACGGGGATTGTCAAGACGGTAGAGGACTTCGGTTCCCAAGGCGAGTGGCCGTCGCATCCGGAACTGCTCGACTGGCTGGCATCGGAATTCGTTCGCTCAGGGTGGAATGTGAAGCAACTACAGAAGACGATCGTGATGAGCGCTACGTACCGTCAATCGTCTGTTGTTACGCCTGAGCTTGCGAGCAAAGATCCCGAGAACCGTTTGCTGTCCCGGGCGCCGCGGCTACGATTGCCGGCGGAAGTCGTGCGAGATCAGGCGCTCGCCGCCTCCGGGTTACTGGTGGAGAAGATTGGTGGGCCGTCCGTAAAGCCGTATCAGCCGGCAGGGTTGTGGAGCGAGCTCGGCGGCGCAGACTATGAACGTGATCGCGGCGCAAACTTATACCGTCGAAGTTTATACACGTTCTGGAAGAGGACGGCTCCTCCGCCGTTTATGGCGAATTTCGATTCGGCGATGCGTGAAAGTTGCACGGTTCGGGAATCGCGCACGAACACGCCGCTGCAGGCTCTGAATGTGATGAATGATGTCACCTTCGTTGAGGCGGCTCGCTCTATGGCTCAGCGCGTGATTCGTGAGGGAGAGCCCGATGATCGGCTGGGATTGGCGTTCAAGCTTGTGCTTGGACGCGTTCCGAATGCGCTGGAGAAGCAGAAGCTGACGAGCGCACTGGACTATTATCGCCGAGCACTTTGCCTCCAATGAGGACGCCGCTGTGAAGCTTATCAATCAAGGAGAGTCGAAGGCGGATGCCGCGATTCCCAAAACAGAACTGGCGTCCTGGACAACCATCTGTAGCTTGATCTTGAACCTGGATGAGGCTTTGACGAAGGAGTAAGTGAATGCCGACACGTAGAGAGTTCCTTGGTCTTGGAGCGGCCGCGCTTACGTCATTACTCGAAGGCGCTGAGCCCGGGCTGCCGCATTTTGCGCCCAAGGCTAAGCGGGTGATTTATCTGTTTCAGTTCGGCGGGCCTTCGCAGATCGATATGTTCGACCCGAAGCCCGTGCTTTCTAAACTGCAAGCAACGGAATTGCCGGCGTCAATTCGTATGGGACAGCGGCTAACGACGATGACTGCAGGGCAAACGTCCTTTCCGGTTGCTTCATCGCTTTTCAAGTTCGCGCAGCATGGGCAGAGCGGAACATCGGTCAGTGACTTACTTCCGCATACCGCCGGCATTGTAGACGATTTGTGTTTCATCCGATCGATGCACACCGAGCAGATTAACCACGATCCGGGAATCACGTTTTTCCAGACGGGATTTCAACTTGCCGGGCGTCCCAGTATCGGATCATGGCTGGCATACGGTCTTGGGAGTGAAAACAAGGATCTTCCGGCTTATGTCGTGATGACGTCGCGGGGCGGACCGCTTGGAGATCAGCCCCTCGCCGACCGCTTGTGGGGGAGCGGTTTCCTGCCGACGCGATACCAGGGCGTGAAGTTCCGTTCGGGATCCGATGCCGTGTTGTACCTCTCGAATCCTCCTGGCATCGATGCAAAGGTGCGCAGGAGGTTTCTGGACGACCTGGATGAACTGAATCAAGCGAAGCTGACGGAGACGGGCGATCAAGAGATCGCCACACGCATCACGCAGTACGAGATGGCCTTCAAGATGCAGACCTCGGTTCCCGAGTTGACCGACATGTCTAATGAGCCGGCCAGCACGTTCGAGCTTTATGGACAGGATGCTCGCAGACCGGGCTCCTATGCAGCGAATTGCCTGCTTGCACGGCGCCTGGCGGAACGCGGCGTGCGATTCATCCAACTATTCCATCGAGGATGGGACCAGCACGCGAAGTTGCCTGAGCGATCCGGGGACAGTGCGCGGCCACCGATCAGCCATCGGCCGCCTTGGTGAAGGACCTAAAGCAGAGGGGTCTGCTGGATGACACCCTGATCGTTTGGGGCGGTGAATTCGGTCGCACCGTGTATTGTCAGGGAAAGCTGACGTCCGACGATTACGGGCGCGACCATCATCCGCGTTGTTTTACGATCTGGATGGCAGGCGGCGGTGTGAAGGGTGGATTGACGTACGGCGCGACGGACGACTTCAGCTATAACATCGTCGAAAATCCTGTCCACGTTCATGATCTGCATGCGACGATCCTGCACTGTCTGGGCATCGATCATAAGCGGCTGACCTACAAGTATCAGGGCCGCCACTTCCGATTGACGGACGTGCATGGAAATGTCGTTAAAGATGTGCTCGCCAGTTGATTATTCCGTAGTTTTCCCGTCGAAGTGCTCCTCGGCCCGCTCGGCATCAGCCTTCGAGGCATGCACGGTTCCGTCCCGGTGATGCGGCTCCGCATAGATCGTATACATTCGCAGGGGTGTATTGCCGGTATTGATTACGTTGTGCCGAGCTCCTGCCGGAACGATGACGGCAAATTCGCTTTTGATGTTCGTCTTAGCGCCATCTATCCAGACCTCACCTTGTCCTTCCTCAACGCGGAAGAACTGGTCCGCATCCTGGTGCACCTCTTCACCGATGTCCTCACCGGGCTTAAGCGACATCAGCACGAGTTGCATGTGTTTACCGGTGTAAAGCACGCGGCGGAAATCGGAGTTCTCCTCAGTCCTGGTTTCGATGTTGTCGGCGAATCCCTTCATTGTGTCCTCCTCCCCAAGGGTATTCGCGAAACGTACGCTCCGCAAGTCTTCGCGACGCCGGTTGCTACGACCGAAGCACGACTTATACAATAGATTCGAAAGCACAAGCAGTGAATCGTATCCCTCACGTATTTACCTCCCTCATCCTGCTGGCACTCGGTTGTTCGCCAGGATTCGCCGCGTCCGAGCGTGATGTAGCCGAATGGGTTATCCGACAAGGCGGCCGAGTGATGATCGGCGGCACCCGTATCCGATCGGGAATGTGACATTATTGCCCGCGGGTGACCTGCAGATCTCAGGCGTCGACCTGACTGGCACGATCATCGAGCCGAAAGAACTCGAGAAGATCAGCGGACTTACAGGCCTGAAAGAGTTGTATCTGCCGGGCCCGAGTTGGAATCCAGGAGCGGGTTCGCGGCTGAACGCTAATGCGGAATTGAAGTTTCTTGCCGGGCTGAAGAATCTCGAAAAACTGCAGTTCTCCCTTCATTTTCTTACCCATGTGAACGTTCGGGACGAGGGCATCCAGCAACTGCAGGGGCTCACACAGTTGAAAGAACTGCGCTGCGCCCAGTGCCGGATTACGAAAGACAGCCTGGCTCCGTTCGTGAATCTTCGCTCGCTCGATGTCAACAATGCGAGTTTCAATGACGACTCGATGAAGGCAGTGGCGGGTATGACGGAGTTGAGGCGGCTTTACGTCAGAGATACGCTCGTTACGGATGAGGGTCTCCGGCACCTCAGCGGGCTGAAGAATCTCGAAGAACTGGACTTATATGGCACCAAGATTACCGATCGCGGTATCGCTTATCTGCGAGACCTGAAGAATCTTCGCAAGCTAAACGTGCTCGGGGCTCCGCTCACGGATGAGAGCATCGACGTTATCGCGGGGATGCCGAACCTGCGGGAATTGAACATGTACCGCAGTCGCGTGACGAACGCGGGGCTATCGCGGCTGGCAGCGCTGAAAGAACTGACGAGCCTTGATCTGCGATACAGTCGTGTCACGTCGAGTGGTGTCGAGTCGTTTCGCGCCGTTCATCCTACTGCGCACATAGAGTTTGTCAGTGGTGTCGGGGTGCAAGCGGGCAAGAAGAATGCTCAGCCCGCGGGGACGGGTGACAAAGCCGTAGCCGACTGGGTCGTTTCGCTCGGTGGGGCGGCGGACCTCGCTGGCGGACGGTTGCGATCCGTATCGCTCGAAGCGGTTCGAATCAGCGACGCGCAGGTCGCCTATCTGGCGGCGATACCGACGATCGAGAAGCTGAATCTGAACGCAACGGAGATCGGGGATCTCGGGGTTCAGCAGGTCGCGAAACTGCAAGGGCTGAAGGAACTCGACATCGGCAACACGACGGTATCTGACAACGGATTGGCGCCTCTCGCCGGCTTGCGCGCCCTGCGGGTCCTGCGGATGCCGAACACGCTCGTGAATGGTCCCGGATTGGTTCACTTGAAGGAGCTGACTGCGCTGGAGGAACTCGACTTGAATGGCTGCACGATCCGGAATGAGGGACTCCCGCATATCGCCGCGATCACCAGCTTGGAGCGTTTGTCCTTAGGCCACTCCGATATCACTGATGCGGGTCTTGCGCAACTGGCGCCGTTGACGCGGTTGGTGTCGCTGGATCTGAACTCGACCGATCTCGGCGATGAGGCGCTGCGCCACATTGCATCAATGACGAGCCTCCGGCGGCTAACGCTGAATTACGGTCGATTCAGCGACAAGGCGGTTGAGCAGTTAAAGCCGCTGATCAACCTCGAACGCCTGCAGTTAGCGAGGACTCGGTCGGGAGCGGGCGCGGTTGCCGCTGTCGGTACCCTCGTCAAGTTGGAGTATCTCAATCTGGATTACACGTCCGTCGATAACAAGAGTGTTGCTGAGCTCCGCAGCTTGACGGAACTGCATGAGCTTACGCTTGATTCCACCAACGTCAGCGATGAAGCAGTGGACACGCTGATCTCGCTGAAGAAGCTCGGCGTATTGAACCTGTACCACACGCTGGTCACTGAAGAGGGTGTCAATCGGATCAAGTCGGCGCTTCCGAATTGCCGAGTGATCTGGGATCGAGATTCCGCTCTACCCAACCGGAGGAAAACGTAGACATGAGACACGCGCTGTTTCTATTTGTGGCCTTAAGCTGTCTCGCAGCTACGGATCCCAAGTGGATTACGGATGCCGGCGGAGTCGTTCTCCACGATAACGCCGGGCGAATCACGGGCGTCGATTTGCGATCGAGCTGGGTAACGGATGTCGATCTCGTAGAGATCGCGAAGATCCCGGACTTAAAGGCACTCGATCTATCGCTTTCGCGAGTGACAGATCGCGGTTTGCGCGCTCTTAAGCCGGCCAACACGATCGTCGATTTGAATCTGTACTTCGCCGAGCTGGTTACCGACGATGGAATGTCGATCATCAAGGGCTGGAAACACCTGAAACGCCTCAACGTTCGCGGTACGAAGATCACGGATACGACGCTCGAGTTTGTCGCTTCTGTTCCGACGATCGAGTCTCTCGATATCGGGTACGCCGAAGTGACCGACGTCGGTCTTGACCGGCTGACGTCGATGACGAGCCTTCGTGAGTTGACCATCGGCGGGAACAAGCTTACGGACGCCGGAGTTCATCTGCTTCGCCAATTGCCCCAACTTACGTACCTCGACGTCGGCGGGGAGCAGCGTACCGATTCCGGCCTCTGGTCGATAACCTTGACCGAGGCGGGCGTGGATTCTATCGCTACGCTGGCGGAGTTGCGGGAGCTGAGAATGGCTGGGCGAGCTATCTCCGCTGGGAGCCTGGAGAAACTGAAAGGCCTGAACAAGCTCCAGCGCCTGGTGCTTCAGAACTGTAAGCGCGTCGCCGACGACAGTGTTCCAGTGCTATCTGCCTTTGCCAACCTGCAAGTGCTCGATCTGAAGGGTACGGGGATCACCGAACAGGGATTGGCTGACCTGCGGAAGAAATTGCCAAAGACCCAGGTTCTTTACTAGGTTCTACTTCCCGTAGCCAGGACCACGAATTACCTTGCCGGGCATCGCGCCCGTGTGGTTTCCGTTATCCAACACGATTTGGCCGTTCACGACGACGTACGGAATTCCGACGGGATATTGGTGAGGTTGAAGGAAAGTAGCCTTATCAGCCACCGTATTCGGATCGAAAATCGCGATGTCCGCCCAATAGCCTTCTTTCAGCAGTCCGCGGTCCTTGATGTTGATCTTGTCGGCATTCATGCTGGTCATCTTTTTGACTGCTTCCGGCAGGGTGACCACCTTCATCTCACGGACGTAGCGGCCCAGCACACGAGGAAATGTCCCGTACGATCGCGGATGTGGATTTGATTTGCCGCGCGAACCTTCCGGGCTCATCGCGGAACCATCGGAACCGATCGAAGTGAACGGCTGTTTCAGCGCGTACTGCATGTCTTTTTCGGTGTGATGGAAGTACACGGTACCCACGCTGCCGTTCTCTTCGAGGAGTACGTCGAATAGAACGTCAACAGGATCTCCGCCCCTGGCCTTTATGAGGTCACTCATTCGTTTGCCGACGAACGGCTTGTTCTTCTCGTTCTGCATCGATACGAGAAGCATTCCATTCCAGTCGCCGATCGCGAGATAGTGGTTGTACCAGTTCGGGAGGCCGTTGAGGATGTCCTTCTTCATTTTCGCGCGGAGTTCCGGATTCCGAAGCCGCTCCAGCATTTTTTCATTGCCGCCGTCATGGGCCCAAGGTGGGATGATGGCGCGAAGATTGTTCTGCCCGGCGGTATAGGGATACACGTTCGCGCGTATGTCGTAGCCTTCGGCGCGGGCCTTGTTGATCATGGATACGATCTCGTTCATCTGGCCCCAGAACTTCTTGTCCGCTATCTTCAAATGAATCATGTCCACGCGGATTTTGGCGCCCCTTCCGACGTTGATCGCCTCCTCCACTGACCGGAAGACACCCGCTCCTTCGTCCCTCATGTGTGTGGAGTAGATGCCGCCGTACCTGCTCGCGACTTTCGCGAGTTCGATCAGTTGGTCGGTCGTGATGAGACTCGAAGGAGGCATCAAAAGCGATGTCGAAAGCCCCATGGCTCCCTCCTTCATCGCTTTCTCCACCTCGGCTTTCATGGCATCCATGTCCTTTGCCGAGGCGGGTTCCAAGGCGAAGCCTTTGACGTAGGTCCAGATTTGCGTCTGGCCAACATAGGACGCGATGTTCGCGGCTACGCCTTTCTTTTCCACGTGGTCGAAATAGCCGCCGAGGGTAGTCCAGGGATCGCGTCCGGGCTTTATGGGTCCCGCGGACCCGCCTTCGCCCAGGACCATGGTGGTTACTCCCTGGCGGATCATGCTTTCACACTTGGGCTCCTGCAGCAGCAGATCATCCGAGTGGTTATGCATGTCGATGAACCCCGGAGCCACCGTGAGTCCACGAGCATCGATGGTACGTTTACTCTGCGCTTTGCTCAGGTCACCAATGGCCGCGATCTTTCCGGCGCGCACACCAACATCCGCCCGACGTGCTTCCCCGCCAGTTCCATCCATGACCATACCGTTGGCAACGATAAGGTCATATTGCTGCTCCTGGGCATGCAGGGCCGCAATCGAACACACGAGTAGTGCGAACGCCAGGCGGGTCATCGATCTGGTCTCCTGAATGTCCTAGGCGAGTATCTCGGAAATTTTCCGAGTGGCCGTCGGGAACTTGCCGATACCTGCGTTGAGCACGTCGTCGGCTACGGTAACGTAGAGGTCGCCTACTGTCCCTGTCACCTTCGAGTGCATGCCTGTCGCAAGGCGTCCGGCATGTCCGGCCACGATCATTGCGAGACCGCTGTTCTTGTGCGGGTTTGCTTCGGCATGCTCGTGGACATAGAGCAGGCAGGTGTGGTCGAGTACGGTTCCATCTCCTTCGGGAATCGAATGCAGTTTGCGCCAGCAAGTATGCGAACTCTTCCACGTGCCAGCGGCAGATGTCACGCAATATGCGCTGACCTTCGGCGCCGTCCGCTCCCGGCGCACGGCCATCGGCGTGGGTGTAGTCGTGGTGCCGCGCCGCGGTGTAGCCCGAGCCATGGGAACCGGGAAAGCCCTTGGCCCTTCGGTGAGCATGTAGGAGGCAACTCGCGTCTGCCGTGTTACCAGCGCTTGCGCCAGCAGATCGCTCTGCAGCTTGGCGATGCGCGGCCAATCCTTCATGTCGCCGTCATACTCCGGCGGATCGATCCGGCGGTACTCGGGCGGCAGGCCCGTGATGCGCGCTCGATGTCGCGGACGGACGACAGTTGCTCGTCGACGCGCAGCTGCGTCGTCTTTCGGCAGACCCTTCTGCAATGCAGCGGCATCCTCGCGTACCGCATCCAGGATGCTCCGCTTGCGATTGACCCAGCCTTCTTCCCGCCGCCGAATAGCCGGTCAAAGAGCCGGTCGCGGCAGCATTTCCGGAGGCAGCGGGCGATCGTAGCCAGACCAGCTCATGTTGCGCTGAATGCTCTCTCCGAACGATTCCTGGGAGACACCGATCTGCAACGAACGGAAGCGCGATTCGGCGCCGATTTTCGACGCTATCGCCTGATCGATCGAGGGGCCGCCCGCGCCGCGTCCGGTAAACGGCGTGCAAGTCATCAGCGCCGCTCATGGACTTGTGATGGCCATTGCCGGGGCCCGGCATGCCGGCGGCCGAGTTATCGAAGCCGGTGATGACGTGAATATCGTTCCGGAATGGCGCGAGCGGCGCCAGGCACGGCGTCATGCCGAAATCGCGCCCGGTTTCGGCTCGGGATCCAGTAGCGCTCCGGGATGCCGTTGCCGTTGAACCAGAAGACGAACCGGCTCTCGATCGGCTCTCGGCCTTTCCGGGGGCGTCGGCGGCGTAGCGGTTCCGGTGCGAATTGAACATGGTCACCAGCGGGGGCAGCCCGACCTGAATGGCTGTTCCCGATAGGGTGACTCCCTTCAGAAACGCTCTGCGCGATACTCGGGACCGCTTAGTGATTACCTGCGACACGACTCGCCTCCTTCGCCGGGAAATTCCCGCGATCGTCACCATTGAGATTATCAGTTCTTTGAACCGGAAGTCGGAACGCCTGAAATCCTCGGCACCTTCCGGATCAGCGGCCGGTCGGCCCGGGCGTCTCCGTGCGGCCGGCGGTGTAGCGGAAGTACTGTTTCACCACGCATTCCTGGCACTGTGGACTCGCGGCCAGCACTGCGCCGAGTTCCTTCGGCGAAGTGAAATTCGATTTCTCGATGCCGGCAACGTTCCCGGTGGTGTCGAGATCGAGTTCTACCGATTTTGGCGGGGTCTCGCGGTCCTTGCGCTCTCGCCGTAGAACCGGCAGTTTCATCTTGTCGCGACGGCCGCCGATCGCATCGAACTTTTCGAAGCCGAATCCGATCGGATCGATCAGGTTATGACAACCTGCGCAACTCTGATTGAGGGTGTGCTCGGCGAGGCGCTGCCGATTGGTCTGCGGCTTCGCTTCGGTAACCGGCGGCAGATTCGTGTTTACGCCTGGCGGCGGATCGGCAACGTGCTGACAAAGAAATTGCTCGCGAATAAACAGTCCCCGTGAGGTCGGTGAGGTTTCGTCTGGTCGGGAACTCAGAGCGAGAAACAACGCCTGGCCGAGGAGTCCTGCGCGTTCGGAGTCGGCGGGGAAATTCGACTTTGGTGAATTCGCGTTGCCGGCGCGGGTACACCGTATATGTTCGCAAGGTCGGCATTGACGTACCCGTACTCAGCGGTGAAGAGCTTTGTGAAATCCGCTCCCTCCAGATAAGGTCGGAGATGAAGCGGCGTGTTTCCTCCGTCATAGCCATCGCCGTCTCGCGAGTATATTGCGGAAACCTGCGGCGATCCTTGGTGGAGGTCAGAACTCGATCGAAGCGCATCCACTGCGAGATGAATTCGTCCAGCGCCTGCTTCGCTTTTGGGTTGTCCAGCATGCGGCGCGCAGCTTTTTCGACACCTTCAGGCGTATCGAGTTCACCCTGCTTGGCGCTAGCCAACAGTTTGTCATCCGGAGTCGTGTCCCATAGAGCGTACGACAGGCGGCTCGCACGAGCATAGGGCTTCCAGCGCGGATTGTTTGTCTCCTCCAGCCGGAATAGGAAATGCGGAGACTGGAGCATCGCCTCGACCACGAGCCGGGCGCCGCTCGTGAAGTCCTTCTCCTTGACGAACAGAGCTTCGTAGCGCTTCAGCTCAGCGGGTTCGAGCGGTCTCCGGAAGGCCTTCAGACCAAAGCTTCGAATAAACTGGGCGCGGCATGCGGCGGAGGGCTTGCAGGTGAGCAAACCGCTCGAGGAGCCTGGGCGGAACGCATTCCTGGCCAAACGCTCGGCTGCCGTTCCATACGCCTCTACAAGAAGAGGCGACAAGTTCTGGGCTTGATATTGGTTCTTGAAGCCGTTTACGAAATCTTCGGCGGGAAACTGCGTGGCGGGAGCCGTGCGGTCTCCGAGCAGGTCACGGACGGTATTGTTGTATTGACTATGGGTCAAGCGCCGAACGGCAACGTCCGGGACGGAACCCCCTTCTTTCGCCTCTTCTTCGCGGTATCGCAGCGCCTTCGCGAGTTCCTCGCCCTTCAAAGCAGTTAATCGTTGGATCCAGGCCTTCAAAGCAGCTTCTTCCGCGACTGCCCGGATGAATGCGCTCCCCGCCTGCGTGGGCGATGCGATTCGTCGGCTTCTTGAGCAGCAACGATTCGTCGACCGCATTAGAGTTGATCAGTGTCACCAACGACTTGCCAAATGCTTCGATGTGTTCCGCTGACGCATTCTGCTCAGGGAACTGAAGCTTCGTACCGGAAGCGACACCCTCGGTGTTGTGACAAGAGCGGCACGCGGCAGCCTCGAACACTGGATACAAAGATTTTGAGAACGAAACCGTCTCAGCAGCCTGGGCGATCAGAGCGCCCGCCAATAAAATGAAAATGGTTATTCTCACCACACCCTTAACCGATGATAGATCAGTCTGTAGAGGCGCTCAAGTCGTAGTCTAAGTTACCGATAACCTTTGTCCCAAACAGGGCGATTTTATTCGATAATAAAGAGACAGACCCAATGGGTAATGTGCCTCAATGCAGCAGTCCACGCGCTTCCTGATTACCTTCCTACTGGGATCCCTTGCGGCCTTCCCTGTTACTCCCTCTGTTGATTTCAGTCGAGATGTACGGCCCATCCTTTCCGACAACTGTTTCCAATGCCATGGTCCGGACGAGAAGCACCGCATGGCCGGTCTTCGACTCGATACCAAGGAAGGCGCATTCGCCCGTACACGGAATGGATCGCTGATCGTACCGGGAGATCCCGTAAGAGCCTGCTGTTCGAGCGAATCAATCACGCGGAGAAGGCCCGCAAGATGCCTCCTCCCATGTCAGACCGCGAGCTTACCCCTAAGCAGATCGATGTGGTCCGGCGCTGGATCGAAGAGGGAGCCAAGTGGCAAACGCACTGGGCGTTCACGGCCCCCACCGCCCTGAACTTCCGGCGGTCAAAGACACCAGCGCTTTACGGAACCCGATCGACCACTTCATACAAGCTCGCCTCGAGCGGGAAGGTCTGGTTCCGTCTGGCGAAGCAGACCGAAGAACGCTGTTGCGCCGGCTTAGCTTCGACCTGACCGGACTGCCGCCAACGCTCGAGGAGGTGGAGGCGTTTGTAAAGGACAAATCACCGGACGCGTACGAAAAGCAAGTTGACCGTCTGCTCTCCTCTCCGCATTACGGAGAACGAATGGCGATGGACTGGCTGGACGTCGCCCGCTATGCCGACACGCATGGCTTTCACATCGACAGCCATCGCGACATGTGGCCGTGGCGCGACTGGCTGATCAAAGCGTTCAACTCGAACATGCCGTTCGACAAGTTCACGACCCTGCAGCTGGCGGGCGACCTGCTGCCGGACGCGGGCGTGGAAGGAAAGATCGCCAGCGGCTTTAATCGCAACCACATGATCAACTTCGAAGGCGGCGCGATTCCCGAGGAATATCTTGTCGAATACGTCGCCGATCGCGCCGAAACAACCTCTAATGCCTGGATGGGCCTGACGATGGGCTGCGCGCGATGCCACACGCATAAGTACGATCCCATTTCGCACAAGGAGTACTACCAGTTCTTCGCGTTCTTCAACAACGTTGATGAGAAGGGGCTGGATGGCCGCACGGGCAATGCGAAGCCCTTTTTGAAGCTGCCGACCGCCCGCGCAGGAAGAGACAGAGAAGGAACTAAGCCGCGGGCATCAAGGCTCGTGAGGCGGCGCTGGACGCGAAAGAAGTGAACGACGCGATGGCGCGATGGCGTGGAACGCTCGACCGGTAAGCCTGCTCCTATCAGCCGCGACGGGCTCTCGGCGCACTACGACTTTGATGGAAGCCTGAACGATATTTCCGGCAAGTATCAACATGGGCGAACCGTTAAGGGAGATCCCGGTTTCGGTCCCGGGCAGGTCAGCCGATCTGTTCCTTTGACGGGCAGACGCTGGTGACACTCGGTAAGTCGGCGAGTTGCAAACGCAGCAGCCGTTTACGATTGCATTCTGGCTTCGCTACGGTGGTGGGAAACAGCCGATGCCGATCTTCGAGAAGATCGACTCCGACCCATCGCGGCGCGGCTGGGAGATGTGGCTCGATGAGCCGGTTCTGGTGGACATTCAGAAGCGTGCCGCACGAGTCATCGTTCGACTTTCCTCACAATGGCCGACGTCCGCCATCGAGTTACGTACCCGCGACCGGGTCACGCAGAACGAATGGAATCACCTCGCCGTAGTCTCAGATGGCACTGGAAAGGCGTCCGGAATTGCCCTCTTTCTGAATGGATCGCGGGTGGAGATGGATGTACAGCGAGACACTCTCTCCGGCGAAATATCGAATAACGGCGAACTCCGCATCGGCGTGAAGGAACCTGAGGCAAAGGCCTTCACCGGCGGTCTGGATGATCTTCGGTTTTATCGTCGAGCGATCTCGCCGGAGGAGGCTCGAGAGACCGCCATCAACTATCCGATTCAGGCTTTGCTCTCCGGCGTTGGCGGCAAGCCTGCCAAGGCCGATGAAGATCGGATCCGCGATTTCTTTCTTCGGTACGTTGCCCCTGACCAGATCCGTACACAGTACGCCGAACTACGAGATCTTCGACAACAAAGCACGAGGCTTGAAAAAGAAATCCTCACCACGATGGTGATGAGCGAGCTCGATAAGCCTCGCGACACGTTCGTACTTGCTCGCGGCGATTATCGAAATAAGACCGACAAGGTCGAACCCGGTACTCCAGCAGTACTGCCACCCCTGCCCAAAACTGAGGGGCGGCCGAATCGCCTGACCTTGGCTAAATGGCTGGTCGATCCTTCGCACCCGCTTACCGCTCGCGTTGCGGTGAATCGCTATTGGCAGTTGTATTTCGGAACCGGCCTGGTGAAGACCGCCGAAAATTTCGGATCGCAAGGAGAGCCGCCTTCTCATCCTGAGCTGCTCGACTGGCTCGCGACTGAGTTCGTTCGTACTGGATGGGACGTAAAGGCGATGCAGCGTCTTATCGTGACGTCCGCGGCTTATCGCCGCGCTTCGCAGGTAACTCCGGCCTTGCATGAAAAGGATCCGGAGAACCGGTTACTTGCACGAGGGCCCCGCTACCGCCTTCCTGCCGAGATGGTGCGAGATAACGCTCTCGCCGTAAGTGGTCTTTTAAACAACGATGTCGGCGGCAAAAGCGTGTTCCCGTACCAACCGAAAGGGTTGTGGGAAGAAATGGCGTTCGGCGATGGTTTTTCAATGCAGACGTATGTCCAGAGCCACGGGGAGGATTTATACCGGCGCTCCATGTACACGTTTTGGAAACGGACCTCACCTCCGGCTCAACTGACGACGTTCGATGCGCCTGATCGTGAGAAGTGCACTATACGTCGAACGCGTGACGAATACGCCCCTTCAGGCGCTCGTGACGTTGAACGATCCGACCTATATCGAGGCTTCTCGGGCCCTGGCTGAGCGTGTACTCAAGCAGGCTGGTAAGGCGCCGGGTAGGCGGGCGGCTATGGCTTTTGAACTAGCCACTGCCCGGCCGGCGACGAAGTCTGAAATATCCGTACTGACGGCGCTTGCGAAAGAGCAACAAGCGCATTTTCGAAAGGCGCCGAAAGAAGCTGCCGCTCTCCTGGCCAACGGCGAGTCGCCCTACGACAAGGCGCTAGAGCCGTCGGAGTTAGCTTCGTGGACGATGGTCGCCAGCACCATCTTGAATTTGGACGAAACGATATCTAAGGAGTAACCGGTGAACCCTGATAGCGCACTCGATTGTACACGTCGGCACTTTTTCAGTCGCGGCGCCACCGGCATCGGTGTGGCGGCCTTGGCATCGCTCTTCCAGCGTTCCGCCCTAGCTACGCAGGCCCTCGGCGGCTTGCCACACTTCGCGCCTACGGCGAAGCGCGTGATCATGCTTCACCAATCCGGCGGTCCGTCACAGATCGATCTCTTCGACTACAAGCCAGCGTTACAGAAGCGTCGCGGGATCGAACTGCCGGATTCGGTTCGCATGGGACAGCGCATCACAGGCATGACCTCCGGTCAAGGGACGCTGCCCATTGCGCCGTCTATGTTCGAGTTCAAACAGTATGGCAAATCCGGGGCCTGGGTCAGCGAGTTATTACCGCACACGGCGAAGATCGTCGACGATCTCACGATCATCAAGACCGTCAACACCGAAGCGATCAATCACGATCCGGCGATTACGTTCTTTCAGACCGGCTCACAACAGCCGGGGCGTCCGAGTATCGGAGCCTGGACCAGCTACGGCCTAGGCAGCGCAAACGATAATCTGCCGGCTTTCGTGGTGCTGCTTTCGCAGGCGCACGCGATCAACACGGATCAGCCGTTATTCTCTCGTCTTTGGTCGAGCGGATTCCTACCATCCAGCCATCAAGGTGTGCGATTCCGATCCGGCAGCAACCCTGTGCTTTATCTCGAAGACGCCGAAGGCATCTCGCGGTCGACTCGCCGCGCGCATGCTGGATAGCGTGGCGGAGTTGAATCGAAAGCACGCAGAACAGTATGGCGACCCGGAGATCCAGACGCGAATCCGCCAGTATGAAATGGCGTATCGCATGCAGACCTCCGTTCCTGATTTGATGGATTTGTCGAAGGAACCGGACGAGTACATTTGAGATGTACGGTCCGGAATCACGGAAGCCCGGGAGCTATGCGGCGAACTGCCTTCTCGCGCGCAGACTTGCCGAGCGAAACGTACGGTTCATTCAGCTCTATCATCGCGGCTGGGATCAGCACAATGATCTGCCTCGCGATCTTGCCCTGCAGTGCGGGGGCACGGATCAGCCTACAGCAGCGCTGATCAGCGATCTGAAGCAGCGCGGACTGCTTCAGGACACGCTGGTGATTTGGGGCGGCGAATTCGGCCGAACCGTGTACTAGTCAAGGCAAACTCACGGAATCGAACTATGGCCGCGATCACCATCCACGCTGTTTCACGATGTGGATGGCTGGAGGCGGCGTGAAGGGCGGAGCAGTGATCGGTGAAACCGACGACTTCAGCTACAACGTTGTCAGCGATCCGGTACACGTTCACGATATTCAGGCGACAATTCTGCACTGCCTCGGTGTCGATCACACGAAGCTTACGTTTCTTTTCCAGGGCCGGCACTTCCGCTTGACTGACGTGGCGGGTACGGTCGTGAAGCAGGCGCTGGCCTAACTCTCCACTCGTCTGTTGCGGTTTCGGAATCGGCTTGCAAGCAAAGGCGCGAGGGTCAGGACGGCCAGTCCGAACGGCAGAAGCGCCACCGTGCGCGATATCGAAGTCGGAGACCACGTCCGGCCAAGAACGGCCTGCAACAAAGCGCCCCAATCCGATCTCAAACAACAGCGTGAGCACAAGCCAGAAGAGCCCGACGAGCACCAGGGACCTCGCACTGCGCGTTTGTATCCAGTCCACGAATAGATAAGTGATCACCAGAATCAGTAATGATCCGATGAATACCCCGACCTGACGCGCCCGGAAGTCTCCTACGTGAGGGACGAGCAGCATTCCGCGAAGGACACCATTGACAGATTCCATCAACATCAGCAAGCACCAAACCGTAAATGCTCGTACGGTGAGGCTTCGATGCTCGCTGCCTATTCGCGCCTTCACACTTGCGATGTTAATCCAGTACACTCATCGGACACGGGCATCGCATGGAGCATTCGATCACCCCAGGCACAAAGCTCGGCCCTTATGAACTTGTTGCGCCACTTGGCGCGGGGGGAATGGGTGTCGTATATGAGGCGCGCGATATTCGGCTGAACCGCCACGCCGCAGTAAAGGTTCTGCCAGCGGATGCAACCCGCGACTTCCATCGCAACGAAAGATTCGAGCAGGAGGCACGGGCTGCATCCGCGTTGAATCATCCGAACATTCTCACGGTTTTTGACTTCGGCGAGCAGGACGGAATTCACTACATTGCAACGGAACTCGTGGTTGGGCGTACGTTACGGCGAGTCGATCGCGCCAGCATGGACCTTCACGAGGTCGTGCGAATTGCGGCGGAGGTCGCGAACGGGCTTGCCGCGGCACATACGGCGGGCATCGTACACCGGGATATCAAACCGGACAATATCATGGTCCGGCCCGATGGATATGTCAAGATCCTCGACTTCGGACTCGCGAAGCTAATTAGCATGAACCCGCTCGGGGCAGCCGACACTACTCTGACCGTCGGAATGGCCGCAACGCAACCGGGAGCATTTCTGGGAACGCTGTCTTATATGTTGCGCCGAGCAGGCCCGCGGACTTCCAGTGGACGCGCGAACGGACGTTTGGAGTCTCGCCGTTATTATGTACGAGCTTGTGTCCGGCGATTTGCCGTTCCGGGGAAATACAAGCGCCGACACCGTGGTATCGATCCTTCACCACACTCCGCCGTCCTTGCGCTCGTTGCGCGACGGCATCCCGGAAGAGCTCTCGCGCATAGTAAGCAAGGCGATGGAGAAAAGGCCCGGGGATCGTTATCCCAGCGCGGCCGACATGGCCATCGATCTTAAAGCATCTCCTCCGTCAAATCGAGGTCAACTCGCAGGTGAGCCGTAACTCGGCAGTTCGTCTCCAGTCATCATCCACGCACAACCGGATGAGACGCCGGCAATTGATGCTGGCCGTCGTGGGCGTGACGGTCGCCGCGGGTGCGGGCGGTTGGGTTGCGCTGTATTCATCCAGGGACGAAACGGCACGAACGGTAATGCCGTCGAGGGCACTGACCACCCGTATTGCCGTCCAGCGCATGCGAAATGGCTCGCCCGCCGGAGAACCATTCTTTTCATCCGGCGGCGGGATATTCGAAAGCGGTTGGAAGTTCCGTTTCGATTTCACGACAGTGGACGGAGGTTGGGTCTATGTGCTCAACGAATCACTCTCGAATTCCTCATGGTCCGTTCTGTTTCCGCTTCGTGCGGGGATGCCGAGCATGCCTACGAATGGACTGCAAACGGGTTGGTACGTTTTCGATTCAAAGCCGGGACTCGAGAGGTGCTGGATCGTGTGGACGTCGCGGCCTCTCGCTGAGTTGGAGGGCATTATAGCGCGCGTCGCTAATCCACGAGATGCTGGTTCGATCACTGATCCCACTGATACCGCTGTCATTGCGGGATTCATCGAGAGGAGCGCGCCGGCTGCGAAGTCAGTCCGGCAAGCGGGAGTAGACCTCGTGATTAATACCACAGCTGATTTGGCTCTAACACCTCTCGAATTGCGACATAGGTAACTCTCTTCGATCTTCCTACAAAGGTTCTTTACAGTTGCTAAGGTCTGGCGTAGAATACAGCCTCCGGACCGGCAGGAGATTGGTGGCGTAGCAGGGGTGTCGCCTGCGTCGGTCTCCGGGATTGAAAAGGAGAGATGAATGGCCACATTTCCAGTCGGTGATTTCAAGGTAAAGGTGAAGGGGTCAGACTCACATACGCTTAGCGGCAAATTGACCCTGTCGACAACCAACGGAACTAACGGTGCTACTTTCAAAACTCAGGATGACACTTCTACTCTGAGCTGGACGGCAAATTCGTCGAACCAGGGCGTTATTGGTTGGACCTACACGGATAATCAAGACCATAAGCATACGTTTGTAAATGGTGTGTACACCCCCGGCAATCCGGATTACAACAAGGGAAGTTTTAGCGGCGGCACTGTAAACACCGATGACACCCCTGCCGGGAGCGCGAACGATAGCTGGGACGCTTCCGCCTCGGGTCCCGGAGACGATGAGCCGCTAGCCGATCGCGATTACGCTGTGGGAGCAAAATCGGATTAGCTGTCTTGCGTCCGCAAATGGCGCGAAAACAACCGTTGCGGATCCTGCTTTCCTCGCTGATGGCCGGCGTGTTCGCACCTGTGTGCGCGCCGGCATCAGAACTCAGGGTAGGCGAATCTCTCACTCGAGAGTTGCGTGCCGGCGATGTGCAGAGGTTTACGTTGCATGCAGACGCGGGCCATTACATTCACGTTGTTCTCCAACAAAAGGGCGTCGATGCCGCTATTTCATTGATCGCTCCGAATGGCGCAGAAGTCGCGAACAGCGATCGGCCGAATGGACGTTTCGGAGCCGAAGAAGTCGCTCATATTTCAACCGTGAGAGGCGAGTATGGAGTAAGCGTCAGCGCTGTGGATGCGGTAGGTCAAGGTTCCTTCGAATTGACGCTAGACACTGTTCGTCCTCCGCTGCCAAAGGATCTCATACGTGTTTCAGCGTTAACGGCGTATGCGCAAGCGCGAGTGTTGCAAAGCAAGGGTAAAGTCAACGCTGCTTCGCGCAAAGAAAGCCTCGCTCTCTTCGGTGAAGCGTTCACGCGCGCAGGAGAATGCGGGAGCGAATATCTTCAAGCCATCATCTCCGAGACGATGGGAATGGTTGCCGCGCAGTCCGGAGATTTCCGCCACGCAGTAGAACTGTGGACCCGAGCCCGCGATATGTACGGCAAGTTAGCAGACGCTGATCGGGAATCCGTAATACTCATCAACCTTGGCGGCATGCACGATGTGTTCGGAGATCTCAAGCTCGCGCAAAGTTACTACTCACGGGCGCTCGAGCACTTCAAAAGCACCGGTGACGAACTGGCTGAGGGCCGAATCCTAAATAATATCGGTAAACTTCATCACGATATGGCCGACTGGGCGAGAGCGATGGAGTTCTATGGACAGGCGCTTTCGATCTTTCGAAAACTCAAGAACAAACGGCTTGAAGCAATTACCTTGGCCAATTTAGGCGTCGCCTATAACTCGCTCGGAGCCCAGGACAAGGCGATCGTCTATCTCGACCAGGCGATACAAATATGGCGAGACATCGGAGATAAAGCGGGAGAAGCGGAGGCGCTCGGAAATCTGGGCGCTGCCTATGTGCGGTCGGCACAGGCTGATAAGGGTATCGAAAGCTACGAAAAATCACTGGCGGCCCAGCGTGCTATCGGAGATCCGCGGACGCAGGCAATCACGCTTAACTATCTAGGATTCGCGTACACCCAACTCAAGGCGCCCGAGAAAGCACTGGAGAGTCTCAGGGAATCCGTCACGTTGTCCAGATCGCTACAGGACCGGCGTACGGAGGGACTCGCCCTTCTCAATATGGGCAATGCCTACCGTATGTCCTCAAATGCCGGTGCTGCCGTCGAACACTACACACTCGCGCTGGCCGCGCTTCGCGCGGTGGGAGACCGTGGCGCGTGCGCCAGAGCTATGGAAGGGCTCGCAGTGGTTGAACGTGACCGAGGCAACCTGGAAGCGGCCCGTCACCAGATTGAATCAGCAATCGAAGTTGTGGATCACGTTCGCGAACATACGGGCGGTCAGCAGATTCGCGCATCCTACTTCGCAGCGAATCTGGATAGCTATGAATTCTATATCGACCTTCTTCTCCTGGAGCAACACCTGCGCGAACCAAGCCAAGGGTACGACCTTCTCGCGCTGGCAGCGAGTGAGCGAGCCCGAGCGCGAAGTCTCGTCGAGATGCTGGCCGAATCTGGCGCCGTCGATTTCCGGAAAGATGTCGACCCAGATCTTCTTCAGCGCGAGCGTGACGATATCACAAGCGTCTGCGATCCAAATCCGAGCGGCTGCTTGCACCCTGCGATCGGACGAGACCGTCATCGCAGACGCAAACTGCAGAACTGAAAAAGGAGATCACTCGTCTCGAGGCTGAGTACGAGCAATGTGCAATCCAGCATAAAAGTGCGAAAGTGCCAAGTATGCTGCCGTGACTCACCCCACGCCATTGACCGTGCCGGACATGCAGAGGGCAGTTCTCCTTGATGCCCAATCTGTCTTGCTGCATTACGCGCTGGGCTCCGGCAAAGTTCCTGTGTGGGTCGAGTCGAAGCTATGTCTTGCCTGCGAGGGAAACGATCGAACCGTTGGTTCGTGAACTTCTGTCGCTGCTGACCGCTCGCGCGCAGCCGGTGCGCGGGCGAGACTGCGGGGGAGCGGAAGCATCGCATTGAACAGGCTGACAGCATTCTGCCCGCTGCAGCCAAACGGCTTACCGATATTGTGCTCGCTCCCGCATCGGCAGATCTGCAGGATCGACGAATCCTCGTGGCGGCTGATGGCGCCCTGCAACACGTTCCGTTCTCGATGCTGCCGGAGCCCGGGTCAACGAGGCGACGACCTCTAGTCGCCGTTCATGAACTGGTGATATTGCCGTCGGCATCCACGCTCGCCATCATGCGGAAAGATGCTGCCGCTCGGCCGAAAGCGGTGAAACTGATCGCGGTGTTGGCTGATCCTGTATTTGGCAAAGATGATCCTCGCGCGGGGGACAAGCTGCCGCCGGCCAGCAATCCCGGTCCCGCATTCTCGAGCACGTGCTTGAAGGTAACCCAGCCTCAGCACCACAAAATGCTGTTATTCCACGGCTCCCGTTCACTCGCAAAGAAGCGCAGCGCATTCTTGCCGCTGCGCCATCTGCAGGGAACCTGGAGGCGCTAGATTTTGAGGCGAACTTGCGGACCGCGGTGAGTCCGCAGCTGAGCAAATATGAGTACCTGCATTTCGCAACTCACGGCTACGCAGATCCTGATCGGCCCGGCTTGTCGTCGCTCGTGCTGTCGCTGGTGGACCGTCGCGGCAACTCGCAGGAGGGGCTGCTTCGCGCAAGTGACATCTACAACCTGAAGCTTCCGGCGGAGTTGGTGGTGCTAAGCGCATGTCAGACCGGACTCGGCAAACAGATCCGGGGCGAGGGCGTGATGGGACTGACGCGGGCTTTCCTGTATGCCGGCGCCGAAGCGTGTGATTGTAGCTTGTGGAATGTCAACGACGAAGCAACCACTGAACTAATGGGCAGCTTCTACGAACGGCTATGGCGGCGGAACCTGACTACGTCTGCAGCATTGCGAGAAGCACAGGTCGCCATGTGGAAGTCAAAACAATGGAGCGCGCCATATTACTGGGCTGCGTTCGTTCAGCAAGGAGAATGGAAATGAACGCGAGGTTGTTGGTCCCGTTTGGGATGATCGCATTCGGGTTGCTTCAATTCGCGGCCGAAGAATCGCCCAGCCGGGGCGTCGTGCCCGAGGAATTCGTGCGGGCGCAACCGGGAAAGCAAAACAGACCTGGGCCGCGCCGAAATACGTTCGCATTTAGGTCATCCTGCCGACCATGTCAACCCGAAGGCATCGACCTTGCCCCTTAAGCAACTGGGTTTAACCATCTGGCGCCTACGTCCGTCCAACTCAGCAGATTCGAGTGCTCGGATCATGGTGCGTCGATCCAACGGGATCGATCGAATTCACACCTGAACGCGTTTCGAATGGAGAATCGCTGCGAGTTAAGGCGATCGAGTCCGCCTGAGCATCGAATCGGCGCAGAATGGCCGGCTCTACGTCGTGGATCAGGAACGGTATTCCGATGGCAGCTTGGGGCCATCGTACTTGATTTTCCCGACGACTCGAACTCGCAACGGCGACAATGTGATGACTCCGGGAAAAGTTATCGAGATTCCCGCGCAGGACGATCGGCCGAACTACTTCACGATGAAGCGTAGCCGGCCAGATCAGACCGGAGAAGTGCTTACGGTGGTTGTCAGTCCGGAACAGATAGACAACATCACACCGGGAAGAGACCCGTTGATCTGCCCGCCGATCAGATTCTGAGATGGCAATCACAATGGGGCCGCCGTATAGAACAGTTTGAGCTCGCCGGCGGATCGCGGAAAGCTTGGACCAAAGCGGAGCAGGAGGCCGGCGCCGGGCGAACGCGCTTGCTAACCCAGGATGAACCCGGGCCGCAGACTATCTATCGAGTCCGGTCAGGCGCCACGTCCGAACCTTTACTGGTGAAGGTCGATTTACGATACGGCTCGGAGAAGAGATAAAATTGCGGCACTTCTCACTTCCCGGCTATTCGAAGCGGTAGCCCGGTTTCAACTCGCAGCGATATTGCTTGTTTCCCTCCGATCCACTCTCGAAACGGCAGAGCGCCCATGATAGACGAAGCTCCGGCCCCAAGGGAAAGACAATCGGTGATCCATCCAAGTCAGCTTCGATACTCGGTCCGCTAGCTGATCGCCGGTAGCGTGAAGTTCATCGAACGTCCGAATATTACCGGATATGTGTAGCGAATCATCTCGCTCTCCATCGTGTGCACCACCTCGGCTTCAAGAAGATAGGTGACTGGATCTGACCAATTCCGTACAGAGACCTTGATCGAGTGACCTCCGCGCGAGAACTGGTCGGATTCGACCGCCGTGAATGGGCACGGTCCTGCTATGCACGACACACGGACGTTTCGAAACTGTTGTTGCTGATCTCCGGCATCAAGCGATAGTGAGCCCACCGTCGCCTTCCATTTTCCGTCGGGCGAACAAGGCCTTCGTCCTGCGCATGGCACATTCGCGATGTTTCCGATATCGAACGTTCGCACGGCCGCGCCAATAGTATTTGTACTCGTGATCCGGGTGGCGTATCGGACGCGAACGTTCGAAATACGAGTCTCCGGACGAGTAGGGTGGACTTCCGAAGCTCCCCCTGTGGGAGTCAGTCGAACCACATAGATCTGGTCTCCAGCAGCCGTCGTGATCGCAAACGGATGATAATCAGGATGCGCTACCTTCAACACGACGATGTCACCTGCTTCGACGGGTGGATCGAGCCGCAGCCGAAAAAACCCGGAGGCTTCCGACACAACTTTCCAGACCAATGCTCCGGACTCGGCGATGACAGTGGCACTGCGTATGGGCCGCTGCAGATGCGGGTCTGTGTTGTGCGCAATAACTGCGCCCGTAATTACTGCGACCCTTTCGACTCGTATATTGCTGCGGATAACGAACAGTACCGCAACGATCAGGACGAGGCCAGCAGCGATGGCGATCGCAAGCTTTTTTCGTCGCGTGGTCAATGGCATCTAATCAACATGGTACGTCGCGAGATATGGCGATCATGATGCCGCGGTATTCGATACTTCAGATCCCCCTACGAGATCCTCTACATTCGGATTAGTGAGGGAACGAGACATCCTGTCCAGAGTTTTGTCGCGTCGAAGGGCGGTTACGCACATGGCATCTATACTCGCCGCAGGGTCTGCAAGCGGGCAAGAGATGGCACGCGTGACTCCGCAGCAAGGATCACGGCAAGTTGTCGAGCCTGACCGATCCGCACTAACGGCCGAAGACGACGCGTTTCTTGACGAACTCGAGCGAGCAACCTTTCTGTACTTCTGGGAGCAGTCCGATCTGCAGACTGGACTGGTCAAGGACCGCTGCAATGTCCGCGCAGAACGTGACGTCGGGACGGTCGCGAGTATTGCGGCTACAGGTTTCGGCCTAACGGCGCTGTGCATCGGCAGCGAACGAAAATTCGTATCTCCCTCCGAAGCTCGCGACCGCGTCATCACCGCCTTGCGTTTTCTCTCCTCGCGTATGCCTACACACCGTGGCTTCTTCTATCATTGGGCCGATGTACGCAGTGGTGAGCGGATGTGGGATTCCGAAATATCCTCAATTGATACCGCAATCCTTTTATGCGGAGTCCTTACTTGCCGGCAGCACTTCCGCTATCGCGAGATCACCCGCCTCGCGACGCAAATCTTTAACCGTGTGGACTGGACTTGGCTGTCGGCCGACACAAGTCTGCTGCCCCATGGTTGGACACCGGAACTCGGATTTCTCCAATACAGGTGGGACTATTACAGCGAGCTGATGATGATGTACCTGCTAGGAATTGGTTCATCCGCTCATCCGCTTCCTGTAGAAACATGGCATGCCTGGAAGCGGAGTACGTTCGAATACCACGGGCTGCGGTACATCGGTTCCTACGCGCCCCTGTTCGTGCATCAATACTCTCAATCGTGGTTTGATTTCCGCGGAAAACGGGATCGCTATGCCGATTACTTCCATAACTCAGTCATCGCCACAGAGGTCCATCGCCGCTTCTGCCTGGAACTCGCGAACCGATTCCCCCATTTCAGTGACGACCTTTGGGGAATCACGGCGTCCGATTCGAAGAACGGATACGTTGTTTGGGGCGGACCTCCGGAGATGGGACCGATCGACGGGACGGTGGTTCCAAGCGCCGCGGCCGGTTCCCTTCCCTTCCTCCCGCAAAAAACGTTACGCGTCCTGAAGACAATGAAGAATGTCTACGGGTCGCGTACGTGGACTCGCTATGGGTTTATCAATGCATTCAACCCAATGACACGGTGGTACGACACGGATGTGGTTGGAATCGACACCGGCGTGACGCTGCTGATGGCTGAGAACCTGCGTACGGGATTTGTTTGGAATACATTCAGCAAGAACCCGGAAGTGCCCCGAGCGCTGGATCGCGCCGGCTTTCGCAGTCAGTGAGTTTGCCGCCCGGCGTCGAACCGGAAACTCACGGGCGAGCCGCTGGCCGAGTCCGGCGCGATCCAGGCATGAAATTCGCCGGGTTCAGTTGCAAGCTGCATAGATTCGTTATAGAAGGCTAGATCGTTCTCTGAAATCGTAAACGAGACGGTCTGTTTGTCACCGGCTTTGAGATGTAAGCGGCGGAAGCCCTTCAGTTCTCGGACCGGACGGGCGACGCTCGCTACCAGATCGCGGATGTAGAGTTGGACGACCTCGTCCGCTTCTGCGTTCCCGGTGTTCGTTACCTCGGCCGATATGTCGACGCTGCCTCCGCGCGCGAAGAACGGACGCGACACTCGGATGCCAGAGTATTCGAATCTGCTATAAGACAAGCCGTAACCGAAGGGGTACTGAGGAGTGAAATCCACGTCCAGGTACTTCGAAGTGAAGCCTTGTGGGTTGACCGGATTGCCCATAGGGATGCCGAGTTCGCCCGGGGCAGCGGGACGGCCCGTATTAAGGTGGGCGTAATAGATCGGGATCTGACCCACTGTACGCGGAAAGGTGATCGCCAATCGGCCGGAGGGACTGCGGTCGCCGGAGAGGACATCGACCAGCGCAGGACCACCCATCGTTCCCGGATGCCACGCATACAGAACACTCGCCGACATCGCGGCGACGTCATGAAACGTAAGGGGACGACCTGCAAGAATGATCGCTATCACCGGCTTGCCTGTCTTCACGATCTCCTGGAAAAGGCTTTCCTGCGCGCCGGGTAGATTCAGGAATGCGCGTGAATGCGCCTCACCCGACAGAATCTGTTCTTCACCGAGAAACAACAGAACGACTTCACTCGCCTGGGCGGCGGCAACAGCAGCGCCGAAGTGTTCGCGGCTAGTATCTCGGCTGTTCTTTAACGCTGCCACGTACTGGATGCGATCTTGACCATATTTCCGGCGGAGGCTCGTGAGCGGTGTCTCAGTCTCTTCCGGTCTGGCGTCCATAACCCACGACCCCATCTGATCCACGGGACTGTCGGCCAAAGGACCGATGACTGCGATTCGCTTCAGCGTAGGCGCAAGCGGCAGCGTGCGGTTCTCATTTTTCAATAGAACAAAGCTCTCGGCCGCGATCTGTCTCGCAATATCGCGCGCAGCGTCACTGACCTGCACCGATGCGACAGGACGCAGAGGATTGTCGAACAATCCGAGTTTGAACTTGAGACGCAGAATGTTTCGAACGGCAGTGTCGATAACCGTCATCGGAACCTGGCGCTGCGATACGAGTTTGGCTAGTTGATCGTAGTAGCTGGTGCTGACCATCTCCATATCGACTCCAGCGGTGACGGCCTGCTTCGCGGCTTCCGCTGCATCGGACGCAGTCCCGTGCTTCACCATCTCGATGATGGACTCATAGTCACTGACGACCATACCGGTAAATCCCCACTCTTTTCGGAGAATGCGGTCGAGCAGAAGCCGGTTGGCGCTTGCCGGCACGCCGTTCACGGCGTTGAAGGAGGTCATGAATGTTTCGACGCCCGCTTGAACCGCCGACCTGAATGGAGGTAAATACACTTCACGAAGCTGATTCTCCGCAATGAAAGTCGAGTTGTAGTCGCGGCCCGCCTCTGCTGCTCCGTATCCGGCGAAGTGCTTTGCACATGCGGCGAGGGTTCCCGATGATCCCACGGACTTGCCTTGAAAGCCACGGATCATCGCTGCCCCCAGTTCTCCTACAAGGAAAGGATCTTCCCCAAGGCTCTCGGCGATGCGACCCCAGCGCGGATCGCGCGTGACATCGAGCATCGGCGCGAACGCCCAATGAATCCCTTCGGTACTCGCTTCCTTACCGGCGATTGCAGCAGCACGTTCGATGAGTTGAGGATTCCAGGTGGCGGCCTGTCCAAGGGGAATCGGAAAAACGGTACGGTACCCATGAATCACATCGCGGCCGAATAGGAG
Source organism: Bryobacteraceae bacterium (assembly GCA_963825845.1). Lineage (GTDB taxonomy): Bacteria > Acidobacteriota > Terriglobia > Bryobacterales > Bryobacteraceae > DASQDN01. The sequence goes on along the minus strand of CAWGVL010000078.1, from coordinate 24,687 downwards.
AGGGATGCCCAAACGGCTCTCCTTCACGGCGATACGTTGCGCCTCGGCACGATCCGGCGGCAATCCCGCATTGAGGAAAGATCCCCATCGTCCTCTGCGGATCTGCTGTTTGATCTCTTCCGAAAGCGGGGCCTGCATGGAGGTCGATTGCGACATCTGTCCCAGCTTCTCTTCGAGTGTCATGCGCGCGAGTAGCGCGTCGATACGCTTTTCGATCTCGGGCGCGGGAATTGCGTATACGGCGGAGACCATGGCAAAGAGAATAACGAATCGTTGCAGGACCATCAGGTCCTCCCTTTGTCATGATCGTACAGGTGTGGTTAGCTACTTACGTGAGAACGTGTAACGAGGTCCCACGGTAGTGCAGCGGTATCGGACCCCTTACGGCCGATGCCCGGCGGCCATGGGGGTCGTTCGAGAATGTTTTTCCAACCACGAAACAACACCAGAATGGGACGAGACCTCTCCGGCTCTTACCGCAGATATCAACTCCCTTGTATGAAATACGTCATAGGATCCCTCGTACGTGATTCCTTCGTTATGGCCTGCAAGTTTGATGATGAACGGAATCGCGCTCCTCCGCCGTTTCTGCGTCAGGGTCTCTTCTTCCAAGCTCCACTGTTTTGTGCGCGCCCCCCACAGTTTGGGACGAAGAGGGTGATCCGAGGTGATAATGATGGTGGTTGTATCCCAAACACCGGCCGCGGTCATCGCGGTACGTAATTCAGAAATAGCCGCATCCATCAGTTCAAGATTATCGAAATAGTTCGATTTGTTCCTCGTTTCGAACCGATTGTTCGTCCGGTCGTAAATGCCCTGAGGGTGCGGAACATTCCAGTGCACGACGATGAAGCCCATGGTCGGGTCGGTAGCCAGCTTCTTTGCTGCCGTGCGAATTCGCTCATAGGAGGCTACCTGTTCTTCTCGAAAGATGTAAGCGGGGTCGAACGGCGGGCCCATATGAAGCGCACGGCCAATCGCCGTATCTCCTAACCGAAGCGTCACGGCTCTCTTGATGATGCGACGAAAACCAACTTGTTTGAATAGCGCTTCGTAATACGTCGCCATACGCGCCGACGACATAGTCATATAGGCTTCGCAGTGATCGACGGTAGTCGTGAACACCCGGCAGTATGGGTGGTACCAGCCAACAATAGCGGTTCGCAACCCGGCCGCATGCGCATCCGAAAACACGCTGGATTTTTCGCTCCAGATCCCGGACTCGGATTCCTTGAATGTCAACCGAAGTGTCTTGAAATCGAGCGCTTCTGACGATTCGACCGGCTTCCCGACCATCATCCCCGGGATGGCCTGAAGCGTCCAGCCTGCCGCAGGAGTCGCTCCCGCGACATAGACTGATTCGGATCGCAGCCGGTCGAGTTCCGGCATTTTCACGTCCGCCGGCCGCAACGGAAACACGAGTTCATCGTCGAGTTCATCGAAGATCAGCCACAGAATTCTGCCGCGGCCCGACACCGACGTTCCCGTCGAACGATCTGCGTCAAAGCTATTCACAAACTGCGATGCGGGGGGCTGCCTCATGTAGCCCCACAGCGCCGACGCAGCCTGAACGGGGACAAGGAAGGAAAGCGCCATAAGGACAGATCCCATCGCCCGAACTGCCTGTGCGCTGAGCAGCACGGCCAACGCAATGCAGCAAAGAATTGTAACCGCTACAGTACTGAATGGTCTATCCAGTAGTTCCCTAGCTGCCGGTACGAGCAACATCACCGAGGCAGCAAAGATGACAGCTTGTACTCGCGGTGTTGCGGTGCGGCGGACTAATCTCACGATGATGGTAAATGTAATGCTGAGGACAAGGATGGCCGTAAATATTAGGACCGGCATGAACAACGTGTACGGAGCTGCGCGGAAGTAATTCAGTCGCGGAAGGTGAATGATGCCGAAAAGCTTGAAATAGGGAATGAGACAGAGAGCAGAGAATGTGGCGCACCGGACGAAATCTTTCACGAGCGGCGTATTCGCCTGACTGATCGGGGAAGTTGCATCCACAGTCACAAGATTATACACGTCTGCCCGAACGCACTCATTCTCGCGTAACGACACGCTCGCGCTACTATTGGACGCGGGACGGGGATATTGCGGGCCTATCCTGGGGCTCGGATCATTACGTTAGGGTGATGTGACGTTGCTGACGCATACGAGTATGACAAGGAAACTGCCAAGCGGCTGGATCCGCAATACTGGCCAGGAACTCATTCGCGCAGGCATGGTGAGTGTACTCGCACTCAGCGTTGACCTAGGCTTGCTACTGCTTCTGGCTAACGTGTTCCACCAGCACTATCTGCTTGCGGCATCCACTGGATTCGTGGCAGGGTTGGCGATCAATTACATACTGAGCACAAAGTGGGTATTCCGTTCGCGCCGCGGAGTTCCATCGCACATCGAATTCATGATTTTTTCGGCGGTGGGGTTTGTGGGATTGGGTTTAACGGACCTGCTCATGTTTGTTTTCGTAAGCTGGCTGCACATTCCGCTTGCGATTTCGAAGATCTGCACGGCCGGTGTCGTGTTCTGTTGGAACTTCACGGCCCGGAAGCTTCTCTTGTTCACTCGCGAAATATGAAGAAAGCTATTATCATCGGAGCCGGACCGGCCGGCCTCACTGCGGCATTCGAACTCCTGCAGCGTAGCGCTATTCGGCCTATTGTTTTCGAGCGCACCGATTACATCGGGGGTATTTCTCGAACGGCGAACTATAAAGGCAACCGTATCGATATCGGGGGACACAGATTCTTCTCGAAGTCGGACCGTGTAATGCATTGGTGGCTGCAATTCATGCCGCTGGAGCAAGGTACGGCTGCGGCCGTTCCGATTACATATCAGCAGCAAACCCGGACGCTGGGCTCTTCCGGTTCGGCAGATTCTTCCCGCACGGATACCGTGATGCTAGTGCGGCCGAGGAAGTCCCGGATTTACTTCCTACGAAGATTTTTTGATTACCCCATCCGGCTGTCTGCTGATACTCTCCGAAAGCTCGGAGCCATACGAACCATTCGAATCGGCATCAGTTATTTGAATGCGGTTGCACGGCCTATCAAACCGGAGTCCAACCTGGAAGAATTTTTTATCAACAGGTTTGGTGTGGAACTCTATAGAACCTTCTTTCGCGACTACACCGAGAAAGTATGGGGAGTGCCTTGCAGCCGGATTAGCGCGGAGTGGGGCGCCCAGCGTGTGAAGGGACTCTCGATATTGAAGACCGTCACCCACATAGTGAAGAGCACATTCAAACGTTCGTCGCGTGACCTAAGTCAGAAAGAAACGGAAACATCCCTGATCGAGCGCTTCCTTTATCCGAAATTCGGTCCAGGCCAGCTTTGGGAGGAGGTCGCTCGGCACGTACGGGCCGGCGAAGGCGAAATTCACCACAACTGGGAAGTTGTCCGCATGCTGCATGACGGCGGGTACGTGAACGCCATAGAAGTGAGGAACTCAGTAACAGGCGAGATTCAACGACATGAAGGAGACTACTTTTTCTCCACGATGGCCATCAAGGATCTGATGAAGGCGATGGATCCACCAGCGCCGCCGCAAATACGGGACATCAGCGACAACTTGATCTACCGCGATTTCATAACAGTGGGATTGCTGTGCCGCAGGCTGCGAGTCTCCGAACACAACGGTGAGACGATCCGTGATAACTGGATCTACATACAGGAGCCGGATGTCAAGATAGGCCGTCTGCAGGTATTTAATAACTGGAGCCCGTATATGGTAGCCGAGCCGGGGACGGTGTGGCTTGGGCTTGAGTACTTCTGCTTTGAAGGGGATGATCTGTGGACAATGAGCGATGAGGGGCTGAAGCAGTTAGGCATCTCCGAATTGGTCAACATTGGGATCATCGATGAATCTGATGTTCTCGACGGAACTGTCATACGTATGCAGAAGACGTACCCGGCGTATTTCGGAGCGTATGAAAGGTTTCCTGAAATTATCGAACATGTAAGCCGCTTTAAGAACCTGTTTCTCGTCGGCCGCAACGGGATGCATCGATACAACAACCAGGACCACTCGATGCTCACGGCCATGGTAGCCGTAGACAATATTGTGGCGGGCATCGAGTCGAAACAAAATATTTGGGCTGTGAATACTGAACAGGAGTACCACGAAGAAAAAGAGGAAGTTAACACTGAAGCCTCATCCGCCGCCGTCGATTCCACATCAAGCTAGCCTCAACATGGTGATGCCGAAGAGATCGGAATACGATACTTTCTCCAATGCCGTCGGCAGTCACGGGGCGCGTCCGAAATGGCGACTTACCATCCTCACGGTTATACTCTTCTCGATTTCGGCATTTGCATTAGTACTCGCCACGGCGGATCGTATTAAGTTTCCCGCCGCGGATATGAGCAGCTATGTAAACCTTGGGCAGAGCTTCCGTTCAGGCCACTACTACGAAGCGCTCGCAAATACTTACTGGAGTCCACTTTATCCCGCCATCCTTAGCTTCGGTATTCCGGCGGACGGTAATCTCGCGGCGCTCCAGGAGTATTTCGTGACCGTACAGATACTGCTGTTTGCCTGCCTCGCGGCTGCCTTCACGTTCTTCCTCCGCGGGCTTCGCCATCTCAGGGCAGATGGCCTGAACTCGCACATGGCAGGTGGCATCTTTGTTGTTTGCTCGTTGTTCAGTTTGGCGTTCCATTTGAAGGTGTATTCCACGACATACACTCCTGACCTTCTGGTATCCGCGCTTTCGTTTATTGCGCTCGGTTTGATTGCTCGCCTTCTGCCACGGCAGCGAGGGTATGCTTTAGGTTTAGCACTTGGAATCGTCCTCGGAATCGCGTACTGGGCTAAAGCTGTGATGTTTCCAGCATCGCTGTTGTTGTTGGCTTTGACCTACGCCAGCCGCTGGATGTCCAAGCGGCCTATCGGTCCAGTGCTGGTCGCCGCGATCGCGTTCGCGGCGGTTACGCTCCCGCTGGTCGTCATTCAAAGCAAGTCGGCCGGACGCGCCACGTTTGGTGAAACGGGCAAGTTGAATTTCGCGTGGAACGTGAACGGGTATCAACTCCATACAGGTTGGAGGGGAAAGGAGCCCGGCAGCGGCACGCCAATTCACCCTCCGCGTGTGATTAGCGAGGACCCGGTAGTGCTGGAGTTTGCGGAGCCCGGGAAGGGTACCTTCCACTTTGGTATGACCCACCTCTGTGGCACCAAGGTATGCAAATTCGTTTGTCACCACCGCAGATCGCGACTGCGCTGCTAAGTAATGTCGCAGTTGCGTTTCCGGCCTCATTGTTCTGGCTGTTTGTGACAGTACCAGCGGTGGCGCTAGGAGTATCGCCAGCCAAGACGATTCGCCGGTTCCTTATCGCATACACGCCGCTATGGCTCTGGCCTGTCGCGATAATTGGCGCTTATTGCATGGTGGCAGCGGAGACGCGCTACTTAGTACCTCTGTCGGTTGCGTTTGTGACGACAGTGCTGTCGCTGACGCCTCTCGAATCCCGGCGCGTGCGTACGGTCATGCTCTGGCAATTGGGATTAATTGCGGCAGGCAGCCTCTGGATGCTGTATACGACCACCATCCGGGCAAGCGCGCGTCCTGTGTTCGACTCGCGGTGGAGCTATGAGCAGAGAGTTGCGGATTGGCTTCGCGAACACGGGTTGCGGGATAACGATGCGCTGGCTGCGGTTGGCATATCGCCAGTGCTGGATTCTGTGTTGTTCGCACAACCACAACGTTTCCAGTTTGTAAGTTGGTTGAAAAGTCCGCCACTGAAAGAAGTTGTTCCGCAAGACTGGGCTAACACTGTCGACCGGTGGCGAAAGATGAATGTGGCGGCGGTGATAACGAAATGCGGCGCATCGGAGGTTGCGCTGGATCCGGTTGCTTCAGGAAAGGATCCGTGCACCTCAACAGTGCCGGAATGGGCAGGATTCGAGAGAATTCCGCAAACACCGCACTTCGTACTGCTGCTCCGAACGCGTTCGGGCGCTGCACGGCGGCCGCATGACTCGCCTCTGCTACATTGGCCCGATTGGGAAACCAATGAGAACCGCGCACGGAACAACGTAGACTCAGAACCGGCCCTGATATTTGCCGCGGGCAGCGTCGCGAATCGCTGATCACTTTTGTTGAGCCCTGCTCGCCGCAGACGACGTTGGAAATGTCTCATGTCGTTTACCGGCCTTTGCGGCTCTCCCATTCACGATCTCGGCGGCGTTCGTACTCTTCACGTCTACTCTGCTCACGACGCCACTTTTCCCTTAGTCGCTCCCCTTGCCGCTGCTCCCAACGATACTCTCACTGCAAGCAACGCAAAGATCGGCCACCCAGTGAACATGGACGTCGAAACCTCTTTCAACGGGACGTGATTCTGCGCCGTGCAGGTCGAGGATCACTGCGTTCGCCGTTCATGCTCAGTGACGACGTCGTACCAACGTCGGGAGTGCACATACGTTGCTGTAAATACAACGTAAATCGGGTGCTGCCTGACGGGCATTGAGCACCTTCGCCTGATCGCCAAGACGCGCCGCGCTCCCCCGGTGTAGACGAGGGAGGGGGCTTCTCGTCTCTCTCGCTCATCGCATCATAAGATGTTCGCTCATCAATGTGCTGCAACCGGCGCCTCAGGCCCGGGTCAACCTTGCAGGTGCGCGTAGACGTGAGCCAGCCCGAACAGGCGCCAGTGGTTTGGCAAGAGCCGTCTCAACTAGAACGCTCAACCACTCGGCGAACGACACGCCTCGGATGAACTAGCGCGGCCGTTTCATCGCGGATTATGGGTGAACTGCGAACACGGAGAGCGACACCGCGTCAATCTCCAATGGTCGCCAGGAGCCTATCACCTGAGCCGAACTCTGCCGGAACGAGACAGGATTTACACGAGCACACCATGTGAACGCAATTATTCGTGACCTTACTGACTTCAGTTGAACATGCTGGTGGGCACACTGAACCGAGTTCGAAACCACACGACAAGCCAAGCTGTTAGCCGGTACGCAGACGGCAGCTACTTCTCAACTCTCCTCGAGATCCTCGAATTCGGATACGCGTGACTCCGCTATCTGCAGCCGCCTGAGCCCGCGACGGCCTCGCTAACAGGCGATTCAAGCACATTGCGAATCGCGTCGACGAAGCTGTAGAACGTGGCAGTCGGATGCGTCCGGCCATCTCGCGTTAGCGAGGCGAACATTTCCTTTCGAACCGCTCGCGAGAGTTCCAACTGCACTCCCCTGCCCGACGTTCCCCGGTTGCATACGTTGTGTGGCTCGCGCCCTTGCAATGCCGGATTGGGATGCCGGTGCACGCAGAAACTGTTGGCTTCCAGCGCCTCGCGAAACCGGCCGCCGGTCTCGTCGTCCAGCCCTCCCAGGAATATGCCCTCACCATCTACATCGGTGCTCTCCCCGTGAATCGTAACGACTCTGCCGGTTACACCCTGCAGGCCAAGACACATCGGCTCGTTCATCCGCGTGCTCGTGATGTGCAAGTCGGCATTTCCGGATCCTTTCAAACCCTCGAATGCATAAAACGAGAACTCCGAACCAGCGACGGCATCCGCAAGTTCAGATGTTCCGGGCTCGATTCCGCCGCCGTGTATTGCGACGATCGCAAATTCCGTTGTTGCCCTACGGACCAGAATGCGGTAATCGACTCCCGAAATCTCATGCTGAGATAACGTTTCAAAGTCGGGATATTTGTCAGACATAAGCACACCTCACAGACTCCAAAGTATTCAGCGAATCATTTTTGCCCACGCCACTCACGGCAACGCTTCCCCGTGCCAGATCCGAGAGACCCTGCACTACGGTGAAAGATAAAACTGATCAGCCACACCGTCATTGACCTCGGCGTTTCCTACACGACGACGGTAAAAGTTGGCGCCTTTGATCGCAGTGAAGAGGACACTGGCTTCGTCTTCCGTAATTCGATATCTCCGCTTTGCAACGTCGGCAAGCCTTCTGGATTCATCGAAAATGAGCTGCCATGAGAACCAACTCACAATATCGTGCGGATCCGCAGAAACAATATGCCGCGCCGTCAGACCGTTCAAATTCGAGTACAGTGCCTGTGCAACATAGGCTAGTCCTTCTGTCTCTTCTACCCGCGTCGTAATCTTCCGCAGATCCACAATTGCGTGCGTACACTCATGGATGATCAGCGCCCGGTCTCCGATATTCGGCGGTCCGCCATAAGCGGGAACATCGATGCGGTTGACATCCCAGTGGTACACGGCTGAACCTGTGAGATTCGGGTCCTCCCGAACCGAGATGTAACCGCCTTCAATTGCTTTGGCTACCCATTCATATTGCGAAGCGGGGATAAAAAGTCGCCCCACTCCGAAGTTCATACTGGAAACGATTGGTTCTCGCAACGTGGCGAGAACTCGATCTCGCGCGATCTGATCAGGTGTGAGTGTAACGGGCGCGATTCGGTTTGGAATCCATATCTCCCCTGGGCTGGCGCTTGAAGAGAAAACATAGTTTCGACTATCAGGAGTGACCGTGGTGCAGCCGACGTACTCCTGAAGATACCAGTTCACTTCGCGCGCGGCCGGCTGGAGATCCGCCGGAAGGCCTGGATAGTTGTACCTGATTAAATCCCACGGCGGAATTCCCGCGCTCGCTGCAAGTGAGACCCAGCTATCGTTGTTGCCGACCTTGTACTTGTGGCCTTGCGGCGGAACATAGTTTCTTGGAACCGGGCTGGCCGGCCGGCGAATGGAACTCGGGAGAATCGGCATTATGTGAAACCTTCCAGGGGCACACCTCTACATGCGTCGCCCGGGTACGAAAATTGGCAAGAACGAACAGTTATTTCTGTGAAACCGGCGCGGGGCGTTCGCGCGGCCTAGAGATTCGAGGGGTCAACAGCTATTTTCATTCGGACCTGGGAGGCGCCTCATTACACCGATCCGATCAGTCCAAGATCAGGATGATCTGTGCGTCCTGGAGAAAATAGCGCGACAACAGAGCCGATTCATCGAGCGCTTGATCCGGGATGGCTCTTCACCGCTTCTTAAGCGTGACTGCCATGCCGCCGCCTGTCGTGTATACGACGGTGTCCATATCTGGACTCGATGTGACGACCTTCATGTACTCGGGAACCATGTTGCTGTTGTGGGCAAGAATGAGCCCACCAGGACGGACCAGCGGCAGCAGCTTGCTCAGATAATCGACGTAGCCGTCCTTCTCGGCATCGATGAAAACCACATCAATAGGATCGCGAAGTGTCGTGACGTTCTGGTGCGCATCACCTTCGACGAGGGTTACACGGCCATCTACTCCAGCCTGCTTGAAGTGCTTGCGCGCGAGCGACGCTCGGGTCTTATCAAGCTCGAACGTTGTAAGCCTTCCGCCAGTTTTCTCCAGAGCAAGGCAAAACCACAGACCGGAAATCCCCGTGGAAGTACCGATCTCTACTACGCTCTTCGCGTTCACTGCCTCCGCTAAGATGCGGAGCATGCGGCCATCCGCGGCGGGAACGTTCGCGTAAAGATCGCCGGCCTTGACGATATCGGCTATCGTTTCCAGGACCTTTTTCTCGGACGGAGTGCGGGCGATTGGAGGTGACGGTTCATCGGCAGGAGCCACTCTTCCACCGCTTCGCCCTTGCGCAGTCAGGCTCGGGCTGAGCATCAGAGCAACACAAAAAGGCAATAGAGCTCGCTTCATCGGGTCTACCTGACGTAAGATTATCGCTTTCGCTTGCCGTACGAATCGACGTTGCCGCCGTTATAGCAAAACTCACAAACCTGGAATGGTGTGTTCCTTCAGGAATGCGGGGCTGAAGTCGACCCCAAGACCAGGAGCCTCGGGCACATGCCATTCCGCAAGCGTAGGTTTCCAACCTTCGGTGAAAATCTCGTTGTACTCCTCAATCCTTGTATTCCCTTCTTCCATGATGAGGAAATTGGGAGAAGAGGCCGCGACGTGGAGACTTGCAGCCGTACACACAGGCCCGTTGGGGTTGTGGGGAGCGAAGGTCACATAATGAGCGTCGGCCATGGCTGCGATCTTCTTCATCGCGGTGATGCCGCCGGTGCGAGAAACATCGGGCTGCACGATGCGGGCAGCACGCTTCTCGAGCAGCGGCGCGAAATGAAAGTGGCCCTGAATGCCTTCCCCTGTGGCGATCGGAATATTGGTGGACGATTGCAACGCGGCCAGCGCCTCCATGTTCTCGGGCGGCACAGGCTCCTCCAGAAAGAACGGATCCAGCGGCTCCAGCATCTTCACAATACGCCCAGCGGTCGCCATATTGAACTTTCCATGCGCCTCCACGCATATATCGAACGTTGGACCCGCATCCCGAATACCGGTCAGCATCTCGCGAACCTCGGACAAGACCTGGCTTGATAGCTGGCGCTCGGGTCCGGGATACGCTCCGAAGGGATCGTACTTACCGGCCGACGCGCCCTGTGCGATCAACTCCTTCGTGCGACGGAAGTACGCCTCGCGCGTACGCGGAATGTTACCCCAGCGGTAGCTCGTGTAAATGCGGATGCGGTCGTGAATCTTCCCGCCGAGTAACTTATACACCGGCGCATTCAGCCTTTTTCCTGCGATGTCCCAAAGCGCAATATCGATCGCGCTGATGGCGGCATACAGAGTTCCGCCAAGGGTATTCTCCTCGGCGATGTACATCCGTCGCCAGAGCTTCTCGATGTTCCATGCGCTCTCTCCTTTTAGCAGTGGTTGGAGCGAGCGGATGGTGGCTGCTACTGGCGCAACGGTCGGAGGGGAGGTACCCTCACCCCAGCCGTGATAGCCATCTTCGGTCGTCACCCGCGCGCAAACGATGTCTTTGCGCGGGCCGATTCGAAGCACGTGCGCTTCAACGGTGGCAATCTTCAGAATGTCCGAATCGGCGGCCGCCGCAGCCATGGTTGAAGAGATCCCAACTGCGGGTAGGGTCAGTGTTCGCAGAACATCGCGGCGAGTCCACATGGATCCGAATTCCTTTCATCGGCGGGTCAGCCATTCGCGACCTCACGCAACACGTCCGCCCTGCCGGCCCATGGTTTGTAAACGGCGCGCATCCTGAGTTCATACTCCTTGCCCGGCTGGGGATCGGGAATAACCATTTGGAAATCCCAAGCCGGGTTGGTGTCGTCTCCCGACGCGCTACGTCCACCACCGGATGGAGAGTGTGCGAACCGCAGCCAAGGGCTCGGCTGGAAGATATAGATCAAAACCATATCGCCAAGGCGGCCGTAGTAGAACGGCTCGGATACTGCAGGGTTGAGAAATTGCTGAACAGCGGCGGTGGCTCGTCCGCGACTGCAGGTTCCTTGCGGTGGTCTCCCGCTGGCAGCACGGTGCTCTCGTGCCCGTGCGTTTGCGTTGCGAACTGCACCCATTGCGGTTTGTCCAGCGTGGACCCGTCTCGCAGGAAATAGATGCTCTTGTCGTGCGGCCCGTTCATGTACGACGCCCAGAACACGCCGAGAAATCCGCCGGTGAAGGCACGCTTGCGCGGCACCGCGCGGTAGCTCATGTCAAGGTAGTAAGGCTCGCGGAGTTCAAATACTGTGCGGCTTTCGACCGCGTACACCGGCGTTGCGGATTGACGGAACTCCGCTTTAGTTTCGCTCAGCCGCCGGAACTCGATAGGTGCGTGCCGAGGCTCGAAGAACACCTCCCGTTCTGACTGGCGAGGCCGGCCATCGAAATAATGTTCAAGGTTCAACCCTGCAAACGCAGGGACATACGCGGACGTGTCCAAGCCGGGAGCCGTCATGCGGAAAACTCCGTTATAGCCTGCCCGGTGATCTCCGGCTGCCTTGTTGTTTCCGATCACACAGGTAAGGCGCGAGACGCGAAAGGTGTCGTAGTCCGTTCCCGCCTTGCCATCCTGCGCGCAAAGCGAGGCGACGCTCAGAATCAAGGCGGCAGATACTGCACGTGTTACCGTATCCATGCAGTCCAGAATGTATCACCACTGCGTCACGAGCGCGTATCGCATACGAGAAGAATATCGATCGATGGCTGATCGGGGCTGAGCTGTATCGAGTTCAGAATGATCGGTTACTCCAATTCGAACGTATCTGTACACGCGCGCATCTGACGACCGGTCCGATGATCCGCGGTCACCTCATCGGTCGGTGGTTCGCGTACACTCACTTGTGCTCCGCAGACTGCGCGATGCCCCATCAATTGAGCGCGGGGAAGGCGCTGACTGCGGGTCCTCCTAAGACGGATCAAAAATACAGCTTCAGGCCAAATTGAAAGATGCGCATTGGTTGACGCAGACTGCGGACCTCGCCGACGCGCGGCCCATCGGGAATGATTGAGTCATTCGTCGCAAAACTCAATCCATTTGGCACACCGAACTGTGGCGTATTCAGCGCGTTGAATGCTTCGGCCCGGAATTGCAACTCTCGTTCGCTCCCGAAGCGTCCAATTCTTGGCGAGCGAAAGATCCAAGCTGTGCAGTCCAGGCGTAATCAAAACGTCAGTTGCCGCATTGCCATAGTGGCAGAGTTCCGGATGATTCTGGATGTTGCACTCCGTCCGGCGGAAGGCGGTCGGGTCGATACCACAACTGGCGATCCGCTTTATCGAATAAACGGCCATCGGCGACGCGATCCGGGTAGGTACTCGAGTTCGTATTCAAATTCCCGCCGGATAAAGCAAACGGAAATCCTGTGCGCAAGGTGATGATGCCGCTGCGTTTGCCAACCTCCCAAAATCGCGTGCAGCAGACCCTTTGAATTAGCAAACATCGGGACATCCCAAACATAATTGATAACCGCGTTGTGAGTGACATCGAAGCCGTACCGTCCCGCGGTTTGCGCGGCGGTTGTTTGGGTCCTGATAGGTGGGTTGTACGTTACCCGCGGGATCGTTTCGACCGTATCCTTCTCCCAGCGCCTTGCCGTAAGTGTAGGCTAACCCGGCAGTGATGCCACGACCAGTACCGCTTTTGCGCTTGTACCTGAAGCGCGTTGTAATTGGCGTTGGCGAAGCTGTCAAGGTAGCGGATATTGCCCAGCAGGCGCGCCTGGTTGCCCTCTCCTCGGCTCACGTACGCTTGCCAGGGCCGGCGGCTATTGAAGTCTGTATTGGTCGACGGAGGTGGAGAATTAAAGTTGGGAATCGTGTTGTCGATGTGACTGGTCTTACTGCCGACGTAACCGACTGTCAAGATCGTCGACGATGGCAATTCCCGCTGGATATCGAAGCTCCACTGCACGACGCTGCTCGCTTTGTTGTCAGGACGTAAACGCGAGCACGTTGGTCCGGGCCGCCGGCGTACCCTGACCCGGAAACGGATTGTCCAATGTCAGGATCTGCGAACCAGGCGTGAATCGGCGTGTCGTGGCGGTGTAGTTTTGGCCGCCATAGCTGATTGGAAGCGTAAGGCCGGCTTGATCCACCTGATTAAAACCGAAGGTTCCCGAATAGGGCGGCTGCAGATCCAGAATCGTCATGTTATTCATCTGCTGGACATTGGCAAACCAGCCGCCGCCCGCACGAATCACCCACTTGTCAGTAGCGCGGTAAGCGATCCCAACCCGCGGCATGAAGTAGCGGTTATCCGTCCCATAGAAATCAAAGTCGGAGTTCGGCTCCGGAACGACCGTAGGCAATTGACGGCCATCCGCAGACCTGAGTCAGGATATCGAGACGCAAAGATCGCCACTTCCTGTTGACGTCGTGGGGAACCTGGAAAAAGTCCCAACGAAACCCCATGTTGACTGTCAATTTGCGTGTCGCTCTCCACTCGTCCTGGAAGTAGGCGCCCCATCGATTCTGCCGCGGCGCGGTCCACGTCAGGCCTTCGGCGCTGGAACTCGAGGTCGGGAAGCCCATCAGCCACCCTGCCAGAGGATAGCCGCCCGGACAGCAAGCCAAGGTTGCCGAGAGGTACATTGGCGGCCGCCCGATCCAGGCCGTAACGAAGATATTCAAAACCTGTCTTGAAGTTGTGCGATCTTCGACTGAACGAAAAGTTGTCCGAGAACTGGTAAATGCCGTTGAGATCGAATCGCGCTCCTGTATCTCCCGTAAGGATTCCGTCGGCGGGATCCCGGTCTCATCCGGTCTGAACTTGCGATTGTTGTCCACCGCCACGCGAAACTGGCCGATGCCCAACGAGTCCACGATCGAAATCCGTATTGCTGCGTGGACTGGTCTGATCGTTATTCACTTTGTTGAAACCCACTCGGAACTCATTCAGCGTAGTCGGGCTGAACATATGCAGATGTTGGAACGCCACGTTGTAGTTCTGGATGCGCTGGGTGCTCGGGAAATTCGGATTGAGGTTATTGATCACGATAATCGCCGTGCATGGTGGCGAATCGACCGAAGATTTTATCTTTGGCGCTGAACTGGTGGTCGACGCGGGCGAAATATTGGTTCTGATACAGGATGTTCGGCACGCTTCGAATGACGTTTATGTCCAGTACATCTGCCGGAGTGAACTGCGGCAGCGGCAGGTAATTATTGATGAAATTCTGCGCGTTCTTGTTGATGCGGCTTGGCGGGAATGATGTTGGAGATATTGCCTTGCGCATCCCGGAACGGCTCACCCGTAATCGGATCGTAGATGATCGTTGGCGCTCGTACCGGAACTGCCATTGCGAATCAAGCGGAGTTCAGCAACGCCGAGAAATCACCGTTGCGGAACGCTTGCGGATACCAGAATGCCTGTTGAACCGATTCCTGCGTCTCGCGTGTCCCTTCGAAATTGAAGCTCCAGAACGTTCTGTCGCGGCCTCTATAGCCAGGCAGTACGACCGGACCGGCAAGCCATGCTCCAAACTGGTTACGGCGCAGCCGGTTCTTCGGTTGCAATGCCGACCCCGCGGGAACCTGGAAGTTGAGAAAATAGTCCTGCGCGTCGGCCGCATCGTTGCGCAAGAATTCGAAAAACGCTCCATGAAAATCATTCGTGCCGGACTTTAGCGCCACCTGTACGTTCGCCCCATTATTCATGCCGTATTCCGCCGAGTAGGAGCCGCTCTGGACTTTGACTTCCTCGATCGCATCGATGGAAGGATTGAAATAAACGGTGTTGACCAGCGGTTCGCTCGCGATCACTCCGTCGAGTGTGACCCGCTGGTTCGCGTCGCGCTGGCCGTTTGCGCTCACCTGTGTCGCGCCGGGGAAAAAGGCCCCTGCCGTGGACAACGGACTCAGTCCCATGCGCGTACCGAATTGCACGCCCGGAGTCAAAACTACAAGACTCGCGAAGTTCCGGTTGACGATCGGCAACTCCACGACTCGCCTCTGATCGATGGTTGCGCCGAGGGAGGCGTCGTCCGTCTTTAGCTCCACACCGGTCGCGACCACTTCCACGCGCTCGGTCGTGGCGCCTATGTCGAGCGCCACATTGACGCGCGCTTTCTGCTGGTACTCGACGTGAATTCCGCTGGTCGTTTGTGTTTTGAAACCTTGCTTCTCAACCGAAACGGTGTAATCGCCGATCTCGATCAGGGGGAACGAATAGTTGCCGCTTCCATCCGTCATGCATGACGCGTGTCTCTCGCGTCTGAACTCTCAGGAGCGTCACTTTGGCATCCGTCACAACGGCGCCGGTGGCATCGGTCACAGTGCCCAGCACCTCTGTGGACGTGGTTTGCGCAGTCAATCGACTTGCGCAGAGAAGTAGCACAAGCAAAAATCCAACGCCAGTTCGCATGTCTCACTCCCCGTCCCAGGAAGAATGGGTTCTCCCTCGGATTGGCAGTATTGTATTCCTGTTCCGGCCCACGTCAAGGTGAAATCTCGCGGATAAGGGTTTCGGCGCCTGTAAAGCTGCCGGGGCGCGACATCGGGGGCCGCAGGCTGACGACTTGAGGCGCGACGTTGCATCCGGGCAGCGGCGGGTGTCGTGCTGTATCGGCGTATCAACTCGTCTCTTGCGGCGTCGAATCTGTGACTGTGTGCGAGACCCTTCGCCTTGGGATCGTCCAAGTGAACGAGTGCACATTGGTCCCGCCGGCGGATCTCGGATTGTTGTTCTCGGAAGAGTGCCAATTCCGCACTCCGCCTCAACGACCACCAATGGGCTTCGTACTCATCCAGGGCAATCATCAGGCGGTCGGTCTCCGAGCCGGCCTGGGTTAATCCGGGTCACACTTTTCGATGCATAGTGAGCGGATTGAGGGCTGTGTACCATGTCGTGAAACACGATGCCCCAAGGCAGGCAAGATCCTGCTCGAAGGCGAGCGGTCCAAATTCGAAGTCCCGACAATATTGCGTCCGGGTAGGGTTAAGTCTGCGGCATAGAGTAGAGTCCCAGTGTGATCCTTGGTGAAAGCATGTGCATTCGCAACATAATCGATCGTTATTTGAGGGTGTCTTCGCGCCGGCGCCTCTGCCGAAAGCAGTGACGCGTTGCAAACTCTCGCGAGTCGCAAAATCGCGCGGATTAAAGAGGATCTGACGGAGAGGATACGATATGCATTGGTTTGCGCGTAGCCGACCTCAGGAATGGATATCAGGAGAGTTCGCCTGTGAACGCAGTTACAGTTGTACCGTTGGCACGCGAAGTACACAATCTGATGCCTATCTGGCCGCAGATTCAGCAACCGTTGCAGCAGGTCGAAGAGATTTACCGCCTGTAACCAGATCTGGATCTACATCAACAGGTATTACGAAGTCGAAGAACGCAAAGAGCATCTCGTCCCAGGACTGATCGCCCCATAGGACTTCCTGCGTCGCATCAGGATTCCAGCGATTGTTGGGCGAGTTATCGTACCAGGCCGTGATCCGCAACTTGTCGCCTTTCTTCACTGGTACCCAGTCGGCGGGCTGGTACTTGAGTTGCCAGTTGAAGTTATATTCTGGAACGTACAGCAACGTCTGCGCGGTTGCTTCGGATCGGAGTAGCTCGTACCGCATCGCCTTACCGCGCACATGCATATGTGGGCCGAAGCCGCCTATTCGAGTGTCATGGAGGAATGTGACGGTCCCTTGCACCTCGTGGTTGGGCGCGCCTGGCGGTATACGAAGCGTGGTATTCACAACAGCGTTATTCACCACTCGCTCTTTCGGCTGCGTCTTCGCGAATACGATTCCCACACGCGTGCGGTCCGTCGTAGCGCGGCCATTGGTGGTGTAATGCATCTGAAACAACATGTGGCTGCCCGCGCGCACCAGGCGTGCTTGTCCCGGACCGGAAACAAATGGATCTCCGTTAACGACGTAATCGCCGATCATTTCTATCTGTTCGCCGAATGCAAAGCTGGCTGTATCCGTTTGGGGTTTCGAACTTGGCTTTCGAGCGTCCGGTCGAGCTTTGAACCCTCCGGGTTGGAGGTCCGCGCGAAACTGCGATCCAGGTGGGCGCGCGAAGGCAAGAGCATGATGTACGACAGTTCGGTCACCTGGCCGGACTTCGAGCTTCTCGATCCACTTGTCCTCCGTCAGATTCATGTCGGTGGCGAACCAAATGTAGTCGATTTTTCCATCCGCTGGGACCGGGAACTGGACCGGGAGTTCGATGACAAGATCAGGCCGGCCAATCTTCCACTCATCCACGAAAGAAATCGGCGGCGGAGCATCCGCAGGATTCCCCTCCGGCGCGCCCTGATCCACCCAGGCTTTGATTCTGTCGATCTCAGCCGGACCGAGCCGCCGGTCGTTCGCAAACTTCCCGTGCGCCGGGTCAGCAAACCATGGGGGCATCTGTCGGAGTTGGACGGCTTCGAGGATCGCTTTAGCCCAGGGCCTCGCATCCTTATACTTCAGCAAAGAAAAAGGCGCCGCCTCGCCGGGACGATGGCAACCCTGACAATGCTTCTGCACCAACGGCTCGATATCTTTGTGAAAAGTTACGGCCTGCTGTCCCGGCGAGAAGCTGCGAGACGGCAAGAGCAAACAGAACGGGGATCGGCGAGCGCATTCGTATAGTTAACCACTTTCTTACCCCGCCGGGCGCATCGACTTACTACATCGGCCCTATAATCGGGGTATTCTCATGAACCGCGAGGAGGTTCTCGATGCCTGTCGATCTGACCTTGAATGATCTTCTCGACTATAGCGATTGGGAGCGTCGCAAATGGTTCGATTGGATGCGTGAACACGGCTACGGAGTCTTGACGGTCAGTACCGGGCTCCACGGCGATGGGCGATTTGCAACAGTGGGCGAGTTGGTCAGGCACATCTTTTCGGCGGAGAAGCGATATATTGAGAGGCTCTCGCTACGGCCAATCAGCGACACGTCTAGCATTCCTGCGGGCGACATTGAAGCGCTCTATCGGCTTGCTGAGCAGAGTCGACGGGAGTTGAGGGCGTTCATCGAATCGCTGCCCGCCGAAGATTGGGATGCGCCACGAGAGTTCAGGCTGATGAACCTCATTGTGACGGCAACGCCGAAGAAGATTGTGACTCACATTCTGTTCCATGAGATTCGCCACTGGGCGCAAATTGCAACCTTGTGGCGATTGAACGGTCTCAAGGAGGATTTCCACGATTTTCTGTTCAGCCCGGTGATGGGAGGCGAGTTAAGGCGCGAGACGCAGACTGCGTAATGGGAGTTCGGAACCTGCGTCAACTTTCTCGCAATGGCGCTCGCAAAATGGTCCTGTCGGATGGGCCGTGTGCCTTTCATCCATCCGTTATTGCGCAGGCGCCCAGTTGGAAAAGTGCCACCGCGCCCTCCCCATACAAAGAAAATTGTCAACGCGAGGTCACTCGCGTTTCCTACTGCATGTGAGGCCTGCTCCGGCGCCGTACCGCTCGCATCGCTGGATCCCCATGCGTCAGTACCGGTCGGCGCGGATCCAGTGAATCGGAAACTGAATCTCATCCGGCCAGGAGCCGCCCGCGAACTCGATCCCAACATGGAAGCCGCCAACGGTGGGCTTGCAATGTTTGATAACCCCGGCGTGAACAACCGAGCCGGCCTTCATTGTCACCGGAACACCAACTCGCATCGCGAGATCCGAATGAATACACGCTCCCGATGGTGAGAGGTCTTCGAGAACACACGTGCTTGCGTCGTTGTACTCGTCGACTACTTCGATAAGGGCAGCGGTAAGCGCCCGCGCCTCGCTTCTTCGATCGTGTCCGAAATATGCCATGTGTTCCTCATCGACTACAGAGGCGGGGGCTTGAGACTTTTCAATGAGCTCTGCCGGACGGATACCCGGGCTCCTGTGAAAATGGGCAAAGTTTTGCATGAGGTTCAGAAGTTGTTGAAGGAAAATTTATGTTAAGCTCGATTCTTCTTGAGCCGCGGTTAGAATACGGGACGCAGTGATTGCGAACGATGGCTGAGACTCCCCCGTTACGCTTTTTCGACAATACTCCGGTTCACAGCCCTGAACTGCCGCGGCCATCAGAAGCGCAGATCCTAACACAACTGGAGCGGATTCTCGCGAGCCCACTGTTTGCATCTTCTGAAAGTCTGCAAGGATTCCTGAGGTTTACTGTAAATCAGACGCTGGAGGGCCGGGGCGACCAACTGAAGGAATATTTGCTTGGTGTGGAGGTATTCCGTAGGGGTGCGCAGTTCGATCCTCGGCTGGATTCCATTGTTCGTGTGCAGGGCAGCAAAGTACGGTCGAAGCTACGCGACTACTACGAGACGTTCGGGCACGACGATCCCGTCCTGATCGAACTGCCAAAAGGCGCATATGTGCCCGTTTTCAAGGACCGCAGCCCTCCAAAATTCGCACCGACAGCCGAACCTGCGACCCCGGTGCCGGGTCCGCGGCGGATGCGGCTGACACGTACTTCGAGATTATTGCTTGCGATCGGGTTAGCGTCTGCTGCTGTCGCGCTCGGCATTCTTTACGCGCCAGAGAACCGCGCGGGTTCCCCGATCGCACGAGCCGAATTGCTGCAACTTACGTTCGACTCCAGCGTCACGACGGATCCGGCGCTCTCTCCCGATGGCAAATTTGTAGCGTATGTATCCGACCGAACGGGCCAAGATCATCTGGACCTGTGGATACAACCAACAAATGGAGGTGGCGCTCGCAAGCTTACACAAGGTCCTGCCGATGCTCGGGAACCTGCCTTTTCTCCCGACAATAGTGCGATCGTTTTCAGATCGGATGAGCTGCCAGGAGGGCTGTACCTGGTCTCCGTACGCGGAGGTGAGCCAAGGCGCGTGGGGCCGAAGGGGCGCCGGCCGCGATTTTCTCCTGATGGCCGCAGCATTGTTTACTGGTCCGGCGAAGATGTATATGGCGGCTTGTACATATTACCGGTGGCTGGCGGAATACCGCGCCGTGTAAACCCTGAGTTTCACCATGCGACATACCCGATTTGGACGCCAGACGGAAAACACCTGCTATTTTGCGGCTACAAATCGAATGATTACAAGGATCTTGACTGGTGGGTCGTTTCACTTGCCGGCGCCAACCCGATCAGAACCGGACTTGCAAAGGTGCTAGCAGACGCGCAACTCGCACCTGATATGCGTGCATTCGGCGACTGGACGTGGTTTCGCGACAGCCTCATTATGTCCGCGCGTCATGCGGACAGTACGAACCTATGGAGAATTCGGATTTCACCCGAGACATTTCATGCGACCGGAAATCTGCGAAGGATGACGTTCGGCGCCGGCCAGGACGTGTTGCCGTCTGTTAGCCCGGATGGCCAGTTGGTCTTCGCGAGCTTGCGGAAGAGCGTTCAAATCTGGACAGTGCCGGTCGAGATTAACAGAGGCGTGGCCAGGGGCGGAATTGAGCCACTCACAACGGACGCGGTTATTAAGGCTTGGCCGTCAATCTCTGAGAACGGGCGGTATTTGGTATTCGTCGGTTACCGAGGTGGACGTCAAGAGATTTGGCTAAGAGACCTGCAGACACAAGAAGACCGGAAGCTTACAACAACTCCTGCGTCCGGTGTTGCACCGGCAATCACGCACGACGGTTCCGAGGTCGCGTTCGGACCTCCATTCCCCCGGCACGGAGAGAAGATCGGACTCTACACCGTTGGTACACGGGACGGACTTGCCAAACACGTTTGCGAACAGTGTGGGTATCCTTCGCATTGGTCGCATGACAAGACCAAAATTCTATACAATGTCAGCCCGCGCGGCGACCCTTCCTGGTTCGATACGAAATCAGGTGAAAAACATGTGTTTCTCCGCCACCCGGTTTACGCGCTTTGGGGCGGCCGCTTCTCTCCGGACGACCGCTGGGTGGCTTTTGAAGCCGTAAAACAGCCAAACCGCACACAAATATACGTCGCGCAATTTCCCGACGCCGCGGGTTCCGACGAAAGTGCGTGGATTCCAATAACGGACGAAGCTCACGGTGATAGTCACGTAGCCTGGTCAATGGATGGGCACATCCTCTACTTCGTCTCCGATCGTGACGGCTCGCTCTGCCTCTGGGCACAAGCGCTCGACGATCGGATGAGGCCGCAAGGAGCACCGCAGGCAGTTACTCATCTGCACGGAGCCAAGCGGTCTATCCGGCACATTACGTGGAACGAGTTCACTCTCTCAGCGGCCAAGGGCAGACTGGTGTTCAACCTCGGAGAGTTAACGGGCAACATCTGGATGACCCCAATCGAAACCCGATAGCGAACCGGTAATCAACATTACTAGTTGTCCTTGCAATTAGCGGCTAATAGGCCGTAATTCGCCCCAATTTACTTCTGCAGCAGCTCGAAGCGTGCCATTTTGAGACCGCTATGTCGCTGTGGCGGTCGAATGGACAACGGCACCTTCAGACCCTTGTTGTTTTATGCGCGCTTTTCGCGCCGACGGCCCTGCCCGGTCGAACCCGACACCGAATACCGTCTTAACCCGGACACGCATTCAAGCCCTGGACAACAGGTTGTTGCAGCGAGCCCCGATGAAGTCGCTGTGGCGGCGGAGTACGGGCGTATGGCGTCCCTTTCGCGTCAGGCAGGACGGCTCTTAGAAGCGGAGCGCTTCGCCCGTCAATCAATCAAGGCATGGCAGCAGATCCGCGGTATGGATCACCCGGATGTAGCCGCTGCACTGAACAATCTCGCAGAGATCTATCGCACACTGGAGCAGGTCGGAGAAGCCGAAGCACTTTACAAGCGAGCATTGTACATTCTTGAGAAGACTTACGGGTCGGAGCATGCAGAGGTCGCTAATGTTCTGAACAACTTGGCTTTGCTCTGGATTCAACAGAAGAATCCCTCGAAGGCGGCGCCGCTTCTCGACAGAGCTGTCGCGATTTGGAAGGTGGTATTCGGTGACGAGGATTTCCGAACGGTACAGGGTCTAGAGAACCTCGGCGGCGTAGCTCGTTGTCAAGGGAATTTCAAAGCCGCGGAGCAACTGCACGTCCGTGTGCTGCTGTGGAGGCAGAAAGCCTTCGGCCCCGATGACCCTCGCGTAGGCTTGGCGTTTAACAATCTCGCAACGTTGTACATGGACCAGCGAGATTATAGACGTGCGGAGGATGCGTATCGGAGCGCACTGCAGATATGGGAAAAAGCGCTCGGGCCCACGCACTTCCATGTAGCCACAGCACTGCAAAACCTCGGCACTATGTGTGCCCTTCAGTCGAGACTCGCAGAAGCTGAGACACTTTATCGCCGCGCGTTAATGATCCAGGAGCAGACACTCGGGCCTGAGCATCCTGCCGTCGGACGCACTTTACTCAGCTATGGCCGGGTCCTGGAGCTGTTGTGCGAAAGCGAGAAGCGAAAACAGCAAATGACCGGGCGCGCAGGATTCTCGCAGCACACGCCTGGAAGAATCACCTAGATATCGACCGTCGACGCCGCGCAGCTCGGGTACGTGAGTCGCGGGAATTGAGGGAGAATAATGCAAGCGAATCTAAAGCAAACTCGTCCAAAATGCGACGTCAGTTACCCGTCAAGCACAGATGCCAGAAAACAAAACCCCACTTGAGCCTGCCTTAGTCATCGAAATCCGGCCACGACGTAAAGTTCAGAGCGCGGTTTACGGTAGGCGTACGCCAGCCACTTTCCATCGGGTGTGATCTGTGGACGCCGAATGACGAATGCGAAATTCTCCGAGGGTAACTCCTTCCATATAGTCATTGCCCCGGTCGTGATATCCAGCCTCCGGATCCTAACAGGCCGCTCCTTGATGTCGCATCCGAACAAACTTTTTCCGTCCTCACTGAAGGAGATCGCGTTGAATTCCGGCGGTTCCCCGAGAGGATTGGCTTCCCTCCTCGCATCGGACAGACAAACGACTTCGATTGCGAGTCGCACAAGCAGATAGTTGCCGCAAGTAGAAAAAGCCTGCCCCATCTTCCCCAGGAGTTACGGGTTCCAGGTCTGCTTCGTCGGCACAATGGTATGCTTGTCGCGTGCTTGTTCACGGAGGAGTTGGCGGCAGTTGAGGCGAAAGGTCTACGTTCATTTTCCCGTCACCATCGCATGTTGCATCAGGAACTCGGTGGTTGAGTGGGTCAGAGCTTCAAGTGCTATTGCGCGCCAAATCCATTTAGGGTAGAGCTTTGACCTTTCGAAAATGTTCATCTTCGCCGTTATGACACAACGGCAGAATAACGTATTTCAGTTCCGCCATCCTCAGACTAACCCGGGATTCACTTCTGGAACGGATTGGATCATCCCGTCTCTGCTAGACCCTTTAACTACAACATGTCATTCAAGAGAAGGATTCAGCCCGACTCTACTGCGCTCAATCACGGAAGTTCAAACCTAAAGGCCGATGAAATTCACCCTTTGTGTTCCTCTTGGTCCGCTGATCGGTTCGCCAACCATTAATTCGGCCCCATCAGCCGAGAACGACAGCCGGCGCTCAAACTCTAGCTGCAGTCCGCGCATTTCCACCGAGACTGCTCCACGAGCGTATCCCCTTCCCACGAGTGCGAACTGCGATGCTCGAGGCGTTTGGCGTCATCCCCACTATTCTCGATGAAGCCGCTGCCGCCACCACTCCCACCGCATCCCGCCGATGTGGCGCGTTCGGGCGGTGTAAAACTGAATGCGTTGTCAGGCAGATCTTCATCAATAGTGAGTCTCTCAACAGAGATCCTGTGCGAACTCCAGTAAATATCATCCCCAGTCGGTGGCCGATGCCCGATCCGTACTTGCTGTAGCATCACCATCCGGTTGTCCGTACGAACCCAAAAGACCACTGGCGATCCGTGCTCAATGAATGAGGCATGTGTTGTCGGCGCGTTCGCACGGACACAACAAAGCAGCCTTCTTCTTGCCGTAGCACCTCAGCTGATTCGACGCGTTCTGCGATGCCGCTAAACAGAAACGCTGCATTTCCGTTGAGCGGGAAATCCGAATAAAAAGAGTGTAGAGGGAACGGCATACCGGATGCCGGCATGCTGGAGTACATCGGCCCGTTATCCATGGGCGTGCGAGGGAACAATGTCTGTACATTTTCTCCATCTGCAACCTGCAACATCCCGTGGTCCCCGAGTTGCTCAAAGCGGATCTTATCCGACGATGCGGATAAAAAACGCATACGCATACGGCTGCTCGTACCAGAGTTTCGTCACCAGACTCGATAATAAGGTGAATGGCACTTACCGATAGGGTTTTCAGCCGTCGGTAGGCGTCGGACACCTCCCTCAAGACCTTCAGTGTATCCATGAAATGGACCATATCAGGATGTCTTGAAATGTGGAGAAGACAGCGATTTCGGAATGTGGGATCGTCTGACAAGTTGAGCCACGCTGTCGCTGTCTCACAAGTCGGACTCAAGCTACTATGCGTGTACCTGGCGTAGGCAACTTAGAGCGGAAGCCTGGACGCCCTGCGACTTCCGCGGGTGGGTTGCTTTTCACCGAGAAGAGCACCCTGGCG